>NZ_JAAIIF010000001.1 GCF_012932675.1 Bifidobacterium erythrocebi
GTGAGACGCCCGGTCCCATTCCGAACCCGGAAGCTAAGGCCTTGCACGGCGATGGTACTGCACCTGAGAGGGTGTGGGAGAGTAGCGCGTCGCCGCTTCATACGTCATGGGGGGTTCCCGTCGAGCAACGCTCCGGGAACCCCCATTTTCATATCCGGGGGATTTTTTCCGCCCTTCTTGCCCTTCCCCGTTTCCCCTCTCTCATATCCCGGGGCCTCCATGCCCGGGGCCTTTCCCGCCCTTTTTGCCCCGCGGGGATCCACCGCGCATCCAGGAACGACGCCGACGCGGAGGCCTTGTTTCTTGGGCGCATCAGCCGGAACCCCTCTGGAGGAGTGGGAACAAGGGAATCCCGAAGATTATTTACCATCGTGCTCATTCCCCGTCAGGGGCATCTCATAGTGCAGTTTCCATTGGAAAGCAGACGGTCCATGCCGCGGAACAACAATAAAGCGGAGGCCTCGTAAGAGGCACTGCGGTAAAGGCATATTGCTGAACCTGCCGGAGACCGGCCTCTGAGGTCATGCTGGGCTTGTATAAGAGGAAAATGCGTCCGCCGAGGACAAGAGCTGCTTCTCCGGCTTTCCGGCTTCTACAAGTGTTTTACGTGATTCTGCGGCCGTCGTTTTGCATGAGTAGACTAATGTGGCATCATGCACTATTTCGTACCTAAGCGCTGCGTCGAATCGAACAAGATCATGTATCACGACAAGGCCACGGCCCAGCAGGCGGCCGATCAGAGCTGGCGTGAGCGAGGAACCGAACTATGGGTGTATCGCTGCGAGTTCTGCGGTACATGGCATCTGACGCACCGCGATCCGCAATCAAGCTACCGATATGCACCATTGAACCAGCAGATGAAGCCTCATTCCAGGAAGAAGGGCTATAAGCCGCGCAGACGATAAGCCGTACACAAATCCGTACGTGTGACGAAACCGCCAAGAATAGAACAGAATAGTGCCAATAACGACGACATAAACGATGAAGGGTGCTTGTTCCACAGTCAGCTGTGAAACAAGCACCCTTCGCGTTGGAAGACCGATTATCAGCGGTCCAAGCGGAATCCCTGACGTTCCGCAAGCGGCACAACCGATTTGGACAGCACGCTGTCGTCCACGGCAACCACTGCGATCTGATTGCTGAACGCATCGACCGGACGTTCCGTATTACGCAGATCGTAGTACTGATGCACCTCGTCATCGAACGCATCCAGGCCGGCAAGCACACGCTCGTTGCTGGAAGGATATTCGTTATCGAAGAACTGCATGGAACGAGGCATACGCGGCTTGAGCGCCGGCTCCTGGTCAGGCTTGCCGATGGCCAGACCCAGCACCGGGTACGTGTATTCCGGCAGATTCAGCATGTCGACCAGCGCGGCCGCATCGTTCAGAATGGAGCCGAGCACCACACAGCCCAAGCCAAGGGAGTACGCCGCCGTTTCCATGGCATGCAGGGCCAGCACGGCATCATTCTGGGCCTGCGTATAGCGGTAGCTGGAAGTCAGCGTGAACGCGTCGTCACCGGTCTCAACGCCCTTTGCCTGGGCGATTGCGGCATTGCGATGCTCGTCAAGCACGAATACGTACAGCAGAGGCGCCTCGGCGATATACGGCTGCCCGCCGATTCGCGCAAGCTGGCTTTTGACGTCCGGGTCGGTGATGCGAATGGCCGACCAGTCATTGAGGAACTGACTCGAAGGCGCATGCTGCGCCACGGTTTCCAGCGTGGCGACGATTTCGGGACTCAGCTCCTCATCCTTGAATTTGCGGATGGAACGACGCTCAAGAAGCGTATCGATGGTGGCGTTGTGAATAAGTTCAGTCATACCGTTATTGTCACGCGACTGCCTGACCTATGCAATCGGTATGTTGCGATTAGTGAGACAGGAAAATGAGACGGAAAACAGTCACTGCTTGCGCTTGCGATGCTGACGATCGACCAGTGCCTGCGAGCCGCGATTGGACAATGCGGATACGGCCGCGCCGAACGCCGCCGATGCCGCTGCAAACGCGATGCCCATTATCAGATTGTTGCCACCGGTGCCGGTTGTGCCGGAACCGGATCCACGGCGACCCCATGCCTTATCCCAGACCGCTTGGAATATTTTGCCGGCGACCAGACCGGTGACGGTGGGAAGAAGGGACTTGATCAGCTTATCAGTGGCGGAATCCGGGTCTTCCAGCCGATGTTTGCGCAGTTCATCGACTTTGCTGTCGATACGATGCAGGGCCGCGACGGTGCGGTCTGCGGTCGAAACGGTCGTGTTGCTGGTTTCGTCACTCATAGGTACCAGTCTACCGCTCACGGTGCGATGCCGTCGCGCTGCCGGCGGCTCCGCCCCAAGGAAGATCGCTATGGCACTGGGACATCAACGACTTACGGAGTACAGTGTGACTATGAGCGAAAATGGACAGCGCGGCAACGCAGCCGCCATACAGACCGGACGTTTGGTTGTGCTACGCCATGGGCAGACCGTGTGGAGCGAATCCGGGCAGCATACCGGAAGGACGGATATTCCGTTGACCGCCGTGGGTGAGCAGCAGGCGGCTGCTGCCGGCGAGCGGCTGCGAGAGGCTTTTCCAAGGGGATTCGATGAGGGGTGCGTGTTCGCCAGTCCGTTGAGGCGCGCGCAGCAGACGGCGCACCTGGCGGGATTCTCCCATGCCGGCACGCTTGATGATATCGCCGAGTGGGATTACGGGCGTGCGGAGGGGCGTACCCGTAAAACAGTGAGCGATATGGGCGGATTCGATTGGAATGTGTGGCGTGACGGCCCTACCTCGCTTCCCGAATCCATGAATGCGGATTGGGAGGAACGCCTTCCCGGTGGGGAACGCGTGCATGTGCATGCCGGTGCCGGCGAAAGCCTGGACGAGGCCGCAGCCCGTGCCCGCAACGCGATTGAGCGGGTCGTTCCGCTCATCGAATCCGGGCATGATGTGCTGCTGGTCGCACATGCGCATATTCTTCGGATCCTCACTTCGCAGTGGCTTGGCCTCGATCCGGGGTTCGGACGGTTGCTTCGGCTGGACACGGCGCATTATTCGGTGCTGAGCCTGTATAAGGGCGACCGCGTTATCGAGCATTGGAATTGCTGAACCGATAGGCGGATTCCGTTTTGCCTGCAATCCGCTGATTTTGCGCGCATTTCTTGCAATACGACGCGCGGTGTCTGAAAACGCCGATTCGCGGGTTTTGGCGCGTCATCTCGGTGTTTCGGCACGCCAGGTTTTGCCATCGTTTGCAAGAAACCGGAAGATGCGCCATAATGGGGGATGTCGAGATAAACGTCGTCGGCGCCGAAGCTGACGCCTCGCCCTCGAACATTAAGAAAATGTTCGAGGGAGGGAACACAAAAAGGAAGAGAAAGGTTCGATGATGAATCGTAATGTGAAGGCAGCGGTTAGCCTGGTTGCTATCACCGCAATGTCTTTGGGCACGCTCGCCGCATGTGGCTCCAATTCCAGCTCCAGCAACGGCAAGGGCAAGGTCTATTATCTGAACTTCAAGCCGGAAGCAGCCGATCAGTGGACCGCTCTGGCCAAGGAATACACCAAGGAGACCGGCGTCGAGGTCAAGGTTCAGACCGCAGCCTCCGGCACCTACGAGCAGACGCTGAAGTCCGAGATCGCAAAGACCGAAGCCCCGACCCTGTTCCAGGTCAACGGCCCTGTCGGCTACCAGAACTGGAAGCGCTACACCGCCGATATGAAGGATTCCGAGCCTTACAACCAGCTCATCAACAAGGATGTGGCGCTGAAGGACGGCGACAAGGTCGTCGGCGTGCCGTACGTTATGGAAACCTACGGCCTGATCTACAACAAGGACATCCTCAACAAGTACATCGCCACCGATGGTGCCAAGATCAAGAGCGTTGACGATATCGACAACTTCGATACGCTCAAGGCCGTGGCTGACGACATGCAGGCCAAGAAGGACCAGCTCGGCATCAAGGGCGCCTTCACCTCCGCTGGCTTCGATTCCAGCTCCGACTGGCGCTTCAAGACCCATCTGGCCAACCTGCCGCTGTATTACGAGTTCACCAAGGACAACGTCACCGAGCAGCCGGAGACCATCAAGGGCACCTACCTGCCGGAGTACAAGAACATCTTCGACCTGTACATCACCGACTCCACCACCGATCGCACGCAGCTGAGCTCCAAGACCGGTGACGACGCCAACTCCGAGTTCGCCCTCGGCCAGGCCGCCTTCTACCAGAACGGCACCTGGGCTTGGACCGACCTGCAGAAGGCCGGCATGAAGGCCGATTCCATCGGCATGATGCCGATCTACACCGGCGCCAAGGGCGAGGAGAAGCAGGGTCTGGCCACCGGCTCCGAGAACTACTGGTGCATCAACGACAAGGCTTCCGATGCTAATAAGAAGGCCACCAAGGACTTCCTGAAGTGGGTCATCACCTCCGACGCCGGCAAGAAGTCGCTGAGCCAGGACATGGGCTTCACCACCCCGTTCAAGTCCTTCTCCGACGTCAAGTCCGACAACCCGCTGGTCCAGGCTGCTCAGGACGATCAGAAGTCCGGCAAGACCCAGGTCTCCTGGAACTTCACCATGATGCCGTCCGAAGAGTGGAAGAACAAGCTGGGCAACGCTCTGCTTGAGTACGCTCAGGGCACCGGCGACTGGAACGCCGTGAAGACCGCATTCGTGGACAACTGGGCCGCTGAGTACAAGGCTTCTCACTGAGTCCGATCCGCTGAATAATTGAATACCGGCGACGACCGGTTTCCTTCTCCCCGGTCGTCGCTTTTCCTCTCTGCAACAACTTCTTCTTCATGTAACTTCTCCAAAGGGTGATGGCCGCAGACCTTGACGGGTCTGCGGCCATCACCCTTTTTTGAATGAGAATCCGCAGTACCGCCATATGCCGAAGCATGGTGCTGAGGAGACGGGAGCGCCTGCATATGCTTGTGCCCCGCCTCACGCTAGGGGTGAAACGGGGCACAGAGGGTCTGCGGAAATCAGTGGCGCACGCTGGCTGTGCTGGAACGTACCACAAGCTGTGCTGGAACGTCCACGAATGCGGGGGACAGCTCATGCCCCTGAATGAGATCCAGTGTCATACGTGCGGCCGTTCGCGCCATTTCGGCAGGATCCTGACGAATGGTGGTCAGACCAATGTCGTTCGTATAGAAGCTATCGTCGTAGCCGATGAGCGAGATGTCGCCGGGGACGGCGAACCCGTTGCGCTCCAATTGGAAAAGCAGCGGCAAGGCAATGCCATCCTCCTGGCATGCGATAGCCGTCGGCATCTGCGGCAAACTCATCAGCTGCGTGACCACGTCGCCGATCTGATAGTGTCCGTCATGGTCGACCTTGCAGACCACGATCTGCGGTTCGATGCCTTCCTTGCGGCAACAATCGCAGAAGACGTTGAAACGGCTCTTTACGGAGAAGGACAGGGAAACGCCTCGGTCGGTGCTGATATAGGCGATGCTGCGGTGCCCAAGCGCGATAAGATGCCGGGCGGCAAGTGTGGAGCCCTGCTCATCATTGATATTGACAGCTGCGGAGAATCCGCGTTCCTCGGGCTTGACGGCGTTGATGCCGATAATAGGCACGCCGACGGATGCAAGCTGCGCGCTTTCCTGCGCATCGATGTCAAAGGAGACGACGATGACGGCGTCGGCGTTGCGGCGTACCGGAAGGGTGTCGAAGAACTCCTTGCGTTCCTCAATGCTGGAGATTTGGAAGATGGAGATGTCGTAGCCTTCGGCATGGAGCACTTCGTTAAGCCCCTCGATAACCGAAGCGGTGAACCACAGACTGATATGGCCGCTCATCAGGACTGCGATGCGCAGCGACCGGCCCGACTTCAGCGCGGCGGCGGAACGGGACAGTGAGAAATTAAGCTCATTGGCGATCTCCAGCACGCGTTTGCGCGTCTTTGCGGAAACAAGGTCTGGTCGTGTGAACGAGCGGGAAACGGTGGAGATGGAAACGCCCGCCGCCTTGGCCACATCTTGAATGCTGCTGGTCATGGAACCCCCTTTGCTAAGTAAACAGCGGCTTCTGTGCCCAGCTTACACTTCGATGGGGTTGCCTGTAAGAGGGAGGTAGTGCCCGAAAAGTTGCGCACTTTGGATCATGGCCGTCCATGGCGCGATGATCAGTTCGCTTCCACGAGGTTGTCATCGAGCCGGGACATGTCCAGGTAGCGGCGGTTCGACCATTCGTTC
>NZ_JAAIIF010000010.1 GCF_012932675.1 Bifidobacterium erythrocebi
TTCCGTCTCCTGGCTTCCAATCGCGGTTTTTTGTTTTGGCGAATGAAAATCGTACACAGGACGCGGGCCATGCCCTCCTGCGTCAGGGCCGGAATCCGAAAGTGCGCAAGATTTCGGACGTTATCAAACTCTCTCCTTTGAATCATGCTTCAGTAGTGAATTCTTTGATTGTGTTGTTTTTGCGTTGGGCTGCTTTGCCCGTTGGTCTTCAGTGGCGGTCACTTTTTTATACTTAGTAACTGCTTAGTTAAATCATATTATATTTTCTCTATCCTGTTGTTTCCGGCGTGTCCCAACACTTCCCACCCTTCCCTCACCAATCTGCGGTACCTTAGTAAGCACTAAGAGAGAAGGAGAACAGATGCGTCGACGTACCGAGCGGACACCCAAGAAAAGAATGAGCGCCGAGGAGCGCAGACGCAGCATCCTCGAAACCACCATCTCGTTCATCTCCCAGTTCGGATTCTGGGGATTCACCATCCGCGATGTGGCGCAGGCTCAGAACATCACCGAGGCAGGCCTCCTTTACTACTACAACACCAAGGAACAGCTGCTTGAGGAAACCCTCAAGTACGCCGACCGCACCAATCAGATAGCCATCGCCAAGCATCTTGGCGTGGAAGGGGTAACGGGAGAGGTCCTCGAAGACGGCATCGCATACCATTGCGACCTCGGTCTCAAGGCCATCTCCACGGGAACCGTGGAAACGAACGCCGGACGCCCGGAGATGGTCCGCCTCTACACCCTGCTGGAAAGCGAGGCCCTGAGCGCGGACCACCCCGTGCACGAGTATTTCGAACAGCGTGAAATCAATCTGCTCAAGGAATACGCGCTCGCCGCCGAACGGGACGGCGTGCCTGATCCCAAGCGCACCGCATTGCAGGTGCTCTCCGCAATGGAGGGTCTGCAGCTGCGCTGGCTCAACGGGTCGCATGAGGTCGACTTCGTCGGGGAATGGAAGGCCATCATCGACCTGCTCATCCCGTAAGGCGCAATCGGCAGGACCTTTAGCCCACGATCACCGCCAGATTCCACGGGCCGATCTCCAGCTCGCCGCCTTCGGCCACCAGTGAACCGGCCTTGAGCGCGACGCCCGCGTTTGCCGCCGCATCAAGCTCGCCGCTTCTGCCGATCACCTCCGGCGCGACCACCACCTCGCCGGCGACCGGGCTTGCCGCCACGACCGGCTCGGCGGAATAGTTCAGCAGGTAGGTGACCGTCTCGCCCCTGGCATTCACACCCTGGCGCACGGTGAGCGTTCCGGCAAGCCGCTCCCCCACACCGGCAACACCGGCATGGTCGACGGCTTCACGCAGCACCTCGCGGATCGCATCGACATCAAGCAGCGTGGCGATCCATTCGGCGTCGCCCTTGCCGAAGGCATGACGTGTGATGGCCGCATAACCCTTCCACGCATAATGCCCGTACGAAGCCAGCACTTCCGTGTCATCCGCGGCATCAAGCAGTTCGATCATGGACTTCGCCTCGACCGGCTGCATACCGGCAAGCGGGCCGGAGAATTCCACCGGCACGTTCTTCGGCCGGGTGAACTGGTTATAGGTCATACCGAACACATCGGTGAGGTTGTGCGGCGCACGGTCGTGCCATACGGTCACCTCATCGTCGGCCACGAAGGAACGCATGGTGGCAACCAAGTGGCCGCCGTTGGAAACGAATTCACGCAGACGATCGGTCGTCTCCTGCGGAGCGCAGTACAACGCCGGGGCCACGATCATCTCGTATTTGCCCAAACGTTCGGCAGACGCATCGGAGGGGATGAAATCGCATTCCACGTTAAGCTCGAACAGCGCATCGTAGACGTTGCGCACCACATCGTTGTACTTGAGGGTTCCGCCGAACGGGAAACCAGCCTCGATGAGGAACCAGTCGAGCGCGGTCAACGATTCGTTGCTCACCATGATGGCGACCTTGTTGCGCTTCCTCAGGTGGACAAGCCGCTCCCCCACTTCCGGCCTGGCGATTTCGCGGCCGAACACGCCCGCCTCACGGTAGGTGGGATTCGGTTCGAGATCATGGCTCAGGAGACCCTTCCAGTAGGTCTCGAAAGAGTTGTGGATGGAATGCCAATGCCAGTACTCCACCATATCCGCGCCGGAAGCGAGATGGGAGTAAGCCTGCAGACGAAGCTGACCGGGGAACGGCAGCCAACCGTGCTGCCCCTGCGCCTCGGTTTCCAGCACCAGATAGTTGTTGCCGTCCTTGGTGGAGCGGGCCACGTCGCCGCCGAAGGCGATCTCCTTGCCGGTCAGCTCGTCCTCGGTCGGGTGGTAGATGTCCACGCCGGTGATATCCACGGCCGTGGCGGCCTTGAAGTGGTCGACGGACGGCTGCACGCCATAGGAATAACCGCGCCACTCGAAATCGAAATTATGAGTGACGAACTGATCGTCATGCGCGTACTCGCGCACGATATCCGTCTGCCACTGGAGGAACTGGCGCACCTGGTCGCGGCGGAATCTGTCGAATTCACCACCCAAGGACTCGTTGATGGTGGCGGTCACATCCGGGAAATCCTCCCACGAATCGATGCGATTGGACCAGTAATCGAGACCAAAATGCGCGTTCAACGCGTCAAGATCGCCGTGGAACTTCTCACGCAGGTACTTGACGAACAGACGCTGCATATCGTTGGAGACGGAATCGTAGTACTTCGTCTCGTTGTCCACCTGATAGCCGATGACGGCCGGATGGTCGGCAACGTGGGCGATGAGCCGGCGGATCACGCGCTCGCCGTAGAAACGATAGGCGGGATTGACGATATCCATGATCTGACGTGCGCCGTATTTGCCTTGGCCGTTCGGGGTGACGGCCAGCACGTCCGGGTGCATCTTGACCAGCCAGCTGGGCACCGCGTAGGTCGGCGTGCCGACGATCACGCTGATGCCTGCCTTGTGCGCGGCGTCGAGCGCACGGTCCACATGGGAGAAATCGAACACGCCCGGCTGCGGTTCGCAGGTACTCCATGTGGATTCGGCGATACGGATCACGTTCAGCCCGGCATCCTTCATCATGCGCATATCCTCGTCGATGCGGTCGATGCCCTTCATCGTGAGGTATTCGTCATAGTATGCGGCACCGAACAGGATATGATCCACGCAGTTCCTGCCCATAGTTCCTCTTTTCGTTGTCATCGTTGACGCGCCCATCGTTGGCCGTTAACCGTCTTTCATATCTAACGTTCATTAGATATTGTTACGATATATCCGCAGGAAGATGTTGTCAACCACTACTATCTACCGCGTGTTAGATATTTTTACCGGCGGATAACCGTTGCAAATACGCCGTTTTGCAATATCTGTGCAACGACACACCGTTGTTATCTTTCACAAAGTCGACAATAAAAAAAATCAGCAGCAGTGCGCGAGCACCAAAAAGCCCCGCCACACTGCTGCGACGGGGCCATGATGAGATTCCAAGCGTCTCTCAGCGGTAATGATCCCACACCGGGGACGGGAAAATCAGCCGCTCGAAGCCCAACCATTCGTCATACATATCAATGGGCGGCCTACGCGTCCACCGCAACTGGATGCCATCCATGGCTTCCAAGCATTGCCGCACGATCGGGCGCACGTTCTCCCAGCCGCCGACCTCGGGAGGCAGCTTCCACTTGAACTCGGAATAATGGTCCCACACCGCATCCGGACGGTTCTCGAAATACTCGTGCAGTGGGTGCTCGGGGCTGAACGACTCCGATTCCAGCACCATATACAGCTGCAGCAGACTGCGACGCTGGATGTTGTAGCGCACCAGGAATCTCATGTATGCGGGAAGCAGCATGCCCTCCGGATCGCTGCCCGGCAGCCCGGACTCGATGAAATCACGCGGCGTGCCCTCGGCATCATAGTTGTCGGTGATGAGCATCGACAGCAGATTCTCCTTGTTGCCGATGTAATGCAGCATGCCCGGCTGGCTCATGCCGATCGCGTCCGCGATCTCCTTGAGCGACGTGCCGTAATACCCCTTCTCGCCGATCAGCTTCACCGCGGCTTGGATGATCTCGTTCCTGCGTTCCACCGGACTTTTGCGAACGCGTTTCTTCCCCTTATCTGTCATGATTCCCAGTCTACCGAACAGGCGCTCAATAGCGGGAATGCCGCATGTTGACCATGAACAGGCCACCATGCGGCATTCCACGAATATGCGATATGGAACGGCCGCTCGCCGTCAGCCCTGGAACACCTCGGGGTGCTTCGGGTCGCCCGGGATATCGTCCAGCAGACCTTCAAGCCCCAGGAACTCCCGCCAGAAGTCGAGCGGCTGGCCATACGGCGTGGCCTCGCGGCCATGCGCCTGCAGATTGGCCTTGGCCTCAAGCACATCCTCCTCGCGCAGCCCGTCGAAGTAGCTTTCAAGACGAATGCGGTTGGCCGGCACATAGAATAGCGACGAGATGATCTCCGTCAGACGTTCCGCGCGCTCCACCGGCAGCGAATCCCAATGGCGCAGTTCGATGAAGTTCTTCAGACGCACATCGTTGAAATGCGTGGAGATGATGTGGTTGATCTCATAGGCGTTGAGCTCGCGATCGGGGTACACCTCCCCCGCGTTCTCACGGAAGGCGGCGCGATGCAGCTCCTTGCCCGTGGCACCGGTGGCCACCGCTTCGGGCGTGTGCGTCAGATCCGCGAACATCAGCGGCGTGCACAGCACATCGCGCGCGTAATCCTCCCAACCGAAGCGCGGGTCGAACAGACCGGGAATCACGTTCGTGCGCTGGAAGTCCAGGAAGTCCCACATGCGCTGACGTAGCAGCGGGTACGTGTTGAGCTTGCCCTCGAAATACGGGCTGTTGCGGAAGAACCATGCCAGAATCGGCCCGATCGCGGTGCCGACGCGCATCTTGGCGATGGAATCGGCCTCGTCCACATAATCGATGCTCACCTGCGTGGAGGCGGAGCAGCGCATCATGCACGGGCCGAACTCGCCCACCCTGCCGAGGTAATCGGTCATGGCGTCATAGCGGTCCTTCGGATTGACGGGAATGTCGGCGAAGCTGGACTTCGGCTGGTAACCGTAGTGCACAAGCCGAAAGCCGAGCTCTTCGATGATGGGATCGGCCTGGCTGCGGAACTCGCCATACAGGGTGTTCAGTTCCTGCGGCTCATGCAGGATGCCGATGGACGTTTCGACCTGACCGCCCGGTTCCAGCGACACCGAGATCTTGCCACGCCCCAGGCCGACCAGATGCCCGTTCTCCCAATATTCCTTGCTCTCGTCAAAATACGGCGCGATGCGCTTCAGGAACGTCTCGATGCCGTTCGGCTCGTAATAGCTGACCGCGGTGTCGTCGGCATTATGCACCGGCAGATGCTCGATCTCCACGCCGAAACCGCCGGTGCCTCGTTTGGAACAGCCGCTTTCGAAGAACTTCAGCAGGCTTTCGACATGCTTGGGATTCGGTTCGGTAAGCAGATGCGCATAACTGATTCTGGGAGTAACCATGGGCTATATCGTATTCGACGGTGCACCCCGAGCATGCCGAAGACCCACGAATTGGCTATATGAAAAACTAATGGCAGGTGGCATGCCGGGGATTCGGCATGCCGTAGCCCCCACCGCAATCACCTTGCTCCAGCATAAGCGTCGAGTATCGCATACGTCCCGGCATATCTTCGCAAGATATATCGAAAGGGCAAAACGATCAAGACAATTGCAAAACTGCACGGGCTGTACAAGCACCTCAAAAAGCACCTGCCGCCATTCTCGTGACGTTCGCCCCCGACTTTTTTGCCAAACGCTGTTGATACATATTCCCGCATATTGTTCATATGCTCATTGAGCATCTAGATGAAGCAGCTTCTCCAGTTTTTCTGAGAATCCGTCAAGTCGCAACATCCGCAGATGAGCGATTTCTTCGCGCATGGTGCGTGGAGGATTGTCCTTGCTGGACACCACTTCGTTCATCACGTCCAATACGTCGTTTCGGTTTCGTTCCAACAAAAGGCACAGGAAATCGTCGGGATGAATCGCGCTGACCGGATATCGCTTGAGCCGTTCCGGCGGAAAATCCTTGAGATTGTAGGTGACGATGTAGTCGGCGCCTGCGACCAACGCGGCTGCAAGCACATGCCTGTCATCGGGGTCGGGCAGTTCGAGCATCGGTTCGCGCGGCTCCCACCCATAAGCGCAATGCGTAGCGTTCATTGAGCATATCGCACGCAAAAAGCTTTCCACCTGAACGGGGTTACGGTGTTGGCGTTCAATCAGTGTGCGACGCACCTCAGTAAGGATGCGTTCGGACCATACCGCGTCAATACGATTATGTTCGTCCAACGTCAGGAGGATATCGAGCAACCAAGTGGTTGGGAACACATTGGCGTCCAATACAGCAACAGGCCTGGCCATGGTCTTTTGCCCCTCCAGTCAGTCGAACTGGGCTACATAGGCGGATAAATCGTCATCATTCATTGCGATTTCCTGCGCCGCCTGACGCATCGCGGACAAGGATGCCTGCATACGCTCACGTTCCTGACGCTGATAATCCATGACGTCGACCACGTCGACCATGCGGCGGCCGGACTCGCCGTTGCGCGTGAAGGGCAGACGACCGGAATCGAGGATACGGGCGACGGTACGAGGCGAACAATCAAGAAGTCTTGCCGCTTGACCAGTGGTGATCATCCGATGCCGCCCCATGACGCCCATCGCCGCATTCAGCGCCGCCTCGAAGGCTTTGTCGCTCAATTCCACAACTTCGCCATCGGCGGCGACCAAGGCACGATTCCCCATACGAATCGTAGTGCCTTCGTTTGGGGAACGCTTCTTTGCGCGATGGAGATTCTTTTTGTCGACGATGCCGGAGCCTTTGACATGCTGGCTTTCCAATACTGCACTCATATCTGCCTCCCAGGTCGATGGCTTTCTCGTTCAATCACCATATCAAAAGCTGACAAAACTGACAAGATGTCGTTTTGTCATACACATGGGAAGAAGACAAATGAGAAAAAAGAACAAGACGGCACTTATAGAACGACCAATATCGTTCTGTCAAACAACGGCAAAAATGGACAAGCTTGTACCTGCTGGCTACACCGCCCTTTCGCGATTGACCATCGCCGGATCTGACACGCGATGAGCGGAAGTTTATTCTTCGGCGTTCGGGTTGTACTCCACCACGCTGAGGACCACCACGCCATCCGCGGTGTGCACGAACACGTTCGCGCGCCCACCGACGTCTTCCAGCCCCTCGACCAGGTGGGAGATCGGTTCGGAATCCAGCACCGGCAGCACCTGGGCGACGCCATCCGCATCCGTGACGGTCAGGGTGTCGTCCAGATAGCCGGTGGCCAGCGTCTCGTCGACCGCACTTTCGAAGTTGCCCAGCTCGCGGGCTTCCTCTTCCTCGGACTTGACGGCATCCGCCTTGACTGCCTGTTCCGCTGCCTTATCACGCTGATCTTCCATCATGCTTTCCTTCCGTACCGGTTCACGCATATCTCGTTTTGTGCGGCATGCACGAATCGCACCCGCCCTGCCGGACGGCGCACGATACCTCATGCCGCATGTGTTGGAAGCACCCTACCGCCGCAAAGTATCGAGTCCATTTCCCGAAAGAAACACTTTCACATACTGGACAGCCGTGACTACGGGACGGAGGCTCCATTGAAAGCAAGTGCGGATTATCGAGGGATAAACGAGGCGTTGGGTGGGATGGACTCAGAGGAACGACGGTGAAGACAGCAGGCAGGATCTCGTATCGAACGGTCGGATAAAAAACGGGCGGGGAACGGACATGCCATCATACACGTCACACGTCCTTTCCCCACCCGTTTCAGGTCAGCGCTATGGCGCTACTCACCGCCCTGCTGCTTCTTGTGCATCTTCTTGGCGGCGGCGATCATGAGCTTGATGCGGTTGAGCTGGTTTGCCTCGGATGCGCCCGGATCGTAGTCGATGGACACGATGTTCGCCTCCGGGTACAGGCGGCGGATCTTGCCGAACATGCCACGGCCCGTCACATGGTTCGGCAGGCAGGCGAACGGCTGCGCGCACACCACATTCGGGCAGCCCGATTCGATGAGCTCCAGGATCTCGGCGGTCAGCAGCCAGCCCTCACCGGCCTGCACGCCCACGGACGTCACCTCGCCGGCCTTCTTCACCAGTTCCGGCATCGGCAGATCCTGCGAGAACTTGCCGTGCGCCAAGTCGATGGCCTTGCGCACCGGCGCGTTGTACAGATCGAGACCCTTACGCATCACGGCATAGCCGATCTTGCTGCCGCCCATGCCCAGGTAATGCTCGTTCCAATCGGAGATGTACGGGCGGGTGGTCATGAACTCCATGATGCCCGGCACCACGGCCTCGCAATCCTGCGATTCGATCACATCGACCACATGGTTGTTCGCATCCGGCTGGTACTTGACCAGAATCTCGCCGACCACGCCCACACGCACCTTGCGCGGAATGTCCTTGAGCGGCAGCGCATCGAACGACTTGACGATCTCCTTGACGAGCGTGCCGTACGGCAGGTAGCCCTTGCCGATGAACTTGCGCGCCGTCTTGGAATGACCGTGGTTCTCCAACGTCTCGCGCACGATGGTGTCCCACGTGTGGTACAGCTTGTTCGCGCTGCCCGGCGTCACCTCGTACGGACGCACGCGATACAGACACTTCATGAGCAGGTCGCCGATGATCAGCGCCTTGATGGCACGGTGCAGCAGCGCCGGCGTGGCGGTGAAGCCCGGATTGTCCTCGATGCCCTGCGTGGAGATGGCGATCACCGGGATCTGCGGGTAGCCGGCATCCACCAACGCCTTGCGGATCAGGCCGAAGTAGTTGGTGGCGCGGCACATGCCGCCGGTCTGCGTGATGGCCAACGCGGTGTGGTCGGGATCGTACTTGCCCTCCAGCAGCGCGTCCACCAGCTGGCCGATGACCATGATGGCCGGGTAGCAGGCGTCGTTGTTCACGTATTTCAGGCCGGTCTCCACATCCTCGCGGCTGGCGTGCTTGAGGATGTCGAACTTGTAGCCGCCAGAACGGATCACGGATTCCACCAGCGAGAAGTGGATCGGGCTCATCTGCGGGGCCACGATGGTGTAGTCCTTCATATCCTTGCCGAACGGAATACGGTTCGCATACTTGGACATGGTGGCCGAGTTGTGCGCGGAGCCACCGCCCTTGCCGTTCTCCGCGGCACGCCTGGAAGCCTGCTTGACCGCCTCGGTGAGCTTCGGGTTGGCCTTCATCACCGTGTCGAGCATGACCTGACGGCCGGGTGTCGGCGCTTCGGAACCGGTCTTGCGGAATTCGCCCTGCTTGACGCCGGCCTGTTCCTCGGCGGACCTGAGCTGCGCCTCGGCGGCCGCAAGCCTGGCCTTCGCCTCGTCAAGATCGGCCTTGGCCTTGCTGACCGCGGCATCGCCCTCGGATTTGGCCGCGTCGTTCGCCGTGGAGCCTGCCAACGCACGCTTGTGGTTGCGTTCGCGTTCCTCGACGGCGGCCTTGAGCGAACGCAGACGGATCTTCGCCGCACCCAGGTTTGAGACCTCGTCGATCTTCAGCATGGTGTACACGTCGGCCTTGTCCGCCAGAATCTCCGACACCTGGTCGGTGGTGATGGCGTCAAGACCGCAGCCGAAGGAGTTGAGCTGCACGAGCTCCAGTCCCGGGTACGAGGCGACGAAGTTGGCCGCCGCGTACAGGCGGGAATGATAGGCCCACTGGTTGGTCACGCGCAGCGGCATCTTGGTCACCTTGCGGTCGCCGACATGGCGGAAGCCATCGGCATTCCTCTTGCGCGGATCGTTCTCGCCGTCCGCGAGGAATTCGCTCAGGTTCAGCTTCTCGCCCGGCTGCAGCTCGCAGACGGAATCCTCGGACAGCACCACCATGCCCAGCGAGCAGATGGTCTCCGGGATGCCGTGGTTGATCTCCGGATCGACATGGTAGGGGCGACCGGCGAGCACGATGCCGCGGCAGTTGTGCTCCTTCATGTACGCCAACGCTCGCAGGCCCTCCTGCTGCACGTCGTGCTTGAACACCTTGTCTTCGGCATACGCGGCCTTGACCGCCGTCTCGGCTTCCTCGCGGGTCACGTTGGCCCACGCGAATTCCTCCACGATGCGGTCGACCATGAGCTCGTGGTTGGCGAGGTTGAAGTACGGGCGCATGTAGCGCACGCCCTCCTCGCGCAGTTCCGGCATGTTCGCGCCGATGACCACCGGGTAGTTCGCCACGACCGGGCAGTTGTAGTGGTTGTCGGTGTTGGGAACCAGGTTCTCCTCGTAGCTCACGCACGGGTAGAAGATGGTCTTGATGCCCTTGTTGAGCAGCCACTTGATATGGCCGTGCACCAGCTTGGCCGGGTAGCAGATGTTCTCGGAGGCAATCGATTCGATGCCCGTCTCGAACAGTTCGTGCGAGCTGCGGCCGGAGATCATGACCTTGAAGCCCAGGGAGGTGAGCAGCGTGAACCAGAACGGGTAGTTCTCGTACATGTTGAGCGCGCGCGGAATGCCGATCTCGCCACGGGTGGCCTTCTTGTCGGTGAGCCTGCGGTAGGCGAAGCAGCGCTTGTACTTGTAGTCGTACAGATTCGGTCTGTCGGAACGCTTGCGCTTGGCGTCACCGCCACGCTCGCAGCGGTTGCCGGTCACATAGCGGGCGCCGTCGGCGAAGGTGGTGATGGTGAGCTTGCAGTGGTTCTGGCACAGCTTGCACACGTCGCGTTCGGTGGTCATGGTGAGGTTGTCGAGCGCCTCGCCGGTCAGGATGGAGCTGGCGGTGTGCGTCACGCCGTCGATGACGACGGTATGCTCGCCATCCTGCGCGGCACTCCCCTGTTCGGAACCGTCTGCCGCGACCAGCCCATTGGAATCATCCGCAACGTCCACGTAATGCATGCGCGCGGTAAGGGCCGCGCCATACGCGCCCATCAGGCCGGCGATGTTCGGACGGGTCACCTGACGGTCGGTCAGCAGCTCGAAGGCACGCAGCACGGCATCGTTCAGGAACGTACCGCCCTGCACGACCACGGTATCGCCGAGCTCACCGGAATCACGCAGCTTGATGACCTTATACAACGCGTTGCGTACCACCGAATAGCACAGGCCGGCGGCGATGTCCTCGATGCTGGCGCCTTCCTTCTGCGCCTGCTTCACCGAGGAGTTCATGAACACGGTGCACCGCGAACCCAGGTCGACGGGGTGCGTGGAGGCAAGCGCCTTCTGCGTGAATTCCTCGATGCTCAGCCCCATCGACATGGCGAAGGTCTGCAGGAAGGAGCCGCAGCCGGAGGAGCACGCCTCGTTCACGGCGATGGAATCGATCACGCCGTCGGAAATGGCGAGATACTTCATATCCTGACCGCCGATGTCGATCACGGCGGTGACACCGGGGCTGACCATTTCGGCGCCACGGTAGTGGGCCATGGTCTCCACCACGCCCTCGTCCAGATGCAGGCCGGTGGCGATCAGGCCCTCGCCGTAACCGGTGGCGCAGGAACGCGCGATCCACGCGCCCTCCGGCAGTTCCGCCTCGATCTTCTTGGCGATGTTGATGGCCGCGGTCAGCGGGCTGCCCTCGTTATTGGCGTAGCTGGACCAGACGATCTCGCGGTCGTCGTTCACCAGCGTGGCCTTGATGGTGGTGGAGCCGGCGTCGATGCCTAGGAAGTGCGGGCCCTTGGCCCCGTCAAGGTTGCCGATGTGCACATGCTCGCGATGATGGCGCTCGTTGAAGGCCTTGCGATCCTCTTCCGTGGGGAACAGCGGAGGCATGGTGGGCGTGTTGGACGGCAGGTTCTCCAGCTCCTCCAGCCTGGAAAGGATGGCGTTCACCGGCTTGGCCTCGAAATGGTTGCCTTCGTCGTCGGTGTCCTGCTCGGCCTGCAATGCCGCGCCATAGGCCACATACAGGTGGGCGTCGGTGGGGATGATGAACTCGTCCACCTTGCCGTCGAGCGCGCGCTTGAACGCCGCACGCAGTTCGGACATGAAGAACAGCGGGCCGCCGAGGAAGATGACGGTTCCGTGGATCGGGCGCCCGGAGGCAAGGCCGGCGATGGTCTGGGTGGCCACGGCCGTGAAGATGGAGGCGGCCAGATCGGGCTTGGCCGCGCCGTCGTTGATCAGCGGCTGCAGATCGGTCTTGGCGAACACGCCGCAACGCGACGCGATCGGATACAGGTTCTCATAACTTTTCGCCATCTCGTTGAGTCCGGCGGGATCGGTGTCGAGCAGCGTGGACATCTGATCGATGAACGCGCCGGTACCGCCCGCGCACGAACCGTTCATGCGCTGCTCCGGCGTGGGCTTCAGATACGTGATCTTGGCGTCCTCGCCGCCAAGCTCGATGATGACATCCGCCTGCGGGTATTCCTTATCGATCGCCTCGGTCTCGGCGATGACCTCCTGCACGAACGGCACGTGGAGGCTGTCGGCGAGCGCAAGACCGCCGGAACCGGTGATGGCCAGGCGGATCGGTTCGTCGCCGCGGCCACGTTCCTCAAGCATCGCGTGGATATCGGCAAGCAGTCCGGCCACGGTGGCGCGGACGTTGGCGTGGTGGCGACGGTAATCGGAGAACAGCGTTTCCGACAGCGAATCGGACTGGTCGAGCACCACGGCCTTGACTGTGGTGGAACCGATGTCCAATCCCACGCGCAACGGTTTCGCATCAGGGTTCGCGGACTGCAATGTGCTCACGATAGGTGCGGTATCAGCCATGTATTCCTCTACAACTCGGTTTTCGGCCTCACACCGCCTGTTATGCCCTTCACATATCCGGCCGGATAATAAGGTACCGGGGGCGGTGCTGCCGACTTGCTGGAGAACCAGCTTAGTCCGACCACCCGCCTAACAGTTTTGCGGTGTCAAGCGATTCAGCTTACGGAGTACCGTCCGTGCGATGTCGGTACCGTTTGGCCCGTAGGGGTTCGCCGCGCCGCAGGCTTCGCGGGGCGTACGACACACGGTACACATCGTTGCCGTCAATGGTTTTCTTGCACTGTTTGCCGTGCCGTCGCTACTCGCCTGCTTGGCTGCTCAGCCATTGTCTGGCCGCGTCGATCGCCTGTTCCAACGTGGCTTTGGCCGTTTCGTAGGCGTGCGAATCCCTGACGTTCGGATCGTTGGCCAGGTTCTGCGCGGCGTCGAGTCCCTTGCTCAGCGCGCTGCTCGCCAGCTGTTTCAGCGTGCTGTTCAGTTCGCTGTTCTTCAATTGGTCCAGGAGCCCGCGTGCGGAGTCGATGGTGTTCTGCAGGTCCTGTCTGCCTTGTTCCAGTGCCTTACTGCTTCCGCTATCGTCGCTGTCGGCGTTATCGGAGTTATCGGAGTCGTTGCCGTTGTTTCCGTCCGTGCCGTTGCCGTTGCTTGAGGACGAATCGTTGCCGGCATTGTTCTTCGACGAGGAATCGGCACCGAGCTTGCCGGCTTCCTTCGTGATTGTGCCGATGGATTTGCGCAGGGACGCGGTGGCGCTGGATACGGTGTCTTTGACCAGATTGAGCTGGGTGATCGTGGCGTTGGCCGCGCACCCTTCGGTGCCGACCGTGCGTTCGGCCTGGCTTGAGGCGTCCGCCGCCGCGTCGAGGATATCATCCACGCCCAGCACGCTGCGCAGCAGTTGCTGCACCTGTGTCGAGGATTCGCCGGTGTCCAGCAGCTCCTTGCGCGCGGCGGTGAATTCGCTCACGGCATTCCGGCAATCGGCCAATGCCTGGTCATGCTTGTTACGGTAGGCAAGGAACCCTGCGGTTCCGGCGACGATGGCCACCACCACGATGACGGCCACCACCAGCGGCCAGCGCTTGTGGCGTATCGGGCCTGCGGGCTGCTCGCCCCGCTGCGGCGGATACTGTGCATCAGAATATTGAGGCTGGTATTGCGCGGTCGGGTATTGTGTCGGATACTGCGCGGTCGAATACGCATCGCCGCCTGCCGCCTGCCGCTGCGGTATCACTTGCGTGTCCGCTATATACCGTGCATCCTGCGCGGGCTCATATTGTGCATCCCGTTGTTCGGCATCGGCCTGCGACTCAGAAAGCGGCGTCGCGATCGGCTGGGTCTTCTGCTCATCCATGGGCATGGTTCTCCTTACTACGGCGACTTCCGCTATACGACTCGACGTCATGGCATGCGCCTATAAGCCCAATCCTACCCACAGCCCCGCGGATTACGCCTACATGGCGAATCCGGAAAACCATGGAACGGGCGGGTTTCGGGTACGCTCGAATCATGCATATGAGCGATCAGGAATTCGAAAGCGCCGTCGAGGAGGCCCTGGCCACGATCCCCTCCCGATTCACCGAAGCATTGAGCAACATCGCCATCGCATGGGATTACGAGCCCACGGCAAACGAACTTGGCGGCCTGAACTGTTCCGACGGCGAATTGCTCGGCCTCTACACCGGCGTGCCCATCACGCAGCGGACCACGTCGTACAGCGGCGTCATGCCCGACATGATCACCATCTTCAAAGGACCACACGAGCGCGTATGCGCCACACGGCAGGACATGGTCGAACAGATCGGCAAAACCGTCATCCACGAAATCGGGCATTATTTCGGATTCGACGACGACTACCTCCATGCGCACGGATACTAGACCCGCACGCGTTTCGACGCATCGGCGGCGTCAGGAAGCCTGCGCCCCCTCGCCCGCGTCACGGTCCTTCAAATAGATCTCCGACACCTGACGTTCCTGATCGTGCAGCCTGGCCCAGACCACCGGCTCACCGGCGGCCAGAGACCTGGGCACATCGAGAATGCGCTGGTTCCTGGACCCGCGGAACTGCAGCAGCGAATCATGCTGATCCTTGAGATACCGTCCATCCACCAGAATGTCGATGAGTTCCAGCAGCTCATGCTTGTCGTGCGTCTCACCCTCGCGCATCAGCTCCTCCCACGTGTAGCCCGTCCAGCACCAGATGTCCTTATCATGCCCGAATTCGCGCCTGATCCGCCTGGCCAGCGGAACCAGCACCGGCGTGGCAAGCATCGGCTCGCCACCCAGGAACGTGATGCCCTGCACCCACGGCGCGCGAAGATCATCGATGATCCTGTCCTCCAGACGCTGCGAATACTCGTGCCCGGCCTGGAAATCCCAGATCGACGCGTTGAAGCACCCGGAACAATGGAACGGGCAGCCGGACACATACAGGGAATTGCGCACACCCTCGCCGTCGGTGACGATGAACGTCTTGTAGTCGGCGATCATGCGCTTGGACATGCGCCTGCCATCCCATTGCCCGGCACGCGGATCATTGGCAAGCCCCCGGGACGGCACGCCCGGTCCACGCCCCGACTCGCCTTCGGCGAAATCATGACGCTTCTGCTCGTCCTCGGCCTTGCGGAACTCCCCCATATGCACTCTCCCATCACCACACGCCCGGACAACCGCCGGGCAATCACATTCGAGACGGCAACATGCGCCGTACCCACACAAACAATCGAGGGCGACCGGCGGAATTCAACCGGACGCCCTCGCCACTGCAATCGCATGCCTTGCCGGATATCGGATACCGGATCGCCCCCGGCAAGGCGCATCACGCCACGTGACCTGCGTGAACGCGAACGCTAACCGACCGCTACTTGGTCTCCTCGAACCACTCGCGCTCGGAGCCATCGCTCAACGTCACATGACCGGTCTCGCCGCTCATATGCTTGACACGATGCGCGATCTCCTCATGACGGCCATGCACCATCGGGCGCTGCACCGGATTGCCCAGGTAGCCGCACGTGCGCTTCGTCACATTGCACTTGTCCGGATCGGAATTACCGCATTCGGGGCATTTGAAGCCCTCGTCGGTGGGCTCGAAATCGCCCTGGAAGCCGCACACGAAGCAATGGTCGATCGGCGTGTTCGTGCCGAGATAGCCGATGCCGATGTTGTAGGCGTAATCCCACACGGCCTCCAGCGCCTTCGGATTGTCCTGCAGGCACGGGTACTCGCAGTAGTTGATGAAACCGCCGGACGCATAGTACGGGAAGTCCTTCTCGTACGACAGCTTCTCCATCGGAGTGGGCTGCAGCCACACCGGGTAGTGGAAGGAATTCGTATAGAAATCGTGGTCGGTCACGCCCTCGACCCTGCCGAACTTCTCACGATCCATACGGTTGAAACGATCGGTCAGCGACTCGGCCGGCGTGGAATACACCGAATAATGGTAGCCCTCCGCCTTGCTCCACTGCTTGCACAGCTCGTTCATGCGCTTGACGATGGACAGCGCGAACTCCTTGCCTTCCGGATCCCAGCCATGATCGCGGATCCAGTCCTTGCCATAGAACACGGCGGTCGCCTCGGCCAGGCCGATATAGCCCAGCGACACGGTGGCACGCTCGTTCTTGAACAGCGCATCGACATTATCGTTGGCGCCCAGGCGGCCGAACGCGCCATAACGGAACAGCGTGGGGGCATTCACCGGAGTCGCCTGCTTGCAGCGCATGATACGGAACTGCAACGCCTGATGGGCGATCTCCATACGCTCGTTGAACAGCTTCCAGAACCGATCCTTGTCCTTATGGGACTCCAAGGCGATGCGCGGGATGTTCACGGAGACCACGCCCAGATTCATGCGGCCGTCCTCCTCATCCTTGCCGGTCTCGGGGTTGACCCACCCCTGCAGGAAGGAACGGCAGCCCATCGGGGCCTTGAAGGAACCGGTGATCTTGACGATGTTCTCATAGAACACCACATCCGGGTACATGCGCTTGGTGGAGCACTCCAGCGCCAGCTGCTTCAGATCGTAGTTCGGATCCTCGGGATCGCAGTTCACACCATGCTTGATCGTGAACACCAGCTTCGGGAAGATCGCGGTGTGATGATCCTTGCCCAGGCCACGGATGCGGTTCAGCAGGATCGCGCGCTGGATCTCGCGGGCGAACCAGTCGGTGCCCAGACCGAACCCGACGGTGACGAACGGGGTCTGGCCATTGGACACACGATTCGAGTTGATCTGGTACTCCATGGTCTGCATGGCATCGTAAATGGCCTTGCGCGTACGGATCTTGGCCAGGATCTCACGCTCCTGCTCCAGCTCGTCCACATCGGAATGGAACGGCGTATCCATGGGAAGCGGCTCGCGCGAACCGAAATGCAGCTTGCTCGGCTCGTTCCTCTTGGCGTTCTCCACCTGACGGCGGGCGAACTCCACCGGCATGCCGTCGGGGATGTTCTCACGCGCCTCCTCAAGGAACTTCTCGTAATCCTTCTTCGCGTAGCGGGCAAGATGCTCGTCCGCACGGTTCGCGGTCTGACCGCCATACTGGCTGGACGCCACATCCTTCATGATCTGCGTGATCTGCGTGGCCGCGATGGCAATGGACTTCGGGGACGCCATCGGCGCATTGCCCAGCGTGAACCCATTGGCCAGCATGTCCCAGAAATTCGGCAGGGAACAGTTCGACTGCGCGGTGAACGGCGAATAATCGGCGTCATGGAAATGAATATCGCCCTTCATATGCGCATTGGCGACCGCCTGCGGCAGCATATTCAGCGCCGCGGCCTTGCTGACCGCACCGGCAAGCAGATCACGCTGCGTGGCATACACGTTGGAATCCTTATTGGCATTCTCATGAATCAGCGTGGGATCGTTGTTGATAAAACGGGCGACAGCCTCGTTCACATCCGTGGCCTTGGCTCGCTGAATATCCTTGTCAAGACGGTAATTGGTGTAATTACGGGCCACGTCATACAGATGATCCTCAATAAGCGCATGCTCGACAAGATTCTGAATATCCTCGATCTTGGCCGGACCCGCATAGCGTTCCTTGATCTCGCCCTCGACCTGATTGGCCAGATCGCGGATCAGCGACTCCTCCTCCGGGCCTACTTCCTTATCCAGATCAGCGAATGCGGACTTCACAGCGGCAATGATGTTGACCGGATCGAAATCCACGATACGACCGTCGCGCTTCTCCACCTGCACCGTGCTTGTGGAGGTTTTAGCGGTTGCCGTGCTGGCTGTTTCCATCGTCATCTTCCTGCCTTTTCCTAGGCGCTCGCGCGCCCCTCTCATACATCGCGTCTGAGCGTTTTCGTTTTTGTTGCCTCATGTACTGTACCCCTACATATAGTTCCGCCACGCCGTCCAGACACTAGGACTAGTGTTTTTCGGCGTAATACCGCCAAAAAGACAATTGTGTGATTAACGTAACAATCCACCCGCGGACCACACCAAAACAGCCTCAAAACAAGGCGGCAGAACACGACACGCGGCAAGCCCCGCGACCACAAGCGCAACACCCCGACCACCATCCACAACACCACCCTCCGATTCGACCCCGCACCTATAGTGGTGCCCATGAACGAAGACCCGAACATGACCGGCATGCCCATACCCCGTCCGTTCGACCAACTGCCCAGGCTCGCCCGCGACACCACCGCGGACAACCCCTGGCCGGTAAGCGTGCTGAGCCAGAAATTCCACACCGCAGTGGAAAAATGGCCCGCAGCATGGATCTGCGGACAAATCACCGAAATCAACACCCGGCGAGCAGGCTCCGCCTACCTCACCGTGCGCGACGACTTCGAAGACATCGCCATCTCCGTATCCGGATGGCGAGCCTTCGCCGCCGCAGCCTCGCAATTCCGCCAAGGCGACCGCGTGGTCATCCACGGCCACGCCGACATCTGGGTGAAGCAGACCAGACTCAGCTTCATCGGCGACGACATCCGCAAAATCGGCGCAGGCGGACTCAAGGAACAAATCGACGAACTGCGCAAGAAACTCAAAGGCGAAGGCCTCTTCGACGCCGACCGCAAAAAGCCGCTGCCGGAATTCCCCCGCTGCATCGGACTGATCTGCGCCCCACAGGCACGCGCGGAAGGCGACGTGATCACCAACGTGAACCTCCGCTGGCCAGCCGTGCGTTTCAAAGTGCTCCACGCGCACGTACAAGGCACCCAATGCCCACCCGACATCATCGCCGCGATCCGCCAGCTGGACGCCGACCCCGACGTCGACGTCATCATCGTGGCACGCGGCGGCGGCGCATTCGAAGACCTCGTCGGTTTCTCCGACGAAGGCGTGGTGCGAGCCGCGGCAGCCTGCAACACGCCCCTCGTCTCGGCCATCGGCCACGAAGACGACTGGACGCTCATCGACCTCGCAGCCGACCTGCGCGCCTCCACACCAACCGACGCAGCCAAGAAGGTAGTACCGGATATCCGCGAACAATGGCAGCTCATCGACAACGCCATCCGCCAAATGCGCATGCGCATCTCCGGACGCGTGGATTCCGAACTCCGGCTCATCGAAGGCTACGCGAACCGACCCAGCCTGACCCAACCACTCACCATGCTCGAACCGCACCAGCGTCTCATCGACGACGCACGCAACCGCATGGACATCGGCCTGCGCCGCATCGTGGACGACGCCTCGCTCACCATCGAAAAGGCGCACGCCTCACTCACCGCGCTCAGCCCGCAATCAACCCTCAACCGCGGCTACGCCGTCGTACAGGATGCTGACGGGCACGTACTGGCCGACGCCCAGAAGACCTCGCCCGGCAGCAAGCTCACGCTGACACTGAAGAAGGGCATCATCACCGCCACCGTGGACAGCGCCGAATAACGGCACGGCACACGGGATCCCACGCAACATCAACACCGCAACACAGGAACACAGACACAGAAGGAACGAACCATGACAGATCAGAACACCGCAGCATCCACGCTCACCGACGACGAACGCAAGGCCATCGAACAGATGCCCTACGAGGAGGCCCGCGACAAGCTCATCGAAGCAGTCCAGGCCCTGGAAGCCGGTGGACTGAACCTCGACCAGTCCATGCGCCAGTGGGAAGTCGGAGAGGCATTGGCCAAGCGCGCACAGACCCTGCTGAACGAAGTACGCGCCAAGCTCGACGCGGCACAGAACGCGCAGGCAGCCACGGCCGATACTGCCGGCACGCAGTCGAATCTGGACTGAGGGCGTATTTTCCGCCTGTGCAGCTTACTGCAACTAGTCTTCCGTGATCAGTCCCCCTGATGCAGGCGGTATGACGGGGTCTCCGCACGACATGTTCGACACACTCAAGGCCGTTCGGCCAAGCCTACGGTCTCACATGCCGCGCAGAGACCCCTGTTTCTCTGTGAAGGCAATCTTCGGCTTGATAAACATGTACAAGTTCTCAGCGTGATGTGTTCGACACACTCAAGGCGCCGCTGCGCGGCCTTCGCGGCACAGCCGCTCACTTCGCCTACGAAGAGCCCACCGGGCTCTTCGCTTCACGGCTCAGCAGCCAAGCCTACGGTCTCACATGTCATACGAAAAGCCCCTATTTCTCTGCAAAAGGTGATTTTCTGGCTCGTTAGCACAGCCAGATATGGATGATACGGAGTTCGCTGCACCGAGAATCACCTAGCGTAGCCGGATGCGGATGACATGCGGGAACGACGACATACAGGAGCCGTCAGCGTAGCCGGATGCGGATGACATGCGGGAACGACGACATACAGGAGCCGTCAGCGTAGCCGGATGCGGGAGAAATACGCAAGAGGGCACACTGGAGATCCATCAACGTAGCGAAACAAGGGCAGCGGATGGGGACGGCCCTGTTTGGGGAACATCAGCGTAGCCGGATACGAGTGAGACTAGGAGATAGCCACACACAGGAATCATCAGCGTAGCTGGATGCGGATGATATGAGGGAACGGCAACGTACAAGGACTGTCAGCGTAGGCGGATGCGGGTGAAGCTAGGAGATAGCCACATACAGGAGTCATCAGCGTAGCTGGATGGGGATGGCATGTGGCGATGGCTTCGCCGACGTACCGGAGTGACCGAGGGGCGTGTTCGGAGTTATTGGCGGCCTACGTCGATGGTGGCGAGCAGGGCGGCGTGATCGGAACCGCTGATACGCTTCACCTGCACCTGACCGGCGGTCATGTCGCTGTCGACCACCACGTGATCCGCTGCGGTCAGCGCGGGCACTGCGAACAGATTCGCCGGCGCGGTGAACGCGAACCCGTGCCCGGACCCGTACGCCGCATCACGGAACCGCGTACCCAGGAACTCGCGCATCGACGCGTGATCCATCGTCGCATTGAAATCGCCCATGAACACGTATCTGGTCCCCTCATCGGCGCGCTTCAACCCAAGCTCGTCCAAGGAACGCTTCCACTGCCGCCAATCCCCCTGCCACGGCGACGTGGTGTGCACGGACACGAACCGGACCTGCTTCTGCCCGCCGGAGAACGACACCGTGCCGCCCGGCATGAATGACGCGCTGGAATTCACCGCATCATCAACCGGATCGGCCAACGGCGTGGCCGACCACAAACCGTTCCCGTACGCGCCATCCATCGTGGACACCTGCGAATACGGCAGATAGGTCTCGATATGCGCGTTCTTCAACCTCTCGATGAACTCGTTCGTCGTCTCCTGCAACGCCAGCACCTCGACCCGTTCATCGCGCACCAAGTCGACGATCTGCTGCGCATCCGCCTCGCCCTTATAGACATTGAGCGTCATCACACGCGCATACTGGTCATCCGTATCCGCAATGGAATGGGCTACGGCCGCAGTGGCCGCCATAGGCAGCGGATGCGTGGACGAAAAGAACGGATACTGCCACCAGCAGTTCACCGCAAGACCGGCAAGGGCGATCAGCGCCACCACCGTACGACGGGAGAATATGGCAAGCCCCAGCGCCAACGCGGCGATGACGATGAACCACGGCACGAAGAACAGCACCAGCGGAATATATGGCAGCGCCTGCAAGTCGGCCGGCAACGCGCGCAACACGATCTGCACCAGCACCGCAAGCGTCAGCACGCCGCTCAAGGCACCGACCAGCTTGCGCTTGTGCCGTAACGCTTTGGCATTCGGCTTGGCAGCCGACTTGGGTCTTGGCTTACCCGCCTTCGCACCTGCCGATTTGCCGCCGCTCTTCCGCTTACCCTGAGAGGAGACCATGCTTCCCTTTCCATTCGAGCCGCCATTACTCCACCGGGACTTTGCCCGCCGCTCTGCCACTCTACCCGCGCCGGAAGTCGACCGCTCACGCAATCGGCCATTGCCACCAACGATTCACGCCAACCAACGCCAACCAACGCGTGATTACGCCCTGAGCTCAACCATGAGCACGGCCGTCGCAGCCCCGCGCCGGCGGAAAAGACACGGCAGGGCGTTGACATCGCCGCAATGCGTGTACAATGTAAACGCTGTTGCCCCAGTAGCTCAGTGGATAGAGCACTTCTCTCCTAAAGAAGGTGTCGTAGGTTCGATTCCTATCTGGGGCACTTTTTCATATTCGGACCAGTGGAATACCGCCTAGGTCTTGGCCGCTTGGTCTGAGGTCGGTCTTCGCACGGTTTCGACGCCTGTGCTTGTGATTCAACCAATCGGTTCGGCCAGCGGGGCACGACCCGTGGTGTCACGCAGCACCAGCACCGGCTCCTGCGACTCGTGCGGCTCCTCCAGAGTCTCGCCCTTGAGCAACCGCAGCGTCTGGCGTGCGGCGAGACGGCCCAATGCAAGCGGATTCTGCCGGATCGTCGTCAAGTCGGCTACCTCGGCGATATCCGCATCGTCGAAGCCAATGACCGAGATATCGTCCGGCACGCGCAGATGCTGCCGCTTCAGCTCCTTGATCAACGCAATCGCCAGCTGATCGGTTTCCACGCACACACCAGTCGGACGGTTCGGCGACGACAGCATCTTGGCGACCAGTTCGGCGGCAAGACGCGCCTTGCCATACGATTCGGGATGTTCGCCGCCCACCACGATGGAAGCGTTGGTCTCGTCGTAGCCGTTCTGCTCGGCCGCTTCAAGAAAACCCTCCACACGCTGGTTCGTGGAATACACCATGTTCCCCGGAATGTAGTCGCCGGCGAACGCGATATGCTCATGCCCGAGCGACTTCAGCAGGCACACGCCCTTGGCCATGCCGCTGAAATTATCGACGCATACGGATGCATCGAACGAGGATTCCGCGGGGATGTTCACGCCGATCACGGGCATGTCGATGGACGTGAGCTGTTCGCGCTGGGTGCCATCCAGCTGGAACGACGCGATGATGATGGCATCCGCGTTGCGGTCCTTGGGCAGCCGCGCGAAATACCGGTTCATCTCATCCCTGCCGCAGATGAACGACGGGCAGACATCGTAGCCCTCGGGGGCAAGCACCTCGTACACGCCCTGCAGCACATTGGCGTTGAACCATTCATTGAGCCCGCCCGAGCACAACAGAATGATGCGCATGGTCCTGCCGGACGCCAATGCCGATGCGCTTTTCGACAGTGTGAAACTCAGCCGTTCGGCCGCTTCCTCGACCTTTCTGCGCGTGGCCGGCGCGACCCTGTCCACGCCGCGCAGAGCGCGGGACACCGTCGCCTGCGACACTCCGGCCAGTTTGGCCACATCCGCGATCGTAGCTCGTGCCATACCGTCACCTCCTGCTGATGTTCAACGCTTCCATAATAGCGAAAACCTTGATTTCATTGGGAAACACGCCATATATGCATGGTATTGCGCACCCAAAATGTAAGCGCTATCATTCATGGTATCAACGAGCCAGCAACAAGACAACGACACCCCGCAACAACCCCAACAATTAGGGCTTAAGCAAGGGAACGCAAGCGTTGTCACAAAGCCATCGTCGCGCGCGCCAATCATCGGCACGCACCGTCAACGAGGAAGGAGTCGATAATGGCCGGCACCGATACGAACGTCACCGCAGCAGCCGATCCGTCACTGTGGTGGAAGCAGGCCGTGGTCTACCAGGTCTACCCGCGTTCCTTCAAGGACACCACGGGATCCGGCCTGGGCGACATCGCAGGAGTCACCAGCAAGGTTCCCTATCTCAAGAAGCTGGGCGTGGACGCCATCTGGCTGAGCCCCTTCTATCCCTCCCAGCTCGCCGACGGCGGCTACGACGTGGACGACTACCGCAACGTGGACCCGAAGCTCGGCACCATGGACGATTTCGACGAACTGGCCAAAACAGCCCACGCGGCAGGCATCAAGATCGTGGTGGACATCGTGCCCAACCATTCGTCCAACCAGCATGAGTGGTTCAAGGCCGCCGTGGCCGCAGGGCCCGGCTCCCCCGAACGCGACCGCTACATCTTCCGCGACGGTCGCGGCCCCAACGGCGACCTGCCGCCGACCGATTGGATCGCCAGCTTCGGCGGATCGGCCTGGACCCGCGTGCCCGACGGCCAGTGGTATCTGCACATGTTCACCGAGGAGCAGCCGGACTGGAACTGGAAGAACCCCGACGTGCACGCCGATTTCATCAAGACGCTGCGCTTCTGGCTCGACCACGGCGCCGACGGCTTCCGCGTGGACGTGGCGCATGGTCTGGCCAAGGATCTGGATCGTGATGATCTCGACAACTTCAAGATCATCGGCGACGAGATGTCCGTCACGGACGGCACCCACCCGCTCTACGACCGCAACGAAGTGCACGACATCTACCGCGAATGGCGCAAGGTGTTCAACGAGTACGATCCGCCCGCATTCGCCGTGGCCGAAGCCTGGGTGCACCCGTCCCGCCAGTACCTGTACGCTTCCCCCGACGAACTCGGCCAGGTCTTCAACTTCGAATTCGCCAAGATGGACTGGATCCGAGACAGCTTCCACACCGCCATCGAGGAAGGTCTGGACGCGGCCGAACGCGCCGGCTCCACCTCGACATGGGTGATGAGCAACCATGATGTTCCCCGCCATGTGTCCCGTTACGGACTGCCGCAGGTGCCCGCCTCATCGCACCACCAGCTGGCCAAGGACTGGCTGCTGCGCGATGGCACGAGCTACACCGAGGATCGGGAGAAGGGTTCCCGTCGTGCTCGCGCCGCCATTCTGATGGAGCTTGCGCTGCCCGGATCCGCCTACGTGTACCAGGGCGAGGAACTCGGACTTCCCGAAGTGGCCGACATCCCATGGGACAAGCTGGAGGATCCGACCGCGTTCCACCGCGTGCGCAACCAGTCGGAAAAGGGACGCGACGGCTGCCGCGTGCCGCTGCCATGGACGGCCGCGGATTCCAGCACGGACGGCGGCTCCTTCGGATTCTCCCCCGCGATCAAGGCACCCGGTGCCGGCGTAACGGCCAACGAGGCCGGCCAGCCCGCCGAACAGCCGCACCTGCCGCAGCCGGCATGGTTCGCCGACTACGCCGCGGACAAGGAAGACGCCGACCCGGATTCCATGCTCAACCTGTACCGCAAGGCACTGGAGCTGCGCCATACGCTGATGCCCGAAGACACCTCGCTGACCTGGCTCGAAGAGGACCGCCCCTCCGATCTGCCGGACGGCGCCGACGGACAGCACGGCGGCGTGATCGCCTACCGCCGTTCCAACGGCTGGGCGTCCATCACCAACTTCAGCATCACCCCGGCCGACCTGCCGGAGGGCAGGATCCTGCTGGCATCCTCGCCGCTCACCAGCGACGGACGCCTGCCACAGGACGCCACCGTCTGGATGTCGCTCGACTGACGTACCGACGTACCCCGACCCCGCCCCACGCACCCTCCGGCATGGGGCGGCCACACAACCCCCACACGGAGGGACCCCGAGGATCGGGCACCGCAACGACGCATGCCCGACCTCACCCCCATGGAGACAACGACCGTCTCCATATATCACTCCCCTTATCGGGAAAAAGGAAAAGGAGAACACAATGAACCGCAATATCACCAGGATCGTCGCCGTGGCGGCATCCCTCGCCATGGGCTTCTCGCTCGCCGGCTGCGGCAGCAACAGCGCCGACTCGGACAAAGGCCATGTGTACTTCATGAACAACAAGGCCGAAGTGGTCGACCAGTACAAGGAGCTCGCCTCCATGTACACCAAGAAGACCGGCGTGAAGGTCGACGTGCAGACCGGCGCCGCCGGCACCTACGACGCGACCATGACCTCCGAACTGGCCAAGTCCAACGCCCCGACCATGTTCAACGTGTCCGGATTCGACCAGTTCGCCAAGTACCAGAAGTACGTGGAGCCGTTGCAGGACACCGAGGTGTTCAAGATGCTCAACGATGAGGGCAAGGCCTACTCCTACACCATCGACGGCAAGTCCTATACCCTGCCGTACGCGGCCGAATGGTACGGCATCATCTACAACAAGAAGATCATCAAGGACTACTGTGCCAAGGATTATGCGGTGATCTCCAGCGCCGATGACATCAAGGACTACAAGACCCTGAAGGCCGTCGCCCAGTCCATCCAGCAGCACAAGGACGATCTCGGCCTCGACGGTGCCTTCGCCACCCCGGGTCTCGACTCGTCCGACGCCTACCGCTTCACCGCGCACATGGCGCGCCTGCCGCTGTACTACGAGTACAAGGACATGAACACCACGTTCTCCAAGACCATCAAGGGCACGTACCTCAACCAGTACAAGGACCTGTTCGACCTTGAACTGAAGAACAGCCCGACCGAATCCGGCCTGATCAGCTCCAAGACCTACGATGACGTCACCTCCGAATTCGCCCTGGGCAAGGTGGCCTTCTACCCGAACGGCGTGTGGGCATACTCCCAGATCAAGAACAACGAGGTGGCCGACGACGACCTCGGCATGCTGCCCTACTACATGGGCATCAAGGGCGAGGAGAACAGCGGCCCCGCAGGCGTGTACGACGCCAGCTGGGCGGTGAATAAGAACGCCTCCGAGAAGGACAAGAAGGCCACGCTCGACTTCATCAAGTGGATGGTCACCGATGACAGCGCCAAGAAGATCCTCTCCCAGGACATGGGCTTCTCCGTGCCGTTCACCACCTTCACCGACAAGTACCAGCCGGACAACCCGCTGACCAAGGCCGCACGCGCCTACACCGACGCCGGCAAGACCGAAGTGCGCAGCTTCACCATTCCGGACCAGAAGTGGCAGGACGACATCGCCTCCGCACTGATCGAATACGCGCAGGGCACCGGCAAGTGGGACAAGGTCAAGTCCGCATTCGTGGACGGCTGGGCCACCGAATGGGCCAACAATGAGGACTCGCTGGGATCCGTGCCGGAAGCGCAGAAGTTCGACGCGAAGTGAGGTTGTGAGGTTGCGCTAATCGAGTGATTGGACGAATGAGCGACTGAGTGATTAGTCCGGCGGATAGTTCAGGGCCCCGATACCGTTTGGGTATCGGGGCTTTGGCATGCTCGTACAGACTCGTGCGTTTTGCAATCAAGTTTCCGGAAGAGAGCGCGGGCTGTGCTGGGAGCAAATCCCAGTTAAGGAATAGCCCAGTAATCTTCCATTACTTTTCTTTTAACTGTCCTAAAGCCGTGCTCCAAAAGACTCGCTCGACAACACGGACCCGGAACGCTGGAATCGGATCCTCGCGGTCAACCTGACCGCCGATTTCCTGACCATCAAGCAGACCGTCAAACGCATGAGGACGCAGCATTACAGGCGCATCGTCAACGTGTCGCCCATCACCGCGAAGCACAGCGGCGGACAGCCGTACGTCATCGCCCGCGCGATCGCGTTCCTCGCCGATCCCGAGTTCGGCTTTCATCAAAGGTGAGGTCATATCCGATCAGAAGAGCAAGCGGGGCTCTTCTGCATCATCGTTGAGAACTGTCCCGACATCGTTTCTTGCCGGTCAGCGCGCAGTCTAGAGTTTCACTGGTATTAGATGCTGATGCCGACTGCGCGGTAGCCGGGCAGAAACATCATCTTACCGAAATAACGAAATTAACTTATAGCCCAAGATTCATATCAATATTGCCTATGAAACATAGATTAGCCAAGAATACGACACGCTTAAGCATCAAGCGATGCTGGATCTGTCTAATGAAAATGTCAAACTATAAGTAGACATTACTTAGCATGAGATCCAACATATAGTGGGGAGCGATGATGAACACGCTGGTTGAGGAAGCCACACTCCAGTTTCTTCAGGAATCCAGGGGGCTGTTCGATAGCCTGCCGATGTTTGGCGTGGATGCAGCAGACCTCTTCCTTCAGGTCGAATCAGACCACACCTCCATTTCCGAACTGCATAAAGAACCGGAGTGGCGAAGGGTCTACACCCTGTTGATCAAGAAAAACAAGAAAAATCCCTCCTGGTGGCGTACTCCGCTTGGAAATTACACAGCCCGGCATATGCCGATCGAAAACGAAACAATTACCAAGGCGGAAGCCGCAAAAATACTGGGCGTGAAAAACGCCACAGTAGCCACTCTCGTTCGACGCGGCACATTGCGTTCCGATGACGGCAATCCGTTCCTCTCTGATGTACTGGAACGCATGCTCTCCCCAAAAAGGGCAGGGCGTCCCCGAGCCAAAACAAATGGATCCCAGACATCCGCCGGACTGTCCAATGGCCGAGTGAAACCTATCTTGAAGTGGGCCGGTGGCAAATCCCAAATGCTTGACGTTCTTCTCCCGAAGGTTCCGACGCATTACGGCAAATACATCGAACCGTTCTTCGGCGGAGGAGCGCTGTTCTTTGCGATTCAACCCGCGAACGCCGTGATCGCGGACAGCAATCCCGAACTTGTGAACCTATATACACAAGTAAGAGATCATGTCGAAGAAGTGATCGCCATTCTGACTGGATACAAAAACGAGCAGGAGCAGTTTCTCAAGGTTCGTGCGCTGGATTGGACCAAACTAGCCCCAATAAATGCGGCAGCGCGCACGATCTATCTGAACAAAACCTGCTTCAATGGTCTGTATCGTGTCAATCGCAGGGGACAGTTCAACACCCCATTCGGGAAATACAAGAACCCGAAAATCTGCGACGCGCAGGCTCTGCGTGAAGCCTCCAAAGCGCTCCAGAATGCCACGATTGTCTGCGGCGACTATGCCACCGTCCTCGCCGAATACGCCGAACCAGACGATTTCGTATTCCTGGACCCGCCGTACATCCCGATTTCCGAATACTCGGATTTCAAGCGCTACACGAAGAAGCAATTTGAGATTTCCGATCATTCACGGCTTGCGGTTGAGTTCACGCGTCTGCATTCGCTGGGGTGTCATCTTCTGCTGACCAACTCGAACCATCCGCTAGTCCATGACCTATATGGACAATACGAGATTCAAGTCATTCCGACAAAACGTTCTGTAGCTTGCAAGGCAAGCAGCCGCAATGGAGAGGACACGCTGGTTGTTGCCGAGCCGACCCCCAAGGCCCTGACAGCAGCACCGACGGAAAGGCAAATCCTATCCAAGCAAGTCGAGCTATATCCGCCAACCCGTTTCATGGGTTCCAAGCAGAAATTGCTCGCTGATCTATGGAACGTGGCATCTCGATTCAATTTCAACTCGGTCGTGGACTTGTTCTCCGGCTCAGGCATCGTCAGCTACATGTTCAAAGCACAAGGCAAACAGGTCATAAGCAACGACTACATGGCCATGAGCGCTACTTTCACTAAGGCCCTGGTGGAAAATCAATGCATGACGCTGCCTTTACGAGAAGCAAAGGCCCTGTTGGAAGACTGCCCGACTGACAATTTCGTGTCAGATACCTTCAAAGGGCTGTACTACACGGACGAGGAAAACCACCTGATCGACGTTCTTCGCACACATATCAAAGACATCGAAGATCCCTATAAAAAGGCCATAGCTATGACCGCGCTGATTCGTGCCTGCACGAAAAAACGCCCCCGTGGGATCTTCACCTACACCGGACACCGGTATGATGACGGACGCAAGGATTTGAAGAAAACGCTCACAGAACAATTCCTTGAAGCCATCGAAGCGGTGAACAACGCGGTCTTCGATAACCATCAGCAGAACAAGTCCATTCGTGGCGACGCATTGCTGCTGGAGGCGAATCATCCCGACCTCGTATACATGGATCCCCCGTATTATTCGCCATTGTCGGATAACGAATACGTACGGCGTTACCACTTCGTCGAGGGACTGGCCTGCGACTGGCAAGGCGTTACGATGCAGGAACACACCAAAACCAAGAAATTCAAGTCCTACCCGACCCCATTCTCCTCCCGAACGGGAGCCGCAGAAGCTTTTGACAAGCTGATCGAACGGTTCAAGGACAGCATCCTTATCATCTCGTACTCGTCCAACAGTCAGCCGACAAAAGAAGAAATGCTGGAAATCCTTGGCCGATACAAGCGGAACGTCGAGGTCGTCCCCGTCAATTACCGCTACTCAATCGGCACTCAGCATAAGGCAAACCGCAACAAAGTCGAAGAATACTTCTTCCTTGGCTGGTAGTCGCACACATTGAACGAACGATGCCCATGACGTCAAACTGATTGTAGACTGAGGTCATGGGCAAACCAATAACAATCTGGCAACTAGGCAACACTGGACTGCGCAATCCGATGCGCATCTGGGAAGGCCTGAAACTGTTCGCCGAATCCCCGTTCAACGGAAACCTGCGAGGAGACAACGAGGAACGATTCCAAACACTGCTCAACCACGCAGGCCTGGTCAATTCAACCGGCGCAGCAGAGGACACCAGCAGCTACGCGAGAAAATGGCGGTTGATGTTCGGCCGTTTCGGGTTCATCTATCCACAAGTCAAAAAGAAGGACGGCAACCAGGAGGATCTAGGCCCCCTTGACCTAATAACACCATTCGGTGAGACCTTCCTCAAGGCTGACACCTATCCCGCGCAACAGGAATGTTTCCTACGTTCGCTGAGCCTTGAACAGACTAAAGTCTCAGGAAATCTCGGATTCTTCTCCCCACTGAGATGGATATTGGCAATGATGCTGGAACTTGAAAAGCGTACAGGCACCAGCGAAATCAGCCGAATTGAATTCTCGCTATGGGGCCATACCACAGACCCCAGCTATGATATCGATGATGTCGTAGATCACATCATCGATCTGCGAGAGCGCCGCAAGAAGGCAACAGCCAAACGTAGGTTCGACGCCGAGGAAATCAAGAAACGCGGCCAGGATTACAGCAAGAAGAGCGATAATTTCACTGATTATAGCGACATGAACATGCGCTACCTTCGCATCAGTGGAATCGTCCAAAGAAAAGGGCGAGGACTTATCATCGTTCCCGCCAAACATTTCCTAGCGGAAAAACTGGCCAAGACAACATTGAGCCGCCGCCCAGTCATGGACGTATACAAGGAGCTCTGCCATGGCGCATCCCTACCTATGGACGATCTTGGAACTGCCAAGGCCTTGCTTCTCGATACGGAAGCACAGCTGAAGAAGAACCACGTATATTACGATCTCAGCGACCGTCCGGTATCGACAGTACCTGAGATCAATGCCGCACGCCTCTATCTCGAAGAGCTCTGGCAGAAAACCGACGAAACCATCTACGCGGCCAAACAGCCTGAACAATGGCAGGAAATTTCTGACTACATGACGCTGCTTATCAAAGGCGGCGGCAAGAAGATCGATGATTCAGACGAAGACAAAGGCATCGAAGTACCAAAGGACGAGACCCCGGCATATCTTGAATGGGTATTATGGCGTGCCGCACTTGCCTTCGGAAACCTTGTCAACCATCCCAGCGATATGCGAGGATTCCGATTGGACTCGGACTTCCTCCCCGTATCAGCAGCAGGCGGCGGACGAGGGGATCTATATTGCGAGTATGACAAATTCACTATCCTGACCGAGGTCACGATGTCCAGAGGATCTCGACAGGAATCCATGGAGGGTGAGCCCGTTAGACGTCATGTCTCCGACGCAGTGCTGAAGTATGGCAAGAATAACATCCCCGTATACGGACTGTTCATCGCAATCAAAATCGATACCAACACCGCAGAGACCTTCCGCCATGGCATATGGTATGCAAAAGACGATGTCAAACAACGACTCGATATACTGCCCCTGACACTTGCACAATTCCAGAAATGCTTCATTGCCCTATTCCAGAGCAACGAGACTGCCAAACACGAAAAAATCAAAGAACTGATAGAAACGTGCGAAGCCCAAAGGGATCTCATGGAGGCGCCTGCATGGAAGAAGTATATCGAACAAGCAGTGGGGAAAACCATACTAAAGTAAGGGTATTCAGCTCAAAGTGGCCAACGCCATGTTTGTCGGTCGCTGCCGGTCAGTACACAAGTTCCCGCTTGCTCGCACTTTAAGCATCGATAAATAGCGAACCGCCCTGTGCCCATCATCGCAGCGATTTGATTCACTGTTGCTGAATGTGACTCGTACAGCCGCTGTACCTCATCGACCTGTTTCTCATCTAGTTTCAACGGACGATCGTCCTTCCGACCACAGGCATGTGCGGCTTCGAGTCTTACCTACGTGCGTTCGCGAATCAGGTCGCATTCGAACCGTGCGAAGTTCCAAAGATGTTGAACATGAGCATTCCTTCGGGCATGCTCATGTCAATCAATTCAGTCAGGGAACAGAAACACTCCCCCTCTTATTGAACATGGTCATCAGATCGATCAGATTCTGCATGCTCCAGTTGAGACGGTCCAGCTTCCACACCGCCACGGCGTCTCCCCGCGTAGGAGGTCGAGCATGTGGTCGAGCTCGGAGTGGTGGGCCTTAGCTCCGGACGTCATGCCGGTGAAGTTCCTATCGCAGTCGGTTCTCTCCAGGACATCCCTCCGGAGGTCTATGGCCTGATCGCCGGTGATGGCCCTCGCGTATCCGTAGATCATGCTCACCATGCATCCGAACATATTGATACCCGTCAAAAGCCTGAAATTTCGGAACATTGATTACGAGATGGGCTTTGAAACGTTTCCCAACAGAGCATCAAGGATATCTTCCCCGGCCTAGACCCCGTCCCCGAAACCTCCGTTTGTGGTACATCTCACACTGCGATGTCACAGCCCCCGGGACCGATACATGCTCGACAACCGCCCAGTCAGCTTCGGATTTCTCTAGCTCTCCAGGTCGTCATCCGTCGAATCGTAGGCGGAAAAGGCCCCGGCGACTTCCTCGAACAGATCCGCAGGCGAGACCTGGCAGGCGATCGCAAGATTGTAAAGGGTGGGGAGCGACGGGAAGTTATATCCGTTCTCAATGTTCGCCAAACTCTTCTCGCTGATCCAATCAGCACGAAGACCCGAAGATACTGCATCAAGGATGAAATCGGATCTCGATGGTCTTATGTCTATCAGATCAAGGCGGTGATGCTTGATGATCGCGCCCACACGCCGCAACGCGGGATTCAGATCCTTTTTCCGTACTGTCATGCCATTCATCATAATACTAAGGGTAACCAAGGTTCCAAAACACCACCAAGGTTCCATTGTAAGATCTTGCGATGTGATTATGATGGTAATCGTCTTCATCAAAAGATGACAGACGGGCACCGATCAAAAGACCGGCTCCCAGCTCCTTCGAGAAAGGAAGCAAATTGAAGGAACGATTCCATATCCACACCATGCGCACCGTGAAATCACCGTCCGACTCCAACGTGACGACCTATTTCATCTGGGTCAACATGCGCGACCTCCCGGCGAACATCCCGACCGACGTGAACCCTCGCAAGCCCAACATGAAGACCATGACGGCGAAGAAGCTCCTCGACGCCGTGTCTGGCACGGATCCATACTTTGACATCCACAACCGTGGCATCGTCATCCTCGCGAAGAGCGTGAAGCTCGATGCAGCAAACAGCATGCTGGATCTTGATCTCGATGACGACACGTCGCGCTACGGGATCCTCGACGGAGGCCACACATACAGGGCAATCATGGACCGCCGCGATGCCATCCCGTCCGACATCGACAAATTCGTCAAACTTGAGGTCTTCGTCGGCGAGGATCTCGACGTGGCGGCCCTGTCCGACGCTCGCAACACGTCCGTGCAGGTCAGTGACATTGCGCTGTTCAACCTGGAGGACCGATTCGACTTCATCAAGAAAGCCATCGCGGACCAGCCCTATGGCGACAACATCGCGTACAAGGATAACGACAGCGGAAAGACCACGCCGGTCTCGGAACTGCTCAAGCTCATGTACGCGTTCAACATCGACCGTTTCGGGGACGCCCTGTCGGTACCGATCGCCTCGTACACCGGTAAGGCCGCGGTGTTCAAGGACTACCGGAAGGAATGGGACGACCATCACACCGAGGATGGGTCGCACCCGTCGGAGGACAACATCTACCTGCAGCTCTCCCGAGTACTCCCCACCCTCGTGGCCCTGTACGAGAGGATCCAGGAGGACATGCCACGCAAGTTCAGGGACTACAAGCTTGCGGTCGGCCTACAGAAAGGAAACTTCGGCAACCTCCGCGGCGTGGAGAAGCGGGAAGGAAAGGCGAAAACTCTCTTCACGCAGACGACCATCGACTACGACGTCTCCGCGGGATATATCATGCCGATCTTCGGCGCGTTCCGCGCGCTGCTCTCGAAGGACAAGGACGGGCATGGCGTCGAGTGGGAGCTTGACCCTCTCGAGATGTGGGACACGGTCGGCATGGCCTTGGTCCAGAACACGTTCGACACGGAGACCAACCCCATCGCCGCCGGCAGGATGAAGACGCTGTGGCAGTCCAATTACCGCATCGTGGAGGGCGAAAAGACCAAGAAGCTCCTCCAGAAGCTGATGAGCAAACAGAGGTAGCGGACTACACACTGGGCGGGTGAATGAACCGGACAAACTGATATGTCCCACGGAAGAGACATCTGGCCCTTCCCCCAGCCGAACCGACTGGCATATACCATCAAACCCACTCGATATATCTCCGGTGGACCGATCTGTGCGCGGCCTAGCTAGGCCGCGCACAGATCGAATTCAAACCGCCGTGAACATAAACATGATCCATTGACAATATCAACAAAATTGACAATATCAACAAATCTACTACGAAAGGAAACCATCATAGAGATCCTATCATTTCTGGCCACAGTGCTAACAGCCATAACGGCACTCTTAGGGTTCTTCAAGACACTCCCTGATCTCAGAACGTTAAGCATCTCCCGTATAGACTCGGAATTCGAAAAACTCAAAAAACTGGAGTCGCACCTGGGGCGGGACGAGGAAGCGGCCGTTCATCTGCAACGGAAGCTTCTTACCGATAGGGCCGCAGAAAACCTCCATCGTAGTATCTACGTGCAATGGGGATGTCCAAGCCGATCGCATTGGGATGCGGCTGTATATCGAGCTGCCTCTTTGGATTTGAGATCGGACTGGCCACTGTATTAGGCTGGCTGTTTTTTGTCTATTCCCAAAGGAACGATGACATGGTTTCTTTTGGTCTGCTCATGGGTTTCCTCGCAGTCCTGTTGACAATGGGACTGACTGTAGCGACCGGCAACTGGATAAACGCCCACATAGCGTTGAATCGCCAGTTCCGTCTCGATATGCAGGACCGTTCTCACAACATGAAAGGCGAAACGGATGCTTCGCTGCAGAAAGCGATGGACAAGTCCTTCGATCATTTAGCTGAATACGAACGCAGAAAATCCAAGTGGAAGATTCTCTGCGCCATCGAATGGTTCCTGATCACCTTTCTCCTGCTTGCCTACGCTTGTATCACAAATGGACTAATTCCCGTCCAACCCTTCATGGACCTCTTTGGGCTCAGCAAAGAAGGCGCTTTGAACCGACTTAGCGAAATCACGGTATGCGCATTCTTGGTTTCATTCGTCGCTGCCTACATTACAGCCATCCGCGTGCTGCTCCTCTCGCCCGATAAGAAGGACAAAGATAAGACTAAGGCGAAGGCAACGAAGCGCCATCAGGACGATGCCAACTCCGGCTCCAATGATGACCGGTCGGTATCCAAGTCCCTTCATACTCAAGCACAGGGGATACGCATCTGCATTGAACACTGTCGGTCCTGATCGGCATGAGTCATTCGCGGCCATTCACATATGGGGAGGGAATCAACATGGAGATCCGTTAGTAACGGTTTCACAAAAGGCCATGTCGATTTCCTCCCCATATATAGTCGCCCGTCTCTATGCACATTATGCCATCCGATCGTCTTCGACCTCGTCGTATTGATCGAAATCGCGACAGGGAAGGCCGTCCCTGAGATCGAGTATATTTCATCAAATCGAGATGGACATGTGGAAGTAATGTCGTATCGGTCGGAAGGCAAATCCAGCGGAATTTCCTCGATATTGCCGTCGTAGCCGAACAGCTTGATAACCGTTGGATTGACTGCCACGGTTTTCGCTTCGCTCAAATCCTGCCAGAGCATCCTGTCTCCCATGTACTCCGTGACGGTGTACGTGTCGAATGTCTGGCTCAGGTAGACCTTTCGTCCGTTCCTAAAACCAGTGATTGCGTAGTCGCGAATATTCTTCTTCGTGTGACGTGCCATTTCGGCCTCCTTTTGTCTTGCGTCGTTCCATGGTCACAACCGCTTACATGCGTCCCGGGGGGGCAACACGCCGCGTTGGTTTCCAGACGCGTATATGCGTCCCCGCTAATCACGGAGATTTGAGATATTCAGGAAAGACCTTTGGCCCCGAACAAGGCGATATGGCAATATGCGAGAAGCGGATATGGCACCTCGGCAATCCAATCACCGGCAAATCGCGACAGGATAGGGCTGGATTTGTCCCGAACAACATGAGATCCGGTAGCCGTATGCAAAACGCGACAGAACAGTAGCGAAACCGTCGCGAAATGGCATGAATCGTGGCGGCCATCTGAATTTTGCGACAGAACGGTGGGGAAATTGTCGCGAAATGACATGAAATCACGTCTGCACAGACAAAATGCGACAGGACAGGCCGCAGTTTGTCGCGAAATGACATGAAATCACGTCTGCACAGACAAAACGCGACAGGACAGGCCACAATTTGTCGCGAAATGACATGAGTTGCTGTTGGCATCGGTAAAACACGACAAGACACGACTGAATTTGTCGTGAAGCAGCATGGCTAAACGGCATCTGACGAACCGCAAAAAACGCATAGCGGGGCACATCAGCCGTGAAGACAATCCCGCATCCTTAGCCAATACAACAAAGGGCTTGGCATCCCGCAACGGAATGCCAAGCCCCGAATCAAACTACAGGCCGCTACAACGCGACCGGGTCGGCTCGCAACCGACCCATACCCGGCTCACAGCGTGGGCAGCCAACGACCCAGACGATCGAGCCCTTCCTTAAGCGCCTCCTGGGAGGCGGCATAGCTCAGCCGCACATGCGTATCGGCCGTGGCCGCGCCGAAATCACGCCCCGGCGTCAACGCCACATGAGCCTCGGCCAAAGCACGCTCGCAGAACGTCCACGCATCCAGACCGGTGGAACTGATGTTGAAATACGCATAGAACGCGCCATTCGGCTCCACCTCCACCGGCAGTCCGATGCGCTTGAGCCCATCGACCACGATGCGGCGACGGGTCAGCAACTCCTGGCGGCGGCGCTCGCATTCGTCCAGGCTTTCCTTGGTGAAGCAGGCGAGCGCGGCATGCTGCGTGGGGGTGTGCGCACACAGGTAGTAGTTGGTGGCCAGATCGTCCACCGCCTTGAGCACGTCGTCGTCATCGGGCATGACGGCCCAGCCGAGACGCCAACCGGTCATGCCGAAGAACTTGGAGAAGCTGTTGCAGACGATTGCGCCGTCGTCGCATTCCAGCACGGACTTGACTTCGCTGCCGTCCGGCTCGCGATCAGCCAGATCGAGGTAGGTTTCGTCCACGATGCGCCACATGCCGTGTTCGCGCGCATAGTCGCACACGCTCTTGAGCACGTTGAAGTCGATGGTGGTGCCGGTGGGGTTGGACGGCGAGGTGATCATGACCGCCTTGGTGCGGTCGGTGTGGTATTGGGCGACGAGTTCCGGTGTGAGGTGGAAGCGGGTGGCGGCGGAAGTGGGCACGTCCACCACGGTTCCTTCGAAGCTTTTCACCAGTTCGCGGTTGCAGGGGTATGAGGGGTCTGCGATGAGCACTTCGTCACCGGAGTCGACGGTGAGCGCGGTGGCGAGCAGCAGTGCCGCCGAACCGCCGGAGGTGATGACGATGCGCTTGGGGTCGATGCTCAGACCGTGGCGTTCCTGGTAGAAATCCGCGATGGCGCGGCGCAGTTCCGGCAATCCCATGGCCGCGGTGTATGGCAGGGCGCGACCGTCGTACTGTTCGCGCATGGCGTCGCGGACTGCCGGCGGAGCCCCGAAATCAGGTTCGCCGAGGCTGAGTTTCACGACATCGATGCCATCGGCGATCATCCGATCGGCTTGCTCTCCGAACACCATGGCGCGGAAGGGCTGCACCTCGCGGGCGCGACGGGACATAACAGGCTGCATTGCTTCGTTCATACTCTCGTTGTAATCATATGGTGCGACACGGCGCTACTTTCCGCTACTCCCCCACTGTTTCCTTGCTGCCCCCTGCCGCTTCCGGCACCTTCGGCATGATGCGATCCAATCGCAGGACTTCGTACAATGGATGCATCAATCGTCATGGATTCACCTATGAGCAAGGAGGAACACATGAGCAGGATGAACGGCAGACGCGACAAGGCGGAGCGGACCGGCAGGAAGGTGAATGTCGCCATTCTGGGTGCCGGTTCGATTGCGAACACCATGGCCACGACGCTGGTGAAGATGGCTGCGGATGACAGGTATTCCGGCTGGATTCACCCGTATGCCGTGGCGGCGCGCGACGCCGACCGTGCCGAGGCGTTCGCCGCGAAATACGGCTTCGACAAGGCCTATGGTTCCTACGAGAGCATGGTCGCGGACGATGACGTCGACTTGGTGTATATCGCCACGCCGCATAATTTCCACGCCGAACAGGCGATCATGTGCCTGAAGGGCGGCCGGAACGTGTTGGTGGAAAAGGCCTTCACCGCCAATACCGCGCAGGCGCGTGAACTGCTCGATGTGGCGGCGCAGACGAACCTGCTTGCCACGGAGGCGATCTGGACACGCTACCAGCCGAGCCGCGATCTCATCAACGAACTGGTGCGCAGCGGGGAGCTGGGCACCATACGTTCGGTGCGCGCCGAGCTGAGCTATGAGCCGCATGGGCGCGACCGCATCACGAACCCGAATCTTGCCGGAGGCGCGTTGCTCGATGTGGGCGTGTATGCGCTGAACTTCATCGATATGGCCGTGGGTGCCGACCATGGCCGTTCCATCGCGGATTTTTCCACCACGATGGTGCCGTACAGCACCGGTGTCGATGCGACGAACGCCACGGTGCTGACCTATGACGACGGTCTGCTGGCCACCGCGACCAGTTCCAGGGCCGTGGCTTCGGACCGCTCCGGCGTGATCTGCGGCGACAATGGCTATGCCGTGGTGACGAACATCAACAATCCCGAACGCATCGACGTGTACAACACGGATCATTCGCTTCGCCACAGCATCGCGGTTCCCGAGCAGCTTACCGGCTACGAGTACGAGGTCGCCTCGGCCGCCAACGCGATTCTCGACGGCAGGACGGAATGCCCGGAAATGCCCCATGCGGATACGCTGCGCATCATGGAGCTCATGGACGAGATCCGTGGGCGGTGGGGATTGCAGTATCCCTTCGAGTAGACGCGGGTCAAGTAAACATTGGCCAAGCAAAAGCCGACTACCCCGGCCTGGCGTACCACCCGAAGTTCGGATGGTACGCCGGGCAACGGGTCAGTCGTCGTCCGATGATTCCGGTACACCGGCGCTCAGTTCCGCGATGATGTCCTCCCTGGATTTCATCGCGGCATGCAGTTCGCGCCGCGCTTCGTCGGCTTCGCTCACGTAGTAGAGGGTGGCGTCGATGGCTTCCAACGGCACGCCTTCGATTTCGGCAAGCAGCAGCCGGTACATGTCGAGCTGGATGAGCTTGCGTGCGATGTCGCCGCTCGTTGTCGGACGATGACCCGTCTTCCAATCGACGATGGTGAACCGTTTCGTGCTGTCGTCCGGGTCGAGGCCGCCGAGGAACACGGCGTCCAGTTTGCCGTTGACCACCTGGCCGTTCAGATCGCTTATGGATACGACGATCTGGCGTTCCGCCCATGCCGGCACGCGGTCGGCCCAAACCGACGAGGCAAGGCGTCGCTCCCATTCCAGGATGGTGGACGAATCCTTGTTCCGCTGGCTTGTTCCCTGATCAGCTGTCCGATCCGCCTCCTGGACTGCCGCCATGGCCTTGTCCAGTTCCCGCAGCATGCCTTCGCGCGATTCGCCGCTTTCCTCCGGGTGCACCGCGTTCATGAACCGTTCCGCCCACGCGTGGAACTGCGTGCCGGCCGAGGCCGACGGCGAGGCCACCGATGGGATCGGACGGATGACGCCACGCCAGTAGCGTGCCTCGTCGCGACTGTTCAGGCCGCCGGCGAGCGCCTGCAGTCCGGTCACGCTTTGCCGCGTGCCGGCCATGACGCGGCGTGCCTTCCGCTTCACTGCCGCGTCCAGGGCCTTTCCTTCGAGCACGCCGGTCATCAGGTCCTTGTCTTCCACCAGCATGCGGGCCTTGTCGTAGAGCGTGTGCCCGTTTGCCACGGATGCCTGTGGATTGGCGTTCTGCGTGTTGTCTTGCATATCATCTTGCGCGCTGCCTTGCGCATCACGCGATTGCGTCGATTCGTCTGCATCGCCGCCGTCGATGGTCCGTCGCACCTGCCGTGCGCTTGAACGCAGTCTGCCTTCCACGCCTTGGCTGAGATGTGCCGGCCAGGGCAGGCTCGCCTGCGTATCACGAGCCTCGGGCTCCTCCTGCCATGCCGTTCCGACGACCGCATCCTCGTATTCGCGGGCCTGATCGCCCACGAAATACCCGTCCGGCAGCGATATGCCATCGTCTTGTTCCGCCGGCAGGTTGGATGGGGTCTGTGCGATGTCGTTGCGGATGCGCAGCGAATCGTATACCTCCTGCCAGAAGACCGATGGCTTGGTCATCTTCGGCTTGGCACCCAGCACGCGCGGGTCGCGGCCTTCCTCACCGTTCTGGCAGTAGGTGAGCAGCAGGTCGTTGCGGGCTCGGGTCAGCGCCACGTATGCCAGCCGGCGTTCGTCGCAATGGTAGCGGCGACCGTATTCCTCGGCCTGCGTGAGGTACAGGGAGTCGGGGTCCATGGATCCGATCTCGCTGTCGAAGGCGCGCAGCGTGCCGTAGACCTCGTCGTCGATGGTTTCCGGGCCGTCCAGCAGTTTCAGCGACTCGATCGGGTCCGCGCCGACCGGGGCGTCATGCGGAAAGCGAGGCAGGATGCCAGCGTCCGCTCGTACCGGGACGGGAACCGCGTCGACTTTCGTCAGCCATGATTTGGCGGTTTCCTGGTATTCCGGTGCCTCCCATACGTCGTCGCGCCACCCGCCGGGGTGCCGTTCGTCGGCTTTGACGGCCAGGGAATCACCCTGCTTGCTGGGGAATACGCCGTCGGAAAGCTCCACTACGGCCACGGCGTCCCATTCCAATCCCTTGGACTGGTGGATCGTCATCAGTTCCACGTCGGCACCGCTGTCCGCGTTCAGGGTGGAGGTCTCGTCCTCGATGGTGCGCAGCGTGTCCGCCCAGGCCATGAAGCCGCGTAGGGTCGGGGCCTGGCCTGCCGAGATCTCCGACAGGTAGGTGTCGACCAGGTCGATGATGGTTTCCATGGGGATACGCGCGACGGTGGGGTTCACCGTGGCACCGCCGTGCAATGCCTGGGCGACCACGGCATCCACGTCGAGTTCCAATGCCTGCACCGCGGCACGCACCACGTCGGACAGAGGCCTGCCGACCGCGTCGCATACCTTGTGCAGCACGGTTCCGGCGCGGACAAGCGCCTTTCTGCTCCGGTCGTCGATGCGCGCGCAATGTTCCAACCGTTCGTTCAGATCGTCCCGCAGCAGCAGGTCGGCGACGAACACGCTGTTGATCACGCTGTCGCGATGCTCGCGGACCAGCGCATCCCATTGGCCGCGCGGGGCATCGGGCGGCACGATGCCCGCCGTGGCCAGCGCACGGTACTGGGCTTCGAGATTGAGGGTGCTTGCGATGCCGGCGAGCGCGCTCAACGCCTCGCTTCCCAAGCCGAAACGCGGTGTGGCGAGCAGACGCATCAGCGAGGCGCTGTCGCTGTGGTCGCAGGCCACGCGCAGCAGCGAGAACACGTCGCGCACTTCCGGGCGTTCGAGCATCGCGGAGTATCCGACGGCGACGGCGGTCAGTCCCGACTGTTCCAATGCCTGCTGGAACAGCGGCATTTTCGCCTTGGATCGGAACAGCACCGCCACGGTGCCGGCGCGCTTGCCGTCCTTGTCGGTGCGGGTGTTGCGTGCGATGGCCTCGTGGCAGAATCGCACCACGCCGTCGATCTCCTGCCCCAGCGTCTCGTAGCCGAGCACGCCGACGGTTCCGGTCGGGGCGCTGTCCAGCGGGGCGAGTTCGTCCACGTCCACTTCCCGCATCGGCGAGCTGCTGGGTCTGCTCGGCGTGCCGCGCAACGGCATGGTGAGGTTGTTCGCGGCTTCGAGCACCAGCTTCGAATTGCGGCGGGTGACGCTCAGCGAGTAGGGTTTGCGGTCGGCCGGAAGGTGGAAGTCGTTCTGGAACATGCGGAATGCGCCGGGGCTTGCGCCTCGCCACGCGTAGATCGACTGGAACGGGTCGCCCACCGCACTCACCGCGGTGCCGCCGCCTTGGAACAGGGTGGCGATGAGCGCCGCCTGCGTGGTGGAGGTGTCCTGGTATTCGTCGAGCAACACGTGGCTGAACCGCCGGCGGTAGCGTGCGCCTATGGAGGGGAACCGGGTGACGAGCTGGTATGCGGCGATGGTGAAATCGCTGAATTCCGCCATATTGAGCCGTTTCTTCTCCGCGGCGTAGGCTTCCACCAGGTCGAGCATCACGTTGCGCTGTTCCGCGGTCGTGGCGAGCGATGCGCAGGTGTAGACGCATGCCTCGTGCGCGTCGCGCTGGTATCCGGCGACTTTTTTCTCCCAGCTTTCGTCCGTGTCCTTCTTGAGTCGCTTGATGTGTTTGAGTTTCACTGCCTTGTCGGGCACCTGCTCGCCGTCTATGACGGCATGCGCCTGGCCGATGAAGGCGTCGTCCCATGCGCGCACCCGCGCAATGGCCGTGTTCATGTCGGCAACCTCCCCGCCGATCATGGAGCTGGCGATGGCGTCGCTCAGCGCCCGCACCTTCGCGGTGACCTGGCTGAACGATCCCAGATCCTTGCCGCGCAGCATGTCCATGTGCTCTTCGACCGTGTTGGATGCCAATTGCAGCGCCCCGGCGTCGCTCAGCGGTTGCGTGTTCTGGTCGAATCCCACCAGAAGGCCGTATTGGCGCACGATGGATTGGAAGAACGCGTCGTAGGTGAACACCGCTGGTTTGAGGAACATGCGTTCCTGGTCGCCTTCGTCGGCGAGCACCGCGGCGGAGACTCGGGACAGCAGCTCGCCCGCGGCCTTACGGGTGAAGGTGAGGCCGAGAATGCGTTCCGGGGCCACGCCGTGTTCGATCAGCGACACGATGCGGCGCGTCATGGTGTAGGTCTTGCCGGATCCCGCGCCGGCGACCACGAGCACGTCGTCGCCGACCGGAGCGCCTATGACCCTGGCCTGTTCGGGACTGTCTGTGAATGTGCTCATGCCTGCCTCGTTTCGAATACGGTGTCGATCTGGCCCGCGCATGCCGGGCATATGTCGGTCATGCGGCAATGCCCCTTATGCTGCTTGGTGGGGTGTGCGACGATGACGTGCGAACGGCTTGCCGCGGCCGCGTAGAACACGCGTGCGATCATGGTCAGCGACCACATGGCCTGGGTGCCGTTCCATGAGAGGAATCCCTGCCATGCGTTCTCGTCGACCGCATCCAACGTGTCCGGCTTGTCCGCCGGCAATGCCGGGATATCAGTGAACTTGTCGAGACGCGGGTAGTGATCGCGCGCGGTGAAGCCTTCGGCGTTCAACGCCCCGCCGAGCAGCAATGGCGGCTGGAAGGCGCTTTCGGGCGAATAGCTGGTCGCCGGCGCGGCGTCATCCTGCACATAGAACAGGGCGCTTTGCGCGATGCGAGGCGCTGCGCCGCCGCGACCATGTTCGGGGAACGCGAGTCCCAGCTGATAGCAGACCAGCTGCAGATCGTTGAAGATCTCCCCGAGCTGGCGTTTGCGGCCGGTCTTGTAGTCGATGAGGCGGATGGCCTGACTGCCGTCCCTCAAGCGTCTGGTCTCCTTGCGGTCGATCCTGCCGGACAGTCTCACCGTCAGGTCCTCGCACATGTCTTCCGGCCAGCCGCCGACCAATGCCCCCATGAGCTGCATCAGCGCGGTCCTGCCGATGGCGTTCATGTCGGGCAGCGCGTTGTAGGCAGCAAGGATATCGTCAAGGCCGAAACGCGCGGAGAATTCCTCCTCGCATGAGGCGCTTTCCAATACGCCGATGTCGAACTTCCCCGCGTTCTTGTTGAGATAGTCGCTTCCGTTGCTTTCCACGAAATACGATGCGAGATTGTGCAGGGTCGATTCGGCCTGTTCGTCCTTGAGCATGGCGGCGTACCGTTCGGACGCCTTGGCGATGCTGCTGAAATCGGGCTTGATCGCATCATAGATGTCGACGAGACGATGGGCGACCGTGTCCACCTTGCTTTCGACGGACGAGTCCGCCACGGCTCCCGGAAGATCGAGACCTTCCTCGCTGCCCTTCTGGGCGACGGCGTGGATGAGCGTGCCGAAGCTTGTGGCGGCCGAGCCGATGCGCGGCCCGGCGAACCGGTTCTCCATCAGCCAGCACACCGGGCATGCCCAGAGGTTGTCCACGGCGGACGGCGACAGCGTGACCACCGGGTGACCGTTTTCCATGGTTTCCTCGACCGTTCTCGTCGTAATGCCGGCATCGGGCGTCTTCGATTCGTCGTTGCCCTGGGCCTGGCTCGCGTCATTCAGGAACGGCCAGTTGTCGGGGTCCGCGATATCGACGCCGTATTCGGCAAGCAGCGCCAGCGTTCTGCGGGCGTCTCGCGCCTGCGGCGAATCCTCGGGATAACGCGCGAGCGTCACGCGGGCCTGCGTGACCAGGCCGCGCGGATCGGTGTCCAGACCGGCGAATTCGCCGCCATCCTCGTCCGTGCCCACCGTGGCGAACACCGTCTCGCCGGCATCGCGCGGGCAATGCTCGGGCATGTACCCGTACATGAAATCCGATGGCGTGGAATCGTCGTTCAGCACCGCGCTGACCATGACCGACGTTCCGCGGGTAAGCGCCACCAGGAAGCTCTTCTCCTCGCTGGCGAGAACCGTCTCAAGGCGCGCGTCATGCGTGAAATCGCCGGCCTGCGCACCATCCGTACCATGCAGCACCACGTCGGCAAGATCCTCGCCGCCGAACAGTGTGGCGCGTTCCGCAAGGTTCGGCCACACGTCCTGTTGCACGGCGGGAATCCACACCTGCGACCAGTGCCGTCCGGCGGCACCCGCCGGGGTGGTCAGCGTCACGGCCTGTTCCACCGGTCCGGTCTTGGCCAGGGAGTCGGCTTCGATCTCCATGGAACGCACCTGGTCGATGAAGCCCACGATGTCCGTTCCGACCATGCCGCCCTGCGCGTATTGGAACAGTCTCATGGCCGCGTCGAGCCTGTCGTTGGCGGCACGCCCCTCCGGGGTGTTCGACAGCGCCATGCGCTGCCAGTTCTCGGCCACGCCGGTAACGTCCCATGCAAGAGCCAGCACGAACTGGGGCTCCCTCGACGGCAAGGCGCGCATGCCTTCCGCCACACGGTCGATCAGACGGAACACCCTTTGGAACGCCTTGAGATGCGGGCCACCGCCGACGACGCTGCCGATCACGCCCAGCACGTCGGCGCACGGCGCCTCCTTGGCATCCAGCGCGAGCATGGCGTATTGGGCCAGCACGGTGCAGGCCACGGGCCGACCGCCACCATCATCATTGCCCTTGCCGCCATCGGCGTTGGGGCTGGTTCCGTCGGCCACGTCGGCGACTTGGATCGTCACCTCATGCTCGGACTGCCGCTTGACGTTCTGCAGATCGTTCCATTCGCGGACGATGCGCGCCAGGTCACTGCCTTCGCTATCGTCGCCCTCTTTCTCGTTGCGCTTGTCGCCATTTGCGCAGCTGACGCCTTCTGCCGAAGACGAATCTGCGGAATCGGCAGCACCCGCGGAATCGGCGGAACCTGCGGTCACGCCGTCGAGTCCGGCCAGCGATTCCAACGAGTTCATGGCGGATTCGATGGGTTCGATGCGAGCGGGAGCGCCCTCACCGGGTTTGCTTCCGGTGGTGACCAGCGCGCTGCCCATCAGTGCGCAGATGCGCGTGCGGGCGAACGCGCCGATGTTTTCCAAACTCATATCGGTGCCATCGACCCCCTGTTCGCGCAGCCGGGCCAATTCGATCAACGCGAACAGTCCCTGCACGAAAGGCTCCGACTTGAGCGGTCTGGTCACCGAGGAATACCTGACCGGCACGCCGTCGCGGCGCAACCGTTCGCCGAATTGACGCACGGTGGCGTTGTCGTGCGCGATGACGGCCATGTCGTTCCATTCGGATCCCCGGTCGAGATGGGAGCGTTTGATGCGCCATACCACGTCGTCGAGTTCTTCGCGTGGGGAACGGTATATGGCGGTTCGCAGCGAATCGTCGGCTTGCTTCGTTGTGGAGATGGGCCATGCCCCTTGGTATGCGGGCATTTTGCCCGGTCTGCGCGGTATGGGCAGCGGGTTCGGTTCGCTGGATGCGATGGATAGCGATACGCGTGCGGCCACGAGCGTCCGCTGATCCGGGGCCTGGGTGCCGGCATCCTGTGCATCGCCCAGTTCGATGAGCTGCGCCTGCAACGCGCCCTGCCGCGCACGGTCGAACAGGTATTCGGGGTAGGATCCGCGGAACGTCTGCACGGATTCGTCGGGATTGCCGGTGAGCATGATGCGCACTCCCCTGCCGTGCAGCGTCTCGATGAATCGCAGGCCGGCAAGCGTGGTGTCCTGGAAGTCGTCGACGATCAGCATGTCCGGCACCGTGCCGTCGAACCGGGAGTCGGCGCTTTCGCCGGATTCCCGTTCCAATGCCGCCGCGCCTTCGACCAGCAGTTTGGAGGCGTCCAATCGGTATTCGTCCGGATACTTGTTTGCCAGCGCCTGCGCGTATTCGTCGCGCAGCGCGAAGGCGAGACGCCATTGCACCGTCATGCGTTCCGCATCGCGCCAATCGTCCTGCGGCAGGTGGCGCGGGGCGTCGAGTAGCTCGCTTTCGCGTTCCTGCTTCACGCCCAGCTCGTCCATACGTGCCAGCATGTCCCTCAGCTGGCCGACGAACGAGGGGGAAATGCCGTTTTCGAGCATCGCCGCGGTGGTCGAGGATTCCGTACCGTCGACGTGCAGGCCCGGAGCGACGGCACCGTCCCAATCATCCTGGGCGAAGTAGTATCTCAGCAGACGGCAGGTGTCGCACAGGTCGCCGCTGACCGCATGCCCCAGATGCACGGCGAGCACCTGCCTGAGCAGCGCGTCCTGTTCGGCGCCGTTGAGCAGCTTGGGTGTCGGCAGTTTGCTAAAGGACCTGTCGGCGGCGATGATGCGGAACGCGAGTGCGGACAGCGTGGTGACGGGCCTGGCTTGGGCGAGGGCGCCAAGCTCGCGGATGGCCATGTCGGAAAGCTTGCTGCCGAGGGTGCGGTTGGGCACACACATGACGGCGCCGTTGTCGCCGAATCTGCGCAACGCGTCCAGCAGCGTCCGGTAAGCCAACGTCGTTTTTCCGGCTCCCGGCATGCCGGCGATCAGCAGCGGCTTCGCTGCCGTCCCCGTCATCAGCGTTTCGATTGCGTTCGTTGCATTCCCTGAATCACCCATGCTTTCCAGACTAACCGCATGCGGCTGGTGCCGACCGCCGGTTTGCGGATCGTGGGTGCCGTCTCGTCGCGTGTTCCAACGGATGAGATACGACTCGCCGTGACGTCCACGCTTCCCCGTCCACGCCGTCACGCACAATGCTTACACCCTCAATGTGGAAGGAAACGAATCATGATCAAGAACACCTCGCCTCCGCTGGCCGCAGAGCCTCCAGCCATCGACGGATTCACGTTCGTCCGTCCGATCGGTTCAGGCTCCACCTCGAACGTGTATCTCTACCGCCAATCAGGCCGCGAGCGCCCGGTGGCCGTCAAGGTGGGCAACGTCGCCCGCGACGCCAGGGCCGCGGCGCGCATCATCCATGAATCCAACATGCTGGGGCATCTGCCCAAACATCCCAATATTCTGCCCATGCTTGCGATGGGGACCGCAGGGCATGGCGTGAATTATCTCGTATTCGAATACGCTTCCGGCGGCAGTTATGGGAAGCTGCTGCGCACCCGCACGCTGACGTGCGGGGAGATGCTGGATCTTGGCGTCACGTTGGCGGATACGCTGTGCGTGGTGCATCGGGCCGGCGTGGTGCACCGTGACATCAAGCCCGGCAATGTGCTGATCGGCGATGCGGGCGAGCCGCTGCTGGCGGATTTCGGCATCGCGTGCAGCGTCTATGGGGCGGGTGACGCGGGGTATTCGATTCCTTGGGCGGCACCCGAATCATTGACCCGTCAACGGCCGTGCGAGGCCACCGACGTGTATTCCCTGGCCGCGTTGCTGTATGCCATGCTGGCCGGGGCATCGCCGTTCGAATACGGCTATCGTCCGAAATCCAGCGCGCAGCTGCGGAACATCGTGCTTTCCAAGCCGGTGCCGCCTCTTCGCAGGGCGGATGTGCCGGAATCCGTCGAGTCATTGCTCAGACGTGCGATGGAGAAGAACCCGGCCGACAGGTTCCCGACCATGGAGGATTTCGCCCGTGAGCTTCGCCAGGCCCGGCAGGCGGCGCAACCCAATCATGCCGTTGCGCCCGGAGCTCGATCCGGAGGCGATGATGCGCCGTTGCCTCATATGCCCGCACGTACGGCCGTGCGGTTGTTCCATGGTTTTCCGCGCAGGACTCATGCGCGTATGGCGCTGATGCTGGTTCTTTCCGTGGCACCGGCGGCGCTGCTGCTGATCGCGCTTGCGGGCGGTCACCTGGATTCGGTGCAGTCGCCGGGCCAGGTCCATGTCCTTGATGCCGACGAGCCGATCGATCTCGATCCCGCCCCGGAAGCGACCCATATGGCTCTGGGACTCACGAGGAAGCCCCTGTAGCGCTTTCTCGGAACGTTGACGTCCGGCCCCTAGGTCAGGCGTCATCCTCCCCGCATGTCTTGAACCTACTTCGGCGGGCCTTGCCTGACCGCATGGCCTTGCCGCTTGTGCCGTGCCCGCCTGCTCGCACCTTGCTCTGCCTTGTTATTCGAACGGTGCCGACGCCTTGCCATGTCGTACACCCGCATACAGAACGGATCATTATGCCGACTATTCCTTTTTATCCGCGTCGCCCGAAGCGTGGCGCACACGATGGACGTTCCCTGCCGCCGTCCGCGAAACGGCTTGTTCCCGTGCTTCTGGCGCTCATGCTGCTGGCCTTCATCGCCGGCGTGATCGTGGTGAGATCCGTGGTCAGGCATCAGGTGCATTGCGATGACGGAACCGTGTGGGTCACGTCGACGGCACAAGGCAAGGCGATGCGGTTCAACGCGGATATCGAGGAGCCCACCGCGGCGGTCATGGCGAAAGGCGGGCGTTTCGACATCGTGCAGTCCGGCGACCATGCACTGCTTACCGGAGCTGCAGGCGTCTCGGCCATTAACGCCGCGACATTGGACGTTGCCGAGCATGCCGTTGCGGAACGGGACCGTACCGTGCTGGTTGGCGGCGGCACCGTGGCGCTGCTCAACCGTCGCAGCGGCAATGTGTACGCCGGTCCCATGGAACGTATCGGCGATATCGCGGGCATGGGCGGCACGCCGAGCATGAGATTGGGCAGTGGCGGCAAGATGACCGTCGACCATGAGGGAACCGTATGGGGGTACCGTCCGAGCGATGGCATGGTGTTGGCGATCAGGCACGGAAGCGGCGGCGCCAAGGAGGCCGGATCGTTGAGCGATGGCGGAAAGTTGGCGGTTTCCGCGTTCACCGTGGTGGATGGCGTGCCCGTCGTGCTGTCCGGCAACCGTCTGATATTCCGGGGCGGAGAGGTCTCAATCGAATCTACCGACGGCACGATGATGCAGGCGCTGCTGCAAGCCGCGCCGACCGATGACCGGCAGTCGGGCTGGGTCGCGCTCGCCTTGCCGGGCAAGCTTGTCCTGGTCGATCTTCGCTCGCATTCCCCCAAGCCCCTATCGTTGGATTCCCCGGACGACGGGACTCCCGCGCAACCGGTGTCGACGGGCGGATGCGTGCATGCGGCATATTCCCAACGTTCCGGCAACTTCATCCGCGTCTGCTCACCGACGGCCGAAGGCGCGGAATTCGCGTCGCTGGCCAAGGTGTCGAATTCCTCGGAATTGGTGTTCCGCGCCAATCACCGCCATGCCATATTGAACGACACCGGCAACGGCACCATCTGGAATCCGCAGCGTTCGCCCGATGCCATCGCCGTGCAATGGAACGCCGTACAGCCGAATCCCGATACGCGGCGCGACCCAGCGTCATCGGCGGGCAACAGCGATTCCCTCTCCCCTGATTGCGCTTCGGAGCCCTCGCGCACCGGTCATATCCGCGCCGTGGATGACGAGTTCGGCATCCGGGCATCGAGCCGTATGACGATCGACGTGCTGCGCAACGACGAAGGCGCAGGCTGCTCGGCATTACGCATCGACCGCGTGGGCGCGCCGACCGGTGGAACGGCCCGCATCACACCGGTGCTTCACGGACGCTATCTGCAGATCGATGCCTCCGAAGCGCGCGGCGGCACCATACGGTTCACCTACGATATTTCGGACGGGCATGGCCGGACCGCCACCGCCTCGGCACGGCTGAACATCGTCGACGCGTCTGGCAATCGCGCGCCGCAGCAGATCGAAGTGCCCGCCGATATTTCGGTGGAACAGGATGCGTCCTACACCATGAACGCCTTGGAATCGTTCACCGACCCGGATGGCGATCCGTTGACGCTGCTGTCGGCGGCGCCGCATAATGGCAGCGACGCCCGAGTCTCCGCCCGTGCGGATGGGCGATTGACCTTCCATGCCGGATCGTCGCAGTCGGGTCGCGTCGGTGTGGAACTGACCGTTTCCGACGGCACGCACACCGGAACGGGAGTCGTGTTCTTCGCCATCCACGCCGCAGACAGCCTGCCCGCACGCATCGATCCGGTATCGCAGGATGCGATATCGGCAACACCCGTCACCCTCGACCTCTCCCCCTACATCCATGCCACCGGAGCCGGCACACCCTCATTGGAGGACGCCACCGCACCGGAGCATACGACCGTGTCCCTCGACGGAACGGCGAACACACTCACGTTCACCGCGGCCACGCCCGGCACCTATCATGTGCCGTTCACCGTAACGCAGGGCAAGCAGCAATCCACAGGAACCATACGGTTCACCGTCTCCCCTCCCACCGCGGAACGTTCGGCACCCATCGCCGCGAACGATGCCGTCGCGCTGAATGCCAACAACACCGCCGTACTCGTGCCGCTGGCCAACGACATCGATCCCATGGGCGGGGTGCTTTCCATCACCTCCGTCACCGCCCCGGCCGGCAGCGCCATCACCGCGACCACGCTGGCAGGCGGCAGGATCAGCCTGACCGCCAAACGTCAGCTTGCCGCACCGGTTTCCGTCGCCTATACCGTGGCGAACGCCGTGGGCAGTACGAAAGGAACCATCATCGTGCATCCGAACGGCACCGTCGCGGGGTCGACGCTGCTGCGCGCCGATGACTTCACCGTTCCCATACGCTGCGGCGGCACCCGGACGGTGGATGTGCTCGATCACGTGCAGTACGACGACGCTGCCGGCATCAGACTGGAAAGCGCGTTGCACACCGACGAGTCCTTCCTTGGAACGGTGCACGCCTCGGAGCATTCGATCCGCTACCAGGCTCCCGAACAGCCGGGCGACTATGCGGCCATCTACACCGTGACCAACGATTACGGGGAGAAGATCTCCGCCACCGTCACCTTCAGCGTGCACCGACGCGACGCGGATGGGAAGAAACCCGCCAAGCCACGGGATATCCGGATGAACGCAAGACCGGGCGCCACCATACGCATCCCCATTACGCTCACCGGCATCGACGATTCCGACGACGCCATGCTCCTCGGATTAGGCAACGAGCTACCACGACTCGGCAGAATCATCGAAACGGACGCGGACAGCCTCACATACGAGGCATACGCCGACGCCAACGGCACCGACACGTTCTCCTACGCCGTGGAGGACTGGTCCGGACGACGATCCCAAGCCATGATCCGCATCGGCATCACCCCGGCACAGGAACATTCCGGCATAGCGGCCCGCGACGACAGCATCACCGTACGCCCCGGAACCGAAGTCGCGGTACCCGTCACCGCCAACGACATCCCCAGCGAAGGGACGGACCCCACCCTCAACAGCCGACTCGATATACAAGGGCGCATCGAAGCCCGCGTAACCGGCGACAGCATCACCATCAACACACCGAACGAGGAAGGCACCCACCACATCAGCTACACCGTGCGAGACCGGGCGGGATTCGAAAGCACCGCCACACTGACCGTGCAGGTCAAGCGCAACGCCACAATCCAAGCGCCGCAGGCACACGACTACCGCATCCCGGCACACGCCACCCTCGGCAAACGCACCGTGAACGTAGACATCGGCGCATGGATCGCCAACCCCTCCGGCCCGTTCAACGACCTCGCCGTACACGTGGACGACGCATACCGGCAGCAGGCACACGCAAACGGCACCATCATCACCCTGAACCTCGCCGAAGAGGCCTACACACTCCCCTACACCGTCACCAACACCGCGCACGGAGTACACTCCACCGCATTCATCCACGTACCGGCATACGGAGCATTCCCGCCGACAAACCGCCCCGACGCGCCCAAACTGACGGTTTCCTCCGGCAAAACCATCACCATCGCACTCGCCGACCACATCCGCGTAGGAGCAGGCAAACAGGCATACATCGACGCCCGCGACCCCATCACAACCTCCAAAGGCGGCACCGGCGAAGCACTCGCCGACCGGCAGACCATACGATTCACCGCACCAGCGGACTACGCAGGCCCGGCCTCCCTCACCCTCACCGCCACGGACACCAAACCCGGCGGCAAGGCACCCGGCGCCACATCGGTCATCATGCTGCCCATCACCATCACAGGAAAACAACGGCAACCGCCCACGTTCCCCACAACGACGGTGGACGTGGCACCCGGCGACGCCGCACGAACCATCGATCTGAACGCGCTCGCCACAGGCACGGCATGGGACACGACAACGGAACCCCTCACCTACTCGGGAGGCACCGACTCGACCGGCATACAGGCATCCGTATCACGATCCGGCCGCATGCGCATACACGTCGCCGACAACGCCAAGCCCGGCTCAATCGTCGCCATCCCCTTCCAGGCCCACACCGAAACCGACACGGTGGACGCCGGACTGAACGTACGCATCATAGCCTCGTCGCGCCCGCTCGCCCGCATCGCACAGCACACCATACGACTGCACGCCGGCGAAACAACGCAGATCGACATACTGGCCGACGCCTACAACCCATTCCCCGAAACCCCGCTCACCGTAACCCACTGCGGCAAAACAAGCGAAACCATCACGCTACACTGCAACACTTCCGGCACCATCGACATATCCGCAGCCAGCAACGCAACCGGCACACAGGATATCGCCATCACCATCGAGGACGCCACCCACGCCAAAGAACGCACGATCACCGGCACACTGCGCATCGTGGCGGCGAACGTTCCGGACGCGCCCTCGCTCTCGGCCATGCGCTCGCAGCCGCAGAACGGGGCCGTCACCTTGCTGTGGACTCCCGGACGGAACAACGGGGGCGACGTGCTCGAATACGAGGTGAACGTCGACGGGCAGGCCGAATCCGCAATATCCTGCGGCACCGATACTGTCTGCACGATCGACGGCCTGGCCAATGGCAGGCAGCACACGTTCAAGGTGCGCGCCAGGAACGACATCGGCTGGTCGGCGTATTCCAACAGCGTCACCGCCACGCCGGACACAGCGCCGGAAGCGCCGGGCCGTCTTCAGGCAACAGGCGGCAGAAACACGCTGAGCATCACATGGCAGGAGCCTTCCGGCAGCGGAACGGCATTCAGCGCGCCAACGTCATATATCGTCACGCTTGACGGCACCGACGGCACTCGTCGGCAGCGCATCGAGACCTCCGCATTGTACGCCTCGTTCTCCGTTACGGACGCCATACTGTCGGATTCGACCTCATTCACCGTCACGGTCCGCGCGGTGAACGGCACCGGCCCCGGCAAACAGGCGAGTCTGGCCGTCGCCTCCGGCGAGGTATACGGCGAACCTGACCGTCCCGTCATCGCCCTGCGCCAAGACGAGACGGATCCCAATCTCATCAGAGGATCGGTCGAGTTCGGCGATATGCGCGGCAACCGATGCCACAGCGTGGCATTGGATCGCCGCACGTCCGGCAAGGAGCCCACCTGCGCGGATACCTCGTTCGAGTTCACAATCGGGGACAGCGAATTCTTCTCCCCCATATCGCTCACCGCCACGGTGCGTACGAATCGCGGATTGCAGGTGCGATCCAAACCCGCGTCGATCACTCCCACCACTCCCATAGGCCGCGTCGAATTCCTGAAAACCGACGGCTCGGATGGCGTCTGCTCGATGCGTTGGCGCGTCGATGGCAAGGCCGATTCCGTTGCGGCGAGCCTGCATGGCATGACCAGCTCCCGAACGTCCGGCACGTTGGAATATGTTCCCGACCCGTGGACCCCATGCGAGACGGGAACCGTGACCCCGTTGCTGAACGGCGAAACGGGAGCCACCATAATCAGCCCCGCCGATTCGAGCATGCTCAGACCAGCCGCGAGCATCACGCCACCATCGTCGGTCCGATGGGACGGACATGACCACATCATCGTGCGCGGCGGGCACGTCGATGCCTATGGATGTCCTGCCGCCATACGCCTGACCGTCAATGGGGTCCCGTTCGCATGGACACCGTCGGATGGGCAGCGCATCGACGTCTCCACACTGCCGCAGGCCTCGTCGTACCGCTGGGCGGTGCAGGTCACCGGCACGGGAGACAGCCGGCTTAATGCGGAACGCAGGCCAGTGCGGGATCTTGTGGAGGGTTCGCGCGCCGCCGTTCCCTCGGCATCGGCGACGGGTCTAAGCAGCCGGCAGTCGCAGCACCGGGCACGATTCCGGTCCATTCTTTGCCACTCATAACACCCATATCGTCCCTAACATCATCAGCCAATCACCGAATAGGAGACCATCTTGTCGTTCTTCTCTGCAAAACCACGCGCATCAAAACCACGCTTGTCGCGGTTGCCCGTACCCACGCGAGGTTCCGCGCCTGATTCCACGCCCGGCCCCATACCCGATAGCGCACTCGATGCCATGACGGCACCCGCGAGCGCCGAAAGCCTGCCGGACGAGACGCGGATATCCGATGCCACACGCATATCGGACGCCACGCATGTATCGGGCGGCACACGCAGCCCGAACAGCGCAATCGTTCCAGACAGTGCACGCATCCCAAACAACGCATGCATATCGGACGAGACACGAATATCGGATGCCACACATATCTCCACGGTCACGAAGGCCACGGCACAACGCGATATGCCGCAGTGCGATACGCCACAGCAGAATGATTCCGATATCAGGTCTTCCGTACGCAGTGCTCGGGAAGATGCAACCGGCAACGCAGCATCAACTGTCGGAACCGCCAAACCGATTGCCAAACCAACCGCCAAACCGACCATGCCCCGGACCATCGAGGAATTCCAGCAGGGGTTTGCCTGGCTTGCGGAACGCATCTCATCCGAAATCATCGGCAAGCCGGTTGCAGTCAGGCGGCTGCTCACCGTGCTGTTCGCCGGAGGCCACATGCTGCTGGAGGACGAGCCCGGCACCGGAAAAACCAGATTGGCACGCACTGCGGCACAATCCGTGGGCGTGGGTTTCGGACGCATCCAGTTCACTCCGGACCTGCTGCCCTCCGATGTGGTGGGCGTCACGCTGTACGACCAGAACACCGGAAGGTTCTCATGGAGGAAAGGACCGGTGTTCGCCTCGCTGGTATTGGCCGACGAAATCAACAGGGCCTCGCCGAAAACGCAATCCGCCCTATTGGAGGTGATGGAGGAGGAACAGGTCACCATCGACGGCATCACGCATGGCATGCCGCAGCCGTTCATGGTGATCGCCACGCAGAATCCTTCCGGGCATCTGGGCACCTATGCGCTGCCGGAGGCGCAGCTGGACAGATTCATGATGCGCATATCCATAGGCCACCCGGACCGTGAATCCTCGTTGGCCATTCTCCGCAACGATATTCGCGGGGCTGCCTTGGAATCGCCGGATTCAGACGTTTCCTCGGTTCCCTGCGATCAGGAGAATACGGCGAAATCGACAGGTCGGCCCGTACCGAATCATGCTGTACCGGATCATGCCGTACCAGATCATGCCGCGTCAGGCCAGGCATCAGCATGGGTGCTTGCCATGCGTTCCGTCGCCGAACGCGTGCACATGGATGATGCCATCGGCGAATACATCATCCGTCTGGTCGAGGCGACACGCGGCGATCGGCAGGTGAAGACCGGGGCGTCTCTGCGCGGCGCGTTGGCATTGTCCCGGTGCGCTCGCGTCGCGGCGGCGGCTGATGGCCGGGACTATGTGCTGCCTGACGACGTTGCCGAGCTTGCCGTTCCCGTATTGGCTCATCGTCTTGCCCTCACCGCGGAGGCGATCTGCTCGCAGGTCCCCCAGAGCGAGGTCATGCGGCGCATCCTGGAACAGGTTCCCGTGCCATCCATTGGCAGGGAAAGGAGCCTGCCATGATGATGCGTTTCGCCATGCGTTTCCGCTCGTTTCTGTGCACACCGGCCATGCCACGGGTCGGTAGCGTCATCCCCATGCTGGCAACGCATATACAGACCTTGGCTCAGTCCTTCCTGCGGCGTGCCGTGAATCGTGTTCGGCCGCGTAATCTGCTGCGTATTACCCCGTTCGGTTGGCTTGCCGGGGCATTCGGCACGGTATCGCTTGCCGTGTTCTGGGTGACGGGATGGCATGAACTGCTGATGGTCGCAGTACCGACGCTGATTGCATTGGCCGCGGCCGTGCTCATGCCGATTGGACGGAACGGCATCACGGCAGACCTTGAAGCCGATACCGGCCATGCGGCGCAGGGGCATGACGTAAGTATCCGTCTGGCAGTGCAGTCCCCGGTTTCCGTCCCTCATGCTTCCCTGCTCGTACTGCATATCGGCGGCATCCCCCACTCCGCGCCCGTTCCTCCGCTTGCCGCCGGCGGAACCCATCAGGTCGACCTGAAACTGAACGCACCGCCCCGATCGCGATTGACGGTCGGGCCGTTGTCGCTTCGCCATACGGGGCCTTTTGGTCTGTCGACCCGTGACCGGCAGCTCTGCCCGGCCGGCACCATATATATCCACCCAAGCACTGTCGCACTGCCTCATGCGCCGAGCCAGTACCGCCATGACCTGGATGGCAGCGAGCGCCCGGATGCCATGGATGAGGGGCTGTCCTTCCATGGTCTGCGCCCCTATGTTCCCGGGGATGACGTGCGCGGCATGCATTGGCTGAGCACAGCAAGAACCGGCACGCCCATGGTCCGTCAATATGACCGCACGCAGCATGCGTTGAGCGTGGTGCGGTTCGAGGCGACCGCCACGGAGTATTCCGGCAGGGACGAATTCGAACTGGCGGTATCCGCATTAGCCTCGGTCGGGGTGCATTGTCTGGAGCGGCAGGATTCCCTGAGTGTTGGTATTCGCCCCGGCGGTACTCCGTCCGCCAGCGCGCTGCCCGCCGGCATTCCACCTGCAGACAGCGCAACCGGGCAGATCGCAGTGCGGGAGAGACTGCCGTTTCTCAATCTGTGCAGCGGCATCGTCCCGTCGGCACGCGCCGCATCGCAGTCCGCCTCGCAGCCCGCATCACAGTCCGTATCGCCATCGCCGGCCTTGCAGGGGCAGGTCGCGCTGTACTGCCATGTGGTCGGTTCACGGCATGATCTTCCGGCACTGCGGAAACGGGTCACGGCATTGTACCCGCGAAGCCTGTGCGTCATCATCGTCGCGCATGAGGGTGCCGAATCGTCCGTCGACTTCCGCCCGGGCGTAGCGACAATCACCGTAGGAACACTCGCCCAGCTCCCCCGCCTATGGAAGGAGGCGGTCTAGCATGGCAGCATTCATCGCATCCGCCTTGGCACGTCATCGCACTCTTCCTGAATGGGCGCGCCCACATCCTGTCTCCGTCATCCTCCAACCGGCAGAGACACAGAACACAGCATCTCCCCGGCGAACCATGCCACGAATCATGGCCACAGTCAGGGATCAGGCGTGCGTATTCGCACTTACTGTTCTGGCATGCGGCAACCTCATCGACGTATACGACGATATGGCTGCATGGGCGCTCACCGTTCTGGCCGCAACGGTTTGCGGGTGCCTGCCCGCGATCTGCTCGGCCGTATTGCGCCACCTATATCAGGAACGATCTCCCAACCCATATACTTCGAGTCCATATATCCATTGGACGATTACCGCTGCATTCATACTGCTGTGCCAGTTCCATATCGGCCCGGCGATCGTATTCCCCGATGCATCGGACGCCACGGGATTCACCGTCGATTCGCTCGTCCAACGCTGGAACCGTCTGCTTGCCTCGTTCAAGTATCTGATCTGCGCCACACCGCCGGTCGGAGCGGATGCCGTATCGTTGCCGGCCGTATGGACGCTGGCGTTATGGTGCGCATTGCTTGCCAGCCATGCCGCTCTGATTCGCAAAAGCGGTCTGCGAGCGCTCGTCGCGCTTCCGATTCTCGCCACCACCGTGGTCTCCGCCTTGTTGGGAACCGCGGACGGCTGGCATCCCGTTGCGTTGGGCGCCGCCATCATCACCATACTGCTGCCTTGGCTCTGCGCGAGGTACGACTGTTGGGAACCGAGACGCTGGCTGGCGGCACTGCTGGTTCTGGCGTTGGGATTGTGCATGGGGTGGGGGTCATGCACGCTGATGCCACGGCATCGACTCATATTGCGCGACCATTACGAACCGCCGCTTGTCTTGCGGGACAGCACCAGTCCGCTGTCCGGTCTGCGCTCGTATGCGAAGGAGCATCGTGACAGCACCGTGCTCACCGCTTACGGTCTGCCGGCCGCCACTGCGGTGCGTATGGCGGTGATGACCTGCTTCGACGGCAATGTGTGGAATGTCTCCGGGTGCACCGATAACAATGCATCCGCCACCTATCGTGTGATGAGTTCGAGTGGTGGCGAGCGCGGTTCCGGTTCCGACGATGCCGAACGTCGCGGAACCGCCTCCCGTGGGCAGCAGGCTTCCACCGTCACCTTCACCATCGGTGAGGGGTTTGCCGGCCGTAGCTGGCTGCCGATCGCCGGGACTCCGGATTCGATACGTCTGCATGGGGCGGGCAACCGAGACAACCTGTTCTACAGCGCCGAGACGAACGCCGCCATATATCCCGGCGGCATGCCGGATGGTATGACCTATACCGTCGAGGGGCGTATGCAGTCCATGCCGTCCGATGCCGATATCGCCGCTTCGGCAAGCGCCAAACGTGCTTCGCCGTCCGCCGGAATCGTTCCGCAGGAGATCGGTACGCTGGCTTCGAGCATCGCTGGAGGGCGAACCGATGGCGGGGCCATGGCCCAGGCATTATGCGAATGGCTGCGTTCAGAAGGGTGGTTCTCGCATGGCCTGCATGGAGAGCATCCCTCCCTTGCCGGGCATGGCAGTCATCGGATGTTGTCGATGTTACGGGAGACCGGGTTGGTCGGCGATTCCGAACAGTATGCCTCGCTGATGGCGTTGATGGCGCAGGAACTCGCCCTGCCGGCACGAGTGGTTCTCGGTGTCATTCCCAAGGATCGCAACGGCAGACTTTCCAAGGATCGTGCGAAACAGGTCAATGGCCGTCTGGTGACGGAATTCACCGGCAATGATGTCGAGGCATGGGTGGAAATCGCCTTCGACCGGTACGGATGGGTGCCGTTCTTCCCCACACCGGATGAGACGAAGTCCCCCGATGACGCGCAGAACCTGGCTCCCCCGAATTCGCAATCATCATCACTCCGCTCATCGCCCACGCCGGCCAATCCGCTGCGCGAGGACTTGCAACCGCGCAGGCATGCCCAGCAGCAGGCGGACAGCACGCCACCGGCCGATCATGCATCGCCATGGCTTGCGGCGCTTCGTCTCGTGCGGTTGCTGGCATTGTGGCTCACTCCCCTATGGCTGATCTGCGGCGGCGCGGGACTGGTGACCTTGCATACCATGCTGCGCATCTACCGGGCGAGACGCGATCCCATGCCTCGCTCGTGCGTGATGTCCGGCTGGTGCACGCTGACCGAGCTCGCACGGCATATCGGCATGACCGGCATATGCCCCACCCGCACCCGACGTATGCAGGCGGCGAGCATGAGCCGGCAGTGCCCCGCCGTCGCAGACGCCATACGAACATTGGCCGAGCAGGCGGACAAGGCCGCATTCGCCAACAAGCCGGTCACGCCGGCCGAGGCGTTGGAGTATTGGCGCAACGTCGATCGAGCACGCTCCCTGATGCTGTCGGCCCTGCCTCGTCACCGCCGCTGGCTCGCCGTGGCAACGCCGACCTTCCTGCGGTCGGAGAAGTTCAACGCATGGCTTCGACGCGCACGACTCCCGGCCCGTCGACGTGCATAATGCCAGACCCACCGGCACACGCGCTCCACCGGCACACATAGCCCGCCAGCTCACGTAATCCGCCAGCTCACGTAATCCGCCGACTCGCATAGCCCTACAAGCAGCAAACCCGCCAACAGCAACAAAAAACGGTGATGGCCCGGAACCGTTGCCGATTCCGGGCCATCACCGTTACCAATCCTATGGTCCGCATGACCCGTCATGCAGACCCCGCCGTCTCTCAACGGCGTGGATGACTACGCTCAGACGGTCTCGCCGTTGCCGAAGTCGGCGGTGCCGCCTTCGTCGTTGAGGAAGTCGTCCGGGTCGAAGTCCTCGCCGAGCTTCAGGTCACCGAAGTCGATGTGGGAGAAGTCCACATCGGACATGTCGTTGTCGCCGAAGTCCACGCCTTCGCCCATGTCTCCACCCAGACCGAAGTTCGGGTAGATGGTGTCGCGGATCGCCTTGTCGGGCTCAACCGTGGCGTTGCGGTAACGGGCCAGGCCGGTACCTGCCGGGATGAGCTTACCGATGATGACGTTCTCCTTGAGGCCCTTGAGGTCATCGACCTTCTCGTTCAGGGCGGCGTCGGTGAGCACGCGGGTGGTCTCCTGGAAGGATGCCGCGGACAGCCAGGAATCGGTTGCCAGCGAAGCCTTGGTGATACCCATGAGCTCCGGACGGCCGGATGCCGGCTTCTTGCCTGCCTTCACGGCGGCCTTGTTGACCTCGCGGAAGCGCTGCTGGTCGACAAGCTCGCCCGGCAGCAGATCGGTCTCGCCGGAGTCGACCACGGTGACGCGGCGGCTCATCTGGTGCACGATGACCTCGATGTGCTTGTCGTGGATATCCACACCCTGGGAGCGGTACACGTTGTGCACTTCCTCCACGATGTTCATCTGGGCTGCACGCTTGCCGATGATGCGCAGGATCTTCTTCGGGTCGACGGAGCCTTCGATCAGCTGGGTGCCGGTCTCGACATGCTGGCCGTCCTGCACCAGCGCCTTCACGCGACGGGAGACGTTGTACACGATCGGCTTGATCGCACCGTCTTCGGTCGGAGCGCCGGAATCGGAATCCGGGTTCAGAATGATCTGACGGCCACGGTCGGTGTCCGTGATCTTGATCGTGCCCGCGAATTCGGTGATCGGGGACTCGCCCTTCGGCGTACGAGCTTCGAAAAGCTCGGTGACACGCGGAAGACCCTGGGTGATATCGGAAGCGGAGGCGACGCCGCCGGAGTGGAAGGAACGCAGCGTCAGCTGGGTACCAGGCTCGCCGATGGACTGTGCCGCCACGATGCCGACGGTCTCGCCGACGTCGACGAGCTTGTTGGTCGCCATGGACCAGCCGTAGCACTTGGCGCACACGCCACGCTTGGATTCGCAGGACAGCACGGAACGGCACTTGACGTATTCCACGCCGTGCGCCACGAGATCGTTGAGCACGTCCATGGACAGGGCGTCGTTACGCTTGTACAGCACGGTCTTGCCGTCGGCCGGGTCGATGACATCGGCCGCGAGCAGACGGGAGTACGGGCCGCCGTCGGCGTTCTTGACGAGCACGAGATCGCCGTTCGCGTTGCGCTCGGAGACCTGCACGTCGATGCCGGCCTTGGTGCCGCAATCCTCTTCGCGCACGATCACGTCCTGGGAGACATCCACCAGACGACGGGTCAGGTAACCGGATTCTGCGGTACGCAGTGCGGTATCGGCCAGACCCTTACGTGCACCGTGCTGGGAGATGAAGTACTCCAGCACGGACAGGCCGTCGCGATAGTTGGACTTCACAGGTCGAGGAATGATCTCGCCCTTCGGGTTTGCCACCAGGCCTCGCATACCTGCGATCTGGTTGATCTGCATCATGTTTCCTCGTGCACCGGACTGCACGATGATGGCCAGGTTGTTCTTGGCGTCGAAGTGCTTCTCGACGGCCTTGGAGACCTCGGCGGTGCATTCGGTCCAGAGCTTGATGAGCTCGTTACGACGCTCCTCTTCGGTCATAAGACCCATTTCGAAGTTCTCGTTGACCTGTGCGGCCTCGTCCTCATACTTGGCGATGAGCTCCTCGCGCTCCGGCGGTTCGATAACGTCGGAGAAGGCGAAGGAGACACCGGACCACGGTGCGCGGGTGAAGCCCATGTCCTTCAGGGCATCCAGGGAGGCGGCCACCTGTGCGGTGGAGTAGCGGGTCGCGATGTCATCGACGATCTTGGACAGCTGCTTCTTGCCGACGGCCACGTTCACGAACGGGTAGTCGACGGGCAGGGTCTCGTTGAACAGCACACGGCCGTAGGAGGTGGCGAACAGCGTGGTGCCGTCGTGGAAGCGCTCTTCCTTGACGGTTTCGAGATCGTCGTGGCCGTCCTTGTCGACGACCTTGATCTCGCGCGGCTCCCAGCCTTCCGGCAGCACGAAGTCGGCGGGCATGCGGATGAGCACTTCGGCCTGCATGTCGATCTCGTGCAGGTCGAGGGCCATTTCGGCCTCGGCCAGCGAGGAGAACACGCGGCCCTGGCCCTTGGCGCCTTCCATCACGGTGGACAGGTAGTACAGACCGAGGATCATATCCTGGGACGGCATGGTCACGGTGTGGCCGTCGGCCGGCTTCAGGATGTTGTCGGAAGCCATCATCAGCGAGCGTGCCTCGGCCTGGGCTTCGGCGCTCAGCGGCAGGTGGACTGCCATCTGATCGCCATCGAAGTCGGCGTTGAAGGCGGCGCAGGCCAGCGGCGGCAGGTGGATGGCCTTGCCTTCGACCAGGATCGGCTCGAAGGCCTGAATGCCCAGACGGTGCAGCGTAGGCGCACGGTTCAGCAGCACGGGATGCTCGGAGATGACCTCCTCGAGCACACCCCACACGGCGGAGTCGCCACGGTCGACCAGACGCTTGGCGCTCTTCATGTTCTGGGCGAAGCCCTGATCCACCAGACGCTTGATCACGAACGGCTTGAACAGCTCCAGAGCCATCGGCTTGGGCAGACCGCACTGGTGCATGCGCAGTTCCGGACCGACCACGATCACGGAACGGCCGGAGTAATCCACACGCTTACCCAGCAGGTTCTGACGGAAGCGGCCCTGCTTGCCCTTGAGCATGTCGCTCAGGGACTTCAGCGGGCGGTTGGAGGCACCGGTGACAGGGCGGCCGCGACGGCCGTTGTCGAACAGGGAGTCGACGGCTTCCTGCAGCATGCGCTTCTCGTTGTTGAGCATGATCTCCGGGGCGCCGAGCTCGATGAGTCGCTTCAGACGGTTGTTGCGGTTGATCACGCGACGGTACAGATCGTTCAGATCGGAGGTGGCGAAACGGCCGCCGTCGAGCTGGACCATCGGGCGCAGATCCGGCGGGATGACCGGGATCACGTCGAGCACCATGGCCTCCGGCTTGTTGCCGGTGGTCAGGAAGGCGTTGACGACCTTGAGTCGCTTGAGCGCCTTGGTCTTCTTCTGCTCGGAGGCGTCCTTGATTTCCTCGCGCAGCTGGGCCGCGATGGCCTTCAGGTCGAGGGACTGCAGACGCTTCTTCACGGCCTCCGCGCCCATGCAACCTTCGAAGTAGTCCTCGTAGCGGTCCTGCATTTCGCGCCACAGGTCCACGTCATCGATGATGTCGCCGGGCTTGAGCTTCTTGAAACGGTCGAACACGGCGTTCAGGCGGGCGATCTGCTCGTCGTAACGCTGGCGGATCGCCGCCATCTCACGCTCGGCGGAGTTGCGCAGCTTGGTCCTTGCCGGGCCCTTGGCTTCGCCGATGGCCTCGAGTTCGGCCAGATCGGCCTCGACCTTCTTGGCGCGCTCCTCGATGTCGTTGTTGCGACGCTTCTCGAGGTTGGCGATCTCGTGGTCGAATTCGTCCTGCAGGTCGGGCAGATCCTGGTGGCGCTGCTCCTCGTTGACGTCGGTGACCATGTAGGAGGCGAAGTAGATGACCTTCTCCAGATCCTTCGGGGTCACGTTGAGGATGTAGCCCAGACGGGACGGCACACCCTTGAAGAACCAGATATGGGTCACCGGAGCGGCGAGCTCGATGTGGCCCATGCGCTCACGGCGCACACGGCTCTTGGTGACTTCGACGCCGCATCGTTCGCACACGATGCCCTTGAAGCGCACGCGCTTGTACTTGCCGCAGGCGCACTCCCAGTCGCGGGTAGGTCCGAAGATCTGCTCGCCGAACAGGCCGTCCTTCTCGGGCTTGAGGGTGCGGTAGTTAATGGTTTCGGGCTTCTTGACCTCGCCATAGCTCCAGCCACGAATATCGTCTGCGGTGGCCAGGCCGATCTTCAGCTTGTCAAATGCGTTGACATCCAGCACTGTGTTTCCTTATCTTCCGTTCGCTATCACTGATATTCGGGCTCGGCGGCAGCCTGGTCTTCCTTGGCGGCCGCGTCGGGGCGGGCGCCGATGTTGAAGCCAAGATCGTCGGATGCGCCGACCGGGTCGTCGTCCTCGTCCTTCATGTCGATGGCAACGCCGTCCGCGTTGAGCACCTCGACGTTCAGGGACAGGGACTGCATTTCCTTGAGCAGCACCTTGAAGGACTCCGGGATGCCTGCCGGCGGCAGGTTCTCGCCCTTGACGATGGCGCCGTAGACGCGCACGCGGCCGTCGACGTCATCGGACTTGGTGGTCATCATCTCGTGCAGCGTGTAGGCGGCACCGTAGGCCTCGAGGGCCCACACTTCCATCTCGCCGAAGCGCTGGCCGCCGAACTGGGCCTTACCACCCAGCGGCTGCTGCGTGATCATGGAGTACGGGCCGGTGGAACGCGCGTGGATCTTGTCGTCGACCAGGTGGTGCAGCTTCAGCATGTACATGTAGCCGACGGAGATCGGGCGGGAGAACGGTTCGCCAGTGCGGCCGTCGTACAGGGTGGCCTTGCCGTCGGGGCCGACCAGACGGTCGCCGTCGCGGTTCGGCAGGGTGGTGGACAGCAGGCCCTTGAGCACGTCGGGCTTGACGCCGTCGAACACCGGGGTGGCGACCGGGGTGTTCGGCTCGGCCTTCTCGGCGCCCTTCGGGATGAGCTTCTTCCATTCGGCTTCCACGTTCGGGTCGAGGGAGATGTCCCAACCGCAGTGGGCGATCCAGCCGAGGTGCAGTTCCAGCACCTGACCGAGGTTCATTCGGGAAGGCACGCCCAGCGGGTTCAGCATGATGTCGACCGGGGTACCGTCGGCCAGGAACGGCATATCCTCTTCCGGCAGGATGCGGGAGATGCAGCCCTTGTTGCCGTGGCGGCCGGAGAGCTTATCGCCGACCGTGATCTTACGGTGCTGTGCGATGTAGACGCGGATCATCTGGTTGACGCCGTTGGGCAGCTCGTCGCCGTCCTCCTCGGCGTCCTCGCGGGTGATCTCCTTGATGCCGATGACGGTACCGGTCTCGCCGTGGGGCACGCGCAGCGAGGTGTCGCGCACTTCGCGGCTCTTCTCACCGAAGATGGCGCGCAGCAGGCGCTCTTCCGGGGTGAGCTCGGTCTCGCCCTTCGGGGTGACCTTGCCGACCAGGATGTCGCCGGCCTCGACCTCGGCACCGATGCGGATGATGCCGCGCTCGTCGAGGTTGGCCACGGCGTCCTCGCCGACGTTCGGCAGGTCGCGGGTGATCTCTTCGGCGCCCAGCTTGGTTTCGCGGGCGTCGATCTCGTACTCCTCGATGTGGATGGAGCTCAGGGTATCGTCCTGCACGAGGCGCTGGGAGATGATCACGGCGTCCTCGTAGTTGTAGCCGTTCCACGGCATGAAGGCGATGAGCAGGTTCTTGCCCAGAGCCAGCTCGCCCTTCTGGATGGCGGGGCCGTCGGCCAGCACGGAACCGGCCTCGACGCGTTCGCCGTCGTGGATCAGCGGGCGCTGGTTGTAGCAGGTGGTCTGGTTGGAACGCTGGAACTTGGCCAGCTTGTAGGAGCTGGTGGTGCCATCGTCGTTCATCACGCGGATCATGTCGGCGGACACGTAGGTGACCACGCCGTCCTTCTCGGCCTTGATCACGTCGCCGGAATCGTTGGCGGCGCGCCATTCGGAGCCGGTACCCACCAGCGGGCGCTCGGATTCGATCAGCGGCACGGCCTGGCGCTGCATGTTGGTACCCATCAGTGCTCGGTGGCCCTCATCGTGCTCCAGGAACGGAATCAGGGAGGCGCCCAGCGAGGTCATCTGACGCGGGGAGACGTCCATGTAGTCGACCTGGCTGACGGGCACATCGACCGCCTCTTCCTCGCCGACTCGGGCAAGGGCGTCGCTGTGGACGAAGTTGTTGTTCTCGTCGAGCTCCTGGTTGGCCTGGGCGATCACGTGGTCGAGATCGCGGTCGGCGGTCATGTATTCGACCTCGTCGGTCACATGGCCGTTGACGACCTTGCGGTACGGGGTCTCGATGAAGCCGAACGGGTTGACGCGGCCGAAGGTTGCCAGCGAGCCGATCAGACCGATGTTCGGGCCTTCAGGGGATTCGATCGGGCACATACGGCCGAAGTGGGACGGGTGCACGTCTCGCACTTCCATGGAGGCGCGGTCGCGGGACAGGCCGCCGGGGCCCAGTGCGGACAGACGACGCTTGTTGGTCACACCGGACAGCGGGTTGTTCTGGTCCATGAACTGGGACAGCTGGGAGGTGCCGAAGAACTCCTTGATGGTGGCGTTCACCGGGCGGATGTTGATCAGGGACTGCGGGGTGATGGCCTCGGCGTCCTGAGTGGTCATACGCTCGCGCACCACGCGCTCCATACGGCTCAGGCCGGTGCGCAGCTGGTTCTGGATCAGCTCGCCGACCTGGCGGATACGACGGTTGCCGAAGTGGTCGATATCGTCCACGTCGACGCGCAGCTCCACGTCCTCGCCGTTGCGCTTGCCCGGGAAGGTGGCCTTGCCGTCGTGCAGGGTGACGAGGTACTTGATCGTGGCGATGATGTCTTCGCGCGACAGGGAACGATCGTTCATGTCGGTTTCGAGACCAAGCTTGCGGTTGATCTTGTAGCGGCCGACGCGAGCCAGATCGTAGCGCTTGGTGTTGAAGTAGAAGGAGTCGAGCAGGTTCTTGCCGGCTTCCGGAGTGGCGGTGTCGGCCGGGCGGATCTTGCTGTACATGTCCTTGAGGGCTTCGTCCTGGGTCTGCAGCTTGGTGTTGTCCAGGGCATCGATCACCAGCGGGTAATCCTGGAAGGCCTCGCGGATCTCCTGCTTGCTCATGCCGATGGCCATGAGGAAGACGATGGCGGACTGCTTACGCTTGCGGTCCACGCGGACCTGCGGCTGGTCCTTCTTGTCGATCTCGAACTCGAGCCATGCGCCACGGCTCGGGATGATCTTCGCGCCGAAGACTTCCTTATCGGAGTTGCGGTCCTGCTGACGGTCGAAGTACACGCCGGGGGAACGCACCAGCTGGGACACGATCACTCGTTCGGTGCCGCCGATGATGAAGGTGCCGTGCGGGGTCTGCAGCGGGAAATCGCCCATGAACACGGTCTGGGACTTGATTTCGCCGGTTTCGCCGTTCTCGAATTCCGCGTTGACGTACAGCGGTGCGGAGTAGGTGTAGTCCTTCTCCTTGCATTCCTGCACGGTGTGGCGCGGTTCCTCGAAGTACGGGTCGGAGAAGGTCAGGCTCATGGTCTGGGCGAAGTTCTCGATCGGGGAGATCTCGTTGAAGACTTCGTCAAGGCCGGAGACGTGCGGCGTCGTGATGGTGCCGTTCTTCTCGTCCTCTTCCACGCGCTTCTTCCAGCGGTCGTTGCCGATGAGCCAATCAAAGCTATCGGTCTGCACGCCCAGCAGGTAGGGCACATCGATCGGTTCCTTGATGGAACCGAAGTTCACGCGGTCCGACGCCTTGTGCAGGTCGATGTCATGCTGGTCGGCGCGCGCAATATTGGTATTGGTGTTCGTCTTAGCTGTAGTCGTAGCCAATGGACGTTCCTTATCGCTCGCTCATTCGTATCGATACTTAAATTCCCGGGGGAACGCCGGCATGGCCACCATATGCCTATGCGGGCGTCTCATCGTTGTGCGGTATGCCCGCAATATGACATACCTTACGCAAAATTCAAATAGTAGTCCACGGTACGGACGTAATGCTACGGCCCGGCTGAGGGTGTGATTGGATTGTTATTTCACTTCGATGCTGACCGGGTCGCTGGCGACCGTCGGGTCGCTTTTCAGCACCAGCTGCCCCACGTACGTGCCCTTGTCGACCTTGGGCAGATCCTTGTCCTCTGCGCATTCCTGGCCGGTACGATTGGTGTTCCACGTGACCGCGCGGATCTTCCTGTCGCCCTTGGCCATGAGCAGCAGGTCGCTTTCGGCCGGGCACACGTCGGACCGCCAGACGGTGTCGCTGCCCGAGGTGATGGTGAGCACCACGGAGGAATCCGACACGTCGATCAGGCAGGATTTGGTGCCGTCGTGCGTGATCGTCTCCGTCCATTCGAGCGAACCGCCTGCGGCGACCTCCGACGCCTTTGCGGCGAGCTGCATGTGCACGGTCGACGAATCGCAGTTCTTGATGCCGGTGGTGCGATGCGGCTGCGGCGTGGCTTGACGGCTGATGTCCACATGGCTTGCGGCGCGGGCGTCCATGTTCTGCCCCACCTCGCTGATGCCACGGCCGATGCTGTACACGCAGAATACGACCAGCGCAACAATCAACACCAATGCGACACCGACGACGATGCGACGACGACGATACACCGCCTGCTGCTGCTTACTGACTTTGCGCTTACGATTCCTGACCTGTGCCATAACGTCCCCCAGTCTACCTACTGAGGCAGGCGTAACGAGCCGTCGGGAAGCATCTCGACAAGACCGTCATCATCCAACGAGGCAATGCACGCGTCAAGCTGGATACGGTCCTTCCATAGCCGTTCCGCCTGCTCGCGCTCCAATACCGAGTCCGCCGGCAATTCGCGCAACGCGTTGAGTACCAGCCCACGCACCTGGCGATCCGTACCCTGGAACCGTTGGCGCGGCCGGGTACGCCGCTCCCCCAAGCCTGGCCTGCCATTACGCAGGAACACGCATTGTCCGGCGATCGGGCACCGATCGCACAGCGGCGCCTTGGCGGTGCACACCGTTGCGCCGAGTTCCATCACCGACTGGTTCCAGGTCACGGATGCGCGGTCGTTCTCCGGAAGCAGACGGCGCGCCGTCTCACGCTCCACCGGACTTGCCGCACCGCCGAAGGATTCCTCGCCGCGGAATACACGCGAGATCACGCGGCGGATATTGGTATCGATCACGGCGATGCGCTCTCCGAAGGCGAAGCTCATCACCGCGCTGGCGGTGTAATCGCCCACGCCCGGCAAAGCCAGCAGCTCATCATAGGTGTGCGGCAGCTGGTTGTCGTATTGCTCGGCCACGGTGCGTGCGCATTCCTGCAAGCGCAGGGCACGGCGCGGGTAGCCCAGGCGCCCCCAAGCAGTGATGACCTCGGCCTTGGGCGCCCCGGCGAGCGCACGAGCGTCGGGCCAGCGCTCCATCCATGCCGTCCAATATGGCACGACTCGGCTCATCTGTGTCTGTTGGCTCATCACTTCGGAAACAAGGACGCCCCAGTCGCTGGCACGGCCGAAGCGCCACGGCAGGTCACGGGCGGCAGTCTCCCACCATGCGGCCAAGCGCAATGCGATATCGGCCGCGTTAGGGTTCTTGGTGTCGTTCATCATTCCTATTCTTAGCATTCATGACTAACGAAGCAGCAAATCCCGAAGATCAAGTCGAGAAGATGTTCGAATACGGGTATCGCAAGTCCAATTATGGGCCGGACGAGCTGGTGACCGACGCGCACGGCAACCCGATTTCCGTGGTGGACGCCATGCTGAGCGCGAAGGATGCGGCCAAGGCGGAGACCTCCACGCCGCACCTGTGCTACTACTCTCCGCGCATTCCCGGCAACACGGGCTCCGCGATCCGCCTGTGCGCCGTAACCGGCACGATCCTGCACCTGGTGGAACCGTTGGGCTTCAATCTGCGCGACACCAAGCTGCGCCGCGCGGGGCTTGACTACCACGACATGGCTCATGTGGTGCTGCACCCGAATTTCGAGGATCTGGTGGAATCGATGCCCGATTCGCGCATCATCGCCTTCACCGCGCACGCCACCAAGTTGTACACCGACATCGAGTACAAGCCGACCGACATTCTGCTGTTCGGCCCGGAACCGGGCAATATTCCCGATCCGATGGACATTATGGCCGGCCCGCATGTGGCTGAGCAGGTGCGTCTGCCGATGCGCCCGAGCCTGCGCAGTCTGAATCTCACCAACTGCGCCTCCATCGCCATCTACGAAGCCTGGCGCCAAATGGGATTCAAGGGCGGAGCGTGAGGAGGAAGCCCTGTGGGCTTCCGAGTAGCTCCGCCGAGTGAAGGCCGACAGGCCTGAACGAGGAAACGTGGCAGTCCGGCCGCAGGCCGGCCCCTAATCCTCACTCCCCGGGGCGTGATGAGGAAGCGCAGTGCGCTTCCGAGTAGCCCCGCCGAGCGAAGGCCGACAGGCCTGAACGAGGAAACAACACAGCCGAGCCGCAAGGCTCGTCCCCAATTGCGACCGGAGCGTGACGTAGAAGCCCAGTGGGCTTCTGCATAGCTCCGCCGAGTGAGACACGATAGGGTCGAGCGAGGAAACATGACGGTCCGTCCGCAAGGCCGGACCGTCATGCTCACCGTTTCTCTTCTTCATATGGCAAATTTATGCTATCCGTTGACTTCTTCATCGACGGAACCAACGAAACCTTGGTACAGCAATCAACGGCGCTTGTACACCTTGCTCCTGTGCGCGACATCAATCACAAGAATCAGTAGAACCTCATCTTCTATATCGCACACGATCCGATAGTCCCCGACACGGTAACGCCACAGCCCTGCCAGATTACCGACAAGGGCTTTGCCGGTGCTTCTCGGATCCTCCAACTGTGAAATTTCCCTAAGCTTTGCGATGATTCTCTTGGCGACATTGCGATCCAGTTTCTTCATCGAACGCTGGACGCCCTTGTCGATCTCAATCTTCCAGGCCAAGGCTTTCCTCCAGCTCGTCGAGCGTCACAGTCTCGAGCCTGCCGGCACGCCAATCCTCAACCTTTTTCATAATGCCGTATTCATACTCAAGCCTATCGATCGACTCGGTAAGGGCTTCGTTCATATAAAACGTCTTCGTACGGCCAGTTGCTTTCGCCAAACGATCGTAACGAGCCGCCAATTCGACAGGCATCCTTAATGCTGCAGTAGCCGTGGCCATAACGCACCTCCCAAAATGTTTACGTGTTATACATGTTAGCATTTTGCGATTCTCGCAGGGAATATCCCGTTGTCTAAATGAAAGTGCAACACCCGTTAGATTGGTAATTGTCCAGAAAACCAGTCCGAAGGGATGTTGCACCTATGGGAGAAGTATATTCGCACCTGTCGGAAGAGGAACGCCAGATCATCCAGATCGAGATCGGCAACGGCACCAGCATCCGCAGGATCGGTCTGATGCTCGGCCGCAACGCCTCGACGGTCAGCCGGGAGGTCAGGCGCAACACGTGGTTCCCGTCCAACGAGAACGGAGTCCTACCGGCCGTACCGGCCGAAACAGCTGAAGACCGGCCCGTGGACGGGCAGATACTACATAGCGGGCCCGGCGCAGCGCAAGGCCGACCGCAGGCGCGCCAGGCCACGCAAGCCGTACCGCCTGTCGTACGACCGCCTGTGGGCGCGGGTGGCCGAATGGCTGGGCCGGGGCTGGTCCCCGCTGCTCATCAGCGGGAGGCTGCGCGTCCTGTGGCCGGACGACCCGCGCATGCGCGTGTGCCCGGAGACCATCTACCGGTGGATCTACTCCAGCAAACCGCTTCGGGAACGCTGGGCGCGGTGCCTTCCACGCGGCCACAGGAGGCGGCGCAGGCGTGGCGGCAGGAGAACGTCGCGTTTCCCGATTCCCGGCCGGGTGCCCATATCCGAACGGCCGGAGTCGGCCGCCGACCGCGGCGAATTCGGCCATTGGGAGGCCGACAGCGTGATCGGCGTGGGATGCAACCTGCACACCGAGGTCGAGAGGAAGACCAGGTTCCTCATGGCGCTGATCGTGCCCGACAAGACGGCCGGGGAGAGCGCCGGGGCGCAGATGGCGATGTTCGGTCCGCTGCCGGCCGGCGCGCGCGTCAGCGTCACGCACGACAACGGCACCGAGTTCGTCCGGCACGCGCGTCTGCGCGACGAGCTGGGCATGGCCACCTATTTCGCCGACCCGTACTCCAGCTGGCAGCGGGGAAGCAACGAGAACCGCAACGGCATGATCCGGCGGTATCTTCCCAAACGGTGCGAGATCCGGATGGACATGGCGAAGGAGGTCAGGGAGATCGTCGACGAGATCAACAATCGTCCCATGCGCGTGCTGGACTACCGCACGCCCGCCGAGGCGTTCGCCGACGAACTGCTAGAATTGCAGGACCAACATGGGCGTTGCACTTCTAAATAGACACCGGGTATTTATCTATACCGAATCCACAGAACCTCCTATCTTCTTTCCGGAAAGCACCGCGAGAAAAACCAGAGGGAAACAAGACGCAGGTCTTCTAATGAAACAATGGCAAATGTTGCATACCAGCGTTTTCAATGCTTTGAACATTCATCATGTAATGCGCCAGCCAGGCATTAGACAGGCAAATCATGCAGCATCCCACAGTCCGAACTCAACAGCAAAACAGAAAAATCACTCGTCTGTTTCCGGTTTGCCGGGTTGGATGGCCGTGGCTCGCGCGATCCGATGGAGTTCGCCTTCCCAGCGTTCCGCGGCCCTGGGGCGCCGGCCGGGCCGGGCCGCGTCCAGGCACAGCATCACGGCCAGGCCGCCCGTCAGGGGCGCGAGCAGCGCGACC
>NZ_JAAIIF010000011.1 GCF_012932675.1 Bifidobacterium erythrocebi
GGCTCGCGCGATCCGATGGAGTTCGCCTTCCCAGCGTTCCGCGGCCCGGGGGCGCCGGCCGGGCCGGGCCGCGTCCAGGCACAGCATCACGGCCAGGCCGCCCGTCAGGGGCGCGAGCAGCGCGACCGTCAGGCACGAGCCGTTGCGCGCCTCCCACCGGCGGGTGAACGGGCCCTCCGCGCACGGCTCGCGCGAGACCGAGCGCGCGGGCCCGTTCTCCTCCTCCCAGCGTTCCAGCCACTCGTCCCACGCCTCCCCGCCGTCCGTCTCCGCGTCCCACTCGGCCTCGGCCAGGTACAGGGACGCCACGGGATCCCCGCCCCGGCCCGCGCGTTCGAAGGCGAGCAGCACCTCGCCCGCGGCCGACGTGCGCTCCGCGAACCCCTCCCCCGGCCCGGGAAGCAGCACCTCGCCACCGTCGCACAGCCCCGCGCTCCGCACGGCCGGCTCATGCCCTCCGGCCCGCCGGCCGTGCGCTTTCTTCCACTCGTCCAGGGCCGCGTACGCGTCCATCACCGCCCGCCCGAGCTCCTCGGCGGACGCGCCCGCAGGCACGGTGCCCCGCCACACCTCGTCATCCAGGTCCGCATTGTCGCCCCTTGGTGGATATGCGTACACCCAGTATTCCTTGTCCTTGTAGTTGGTGACCTCGACGAGGTCGTTGTTCCGGGCGAATGCTCTCCATGTCTTGTATTTGGTGTCGTGCCGCCAGAAGTTCTCGTTTTCCTCGAGACTCAGCTCGAGCGGGCCCGTGCGCTCGATGAACGCGAACGCATCCAGCGCCGCCTTGCCCACATCCCCGGCCGTCACGCCGGGGCCCTTCAGACTCCTGAAGAACCGGTCCGTCACCCGATTGATGCCCCAGCTCATCACGAACGGGCAGACCAGGAACCTGCTTCGTTCCCTGTTTATGGAGACTATCCTTATCTGGCTCATGTTATTCCCTCCTCCTATTTCGCGATCTTGTACACGATGCGTATGCCCGTGCCGGCATGCTCCCCCTGGAACGCCCTCAGCGCCTCGGCGATATCATTGCCGATCGCGGTGTCCGGGAACACGACCTCCAGCA
>NZ_JAAIIF010000012.1 GCF_012932675.1 Bifidobacterium erythrocebi
TCTTGGCGAAGTCATTGCCGTGCGTCGTCTTCCCCGTCCTCCGCTCCCCGGTATCGGCGGTGGCCGCGGGAGCGGGGGCCTCGTCGGATGCCATCGATTGCCGTTTGCGTCCAGCCTGCCCGACTCCCGCGACCGGCCGACATGTCGTCTCGCATTCCGGACGGCCTTTTCGCATGCAGGTCAATGGTTTGACGGCCATGGCTCCAACGGTTCCGCCGGCATCTTGCGTCATGCCATCGTTTGCACTCCGGGGTACTTATCTGCTGTAATCGGATGCGGGCCATGGTTGTGTCGGCCCGCAGGGAAGAGAAGAAGAGGCATGGGCGCCCGCGGCGTCGCACGCGCCCATGCGACGAGAACAAGGGAAGAGGGCCTATGAGGGGTTCCCGTTTGTCATGCGTGCTGTGCGCACTGCTTTCGATGTTCATGGTGATGCCCGCCTCGGTGGCGTCTGCGGCCACCGATGGAAGCGGCGGATCCGGCGAGGTGACGATTCATTATTACGACAGTGCCGGCTGGGCGAAGCCGTTCGCGTACATGTACGGCGACGGCGTGCGCTCCGCGTCCTGGCCGGGCGAACGGATGACGGACGACGGCGACGGCTGGTACAGCGTTACCGTGAATGCGCCGCATGGATTGCGCGTGCTGTTCAGCGACAACGGAAAATCGCAGCACCCCGGAGCGAACCAGCCGGGGTACGAGGTCAATGGCGAATCCTGGTTCGTGGGAAGCACGCGGTACGACTCCATGCCGGAAGGCGTGAAGGTGCACTTCTACGACTACGCGAACTGGGGCAAGGTCCGCCTGTACTACTATTCCGAAGCGGCCAGAGGGCCGACGTGGCCGGGCGAGGCCATGCATGCAGACGGTGACGGATGGTATACCGCGACCATCTTCGGAACGCAGCCCGCCCGCGTGCTGTTCAACGATGGCGGCTCGAGGCAGACTCCGGCAAGCGGTCAGGAAGGTCATCTGGTAACGGCCGAGGCATGGTGCCGCAACGGCGTGTGGACCGACACGAGACCCGACGGCGTGCTCGTCATGTTCCATAAGCCATCGGGATGGGGCAGCCCCCGAATCTACTATTACGCGTCCGATGCCGACACCGGGCCCGCCTGGCCTGGCACTGCCATGAAGCACATGGCGGATGACTGGTATTCCTACACGATAACGAAATACGCCAAGGCGCGTGTGCTGTTCAACGACGGCGGGCATCAGGTTCCTGCAAGGAGCGCGCCCGGCTACGAGGCGTCCGGGGTATGCCGTTGGGACGGCGGCGACTGGTCCTGCGGCGATTCAACCATCGACGGCGACAATGACGGCGTGCCCGATGTGCTGGACATGATGCTCGGCGGCGATAGCGACACCGACGGTGACGGACTGCCCGATGCGTTCGAAACCATCAGAACAGGCACGGACCACTCCTGCGCCGATAGCGATGGCGACGGCGTGGCGGATGGCGATGAGGATCCGGATGGCGACGGGCTGACGAACCTGAACGAGCGGGAGATCGGCACGGACCCGCTGGCGGCCGATACGGATGGCGACGGGCTGACCGACGGCGAGGAAACGACGCGCACTCATACCGATCCCCTCAAATCGGACACGGACGGCGATGGCGTGGACGACCGGCGTGAGATCCAATGGGGCACGGACCCGCTCGTACCTCAGGAGACATTCGATGTGACGGCACCCGCCGAGGATGTTGGGCAAGGCGACGTGGACGTGTCCGTGTCGGTGAACCTCCCCGCGAGCCAGGCCGCCACCCTCGACGTGCGCAGATACGACAACCCGTCGTATTTCCCGGACGATATGCCGGGGCTCATAGGGGATGCGTACGAGTTCACCGTTGACGGGCAGGTGGGGTCCGCGACGCTGCACTTCCGCTTCGACGAATCGCTGCTGTCGGATTCATCGTTCGACCCGGCCATCTGCTGGTTCAACGAAAAGGAACAGCGGCTCGAGGAGCTCGATACCACCGTGACCGGAAACGAGGCCACGGCAACGGTCTCGCATTTCTCGAAATACGTGCTGGTGAACAGAACCACGTTCCACGACTCGTTCTCATGGGAGGACGTGTGGAGCGACGAACAGTTCAACGCGGTGCAGACGGTGTTCGTCATAGACGATTCGGGCAGCATGTGGAGCAACGACCGCGGGAAGAAGCGCCTTTCCGTGGCCCGCGACCTTGTGGAGCGCTTCCCGGAGAACACCCGCACCGGCGTCGTGCGCTTCGCGGACGGAGCCACGGACCTGACCGGTGGGCTTACGGATGCGCAGACCGCGAAGAACGCCCTGGCGGATGCGAACTTCTGCGATTCGGGCGGCACCAGCATGTACCTGGCCGTGCAGCAGGCCCTGAACATGTTCCAGGGCGACGATGATACGACGCTACGCAACATCATCGTGCTTTCCGACGGGGAGACCTCCGATACGCGGCTGCATGACAGCGTGGTCGCCGAAGCCAGCAAGCGCAAGGTCAAGATCAACGCGGTCGGACTGGGCGGAGGCGGCCCCGGATCATATTTCGAGCGATGGATGAAGGTGCTGGCCAGCCAGACCGGCGGCGAATCCTATCTCGCCCAGGACGCCGATGCGCTGGCCGGCATCTACGAGAACATCGGCAAGCTCATCGACATCGAGACCGACAGCGATGGCGACGGCATCGCCGACTGGTACGAGGACCATCTCGTGCTGTTCAACGGCGTCTCGCTCAAACTCGACAAGAACAATCCCGACACGGACGGCGACGGCATCCCCGACGGCGAGGAGATCGACCGCCTCGACTACCGATACAACGCCGACCGCACCAAGGTGATTGTCACCGGACGGCTCATCACGAACCCCATACTGGTCGATTCGGACGGTGACGGCATCGCCGACGCGGACGAGTCGGACTCGATGACCGATCCGATGAATCCCGACACGGACGGCGACGGGTTGAATGACGGCGACGAGGTGCGCCGCAACTTCGACCCGACCTCGCCCGACCCAGACGGCGACGGGCGGCGCGACGACAGGGAGCTCGCCGACGACACCAGCCCGTACGTGTACGACAAGGCATGGTACGAGCAGTTTGCCTGCTTCGTGGTCGGAGCGCTTGCGGGGGACTTCATCACCGATGACGACGATCCCGTCACCCTGGCCGGCCAGATCATCGGGGGCGTCATCCCCACATCCGATGTTCGCGACGTCATAGCGAACGTGAAGCACGGCGATTACGCCTTCGCCGCAATCAGCGCCGCGGGCATCGTCCCCGCAGCCGGCGATGCGGCCAAGGGCGCGGCGAAGGCCGGCAGGTTCATCCTGCGCAACATAGACGACCCGGCGAAGGCCGCAAGACTGCTGGTCATACTGGAGGAGAGCTGCCCGAGCGTGGTCGCCAAGCTCGGCGGCAGCGACGGATTCGTCAAGGCCGCCGCCAGCTTCTCCCAGACCGGCCACGCAAGACTCACCAAAAAAGAGAAGCAGCATCTCGTCAAGGCCGTCAAGAAGGCCGGTCTCGCCAAGCATCTGGTCACATCCGGCAAGGACCTGCCCATCGCGGCCACAATCGACACAGGCAAGAACGTCTGGAACGAGCGGTGGCTGAAGCGCGGCGACATCATCGACGAATGCCTGAACGGGCATTCCACGGGCCGCGGGCTGGGCCGCACGTTCCCGGTCGCGGACAGGCTGGAGAACAGGGTCCTGGTGAGCACGAAAAGCCTCGATCTGGACGCGCGCAGCTACCAGACGCCCGGCAGACTGAGATCCAGGCTCAACAAGTACGTGAAGGACCTCAAGGGATTCGAGGATAAGTACCTCAATAAGGTGGATAGTGAAGGCCATAGGTATAGAAAGATTGGAAATGTAGATAAGCGGCTGTCTGAAAAGGACTATGACTCCAAGG
>NZ_JAAIIF010000013.1 GCF_012932675.1 Bifidobacterium erythrocebi
GGTCGCGCTGCTCGCGCCCCTGACGGGCGGCCTGGCCGTGATGCTGTGCCTGGACGCGGCCCGGCCCGGCCGGCGCCCCAGGGCCGCGGAACGCTGGGAAGGCGAACTCCATCGGATCGCGCGAGCCGCGACCATCCGGCCAGGCAAAACGGAAACAGACGAATAAACCAGCTGCATCAAGAAAATATGCAATCAACAGAAAAGCCCGGAGGCGACAACCTCCGGGCTTTAGAGAGAGAAGAGAGAAGAAGGGGACTCAATTATCGGGAACCTTGCGGTTCGGGGCTTTTTGCAGCTGAGACACAGTTAACCTCCCCAACCTTCAGGAACCACCATGTTTTTCTGCGAGTTTCCTGAGAATCCACGCTCCTTGGCACGCACGGCCGCATGCTCGCAACCACATGCCTGCAGTCGCACGCCTACAGTCACATGCCCGCCACAATCCACATGCCTGGAATCCGCACTCCCCCACCAAGCGCGTATCCCATATCCACATCCACACGCAAACACAAACACAAACACAAACACAAACACAACGGCCCCTCCGCGGAGGGGCCGAAGCAATGCACTCATGCGTGAAGATGCGCTAGTTCTTGAAGGAGTGGATCGGCGCCGGAATGCGGCCGCCACGGGTCACGAAGGCCTCGCAACTGGTCTGGTTCACCGGAATGATCGGCGCATAGCCCATCAGGCCGCCGAAGTTGGCCATCTCGCCCACGCCCTTGCCTTCCACCGGAATCACGCGCACGGCGGTGGTCTTCTGGTTGACCATGCCAATGGCGGCCTCGTCGGCGATGATGCCGGAAATGGTGGATGCGGTGGTGTCGCCGGGGATGGCGATCATGTCAAGACCGACGGAGCATACGCAGGTCATGGCCTCAAGCTTTTCGATCTTCAGGCAGCCGTTGGTGGCCGCATCGATCATGTTCTTGTCTTCGGAAACCGGGATGAACGCGCCGGACAGGCCGCCCACGTAGGAGGACGCCATGATGCCGCCCTTCTTCACCTGGTCGTTGAGCATGGCGAGCGCCGCGGTGGTGCCCGGAGCTCCGACCTGTTCGAGGCCGATCTTCTCCAGCACTTCGCCGACGGAATCACCCACGGCCGGGGTCGGGGCGAGCGAGAGATCGATGATGCCGAACGGTATGCCAAGGCGACGGGAGGCTTCCTGAGCCACCAGCTGGCCGACGCGCGTGATCTTGAACGCAGTGCGCTTGATGGTTTCGCACAGGAACTCGAAGTCCTTGCCCTTGGCCTCGTCCAATGCACGGGAGACCACGCCCGGGCCGGAAACGCCGACGTTGATCACGGCATCGCCTTCGGTCACGCCGTGGAAGCCGCCGGCCATGAACGGATTGTCGTCGGGGGCGTTGCAGAACGCCACGAATTTCACGCAGCCGTAGGAGTCGTTGTCGGCGGTGGCGTGCGCGATGTCCTTGATGATGTGGCCGAGCAGTTCGACGGAGTTCATGTCGATGCCGGTCTTGGTGGAGCCCACGTTCACGGAGGAGCACACGATGTCGGTTTCGGAAAGCGCCTGCGGCAGGGAGCGTATGAGCATCTCCTCGGCCGGGGTCATGGACTTGGACACGAGCGCGGAGTAGCCGCCGATCAGGTCGACGCCGACCTTCTTGGCCGCGCGGTCGAGTGCGTGCGCGATCTTGACGAAATCCTCGGAGCTCTTGCAAGAGCTTGCGCCGACCAGCGAGATCGGGGTGACGGTGATGCGCTTGTTGACGATCGGGATGCCGTAGTCGCGTTCGATGGCCTGGCCGGTGGATACGAGATCCTTGGCATAGGTGGTGATCTTGTTGTAGATGTTCTCGCAGACCTCGTCGACGCTGTCGGCGGCGCAGTCCAGCAGGCTGATGCCCATGGTGATGGTGCGCACGTCGAGCTTCTCCTGCTCGATCATCTTGTTGGTCTCGTGGACCTCCATGATATTCAGCATGGTTCTTCCTTATGGTTGCTCGGATTCGAAGATTCGGTTACTTGCCTGGCGTGCGGCTCAGACGCGGTGCATCTTGGTGAAGATCTCTTCACGCTGGCAGCGGATGCGCACGCCGATCTCCTCGCCGAGCTTGTCGAGATCGTCGACGACGGTGCCGAATTCCTCGTCGGCGTTGGAGTAGTCCACAATCATCATCATGTTGAAGAAACCGTCGATGATGGTCTGCGAAATGTCGAGTACGTTGACCTTGTGCGCGGAAAGATAGGTGCAGACGCGTGCGATGATGCCGACAGTGTCCTGACCGACGACGGTGATGATTGCCTTGTTCATGGAACTCCCTAATCGTTAGGTGCGAATATCCAGTTACCGCCTCGGCGAATTGCCGGACGTGCCCCCAAGTATAGGAAACGCACGCGCCAAAACGCCCTTCTCCCCCGCTTTGCGCATTACATGGTGAGACGCCACACGCGCATGTCAGTGGTCAAACGTTTACCTAGGCCGTCACCGCCCACGGATTCACCCGCGCTGTGTCGCAACACAGCATGACATGCAACATCCGCCGGCAAATTACAACGCAGCGCACATACGTGCCCATATCTCGCACATATCGTGTACATACCCCTGCACATACGGCAGCGGCCCCGCACCCGCCGTGTCACAAGGAACACGCAGGAACGGGGCCGCCGGATACGGCTCTGCGTCTTAGCGCCAAATACCGTTCAATGCACGCGCATCAACCGCATCGATCTTGCCGGACGACGCGATGCGAAGCTCACCGTCGCCATCGGCGCCTTGGAACAGCATGCTTCCTGCCGCCTGACCGCCATTGAGGAACACTTCGACAACATTGCGGTCGAAGAACACCTCCACCTGGCGAACATCGGTGATGCCGCTGTCGAAGTCGACATCCTCCACCGCAGTGCCCTTGGCCACCAGGCGGGTCACGCCATCAGCGCGCTGCAGCAGCAGTTCGGTCGGCCTGCCGTCCTGCGGGTTGACACCCTTCGCCAGCACCATGATGGCATCGGCGTCATCCGCCAGATGCACGTTCGCATAGTATGCGTTGCCGGGAGCCGTAACCACCATATCCCCGCCATCGCCGTGCACGGCAAGACGCTCGCCGAGCAGCTCACGGTACACTTCGCTCACCGGCTTGCTGTACAGTCTGCCGTCACGCACATGCAATTCGCGCGGCAGCGACATCATGCCGTTGGCCAGGCACGGCTGCTCAACACGCATCGCCGGGAAGTCGGTATACCAGCCGAATACGATGCGACGGCCGTTATCGTCGACGAAGCTTTGCGTGGCGTAATATCCGGTGCCGAAATCGCACCAGTCGCTGGCCTTGACATCCAGTTTCGGACCATTATCGGTATTCACCAAGTCGCCGGCATACCAGCGCACCTGCTGGAAACGTCCCTGCTTGTCGCGGTAATGCATCAGCGCGCCCACGGCAACCGTCGTACCGTCGACCTGGAACAGGTCAGGGCATTCGTAGGTGCGAGACAGCTGATGGCCGAAATCGGCGAGCACCGGCCCTTCGTAGCGCCATGTCACGTTACGCTTGAGCGGCTTCTTCGCGGAGAACAACGTCATGGCGGGAACGGTGGCGTTATTCGGCTGGTCGACGCCCGGCTTGCCCTGCGGGGAGTAGGTGAACCAGCCACCGGTATTCTGGGTGCTGATGCCGGGAACCGCACTATCGGCGGCGTCTGCGCCAAATTCCGATACCGGCAGATTGGTGGCGGTTACCATATAGGCACGATCCGGGTCGAGCGCCTCGCCGCCCATGCCGCATTCAACCTTCGGATCACGGAAGTCATAGCCAAAATCGTCATTCGCACGCAGCGCCACCGGCGATTCCACGCGAACATGCACGCCGTCCTCGCACAGGCAGGTGGTCTGGTATTCGGTGACGGAGGATTCGTCGCCGCGGGTTTCCAGATGACGGGTCAGGTACAGGCGGATGGCGCTTGCCTCGTTGCCGGCGACCGGATTGTCATGCTCGTCCACGGTCACGGCCGAACCGGAGAACGCGCCGCCGACGATACGCTCGTCGGTGTGCAGTTCGGGCTGCGGTTCAAGGAAGACCGGCAGATGAGTCCAATGCACCAGATCACGGCTTACCGCGTGTCCCCAATGCATATTGTCCCAGCCGAAACCATACGGGTTGAGCTGGAAGAACAGGTGGTAGCGCCCTTGGAACTGGCACAGGCCGTTCGGATCGTTCATCCAACGTGCGAACGGTTCGAAATGCGCGCCCGAACGCCCGAAACGGTTGTAGATCTGTTCCAGCGTGGGCTGTGCAGGCCAATCGGTGTCGCTTGGATTCATGTTCACGTAGCGAACGCCGTTGTCAAGCAGGTCATCGCATTCGGAAAGGTAGCCGAAGCGTACAACCAGGCCGCTTGCCGCCACGGTGACGGTGGATTTCTGCGGCACCGCAATGGAGAAATGATGCCTGCGTTCGGCGATGGGCATGGTGTGCGCCGCGATTGCGACGCCGTTGCCGTCCGCAACGGTGACGACGGCGTTCCCCTCGCCACAGCGTTCGGCGAACAGATCGAGCTGCCGGTAGCCGCCGGTTTCGATGGAGATGGAATAGGTATTCGACATAGTAGACCCCTCTACACGTGTGAAATGAATATGGAAAATGGATGGAAATACTCAAAGACGCAGTGCCGTCAGGAAACGATCGAATCGCGTTCGATGATGCGGCAACGCAACGGTGTCATCGGACCGTTCTCCGAATGCCTGATCGAATCCTCACTGCGTGCAAGGCTTGCCGTGGCGGCTTCATCGTCGATCATGGCAACCAGCTGCTGCACCGCTTCGAAGCCCATTTCGTAGTGAGGAAGCTCCAAGGTGGTCAACGCGGGCTTGAGCACGTCCGTAATGAGCGGCTGGTTGTCGATGCTGATCACGGAAACGTCGGTGCCGATGCCGACCGACCGCTCTCTGGCCGCCTCGTAGATGAAGGTCGCGCGCACATCGTTGAAGCAGAAGATGCCGTCCGGCTTGATCTCGTCGAACACGCGACCGGCTTCCGAAGCGGCGTTTGTGGCCTCTTCCACGTTGACGACCAACTGCTCGTCGAAGGGGATGCCCGCGTCCGCGAGCGCTCGGCGATACCCGGCGAACCGCTCCCCCTGGGCGATAATGGTGATTGAGGAACCGTAGTAAACGATGCGTTTGCAGCCGGCCTGAATCAGCCGATTGGTGGCATCGTACCCTGCCATTTCGTCGTCGGGGTAAATCGAGGGAATCTTGCGATTCTCGTCTTCGCTGTCGACGACGACCGTGGGACTGCCTTCGAGTTCGGCGGGGATCTCCACAACACGGTGGTACATCATGGCATACAGGAAACCGTCCACGCGGTACTGCCGCAGAGCCGCGATCTCCTGGTTCTCCAGTTCCCGATCGTTTCCCGTGTTGACGGTGAGCAGAATATAGCCGAGTTTGCGCGCTGCCTCCTGCGCTCCCACCAGTACGCGCCCGGCATATGGCGTGGTGGCGATCTCATCGGTGATAAAGCCGAGGGCATACGACCTGCTGGTGCGTAATGTGCGCGCCACGGAGTTCGGCTTGTATCCCATTGATTGGGCCGTTTCGCGCACTCGTTGCGCCACCGCCTTGCTGACGCGATTGCGGTCCTTGTTGTTCATGACCAATGACACGGTGCAAATGGAGACGCCGGCCTCTTTTGCGATGTCTTTGATCGATATCAATGGTTTTGCCTTGTCTGCTTGGCGGCTTTGTGAAGCGGATTCCATTGTATGCCCGCCTTTCTTTGACGACACTCTGCCGTTCAGCTTTTCGCGTATCGAATGCCCGGCTGCTCCCGGTCATGGATGTCCATTCCCGGAATCCGGCCGAACGAGTACACGATCCACGCAGTGCAGAACATCGGTAGCGACATGCCGAACACCATGAGCAGACCCGGCCATTGCGCCCAGGCAAGGATCGCCAGCAGTGCGAGTCCGATCTGCAGCAGAGTGCACAGCGGACGGGCCACGATCATGGTCAGCGTTGTGCGGACGATCCACAGCGGACGTTCGTCGTAGTTCGCGCGCACCACCCAGACCAGCATGGTGAAGGCCAGCAATACCAGTGCCAGCACGAACAGTACGCCGGAAACCGCCACGTCGAACGTTCCGCGTGCATGCCAGTTCATCATGTAGTAGTCGATGGCGAGCACCGCCCAGCATACGGCCAACGGCCAGCCGAAGAGATTCGCCTGCTTGAGCTCGTTTTTCCATGCGCCGTGGAAGATGCCCCATACTTCCTTGGCACGCATCGACCGATCCTCGGCACGCAGCCACGTGCGGAACGTGGTTTGCGCGGCGGCGCAGGATGGGAAGAATCCCAGCACCACGGCACCCAGCAGTGTGTGCACGAGCATGGCGATGTTCACCACGAAGATCGTGAGCAGCAGACGGCAGAACCGTTCATAGGCCACGGAAAAACGAGCGAGCATGGCGAATCCCTTTCAATCAGCCCTTGACGGCGCCGAGCATGACGCCCTTGTTGAAGTACTTCTGCAGGAACGGGTACAGCACCAGCAGAGGCAGGGTGGAGACGATGATGATGCCGAACTTGATCTGGTCGGCCGCCTGCTGTTGGGCCGCGGCGTTGACGTTCGTACCGGTACCTTGCGCCACCAGCAGCAACTGCTGCAAGACCACCTGCAACGGCTGCTTCGAATCGTCGGTGATGTAGATCAAGCCTGTCATGAAGTCGTTCCAGTGGCCGACGAAGTAGTACAGGCCGATGACGGCGAGGATGGCGGAGCTCAACGGCAGCACGATCTTGAAGAAGTAGCCGAAGTAGCTCAGGCCGTCGATCTGCGCCGCGTCATGCAGCTCCTCCGGAATGGAGGTTTCGAAGAAGGAGCGTGCCACGATCACGTTGTACACGGAGACCGCGCCTGGCAGGATGAACACCCACATGGTGTTGTTGATGCCGAGGGCCTTGTACAGCAAGTAGTTCGGGATCAGGCCGCCGCTGATGAACATGGTGACGGTGAACAGGAACATGATGACGCGGCGCGGCTTGAATTCGCGGCGGGACAGTGCGAAGGCGCAGGGGATGGTCACGGCCATGTTGACCGCGGTGCCGACCACCGAGTAGATGATCGTGTTGAGATAGCCCTGCCAGATGCGATGGTCGGTGAACACCTTCGCATAGCCGGCGAAGGTCACGCCCTTGGGCAGCAGTGACACTTCACCGCCGGCCACGGCGTTCGGATTGGAGAACGACGCGATGACCACGAACCACAGCGGGTAGAGCACTGCGACCACGGTGAATACCAGGAGCAGCACGATGACGAAGTCGACCGCCCAGTCGGCTGGGGTCTTCTTCTGCCGTACATGCTTGTTCCAGGGAATATCGTTCGTATTGCGGGCAACGGCCCCGGTTGTTGTTGCAGACATGATTGCTGCCTCCTAGAAAATGCTCGTATCGGAAACGCGCTTGGCGATCGCGTTCGCGGTGATCAGGAAGACGAAGTTGATCAGGGTGTTGAACAGGCCGATAGCGGTCGAATACGAATACTGGCCGTTAAGAATACCGATCTTGTAGGTGTAGGTCGCGATGACCTCGGTGGCCGGCATGTTCAGCGAGTTCTGCATCAGGTAGATCTTGTCGAAGCCCACGTTCAGCACGGAACCCATGTTCATGATGAGCAGGATCGCGCAGGTCGGCATGATGGCCGGCAGGTCGACGTAGCGGATCAGCTGCAGACGACCGGCGCCATCGATCTTCGCGGCCTCGTACAGCGAGGTGTCCACGCCGGCGAGCGCAGCCAGGTAGATGATGGAGTTCCAGCCGACGTGCTGCCAGACTTCGGAGATCCAGTAGACGGCGGTGATGGCGCTGGTGGAGCCCATCAGCGATTCGTCGCCGAAGAAGCGGCCCAGGATGCCGGAGCCCGGGGACAGGAAGATGTTCAGCATCGAGACGATGACCACCACGGAGATGAAGTGCGGCATGTAGGTGACGGTCTGCACGAAGCCCTTGATCTTCTTCGAGCCGATCTGGTTGATGAGCAGGGCCAGAATGATCGGGAAGATGAAGCCCATGACCAGCGTCCACAGGGAGATGCGGATGGTGTTGGTCATGATCTCGCCGAAGAGCGGGTTATGGAAGAATTCGTTGAAATATTTGAGCCCTACGAACTTGCCGCCGGTCAGGCCCTTGGTCGGGTCGAACTCGCGGAAGGCAAGCTGGATGCCCCACATCGGCACGTAGGCGAACAGGCCTACGAAGAACAGGGCGGGAGCGGTGAGGATCCACAACTGCCAGTAGCGGCGGAAGTGATCGGCGATGCGGTCGAACAGACCGGGCTTATTGCGTGCCGCCGCTGCGTTGACGCTTCCGGTCTGTAGCGCGGCGCCTTTCGATGATTGCATTGCAGGCATATCGAAACTCCAATGATTGTTTGGCAAACAAAGGCAGGGTTTGCCGATTGATTCCAAAAAGGGATTAAAAAAAATCGTTCCGCAAACCCTGCCTGATTAACTATGGCTACTTGGTGTACTTGTCGTACCACTTCTGCCAAATCTTGATGTTGGCGTCCAGGCCGAGCGTCGGCTCGCTGACCTTCTTCACGTAGGAATCCCATTCCTTGTCGACGCCGCCCTTCTGGACCCACTTGGCGATCTGGTTGTTCGCGTAGTTGGAGATGGCGGTGTTGTTGTTCTGCAGGGTGTTGGAATCCTCGGTGTCGGGGCGCACGTAGATCGGCACGACGTCCTTGATGCCGTCGACGCGGTTGCGTGCTTCACGTATGGCCAGATCGGATGCGGTGACCTGATCGGCGTTGGTGTCGTTGACCATCTTCACGTCGTCGCGGATCCAGCCGCCGAAACGGTCCTGCAATGCGATGGCGCGGGTATCAGGATATTCGGCGTAGGCTTTAGCCTTGTCGATGGTGTACTGGTGGTCGCCGTCATCGGAGACGATATCCGGAATAGAGCCGAAGAATCCAGCCACGGAAAGCTTCTCGCCGTACATGGCGTTGATCACCTTGTAGATGGCGTCCTGGTTGGCGGCGTTCGGATTGACGGTCAGGCCGGAACCGGAGTAGGCCCAGCGGCAGGCATCCTGGGAGTAATCCCACTTGACCTGGGAGTCAGGGGTGGAGGCGTCCTTCTTCAGCGGCGGCAGGGTGACGTACTGATCGCCAAGCGCGTTGCCGTACTCGGCGTAATTGGACCAGCCGAAGGAGACACCGGTGCGTGCGGTCTTGCCGTCGCTGACGGTCTGTGCGGTGTACTGGGAATCATCGCGGGTGAGCACGTCCTTCGGGATGAGCCCCTGGGCCATCAGCTCGTGCAGGTAGGAGACGACGTCCTTGAGCGCTTCGGAGGTGTAGTAGCTCTTGACCTTGCCGTTGTCCACATAGTAGCCCTGCTCGGAGGCGCCACCGCCCATGAAGGAGGTGACCACGCCTTCGGAGTTCATCAGGGTCAGCGGGCTCCACAGGCCGAAGCCGATGCTGCGGATGTTCATCGGGATCTCATCGGCCTTGCCGTTGCCGTTCGGATCGTCGCTCTTGAAGGCCTTGAGCACGTTCTCGAGCTCGTCCCAGGTGGTCGGCGTCTGGAGGCCCAGTTTGTCCAGCCAGGTCTTGTTGATGAACATGTGGGTGCCGGAGACCTCGTAGCCTTTGCCTCGATCGGAGGGCAGCATGGCGATCTTCGTGCCGTCGGTGACGTACTTTTCGGCGCCCTTGTTGTTCTTGAGGAACTTCTTGACGTTCGGCATCTTATCCAGATGCGGCTTCAGATCCTCGAAGTAGGTGCTGTACTTGGCCGCGTCGACCATGCTGAACAGGCTCAGGCCGATGTCGGGGAATTCGCCGGCGGCCATCTTGGCGCTCTTCTGCTGGTCCCAAGCATTGTCGGCGACTTCCTGCCACTTGATGGTGCAGTCGCAGGCGGCTTCCAGATCCTTGGAGTACTGGGTGTCCTTCATCGGATGGTCCGTCACGTTACGACGAACAAGAATGTTGACGATCGGCTTGCCGTTGGCGTCGGTGGTCGATTCCTTCTTTCCGCCGCAGCCGGCCATCGTGGTGGCCAGGGTTGCGACTGCCGCGATTGCCGCGAGCACGCGAACACTTCTTCGTGCCATGTTGTCCTTCTTCCTTATGGTTCCTTCTTGTTCTTGCCGATGCGATTCGCAACGACGCGAACCGGTTCGATCACTGGCTTTGTGATCTCCCCTTGCAGTGATTTCAATATAGAGCGTTAATCGTTTAATGTCAAAACGTTAAACGATTATTTCAATGGTTAGCGCTCTCATGACCATTCTTCGCGCATGGCATGCAAACGTGGGCATCGGCTTCATCGCACCGCTCACGCCACCCCATGCCCGCAACCTCAATCACGACACGCCGTTAATCGTTTGACGTATGTCATCGGCATGTCATCGCCGGCATTAATGCATAACCATCGGCACACCACATAATTCGGCCATGTGCACCCACCGCATCCCGCAACTGGTGTCCGATTCACTCGAATCGGACACCCAGGCACCCCCTCTTCCCCTCCGCATGACCGATTCGCCCGAATCAGGCAACCGATCGTCTCTCTGTGCCCCCTATATAGCCGATTCACCCGAATCGGACAGCCAGCGCACATACTTCCCTTGTCTTGTCGCGAAACAGCATGAAACCCCGCTATCACATGCAAAACACGACGAAACGACGGCAAACCCGTCGCAATATGACATGAATCATAACGGCCACCTGAAAATTACGACAGAACGAAGCTATATTTGTCGCAAAACAGCATGAAACCCCATCGTCACCTGCAAATCACGACAAAACAAGGCCGGATATGTCGCAAAACAGCATGAAACCTCGCTATCACATGCAAAACACGACGAAACGACGGCAAACCCGTCGCAAAATGACATGAACCACGGCGATCACCTGAAAATAACGACAGAACAGAGCCGGATCTGTCGCGAAATGACCTGAGTTGCGGCGATTGCGTGCGATATGCGACAAACAAATACAACCCCGGCGTACGGCCACGGCACACAACGACAAATAACGACGCAAGACGGCATACAAAAAGCGCCGGGCACGTATGTACACGCACCCGACGCCACAAAAGTTGCGATCTCACACGATCACGGCCTTACGCGGTTCCAAGCCTCACGCCGTCACAATCGCATTCCACCGCCTCAGTGCAAAAGCAACCTCACTGCTGCTTGCGATCCTCCTTCAGGAAGAAGGAGAATATGAATACGATCACGACCAGAACCAGGCCGAACACATAGCCGTACCGGGAACCGGCAACGAAGCTCTGCGCCTCGCTCGCCCCGGACCCCATGCCCAGCAGGCAGGTGGCCACGGCGGTGCCGATGGCGCCGCACACCTGCTGCATGGTGTTGAGAATCGTGGAACCGTCGGCGGCGAGCTCGCGCGGCAGACCCTTCAATGCCGCGGACTGCGCGGACTGCTGCATCAGCGGAATGCCGATCATGAACACCACGTGCGCCAGCACGAAGAACGCAGGAGCGGTGGTGACGCCGATAACCAGGAACAGCACGGAGCCGATGATGGCCACCACGGCGCCGGCACGCACCAGCGGGCGTGCACCGACCTTGTCGTACATGCGGCCGGTGGCGAACGAGCAGATGGCGTTGATCACGCCGCCCGCAAGCATCAGCATGCCGGCGACGGACGAGTTAAGCCCCAGGCCACGTTGCAGTTCCTGCGGGGCAAGATACATGATCGCCAACGTGCAGGCGAAGGAGCAGGTGACCATCAGCGCCGGGGTACGGAAGGATGCGATGCCCAACGCACGCAGATCCAGCACCGGATTGTCGATGTGCAGCTGGCGGTACGCGTAGAACGCGACGACCACGATGCCGACGACCAGCAGCACGACCACCAGCGCGGAGAAGCCCATATCGGCCACCAGGCTCACGCCGGCAACCAGGCAGCCGAAACCGATCACCGATGCGACGACGGATAGGATGTCGACCTTCGGGCGGGTCGTTTCGATCGGGGTGACGAAGAAGGCCACGGTGCACACAATGGCAACGAGCGCCACAACGGCGAACAGCACGAAGATCGCACGCCAGGAGAACGCGCCGATCAGAATGCCGGACAGGGTCGGGCCGATCACCGGCGCGAACATGATCACCAGACCGGCCACACCGTTGGCGGCACCGATCATAAACGGCGGGAACACGCGCATGATCGCGGCATACATGGTCGGCAGCACAATGCCGGTGCCGATGCCCTGGATGATTCGACCGGCCAGCACCAGTGCGAATACCGGAGCGCATGCGGACAGCGCGGAGCCGACTGCGAAGCAGACCAATGCGAACAGCACCAGCGTCTTGGCCTTGATCCACTTGAGCAGGAATCCGACGCACGGCAGCACCACGCCGATGGCGAGCATGTAGCCGACAACCATCCACTGCGCGGTGCCGGTGGTGATGCCGAACGCATCGCACAGGTCGGGCAGGGCGATGTTCATGGACGTTTCGGACAGCATGCCCAGGAACGCGCCGATATACAGGCCAAGCATCACCTTATGCGGATGCTTGAATTGGGGTTGATCATGATTCGATGGAGCGTGTTGCGTTGCTGCGCTTTGTGACACGGTTTCCCTTCGTCTTTCTTTTCGTCTTGTTCGTTCGTCTTATCTCAATGGTTCTTTCGCCCGAGCCGTCCAGTCACCGCATTGCGCATCTGCATGTGGTTGCATGCCGGCATGCAAAAGCCCGGATCGCCATATGCGGATCCGGGCCTCACTGCCTGTTCTCGGGGCAAAGAAAAACCGCACGGCACACACCTCGTATATCGGCTATGCCATGCGGTTTTGGAAAACAGTGGTCAACCTATCACGAATACACATTCCTCGTAAGCCAGCCGGGCGTGTCGTACCTATCGGTGATCCACGGATCACAAACCGCAAGACTCGTGCCGCACCCGGCGCGGCGGCGAAAAGTCATTTACAGTGGAGTCATGAGAAGCATCATCATGCGGGCATTGACGCTGATCGACCACGCGTTCGTGTTCTGGAACAATTCGTTTCCCGGAAGCGTCATCAATCGTTTCGCCAGGCGCAACGGCGGAACATTGTCCAACGGCATGGCCTACAACCTGCTGTTCGCGTTCTTCTCCGGCATCTGGACGGTATTCGCCGTCGTCACGCTGTTCTTCACCAAGAACACCACGATGCTCGATTGGTTCATCTCCACTCTTGAACGCACTATTCCAGGGCTGAGCATCACCGATTCGATGGTGGATGGAATCTCATCGACCATGACCTGGACCGGTGTACTGACGTTCTGTATCTTCATATGGAAGGTGCTGTGCTGTCTTGATGCGTGGCGCAACGCCGCCTGGACGATGATGGATCGTCCCAAGCCTTTCTTCGACCCGATCCAGATACGATTCTTCGATGCCGTTGCCTTCATTCTGGTGGCGCTGATGTTCGTCGTCTCCAGTATCGCCGGCGTAATTTCGGGCGGCATTGTACGCCGCATCGTCAATCTGCTTCACGATCTCGCCATGCTGCCGGAATCCAACACCACGCTTGCGAATTCGATGCTGCTTGATCTTTCCGGCTTTCTCATCGGCCTGGTGCTCAATATTCTGCTTATGGCGCTGATGTTCTGTTTCGTGGCCCGCATCCGGTGCGACAAGCGTCTTACCGTATTCGTCTGTCTGATCGGCGGCCTGGTGATTTCCATACTTCAGCTGCTGGGAAGCCGCCTGCTGGGAGGTGCGACGTCGAACCCTCTGCTGGCCCCGTTCAGCGTGTTCATCGGCGTGCTGATCTGGTTCAGCTTCATCGCGCAGATTCTGATGTATTGCGCTTCGTTCATCGGCCAGGCGCAGGCCGTGCTCGATGAGCGCATCGAGGCGCAGGCCGCGGAGAAGTCCATTGAAACGGCCATGGATTCAGCTGACGTGCCAAGCGGTACAAGCGACACAAACGCTACAGGCGACACAGACGTTTCGCATGATCCGCACGAATCGCGGTAATCCACGCGAACGCCTCACGAACGTATCGCGAACACCTTACTTGCGCTTGCCGGTCGTCTCCTCGGCTTCCGGTTCGATCTGCTTGGCCAATACCAGTTCGTTCACCAGTTCGCGCGTCTTCGCGGCGGTGTCGGCGTCGAGTCCGTCGTCGGTGATCACCGTATCCACCTGCTCGAATCTGGCGAACAGCGACAGCGACGTGCAGCTCCACTTCGTGTGGTCGGTCAGGATGATCGTGCGGTCGGCGATGTCCATCATCGCCATGTCGGTGGCGGCTTCGAGGGAGTTCGGCATGAGGAAGCCCCTGGGGATCGAGACGGAATGCGTGCCCAGGAACACGGTGTTCACGCGCAGCGAAGCGATCACCTTGTCGGCGATCGGGCCGACCAGCGAGTTGGAGCGGGTGGTCACACCGCCCGTGACAATGACTTCGACGTCCTTCGACTCGAGCGCCTGCACCAGTTCCGCGACGGGAATCGAGTTGGTGAGGATGGTGATGCCGCTGGCCTGCTGGCTTTCCAGCAGGTGCTGGGCGAATACATATGCCGTGGTGCCGCCGCCGATAGCGATCACGTCGCCGGGCGACACGTAGTTCACGGCTTCCTGCGCGATGGCGTCCTTGAGACTGATGTCCATCTGCGATTTGACGGAGAACAACGGCTCGCTCAACAGCGTGCTGGTGGTGACGGCACCGCCATGCACGCGCTTGAGCAAGCCCTTGTCCGCCAGCTCCGCAATGTCGCGTCTGATGGTCATTGCGGAAACGCCAAGCTCCTTGCTCAGCGCCGTTATACGAACGGCTCCGCGGGTACGCAGTCGGCTGAGAATCAGATGTTGGCGTTGTGACGAAATCATGTGCACATTATCGCACGCAATACACCATTAATCAAAACAGCTTGTGCGTTTTCATATCGCAATATGTGCAGTTTTTCGTCCGAATATGATTCCGAATGCGATTACAGGTCGGCGCCCACGGCATCGGCCACATGCTCGAAGCCATCGCGCTTCAGCAGCTGCGCAAGACCGCGCTTGAGCACGGTGATCTGCTGCGGGCCGCGGTACATGAGCGAGGAGATGAACATCACCAGATCGGCGCCGGCGCGGATCTTTGCATACGCCTGCTCCGGCGTGAACACGCCGCCGATGCCCGCGATTGCGAAACGATCGCCGTACGTGCGGCGCACTTGGGCCACCAGCGCCTCGGAGGCACGCGTGCACGGGCCGCCGGACAGGCCGCCCTCCCAGTCGCGCGGAATGTCCAGCCCGGTGCGGTCCTTCTGTAGATTCGCCAGCGACACGCCCTGCACGTTGTGCTCGGCAAGCACGTCAAGCAGCTCATGCAGCTCGCCCCACGACTTGTTCAGCGGCAGCTTCACCAGTGTGGGCTGCGGGCGGTCGATGCCATCGAGCGCGGTGAACAGCTTGTCGAGGTTCTCGGGGCTTTCGGTGAACGGTTCGCCTGCGGTGGTGTTCGGGCAGGAGACGTTCACCTCCACCATCGCGGTACGGCCGGCCGCACGGCGCATGGAGATGCAGTAATCCTCGATGCCCTCGTCCAGATCACCGACCTTGTCGTCGTTGGTACGGGCGATCGAGACGGAGACCTGCATGTTCCGCGCGTTCGTCCAGGCCTTCTCGGCACGGTCGATCACCTTGTCGGAACCGATGTTGGCCAAGCCCACATGGACCATCATCGAATCGTATTCGGGTAGGCGGTGGAACCACGGCTTCGGGTTGCCCGGGCACGGGCGGGACGTGGTGGATCCCACCGTCTCGAAGCCGAATCCGGCATTGTCCAGCAGCACCGGCATATCGCAGTTCTTGTCAAGGCCGGCGGACAGGCCGAACGGGTTGGCGAAGTTCACGCCCATGACCTCGGTCTCCAGCACCGGATCGGTGTAGTCGAGCATTTCGCGGCATGCCCACATCAGCGGCGGCACGCGCTTGGTGACCTTGCAGAACGTGATCATGCGGTCGTGCGCCTCGTCCGGCGGCACATTGAACACGAAATTCGGCTTGATGATGTGCTTATAGCCGAACGTGAACAGGTCCGTGGTGGCCTTGTTCACGGCATCATGCCAGAAACTCTCGGAAACGTAGCTCATAATCGTCCTTTCGCAACGCAACGGCACACGTCAGTGTACGCCATCAATCAATCAGTAGGCTCCACGCACATACTGCATCGGGTATGGGGCCTTGTCCTTCGGCAGTCCGAGCTTGTGCGCGGCGCGCAGCGGCCAGTACGGATCGCGCAATGCGGCACGGCCGATCTCCACGGCATCCGCCTCGCCCTTTTCCAGAATATGCTCGGCCTGCTTGGGCTTGGTGATCAGGCCCACCGCGGTGACGGGCACGTCGGCGCGGGCGCGCACCTGCTGGGCGAAGGGCACCTGGTACTTCGGCTTGACCGGCACGGACACGCCGGAGACGATGCCGCCGGTGGAAACGTCCACCAGGTCCACGTCATGCTCCTTGAGCACCTTGGCCAGTCTCACCGTCTGATCGAGGTCCCAGCCGCCGGCGGCCCAATCGGTCGCGGAGACGCGCACCAGCAGCGGCACGCTCTGCGGAATCAGGCTGCGTACCGCGTCCACGGTCTCCACCAGGAAGCGCGTGCGTCCCTCGAAGTCGCCGCCGTATTCATCCTCGCGCACATTGCTCAGCGGATCGAGGAACTGCGACATCAGGTATCCGTGCGCGGCGTGAAGCTCGATCACCTGGAATCCGGCCTCCACAGCACGGCGGGCCGCCGCCGCGAACGCCCAGGTGATGCCGTGGATCTCGTCGATGCTCAGCGCGCGGGGCTTGGCGTACCTGCCGTATGCGATCGCGCTCGGCGCAACCGTGGGCCAGCCGCCGTCCTCGGCGGGCACGGTGTTGGCGATATAGCCGAGCCCGGAGCAGCCGGTCGACCCCTTGCGCCCGGCATGGTTGAGCTGAATGGCGGCCGTGGCGCCGGCATCCTTGATGCCTTCCGCGATCCAACGCCAGGATTCGATCTGGCTGTCGTCCCACAGGCCGGTGTCGTACGGCGAGATGCGCCCCTCCGGGCATACCGCGGTCGCCTCGGCGATGACCATGCCGAAGCCGCCCAATGCGCGCGATACGTAATGCTGGTAGTGGAACTGCGTCGGGCGTCCGTCGCGTTCGAATACGGAGTACATGTCCATCGGCGGCAGCCATACGCGGTTGCGGATGGTCATGCCGCGCAGCACCATCGGCTCGAACAGCGCCGGGCGATCGCCGTGCTTGGCCTTCTTCTTGGATTTCTTGCCGTCGCCGGAGTTCTTGGCTTTGCCTTTGACCTTGCCTTTGCCGTTGGTCTTGTCCTTGCCGGCATCGTTGCCGGATTTCGGCGAAGCGCTCGGTGCGTTGTCTGCCGGTTCCTTGTGAAGATTCGTGCTGTCAAAACCACGGAAATCGAAATCCAATTCCTCTGCCATGCGCCCTCCTTGCCATGTGCGGTGGTCCGCACCCATTCTAGCGTATGGCCCACATACGGGTTTCGCCCGTCACGCATGTGCATGGCGGGCGAAATCGTATGGCAGACACCGTGGCACCTTACCGGAGCGGACGTAAGGCTTGCGGCCTAGTTCGTGGTATTGGTGTTCGTTCCGGTGTTGTTGGTGGTGCCTGTGTTGTTGGCGGCATCGTTATTGGTCGTCGTACCGTTGGCGGTCGTGCCATTGGTGGTGCCGATCGTGGTACCGGTGGTGCTCCTGTTGGTCGTGGTGGAGCCCGACGACACGCTGGTGCCGGTCTTCGACCCGGTTCCCGTCATGTACTTGTCATCGGCATTGCCGTAGTTGTTGTCGATGGGGATCTTCGCGGTATCCAGGTACGTCTGCATGAACTTCTTCCATGCCGGTTCCGCGATGTACATGCCGTACCAGGTCGGGCGGGTCACGCCGTTGATCGTCTTGTAGTTGAACGATTGCGGGCTTTCCGCGTTGCCCACGCCCACGAATGCGGCGACCTGCGGCACGAAGCCGGCCGTCAGCATGTACGTGTCCTCGTTGGTACCGGTCTTGGCGAAGGTCTTGCGGTTGTTGGCCAGCTGTGCGTCCACCGCGTTGCCGCCCGGCGTGGTCACGCCCTGGTTGATCGCGTATGCGGCGGTCTGGGCGATCTTCGGGTCGATGGCCTGATGGCAGTTCGCGGACGGCACCTTGTAGGACTTGCCGCGCTGGTTGGTCATCTTGGTGATGGCGATCGGGGTGCATTCCACACCGTTCGCCGCGATGGTGGCATACACGTTCGCCATGGTCAGCGGGGATGCCTGCACGGCGCCGATGGTCATAGGAGCCTGGAAGGAGTTGGAATCGTACACATCCTCCTTGCCCTGGATGGAGTTGTGGTAGCCCATGGACTTGGCCGCGTCCGCGATGGAACACAGGCCGATCTGCTGGGCCATTGCGCCTTGGGTGGTGTTGTGGGACATGACCAGACCCTGCAGAGGGCTTTCGTTCGCCACGGTGCCGCCACCGGAGTTCTGCACGGACCAGGATCCCGAGAATCCATAGCCGTTGCAGCTGAAGCTGGCGATGTTGTAGACCGTGGAGGTCCGCAGCACCTGGTTGATCGGCTTGCCGTTCTGCATCCATGCGACCAGGTTGATCGGCTTCCACGTCGAACCCACCTGGAAGCCCCAGCCGCCGCCGTCGGCCTCGTCGACGGCATAGTTCACTGCGGTACGGGTGGAATCCGTCTGGGCACGGTCAGTGGCGTCGTAGATGCGGTTCAGACCGAATCCGAGCACCTCGCCGGTTCCCGGTTTGATGGCGGCTATGGCCACCTCGAAGCCGGAGGGATCATCGGGCGGAATGGTCTCGCGGGCCGCGTTCATGGCGGCGGAGTTCGCGTGCACGTCCATCGTGGTGACGATGCGCAGGCCGCCCTCCTTCAAGAGTTTGTTGCGCTCGGCCTCCGTCGCGCCGAATTCCTTGTTCTTCAGGATCTGACGAGTCACGTAATCGCAGAAGAACGCGGCGTCGCCGGCCACCTGGCAGCCGGAGTCGACGGTCTGGATATTCAGCATGTCCTTGAGCGGAACGCTTTGAGCGTCATCATGCTGCTTCTGGGTGATATACCCCTCCTGCAGCATCAGATCGAGCACGATGTCGCGCTGCTTCTGCGATTCCTTCAGGTTGCCTTCCTCGGAGGGGTCATAGCGCGCGGGGTTCTTCGTGATGGCCGCGATGGTGGCCGCCTGGCCGATGGTCAGCTTCGCGGCGGTGGTGTTGAAATAGCGCTTCGCGGCGCTTTCCACACCATACAGGTTGTGGTTTCCGAACTGTGCGATGTTCAGATACCCCTGCAGGATCTCGTATTTGGTGTACTTCTTCTCCATCTGCACGGCGATGAGCATCTCGCGCACCTTACGCGCGATGGTCTGCTCGGAGGCATGGTACTGGGCGATGGAGTCGCCGCTTTCGCGGGCCTGCATGGACAGCACGTTCTTCACGTACTGCTGGGTGAGCGAGGAGCCGCCCTGCATGCTGCCCTTCTTCACGAAGGTCTGCACGAAGGCGCGCATCACGCCCTGCACGTCGACGCCATGGTGCTGGAAGAATCGACGATCCTCTCGGGCGACCACGGCCTGACGCATCGGTTTGGAAATCTTCTTCAGCGGGACGACGGTACGGTTATCGGCATAGAATTCAGCAATCTTCGTCGTGCCGTCGGAAGCGTACATCACGGACTTCTGCGGCAGGGACGTCACATCAAAATCAACGCCTTCGACTTTCAGGGAAGGCACCACGGCTTTGGTCGCCTGGTTCGCCAGAAATACACCAGGGGCGAACATCGCGGCCATAACTACACCGCCGCCCAGGCACAGCATTACATAGGTCAGCAGCAATGAGAGCACGCGACGAAGTGTCAGGGAGTCTTTTTTCGGCATGGTGCCCATACTATAGGGGCGACTGTACCGCTCCGCCACGCGTACGCACGAAGATGGGACGTCTTGGCGGAACATGCACGCAACTTACATATTTACGGCATAACAGCGGTATTCCAACCTTCAGCGCGCATTCAGCAGACACTCCGCCTTCTGTAGGGTTGCCTTATGGTTCGCCCGCGCACAGTGCGGACGACGCTACCTGCGCCGCATCTGCCTACCTGCGCGAGCGCCTGATGAGCATGCCGGGCTGGTAGATCACGATGGACCGTCCGTCGCGTGCGATCCAGCCACGGTTCGCGAAATCCATCAGCGCCTTGTTCACCGTTTCGCGACTCGAACCAACCAGCTGCGCCAGCTCTTCCTGCGTCAGGTCGTGCGGCACCTTCAGACCGGCCTCCATCGGCTCGCCGAAACGGGAGGCGAGATTGATCAGCGTCTTGGCCAGGCGGGCCGGAACGTCCATGAACACCAGATCGGAGATGCGCTCGTTGTTCTCACGCATCCTGCCTGCCATCACCTGCAGCATGTCCACCGCGACCTTGGGATGCTCATCGAGCCAGTGAAACAGCACCTCGCGTTCCAGCCACACCACATGGGTCCCGTCGTGCATGGCGAGCGCCGACGCGGTGCGTGGGCCGCCTTTCGGGTCGAATACCGGGATCTCGCCGAGCACTTCGCCTGATGCGTGGATGGACAGCAATTGCACGCGATGGTCGGCCGATTCCCTGATCAGTTTGACGCGACCGGATTCCAGAAGGTACATACGATGATCCGTCGCCCCCTGACGGAAGATCACGTCACCCTTGTTGTACGTCCCCTGATTGAGATGCTCGATCAGTTCCCCGGCCTCTTCCGGAGACACCTGCCTGAACAGAGCGGTGTGAAACAGAATGTTCTCCTGCTCCGGCATTGCGTTCGGCTTATCCGACACTTTGCGCCCTTTCCTCAAACCGCCTATGGTCGGCGATTGCACGCCCGTTCGTCATATTCTAACGCGAGCATGGCCATGCCATCCCCGGCGCCTTCCACCCGCAGCCACAATATTCGCGGCGCGCCCGCGCCCGTGATCCGCAGCCCACGCCCGGCATCGCACGCCTATCGCGCGAACGAGCGAAGCGATTCCATCAGATATTCGACAAGCGCATCCCGGCTCATGCCCGTCTGCCGTTTCAGCGGGTCTACGCGTTTGACCGCCGACCGTACGGCCTTGTCCCGCATCTTCTCGCGCGAGGTGTTCAGCACGCTTTCCATCGCCTCCGCGTCGATGTCGTAGGCGAGGGTCACGTGGTGGAGCACCGCCCCGTGCGCGGTCTCGACGCCCCGGGGGGTCGGGAACCTGCGTTGCGCCGCGCCGCCGATCTTGCCGTATTGCGAGGCGATGTCGTTCAGACCGGAGAACCGGGCGTCGAGTCCCAGTCCGCGCAGCGCATGGACGAGCCAGTAGTCGCAGAGCTGGTATGAACGCGCGATATCGATGCCGCCGACGAATTCCAATGGCGCGTACAGCGAGTAGGTGATGGTGTTGCCGGGTTCGATGAACATGGCTCCGCCGCCCGTGCAGCGGCGTACGACCTGCATTCCCCGTGCCCGCGCCACGTCCTCGTGCACTTCGTCGCGTATGGATTGGAAACGCCCCACCACCACGCATGGCGACGCCCACTGCCAGAAGCGGACGGTCGGCTTGCGTTCCCCGGCCGCCACCTCGCGGGCCCACTGCACATCGGTATCCATTTGTGCTTCCGGGTCGCGCGGAATATCAAGCACTATGTTCGGGCTCAGATCGTGCCAGCGGCGCAGCCACTCCCCTGTTTCATCGCGGTTCAGGCCTTGCGATTCGCCGCCTGCGTGCCGGCTTTGCGTCTGGATCTTCGCTGCGCGGCCTTTGCCCTCGTTCCTGTCAGGTTCGTTGCTTTCGTCGTTTTCGCCGCGCTCACTGCATTCAGGCGCGATCGCGCGAACGAATGCCGTGGCAATGGCGTCCGACCCGGCTCCCAGAATGCGGATCCCCGGACGCATGCCCAACACCTCGGCCAACGATTGTTCCACAGTGTGTTTCACGGCTTCCCTGTGAGCAGCGGACATAGCTGCGGGTACGGCAGCCTGATCCAACTGCGCATCCAGCCGTCGTTCCATACCCCTGATGACGGCCTGCGCCTCGGCGTCATCGCCATCGATGAAGAAATCGCCGTCGATACGGCAATGCGGCCGGCCGTCGGCACCGTATTCCACGCAGACCCCGGCGAGTTTGCCGCCGGGGGTTTTGTATTCGCCTCGCATGGCTTTCAGCCTAGCAAGCCCACGCGCGGCGTTTAATCCGTGAGCTCAATTCCCTTGGCATCCCTATGCCAGTTCGACCCGTATGTGGAGCACAGGATGAGGATGCCCTCGACCAATCCCCAGATTCCCGCCACGACCGGCCCCAGGCCGAACAGCAGCCAGCCGATCAACGACAGCAGCAGCTGGGCGATCGCCTTGCCGGTGAATCCCAGGTAGAAATTGTGCACGCCGAGCGCACCGAGGAAGATGCCGAACAGTCCTGCCGCCAGCTTGGATTTCTGCTGACCGCCATATGCGGGCTGCGGTGTGGTCTGGTAGTTGGGCATCTGGCGGTATGCCTGCTGATCGTAGCCGGTTTGCTGCTGCCCATACTGCCCGTACTGCTGGGTGTACGGCTGGCCGTATTGCGGCTGCGTCTGATTGTATTGGGATTGCGTCTGGCCGTAAGCCGGCTGCGTCCGGTCATATTGAGGCTGCTGCTGACCGTACTGGGGCATCTGCGCGTACTGCGACTGCGGTGCGTACTGGGGAGTCTGGGAATATGCGGGCTGGCCGTACTGTGCGGATGGCGAAGCCTGACCGTAGTCCGGCTGCATGGATTGCGGTGGCACAGGCTGTGGCTGTGCGGATTGCGACTGTGCAGGCTGGGACTGTATGGGCTGCCGGTACGGCTGGTCGTACCGCTGATTCTGCATGTACTGCTGCGCGGTCGGCGACGGCATGGATGAATCGGATTGCGAAGATTGCACAGATTGCGAAGCCTGGGGAACATCGGTGTTGCCCGTATCGAAAGGAATCTGGCCGTTGGGATCAGTGAAATCACTCATGCCCCGAATATAGCATTCTCGCATCCTCCCTGGGCGAACCATTCATTGAGAACACGACCGAAACGCCAAGACGCACAGCCTTGTGCACAGCCATTCGAAAACCCGAGCACAACCGCACCAATACCAAAAGGCCTGCGGCAACGCACGGCATGCGTTCGCCACAGGCCTTTTGTATCGGCAGATCACCTACGCAGGTCACATACGCGCAAGAATGTCGCGACCGACCTCGTCGGTGGAGCGGGTGGTGGAGCCGAGCTCTTCGATGTCGGCCTCCACGGCGGTATGGATCTTCTTGGCGGCATCGTCGAAGCCGAGATGCTCAAGCAGCATGGCCGCGGACAGGATGGCTGCGGTCGGGTTGGCCTTGTTCTGGCCGGCGATGTCCGGGGCGGAACCGTGGATCGGCTCGAACATGGACGGGTATTCGTCGGAGGCGTTGATGCAGCCGGATGCGGAGTATCCGACGCCACCGACCACGGCACCGGCCTCGTCGGTGATGATGTCGCCGAACAGGTTGTCGGTCAGGATCACGTCGAAGCGGGACGGGTTGGACACCAGGAAGATGGTGGTCGCGTCGATGTGCAGATAGTCGTGGGTGACCTCCGGGTATTCCTCGGCCACCTTGTCGACGATGCGCTGCCACATGTCGCCGGCGTTGATGAGCACGTTCTTCTTGTGCACCAGGGTCACGTGCTTCCTGCGCTTCATGGCCAACTGGAAGGCGTAACGCACCACGCGCTCCACACCGTAGGCGGTGTTGATGGACACTTCGGTGGCCACCTCGTTCGGGGTGCCACGGCGGACGGCGCCGCCGGCACCGCAGTACAGACCTTCGGTGCCCTCACGCACGACCACGAAGTCGATGTCGCCCGGGTTGGCGAGCGGCGAGGTGACGCCCTTGTACAGCTTGGACGGACGCAGGTTCACGTACTGGTCCAGGTCGAAGCGGAGCTTGAGCAGCAGGCCGCGCTCCAGAATGCCGGCCTTGATGCGCGGATCACCGACGGCACCCAGCAGGATGGCGTCGGTCTTCTTGATGCGCTCCTCTTCGTCTTCGGGCAGGATCGCACCGTCGCGCAGATAGCGCTCGGCACCGAGATCGAACTTCTCGTATTCGAATTCGGCCACGCCTTCAGCGGCCTTCTCAAGCGCCTTCTGCGCCCACGGGGTGACTTCCTTGCCAATGCCATCGCCGGGGATGACGGCGATCTTATACTTCTTTGCTGTTTCGCTCATGCCATAGAACGTTACACACGCCGTTGCCGCCGCTCATGAAGCAGTTCACTGCGTGGACATGCCGTCTTATGCGGTCTAATGCGTGATTCCCATCACGCTCAGGCACCATGCGTTCTCGTAGGCGAGCTCCTGCCATTGCTTGTACCTGCCCGAAATGCCGCCGTGCCCGGCCTCGACCTCAATCTTGGCGATGGCGTCGATGCCGGCCGACTGCAAGCGGGCCAGCCACTTCAGCGGTTCCACGTACAGCACGCGGGTGTCGTTCATCGATGTGGTGATGAAGATCTTCGGGAACAGTGCGGCACGCGGGTCATCGGCATCGGACGGCGCGTTCTCATACGGCGTATACGACTTCATGTACCGGTACACCTCGGCATCATGCAGCGGATCGCCCCATTCGTCCCATTCGGTGACGGTGAGCGGCAGCGACGGGTCGAGGATCGAGGTCAGCGCGTCCACGAAGGGCACGTCCGCCTCGATGCCGGCGAAGCAGTCCGGCGCAAGATTCGCCACGGCACCCATGAGCAGGCCGCCCGCGGAACCGCCGTCGGCCACGGTGCGCGACGGATTCGCCAGCCCCGCGTTCTGCAGGGCCATCGTGGCGTCGACGAAATCCTCGAAGGTATGCTTCTTGTTCAGTCTTCTGCCCTGCTCGTACCAGGCACGCCCCATCTCGCCGCCGCCACGGATATGCGGCACCGCGTAGAGCACGCCGCGATCGAGCATGCTGATGCGCGCCACGGAGAACCCCGGGTCGGAGCTGATCTCGTAGGCGCCGTACCCGGTGATGAACATGGCCGAATCGCAGGTCGGCACATCCCTGCGCCATACCAGCGACACGGGGATCCGCTCGCCGTCACGGGCCGTGATCCATACACGGCGTTCCATGTAATCCCTCGGATCGAAGTCGCCCAATACGGTGGCACGCTTGAGCAGACGGTCCTCGCCGGTGGCCGGGTCGATATCGTGCAGCTCCCCCGGCCTGGTGTAGCTGGAGAAGGAGTAGCGCATACGCGGAGCGTCATACGAGGGGTTGCCGCCGGCACCAATGGAGTACAGACGCCGCGTCTCACCAGGCATGGCATCGGCCGTCGCCCCGTCGGACGAGGTCATCGCCTTGCGGGATGCACCGTGCACCGCATGGCCGTCGCCTTGCGCACGCTGGAAATCATCGACCACATTCGCCGCGTCGCGAACCGCGTGCGGCCCGGCGGTGTCGTCTTCCATGCCGCCCACGGATCGCCATACGGCGGCACGTTCCTCGTTCACCTCGTCCACGGATTCGTCCACATCCCAGTCGTTCTCAAGGGCGGGCGGCACCAGCTCGGTGAACCTCCACGGGCGCTGCGCAAGGAAGTCCTCGGCCGCGGCCTGCTTGGTCATCACCGCAAGATGCGGCAGGCTTTCCGCACGGTACGACATCGTCACGAAATTGCGGTGGATGGCAATGCCCTCGATGCCCAGGCCGTGCGCACCTTGCAGAATGGCCGGATTGCCAGGCTTGGTATAGGGCGCTCCGATGGGTCTGGCGGAAGCGCCGGGTTCCACGTCATCGCCATGTTCGCACCCGTAGGGCGAGCCGGAGGCCACGCACACCCCTTCGCCCAATCGATACGGCGGTTCGTGCTTGCGCATATCGATCACGTCGATCTCGAAATTCGGGTTCAGCGCATTGTGGTACACCACCGCGACGGGAATGTCGGCGCCGTTCTCCCCTGCCCCTTCGAAGCATGCGAAGCTCACATCGTATTCCACGCCGTTCTCGCGGGGAATGAACGCCTTGAACTCGCCTTCCGGCGTATCGACCGGCAGCATCAGCACTTCCGTGGTCGTCTTCGACCCCGTCCCGATGACGATGCTGCGTTCGTCGAATGACATGCCCACACCGGCCCAGAATCGTTCGTCCTGCTCACGGAACACCTCAGCATCCGTATCGACCGGCGTGCCCACCCGGTGACGGAATACCGCGCACGGCCTCCATGCATCGTCAAGCACCGTATAGAACACCCACTGCGCGTCGGGCGTGAAACATGCGCCGGAAATGCCCTTGAACACTTCAGGCAGTTCCTCGCCAGATTCCAGATCGCGAATGCGGTAGTCGTAGCGTTCGTCGCCTTCGACATCCACGCCGTACAGCATCCAACGGCCGTCCTTGCTGATATCCATGCCGCCGATGCGGAAGAAATCATGCCCTTCGGATTCGGTGTTGGCATCGAACACGACCTGCTCTCCGGGCAGGCTTCCCGGCTCGCCCGTGGCATCCACCTGCGGCGGGTCCCAGTCGTCCGGCCCGGCGATCGGCATGCGGCACTGCACCGCATACTGCTTGCCCTGCTGGGTCCGGGTGAAATACCAGTACCCGTCCATGCGCGTGGGCACCGACATGTCGGTTTCCTGCACATGGGATTTGAGCTCATCGAACAGCGTGTTGCGCAACGATGCCAACGGCTTGTTGCGTTCCTCGCACAGGCGGTTCTGCGCCGCCACATAGTCGCGCACATCGGGCGACTGCTTGTCTCTCATCCATTCATAGGGGTCGACGAACGTATCGCCGTGATGTTCCCGCGTGAACGGCTCGCGCTTTGCTACTGGTACGTCTCTGTTCCCACTTTCGGTCATAGCCGTCCATTGTAGCGTTTACCGGGTGCAAGCGCGTCCGCTGTGGTTTGCCGTTCCGCTTCCGGCATAGCGGCAGTACGGAAGCGGAAACGTATGTGCCATAAAGGGATTACAGATCGATCTGCGTGGCCAGGTACGGCAGCATGGTCTTCATCAGGTTCACCCCGGTGGTTCCCATGAACACCGGCACATCGGTGACGGGCATGGGCTGCGTGGGCGTCAGGCTGGTATGGATGCCGAAAGGCGCCGTCTCGCGCGGGGTGAGCTGCCGGATGGCGATGGCAAGCACACGCCCCGGGTACCGCCTGGCGATGGTGGCGTATGTGGTCGGGTCACGCTGTCCGTCGTCGCCGACCAAAATGAACTTCATATCCGGGAAATCGGACATGAGCTGTTCGGCGAATTCAAGCTTGTGCTGAGGGCCGGATGGCACGAAGCTCTTCGGCCGGGGGTCAAGGTCACGCAGCAGCAGCGGGCCTTCGGGGAAGCCGTGATTGGCGATGAAATGGCGAATCGAACCCTCCACGTTCCAGGGGGACGTGGACAGGTAGAAGAACGGCGCTCCGGGGAACAGGTCGGCGATCTTGTTGAACAGCACGCTCATGCCCGGCACGGAGCTGCGCTTGTAGGGATTCAGGAACAGCAGGTTCCACGCCGCCTTCCACAGCACGGGGGCCTGCGTGATCATCACCGTATCGTCCACATCGCTGATCACGCCGACCTTCGCCGACGAGGGGATGGTGTACAGGTGCGATTTCACCGGCTTGCGGCCGTTCACGCGGTAGGAGACCTTGTGGACGCCCGGCTCGAGATGGTGATCGGCCAGAAGATCCAGATACCCGGAGCGGTCCGAAATGGCGTATTCGCTGTCGATATCAGGGCTGTTGCCGGGCCTGTCGTAGGTTTCTCGGTCGCCGACCTGCACCGTTTCCAGCGGCGTCTCGTCGATGCGGATCTTCACCTGGACATGTGGCGCGGGAACCGTCAGCATGCCGCGGATGCCACGTGTGGCGCGCCCGTATTCGCTGCGTTCCGGCGCATACACGGTACGGCAGATCAGTCTGGAGTATTCCTCGGTGCCGTACCCCACGTAGGGGTTGACACGCGGGAACCAGTCGAGTTTCTTGGCCGCGCGGGTGGCGAAATGCGCCCAGAGCCCGAACGCGCCGGTGATGCCGCGCCGGGCCATACGCACCAGCGGCGGCTTGAGTTCGATGCGCTCACGCGAGGAAGCGGCATCGAATGTCGTGACGGCATGCCGCGCCGGAATCGGCACGGTGGGCATGTCGTCGGCCTGTGCGTCCGCCGTTTCTTCGGGCTTGGTCATCGAATGACCTTCAGGTATTCCTCGGCACTCAGCAGGTCGGGCTCGTCATCGTCGAGCTCGACCTTGAGCAGCCATCCTTCGCCGTACGGATCGCCGTTGACGACGCTGGGATCGTCGCTCACCGCCTGATTCACGTAGCGGATGGTGCCCGACACGGGTGCGATAAGCGGTTCGACCGCCTTGGATGATTCAAGTTCGAACAGTTCGTCGCCCGCCTCGAAATGCGTTCCGGGCTCGGGGAAATCGACGTAGACCAGTTCGCCGAGCTGTTCGGCGGCGTATTCGGTGATGCCGATCAGCGCGAGGTCGCCGGAGGCGTCCACCCACACGTGGTCCTGCGAGTATTCCAGATGATCGGGAACGTCGAGATTCAATGACTGCGTATCCTGTGCTTCGCTCATGTGTCACACCCTAACAGAAGAAATCGAATTCATCGTCACGCGCAGGTCTTGCGCCGTCAGCGAACCGCGCCGGAAGGCTGCGAGCCGATCACCTGCACGATGGTGCCCTGCGGGCAGTGGTCGTAGATCCACTTGGAATCGGCCTCGTACATGTTCACGCAACCGTGCGATCCGTAGTTCACCGGGTCGCCGTGGGCGATGCCGTAGTTGTTCCAGCTGGCGGTGTGGAATCCCTCGCCACCGTTGAAGTAGCTCACCCACTTCACGCCCTTGGACAGGTAGCGGGAACCGTCGTCGTTGAGACCCGTCATATCCTGGATGGCGTACCGCAGATAGATGGTGTACGTGCCCAGATCGGTCACATGCTTGTTCGTGCCGGTGCACACGGGGAAGGTCTTGACCGCCTGGTCGTTCTGGTACACGGTGGCGGTCTGGTTGGATCTGTCCACCACAATGCGCCATTCGCTCTTCTTCTGCTTGATGTCGAACTTCTTGACATCCGTTTCCACCTGCAGCGTGGCACCGTTACCAGTCTTCAGCGCGGCGAGCACCTGGTCCGCAGTGTTGTCGGTGTTCTTGACGGTCACTCCGTTCACGCCCTTGGTGGCGGCTTCGAGAATGACCTTGCCCTTGTCATCCACGACGTCTTCCTGGGAGACGGCCTCCTGATTGAGCTGCTGCGGGAGCGTGGCGGCAAGATACGTCTTGATAGCCTCGGCGTCGTACTCGATCGTGATCTGACCCTTCGACGGATCGCCGTTCGGCTTGATCCACTTCGCCACCTCGTCGACGGGGATCTCGAACTGCTTGGCGTCGCCGTTCGTCAGCACGATCTTGTTGGTCAGCCGCTGGTTCGCCTCGTCGGCGGTCTTCTGGGCCTCATCCGTGGTGATGGGCATATCGACCTGCTTGTTGGTGATCTCCACCGTGGCGGAGGTACCGGGCTTCTTGATGGCCTGCTCCACGGCCGCGTCGACCGGCTGAATATCCGGCGTATCGCCGTCACGGCCTTCGGTGACGACGAACCCCTGCGCATTGGGGTCGTAGGAGATGGACGAGGCGACCGCACGCTCGTCGTCGCTGATCAGCTTGGATGACAGGAAACTGCTCATCTCATACGTGTTCACCTGTGCGGCGAGCTTGACGTTCGCATGCGAAAGCGGGTTCAGACGGACGATGTCCTGCAGCAGGTTATCCGACTTCTTCGCGTTCATCAGGTCGTTCACGGTCTTGTCGACGTCCACGCTCACGCCGAGATCCTTGAGCGATGCGGACACCTGACGGTCGTTATCGCCCTTGACCACGATGGACGAATCCTTCACCGCCTTGTTCACCGTGGCGGTAAGGTCGGCGCGGGTCTGCCCGGCCACCTTGACCGTGCCGAAGCTCACGCCCGGAGCCACGCGGTCGCTGTAATGCCAGCGCATGGTGAAGAACACCGCGACCAGTGCCGCCAGAACCACGGCAACCGCGATCAGCACCGCGATCAGCGCCTTATGGGATTTCTTCGCCTTGACGGCGATGCTCCCCTCGTTATCGTCACCTTCGGGGGCGAATCCCACGAAACCATCCCCGTTCACAGGAGGGAAACCGCCCAGGCCATCGAGCCCCTGCGGCTTGTTCGCATCCACCGGATTGATAACCGTGGTATCGGCCAAATCCTGCAGATGCAGTTGTTCCGTATCTTTCGCCATTGTCGTAGTCCTTGTGTTCGGTTCTTCTTCTCTTGTATCCCTAACTTCCAAGACTATACGACGACGCCCTCCCATCGGTCACTGTGAACTGCCGGAATACCAAGCTTCACCGACATCGACGGGGGGGGTATGGCGGACGCTATGCGAGCTCATGACCGAGCCACTGCTCGATCATGTACCGCGCGATGGTCGCCTTGCCGGGAGCGCTGATGCTGCCGTCGATGATCTGCGCCATGTACTCGTCCCTAGTCACCCATCGGGCGTCCACGGTTTCCGATCCGTCCACATGAACATCCGTGCCGAGCGCATGGGCCTTGAACGCCACCATCAGCGACGCCGGGTACGGCCACGGCTGGGAACCGAGGTACTTGACCTCCCCCAGCGTGATGCCGGTCTCCTCATGTGCCTCGCGACGCACCGCATGCTCAAGGTTCTCGCCGGCCTCCACGAATCCTGCCGAAACCGAATACAGCGTGGGGTTGTTCCATGCGGCGTTGTGCTGGATCAGCATACGGTCGGCGGAATCCACCACCAAGGTGATCACGGCCGGTTCGATGCGCGGGAACAGCAGACGATTGCCGTCCGCCTCATTGGTGCAGCGCTGTGCCCAACCACCCATTGCGGCCTGCACGGGGGCACCGCATGTGGGGCAATGCCGCTGACGGTTATGCCACACGCTCAACGACACCGCGCTGGTCGCCTGCCCGGCCTCGCGCGCGTTGGCGTGCGGGGCGAAACCACGCAGATCCACCCAGTCGAATCGGCTTGCCGCCTGCTGGAGCATGTCCGCTCCATCCGCCTGTGCGGCAGTGTCGGCACCCGGCTGGCCGGATTCGCCGTATCCGGCCAACTGCCCGTCGACCGTTCCGGCATCGCCGTCATTGCAATTGCCGTCGGATTCGCCGTCGATGCGTGTGATATCGACCGCGACCACATGCTGGGTGCCGGCAAGACCCTTATATCCGCCGAGGAACATGGCCACGGCTCCGGGGTGCCGTGCCAAGGACTTCAGCACGTATGCGCCAGGAAGAGACGCCAGACGCATCGACGCGTTCGCATAGTCGGCCTTCGCGCCCTGCCCGCGCGGCACCGCCACCAGTCCGCCACGGGTCAGCATCACCGTGGTGGACGGCTCGTTCAGCACCGTCTGTAGCAGATCGGGCTCGCCACGCCGTTCCGTCTCATAGTCGATATTGCCCTGGGCAAGCGGCAGAAAGGGAAGCACCTGGGTCAGTGCCAGAGGATTCAATGCCATGTCAGTCCACCCGCTTCATCAGATCGACCAATGCCGCGGCCACCGTATCGGGGTGTTCGACGGCGCTGAAATGCCCGCAATCCGCGATGGGCGTGAACACGGCGTTGCCGCCGATACGCTGCGCAAGCGGCTTCATGACGCTGGGATTGCTGGTCGGGTCAAGCTCTCCGGAGACTACCGCGACCGGCACGTCCATGCTTTCCGGCACACCGGCCAGTTCCGGGCGTCCGTACGTCATGCGCTGTCTCCATGCCAGTCCGGCGGGGTTCTGATCGTGGATCCAGACGGTCATCTGGTCGATGAACGCCTGCGAACGCTTCACCGTGGAATCGTCGGGGCCGGCCTGCGCGAAATGCATGACCGGCTGCACGGAATCCGTGGATTCGCAGGCGTTGGAGGTTTCTAGGCGTGCTTCGCCGCCCGTGCCGTCGCTTGAGGCCATGGTGTCGCACAGCGCGACGCCCGCCACCGCTTCGGGGTGCAGGCGGTACAGGTCGGTGACCAGATAGCCGCCCATGGAGAGTCCCACCCACACGGCCTTGTCGTATCCGGCGGCATGCATCATGGCCACATATGATTCGGCCATGCGATCCAGGGCGTCCGGGTAGGAGCCGTTGGGGGCACGGCGGCCGGATTGCGCGTCGCTGGGGGCCGGCGAAAGCCCCGATCCGGGCATATCGGGGGCCCAGATGGCGAAATCGGGCAGTCCGGCCTCGTTGGCGAGCGCTGCGATGCGTTGCGCGCAGCGCTCCCACATGCGTCCGTCCACCGGGTAGGCGTTCGTCAGGATCAGCGGGGCGCTGGTGCCGTCGCCTTCCCTGATCACGCGATTGTGAATCTCAAACATTCGTGCTCCTCTTTTCGCTCCGGGGTGTTCCGTGCTCCATCGGGTATATCAATCGTTCAGCGTAGTCGTTGGGGTCGTGGGGGTGCATAGTCGCCGTGACGTGTTCAGATGCCGGCCCAGCGCAACGCCGCCTGGGCGATGCGGCCGTGCCCGTTGCACATCTGCTGCAGGAACACGTCGAGGTTGTCATCATGCGGGTCGACCCATTCCACGTCCAGCGTCTCGTCCTGCGGGTGGCAGTCGCCTGCGATCGGAACCACGTAGCATAGGGCGATGGCGTGCTGCCGTGGGTCAAAGTATTCGCTGACGCCTGGGGTCGGGAAGAATTCGGCGACCGTGAACGGCTGGGGGCTGGTCGGCAGGACCGGCAGGGCGATGTCGCCCAGATCCTTGGAGATGTTTCGCGCGATGGCTTCGCGCAGGGTTTCGTGGAAGAGCACTCTTCCGGAAATCAGTGCGCGTTCCACCGATCCGTCGTCGGTGACGCGCAGCAGCGATCCGATTCGGCTGATGCGGCCGAACTCATCGGTGCGCACGGGCACTATGCAGACATAGGCGATGGGCATTTCGCCGCGTACGCGGTTGATTTCGTCCGGGCCAAGCCATCCGGGCGGGTTGCCCTGACCGTTTCCGCGAATGAAATCCTCGGGCGTGACATGGTCGAATTCGCCGCGTGCGCGCCCGGCATCAAAATCGCCTTCTTCCGGCACTTCATCATTCATCACTGGCATACGTCTCATTATGGCGCGTTTTGTTGCCGCCCGCGTGTTCGCCTATCGCACAATGGGCGGTTTTACGGCTATGGTGGGATGGTGGAGTCAGATGATTCACGCGCAAAGGAGTACTTCATGGCCACCACTCAGCTTTCTTCCGCCGATTTCGAGAAGACCATCACCGGCAACGATCTGGTGTTCGTTGATTTCTGGGCGACTTGGTGCGGCCCGTGCCGCGCATTCGGCCCGATCTATGAGGCCGCCAGCGATAAGCCGGAGAACAGCGATATCGTGTTCGGCAAGATCGATATCGACGCCAACCAGGATATTGCGCAGGCGGCCGGCATCCAGGCCGTGCCCACGCTGATGGTGGTGAAGAAGGGCCAGATCATCTTCAAGCAGGCCGGTGCCCTGCAGGCCGGCGATCTGGACAATCTGATCGCCCAGGCCAAGGAAGCCAAGGTCGACTGATCTTCGGATTTGCGGCGCTTCCCGATCCCTTACGGGCCGTCGGGAAGCGCTTTTCCATTTACCGGCGTTCACCGGGCAATCGCAGAGCAACCATGGGGTTTCCATACCCCCTTCTTCCCCTCGCCCCATGCACGTGCAGTGCCTTATATACGCCTTATATATGTCTATGTACTTTGCCCTAGCTATTATGGAAGAGGTTGTGTGCCACGGAGGCACATTCTTCGTTAAGGAGTAAGATGGCGAAACATCGCAAAAGCACCCCCACTCTTGCATCCCTGAGCAAGCGTCAATGGACGCGTTTCGTCTCGGTGGTGGGCGCAGTCGGACTGCTTGCAGGTGCCGGTGTCGTCTCTCACAGTTTCTATCAGGATTCCACTTCCTCCCACGCGTCAACGACGTCGTTCTCTGCCACCGCCGCTTCCAAGGAGGTCTCCCGTAGCGGCCAGCGTGGTGCCGTGGACGGCACGTCGTACGTCACCGTCAAGATCAACGGCAAGTCCCGTACCGTGCTGGGCACCAAGTTCACGGATGTCAAGTCCGTGCTCGACGCCGGCGATATCGTTCTGGAGCCGGAAGACACCGTCTCCCCCTCGCTGAACACCAAGGTCACCGAATCCACCGTGATCACCATCGAACGTGCGGGCGCGACGCTGGAGACCACCGATTCGGATATCACCTTCAACGTCGTCAAGAAGGAGACCGACGCACTGCCTAAGGGCACCGAGAAGGTGCAGCAGGAAGGCAAGAACGGCGTGATGGAGGCCACGAACCTCGTCACGCGTGCAGGCGGCAAGATCGTCTCCTCCACTACGTTCGCCTCGTATGTCAAGACGGCTCCGACCGACAAGATCATTCTTGTGGGAACCGGCTCCACCGCCTCGTCCTCGTCCAGCTCGTCATCCTCGTCCTCATCGAGCTCGTCGTCCAGCGCGGCGTCCAGCCTGGGCACCACGGTTCCTGCGTCCGAGATGCAGACCTGGGCCCATGACTACCTGATTGCGAACGGATACACCGAGGCCGACTTCACCGCCGCCGTGTACATCATCAACCACGAATCCGGCTGGCGCGTGGATGCCACGAACGCCTCCTCCGGCGCATACGGCCTGCCTCAGGCGCTGCCGGGTAGCAAGATGGCCTCCGCCGGTGCCGATTGGGCAACCAACTACCAGACCCAGTTCAAGTGGTTCGTGAGCTACTGCAACCAGCGGTACGGCTCGGTGCAGGGTGCCTACAGCTACTGGCAGACCCACCACAGCTACTGATAGAGCTTTCCATACAAATGGGGCGTTGCGATTCACCTACGAATCGCAACGCCCCATTTTCATATGTTCTCTTTCCGCCGTCCAAAACGCGGCATGCCCATCGGTCTCACGAATCGCGAAGACGACCGATGGGCATGCACATCATTGGCGTCGCACCCGCATGATCGACGGCGGTGCAACGCAGCCGATCACATCAGGCTGGTGTAGATCTTGAGGATCTCCTCCTGCGTGGCCTGACGCGGGTTGCCCGGCGTGCACACGTCGTGGAAGGCATCGTGGGCCAGCGGCTCAAGATCGGCCTCGGTGGCGCCGACCTCGGAGATCTTGGTCGGGTTGCCCAGGTCGACGGTGAGCTTATGCACGGCCTGCACGGCCTCCTCGCGCACTGTTTCGATGTCTCCGGTGTACGCGTCCTCCACGCCGAAGGCGTCGGCGATGTCACGGTACTTCTCGCCGGTGTAGTCCTTGTTGTATTCCATGACCGGCGCCAGCAGGATGCCGTTGGCCACGCCGTGGGCCACGCCCAGACGGCCGCCCAGCGGATGCGCCATGCCGTGCACCAGGCCCAGGCCAACGTTGGAGTAGGCCATGCCGGTGATGTAGGAGGCGTAGGCCATCTGCTCGCCGGCAGCCACGTCGCCGTCCGCGCTCTTGGCCAGGTTCTTGGCGATCATGCGGATGGTCTGCATGGACAGGCAGTCGGACAGGCTCCACGCGCCCGGGGTGATGTAGCCTTCGATGGCGTGGGTCAGTGCGTCGAGACCGGTGGCGACCTTGAGGCCGCGCGGCATGGAATCGGTCAGATCCGGGTCCACGAAGGCGACGATCGGGATGTCGTGCGGATCGACGGCCACGAACTTGCGCTTGTTGGCGGTGTCGGTGATCACATAGTTGATGGTGGTCTCGGATGCGGTGCCGGCGGTGGTCGGCACGCCGAAGATCGGCACGGACGGGTTCTTGGTGTCGGCCACGCCTTCAAGGCTCAGCACGTCGGAGAACTCGGGGTTGGCGGTGACGATGCCGATGCCCTTGCAGGTGTCCTGCGGGGAACCGCCGCCCAGACCGATCAGGAAGTCCGCACCGGAGGCCGCGAACTTGGCGACGCCGTCCTGGATGCATTCGACCGGCGGATTCGGCTTGACGTTGTCGAACACCTCATACGGCATGCCCACCTCGTCCAGCACATCGGTGACCTTCTTGACGGTACCGGTCTTCAACAGCACCGGATCGGTGACGATGAACGCCTTGGTGAATCCGTGGGACTTGGCGACATTCGGGATCTCCTTGATCGCGCCACGGCCGAAATATGCAGTCTGGTTGAAAATCATGCGGTAGACCATATGCTTATTCTCCTTTGAAAGCCGGTTGTCTATAGCTTGCTTGGTTTCACGCTTCTTCACGTGTTCCAACAGTCATTCAGTATACGCGCGTCGCAATGTGAACGGAAACATCAACACACTGTCACGCGTGATATTTCGCGGGGCATCGCACGAGCCGCCCCGGGTTCGCCCGGTTGGGCATAATGGAGAACGGCGTGCAGTCCGTCGGCATCGATATCAGCAAACCCGCATCGGCGTCGACGACACCATACGCATATACGTTATATAGGTTCATTCAAGGAGTCGTCCGATTATGAGCAGCAACAACAGCAACCCGGACCCGCAGGCCGTGGCGGCGGATCTCGCCAAAAGCGTGGACAAGGCCGCACGCAAGGTCGTGTCGCTTACCGACAAGGGGCCGATCAAGGGATTTAAGAAGTTCCTCTCCCGCGGTTCGATGATCGACATGGCAGTCGGCGTGGTCATGGGCTCCGCCGTCACCACCGTGGTCAATGCGATCGTGAACCACCTCATCAGCCCGCTGATCGGCATGATCGGCGGCGTGCCGGATATGTCCGGCGTGCTGACGATCACCTTCAACGGCGCCACCATCTCGTTCGGCGCGATCCTCAACGCCATCATCAACTTCCTGCTGATCGGCGTGGCCGTGTACTTCTGCATCGTGCTGCCGATCAACAAGCTGCGCGACATGGCCAACGCGGAGGACGACGCGAATACGGAACCATCCACCGAGGAACAGACCCTCGCAGTGCTGCAGGAGATCCGCGACGAGCTCAAGCAGAACCACACTGCGGCGAGCGAACGCTGAACATCCTCAACGCCAACACCATCCACCGTTCAATCTTCCCCACACATCGGAGCATTCATGGCCACTCAGCGCGACTTCAAAGGCAACAGCCTGCTTATCGCGACGGATAACTACGTAGTCGTCGATCTTGAAACCACCGGCGTCAGCCCGGCACGCGACCGCATCATCGAAATCGGCGCGGTCCGCGTCGAGCAGGGCACCGTCACCGCCGAATACAGCAAGCTGGTGAATCCCGGCCAGCCCGTGGGAGGCTTCATCACCGGCCTTACCGGCATCAGCGACGAGATGGTGAGCAGCGCGAGCCCGATCGACGACGTACTGCCGGACTTTCTCGGTCACCTGCGACCGGATGACACGATCGTGGCGCACAACGCGAACTTCGACATCAACTTCCTGTACGACAACTGCATGCGCACGCTGGGCAAGCCGTTCTCGCACGATTTCATCGACACGCTGCGCATGAGCCGCGCGCTGTTCCCGCAGGAGCGACAGCATCGGCTGGTGGATCTGATCCAGCGGTTCGGCATCGCCGATGAGGAGGAGCACCGTGGCCTGAGCGATGCGTTGCAGACGGTGGAATGCTATGAGCATATGAAACCGCTGCTGGCGAATCTTTAGCCGAGCCGATTGCGGTGTTTCGATGGACTGGCCCCGTTGGAAGCGATTCCGACGGGTCTTTGTTTTTACCCACACCATGCTCACACATTGCCGTCATACATACGCTTAGGCATGGGGATTATGGCAGAGGACGAAATACGGAAACCATTGGGGAATAAAAAGAAAAGCCGCTGTTTCCAGCGGCTCGTGTTGGTACCCCCTGAGAGAGTCGAACTCTCGTTGTCAGATTGAAAGTCTGGTGTCCTAACCGTTAGACGAAGGGGGCCTGACAACTCGATTAATAATACACGAGTCGCCACGTCATGCAAATCGGATTGGCCTTACGGCGTGTCGCACTGTTTTCCAAGGACTCGCGCCACGACCGGCAAGACGCCTGCTCATATCTTGCGGTAGGTGAAGTCGTGAATCACACGGCCGGCCGCAAGACCTTTCTTCTCGAAGTTCGTCAGCACGCGGCCGGCGAAACGCTCCGATTCGGTGAAGTCGGCATGCGGCATATCCGCAGCCATATCGGCGTTGCCCTTGCCCACATGCTCGATCGGCAGGCTCACGGTCAGGCCGCCGTCGTTCTTCCAGCCATCAAGGCCGTCCATCACCTCGTGCACGTGCAGCGCATAATCCTCGATATCCGTGGCGATGCGCCACACTCCCCCATCCGCCAGGGCACGGCGCACCTGGCCCGCCAGCTCGGGTTGCACGATGCGGCGCTTGTGATGCTTCTTCTTGGGCCACGGGTCGGGGAAGAACGTCCACACTTCGGCGGCCACGCCGTCGGCCATGACCTTGAACAGCTCGGGGGCGTTCACCTGCGCCACGCGCAGGTTCCTCAGCCCCTTCTTGCCCGCAAGCAGCAGCGTGTGGGCCACACCGGGATCATATACCTCCAGCGCCAGGAAGTTCGTGCCGGGGTTCGCCTCGGCAGCCGCCACGACGTTCTCGCCCTGCCCGGTGCCGATCTCCACGACAAGCGGGTTGGCATTGCCCCACGTCTTGCGCGCATACTCCGCATCGAGCACGAACCCCTCGCGCACGTCCAGCGAGCCTTCGCCGGCATTGATGTCGAGCAGATAGTCAGCGGCATAGTTGTCCCACGCACGCTGCAGCCGCGCATCCAAGCGCCCGGACCTGCGCACGAACGACAGCACTTTATGAATGGGATGCCCGTTTTCCCCCTGCCCAGGCACGTGACGCGCCGACACGTCGGAAATATTCTGGTTTTTTTCGTTGTTTTCCTGCATAGTCCTCTATTATCCATGCGCTCCGGCCAGATTGGGCGAATATCGTGTTTTCAGGTCAAAAACGTTGGAAAATAGCCGTTTTCAGCACATTGCCGCAAGCGCGACACGCCGAGAGTTGCGCCATCTCCAGAAGTCTGTAATATTACATCTCGTTGCTTCGCAAGAACGAAAACAACACGGCCCCGTAGCTCAGTTGGTTAGAGCGCCGCCCTGTCACGGCGGAGGTCACCGGTTCAAGTCCGGCCGGGGTCGCTAGAATTGTCAGAACCCGGTTCGCCGGGTTTTTTCAACTCTATGGCTCTGTAGCTCAGTTGGTAGAGCGAACGACTGAAAATCGTTAGGTCAGCGGATCGATGCCGCTCGGAGCCACCACTTGAAACCCTCGCCGGAAACGGTGAGGGTTTTTCATTATCTCCGCCTCTTTTGGTGATGTCTCTTATTCCACGTCACCAAACTCCATGAGTTTCCAAAGCCGCAACATCCACCACCCTGAACGATAGGCAGCGCCCCCTATCCCCTCAGAACCGCGAAAACGGCCACCAACCGTCCGCATAGCCCTGATACAAGAGAAGGCCGGCATACGCGATGTAAGACCGTGCGTTCGGCCAAATTGGCCTTGACGTACCGTCAATGCGTATGCCGGCCTCCGCCGGTCAGATTCGCAAACAGAGAACTCAGCCCTGCAACTGCTGCTCCACCCAATCCACAATATATGGTGCGACATGCTCGATCTGGTCGATGGCAACCTCGAACTCATGCTCGCCCCCATACCACGGGTCGACCAGGTCGATCTGGCTCTCGTGACCGGGCTTCGGCGTAGGCAGATCAGGATCGAAACTGCGGTACATGTGCACCTCGCCGCGCTTCGACGGCGGCAGCTGGCGCAGCAGCGCATGCATATGCGATGCGGTCATCGGCAGGAACAGATCGGTGCGTTCGATCTCGTCTCGGCTGATGCGGTGCGCGAAATGATCGCGCGGAATCTCATCGCCATACCCGCGCTGGCGCAGCACGTGCACGGCACGCGGATCGATCGGATGGCTCCATTCCTCGTCGGAGACACCGCTGGATTCCACGTTCACGCGGTCGCCGAGGCCACGTTCGTTGAAGAAGTGCCGCAGAATGATCTCCCCCATCGGGGAACGGCAGATATTGCCGGTGCAGACTGTCATTACCGTATAGGTGTCGTTGGTCATATCGTTCCTTTTCATGGCTCGTAATATGCGAGGATGCCGCAGGGATTCTGCGGCATCCTCAACGTCTGATGTGTTCGGCTGTGTTCAGCGCACACGCGCGAACGTGCGGAACCGGTATCCGTCGATGCCGCAATCCGCGTTCTTCGGCGTGAACCGGATCGAACGATCCACCACGCTCCACTCCCCTCGCTCGGCAAGTGCGTCGATGTCGGGCGCGTAGGTGTCGGCGTCGACCGCCGCGTCGATGTCGGTCACATACACCTTGTTGGCGATGGGCATCGCCTCGCGGAACAGTTCCGCGCCGCCGATCACCCAGATCTCCGAGCGGTCGAGCCCGTCGTCCGGGATGGCTTCCTGGCGTGCCAGGTCGAGCGCGTCCTCCAAGCTGCCGACGACCGTGGCACCGATTGCACGGTACTGCGTGTCATGCGTGATGACGATATTGTCTCGGTTCGGCAACGGCCGGTACTTCGGCGACAGGGATTCCCATGTGCGCCGACCCATGATCACCGGATGCGACACCGTCAGCTCCTGGAAATGCTTCAGGTCTTCGGAAAGGTGCCACGGCATACCGCCCTTGTATCCGATGGCCCCCTGCCGCCCCGACTTGTCGCGGGCCTGCGCCCAAATCAAATTCACCGAGAATGTCTTGGGGAAATCGTCACCCCAATCCTCGGATTCCTCCAGCCCGGCACTTCCGGGCTCGGGTTCGTGATAGCCGCTGCGGCTATTACTGTCATGCTCCATTTCACTCACTCCTTGGGTTTCTCGGAACTGGCTCACCAGTCTATTAGACGGCGGAGACGCGCCGCTGCAGCCACGTCATACGGCGACGGGGGCCTTGATGGTGGGATGGTGCCGGTAGCCGATGATGTGGAAATCCTCGTACTTGTAGTCGAACAGCGAGGGCTCCTTGTCGATCTGGATCTGCGAGTACGGGTACGGTTCGCGGCCCAGCTGCTCGATGAACTGCTCGACGTGATTGTCGTAGATATGGCAGTCGCCGCCGGTCCACACGAATTCGCCCGGCTCCAGCCCGGCCTGCTGGGCCATCATGAGCGTGAGCAGCGAATAGGAGGCGATGTTGAACGGCACGCCGAGGAACATGTCGCAGGAACGCTGGTACAGCTGGCAGCTGAGTTTGCCGTCCGCCACGTAGAACTGGAAGAGCGCGTGGCACGGCGGCAATGCCATGTTCTCGACTTCGGCCGGATTCCAGGCGGATACCACCATGCGGCGGGAATCGGGGTGGTTCTTGATGAGGTCGAGCACGTTCGAGATCTGGTCGATGGTGCGGTTCGGATCCTCCGGGGTGGGAGCCGGCCAGGAACGCCACTGCACGCCGTAGACCGGGCCAAGATCGCCGTTCTCGTCGGCCCACTCGTCCCAGATGTGCACGTTGTGTTCCAACAGCCAGTTGATGTTGCTCGACCCCTTGAGGAACCACAGCAGCTCGTAGGCAAGACCCTTGAAGAACACCGTCTTGGTGGTGAGCAGCGGGAAATACTGGCTCAGGTCGAATCTCATCTGCTGGCCGAACAGCGATATGGTGCCGGTTCCGGTGCGATCGGACTTCAACGTGCCTTCGGCGAAGATCTTGCGTACCAGATCCTCATAGGGCATGGGGATGTCCGTCTTGGGACGGGCGGGGATACGGGAACGGATTTGAGCGAGTTGTTCGGAAGTTAAAGCCATGGATTCCAGTGTAGCCAAACGTAAGGCCGAGACCATGATGCCACGGGGATTGCGCCGAGAATGGAACCGCGGCGCCGCACGAACGGCATGTGGGGCATAATGGATTGCGATATCGTCACGTGGCTACGTGTAGCCGATCGGTTGTAAGGAGAAGCATATGGCAAAGCGACTGTGGGTCGAGCGCAACAAGGACGGTTCCTGGGACGCCTTCAGCGAGGATGGCGCACATATCAAGTTCGGTAAGGGCCGTGGCCAGTTCACCCCCGGCGATCTGATGAAGATCGCCCTGGCAGGCTGCGCGGCGCTGTCCAGCCAGTTCGCCGTCGAACATACCCTGGGCGAGGGCAAGGGCGCGAAGATCGTTGTGGACGGCACCTACGACGCCGACAACGATGCCTATACCGCCTTCGAGGAGCAGCTGGAGGTCGACGCCACCGGTGCCGGACTGAGCGACGAGGACGCCGACAAGCTCGCCGAGCGCATCTCCCGCCATGTGGACAAGGCGTGCACCGTCAAGCACACCTATGTGCAGGAGACCCCGGTGCGTATGAGCGTCACCGTCAAGCACTGAGCGACTTAAGCGCATAGCATAAGGAAAGCCGGCCATCCGCATTTCGCAGGTGGTCGGCTTTCCTTATATGCATCTATGCATCCGTCACAATGCCGCTCCGTTATGATGCGGTAGCGCGTGTTCGGATCAGCGCTTGGGATCGATGGTCTTCTCGATTTCGGAGACGACCTCGCTCGACGCGGTGGACACCGGAGCCTCCTCGACACCGGAGATGTCACCCAGCGGCTTCGGCTTGACATCCGCCGGAGAGCCCGGAACCGTGTCCAGACGGCTTTCCGCGGCCTCGACGTACTTGCGCGGCACCACGTACACCGGGCTGACCGCATGCTGTAGCAGGCCCTGGCTGATCGAGCCGAGCAGCAGACCGGTGAATCCGCCACGGCCACGGGAACCGACGACCACGACATCATGGCTGTAGCTGGCCTCAGTCAGCGTATGCACGGCGGAACCCGGCACGATGCGGCAGTTGATGGACAGGTCGGGGTACTTCTCCTGCAGCGGGGCCACACGGGTCTTCAGATCGTCCATGTAGGAATCGTAGACGCTGTCGTCGGCGCTTACGCCCTTGACCTCCGGCACTGCGGAAATCACTTCAAGTTCGGCGTTCCAGGATGCGGCGAAATCGCCTGCGATCTGCAGGGCCTTGACGCCCCACTTGGATTCGTCGGCACCGACCGCCACCTTGGTGATGGTGTTGTTCAGGTGCATGAGGTTGCCGTCATCGTCGGTGTAGGGCACCACGATGATCGGGCAGTACGCGTATGCCGGAAGGCTGGAGGACGTGGTGCCGAGCAGACGCTCCGCAAGGCCGCCCTTGCCACGGTTGCCGATGACGATGAGGTTGTAGTTGCGGGACAGCTCCACGAACACGGAGGCCGGGTCGCCGGTGACGATGAGCGTGGTGGCTTCGACACCCTGCTCGTCGGCGATTGCCTTGGCCTTGGACAGAATCTCCTGTGCGTCGGCATGCGCCGCATTGTCATCACCCATAGCGGTGTAGGTGGCATCGAAGCTCACCGCCGCATAGCTCGGAAGCGAATAGGCGCAGACGATCTGCAGAGTAAGCCCCGCGTGCTTGGCGTAATTCGCTGCCCACCACGTGGCCTTGTAGCTGGCGTTCGATCCATCCACACCAACAAGAACAGCCTTGTCGTTGATCATGGCGACCTCCTTGAGATTGCTGGCGACCCCACGATGGGCCGTCACTACAGTCAAGAATAACTCGGTTTTTCACATATCGTTGGAAAAGCAAGGAAACGCCGTGTGTTCCGCCATCTTCTCGGCATGTTTCAACTCGACAAAGACAGGTTTTTTGTAGAAAAAAAGGCACGCTCCATCAGGAACGTGCCTCAACGTGTTGTGCGATTTTGCGGCTTACAGCAGCCTGCGAATCGAATAGCTGCCGGTGTAGGCCCATGCGACCGGGGTGATCTGCGTACCCTGGGACGGGTTCAAGGCGTTGACCACCATGCCGTTGCCGACGTAGATGCCGGCATGCGCGCTGTTGGCGATGATGTCGCCAGGCTGTGCGCTGGCAAGCGACGGCACCGCGGTGCCATAGCCGGCCTGGGCGCCAGAGCTGTGCGGCAGGGAGATGCCGAACTGGGCGAACACGTACATGACGAAACCGGAGCAATCCCAGCCACTGGTGTCGGAGCCACCCCACACGTACGGCACCTTGCCGACGAACTGTTCGGCGTAGGAAACCAACGCGGCGGCGGTCTTGCTGTCCGGCGGATTCACGGTGATGGCGGCGGAGCTGGAGGATTCCAGCGAGGAACGGGTTGCGGAACGCGAAGCCGCGGCAGCCTGCTGCTGGGCGCGGGCTGCAGCCTCCTGACGCTCCTGCTCGGCCTTGGCCTCGGCGTCCTTCTCGGCCTGGGACTTGGTCTTCGGCACATTGAGGGACTCGATGCCGCCCCAATTGCCCTTGACGTCGGTGGATACGGATTCCTTGAGCACATCCTTACGGGCCGTGGAGGTCTTGGGGAAGGAACGCTCGGAAGCAACCACACTCGGCTGATCGGCTGCGACGGCCGCAGGAGCGGCTGCGACGAATGTGGCGCAGACAGCTACGGCGGCGACGAACATTGACACTGTTTGTTGTACTGTCTTCATCGTTTACCTACAATACCAGCGAGGGTTTCCTGTGCAAATGGACAACACCATGACGGTTCGCCTGATATGGCGCAACACGCCGCACAGGTACGCACCCTCTGAAAACGTTGCACGCCGCTGCATTTCACATCACGGGAACACAGCGCGGCGGCACCGTCAGTAATGGATGTATTCGAAATCGGAGACGTTGTGATACGTCTTCGAGTAGGTCTTGCCCTGCATGACGGAACCGCACTCGGACGTGGTGACGGAACCATCCGCATTAATCTTCTCTACGATCGCGACATGACCGTACGTGCTATCCGAGCCCTCCTGACCGGCACGGAACACCATGATGTCGCCCACATGACGAGGCGTGTTATCCACCCAATAGCCCAGGGCACGGGCGGAGGAAGCCCACTGGCAGCCGTTGCCCATATAGGAACCGGCCGGCAGCCCCAGCTGGTGGCGACGGACGTACACCCACCAGGTGCACTGGCTGTATTCGTATGCATTGCCGGTATCGCCGGTGTCGTGGTTCGGGTTGAAGCCCGCCGGCAGCGCGTCGCCGTCCACGTCCATCAGCTTGGCGACGTTCTCGTTATTCGCCAGGGAACGGGACATCTGCTTCACGTCGAGATTGGCGTTGCCTTCGCCCAGGGACCAAGTGCCCTCGTTGGTGGACTGCTGGGTCTCGTTGGAGACCAACGCCTCACGGGTATCGGAACGGGAGGCGGCGGCCTTGACGTTCTGCACCTGCGTGGTGGTGAATTCGGCCTCACTCGCCACAGGCATGACCCTTTCCGGACCCGTCAGGCTGATGGTGGTGGCTGCGGTGCCCACCAGAGCGGCGAGCGACGCGGAGCCGAGAAGAATGTTGCGACGTTCGGCCGCACGAGCGGCCTCACGCATGGCACGTCTGGTCTGAGGCGCGATTTCGTTGAGCTTCGCGGCGACCGCCGGCTCAAGGCCCAGCACCGCACCGTTGCCTTCGATCCTGTGCGCGGCATGGCTCAGCCTGGTCGGACGGGCGGCGCGCATCATGGCGAACGGGGTGTTTGAAGTCCTGGCCGCTTTTGGCGCAGCATGCCTCATAACAAATCACTCCTTATCGTTCGGGGCATGCCTCATGAGACACGTCCCCACTTTCCCACCCAACTGTACAAGCCGCCATGACCATCGGTCGACACACCGGAGGCTCGGCGGATTTCGCACCATGCACAACGTGCATCGTTGCACATGGGCGAATCGCCATCCCCATCCGCACTGATGGCTAGGGTAGTGGCTTATGGCCAATACAGTGAAGATTCCTACCGACATGCTGCCCGAGGACGGACGTTTCGGATCCGGCCCGAGCAAAATACGCCCTGAGCAAATCGCCGCGCTCGATGACGGTGCGACCACGCTGCTGGGCACCTCCCACCGCCAGACGCCGGTGCGTCAGCTCGTGGGATCCATCCGCGAAGGGCTGGCGTCCTTCTTCAACCTGCCGGACGGCTACGAGGTCGCACTCGGCAACGGCGGCGCAAGCTGCTTCTGGGAAGTCGCCTGCGCATCCCTGATCACACGCCAGGCGGCCTTCGGCACCTACGGCTCGTTCAGCGCCAAGTTCGCCAAGTCCGCTGCAGCCGCACCGTTCCTTGAGAATCCGGTGATCTACGAGGGCGAGCCCGGCACGTACCGTCTGCCGGAACTCACCGAATACGTCGACGCCTACTGCTGGGCGCACAACGAGACCTCCACCGGCGTGGCCGCGCCGATTCACCGCATCGAGGGAAGCAAGGAGCAGGGCGCCCTGACGCTCATCGACGCCACCTCCGCCGCAGGCGCGCTGCCCGTCGACATCAGCCAGACCGACGCCTACTACTTCTCCCCCCAGAAGGCATTCGGCTCGGACGGCGGCCTGTGGGTCGCCATCCTCTCCCCCGCCGCCGTGGAACGCGCGGCCCGCGTGGAAGCCAACGTGAACCTGCCCGGCGCAAGCCGCTGGGTGCCGTCGTTCCTCTCGCTGACCAGCGCGCTGGAGAACTCCCGCAAGGACCAGACGCTGAACACACCTTCGGTGGCGACGCTCATCATGATGGAGAACCAGGTGCGCTGGCTGAACGACAACGGCGGCATGGCCTGGGCCACAGCGCGTTGCAGCAAATCCGCATCCACGCTGTATGCATGGGCCGAAGCCAGCGAATACGCCAAGCCCTTCGTCGCCGACGAGGGCGCACGCTCGCACGCCGTAGTCACCGTGGACCTGGACGAGTCGATCAACGCCAAGCAGATGATCGCCATTCTGCGCGACAACGGCATCGTGGACACCGCCGGATACCGCAAGCTCGGCCGCAACCAGCTGCGCATCGGCGTGTTCCCCTCGGTCGAGCCTTCCGATGTACTGGCGCTCACCCGCTGCATCGATTATGTGGCAGAGCGGATGTAAGCTACAGCCTATGAAGTTTGCTCCAATCATCGACCCGGCCCAGCGCAAGCCGGCACCCAAGCCGGTGCGCGTGGATCTGCGCATCGTGTTCTCGCTGGGCACCGGATTGTGGGCCATCGCACTGATCGTCAGCATCGTGCTGAACATGATGGGATTCAAGATGACGAAGATCTGCATCGTGTGCATCTGCGGCGTGGCCACCGGTCTGATACTGCTCGTCTGGGAACACTTCGATCGCTGGGATTACCGGCGTCTGGGTCAATAGCAACAACGCCGGATATGGTTGTGCCCCGCAGTGTTCGCTGCGGGGCACAACCATATCCGGCTCCATTCACGCGAGTCCGCGACGCACCTGCGGCATACGGGTCGGCAGCGCTCAGCGGGCGAGCGGCAGCGTCAGCGTGAACGTGCTCCCCTGACCCGGCACTGACCACACCGACACGGCACCATGATGGGTAAGCGCCACATGCTTGACGATCGCCAAGCCAAGACCCACGCCGTCCACCTTGCGATCCCCCTGATCGGCACCGCGATAGAACCGTTCGAAAATACGCGACTGTTCGCTCTTCGCGATGCCCATGCCCTGGTCGAGCACACGTATCTGCACATCATCGCCCATTTCGCCAGGCTTGGCGGAAATGCCGATATAACCGCCCTTCGGTGAATACTGGATCGCATTCTCCAGCAGCTTGGACAACGCCGTCCTGATCTGCGAGACATCACCATTGATTGCCAGCGAACGATCCCCCTCGACCTGCACGTGCAGGCAGGCCTCGCGGATGGCGTCCTTCATGGACGCGACCACACCGTCAATCTGCTCCATCACGTTGATGCGGTTGGCCGCACTGGGCACGATCGGCTCCTGCGCCTTGATCAGCAACAGCAGATCGGCGACCATATGGTTCAGGTGACTGCCGGCGACGCGCACCTCATGCGCGGCCGTATGCACGCGCCCACTGTCAAGATCGTTGCGCTCAAGCTCATCGGCGAGCCGGTTCAGCGCCTCGGTCGGCTTGAGCAGCTGCTCGGACACGTTGACGATGAACGAATCGCGGATCTGATTGAAACGCACGTTCTCGCTCACATCATCCAGCAGCACGACCACATGGCTGGGATCCACGCGCCCCACGGTGACGTTCAGCCAGTTCGGGCGCTGCACGCCGTACGCCCCGGTTTCCTCCCCGCGCTCCGCCGGATCGGCGCTCGACTCGAAACGCGCGACCGTAGTGGTCTGGATGTCGAACAGACGTCTGCCGCCATGCTCGCGGACATCGTGCACCGCATCCAGCACCTTGTCGTTCACGATATGATCGTCGCGCATGATGCCCAACCGGTACGCCTCGGGATTCGCGTTGATCACCTCATCGTCATCGCCCACGACCAGCGACGCGCTCTGCAGAATCGACAGCAGGCCGAACGTCGACTGGTCAAGCCCCGCATCGTCGTCGTTCGCCGCGCGTTTGCGCCTGACCTTATGCAACCGCTCATCCAGCCATTCCGTGAAGGACACCCCGCCCAACCAACGCTCGATCAGCGGCTCGACCCAACCGAGCACCATGGTGCCCAGCAGTACGACAATGCAAAACCCCACAATGGCGAACACCGCGAACACGATCAGCGAGGGGACAGGAGAATCAGACATACGCCCATTGTTCCACATAAGCCGCGCGCAGGACGCGCAACACACGAACCGACGACAAACCCATGCCGCACCGTGACGAACATGAACAGTACATGAACACCGAGTTGAACGCACCTCAATTTCCGGTTGCCATTACGTGTCGTCACTCGCACGGTGGCAGTGCAACGCATAAACTGGAGCAAGGTTGCACACAGCACATACGAAAGGCCGAACAAACACAATGCGCGTTATTTTCAACGAAGAGATGAAGGCCGTCGCCGACGACCTTGACCACATGGCACAGAATGTACGCAAAGCCATTCGCGGCGCCGGTAAGGCCCTGCTGGAAACGAACGTCGAAGCCGCGCAGGCCGTCATCGACGGCGACACCGAACTCGACGCCCTGCAGGAAAGCGTGGTCGATCAGTGCGTGAAGCTGCTGGCCAAGCAGAACCCGGTGGCCACCGACCTGCGTGTCGTGGTCTCCACCATGCGTCTGGCCATCACCTTCGAACGCATGGGCGACCTCGCCAAGCATGTGGCGGAAGCCTCCCGCCGCGCATACCCTGCCTCCCCGCTGCCCGACGAGGCGAAGGACGCGTTCACCAAGATGCAGGAGTTCCTTGACGAGACCAGCGACAACGTGGTGGCCATGCTGGCCGACCGCGACGCCAAGACCGCGGAACGCATCATCCTGGACGACGACAAGCTCGACGCGCTGCACAAGCAGACCTTCGACCTGGCACTCAACGAGGATGTGGAAATGACCAGGCAGCAGATCATCGATCTTGTACTGCTGGGCCGTTTCTTCGAGCGCCTTGGCGATCACGCCGTTTCCGCTGCACGCCAGGTGGTGTTCATCGTCTCCGGCTTCGACCCGTCCAAGACCCCCGGCCCGGACAAGGAAGGCATGACCGAATAAGGCCACGCCGAATACACTTCCGCTCTCCCCTTTGACACGGCGGCAGGGCCCGGATCACCACACGCGATCCGGGCCCTGCCGTTTTTCTTTTCCCTTCGTCGCTTCCGCCAACTTCCGTCACTTCCGCCACGCAGCGTTCTGACAATCCGCCCCGTTTGCATGAAAACTGAACAGATTGCCCCATCTGTTCATGGCGACGCGCGCACCATCCAAGCCATAATGGCAGCAGTGCCAAGCGTTTCCAAAGGAGGAAGCCATGTACTATTCCAGCGGCAATTACGAAGCATTCGCCCGTCCGAAGAAGCCAGCGGGCATCGACCATAAGAACGCCTACATCATCGGCACCGGTTTGGCCGCACTGACCGCGGCCTGCTATCTGGTGCGCGACGCCCAGATGCCGGGCAATCACATCCATGTGTTCGAAAAGGACCCGGTTCCGGGCGGCGCATGCGATGGCGCGAACATCCCCGGACTGGGCTATGTGATGCGCGGCGGGCGCGAAATGGACAACCATTTCGAGGTGATGTGGGACATGTTCCGTTCCATCCCCTCCATCGAGACCGAAGGCGTGTCCGTATTGGACGAATACTACTGGCTCAACAAGGAGGACCCGAACTACTCGCTGTGCCGAGCCACCGTCGACCAAGGCAAGGACGCCGGGACCGACGGCAAGTTCGCCCTGTCGGACGAGGCATCGCAGGAGATCATGAAGCTGTTCTTCACACCCGACGAGGAGCTGTACGGCAAGAAGATCTCCGACTTCTTCGATGACAAGGTGTTCGACTCCAACTTCTGGATGTACTGGCGCACCATGTTCGCCTTCGAGAACTGGCACAGCGCGTTGGAGATGAAGCTGTACATCAAGCGCTACATCCACCACATCGGTGGCCTGCCCGACTTCAGCGCGCTGCGCTTCACCCGCTACAACCAATACGAGTCGATGATCCTGCCGATGATCACCTACCTGGAAAGCCACGGCGTGCAGTTCCATTACAACACGAAGGTGGAGAATGTGGAGTTCGCCATCGGCGGCGGAGACGGGCCTGTCCGCGCGAACACGAGCGTCGGACAGGACGAGATCCTGCTCGCGCAGGCCGAATCCGGCGTATTCGCACGCAACCCCTTCAGTTCGAAGACCCGCAAGCAGGCCACACGAATCGACATCACCGGCTCCGACGGCGAAACCATCGGCATCGATCTGACCGAAAACGATCTGGTGTTCATTACCAACGGCGGATGCGTGGAGAACTCCTCCATGGGATCGCAGACCACCGCGGCCGCATGGAACCCCGAGCTCAAGCCCGGCGGAGGCTGGGATATGTGGCGGCGCATCGCCAAGCAGGACCCGAGCTTCGGGCACCCGGACGTGTTCTGCTCCGACCCCGAGCATTCGAAGTGGATGAGTGCCACCGTCACCACGCTTGATATGGAGATCCCGCCATACATCCAGAAGATCTGCAAGCGCGACCCGTTCACCGGGCACGTGGTGACCGGCGGCATCGTGACGGTGAAGGACTCCAACTGGCTGATGAGCTGGACGCTCAACCGCCAGCAGCAGTTCCGCGACCAGCCGAAGGATCAGCTGTGCGTATGGGTGTACGGCCTGTTCCCCGACGAGCCGGGCAACTATGTGAAGAAGCCGATGCGTGAATGCACCGGCGAGGAGATCTGCGCCGAATGGCTCTACCACATGGGCGTGCCGACCGACAAGATCGAGGATCTGGCCAGCAACCACGCCAACACCGTGCCAGTGATGATGCCGTACATCGACGCGTTCTTCATGCCGCGGTCCGCCGGCGACCGGCCCGATGTGGTGCCGGACGGCGCGGTGAACTTCGCGTTCCTCGGCCAGTTCGCGGAAACCCCGCGCGACACGATCTTCACCACCGAATACTCGATGCGTACCGGCATGGAGGCCGTGTACACGCTGTGCGACGTGGATCGCGGCGTGCCGGAGGTGTGGGGCTCGGTCTACGACGTGCGCAACCTGCTCAACGCCGTGGTGAAGCTGCGCGACGGCAAGCCGCTGAGCGACATGCACCTGAACTTCCTGGAGAAGCTGGTGCTCAAGAAAGTCGGCAAGAAGATCCAGGACACCGACATTCCGAAGCTGCTCAAGGAAACCGGCGTGAAGTGACGCTCCGACGCTTCGGCGGCATGTAAACGGCGAATATGTGCCAAGTGGCTTATTTGTGGCATGCGCAGGCGAAATCCCCAAGTATCGTCGCTGGAATTCCAACAACGATACTTGGGGAACGCCGTATTCGGTGCCACAAATAAGTCACTTAGGGTTTTCCCGAACACGAAATCAGCCATCACTAAGGCAGATAGCGAAGCAACAGGGGTATACACATATGTGTATACCCCTGTTTTCGTTTCAGCCGCACCGACGCCAATCCGAACACGACTTAATCTGGCCTAGATGTTCAGATCGCGAACCGTTCCAAAGCGGCACGGAAATCGCCTTGGATCATGGTGTCGATCTTGCCGACGATCTTCTCCGGATCGCCCTTCATGTCACCAGCGACCCATTCCAGCATCACGCCGACAAACGCATACCGGAAGAACCCTGCCACGAACTGCTTGTCCTCGTCGCGTACCTGCAGTCCCTCGGCCTTCTCATCGACCACGGAAAGCAGCAGATCGTACGTGATGTCGTACAGGTAGCGTTCCACGCGCTCACGGCTGACGCAGTGGTACACGTTCATGACGAACGGCTTGTTCTCGCGCACCACGTTGAAAATGCTCAGCAGACCCTTCTGCCAAGTGTCGACGGTGCGATTGCCGGCCAGCGCCTTGCCGGCGTCCTCCTGGCATGACCATTCCACCAGGTCGTAGATGTCCTGGAAATGATAGTAGAAAGTCATGCGGCTGATGCCGCAATCCTCGCAGATATCGGTGACAGTGATCTTATTCAGCGGCTTTTCGAGCAGCAGCTTTTTCAACGACGATTCCAACGCGCGCTTGGTGGTCGAAGCCATGCATCTCCTCCTCGGGTCCGGTTTTCCGCGCCGGGACGCACACCCTCATGCGTCCCGGCATGCAAAAGCGGGAACCCTTACGGATTCCCGCTTTGCTTAAGCATCATTCGCTACAAGCGGAATGAATCACTTCTGGCCCTGAGCGGCAACGGCGGCGGCACCGGCAGCGGCGGCTTCCGGATCCAGGTACTCGCCACGCGGCTTGATCGGCTTGAAGTTCTCATCCAGCTCGTACAGCAGCGGCATTGCGGTCGGGATGTTGACCTTGGCGATCTCCTCTTCGGAGAGGTTGTCAAGCATCTTCACGATGGCGCGCAGGCTGTTGCCGTGAGCGGCGATCAGAACGGTCTTGCCAGCCTTCAGCTCCGGCTCGATGTCGGACTTGAAGTACGGCTCGACGCGCTTGACCACGTCGGCCAGGCACTCGGCTTCCGGAACCGGATCGCCGGTGTAGCGCGGATCATGGTTCTGCGCGTACTCGTCGTCCGGATTGATGTCCGGCGGCGGGGTGGCGTAGGAACGACGCCACAGCATGAACTTCTCGTCACCGTACTCTTCGCGGATGGCGGTCTTGTTCTTGCCCTGCAGAGCGCCGTAGTGACGCTCGTTGAGACGCCAGCTGCGCTTGACGGGGATCCACAGGCGATCAGCCTCGTCCAGCGCGTAGTTGGCGGTGTTGATGGCGCGGCGCAGCATCGAAGTGAAGACGATATCCGGAAGGACGTTCTTCTCCTTGAGCAGGCGGCCGCCGTTCTTGGCTTCCTCGACGCCCTGTTCGGTCAGCGGGACATCGACCCAGCCGGTGAACTGATTGGTTTTATTCCATGCGCTCTGTCCATGACGGAGCAGTACTAGTTTGTAAGTCATAGTTGCCAGTCTACCGCCTTGTGCGGCCAACACAACCGGTGATGACGATTATTCGGTTACGGTCATGAAACAATTTTCATTCCGCTGCATGACCGTTTGCAGTCGGCCTCAAACGAATGCCGCCGTTGCGGCGAATGCGGCGGCGAGCGCCAGCGATGAGAATGTGCAGAGCGGCAGTGCTTTGCCGTAGTGTTTTCCTGCGATTGCGACGGCTGCAGCAGCGCATATCGCGCAGGTGATCGCCAGCATGATGATTGCCGGAACCGTGTATGCCGATTGCAGTCTGGCATACGCGACGGCCAGCAGCACGGCAGCGGCCAGCAGCGCGATTGTGAAGACGGTACCGTTGCGACGACCCAAAGCGGTCATCCATGTATGTTTGCCGTGGTCACGGTCGGATTCGATGTCACGCAGGTTGTTGACGCACAGGACCGCGACGGCGATGAGACCGACGTTCACGCCGCCGCACACGCCTGCCAAGGAAATCGTGCCGGTCAGAGCGAACATCGTGCCGCAGGTGGCAACCAGACCGAAGAAGATGAAGACGAATATCTCACCCAGATAGTGGTAACCGTAGGGATGCTTGCCGCCGACATAGCACCAGCCGGCCACGAGGCAGGCGATGCCGACCAGAATGAACCACCAGTAGCCGGTCAGTGCGATGACGGCCAGACCGCACAGGCAGGCAATCAGCGCGTTGACTCCTGCCGCAGCCAGCACCTTCCTAGGGCTCACGCCGGATGCGACGAGCCGGACCGGACCATGCGGGGGCTGCGACGCTTGAGACGAATCCGGTTCCGAAACCGGTCTTGAATTTCGTTCCGCAGGCCGGCTCTCCGAATCGATGGCACGCCCCTCGTCGGTGCCACGCACACCGTCGGAATAGTCGTTCGCATAATTCACGGCGATCTGCAGGAACAATGCCACGCAGCCGCACAGTACCGTCACCACAGCAAACCAGCCCACCGAACGTTGGCAGACGCCGACCAACGAACCAAGCTTCCACTCCCCCAGGTCATGCTGCCCGCCGAAGAACGGACACGGCTCGTGCAGCAGATCGCCGCCCTGCGAATACACGAATGCGCCTTGCCATGACAGCGCGGCGCCGATAATCACCGGAGCGATCGCCAATGGCAACGTCTTCAGGCGAGCGCCGCGAATCCAAGTCGATAACTGCATGAACGCCATTCTACGTGCGGTTCAGGTTTCCGGGTGGCCCCACTTTTCGGTGAGCCATATGGCGATTGCCTGGCTGCGCGTCCTGGCATTGAGCTTCGCCATGGCACGCTTGGTGTGGGTTTTGACCGTGTTCTCGGAGAGACCAAGCCGTTCACCCACCTGTTGCGTGGTCAAGCCACCCGCGTATCCGCGCATGATCGCCTCTTCACGTTCCGACAGTGCAACGGGTTTCCGTTCCGCGGCACGAGACAGCCTGGCATATGCCTTATCAGCCGTTTCGAACCGCAGCCCCGGCATACTGTCCGACAATTCAGATGGCATATACGTCAGCCCGGCGGCCACTTGCTCCACCGCCATGCCGATGTTCCGCAGATTGCGTTTCGCCACGATCCCCTGACCTCCCGCATCGGCGATCTGCGCCGCGAACCGATGCAGCGGAAACGATGTGATCGCCAGAACGGGCAGATTCTCGCTCTCGCTACGAATCGATCTGCATACGGCAACGCCATCCATGTCGGACAGCGACATATCCAGCACAAGCACATCGGGCCGAGTCTGTTCATCACGGCACAGCCGCACCGCCTTGCTGCCGAGCACGCATCGCCAGACGACACTTCCCGAGCCGAACCGATGCTCCAGATACGCGGACAACGCCGCCAAAGTCAGCTCGTCGTTGTCCACAATGCCGATTCGCATCGTCGGATGCTCGCTCATATACTCCATCATCGACCTTCCAGCGGAATATCGGCAGACAACGTCCATGTGTCATCTTCCTGAGAGGTACGCAACGTTCCACCGCTCCTTTCGATCGCATCACGATGGAAGGCAAGTCCCTTGCCCGAGACGGGCTTCCGACATGCACGTCCCTCGTCCGATTCGGGGATGGAATTGGTTTCCGTCACATGCAGATGGCTGTTCAGATGGTCGCTCTCGATATTCACGAATATCGCGTACGGCTGGCTGGGATCGGCATGACCGGCGATATTGGAGTACAACTCATCAAGCAGCCGCACACATTCGTCGGTTCGTTCGCGTCCAATCCCAAACAGTTTCCCTGTTTCCGCAACATGGCTTTCGCCGGCGAATCCCAACGAATGCAGGCGATTGTCGCCTTCTTTGCAATGGGCTCGGACCGTATCGGAGAACGAGCCGTTTTGCACCGCAAGACGATTCCGATTCCCAGCATCGGCGCGCAAGGATTCGGCCTCGTCGGCATGTCCGAGGATGTCGATGACGGCATGGACATTGTCCATCGTGTGTTGTGCGGTTTCATCGATCCGCTGCCAGGCCGCACGCTCAGTATCGGAGATTTGCGGATCATCCGCATGCTGCTGGGCGACGAACGCGATGTACGACAGCCCGCCGGTCACCGTATCGTGGGTTTTGCTGGCGAGCATGGTGTCACGCTCCATCATCGACATGCGATACTGCGCCTGTTCCAGACGACTGTTGCGGTCACGTAATGCGTCGACCAGTCTGCGATGCATGGCGACGAATGCATAACACAGCCAATATGCCGCATAGACGATACATAGTGCAATACCGAGAACCGCCAGCCAATGCCAGCCGTAGATGCCGTAGACGACCATGACCGCCGTGCCGGCCAGCGGAATACCGTAGCCGCCGATGAGTGCATACGCAATGTCATTGTCGATAAACGACGTCATCAATCTCAGCCAAGCCGGATTCCATGGCTGTTTTGCGCCCGCACCGGCACTATCCGGAATCACGCGCTCCCCACGGATGACATGCACGATATACGCACCACGGTTGACGATGAAATACACGGCGTACGCAATCGCGAACACCGCGCTGACGCACGCATACGCAGCGTTGCCATCGCGCGAATACAACCATCCAGCCGCCAATGCGACGGCGATCAACGGTAGTGACCTGCAATCGAATCTGCGCTCATGCTCGATGTCGTCCTTGTCGAGGAACACTTCGTGCAGAAAACCACGCACTCCAGCGGAATCGGAATCCCGCTTCGTGGCTGCCGCCTTCTCCTGGTTCGACATATCATGCCTCTTTTCAATACGGAACCATATCCGTTTCCATATCAAAGAGCAGGTGGAAGTTCGATGCAATGAAGCTGTCACCCGTTTGGGTATGCGGCTTCAAAAGAGGATTGGGGCACAGAAAAGGGCGCTTCCCAATCGGGAAACGCCCTTAGATCTTCTTGCCTCAGTTCAGCGGCTACAGATTTTAGAGGATGGCACCGGCGGAAACGGATACCTTCGTCGGCGAACAGCCCACAGGACTGTTCTTCTCCTCGGGCGGCATCCTGCCAAGCGGGATGCCGCACCTCGCGTGAAGCCGAATATGAACTGAGGCTCCGCCTCAGTTCAGCGGCTTAACAAGAGGGAAGGTGATGGTCTCGCGGATGGTGGCGCCGGTCAGGGCGATGAGCAGTCGGTCGATGCCCATGCCCATGCCGCCTGCCGGAGGCATGCCCACGCCGAGGGCCTCCAGGAAGTCCTCATCGATATCGCAGGCCTCTTCGTCGCCGGCGAGCGCATCCTTGGCCTGAGCCACGAAGCGTTCGCGCTGCACGACCGGGTCGTTGAGCTCGGAGTAGCCGGTGGCCAGCTCGAAGCCGCGCACGTACAGATCCCACTTCTCGACCACGCCGGCCTTGGAGCGGTGGCCCTTGACCAGCGGGGAGGTTTCGACCGGGAAGTCGCGCACGAAGGTCGGCTCGTACAGCTTGTCCTCGTAGAAGTGCTCCCACAGATGCTCGACGAGCTTGCCGTGGTTCTCCACGTCATCGCGCTCCACGCCGAGCTTGTCGGCGATCTCGCCCAGGTGCTCCACGGAGGTACCGGGGTTGTCCGGGCCACCGTTCGGCACGATCTCCTCGCCCAGCGCTTCGGAGAGGGAGTCGTACATGCTGATGGTCTTCCATTCGCCGCCGAAGTCGTATTCGGTGCCGTCCAGCAGGGTCACCTTGTGGCTGCCGAACACGTCCATGGCGGTGTCCTGCACGAGCTGCTTGACGAGCGCGCCGATGGTGTCGTAGTTGCCGTAGGCCTGGTAGGCCTCGACCATGGTGAATTCCGGGGCGTGGGTGGCGTCGACGCCTTCGTTGCGGAAGTCGCGGTTGATTTCGAACACGCGGTCGATGCCGCCGACGAGGCAGCGCTTCAAGAACAGTTCCGGCGCGATGCGCAGGTAGAGGTCCAGGTCGAAGGCGTTCATGTGCGTGGTGAACGGACGTGCCGCGGCACCGCCGTGCACGGTCTGCAGCATCGGGGTTTCGACCTCGAGGAAGTCGTGGTCGGCGAAGGTCTTGCGCAGCGAGGCGACAGCCTTGGAACGGTTGCGTACCATGTTGCGGATCTTCTCGTCCGCGATCATGCCGATGTACGGCTTGCGGGTGCGGGTGTCTTCGTTCAGTTCCTTGTGCAGGGCCGGCAGCGGCTGCAGCGCCTTGGCGGCGATGGCCCATTCGGTGGCGAACACGGACAGTTCGCCGGTCTTGGAGGCGATCACGCGGCCCTTGATGAACAGGTGGTCGCCCAGGTCGACCAGCTGCTTGAACTGCTTCAGGGAGTCGGCGCCGATCTCCTTCTTGGAGATCATGCCCTGGATCTTGGTGCCGTCGCCGGCGGCGAGCTGCACGAAGCACAGGCCGCCCGCGTTACGCAGGAAGAGCACGCGGCCAGCAATGCCGACCACGTCCTCGGTCTCGTCGCCCGCTTCGAGCTTGCCGTCGTACTTGGCACGGACCTCTTCGATGGTGGCGGTGACGTCGAGAGTCACCGGGTACGGCTGGATGCCTTCCTTGAGCATCATGGCGCGCTTGGCCACGCGCATCTGCACCTGCTCCGGGTGGGCCAGCGGGCCGAATTCCTTGTTGGACGGGTCCACGGCCTCGTCCAAGGTGGCACCGTCGTTGATCTTGTCTCGAATCGCGCCATCCTGCGCAAGCAGCATCTCGGCGCGTTCGACAGTGGTCATATGAGGGGTGTTCTCGCCCTCTTCGTTCTCAGTGTTTTCAACAACTTCAGACATGATTGCCAAGTGTACGCAACACGGGCGATTTGACGGTGCCTTCAAGACACCCAGCCAATCGCTTCGGCACACGGCGGCATCCGGCAACATCCGACATCATCTTCTCCGACGCCCAGCATCAGCCAACGTCCCCGAATATCCACATCGGCAAAACGGCCATATTCCAACGCGACACGCTGAACGACACTCGGATTTGCGTCCGCATGGGACCTTGCTGTAGACTGACGGACGTTGCCAAACGGGCTGTAGCGCAGCTTGGTAGCGCGCTTCGTTCGGGACGAAGAGGCCGCGGGTTCAAATCCCGCCAGCCCGACAACTAAGGCGGAACAGAAATGTTCCGCCTTTTCTTTTGCCCGGAATCGCTGCCCCTCCAGCGTTCATTCAGCACCCGCCTTCGGCGGATTCGGAACAACCGTGCCATGCACGCAACACAGGGCATCTATGCTCGGAACGCTCCCACACAGCACAAACCCCCAAAGGATCATATGAAGAAAAGCATTCTCGCACTTGCCTCCGGCGCATTCATCCTCGGTGCCGCCGAATTCGTGATGATGGGCATCCTGCCCCAGGCCGCCGCAACCATGCACGTGAGCATTCCGGCCGCCGGTCACTACATCTCCGCCTACGCGATCGGCGTGTGCTTCGGCACGCTGATGCTGGTATTCGGACGCAAGGTGCCGCCGAAGAACCTCATCATCCTGTTCATGGCCATCGCGCTTGCGGGCAACACCCTGAGCGCCATCGCCGTCAACTCCCCCATGCTCATCGCGGCCCGTTTCATTTCCGGATTGCCGCACGGCGCGTTCTTCGGCACCGCCACGCTAATCGCCAAAACGCTTGCCGACAAGGGCAAGGAGGCACAATCCGTGTCGATGATGGTGACCGGGCAGACCGTGGCGAATATGCTCGGCGTGCCGGCCGGAACCATGCTTTCGGAATTCCTTTCCTGGCGCATGGCCTTCGCCATTCTCGCCGCGTGGGCACTGATGACGATGGCGCTCGTCATCGCATGGGTGCCGTTCGTCGCTCCGATCAAGGACGCCGGCATCAAGGGACAGTTCCGCTTCCTCACGCACCCCGGCCCATGGCTCATTCTGCTGGCGGTGTTTTTCGGCAATTCCGGCATTTTCTGCTGGTGGAGCTACGTTTCGCCGTGGCTGCAGAAGACCGGCGGATGGTCTTCCGCGATGGTGCCGATGATGATGGTGCTTGCGGGGCTCGGCATGGTGGTCGGCGGTATCGTCGGCGGCCGTTTGACCGACCTGTGGAAGGCCGGTGCCACTGCGGCGCTCTCGCATTTCATCGCCTTGTGCGGCCTGCTGCTGGTGTTCTTCCTGCCCGGTAATCACGTGACCACGGCCATTCTGACGTTCGTCATCGGTTTCGCGCTGTTCTTCAACTCCTCCCCGCAGCAGCTGCTTATGGTGCAGGCCGGCGAGGGCGGCGGCGAGCTGATCGCCGGAGCCGGCGTGCAGGTGGCGTTCAACTTCGGCAACGCGGTCGGTTCAATCGTCGGCGGCGCGGCCCTGACCGCGACCTCGATGAACTACCATTTCACCGGCATCGCCGGCGCGCCGATCAGCCTGCTTGCCGTGCTGCTGCTCATCATCTACAGCCGTCGATACGAGACACATACCGACGCCATCAACCGCATGCGCGAAGTGCACGTCTGACCGCAGAAAACGCACACCGACTGCGCTGTTGCGCCGTTGCGCAGTTGTGACTTTGAAGCCCGATCCGCCGTCGAACGGATCGGGCTTCGTCGTTTCACGCCCCTCACCGCCCCACCATGCCATACCGGCTCATACACTGGAGGCAGATGCTTGGCATGGGCACACGGCAATGATCAAGGGAGGTTTCATGGCCGATGAGGAGGCGCTGCTGGCGCAGTTCACCGCACAGTTCGATCAGCAGTTCGATCAGCAGGACAATGGTTCCGAAGACGAAGGGTCGGATCGGCAGGACGCCGATAGCGCTCCCGTCTTCGACACCGATCGGTTCCTGCAAGGTCTGGATTCGATATTCAGCCGTCATGCCGCGTCCAGCGAGGCGTGGCCTTATCTGGAGCAGGCCATGAGCGACGCGGAAAACGCCGGCGATGAGGCCGGATTGCTTACCGTGCTCAACGAGACGATGGGGTTCTACCGTTCCCAAGGCTGGCACGACAAGAACCAGTGGATCGTGCAGCGTGCAATCGAATTGGCGCTGCGCATGGGGCTGGAAGGCAGCGAGACCTGGGTCACGACGCTGATCAACTGCGCCACCGCGATGCGTGCGGCGAAACACTACGAGCAGGCCGAAGATCTCTACACGCAGGCCCTGCATTGCGCCGAAAAGACGCTCTCCCCGAGCGACCGGCGTCTTGCCGCGCTGCACAACAACCTGTCCATGCTGTACAGCGAGACCGACAGACGGGATAAGGCCGAAAACGAACTACGCAAGGCAATAGGCATCCTTCGCGGCACGGACGGCGATCATGCCGCGGATATCGATCTGGCAAGCTCGTACACGAACCTGGCGTTGCTGCTGCTCGCCGACGGCAATACCGCCGACGCCGACCGGTACGCGGCGCAGGCGTTGTCCATCCATGCAACGGCACGCGCGTATGGCGTCGATTCGGCGCATTATGCCGCTGCACTGGCCGGCATGGCGCAGGTCCGATTCGCGCAGCAACGGTTCGGCGAAGCGGCCGGGTACTACCGTGAGGCGCTGTCCGTCATCGAACTTCGGTACGGGCGAGACACGGATTACTGGCGCACCACCGAAGCCAATCTGCATGAGGCCTTGGAATCGGCAGCGAGCGCCGGTCAGTCGGTCGCTGCGCCTGGCAGTGCATCAGAGGGCCATGTCCAAAACGCCAGTCAAACCTCCGACACCACCGGCTCGCCGCACAATGGCATGGAATTGGCCCGCGAGTTCTGGGAGCAGGCGGGTAAGCCTATGCTGCAGACCCGATACCCCGAATATGCGGGGCGCATAGCGGCCGGTTTGGTCGGCTATGGCTCGGAATGTTTCGGCTTTGATGACGCGTATTCGCAGGATCATGATTTTTCGGCGCGGTTCTGCCTGTGGCTCACGGACGAGGACTATGCCGCTATCGGCGAAGCCTTACAGGAGGATTACGAGCGTATCGCACGCGAATGGCGTTCGTCGGGTTCCGCGAACTCGTATGGCTCCCCCACTACCCCGCGCGCACAGGGCACGATGCGCAGGGATGGCGTGTTCCGCATCGGGGATTTCTTCGAGGCACTCACCGGCTATCGCGAGGCGCCTGCACAGGACGCGCCGCACGAATGGCTGTCGTTGAGCGAATCCACACTGGCCACGGCGACCAATGGTCGGGTGTTCGCCGACGCGCTCGGCATGTTCTCCAAAACCAGGCAGGGTTTCACCTTCATGCCGGAGGATGTGCGGCTTTCGCTGATTTCCCGCCGTTTGGGGATGATCGCACAGGCTGGGCAATACAATCTGCCGCGCATGCTGAAGCGGGGTGACGGCCTTGCCGCCATGGCCTGTATCCAGGAGTTCACGCAGGCCGTGGTCTCACTGGTGTTTCTTATCAACAACCCCGTATCGGTGGGTTATATGCCGTACTACAAGTGGCGTTTCGCCGCGCTGCGACGGTTGAGCGGCCGTATGGCGACATGTCTTGCCGATATGTGTCCGAAGTTGGAGGAAATATCGCGGCTTGCCTCGACGGCATGCTTCGGCGTCGCGATGGCCGATACACCAGTAGGAGCCGGCATGCCCGTCAAAGCCGATGAGACGGCACCGGCTGCGAGTCGCATCAATGCGATCGTCGAACGCGTCTGTTCCGATATCGTGGACGAACTGCGGCGGGAGGATTTGACGACTTCGCGCGAGACGTTTCTGGAATGGCAGCGCCCGTATGTCGAGGAGCATATCGTTTCCGCCGCTCCCTGCCTGCACAGTCTGTAAGGTCGATGATGGAAACGAGCGACGATATGCGACCGGCGACGGCAAACAGCACCGAAAACCCCGAGCGCACCGCACGAAATCCACGGCATGACGCCGACCGTGGTGAAGAACTGATGGAATCCATCGTGCGCCTGGAATGGAACGAATTTCAGCATACGAACAACGCGGGAGGCCGTGCCGCCTGCCAAGGCAATTGGCCGGTGTTCCATCAGATGCGTCTCAGCCAGTTCATGACATGGCCGGACGATCTGCTGGCAAGCTACCGGGACGATCTTGAACGTGCCGACGCCGCCGGCCGCAATCTCGTCACCGAAAAATACGGGCGCATGATGTTCTCCACGCACCCCGGGGAATACGCGGAGAACATCGAACCGTATATCCCGGCGCTTAGCGCCGACCGCGTGGCCGTGCAAGAGCGGATCATCGCCACGCAGGTGCGTTGGGCGAGCGAATTCCGCGAGCGCTACCCGAAGCTCGGGCGCGCCATGCGCGTGCTCACCACGGCCGAGGACACCGCCGACGCCACGTCGTTCGAAACGTATCTGCGCGGCGAGCTCGGCACCTATTCGGAACGCACGCTGGGGCTGTATCGGGATTTTGTGAAGCGGCTTGATGGGAATCACCGCAACCTCACCGAGGAGACAATCCTGAACACGGTGCAAATCGGCGGCTTTTCCGGGCTCGACGAGGCGGAAGCGGCGCAGTAGCGGCGAAACGCCGGGCAAAGCAACCCCATCGCCATCGGGACGTCCTACAGTGGCAACTGTGCGAGCCATAGTGAACGAACCGAACGAATCAGAGGAACCGAAGAAACCGCATCAGCTGAATACAACAGGCCGACGCATAGGCCTGACCGTCGCGTTGACGGCAGCGGTCGCGCTGGTGCTTGCAGCGGTGCTGTGCCTCTTGGGCATCGCATGTACGCCACGGTGGCGGGTAGAGCCGTTTACGGACCATATCACGGTGCAATCATCCGATACGTCGATCCGCGCCAACGGCATCGCCACGCCGCAGGAAGGCCGCTACCGCACCAAGGAGACGCATATCACCGTCAAGCTCACCGGCACGCTGTCCGCACAGGCGATCGTACGCGAGCCGATCGGCGCACCCAGCGGGCATGCCGCCTGCCTATTCCTGCACGGTTCGGGAACCGGCAGATCGTCGGAGGCGTTCGGCGACATCGCCAACGCCATGGCCTCGGCCGGCATCACCACGCTGGTGCCGGACAAACGACTCGACAATTATTCCATGCTGAGCAGGGACTACCAGTCCAGCGCGAACGACTACGCGCAATCGTTGAAGGTGCTAAGGCAATGGCCCGGCGTCGACGCCGCAAAAACCGGCATCTACGCCGAATCCGAAGGCACCTGGATCGCGACCGTGCTCACCAGCGAGCACCCGGAACTGGCATTCGCCATATTGACGTCCTCCCCTGTGGTCTCCGGGCGACAACAGATGGCCATGGCGGCCACCAGCTATCTCACGACCGCCGGAGCACCGGATGCCGTCATCCGCATCATTCCCAAACTCACCAGTCTGAGTGTGGGCGGCATCGGCCCGAATTACGCCGATTTCGACGCCGCGCATTACCGGAGCTCACTCACCATGCCGCTGCTGATCAATTACGGCACGCAGGATACGGCGATGCCAATCGAGCAGGGGGCGCGACTGCTGACCCAGGCGGCCAACAAGGCCGGGAACCGCAATGTGACGCTGCGGTACTACGATGCCAACCATCAGCTGCGCACGCAGTCCGACACGTCGAATGGCGGACTGCCGTTGGCCGCGCACTATACGCACGATCTGGAGGATTGGGTGAACGCCGTCACCTCCGGAGCCACGACGAGCAGTTGGAAAACGCCGATGATCGCGGGGAGCCAGCCACATCAACGGTTCACGGCTCCGACGTCGACCGATCCCGGCCTGGTCACCTCGCTCGGAGTGCTGGCGTCCGCCATCGCGATATGCCTGCTCTGCTGCCTGCTGGCCTGCCTTGGCGGTCTGGTGCTGCTGGTCGCCGGCATGGTCAGAAACCGTCGCCGGACCGCGAACACCTACAGTTTCCCCTTGCCCTGCCGCATCGCGCTCATAGTGAATGCGGTGCTGGCCGCAGCGGCGACCTGCGTGTTCCTTGCCTACCTGGTGACGGTGGTGCAGGATGCGATCACCCTGACCGACAATTCGGCGATGCTGGCGCGCAACTGGCATGTCGTCGTGATGTTGTGCCGGCTGGAGGTCGTCGCGTTCGCATGGCTGATCACGGAATATCTCGTTGTACGCCTGCCGCGGCCGCCGTATGTGCCGGCGGCCCACCTGCGCGCACAGCCTGATGCCAATGCTTCCAAGGAACCAACCGGAACGTCCGGTTGGGGCGGCGGTCACACCATCGTATCCGTATTCGTCATGCTGGCTTCGGCGCTATCGTTGCTGCTGCTGGCCTTCTGGGGACTGTTCTGCTGACTGCCGTTCCCGGCGACGCAGACGCACCGCGGCGACGGCGGCCCAGACCACGGAGATGACGAGCAGCAGTGCGCCGAGGCCGCCGACCATGTAGAAGAACAGCGTCGAGGGGTTCGGCATCCACCGCCACGCGCCGATGGGCAGCAGGCACAGTGTGGCCGTCAGGCCGATCAGGCAGAAGAACACGCCCAGCACGATGGTTCCGGTGCTTGGACCGGACGGGCGGATCACCGGATCGCCGTCCGTCGTACCGATGCGCATCTGGCCGGAGGGGTCGGTCGGCCCGGCCGTGTCGACCAGGTTGGAGGGACCGACCGAGCCGGTCGGACGCGCCGATTCGTTCCGCACCGGCATATCGTGCACCGGCAGGGGTTCCGTGGGCTCGTCCGCGGCATCCGCGATTCCCATGGCATCCGCCAACGGCATTTCGCGGGTCTCTTCGTCACTCATTTCGTTTCCTTTCCGTCGGTGCTCTTTCGCTCGGCGTTCTTTCCGCCGGTCTTTTCATCGGTGCTACCATGCGATTGGCCGTCCGTCGTTCCCAATGGCAGCTTGCTGTCGGACGCATACTGCATGGTGACGCTGCCGCCGACCGTTCCATCGACGTTGACGAACAGGTCCGGCTCTTCCGGTGCCTTGTCCGAATCGACCGATGGCCAATACCACTTGTTCTCATAGATTGTGGCGAACGCCTTGTCGAGATCCATGCCGTTATACACCGAATCGTGAGAGTTGTCGTTCGCGTCCGAATCGTTGGCATCGGTGGTGCCCTTGAGCGCCGGAACGCTCTTATTCGTCCCATGATGACCATGTCTCGAATCATTGTTCTCATCGAGGGACAGACCCACGAAGCCCGTGCCGTTGAAGAACGTGAGTCCATCCGGCCCTCCCACGTAATCCGTGACATTGGTGTAGCCGCTGTCCGGATCGCTGACCGACCAATGGCATCCGTCCGGCAGCGTGACCACCACTTGGGCGTTCACCACTACCAGATTCAGTTCCCCCGCCGGGCATGAGCTTTCGCCGTATGTGCCGTCGTTGAGCTTGACCTTGTGCTTGCCGTGCGTGGCCGGATATCCGCTCAGATCGATGTCGAGCACATCGTTGGCGTAATCCTTGCCGGCCACTACCAGTCCTTGTTCGTACCGTTTCATCTGGGCGTCACTGGTGTCGCTCCATGTCACGATGCCGGACACCGCGGTTCGGTGGTAGTCATTCGACATCATCCAATCGCGGCTTTCCCATGTCACCGCACCCGTGCAGAACGTCATCGCCACGGCCATGAGCGCCGCGCACCATGCCAGCGGATGCAGGCCGCCGGTGCGACGCCCCATGCAGCCAAGCACGACAATCACCACGCCGATTCCCAGGCAGATGCCGCCACAGCATAGCGTGGCGAGACGCAGCACGCGCAAGGCGTAATCCCAATCGACCGTCACCGTGGTGGTATACCAGCCGGTGCCGGCGACAGCCAGCAACGCCAGGCCAAGCGTCACCAGCACCAACAGCGGTCCGGCGGGCTTGCGACGAGCGCGTTTCGGTTGCACCGCCACCGTCGGCGGCGCGGTGAAGGTCGGTGGCACATTGGATGTGGCGAACACGGCCGGAGGGGTTACCGACTGCTGAACCGTCTGATATGGTGATTGGGCGGGACGCGCATACTGCTGGTAGCCGGAGGACGTGGTGCGAGTCGGCTGCGGCATCGGTTGGCCGGCCATGCCGGACATGCCGGACATGTCCGCAGTGGCGGCCGTGTCCGTCGGCATCGAATGCGGCACATATTGCGACTGCGCAGGCTGCACCGGCTGTCCGGGCTGAGTGGGTTGCCCCGGCCATGGTCCGCCCGACTGCGGCGGCTGCCAGCTTGCAGCATACGATTGGCGATTCACCAGCAGCCAGAAGACCAGCACGGCCACGCCGAATGCCAGCCATCCGGCACCAGGCAGGCACAGCGCCACCGCGGCGCATACCAGCGCGCCTGCACAGTTCCAATCCCAATGGCCGTTGATCAGTTCCTCACATAGGATCCGGCCATCCGTCTCGTCCGGCAGCAGGAACCAGGCCAATGCGTAGAACGCCGCTCCGGCACCGAACAGCAGCGAGGTGAGGATCACCAGCGCGCGGACCAAGGCGGCATTCCATCCCAAGCGGCGCGCCACGCCGTCGCACACGCCGGCGACCCAACGGTTGCGGCCGCGCGTAATCCGGCTGGAACGGATCCATGCGAAGAACCGATTGCCGCGATTCGGCTGCGGCTGATACATCGGCGGCTGGGGCTGTGACTGAGGCCCGGCAGAACCAGCGTCCTGCCAGCCGTCCTGTGGATTGTTATGTGCATTGCTCATGTCTCCATTACAGCAACCCGCAACTGTCATACGTATCAGGGAACACCCTGATTCTGCCCTGAACACAGGCTGAAAGCCCTGAATCGGCACCCCTGACGGGACACAATGGAAGTATGAAGTCCTTAGCCAAACCGCGGTACACGCAGGAACAGTACGATCAGGCCAGCGCGGTCTACATGCGCTGGTGCTACGAGCAGGCCCTGCGCGAAGGCCGTCCCACACCATCACGACCGGCCAGGCTGCCGCTGCTACGACCAGCGTACGGACGTGTGTGCGCGGGCGTGGCCAAGGCCATCAGCATGCATCTGGGTGTGTCCGTCCATCTGATCCGTCTTATCGTCGTCATCACGTCCTTCTTCTTCGGTTCCGGACTCATCGCCTATATCTTCCTGTGGATCACCATTCCCGCCGGAGACCCGGTACAGCAGGCATACGTCATCGCGAGCAGCCAATCCGCAGGCAGCGCACCGTTGTCACGTGGCAACGCGCCGTACGGCAGGCACGGCTCACACGGCTTTACGGACAATGGGGCACATACACAACACGTCGGGCCGCAATCGACGGAACCCGACACCATGACGGTCGAAACGCCATCGGAAGACGGCCGGCAATCGTCGGAAAGCCTGGAACAGATGCTTCGTCAGGCACCGAAGCCCGCGTTGCTGGCCATGGCGGGATTGATCGCGTTGGGCCTGTGTGCGGTGATGGCGGCGACGGGTATCGAAGGTACGTTGATTCTGCCGGTGTTGCTCGGCGCGGTCGGCATCGGCGTGTCCTGGTTTCGGTTCAATGCGAAAGAGGGCCAATCGTGGACGATGCTCGGTGGCATCGCGATCATCTTCGCCGCGTATGCAATCTACATAGCCACGCATGTTCGTATGATGCCGTCCGCACGGCACGCCACACTCACCATGCTGGTCGCCGGTCTGGCGCTGCTCGTCGGCGTGCTGCTGGCGATTGTGCCATGGATCGTGGCGCTGATCCGGGACTTGGGAACGGAACGCGCGTTGAAGGAGCGTGAGGAGGAACGCGCCGATATGACCGCCCATCTGCATGACGGCGTATTACAGACGCTGGCACTGATCCAGTTGCATGCCGATGACCAGCAGACCGTGTTCTCGTTGGCGCGCCAGCAGGAACGCGAGCTGCGCGAATGGCTGTACCAGGAGCGCACCACGTCGGATCGTTCCGTGAACGCCGGTTTGAAACAGATCGCCGCGCAGGTGGAGGACACACATGGCAAGCCGATCGAGGTGGTGACGGTGGGCGATGCGCGGCCGAGCGCGCAGACCGACGCGCTGCTGGATGCCACGCAACAGGCGCTCGTCAACGCCGTGACGCATGGCGGTGAGCCCGTGTCCGTCTACTGCGAGGCCAGTGACAACCTGGTGGAGGTGTTCGTACGCGACCATGGCGATGGCTTCGACATCAACGCCGTGCCCGTGAATCGTCTGGGCCTGCGTGAGTCGATTATCGGACGCGTCAAGCGGCGTGGCGGTACAGTGGAAATCGTGTCACGCCCTAACTGGGGTACAGAGGTACGCATGCACATGCCGATTTCAGGCGCGACGGGAGACGCGGACGGCGGTGCGACCGCAACGAACGACGATACGGAAGTACAGCCGGCACAATCGCAGTGGCTGGCGCAGCCGGCACAATGAGCACGACACACGCAACAGGCACAGCAGCGATCCAATCACATCAGGGAGCAGCAATGAACGAGCAGGAACAGCACATCAGAATCGCCATCGTGGATGACCATGAAATGTTCCGCGCAGGCGTCATCGCCACGTTGCAGCCGTATTTCGACGTGGTCGGACAGGCGGCCGACGTGGAGGGTTCGGTGGCGATGATCGCGCAGACCAAACCGGATGTGGTGCTGCTGGACGTGCATGTGCCAGGCGGCGAAGGTGGCGGCGGAACGGAGATCCTTGCCAAATCACGTCGCTACTCCCCCAATACCGTATTTTTGGCATTGTCGGTATCCGATTCGCCGCAGGACGTCGGTTCCGTAATCCGCGCCGGCGCACAGGGCTATGTGACCAAGACGATTTCCGGCGATGATCTCATCTCCTCCATCAAGCAGGTGCATGAAGGCTACGCCGTGTTCTCTCCGAAATTGGCCGGATTCGTGCTGTCCGCCTTCCAGAACGCCCCGTCCACGAACAACGCGCTCGGCGGTCCAATCCACGATGATGAACTGGACCGGCTGTCCAACCGCGAGCAGGAGGTCATGCGACTGATCGCGCGCGGCTACACATACAAGGAAGTCGCCGCGGAACTGTTCATCTCCGTCAAAACCGTGGAGACACACGTCAGCTCCGTACTGCGCAAACTGCAGCTGTCGAACCGCACCGAACTGACCCGATGGGCGGCAAATCGACGCATCGTATGAGGTCGGAGCACGCTACGCAACGCTGATTTCGATTCATTGCAGGGGCATATCGCTATGCGGGGTCAGTGACGATTTCTGCGGTCTTTTACAACAATTCCCGTGATGGGAATGACATATTTCTCGTCACTTCCATCACGGAAACTGCGCCCATCCCGCAGAAACACCACAAGTGATACGAATGCGTTCGGCAACCATCGACTCGGCAAGGAACGCATGCAAAACAAAAAGGGCTCCGGCATTCCGGAGCCCCAACAAGCGGGCAGAGCGAGATTCGAACTCGCGGAGGCTTGCACCTCAACGGTTTTCAAGACCGTCTCTTTAGACCGCTCAGACATCTACCCATCGTCTCACCCGCATAACCGGGCAAGCGCTCCGACCATTGTACAAGCACCCTTCCCCGCCACGACACGGCCTGTAGGTCTGCACGCATGGCATAGTTATCCACCGCAGAGCCATCCACAGTATGCATATCCACCGCATGCAGTAGTTATGCACAAGTTATCCACAATGTAGAAAACCGACCACATAACGATCAACACCCGAGCTTCCCACACGGCGTATACGTCGCATATCCCGTATGCGGCATATCGCCGGAATACGAAAAAGCGGCGCCGGCATAATGCCGGCACCGCTCAACGGCTTATTGGACCTTTATAGGTCCTGATCGACCGATCAGGCCTCCCACGTGGTCGGCTCGATGACTTCCTTGCCGCCCATGTACGGACGCATGGCCTTCGGGACTTCGATGGAGCCATCCTTCTGCTGATGGTTCTCCATGATGGCGACCAGCCAACGAGTGGTGGCCAGCGTACCGTTCAGCGTGGCGACGGCGCGGGTGGAGCCGTCCTCCGTACGCTCGCGGATGTTCAGACGACGAGCCTGGTACTCGGTGCAGTTGGAGGTGGAAGTAAGCTCGCGGTAGCGGCCCTGGGTCGGCACCCAAGCCTCGCAATCGAACTTGCGGGCCGCGGAGGACCCCAGATCGCCGGCAGCGGTATCGATGATGCGGTACGGCACCTCGACCTTGCCCAGCATCTCCTGTTCCATGGCCAGCAGGTGCTCATGCTCCTTGTAGGAGTCCTCCTGCTTGGCGTAAACGAACATTTCGACCTTGTCGAACTGATGCACGCGGATGATGCCGGAGGTGTCCTTGCCTGCGGCACCAGCCTCACGGCGGTAGCAGGAGCTCCAGCCGCAGTAGCGCAGCGGGCCGTTCTCAAGGTTCAGAATCTCGTTCTCGTGCATGCCGGCGAGCGCCACCTCGGAGGTACCGACCAGATACTGATCATCGGGCTCGCGCAGACGGTAGATCTCGTCCGCATGGGAGTTGAGGAAGCCGGTGCCGCGCATCACTTCGGGGCGCACCAGCGTCGGGGTGATGGCCAGCGTGAAGCCGTGTTCCTCGGCCTGATCGACGGCCATGGTCAGCATGGCGATCTGCATACGTGCGATGGCGCCTCGCAGGAAGTAGAAGCGGGAACCGCCGACCTTCACGCCGCGTTCCATATCGATGCCGGCAACGCCACGACCGAGGGTCAGATGATCCTTCGGCTCGAAGCCTTCGGCCGCGAAGTCGCGGATCTGGCCGACCTTCTTGACGACGACGTAGTCGTCCTCGCCGCCTTCCGGCGCTTCCGGCTCGACCACGTTGGATAGCTTCCACATGGCGGTGGTGTATTCGCCGGTAGCGGCATCAGCGGCGGCCTTGTATTCGGAGACCTTCTTGGAAAGATCCTTGGTCTCGGCAATGAGCTTGGCCTTGTCATCGCCCGAGGCGGCTGCGACCTTCTTGCCGATTTCCTTCTGCTGCGCACGGGCGGCTTCGAAATCCCTCAGCGCCGCACGACGTGCCTCATCGGAGGCCAGTACTTCATCGACGAGTTCGACGGATTCCCCGCGCTTGCGCTGAGATTCCTTAACAACATCAGCGTGTTCACGAATGAATTGAATATCAAGCATGAGCCTAAGCCTAGTGCCGTGTAGCGACGCACCGGGGTCGTTCGTGCAGGATTGGGGAGGATTGTTCCGAAGAATGTATTTTTTATCCCGGCTCTTCGCAAAAATAGAGAACATGTCTAAACCTGTGCTTATAACCTGCGCGGCGATCGTGGCCGTGATCGTCATCGTGTTGTCGATCGTTTTCGCGGTGCGTTCACGCAAGCGTCGCGCATTGGCCGACGTGCTTGGAAAGCGGAACAATGATTCCGTCCACTACGCATTCGTGATCAACCCCTCGAAGCCGCAGGCCAGCGAGCACAGACGCTTCATCGCCTCGTATTGCGCGAATCATGGGCTCAACGACATCGAATTCATCGAAACGAAACTCGATAAGGACGGTCGCGTCTGCGCGCAGGAGGCACTGGACCATGGTGCCGATGTGGTGATCGCCGTGGGTGGCGACGGAACCGTACGAACCGTCGCCAGCGCGCTGTCCGGCACAGGGCATGCGCTGGGCATCATCCCGATCGGCACGGGCAATCTGTTCGCACGTAATATGGGCATTCCGGTGGGTGATATCGAAGCGGCGCTCACGGTGGCCACCTCGCACGGCTCACGCACCGTGGATATGGGTCGCATGATGCTTCTGGACAACGAGAACGAGGATCATGCCCATGCCTTTCTCATCATCGCGGGCATCGGCTTCGACGCCGCGATGATCGACGACACCGACCCGGAGCTCAAGAAGAACATCAGCTGGCTCGCGTACTTCGTGGGCGGCATGAAGAACCTGTTCGCCCCCAAATACCACGGAACCGTCACCATCACCGGTGCCGACGGCAGCATCCATTCGAAAAGCAATCTCACGTTCCGCACGTTCATGGCGGGCAATTGCGGGGAGATCCCCATGTTCTCCCTGATGCCCGAGGCCTCGTACGATGACGGCATCCTTGACTTCGAGATTCTCGATACGACCGGTGGCCTGATCGGCTGGGTGAATCTTGCCGGGGACATCGTCTATCAGACCGTTACCAAGAAACCGGAACAGAACCCGATCTCCATGAACTCCACCGTGGAGCAGATCCAGGGCATCAGCGCCGAACTGGAATTGGAGAAGCCCGCGCTGGCCGAGGTCGACGGCGATATTCTCGGCGAATCGCAGCATATCCGCATCAGCGTGGAAAAGCATGCGCTGACGGTGCGCGTGCCGGAGACGCCTTCCGTCTCCTGACCGTCCCGAACCGCGGATTTCCGCGAGCAAAGAACTGCTTACTACTTGGTCTGCCGCCCTTTGGCCTTGGTTTCCTCCAAGGCATCGGCGGTGACGCGGGAGACATGCAGGGCAAGATAGGCTATCTCGTCTTCGGTAAGCCGTGCATCCAGGCGCAGCGCAGCGACCGCGGCGATCTTGTCGGCGCACCGCATGGCGTCGGCATACGTTTCCTTGATCGAATCGATGATCGGCTGCGGCTCGCTGTCAAGCTGCTTGTTCTGGCTGATGCGGACGAACAGATACCGCAGGTGCGTGATGAAACGCCCCACATTGACGCTGTGCTGGTCGAGTTTGACGTTGTATGACTGTTCGATGACCTTGATCATCTGCTGGATGACGCCGGTGATCTTGTAGGTGCGCGTCAGGTCTCCGGTGGTGAATCCGGCATTGACCAGATGGAGCGCGAAGGCGACCACCTCGCCGTCCGGGAGGATGCCGCCGAGATAGGAATTCAATACGGCTACGAGCTGTTCTGCCTGCTCGTATTCATGGGCGTACAGCGACTGCACTTCCGCCTGCAGCGGGTATTCGACCTCAACGCCTTTGTTGATGCGCCTGATGGCGCCGGTCAGATGATCGGCCAAGGCCATGACGAGGGCCGGACGGCGCTCGATCTGAGCGTCCATGCCGATCCTCGTCATGGCCTCGGTAACCAAACGGATGATCTCAGGCGGAATGTTCGAGAGCAGTTCCGCCATATGATCGGGGTCACGCCCGTCGGAGGGAACGAATCGCCTGACGACTTTCGTCTCGTCGATGCGCTGGCCGGGCTTGGCTTGGAAACCAAGCCCGCGCCCCGTGAGAATCACTTCGCTGTTTCCATCCTTTGCCAAGACGACATTGTTATTGAATACGCGAAGCACTTCCACTGTTTTTCGTTCCCTTCCCGACGTCGATGTCGTCAGTGCTGGATATCGAGCACTGCATCACCGGCCTTCACATCGATATCCGTCCTCGGAGTGACCGAAGCCAGGGCCATGGTGTTGGTGACCGTCATCAGCGTGGTGGTGCTGTATCCGGCTTCCTTGACCTTATCGAAGTCAACCGTGACCAGCGTATCACCAGCACTCACTCGCTGATCGGTCTTTACGGCCACGGCGAAACCTTCGCCGTTCATCTTCACCGTATCGATGCCGACATGCACCAGCACCTCAACGCCGTCATCGGTCTTGATGCCGAAGGCATGGCCGGTTTCGGCCACGGTGGACAGCACGCCGGAGACCGGGGCCACCACGGTGGAATCGGTCGGCTGGATGGCCACGCCCTCGCCCAGGGCGCGGGATGCGAACACCGGATCGCCGGATTCGTCGAGGGACACGACATGGCCGGACAGCGGGGAGCCGACGGTGGTGGTTTCCACGGCGGGCTTCACTGCGGTGGCGGTAGCGGTAGCAGTGGCAGCGGCGGCAGGAGCGGCTGCGACTTCCGCCTTGGCGGCCTTCTCCGCGGCGTAGTCGGCGGCGCGCTGCTTGGCTTCAGCCTTCTGCTCCGGGGTGCGGTAGTCGAACATGGCGACCATCAGGAAGGACACGATGAACGCGGCGGCGATGGACACGCCGTACACCCACATCTGGTTGAACACCGGGATGGTGAGCAGCGAGGTGAAGGCGAAGGCGGTGGTGGTCACACCGTGCACGGTCTGGCCGGAGGCGACGGTGGACGGGAAGAGCCAGCCGAGGATGGCGATGACGACGCCACCGGTGGCGCAGCCGACCAGCATGCGCTTGTAGACCATCTTGTAACGCAGGTGGATGCCGTACAGGGACGGCTCGGAGACGCCACCGAGCAGGCCGGCGGCAAGTGCGCCGAGCGAGGTCTGGCGCATGACCGGGTCCTTGTCACGCATGGCGAGGAAGAGCACACCGGCGGTGGCGCCGAAGCAGGCGAAGTTCCACGTACCCATCGGGCCCTGGATGAAGTCGTAGCCCAGCGTGTTGATGTTCATGATCATCAGGGCGTTGAGCGGCCAGTGCAGGCCCAGCGGCACCAGGAACGGGTAGAGCAGCGGGATGATGATGGCGAAGATGAACGGGGCGTGGGTGTTCATCCAGGACAGGCCGATGCCGAGCTCGTTGCCTGCCCACACGCCCAGCGGGCCGATGAGGAAGGCGGTCAGGGCGCCGACGATGATCATGCAGAAGAACGGCACGAAGACAAGCTGCACGCTTTCGGGGATGATCTTCTTCAGCCCGTGGTAGACGAGAGCCAGCACCGCGGCCATGAGCAGCGGCACGAACACGTTGCCGGAGTAGTCGCTCAGCAGCATCGGCAGGCCGAAGATCTTGGCGGTGCAGGAGGTGGTGCCCAGTGCGGCGTTGGTGGTGCACATGGTGTCGTGGAACGTCTTGGTGTCCATCAGGCTGGTGAACTGCGGGGTCATGAGCATGCCCATGATCGCGCCGCCCAGCCACGGGTCGACCTTCAGCTTCTTGGCGGCGTTGTAGGCGACCATGATCGGCAGGAAGTAGAACACGCCCTTCCAGATGGCCTTCACGAAGACCCAGCCGGCGGAGGCCTCGTCGTTCGGGATGACGTTGATCGAGATGAGCAGGTTGACCAGCGCGATGATGATGGATGCGCCGAGCAGCACGCCCAGGATCGGGCGGAACGAGTCGGACAGGTACTCGAAGAACGAGTCAAGCCATGCGAACTTGCCGCGGCCCTTGGCGCGCTCGGCGGCCTTGACCTCGGCGTTGGTCATTTCGCTGGTGCTCTTCGGCTTTCCAGCGGACCCGGTGCCGGCATTGGCCATCTCCGGCAGATGCATGATGTCCTCGTACACGTTGGCGACGCCGCCACCGATGACGACCTGATAGCGGTCCCCCGACTGCGGCACGGTGCCAAGCACACCCTTGGTGCCGTCAAGACGGACCTGATCGACCTTGCCGGCATCTACGAGTTCGAAACGCAGACGCGTGGCGCAATGAGTGAGACTGCGGACGTTCTCTGCACCGCCGATTGCGGCGATGATCTGAGACGCGGTTGACTCAGCCATGATCTCTTCCTTCCTTTTTCTTTGTTGTCTTCGTCGTCGCACATTGCCGCCGAAAAACAAAAAAAGACCTGAGGTACGGCATATGCAATGCCGCGCCTCAGGTCTTGCGTCGTAATGGACTAGCAACCCTGCGAGTAATCGAATGAAAAGCAGTTTACACTACGTTTACATATTTGGCAAAATCCTTTGGCCGTGGAGAAAAGGTTTGCCGCCATATGCCCGTTATCATTTGCGACACGCCGTGTATCGAATTTATGCCAACGTTTTCACGAACAAAACATGACATTACCGCACATTAGCCCATAGCCCGTGGCACAATAGAGCCCATGGTTGCAATTAATGCGGGCAAACCCGCCACCCCAGCAGATCTGATCAATGTCGACGAAGTCATTGGCAAGTACTACGACGTCGTCCCCGACCCCAACATCCCGGAACAGCGCGTTTCCTTCGGCACCTCCGGCCACCGTGGATCGTCCCTGAAGACCTCGTTCAACGAGGCCCACATCGTGGCCATCACCCAGGCCATCGCCGAATACCGCAAGAAGGCCGGCGTCACCGGCCCGCTGTACATCGGCCGCGACACCCACGCCCTGTCCGAGCCGGCTTGGAAGACCGCCATCGAGGTGCTCGTCGCCAACGGCGTGCGCGTGCGCGTCGACTCCCGCGACGACTTCACCCCGACCCCCGTCGTCTCCCAGGCCATCCTGACCCACAACCGTGCGGCCGACGGCACCCAGCGCTTCACCGGCGAGGGCCTTGCCGATGGCATCGTTGTCACCCCGTCCCATAATCCGCCCACCGACGGCGGCTTCAAGTACGACCCGGTCACCGGCGGCCCGGCCCCGGCCGACGTCACCAACGCCATCGCCGACCGCGCCAACGAGCTGCTCGGCGACTTCAAGAACGTCAAGCGCGTGCCGTTCGAGCAGGCCATCAAGTCCGATCTGGTCGAGCGCTTCGACTTCCGCGAGCATTATGTGTCCGATCTGGAGAACGTCATCGACTTCGACGTGATCCGCTCCTCCGGCGTGCGTCTGGGCATCGACCCACTCGGCGGCGCCTCGGTCAACTACTGGCCGCTCATGAACGAGAAGTACAACCTGACCATCGACGTGGTGCGCCCGCAGGTCGACCCGACCTGGAGCTTCATGACCATCGATCATGACGGCAAGATCCGCATGGATCCGAGCTCCCCGTACGCCATGAAGGGTCTGGTCGACTCCCTCAACAACGGCGCGTGGGACAAGTACGATCTGGTCGGCGGCACCGATCCGGACGCCGATCGCCACGGCATCGTCTGCCCGAACTGGGGCGTCATGAACCCGAACCACTACATCGCCGTGTGCGTGGAGTACCTGTTCGGCGGCAACCGCCCGGGCTGGCCGGAGAACGCCGGCATCGGCAAGACGCTCGTCTCCTCCTCCCTGATCGACCGCGTGGCCGCATCCATCAACGCCAAGCTCGTCGAGGTCCCGGTCGGCTTCAAGTGGTTCGTTGACCCGCTGTTCAAGGGCGAGGTCGCCTTCGGTGGCGAGGAAAGCTCCGGCATGTCCTTCCTGCGCAAGGACGGCCGCGTGTGGACCACCGACAAGGACGGCCTGATCCCCGACCTGCTGGCCGCGGAAATCACCGCCAAGACCGGCAAGAACCCGGCACAGCTGCACCAGGAGCAGGTCGAGCGCTTCGGCGAAAGCTGGTACAAGCGCGTCGACACCCCGACCACCCTTGAGCAGAAGCAGAAGTTCGCCAAGCTCACCGGCGACGACGTCGAGGCCACGCAGCTGGCCGGCGAGGACATCACCGCCAAGCTCACCGAGGCCCCGGGCAACCACGCCAAGATCGGCGGCCTGAAGGTCACCACCAAGGACAACTGGTTCGCCGCCCGTCCGTCCGGCACCGAGAACATCTACAAGGTGTACGCCGAGTCCTTCGAGTCCCCCGAGGCTCTGGACAAGGTGCTCGCCGAGGCGACCGAGGTCGTGGACAAGGCTCTGGCCGAGTGACCAGACTCGACGCATAAGCCGTCATAGACCGTACAGGCGCTTTCCGGGTTCGCAAGAATCCGGAAAGCGCCTTTTGCGTTTCCCCGCCTTATACCACATGATTCGGCGGTTTCATGCGTGTTGGCACGAAACACCGGTTTCCAGCACGAAACACCCCATCCCGCATGATGGAAAGCCCAGCCACAGTATCCTTGAAACCACAAGCTTCGGGGGAGGCCGAACGGGGGTGAACGATGCGCATAGCCATACTGGAAGACCACACGAGCGAACGCCGTGTGCTGGAACTGTTCTGTCGATCGTATTTCGACGAACGCGCCGACCTTGAGGACCAGCCGACCATCAAGGCATATGCCACGGCCGACGAGTTCCTGCAGGCATGGTCGCAGCACCGGTTCGACCTCGTGCTGCTGGACTGCTATCTGACCGACGACGAATCCGACACCCATTCGCTCACCGGATTCGACGTGGCACGCTCCCTGCGTACATGCCGCGACGACTGCCCAATCGTCTTCATCACGTCTAGCAGCGATTTCGCCGTGCTCGGCTACGCGGTGCAGGCCAGCGGGTATCTGCTGAAGCCGGTGAACCGTGCAGACTTTACGGCGATGATGGATCGCGTGACCGCAACGATGGCGCAACGAGCATCGGCCAGCGCGCTGATGCCAAACTCTCCCGGTGGCAAAGCCAGCGCATGGCAGGAGACCTTCGGCTCGCCGCCCACCGCCATGGACCGCCGCTGCATCGTATGCTGCCTTTCGCACGCGCACTATGTGGAATTCACCTTCTCGAACGGCTCCAGAATCCGCGTACGCGTCAATTTCTCCGATGTGGAACGCCGACTGACCTCATTCGGCAATTTCTACCGGACCGCACGCGGCGCACTGGTGAATTTCGACTACGCGACCGGCATCGACGGCAACGAGTTCGTGATGCGCGGCGGCAAGCGCGTGCCGATCACCAAGACGGCCACCGCACAGGCCGGACGCGCATACGCGCAGTACATGTTCGAGCGCATACGGAAGGACCGATGATGTTCCCGTCCGCACCGATCACGATCCCTTCCCCGCACGATCTCCTGTTCGCCGTCGGCGAGCAGGTCAATGCCCTCACGGGGCTGGCGCTATGCCTGATCTGTTTCTGGAACCGGCTGAGCAATCCCCGACGCACCTGCGGCGTCATGATGGGCGTGGCCACGATATGGTTTCTCTGCTGCGGCATCGTCTGCGCGACGTTCCGTTTGCCGACGCAGGCGTTGGTCGTTCCCACGGCACTGATCGTCGTGTTCACCCTGCAACGGCTGACCGGACTGACGCTGGCGAAGACCATGTTCGCCTGCGCTTCCGCCGCCTACGCGGTGGCCATCATCTTCTATCTGTCGCTGGTGTTCGATGTCGCCGTGCTCAGATGGCAGGCGAACGACCTGCGTGTGGGCTGGCCCGGGCTGATCAGCCAGCTGCTCATGGACACGCTCATGCCGTTCCTGATGTGGTATCCCCTGCGGGTCGTCATCCCGCATATGCTCAGCAGCGGCATGATCGGCAACCGCTTCTGGAACCTCGTCTGGCTGCTGCCGTTCGTCTCCACCGCGGTGGTGACATGGTGCTTCCCCATCAACACCACCATCCTGCTCAACGGCCGCATGCTGGAAGTCGCCTTCATCATCTCCATCGTCTATTCCTGCTTCATGGTGATGTCGTACGCCCTGCTCTGGCTGCTGGTGCGGCAGACCGAGCAGCTAATCGTCGCCACCGAGCATGAGCACGAACTCACCATGCAGACGATGCAGCTTTCCCACATGAACGACCGCATCCGCGAGGCACGGCAGGTCAGGCACAACCTGCGGCAGCATATCCAGACGCTGCAGGTGCTCGCGGATGCGGACGACAAGGCGGGGCTGAAAAACTACCTCTCGCAGATGTCCGACCATGAATTCATGGCGTCCGGCAATCCAATGCAATACTGCGAGCACACCGCACTCAATGCCGTGCTGGTGTACTACTGCGACCGCGCAAGGCAGTTGGGCGTGGTGCCCGATGTCAAGGCGGCTGTCCCCGCCGACATCGGACTCAATAACGCCGACCTGTGTTCGATAGTCGGCAATCTGATGGAGAACGCCGTCGAGGCGCTGCAATCCCAGGAATCGGGCGAACGAATGCTGAAAGCCCGCATCCGACTCGATGAGGGGCATCCACGGACCATGTTCATCGCCGTGGATAATTCCTACGGCAACCGCATCGTCCGCAAAGGCGACCGTTTCCTCTCCACCAAGCACGATGGCGAGGGACTGGGCACCGCCTCCATATGCACTATCGCCAAACGGAACCATGGCACCGCCCATTTCGAACACAACGATGGCGTATTCCAGGCCTCGGTGATGGTCTCAGCCGGCTGACCGGGAGAGTTCGACAACACGTTGCGGCACCGGATGGGCGTAGGGTTATAGGCATGACAATCACGATTTCCACGGACGGCTCCGCACTGGGCAATCCCAACGGCCCCATGGGCTGGGCCTGGGCCGACCATGCCAAGAACGCCGGCGGCACGGCTGGCCACCACCACGATGAACGTGGGTACGATCACGGAGGCGCCACCAACGGCACCAATCAGATCGGCGAACTGTGCGCCGTGCTCGAAGCGCTGCGGGCGCACCCCGGCACCGAGCCGCTGCTCATCGAATCCGATTCGCAATACGCCATCAACTGCTCGACCAAGTGGGTGAAGGGCTGGAAGAGGAACGGTTGGAGGAATGCGCAGAAGAAGCCGGTGAAGAACGTCGAACTGATCAAGGCCATCGACGCCGAAATCGCCAAGCGCGAAGGACCAGTCGACTTCCGGTGGGTGAAGGGCCATGCCGGCAATGCCGGCAACGAGCTGGTCGACGAGCTGGCGCGCACCTATGCCTCGGATTGCCGTTCGGGGGCCAAGGACGGGTACCTGCCCATCGAGGGCTGGCGGTCTCTGCTGAACTCCGATTACGCGAAGGGCACCGACGTGCCGCCCGATGTCCAGCTGGTGCTCGACGGGGCCGCGAGCGCGGACTCGCTCAGGCCGCGATTCGATGCGGTGCCGCGGAACGACGAGCATCGCGGTAAGACAACGGCCGCAACCGCCGATGCCGCCGCGGACGATAGCGTGAAACCATCCGTGAAACATTCTGCACCGGCACAGGCACCTGCCAGCGACGGGCAGCAGCATGCACAGGCCAGTGCCGTCTCCCCCACCGAGACTTCGGCTTCCCCGTCCACGCCATCACCGACCCCATCGACCGCCCAGACGGGCGCCTCGTCCGGCCTGCATGTCTCAGGCGACCTGGTTTTCTTCCCCGCACCGAAGACCAGCCCCTATTTCACCGGGGAACCCATGCACGTCCATGGGTTCATCGAAGTGCACGGCTTCGTGGATGGCGATGGCAACCTGCATATCACCGACGCCCCGTTCACCAGGCAATAGGCCACCGCAAGGCGGCATGCCCACTACAATGGACACGGCAGGCCATCGCCGTCACCGCACGGTAGGATGGAAGCGACTATTGGCAACGACGCTGTACAAGCGTTAACAAGGCAAGGAGAAGGCATGGATAAGGCACAACAGGACGCCATGAAGAAGGCGGCCGGCATCGAGGCCGCCAAGCTCGTTCACAACGGCATGATCGCAGGTCTGGGCACCGGTTCCACCGTGAAGTTCCTGGTGGACGAGCTCGGCCGCCGCGTGCAGGAGGAAGGCCTGCAGTTCACCGGCGTCACCACCTCCCGCCGTACGCAGGAGCAGGCCGAAAGCTTCGGCATCAAGATCGTGGACATCGATGACGTCGATCACATCGACGTGACCATCGACGGCGCCGACGAGGTGGACAAGAACTTCAACGGCATCAAGGGCGGCGGCGCCGCTCTGCTGTGGGAGAAGATCGTGGCCACCAACTCCAACAAGATCGTGTGGATCGTGGACGAGTCCAAGGTCGTCGACACCATCGGCAAGTTCCCGCTGCCGGTCGAGGTGATTCCGTTCGGCGCCGGCCAGGTCATCAAGAAGTTCGAGGCCAAGGGCTACAAGCCGGTGCTGCGTCTGGACGCGGACGGCAAGGAGGTCCGCACCGACGAGAACAACTTCGTGGTCGACCTGCATCTCGACCGCATCGATCACCCGACCGAGCTGGCCGAAGATCTCATCACCACCGTCGGCGTTGTGGAGCATGGCCTGTTCCTCAACATGGTCGACACCGTGATCGTGGGCAACCCGGATGGCCCGCGCATCCTGACCAACTCCAATAAGTGACGCACCTATCCTCGCGTATGGGAACGGCCCGGCGGATCGCTATCCGCCGGGCCGTTCCCATATCCACTAGTCTGTATGTCGATGTGCCGACGGCAAAAACAAACCCCGCGGGCGTTATGCCTCGCGGGGTTTTCATGCCTTAAAGCCTTGTAAGACTACTTGCGCTGGTGGCGGGTCTTACGCAGCAGTTTGCGGTGCTTCTTCTTGCTCATCCGCTTGCGGCGCTTCTTGATGACGGAACCCATCTGAAGCCTCCATTCCGATTAATCGTAAAGTTGCAACTTTTCAAACTATACACGTTCTTACGGACTATGCGCCACTTTCGTGTATCACAATGGGAACTTGCGCACAAAGCGCTGCACGTTGTCCGCGGAACCGGTGGCCTGGAACACCACCGTGTCGTTGTACCACACCGCCGTCGCGGACTCGGCATCCCCGGAATCCGCCTTGATCACATACTCGCCCGTCTCGTTGCCCTGCACCTTCACCGCGCCGGAATAAAGCGTCTTGCCGCTCAGCTCGCCAATCAACGACTCGTACTGCGTCTTCGCCGAATCGGAGGCGCTCCACTGCCCCACGACCAGCGTGACGTTGCCGTCCTTCTTGCCGGTGCCATAAGTCAGGGTGTATTCCTCCAATGGCGAAGCCGACTTCCAGGTTTCAGACTCGTCGGCCTTGGTCCGTGCGAAGTTCAGCACGCTGTCGGGCATCGCCTTGAGCAATTCGGTGGCATCCTTCGGCAAGGCGACTGCATCGATGGTCGGCTTGGCGGGCTGATCGACCTGCTGTTGCTGCTGCGGCTGATCAGCCTGCTTGTTCAATGCCCAACCCGGCCACACGAAGGCCGACATCACGGACAATGCGATGATCACCACGGCTGCGATGATGACGATGAACAGATTGCGATGCGATGAACTGCGTGTATTCGGCATAGTCCGATTGTGGCACAGCCGTCTGACGCTTCAATGCCCTGCTCCGACTTGTCGCTTTGCACCGGTAGCGTCGGTTCCATGGCAAAGACGTCCGTGCAGTATTTGTGTTCAGAATGTGGTTGGAGCGGCCCGAAATGGGTGGGGCGCTGCCCCGAGTGCGGTCAATGGGGAACCGTCGAGGAGTTCCACGAGGCACGGCCTGCGGCACGCTCACGCACCGCGGAGCCGGGGCGCACCTCACGTACCAAGGCGAGCGATGCCATCGCGTCGAGCGCCGCCACGGCGATCACCGAGGTGAGGACCGATTCCGTGGAACGGGTCGCCACCGGCTTCCAGGAATTCGACCGGGTGCTCGGAGGCGGCATCGTTCCAGGTTCCGTGGTGCTCATCGCCGGCGAGCCGGGCATCGGAAAATCCACGTTGCTGCTCGAAACGGCCGGGAACATCGCACGCTCCTGCCGCAACGCCAAAGGCACCGTACTGTATATCTCCGGCGAGGAATCACAGGCCCAGGTGCGTCTGCGAGCCTCACGAATCGGCGCGGTGGAGCCGAATCTGCTGCTTGCGGCGACCACCGACCTTGCCACGGCGCTCGGTCTCATCGAAAGGTACAAGCCGACGCTCGCCATCGTCGATTCGGCGCAGACCATCATCTCCCAGGACGTCGATGGCATCTCGGGCGGATCCACGCAGGTGCGCGAGGTGGCGAGCGCGCTGATCGACACCGCGAAGACGCTGGATGTGCCGGTGCTGCTGGTGGGGCATGTGACGAAGGACGGTTCCATCGCCGGCCCGCGTACGTTGGAGCATCTGGTGGATGTGGTGTGCCAGTTCGAGGGCGACAGCGCCACGGCGTTGCGTCTGCTGCGTGCGGTGAAGAACCGTTTCGGCCCGACCGATGAGGTCGGATGCTTCGATATGAGCGGCGAGGGCATCGAGGAGGTGAGCGACCCGTCCGGCCTGTTCCTGTCGTCGAACGGCGACACCGCCAGCGCTCCCGTCGAAGGCACTTGCGTCACGTTCACGCTTGACGGTCACCGCTCGCTGCCCATCGAGGTGCAGGCGCTGGTCACCGATTCCGTGCTTCCCACCCCGCGTCGGGCCGTCAACGGCGTGGACAACAGCCGTATCGCTATGCTTACTGCGGTGCTGTATCGCCATGGCAGGCTCAATCTTCTGGGCAATGACCTGTATGTTTCCACCATCGCCGGCGGCATCGCCAAGGAACCGGGGTGCGATCTGTCGATCGTCGCCGCCCTGGCAAGCGCCGCGAAGCACTCGCCCATCCCCCGCACCACCTGCGCGTTGGGGGAGATCTCGCTCACCGGGCAGGTCAGGCCTGTGCCGCGTTTGGAATACCGGTTGCGTGAGGCGGCGCGATTGGGATTCACCACGGCGATCGTGCCGATCATGCGCAAGCGCACGGCCATACCGGGGCTGAATATCATACAGGTCGATTCGTTGCGCGATGCCTTGGACGCGTTGGGGCTTTCATCGAAGTAGCCGGGTATCCATGATGCGGAAGGCTCGTCTCATATGAATCGGCCCGTCCGGTCCTGTTTGGACTGGACGGGCCGATTCGGATTGTCCGGACGATTCCGTTTGATTCAGTTCCGCTCGCCGGCGGTAATCTGCCTGGTGGTTTCCACGTTGCGCTTGAGCTCGGCCACCAGCTCGTCCGCCCCGTCGAATTTGACCTGCGGGCGTAGGAAGCCGGCGAATTCCACACGGACGGTATGGCCGTACAGGTCGAGCCAATCCTCGCTCAGGCAGTATGCCTCCACCACACGCTCATGCCTGCCAGTGGCCTCGCTGAACGTAGGCTTGGTGCCGATGGAGATCGCGGCAGGCCAACGCGGCGCGCTGGCCGCGGCACGGGCCAGGCCCGCAAGCGCGTCGGGATCATCGTTCTTGGGAGTCTCGCCAAGGTCGACCAACCAACCGGCGTATACGCCATCCACCGGCAGGTATCCGGTGATGTCGGTGCCGAGATTGGCTGTGGGGAACCCGATGGAACGCCCACGTTCCTCGCCATGCACCACTTCGCCGGTCACCGCGTGCGGATGGCCGAGAATCGCATCGGCATCCTTGATCCTGCCGTTGCCCAACAGGTAGCGCACATTGCTGGAGCTCCAGGTACGCACGGGCCTGGCCTGATGCTTCTTGCTCCATGCACGCCGTTGCGCCTTGTTGGCGTTCGCCAGCGGATCGACCGGCTCGCCCCACTCGGCGGGCATCTGCGGCTTCCAATCACGCGGGATGCGTACTTCGCCGGGCCCACGGTCATCCACCACGTCGAGTTCGAACACGCCGGTGGCGGCTGCGAGATTCGCGATCGCGTGCACATCGCCCTTTCGCCCGGCACCCAGCGCGGCATCGGCGCCAAGCACCAGCGTGCGCATGCCGAGCTTGCCGGTGAGCTGTCCAAGGAAGAAGATATAGGACTTTTCCGCGAAGGCGAGCGTGTAGCGCACCACATACACCTGTTCGATGCCGGCCTGTTCCATGGCGGCGATGCGTTCGCCCACGCCGGTGAGCGCGTCCGCGTCCACCTCGGGGGCATTGGTCCCGTGCGCATGCACGAATGCCGGGCGCGGGTCGAACAGCATGACCGCGGAACCGGCGTCATGCTGCTTGGCGAGCTCCACCACGCGGTCGATGACCGCCTGATGCCCCCGATGCATGCCATCGAAGGAGCCCAGCGTGATCACTATGCGACGATCCTTATCCACGTCTGGCCATTCGATGTCGCCGTTCTCGTCGGGAATCAAAGTCGTGATGTTCATGCGTGATGTCCTTCGCGTTGTGCTGATTGTATTCACGTTCTTACGTTGCGCCGCGTCCACTGTAGCAGGCGGCGTTCCGGGCGTCATTGAGCCGGGAACACGGTGAGCGGCTTGGCCTGGTGCGCATTGGCGCGGCCGATGATGGCCACGACGTCGGCTTCCCCGTGCGGTTCCGTTCCGGCGGGCACGTAGGCCACGGTGTCCTGTTCCAGCGCACGTTCGATGCGACGGCCAAATCGCAGCTCCACCGCCTCGCCCGGAGTGACGGCCACGGTCGGCATGGACCCCTGAGCCGCCTCCAGCATGCTCAATGCGTGTCGAAGCACCCATGTGGTGCGTTCGGCACCCTGCTCGTAAGGCGTGTCGAGCACGGCACGGTTGCGGGTGATGCGCTCCCCCTCGCGGTTCGTGAAGCTCTTCGTCTCGGCGTGCGCCGTGATAACGCGCTCCGGCGCTGCCGGCGATTCGACACGGCCGCTGGCATCATCGGGAAGCGCGAAACGACCGACGCGCGTACGGCGCAGCCTGGTGAGGTATCCGCCGACGCCAAGCCGAGCGCCCAGATCGCGTGCCAGTGCACGGATATACGTGCCGGATGAGCAGCTGACGCGCACGTCCACATCCAGCACGGGCTCCGTGTGCTCGTCATCCGCAGTTTTGGCCAGCGCTCCCGCGGCCTCGTTCAGACCGGCATATCCCTGCCGCGCATCGAGCACGGAGAACTCGCTGATGGTGACCTTGCGGGCCTTCAGCTCCACGTCCTTGCCTTCGCGGGCAAGATCGTAGGCGCGTTTTCCGTTGATCTTGATGGCGGAGAACGTGTTGGGCACCTGTTCGATGGTGCCGAGGAAACGCTCGTCGATAGCGCGTTCCACCAGTCGGCGCGCCTGCTCCGGGTCGTTCGGCAACGACATGCCGTTGGAATCCGAATCTTCGGAACCCTCGAAGCGACCGATCGTTCCTTCGGCGTCATCGGTCGTGCTGCTCAGCCCAAGGCGAATGGTCGCCTCATAGGTCTTGTCGTGCTCGACAATGGCGCTCAACAGTCGCGTGGCACGACCGAATGCAATCACCAGCAGACCGGTCGCCATTGGATCCAAGGTGCCGGCATGACCGACTTTCTTGATATGCAGGGCTCCACGCACGGCCGCGACCACGTCGAAGCTGGTGACGCCCTGCGGCTTGTCCACCAGAAGCAGGCCGGAGGGATCAGGCTTCGTCGTCATCGTCCCAATCGTCTTCGTCGTCCCAATCATCCGATTCGGCGTCGTCCGCTTCCTCCTCGGGATGCTTGTAGGGGTCGGCCTCGCCGGCGTACTGGGCGGTCTCGCGGGCCTTGGCGAGTTCCTCGTCGCGCTTGCGGGCCACGGCGAGAATGTCTTCGATCTCATGCGCCTCGCCGGGCACCTCGTCGAATACGAATTGCAGCTGCGGCGTCAACCGCAGACCGGCCTTGGTGCCCACCAGGGAGCGCAGGCGTCCCTTGGCCTGGTTCAGGGCCTGCTGGGCGCGCTTGCGTTCGCCGTCCTCATGGCCCTCGTGGCCGAGCTGGGTCCAATACACCTTGGCGATCTGCAGATCGTTGGTCACGCGGACCTCGGTGATGGTGATGTTCGCCAGGCGCTTATCGTGCAGCTGGGCTTCCATCGAGGAAGCGATCACGCGCTGGATCAGTGCCGCGATACGTGCGGCTCGTGGGTTAGTTCCTGCCATGAATCATCCTTACATAGCGTTGTCGATAGTGATGCGGGTTCCCACGCCATGCCGTTCGACTGCCGGGAATCCGAATGCCGGGCCCGCGACATACCTGCGGGGCCGGACATATGCTTCGTTAAACAAAGTCAGTGCACGCCCCGGGTTTGCGGCAAAGCCGCGACGGAACGTACACTGACCATTCATACTACGGTTGTCGACGCCGGGGCCGGCAACTACTTGCGTTCGATCTCGCGCATCTCGAAGGTCTCGATGATGTCGCCGATCTCGATGTCGTTGAAGGTGCCGAGGTTGATACCTGCCTCGTAGCCTTCCTTGACGGACTGGACGTCGTCCTTGAAACGACGCAGGGAGGAGATCTCCAGGTCGTTGACGGTTGCCACGCCGTTGCGCAGAATACGGCACTTCGTACCACGCTTGACCTCGCCGTCCTGCACCATGACGCCGGCGATGTTGCCGAACTTGGAGGAGCGGAAGATCTCACGGATCTCGGAGTGGGAGGTGGTAACCTCCTCGTATTCCGGCTTGAGCATGCCCTTGAGGGACGCCTCGATGTCTTCGATGGCCTTGTAGATGATCGAGTAGTACTTGATCTCCACGCCCTCGCGTTCGGCCAGATCCGCCACCTGCCGGTTCGGTCGCACGTTGAAGCCGATGATGACGGCCTTGTCGACGGTCGCGAGGTTGACATCGTTCTGGGTGATGGCACCGACGCCGCGGTGGATGACCTGGATGCCGACCTCGTCGGAGACCTCGATCTTCATCAGGGAGTCTTCCAGCGCCTCGACGGAACCGGAGGAATCGCCCTTGATGACGATGTTGAGCATATCCACCTCGGACTTGGCGAACTGCTCCTTAAGGCTCTCCAGGGAGACGATCTTGCGACGCTTCGCCAGCTGGGCCGCACGCTCGGTGGCCTGACGCTTCTCGGCGATCTGACGGGCCGCGCGATCATCGCCGGCCACGAGGAAGAGGTCGCCTGCGGTGGGCACGGAGGTCAGACCAAGCACCTGCACCGGGCAGGACGGGCCGGCTGCCTTCATCTGCTTGCCGTTTTCGTCGAGCATGGCGCGCACACGGCCATACGAAGTGCCGGCAACGATCGAATCGCCAACATGCAGCGTACCGGACTGCACCAGCACGGTCGCCACGGCACCGCGACCCTTGTCAAGTCGGGCTTCGATGGTGGCGCCTCGGGCGTCCATATCCGGGTTGGCGCGCAGGTCGAGCTCGGCATCGGCCGTGAGCAGCACGGCTTCCAGCAGCTTGTCGACGTTCGTGCCCTGCTTGGCGGAGATGTCGACGAACATGGTGTCGCCGCCGTACTCCTCCGGCACGAGGCCGAACTCAGTGAGCTGGCCGCGGACCTTCTCCGGGTTGGCGCCCGGCTTATCGATCTTGTTCACGGCGACCACGATCGGCACATGCGCCGCCTGGGCGTGGTTGATGGCCTCGACGGTCTGGGGCATCACGCCATCGTCCGCGGCGACCACGAGGATCGCGACGTCGGTGAGCTCCGCACCACGCGCACGCATGGCGGTGAAGGCCTCGTGGCCAGGGGTATCGAGGAACGTGATCTTGCGCTGTTCGCCCTCGAGGGTGACGGACACCTGGTAGGCGCCGATGCGCTGGGTGATGCCGCCGGCCTCGCCTTCGATGACGTTGCTTCGACGGATGGTGTCCAGCAGTCGGGTCTTACCGTGGTCGACGTGGCCCATGACGGTGACGACCGGCGGACGCGGCTTGAGATCCTTGTCGTCCTGCAGCTCCTCTTCATCAAGATCGATGTCGAACTGCTGCAGCAGCTCCTTGTCCTCCTCTTCGGCGGAGACCAGCTTGATGTCCCAGCCGATCTCCTCGCCGAGGATCTGGAAGGTGGCCTCGTCGAGGGACTGCGTTGCCGTGGTCATCTCGCCAAGGTGGAACATGACCGTGACCAGGGCCGCCGGATTGACGTTGATCTTCTCGGCCAGATCGGCAAGGCTTGCGCCCTGACGCAGGCGGATCACCTGACCGTTGCCGCGCGGAATACGCACGCCGCCGATGGTCGGTGCTTTGATCTCCTCGTATTCGCGACGCTTCGCCAGCCTGTTCTTACGAGCCTTCGAGGACTTGCCGCCCTGACGGCCGAATGCGCCTGCAGCGCCGCCGCGACCACGGCCGCCGCCACGTGCGGGTCCGTTGTTCGGGCCGCTGCTCGGGAAGTTGTTCTGCTGGCCTGCGCCGCCGCGGAAGCCACCACGTGCGCCGCCGCCCTGCTGGCCGCCGCGCTGTGCGCCGCCGTTGCGGTTCTGGCCCCACTGGCCCGGACGTGCGCCCTGGCCCTGGCCGGGGCGTCCTCCGCGGAAGCCGCCACGGCCGCCACGGCCACGGCCGCCGCGCCTGTCCTCGTTGTTGTTCACGGTCGGACGGGCCATCGGGTGCGGACGCGGAATGTCACCGGGGGTCGGGGTATGCATGCCCTGCTTGCGGCTGAACGGGTTGTTGCCCGGACGCGGACCCGGGGTATGCGGGCGCTGCTGCGCCGAGGAACCGCCCTGTGCGGCATGAGACGCCGGCGTGGGCTTCGGGCCCGGCTTGGCCGGACGCGCACCCGGCTTGGCCTGCGGGGCATGCTGCGAGTGCTGGCCATGCTGCGCAGCGGGCCTGTCGCCGCGCTGCTGCTGGCCGTTATTGTTGTTATTCCTGTGAGGCTTGGGGCCTGGCACTGCGGGGCGCTTTGCCGCGCCCGGCTTGGCGGGACCGGGCTTCACGCCCGGCTTGGCCATCGGCTTCGGGGTGGCCTTGGGGGCCGCAGCCCTCGGCTGCTCCTTGCCCTTGGCTGCGCCGTCGCCCTTCGGAGCCAGCGCGGCCTTGAGCTTACGCTCGACCGGGGGCTCGACAGTGGAGGAAGCCGACTTGACGAACTCCCCCATATCCTTCAGCTTCTCCAGCACGGTCTTGCTGTCGAGGCCAAGGTCCTTGGCGATTTCATATACGCGTGGTTTTGCCACTACTTGTTCTCCTATCTGTGACCACGCGCCCGCGCAGTCAATGCTCGATGACGGTGAGCCTGTTCATCGTGCAACCATATTCGTGTGTATCCTCGTCATTCGACTGAGAGCCTACTTATGCCTGATAATTTCCGGCATAAGCATACCCACAGCGATGGATTATTCGTCTGCCTGCTCGGCCTGTTCGGCCATCTTCTTGGCATGGGTCTCAGCGGACTCGATGCCGATCTTCCAGCCGGTGAGCTTGGCGGCGAGACGAGCGTTCTGACCTTCCTTGCCGATGGCCAGCGACAGCTGGTCGTCGTGGATGAAGGCGATGGCGGTCTTGGTCTTGTCGCTGATGACCTGCACGCCGGTAGCCACTGCCGGGGACAGGGCCGACGCGACGAACTTCGCCGGGTCGTCGGAGTAGTCGACGATATCGATCTTCTCCTGGCCGAGGTTCTCCATCACCGCACGGACGCGAGCGCCACCGGGGCCGATCAGGGCACCCTTCGGATTGACGCCTTCGGTGTTGGCCTTGACGGCGATCTTGGTACGTGCGCCGGCCTCGCGTGCGATGGCCATGATCGACACCGCACCGGAAACCAGCTCGGGAACCTCGCGTTCGAACAGGCAGCGCACCAGTTCCGGGTGGGAGCGGGAGACGATGATCTCCGGTCCCTTCAGGCCGCGGCCGACGTTCACCACGTACACGCGCAGACGCTCGCCATGGCGGTACCGTTCGCCCGGCACCTGCTCACGACGCGGCAGCAGCGCCTCGACATCGCCGACGGCGATATGCACATTGGACGGATCCTTGACGTCCTGCTGGACGATGCCGGTGATCAGCTTGCCCTTCTGGCCGCTGAACGCGCCGAAAATCTTCTCGTCCTCGGCATGGCGGAACAGCAGCGTGATGACCTGGCGTGCGGTCGCGGCGGCAAGACGGCCGAAATCCTTGGGGGTGTCGTCGTATTCCTCACCCAGCGTGGGTGCGGGATGCGGATCGTCCTCGGTGGGGGTTCCGGGAATCTCGTCAGCGGCCCACACGGTGAACGTGCCGGCACGATCGTCAAGTTCAACACGCGCATGCTTGGCCGCATGCGGCGTCTTCAGATACGCGAGGCGCAGAGCCTCGGAAAGAGCGTCATCAAGTGTTTCAGCGTCAATACCCTGCTCCGCTGCGAGCTTATGAATTCCTGCCAGGTCCAGTTCCATATTCCGCAAGACCTCCCTTAAATTATTGCGTACTAGGCTCATATGGTCATAGTCAGTGCTTATTCTACTGTTTTATGCAGACACTTCGAGACACTTCCCGCCACGACGTAAAGACACTGGCGGCAATGGCGGCCGGGGCCCTTCTTCTGTCTCTTGCGGGGTGCTCTGCTCCGAATCTCGAAGCGCAGGTCGACGAGGCCGCCAAGCCCGACACCTGCGAAAGCGCCTATGAGTCCGCCGTGCTCGGCAGGAACGCCATGGCGGCGGGCAGACCGTTGATGGACCGGTATCTCAATGCGCTCATCGCCTCCTCGTCCTGGTCCAAGGTCGCCACCTCCTGCCCGTCTCGCGCCGCCGAAGGCGTCGTGCATGCCGCCCAATCCTCCTACATGGCGCAGCAGTTCGCCTCGCGTCTGGGGCTCTCCCCCGCTTCCGCACCCACCGTGGATTTCGGGACGCTGGTCAAACTCGATATGGACACCGATACGTTGACGAGGATCGTGCTGGAAGAGGATCGCGCCGGGTTCTCGGTGGGTGTTTTAGCCGCACGTGGTGTGCCCGATGCCACGCTGGCCGCCAGCGACGCGCACAAGACCGCGGCGCAGCGCCTGTTCTCGCTGTCCGGCGCCGGCTCGGACCCGCGGCAGAAGGTGTATGCGGTCGATGATCTGATCGCGAACCCGCAGACCACGCAGGATCCGGCGACCAAGCTCGACACACCCACGATCGCCGCAATCGAGATGAACTGCGCGCGCTCGTACCTCACCGCGCTGACGGATTCCAAGCACATCTCCAAGAACACCCTGGCCTGGCTGGCGGATACGGCCAAGGCACGCGTCTGGCATGCCTACGAACTGGGGTATCCGCTCCTCGACGAGGCGATGCTGGCGCAGTCTGCCGAATAGCGCAATAGTGCGCCCAAACGTCGGTATTCCAACGGTTTCAGGCAACAAAAAACCGCAGCCGTTGGGCTGCGGTTCATCGCTATGGCGGATAAGGCGAGATTCGAACTCGCGGAGGGGTTCGCCCTCACACGCTTTCGAGGCGTGCTCCTTAGACCGCTCGGACACTTATCCATATGTTGCAAGCAACTTGTCCATTATGCCATAAAAAACCAATACGGCAAATCGTGTCGGACGTGTCACGCCGCATGCGTGCAATCCGCGCCTCACAGCAGCTGTTCGTGCACCGAGGCGTTCACCCACTGGTCCTGCTTGACATCGTCGCCGAAGAACGTGCCGATGTCGAGCATGCAGTCGCGATAATCACGCCCATGCGCGATGGTGATGTAGTTGTCGTCCACCATGCGGTTATGCGTCGGGTCGAAGCCGATCCAACGCCCGTTGTGATATATCTCCACCCAGGCGTGCGTCGCCCCCTCCCCGCCGAGCAGGCCGGCGATGTACCGCGCGGACAGCCCGCAGTGACGGCACACGGACAGCATCACATGCGCGTAATCCTGGCATACGCCCTTGCGCTGCGCGAGCGCCTGTTCCGCGGTGGTCCTGATCGTGGTGGAGCCAGGCGTGTATACGAAGGCCTTGAACACCTCGTCCATGATCTCGCTGGCACGGTCCAGTTCCGTGGCGTCCGCCGGCAAGCGTTCCAGACGCGCCTGGCATATCCCGGTCAGCGCCTCGACGGCGGGCCCCGGCACGGTGAGCACCGAATCGAACCGATACAGCGGCCGGTACAGTTCGGCCTTGATATGCGCGTTGTCCACGAACGCGATGCCGGTGACCTTGTAGTTGAACACGTCATGGGGCTGCGCGATGAATCCCGTCTTCACCACGGAATCGAAGGCGTCGACCGTCGTCTCCAACTCCACCTGCGGTTCCATCGCGATATCGACATCCACGACCTGCTGGCGCGGGCCGGTGACGGGAATGCAGCGCAGCTGGAAACGGTGGTTCGTGACCGGCGAGCTGAAGCTCAGCTTCATCTCGTAATCAAACACCAATTTCTTCATGAATCATGCCCCATAATCGAGCGGACGGTTTGCCCTTTCACGATACCCACCGGTGTGCATCACGGGCGGTGGGCGTCCATGCTCATGGCGCTCAACGCCCCGTTCTCCTTGGCATCCTTCATGATGGCACGGCTGCGGAAGTCGTCGAGGAACGCTTTGAGCCGAACCACCAGCCAGTCATATCCGCGTTGCGGCAGCTGCGCGAGCAACCAGTTCAGCCCGTCCACGAAGCATTGCGGCAACGGCAGCCCGTCAAGCATGTGGGCGTACGATTCCAGATTGCGCAAGGCGAGTTCAAGATCGTCGTCGGGCATGTGGAAGCGCGTGTACAGGTCGATGCGCTCCAGGTACTTTCCCACGAAGATGAACGCCTTCAGCGCCTTGTCCGCCGAGGAATTCTCGATGCCTCCCCAGAACGCGAGCATGTTATCGGCCACATCGCGTTGCGCGTAGATGTCCTCGTCGTTGGCGCTGCGCTCCGCGGCATCGGTGATGTTCGTCAGGGCGAGCTCGATGTATTGCAGCAGACGCGACGAGAGTTCCGGGCGCAGGATCACCGCGTTGTTGAATGCGCGGACGATGGCGCTGCGCACCGAGTCCGGATTGTCGCCGTCGTAGAGGAACGATTCGATGAACGCGTCGAAGTCCTCGAAATCCTCAGGCAAGTCGAGCGCGTGGGCGAACGGGCGGAACGCGTCGGCGTCCTCGTCCATCACACGGTCGTAGAAGGGGTAGAACTGCACCAGCGTGGTGAACGCGCGCTCGGTGTACCGCCCCAGCCAGTACAGATTATCGGCCTTGGACGCCGTGACCAGTTGCAAGGCATGCTTGCGCACATGCGGGATGAGGTTCACCGACGTGACCTCGCCGGCCGGCCGCACGGCATCCTTCGTTTCGGGCGCGAGCACCCAGGTGTCCTTGAACCCGCCGCCCTGGGAGGAATTGACGATCATCTGCCCCGGCACGGACGAATAGCGGGTCAGTCCCGAATACCATACATGCGTGTTCTGCCCGGTCAGCACGAACGCACGCAGATCTGCCTTGCGCGGCACGGTCTGCCCGGTCTGCGCGTCGACCACGTCGAGGTCCTTGAACTGGATGACCTCCTGCGCGATGAACCTTCTGGGCTCCGCCTTGATCCGATCGGCCAGCTCGCCACGCTCCCTTCGGTCGAGGTCCTTGCCGAACACCACACCGTAGCCGCCGGCCTCGGCCACGTCCTTGATCACCAGCTCGCCGATGCGGTCGAGCACCTCGCCACGGTCCTTCTCGAACATGGGCATGTAGGTGGGCGCGTTGTTCAGAATCGGCTCCTCGCCCAGGTAGTACCTGATCATCTGCGGCACGAAATAGTAGATGGCCTTGTCGTCCGCGGCACCGTTGCCCGGAGCGTTGACGATGGAGACGTTGCCCGCACGGTAGGCGGACAGCAGTCCAGGAACGCCGATCACGGAATCCGGATTGAATGCGAACGGGTCGAGATAGTCGTCGGCCAGACGGCGGTACACCACGCCCACGCGATGCCTGTTGCCCGCATAGTCAAGGAAGAACAACCTGTTGTCGACCACTTCGAGGTCTTCCGGGAATGCAAGCGTGGCACCGGTCTGCTCGGCCAGATACGCGTGTTCGAAGAACGCCGAGTTGTAGCGCCCCGGCGAAAGCACCACCGCGATGCCGCCCGTGGACACGAAATCCATGGCCTTGCGCAGCAGACGGGAGTAGTCCCTGTTGTCGCGCACGTGCACGTCGCGGAACAGTCGTGGATTGATACGCCGTTCGATGTCGCGCGCGAACAGCGGGTAGCTCGCGCCCGAGGGGATGCGCAGGTTGTCTTCGAGCACCCACCATCGGCCGTCCTCGCCCTGGACCAGGTCCTCGCCGGCGATGTGCGCGAACACGCCGCCCGGAGGCGTGACGCCATTGACCTGCGGATAGTAGCCTGCCGACGTGTAGACGAATTCCTCCGGCACCACGCCGTCGTGGATGATCTGCTTATCGGAATAGATGTCGTTCAGGTAGGCGTTCAGGGCCTGCACGCGCTGCTTGAGACCGGCCTCGAGCCGGTCGAATTCGTCGGATTCGATGATGCGTGGCACGGGGTCGTAGGGGAACAGCCGGTCATGGTATTCGCCATCCTTGTACACGCCGAAACGCACACCGTTGCGACTGAGTTCGCGATTGATCTCCTCGCGGCGAGACACCAGTTCCTTTGCCAATTTGCGTGCTGCTGATTCAATCACTCGCCCGGCCCCTTCCTCTCGTTCAAACGCTTCCCGCCGTCTGGCGGCGCCTACAATACGAACGAACGTAGTGAACCGGCGTTACCACGAGCAGGCCTTGATGTTACGGCCTTGACACATTGGAAACATCCTCGAAAAACTCTGTGGCGAAGCCATAAAACATGAGGCGAAGCCGTTCGCCCCGCTTCATGCAGTCACGACAGAGTGCGTTTCGCACGGATGGCCTGCGCACGGATGGCAAGCTGATCGTCGGCCGGGTAGGCAACATGTTCCAATGTCAGTCCCTGCGGCGCGATTGGCCCGGTGCTGCCCTCTCGTTTGGGAACCGTCATCTTACCCCTGAACCAGTCGAGATCGCGCTTGCCGAGCCCGACCTGCACACATCCGTTGACCAGCGACCGCACCATATTGCGGGCGAAGGCATCGGCAACGATGGTGAAGCATACCAGCCCCGATTCGAATGTCGGCACGGCATACCCCTCCCCCGGCATTGGCTGAGCGATCAACGGCCGCACGGGCACTCTCGCCCAATAGGCTTGTTTCACCTCGCGAATCGTGGTGCCTCCCGGATTGGGAGTGGCGAAGGATCCGAAATCATGCAGCCCGATGGTCTGCGCCGCAGCCAGATTCATCGTTTCGATATCAAGGTCACCGTCGATATGCAGCACGCAGCCGCGCAGCCGTGGGTCGACCTCGCTGCCCCGGTCGGCGATGCGATACACGTAGGTGCGTTCCAACGCCGAGAAACGCGCGTCGAATCCATCCGGAGCCACCGCAATGCGATGGACGGTGATGTCGTCGGGAAGCACCCGCTGCAGGCGATGTTCCAACGCCGTCACCGCCGGCACCTTCATATGCCCGATCGCACGTTCCAGCACCTCTTCGGACAGGTCGATATGGCAGACCTGATGACTGGCATGGACGCCGGTGTCGGTACGCCCGGCGACCACAAGCCGAAGCGGCTCGTTCGCATCGTCCGGCGCGACTCGCAGAATGCGGTGCAATGCGTTTTCGATCTCCCCCTGAACCGTGCGGATATTGGGTTGTACCGCCCATCCGTAGAATCCGCCGCCATCATATGCCAAGTCAATCCGAAGTCTCATAACCCCCCATAGTACGGAATCCCTCGTCCTTCCAGAGCCTTCGGCCGTAGTAGGCTGTGCCCCACCTCCAACAGACAGATACACATTCCCCACACTCGACCCCCGCCTGCTGCACCACGGCCCCGGAAGATACGAAAAGAGCCAGGAACCACATGGATTCCTGGCTCTTCAGTCAGTCAAAAACCGACTCACTCAGCCTTCTCGGCCTCGTCCTTGGCTTCCTCAGCGGGAGCTTCGGCTTCGGCGGCGACCTTGGTCGCAGCTTCGGCTTCCTTCACGACGGCCTTCTTCGGGCTCACCGGCTCGGTGACGAGCTCGATGATAGCCGCGGCGGCGTTGTCACCGGTGCGGGAGGCGATCTTCACGATGCGGGTGTAGCCGCCCTCGCGCTGCTCCATCTGCTCGGCGATCTCGGTGAACAGCTTATGCACGACGGACTTGTTGCGGATGACGCGCATCACGCGACGGCGGGAGTGCAGATCACCGCGCTTGGCGAAGGTGATCAGGCGCTCGGCCAGCGGACGAAGGCGCTTGGCCTTCGGCAGCGTGGTCGTGATGCGGCCGTTCTGGAACAGGCTGGTAGCCATGTTCGCGAGCATAAGGCGCTCGTGTGCCGGGCTGGACGCCAGACGCGGGCCCTTCTTGGGTGTAGGCATTGTTACTCCTTTTGCCAGGCCGGTTCAGGTGGGCAAGAGCCCGAACATCCGAACCGGTCAAGCGGTTGGTCGAAGATTATGCGATCACTCGTCTTCCGGGGAGAAGAAAGTGCCGCCTTCGAGATTATTGGGGTCGAAGTCGCCGAGCGGCGAAGCCTTCAGGGAAAGACCCAGGGACTGGAGCTTCTCCTTGACCTCGTCGATGGACTTCATACCGAAATTACGGATGTCGAGCAGATCCTGCTCGGTGTGGGAGACAAGCTCACCGATGGTGTGGATGCCCTCACGCTTCAGGCAGTTGTAGCTGCGCTGAGTGAGGTTCAGATCCTCAATCGGCACGGCATGCTCAGGATTGGTCTCCTCCACGACGGGAGCGGAACCAACCTCAACGCCTTCAGCCTGAACGTTGAGCTCACGGCACAGACCGAAGAGCTCCACCAGGGTGGAACCGGCGGATGCCACCGCATCACGCGGGGAAATGGCCGGCTTGGTCTCCACGTCCAGGATGAGCTTGTCGAAATCCGTGCGCTGTTCCACACGGGTGGCTTCGACCTTGTAGCTCACCTTGAGCACCGGGGAGTAGATGGAATCGACCGGAATGCGGCCGATTTCCTCAGCATCCTGCTTGTTCATCGACGCCGGCACGTAGCCACGGCCACGCTCGACAGTGAACTCGATCTCGAGCTCGCCGTCTTCGGCCAGGGTGGCGATGTGCTTGTCGGGGTTGGCGATGGTCACGCCGGCAGGCGGGGTGATATCGCCAGCGGTGGCTTCACCCTTTCCGCTCTTGCGCAGGTACATCACAACAGGTTCATCGTATTCACTGGTGAGCACGATGCCCTTGATGTTCAGCAGGATCTCGGTGACGTCTTCCTGCACACCCGGCAGAGTGGTGAACTCATGCAGGGCACCGGAGATGCGTACCGAAGTGACAGCGGCACCCGGAATCGAGCTCAACAGGGTACGGCGCAGCGAGTTGCCAAGCGTGTAGCCGAATCCCGGTTCAAGCGGTTCGATAGTAAAACGGGAGCGCTGAGGATTCAGCGATTCCTCGGTAAGAGTCGGACGCTGTGCAATAAGCACTGTGGTATCCTTTCAGCTTCTGATCGGCGGTGCACTCGCCGAACATAAGCACGTTGGATGAATATTGTCTTATAGTGCTCAGACGCGACGGCGCTTCGGGGGACGAACGCCGTTGTGTGCTTGCGGGGTGACGTCGGTGATGGAACCGACTTCAAGACCTGCAGACTGCAGGGAGCGGATAGCGGTTTCACGACCGGAACCCGGGCCCTTCACGAATACGTCGACCTTCTTGACGCCGTGTTCCATCGCCTTGCGGGCAGCGGACTCGGCAGCCATGCCGGCAGCGTACGGCGTGGACTTACGGGAGCCCTTGAAGCCGACGTCGCCACCGGAGGCCCAGGACACCACAGCGCCGGACGGATCGGTGATCGAGATGATCGTGTTGTTAAAAGTGGACTTGATATGCGCCTGCCCGACCGGGACCGACTTACGGTCGCGGCGACGAGGCTTGCGCGCGGCTTGCTTCTGAGCTGCCATTGATCCTCGTTTCCTAGTAACGAATTTCTTGCAGGCCTACGCGATGAGGGTGTACTCCTCGTGGCGTATGCCGTGCCACCTACTACTTGGTGGCCTTCTTCTTTCCGGCGACCGTGCGCTTCGGACCCTTGCGGGTACGAGCATTGGTCTTGGTGCGCTGACCACGCACGGGAAGACCCTTACGGTGACGCTGGCCTTGATAGCAGTTGATCTGAATCTTACGACGGATATCGGCGTCGATCTCACGACGCAGATCGCCCTCGATCTTGAAGTTGGCTTCGAGGTAGTTACGCAGCGTAATCAGCTGTTCGTCGGTAAGATCCTTGACGCGAGTATCCGGGTTGATTCCGGTTGCAGCAAGCGTTTGCTTCGCACGAGTGCGACCCACACCGAAGATGTAGGTGAGGGCGATCTCGATGCGCTTCTCGTTAGGGATGTCGACTCCGGCAAGACGTGCCATTGCGATTCCTTCTGTTCTCCGTAGGTCTTGCACCATCTCGTCCGGCAAGCCGGCACGGGCCTACGTACCCGTGGTTCAACGTCGCTTCCCAAGGGAAGGCGCTGTGAGAAAGTGCCTTGTTACTAATGCCGCAGGGAAATCTGCTCAGCCCTGGCGCTGCTTGTGGCGCGGGTTGACGCAGATCACCATGACGCGGCCGTGACGACGGATCACGCGGCAGTTTTCGCAGATCCTCTTCACACTAGGGCTGACCTTCATGGTTTTCCTTTACTTGTACCTTTACTTATAACGGTACGTAATGCGTCCGCGAGTCAGATCGTACGGGCTCATTTCGAGCACCACGCGATCCTGCGGGAGGATGCGGATGTAATTCTTCCGCATCTTTCCGGAGATAGTGGCCAGCACGATGTGCTTGTTCTCAAGTTCAACGCGAAACATAGCGTTCGGCAGCGCTTCGACTACCTGACCTTCGACTTCAATCACACCGTCTTTTGCCATAAGCTCCAGTCCATCCTTGTGGGTGCATTACTTGACGTTTCCGAAGAAACACCAACTTGCAAGAATACACAGTAGGGCCCCCAAGATCATAGACGGCGTGTCTTATGATCCTGGGGGCCCAAAACCAATCCGTCATGCGGCGCGGATGACGCTACCTCATGCGGATGCGGCGAACGGTTCAGCGGGCGTCGAGCGCCTCGACGATGTTCTTCTGGATGGCGTCGATCTCGCCGACACCGTCGATGGCGACCAGCTGGCCACGGCTCTTGTACGTATCCAGCAGCGGGGCGGTCTCCTTGGCATAGGTGGCCAGGCGCTTGGCGATGGCATCCGGCGTATCGTCGGTGCGGCCCTGCTCCTCGGCGCGCTTGGCGATGCGGGCCATCAGCACGTCGTGGTCGGCGTCAAGGGCGACGACGGCGTCAAGCGGGGTGCCGAGCTCTTCTAGCATGGCATCGAGGGCTTCGACCTGGGCGGCGTTGCGCGGGTATCCGTCGAGGATCCAGCCGTTCTTGGTGTCGTCCTGTGCCAGGCGATCCTTGACGATGGAGTTGGTCAGTTCGTCGGGAACGAGTTCGCCCTTGTCGGTGTAGGCGATGACCTTGAGGCCAAGCTCGGTCTTGCCCTTGATGTTGGCGCGGAAGATGTCACCGGTGGAGATTGCCGGGATGCCGTAGTGCTCGGCGAGCAGAGCGGCCTGAGTGCCCTTGCCAACGCCCTGGGGGCCCATGATCAGCAGACGCATGAGAATTCTCTTTCTATTCTGTTGGGTGGTTATACGTAACGGAGCGCTATCGAAGGTTGTCTCCGTAGCGCTCCGTAAAACATGCTAGGTCAGGAACGGCCTATCACTTGCCTTCCTTGTGGTCGGTGTTCTCGAACAGGAAACCGGCGTACTGGAACTGTTCGGTCTGGGCCTTCGCCTGACGCAGGGTGTCGAGGCCGACGCCCGCGATGATCAGGATGGTCGTACCGCCGAACGGCAGCTTGGTGTTGAGGTTCAGGGCCATGATCAGCACGGTCGGGATCAGGGCCACGAACAGCAGGTACACGGCGCCGACGGTGTTCAGACGGTTCATCACGTAGGTCAGGTAGCGGCTGGTGGCGCTGCCCGCGCGGATGCCGGGGATAAAGCCGCCGTACTGCTTCATGTTGTCGGCGGTCTCGTCCGGATTGAACGTGATCGACGTGTAGAAGAAGCAGAAGAACACGATCATCAGCGCGTACAGGGCGATGTACCACACGGAGGTGGTGTTGGCCAGATTGGCGTTGATCCACTTGACCCAGGACTGGTCGGACTTGCCGAACTGCGCGACCAGGGTCGGGATGGCCAGGATGGAGGACGCGAAGATGGGCGGGATGACGCCGGACATGTTGATCTTGAGCGGCAGGTAAGTGGAGGAGCCACCGTACATCTTGCGGCCGATCATGCGGCGGGTGTACTGCACCGGGATACGACGCTGGCACAGTTCGACGAAGTCGACGAAGATGAGGATGACCACCAGCACAGACACCACGATGGCGAACTTGCCCCAGTCTCCGTTCTTGCCGTTGGTGCCATAGCCAATCTCCCACAGCTGCGGCAGGAAGCCGGAGCAGATGGACATGAAGATCAGGACGGACATACCCTGGCCGATGCCCTTGTCGGTGATGAGTTCGGCCATCCACATGATCAGGCCGGTGCCGCCGGTCATGATCATGACCATGACCACGAGGTTCCACACGGAGCCGTCGGGGATGACCTGGGAGCACTGGTAGTTGAACAGCGCACCGGAACGGGCGGTGACCAGGATGGTGGTGGACTGCAGCACCGCAAGTCCGATGGTCAGATAACGCGTGTACTGGGTCAGCTTGGTCTCGCCGGACTGACCCTCCTTATGCAGCGCCTCGAAGCGCGGAATCACCACGCGCAGCAGCTGGATGACGATGGACGCGGTGATGTACGGCATGACGCCCAGCGCGAAGATGGACAGCTGGAGCATTGCGCCGCCGGAGAAGAGGTTCACCAGTCCGATGAAGTTCTCCTGGTTGCCGGACAGTGTGGTAACGCACTTCTGCACGACCTTGTAGTCCACACCCGGGGTAGGAATGAACGAGCCAATGCGATAAATAATGATGATGAAAAGAACGAAGAGGATCTTTTTCCTCAGTTCCTTCGTCTTCAAGGCCTGGATTAACGTCCTCACCTAGATTCCTCCCTTATGGTGTTAGGCGCACAATTGACACACCACAAATAAAACAAATTCACTACCGCACGAGCATAGTCGACAGTGTCTACTTCGTGCGGACACATCTCATAAAAAACAGGCCCCCTTGCACGAGGCAAGGGGGCCAAAGTTATTTCACCTTACCGAAAACCGTAATCAGTCTTCGGAGATGGAACCGCCAGCGGCCTCGATCTTGGCCTTGGCGGAGGCGGAGGCCTTCACACCCTTGAGGGTGAACTTGGCGGTGGTCTCGCCATCGCCGAGGACCTTCACCGGGTAGCCGCCACGGACGGCACCCTTGGCGACCAGATCGGCCACCGTCAGCTCGCCGCCCTCAGGGAAGAACTCGGCAAGCTTGGCGATGTTGATGACCTGGTACTCGGTCTTGAACGGGCTCTTGAAGCCACGCAGCTTCGGCAGGCGCATGTACAGCGGCAGCTGGCCACCTTCAAAGCCCGGACGGACGTGCGTGCGCTTGGTCTGGCCCTTGGCGCCACGACCGGAGGTCTTGCCCTTGGAGCCTTCACCACGGCCCACACGAATGCGGTCCTTCTTGGCGCCCGGGGCGGGCTTCAGATCGTGCATCTGCAGAATTTCGTTATCTGCCATAATCAGTCAGCCTCCTCAACGGTGACCAGGTGACGAAGCACGTTGACCATACCGCGCACGGCCGGGGTGTCCTCGCGGACAACGGTCTGGCCGATCTTGCGCAGACCGAGGGTCTGTGCAGTCGCACGCTGGTTCGGCTTACGGTTCACGAGACCGTGGTGCAGCGTAATCTTCAGGTTCTTAGCCATGTGAATCACTCACCATCCTTCGCTTCAGCGGCAGCCTCTTCGCGAGCCTTGCGAGCCTCGGCGATGCCGGCGGCGCGAGCGCGCAGCAGGGCGTCCGGGGCAACTTCCTCAAGGGACAGGCCACGGCGGGCAGCGATCTCTTCCGGCTCCTCAAGCTTCTTGAGGGCGTCGACGACCGCGCGCACCATGTTGATCGCGGTGGGCGAACCCATGGACTTGGTCAGGACGTCGGAGATACCAGCGCACTCCATGACGGCGCGCACCGGACCACCGGCGATAACACCAGTACCGGGAGCGGCCGGACGCAGCAGGACGGTACCTGCGGCATCGTGACCGATGACCGGGTGGGTGATGGTGCCGCGCACGCGCGGCACGTTGAACATATGCTTCTTGGCGTCCAGCTGGCCCTTGGCGATAGCGGCCGGGACCTCACGGGACTTGCCATAGCCGACACCCACGGTGCCGTTGCCGTCGCCGACCACCACGAGGGCGGCAAAGCTGAACGTACGACCACCCTTGTGGGTCTTGGACACGCGGTTGATGGTCACGACGCGATCGAGGAGCTCATCGCCCTTGTTCTCTTCGCGACGGTTGCGACGCTCACCGCGACGGCCCTCGCCGCGCTGGCCACGACGGCCACCACGACGATCGTCGTTGGACTTCTCTTCAGCCGGAGCGGCCTGAGTGTTCTGAGTCTCTTCAGCCACTTGAGTTTCCTTCACTTCTTCGCTCACAGTGCCAGACCTCCCTCACGGGCGCCTTCAGCGACAGCTGCGACACGACCGGTGTACTTGTTGCCACCACGGTCGAACACGACGCTCTCGATGCCAGCGGCCTTGGCCTTCTCGGCAACCAGCTCGCCGACCTTCTTGGCGGCCTCGACCTTGGTGCCTTCGAAACCAGCGAACTCAGCGGTCAGAGTGGAAGCGGACACCAGGGTAATGCCCTTGGTGTCGTCCACAATCTGGGCGACCATGTGACGGTTGGAGCGGGTGACCACCAGGCGCGGACGCTCGGCGGTACCAGCGATGTGCTTGCGGATGCGTGCGTGACGGCGCTTGAGAGCGACCTTCTTGCCTTTTCCGAGAATAGCTACGCTCATATCACTTACCAGCCTTTCCAGCCTTGCGCAGAATGCGCTCGTCGGTGTACTTGACACCCTTGCCCTTGTAGGGTTCCGGAGCGCGCAGCTTGCGGATATTCGCAGCAACCTGGCCCACAACCTGCTTGTCGGTGCCCTTGACGATCACCTGGTTGGGGTTCGGCAGTTCGAACTCGATGCCTTCCGGCGGGTTCACGGTAATGGTGTGGGAGTAGCCGAGGAAGAACTCGATGCCCTTGCCCTTGGCGACGGCGCGGTAACCGGTGCCGACGATATCCAGGGTCTTGGTGTAGCCTTCGTGCACACCCTTCACCATGCCGGCGATGATGGAACGGCTCAGACCGTGCATTGCACGGGTCGTGCGCTGATCATCAGCCGGGGTCAGGACGATTTCATTGCCTTCGACGGCAGCGGTGATGCCCTCGGGGATCACGTAGGAATCGGAGCCCTTGGCGCCCTTGACCGAGAAATTCTGACCGTCAATCTTGACTTCCACGCCAGCCGGGATGGTGACGGGGAGCTTACCAATATGCGATGCCATGTTTCAGCTCTCCTTTCTCACCACACGTAAGCGACGATTTCGCCGCCGATGCCTCGGTCGAGGCATTCCTTCTGGGTCAGCAGTCCCGACGAGGTCGAGATGATTGCGATGCCAAGGCCACCGAGCGGCATCGGCAGGGAGTCGGACTTTGCGTAACGACGCAGGCCCGGCTTGGAGATGCGCTTGATGCCCTGGATGGAACGCTCGCCGTTGGGGCCGTACTTGAGGGTGACCTCAAGAGTCTGGCCAACCTTGGCTTCCTTGGCGGTGAAGTCCTTGATAAAGCCTTCGCGCTTCAGAATCTCGGCAATGTTCGCCTTGAACTTGGAGTACGGCATATCCACGGTCTCGTGCTTTGCCGCGCTCGCATTACGCAGACGCGTAAGCATGTCTGCGATCGGATCTGTCATTGTCATTGTGGGCTAGTGCCCTTTCTCGCCGTGGTTTCCGCCGCCTATCCCCTATCGGAGAATCAGCCGCGGACCTTCAGCGTCGATGTTTACCAACTGGACTTCGTAACGCCGGGCAGCTCGCCGCGGTGAGCCTTCTCGCGAAGGCAGATGCGGCACAGGCCGAACTTACGATACACGGAATGAGGACGACCGCAGACCTGGCAGCGCGTGTAAGCGCGCACCTTGAACTTCGGCTTAGCGGCCGCCTTGTTCTTCAGAGCGGTTTTTGCCATATCAGTTCTCCTTGAAAGGGAAGCCAAGGTGCTTAAGCAGAGCGTAAGCTTCCTTGTCGTCCTTGGTGCTGGTCACCACGGTGATATCCATACCGCGCTGGTGATCGATCTCGTCCGGGATGATCTCGTGGAACATGGACTGTTCGGTGAGACCGAAGTTGTAGTTGCCCTGTCCATCGAACTGGTGGCCGTTGATGCCGCGGAAATCGCGGATACGCGGCAGAGCCAGCGTCAGGAGACGGTCCAGGAACTCCCACATACGATCGCCGCGCAGGGTCACGTATGCACCGATGGCCTGGCCTTCGCGCAGGTGGAACTGTGCGACGGACTTCTTGGCCTTGGTGATCTTCGGCTTCTGGCCGGTGATTGCGGTGAGGTCCTTGACAGCGCCTTCGATGAGCTTGGAGTCACGGGCTGCAGCGCCGACGCCCATGGAGACGACGACCTTCTGCACACGGGCGACCTGCATGGGGTTGGAGTACTTGAACTCCTTCTCCAGCTCAGGCACGATCTGCTCGTTGTACTGCACCTTCAAGCGCGGAGTTGCCGGCGCTTCGACGGTAGTGGTGTCGGTCATGCCAGCTCCTTTCCGGACTTCTTGGCAACGCGCACACGCACGGTCTTAACCTTGCCGTCGCGAGCCTCTTCCTTGACGTTCACGCCGACGCGGGTGGGCTTCTTGGTCTCCGGGTCGATCAGCATCACGTTGGAGCGATGGATCGGGGCCTCGACGGAGACGATGCCTGCCTGCTGACCCTGCTGGGTGGCGCGCACGTGCTTCTTGACGATCTGAACACCTTCGACGATCAGACGATCGTTGGAGAGCACGCGGGTAACGGTGCCTTCCTTACCGCGGTCCTTGCCACGGATGACCTTGACCAGGTCGCCGCTCTTGATCTTGGCTACCATATCAGATCACCTCCGGGGCGAGGGACACAATGCGCATGAAGCGCTTATCGCGCAGTTCACGAGCAATCGGTCCGAAGATACGAGTGCCCTTCGGTTCACGGCCGGAGCCGAGAATAACCGCAGCGTTCTCGTCGAACTTGATGTAGGAGCCGTCGGCACGACGGTGCTCCTTGACGGTACGAACGACGACTGCCTTGACAACGTCGCCCTTCTTGACCGATCCGCCAGGGATCGCGTCCTTGACCGAGGCGACGATGACGTCGCCCAGGCCGGCATAGCGTCGCTTCGATCCACCGAGCACGCGGATGGCAAGGAGTTCCTTGGCACCCGTGTTGTCGGCGACATGAAGCCGCGTTTCCTGCTGAATCATTGATTCTCCTTAGCCGAGCTGGTTCTCCCCGCACACTGGGCGCAGCAAAGTGACCATCTTTCCAGATGGCCACAATAGCAACACCCCTAGAGGTGCGCCTGCTGCGCCCAGTGTACGGCGAGCCTTGCCGAACTTTTATTTACTTGGCGCGTTCGATAATGCTATCGAGACGCCAACGCTTGGTCTTGCTCAGAGGCCGAGTTTCCATAATACTCACGAGGTCGCCAACATGGGCTTCGTTGTGTTCATCATGGGCCTTGACCGTCTTGGTGGAACGAACGACCTTGCCGTACAGCGGGTGGGTCGAACGCTTCTCAAGCTCCACGGAAATGGTCTTGTCCATCTTATCGGACACGACGTAACCGCGGCGAACCTTGCGGAAGTTGCGCTCTTCTGCCATGTTCACTTCTCCTTAACGGTTTCAGCGGCCGGCTCAGCGGTGATGCCAAGCTCACGCTCACGCAGCACAGTGTACATGCGGGCGATGTCATGCTTGACGGCCTTGAGACGAGCCGTGTTGTCGAGCTGACCGGTAGCGGACTGGAAGCGCAGGTTGAACAGCTCTTCCTTGGACTTCTTCAGGAAGCCTTCGATTTCCGCGTTGGTCTTCTCGTTGAGATTCTTGATGGAGTACTCTTCGGTTCCGACTGCCATATCAGATGTCACCGCCTTCACGTGCAATCACACGGCACTTCATGGGGAGCTTGTCGATTGCGCGGCGCAGAGCCTCGCGAGCGACGTCTTCGGACACGCCACCGATCTCGAACATCACACGGCCCGGGTGAATGTTGGCAACCCAGAACTCCGGGGTACCCTTACCGGAACCCATTCGAGCACCGAGCGCGTGCTTGGTGAGCGGACGATCCGGGAAGATGGTGATCCACACGCGGCCGCCACGCTTGATGTAACGAGTCATGGCGATACGAGCGGCTTCGATCTGGCGGTTGGTCACGTAGGCCGGGGCCAGAGCCTGGATGCCGAAATCACCGAAGTTGATCTCGTTGCCGCCCTTGGACATACCAGTACGAACCGGGCGGTGCTGCTTGCGGTACTTAGTCCTCTTTGGGATAAGCATTCTTGCTCACTCCTTCGTTTCCGTGGCAGCGGGGGCCTCGGCAGCGGCTTCGGCCTTGGGGGCCTCGGCGGTCTGCGGCTTGGCTGCGGAACGGTTGCCACGACGCGGGCGGCGATCGCCACGACGGCCGGAGCGGTTGTTCTGCTGTGCCTGCTGCTCTTCGAACTCACGTTCGGTCATGTCGCCCTTGTAGATCCAGACCTTCACGCCGATGCGGCCGTAAGTGGTCTTGGCCTCGAAGAAGCCGTAATCGATGAGGGCGCGCAGGGTCTGCAGCGGAACGCGACCCTCGCGGTAGAACTCGGAACGGCTCATTTCCGCACCGCCGAGGCGGCCGGAGAGCTTGATGCGGATACCCTTGGCACCGGCGCGCATGGCGTCCTGCTGAGCCTTGCGCATGGCGCGACGGAAGGTCACGCGGTTGGTCAGCTGCTCAGCGATGCCCTGGGCGACGAGCTGGGCGTCCAGCGCGGCGTTCTTGACTTCGAAGATGTTGAGCTGAACCTGCTTGCCGGTGATCTTCTCCAGCTTGGCGCGAACGCGCTCGGCTTCGGCGCCACGACGGCCGATCACGATGCCCGGGCGGGCGGTGTGGATGTCCACGCGGACGCGGTCACGGGTGCGCTCGATCACGATCTTGCTCACGCCGGCGCGCTCGAGATCCTTGCTCATTTCCTTGCGGATCTTGTCGTCCTCGAGCACGAAGTCGCTGTAGCGTTCGCCGACCTTGTTGGAATCGGAGAACCACTTGGAACGATGGTTCTCAGTAACACCCAGGCGATAGCCAAAGGGATTAATCTTCTGACCCATCTTTAGCGGTCTCCTTCCTTGTTGGCAACGACGACCGTGATGTGGCTGGTGCGCTTGTTGATACGAGCGGCACGACCCTGGGCACGGGCGCGGAAACGCTTCAGCGTCACGCCTTCGTCCACATAGGTCTCCTTCACGACCAGTTCGTTCTCGCGGAACGGCTCGCCAGCCCTTTCGGCCTTGACGCGAGCGTTGGCGATGGCGCTCTCCAGGACCTTGCGAACCGGAAGGGACGCGGCCTGCGGAGCAAACTTCAGAATGGTAACGGCTTCAGTCGCCTGCTTGCCTCGGATGAGGTCGACCATGCGGCGAGCCTTGCGCGGCGTCACGCGGACGTGACGAGCGATTGCTTTAGCTTCCATAAGTCATTCTCTCCTTTAGCGGCGGGCCTTCTTGTCGTCCTTCACGTGACCCTTGAAGGTCTTCGTGGGGGCGAACTCACCGAGCTTGTGGCCAACCATGGATTCGGTGACGAACACCGGCACGTGCTTGCGGCCGTCGTGAACGGCGAAGGTGTGACCGATGAAGTCAGGGGTGATCATAGAACGGCGGGACCACGTCTTGATGACGTTGTGGGTGCCCTTCTCGTTCTGCTCGTCGACCTTCTTCTGCAAGTGGGCGTCGACGAAGGGGCCCTTCTTGATGCTACGAGTCATCTTCTCGACCTTCCTTACTTGCGGTTCTTACCGTTCGGACGACGACGAACAATCATCTTGTTCGAAGCCTTCTTCGGACGGCGAGTACGAACTTCACCCTTGCCCCACGGGGAAACCGGCGGCTTGCCACCGCGAGTACGACCGCCGTGCGGGTGGTCGACCGGGTTCATGGATTCACCACGGGTGATCGGGCGCTTGCCCATCCAACGGGCACGACCGGCCTTGCCGAGCTGCACGTTGGCGTGCTCTTCGTTGCCGACCTCGCCGACGGTTGCGCGGCAGCGGGCGTCGACGTTACGGATTTCGCCGGACGGCATACGCAGCTGGGCGTAAGCGCCGTCCTTGGCCACGAGCTGCACGGAGGTGCCTGCGGAGCGGGCAATCTTCGCGCCGCCCAGCGGGCGGAGCTCGATGGCGTGCACAATCGTACCGGTCGGGATGTTCTTCAGCGGCAGGTTGTTGCCCGGCTTGATATCGGCCTGGGCACCGGTCTCGATGACGTCGCCCTGCTTGATGCCCTTCGGCGCGATGATGTAGCGCTTCTCGCCGTCTGCGTAGTGCAGCAGGGCGATGTTGGCGGTACGGTTCGGATCGTATTCGATGTGCGCAACCTTGGCGGGCACGCCGTCCTTGTCCCAACGACGGAAGTCGATGAGGCGGTACTGGCGCTTGTGGCCACCGCCGCGATGGCGGGAGGTCATGCGGCCGTAGGAGTTGCGACCACCGGTCTTGGACAGTTTGCGAACCAGCGACTTCTCAGGCGTGGAACGCGTGATCTCGGCGAAGTCCGAGACGGACGCGTTGCGGCGGCCTGCAGTCGTCGGCTTATATACGCGGATAGCCATAATGTAGTTCTTCCTTTAACTTTTCTCGGCTAGCCTTCAGTTACCGAAGATGTCGATCGTCTGGCCCTCGGCGACGGTCACGATGGCGCGCTTCTGGGAAGCACGCTGGCCGAAACCGGTGCGGGTGCGCTGACGCTTGCCGGCGCGGTTGAGGGTGTTGACGTTCGTCACCTTGACGTTGAAGATCTCTTCAATAGCCTGCTTGATCTGCACCTTGTTCGCGTTCGGGGCCACCACAAAGGTGTACTGACCACGATCGGAAGCGGCGTAGCTCTTCTCGGAAACGACGGGCTTGATAATCACGTCGTGTGCCGGCTTGTGAATAGCGACCATCTAAATCAGGCCTCCTTCGGCTCGGTCTTCGCAGCCACGAAAGCCTCGAAGGCTTCCTTGGAGAAGACGACGTACTGCGCGGTAACCACGTCGTACGTGTTGAGCTGATCGACGAAAATCGGGTGAACGGTCGGGATGTTGCGCACGGAGAGCCACTCGTTCACGTTGTCGCGGGTGAGCACGACGGTGGTGAACTTGTTCTCGGTGATCGGGGTCAGTGCAGCAACAGCGGCCTTGGTGGAAGGAGCGTCGGCGACAGCGAAGTCAACGACGGCGATGCGACCGGCGTTAGCGCGATCGGACAGCACGTACTTGAGGGCTGCGGCCTTCATCTTCTTCGGGGTGCGCTGGTCGTACTTGCGCGGCTGCGGGCCGAACACGACGCCGCCGTGGTACCACTGCGGAGCGCGGATCGAGCCCTGACGAGCGCGACCGGTGCCCTTCTGCTTCCACGGCTTCTTGCCGCCGCCGGAAACATTGGCGCGGGTCTTGGTGGCGTGAGTGCCCTGGCGAGCAGCGGCAAGCTGGGCCACCACAACCTGGTGGATCAGCGGCACGTGGGCCTGCACCTCTTCGGCGGAGAAGCCGAAGATCTCAGCAGGAGCCTCAACGGTGCCGGTCTTGGCGCCCTTGGCGTCAGTGACGTTCAGAGTAACGTTTGCCATGGTTTATCAGGCTCCCTTCACTGCCGAACGGACGAGAACGATGCCGCCCTTGGGGCCGGGAATGGCGCCCTTGATGGCGAGGATGCCGTTCTCAACATCCGCGGAAACGATGGTGAGGTTCTGCACAGTGGAGGTCACATGACCCATGCGGCCAGCCATGCGCTTGCCCTTCAGAATACGGCTCGGGGTTGCGCAAGCGCCGACCGAACCCGGACGACGTTCGTTCTTGTGGGAGCCGTGGGTACGACGGTAGGACTTGAAGCCCCAACGCTTGATGGTACCGGCGAAGCCCTTACCCTTGGTGGTGCCGGTCACGTCGACCTCTGCACCCTCTTCGAACACCTCAGCGGTGAGTTCCTGACCCAGCTCGTACTCGGTGGCGTTGTCCTCGCGCACCTCAACGAGGTGACGACGCGGGGTGACGCCGGCCTTGGCGAAGTGGCCAGCCAGCGGCTTGGTCACCTTGGTCGGGTCGATCTGGCCGTAGCCGATCTGGACTGCGGTGTAGCCGTCGGTCTCGTCGGTCTTGATAGCGGTCACCACGTTGGTGGAGACGTCGACCAGCGTGACGGGAACGAAGAAGCCGTTCTCATCCCACACCTGGGACATGCCGAGCTTCCTGCCCAGCAGGGCCTTGCGATCTGCTCTTTGCGACATAGCGGTTCCTCCTCCCTTACAGCTTGATCTCGATGTTGACATCTGCGGGCAGGTCGATGTGCATCAGGGAATCCACGGCCTTGGGGGTCGGGTCCACGATGTCGATAAGACGCTTGTGCGTGCGCATCTCGAAGTGCTCGCGAGAATCCTTGTACTTATGAGGAGAACGAATAACACAGAAAACGTTCTTCTCGGTCGGCAGCGGAACGGGGCCAACAACAGTTGCGCCCGCGTTCGTCACCGTTTCGACGATCTTCTTCGCCGATTGGTCGATGACCTCGTGGTCATAGGACTTAAGCCTGATGCGGATTTTCTGTCCCGCCATTGCCGTCCGCCCTTTCTAGCGATTCGTGTACTGTTTACCAGCCTGTTTCGTGTTAAGGGCACCGGCGCGCATGGCCTCCGTTGGACATACGTCCACTGGCGGTCATCCATCATCAGTGCGCGGCCCATTGCAATCACTCTCGTGGCTGCAACCCCGCGCTCGCTTTTTTAATTCCAATTTGCGAGCCCAAAACAGGCAACTTGTTTATTAAAGCATCCGGGCGTGACTAAGCGGCCTTATTCTCTTCCCTGGCGTGTCGCTATGGTTTCAGGCCGATTCAGACCGCGGCCGAGATGATCAATGCCAAGGCGAGAAGGCTCGATGCGAGCTCGATCAATCCCGTATGCAATGGCTTGATGGTTCTTTTCATCGAGATGAACGGCATAGTGATCGCACGGGCCAGCAATATGACGGACAGCGCAACCAGCGAAGCCTCGCCTTCAATCGCCGCAATAAGAACTGCGAGAACATGCCATGCCCATGAGGCGGCAAGGTACTTCCCGCTCCCCCGCTCCCGGATCATGGTCTTGACGAACAGCACGGACCCAAACTGCACCACACCGAACGCGCAAGCCAACAGCATGCCCGTGCCCTCGATGCGTGGAATGGCCGGCGACGGCGCCTCGCCATAATGGAAGGTCAGTATGGCCATCAGGCATGCCGCGATCACGGCCGTCGCATTCGACCACAGCGAACGTTCCTTGCGTTGCCATGAGGCGATGAACGATATGGCCGCAAGCACGGCCATAGGCGGGGCCCAGACCAGTATGCCCGGGTACCTGATGACGAAAGGTAGACCGATGACGCACAATATGATGCCGTATGCCAGCGGCTGCGCAAGCCAGCGACGCCTGCCATGCGACTTGAACCAGCGCGCGGCGGAGAACTGCACGCAATAGCACAGCAGCCAGCACGCCGTCAGCCACCAGGAAGCAGCCGACCACCCATGGCGGCACCATGCGGTCACCGACCCAGCCAGCGCCGGGGACATGGCCATCATCACGGCACCCGGCTGCCCGGGGAGCCATGCACGCAGGCAGGCGTGCAGATTCTTCTTATTGCGCGTACGAGGATTCGAGGATGCAGGCATGCCGTCCACGCTACAGGAACTCCGTGGCAGATTCCCGGTTCATGCCGTCGGCTGATTCGACGACAAGAATGACGCATGGATTTCGTGTATTGCGCCAGAGTCATAGCGCCCCTGCACGGTACCGCTCGGCAATAGAAAAACGACAAGGAGCCCTGTGGAATGAATCCACAGGGCTCCTGTTGTCTTATCGGCACCTCTTCATCGGTGCCTGCCGATAGCCGTTACCAGTATGAGCGTACGCATGATCGACGTCCTTATATATATGGAGCGATCGAGATGCGCAGACTCCCGACTGAACGGCTGTCTGACGGCGATCAGACGCGCTCGGAGGTCTCCTCGGTGGCAGCCTCGCCTTCGCGCTCCACGCGAATCTTGTGCCCCTCGGCCTGAGGCACGCCGTAGTATGCGGCCACGGCGATGTCCTTCATGTCGTTGATCAGCGGGATACGCGGGTTCGCCGGGGTGCACTGATCCTCGTAGGCGCGCATGCCGGCCTGATCGAGGATGGACCAGAAGAAGTCCTCGTCCACGCCACACTCCTGGAAGCTCCTGTTCATACCGAGCTTGTTGTCGCGGTAATCCTCGACGGCCTTCGCCAAGTTCTCCACACCCTCCGACAAGCTATCTCGCATAACCGTCCATCAATACCCTTGTCTCGCCTTGCGGTAGGCAGAGGGAGTCACCCCGGTTTCGGCCAGGAATCGTCTGTTGAAATTCGAGGCATTGCCATAGCCACATTCACGTTGGATCCTTGCCACAGGCATGTCAGTCGTGGCAAGAAGCCTGCAAGCACGTCCGACGCGCAGTCTGCGCACGAAATCGGCAAAGCCGACGCCAGCTGTGCGTTTGAAGAAACGGGAGAACGCCGATGGGCTCATCGCCGCCTGCGCCGCCGCCTCCTCCAAGCGGATGTCGCCGCCAAGGTTGTCCGTCACATAGCCTATGGCCGCGTTGAGCAGGCGCTCCGAGCCGGAGCCTCCGCTTGGATCATAGCCCGGTGTGACCACAGTCGACCATTCACCCTCCGGAGCCTCTTCGAATGCCGCGAGCAACTCGACGAAATCCGCCAGCCGCCTCACACCCTCATGTCCACCCATCGTCTCCAAGCACGAGGCCGCCCGGGCGGCAGACCGCCCGGAGAGCACCAACGCATACGATGCGCGATGCAACGCGATGCCAAAGCCGGAGCACTCGGGGAAGTAGGTCATGAGCACACGCAATACTTCGGGACGCACGTGGCACACCACATCGCGATGCTCCAACCGTTCCCCCGGACGCAGATCAGACACCCAGTTGTGGGGGAGATTCGCGCCAATCAACGCCACGTGGCCCTCTTCAAAAGGCAGCACCCCATCACCGGCCATCATCAGGCCAGAGCCTTCGCGGATCAGATGGAACTCCACTTGCGGATGATGGTGCCACTTGGCCAACGGATGTGGATAGCCATGCTCCGTCCAGTGGATGGCCGCGTCGAGATCCGGCGTAATGACCTCCAGCGAACCGGGACCGGACACTGCGGCGGTACCGCCATCGGGCAGCATCGACGCAGACATCGCAAACGGTATCGGACGGCGGGCGGCCGAAATCGCGTCACCCATGTTGTTCGCATCGCCGACACTCATCAGCCGCCCACCTTCCATTTCCAGCCAATCAGAACAAGCGTTTAGCGACGCTCCACAGTGATCTGCAACTTGATATCGCCGGGACGCCCCTCGGCCATACGGTCGAAGGCGGCCTTGGCGTCCTCCATCGCGAAGGTGTCGGTGATGAAGGGACTAAGGCTCAGCTTACCATTGGCGACCAGATCGATGGCCTTCTGATAGACGTTGGCGTAGCGGAAGACATTCTCGATACGCACCTCAGTGGCCTGCAGTTCGGTGACGTCGATGGCGACCGGGTCGACCGGAATACCAACGATGACGGCCGCCCCACCGGGAGCAACGAGCTTCCAGAAGGTCTCATAGGCCTTGGGCGCACCGGAGCATTCAAAAGCCACATCAGCGCCCCAGCCGCCGGTCTCCTCACGCACTCGCTCAACCAGGTCCTCCTTGGTCAGATCAACGGGGATGACACCCGGCACCTTGGCAGCGATAGCGAGCTTGACGTCAGAGACGTCGGAAATGATCACCTTAGAGGCACCGCCGGCGAGCGCGCAGGAAGCGGTGAGCATGCCCACCGTGCCCGAGCCGGTGACCACGCACACATCGCCAGGCTTGATGCGCGCCTTGGTGGCGGCCCACATCGCCACGGCAGTAGGTTCAAGCAGCGCGCCCTCGCCGAAGCTCACGTTGTCGGGCAGATGATAGGTGAAGGCGGCGGGGTGGTTCACCGTCTCGCACAGGCAGCCGTCGACCGGCGGGGTGGCAAAGAAACGCACGGCAGGATCGACGTTGTACATGCCCAGCTTGCTGGCTCGCGAGGTCATGTCCGGAATGCCGGGTTCCAGGGCGACACGGTCGCCGACTTGGAATCCTTCGACGCCATCACCGACCGCGACGACCGTACCCGCGGCCTCATGGCCCAGAATCATCGGCTGCTCGACGATGTACTTGCCGACGCGACCGTGGGTGTAGTAATGCAGGTCGGAACCGCACACACCCACGGTGTGGGGCGCAATGGTGAGCTCTCCGGCGGCCGGGGCCGGCGTATCCGGCACCTCGCGCACATTGATGACACCCTTCTTTTCGAGAACGACAGCTTTCATGATGGTCTCCTTTGTTAATTGTTAATTGTTAATTGCTACTTGGTGCGTTTGTATTACTGAAAGATTGGTATCAGCCGTCGGCAGTGCCGCGGCGACTATTGCAATTAGGTCAGGCGGTAACCACCTCCTCATCAGCCTTGATCGGCAGACGCCGACCACGCTCGTCGAAACCGGACTGCTTGGGTCGAATGAAGACGGTGAGCAAAGAGCCGATGGCGTAGCAGACCGCATAGGCCCAGCACACTCCGCCGAAGCCAACAGTGGAAATCAACACGGTCGCGATCAACGGACCGAAGAACGTTGTCAAGCCAGAGGCGAGGTTGTGCGCGGAGATAGCTGCGCCCTTATGCTCGGGAGCGAGCGCCGGAAAGATCGCGCCCATCGGCACGAAGGCGGAAATGCCCAGACCAAGCACGATGGCATCAGCGCACATCAACACCATGTTCGCGCCGAACACCTGCGGAATGTAATACATGCCGAGCGTGCCGATAACGCAGAACCAGCAACCGAACCAGCGCATCTGCCGCATCCAACCATAACGGTCGCCCATGCGGCCCCAGAACACGTTGCCGACAACGGTGACGATGAACTGAAATCCCCAGATTTGGCTCCATCGTGAGACCTCGAACCAACCGCCACCTCCATTGACATGGGTAGACAGGTAAAGTGGCATAATGACCGGGAAACCATAAAGAGTGAGGTTGCAAATCACGCGCACGACGGCAGCCAGTGCGATCTGCCGGTTGTGTACAAGAATCGTGGCACCTCGACTGAGCTCATGCAGCTTCTCCGCGCGGGTCATCGACGAGGTACGAGAGTTGTCCGAGGCCGGAACCAGAAGCAGACACACAAGCATGCCGGCCACAGCAAACAGCAACGACAGCCACAGCGAACAGTACTCTCCAACCCAAGCGATGGTGAAGCTCGGCAAGTAGGCGCCAAAGACACCGATGCCAAAGGAATAGGAGGTCCAAAACCAACCCATCGCCGAGGCGAGATGCGACGGTTCAACAGTCTGCGTGATAAGCACGACGAAGGAATAAATGAACAGCGGATAGCCAACGCCACGCAGCGCGTAGACGACGAGCATTAGCGGGTAGATGCCACTGGGCAGGGCCACTGCGACGAATACCAAATGCAGAGCGATCCAGGCGATTGCGCCGATGAGCATGATGCGTTTGGCACCAAACATCTCAGCCAGCACGCCGGAGGCCCATCCAGCGACCGCCGCCATGAGTCCATACATGGTGAACATCAGCGACGACTGCGACGAGCTAAAGCCCTGATCGACAATATACTTCGACAGGAAGGTCAGTTCAAAACCGTCGCCGGTCATGAATACTGCGATGGCGACGAATCCCGCCAGCAGTTTCCTCGGCAATCCCAGAGCCATGTTTCCTCACTTACGCCAAATACTTCATTGTTTGCCGCACCACTGCGGCGTAACACCAGTTTCACCCCCAAAAAACGCTGTTTGTAGGCTGCCCGACATCATCATTTGGTACTTTTTTGCACCGGGGGTTACATCATTGATTCACCAACGAAGGCACAGGACGCGTCCGAATCGACGCTCTCACGCACGCTACATGGTTTGCCTTGGCATCCCGCGGTGATGGCTCTAAGAAATGGTTCGAGGCCCCATGCGCCGTCAAGCAACAGCAATGCCGACGACAAACAAGTTTTACAAACCATGTTCACAAAAATCGGGCAGCCATCCTATCATCGGAAACGGCCGAACCAAACGGTTCGGAATGAATCGAAAGGAATAGATATGCTGAACAAGAAGTCGATCATCGCCGCCATCCGTCGTGGTTTCGAGTGCAGCGGCATGAACGCCTTGGTCTCCGCCGGCTACAGCGAGTCCGTCGTCGAAGCCTACGAAAAGATCATCGAGAACCGCTGACCCACGCCACCGGCCGGCAACAGGATGATAGGGCCGGATACTGGCACGACGCCAATGCGCAAGGAAAAGGACAACGGCGTCCCTCCACTTTTGTATGACGGAATGTTCCACGCGATGGAGCATTCTTTTTTTATCGCCACATTTTTTGCATAGCTTTTGTGCCTTCGAACCGGCAACCGACAATCGTTCCTCGACGATTTGACAGAACTCGACGGTATCGTCGAAATCTTTGACGGAGATGTCAGAGCGCTGAAAAACAGTAGTACATACGGCCATTAGCTATGGCTGTAATGCCCCTCCGCCATATGAGAAGGAGCCCGACGGCTTCCCGTCGGGCTCCTTCTCATGGTTCCTTATATTAAGGTGTCGTCACGCTGATCCGGCGATCAGACGCGCTCGGAGGCCTCCTCGGTGGCAGCCTCGCCTTCGCGCTCCACGCGAATCTTGTGACCCTCGGCCTGAGGCACGCCGTAGTATGCGGCCACGGCGATGTCCTTCATGTCGTTGATCAGCGGGATACGCGGGTTCGCCGGGGTGCACTGATCCTCGTAGGCGCGCATGCCGGCCTGATCGAGGATGGACCAGAAGAAGTCCTCGTCCACGCCACACTCCTGGAAGCTCCTGTTCATACCGAGCTTGTTGTCGCGGTAATCCTCGACGGCCTTCGCCAGGTTCTCCACGCCTTCGGCCGGGGTCTTGCCCGGGTCGATGCCGAGGTTCTTGGCGATCTCCTGGTAGCGTTCCGGCGCGATGTACTTGTTGTACTTCGGCCAGGAGGTGGGCTCCTCCGGAATCTGACCGTTGTAGCGGATCACGTACGGCAGCAGGATGGAGTTGGTGCGGCCGTGGGCGATGTGCAGCAGGGCACCCAGCGTATGGGCCATGCCATGGCACATGCCCAGGAAGGCGGAGCCGAATGCCATGCCTGCCATGGTGGCGGCGTTGTGCATCTTCTCCTGGGCGTTGGTCTTGGCCAGGCCAGGCTCGCCGTTGACGGATTCCGCCAGGTTGTCCCACACCAGCTTGGCCGCGTGCAGGGCCATGGCGTCGGTGAAGTCGTTGGCGTACACGGACACATAGGCCTCGAAGGCGTGGGTCAGGGCGTCGAAGCCGGCGTCGGAGGCCAGCTTGCGCGGCTGGGTGCGGGCCAGCACCGGGTCGACGATGGCGACGGACGGGGTCAGCGCATAATCGGTGATCGGGTACTTGTAGCCGGTCTTGTGGTCGGTGATCACGGCGAACGGCGTGACCTCGGAACCGGTGCCGGAGGAGGTCGGGATGCACACCAGCTTGGCCTTCTTGCCCAGCGGCGGGATCTTGAACGCGCGCTTACGGATATCGAAGAACTTCTCACGCACATCGGAGAAGGAGATTTCCGGGTGCTCGTACAGCAGCCACATGATCTTCGCGGCGTCCATCGGGGAACCGCCGCCGACGGCGATGATGGTGTCCGGCTCGAACTCGTCGCGCATCATCGAAGCGCCCCTCTCGACGGTGTCGACGGAAGGCTCCGGCTCGACGTAGTCGATGATACGGAAGGTGACGCGGTTGGCACGTGCGCGCAGCTGGTCGATGATCTTGTCGACGATGCCGAGCTGCTCCATCACCTTGTCGCACACGATGACGGCCTTCTCGATGCCGTACATGTCGCGCAGGTACTTGATGGCGTTCGGCTCGAAGTAGGTCTTGGCCGGGATCTTGAACCACTGCATGTTGTTGTTCCTCCGAGCAATACGCTTGATGTTGATGAGGTTGACGGCCTGCACGTTGCCGGAAACCGAGTTGCCGCCGTAGGAGCCGCAGCCCAGTGTGAGCGACGGGGCGATGGAGTTGTAGATATCGCCGATGCCGCCGAGGGAGCTCGGCTGGTTCCAGATGATGCGGCATGCGTGCATGCGCAGACCGTACTCGCGGACCAGGTCCTCGTTGTTGGTGTGGATGGCGGCGGTGTGGCCGGCACCCAGCTTCAGCATGGCCTCGCACATCTCGAAGGCCTGCTCCTTGTTGTCGGCCTTCAGCACGGCCTGCACCGGGGCGAGCTTCTCGTGGGTCAGCGGCTCGTCGTCGGAGACCTCCTTGCACTCGGCGGCGAGGATGGTGGCGTCGGCGGGGATCTCGAAGCCGGCGGCCTTGGCGATGTACTGCGGGGACTTGCCCGGGACCACGGAGTTCAGCTTCGGGGTCTGGCCGCTGCCGGCCACGCAGCCGAACATGTACTGTTCGAGCTTGGCCTTCTCCTCCTTGTTGACGAAGTAGGCCTTGCGAACCTTGAGCTCCCTGATGAGGTCCTTGTAGATGTCCTTGTGGGCGATGATCGCCTGCTCGGTGGCGCAGATCATGCCGTAATCGAAGTGCTTGGACAGCACCAGATCGTTGGCCGCGCGGACGATGTCCACATCCTTGTCGACGTAGGCCGGTGCGTTGCCGGCGCCCACGCCGAGGGCGGGCTTGCCGGAGGAGTACGCGGCCTTCACCATGCCGGGGCCGCCGGTGGCGAGGATCGTGGCGATGCCGTCATGCTTCATCAGTGCGCCGGTGGCTTCGATGGAGGGGTGCTCGATCCACTGGATGCAGTTCTCGGGGGCGCCTGCGGCGATGGCGGCGTCACGCACGATCTTGGCTGCGGCCACGGAGCAGTTCTGCGCGCCCGGGTGGAAGCCGAAGATGATCGGGCAACGGGTCTTCAGCGCGATCAGGGACTTGAAGATGGCGGTGGAGGTCGGGTTGGTGACCGGGGTGACGCCGGCGACCACGCCGACGGGCTCGGCGACTTCGTCGATGCCCAGCACGTCGTCTTCGCGGATGATGCCGACGGTCTTCTGGCCGGCCAGGTAGTGGGTGATGTGCTCGCAGGCGAAGATGTTCTTGGTGGCCTTGTCTTCGACCAGACCACGATGGGTCTCATCGACGGCCATCTTGGCGAGCACCAGATGCTTGTTCAGAGCCGCGACGGAGGCCTTGGCGACGATGTGGTCGACCTGCTTCTGGTCAAGCTTCTCGAATTCGGCGAGAGCCTTCTGACCCTTGGCTACGAGTGCGTCCACTTCGGCTTCGGCTGCGGCGAGCTTTTCTTCCGGGGTTGGCTTCGTTGCGCTGTTCTTAGTTTCTGCCACTGTAGGATCCTCCTCTGATAGAGATCTGGAACGTGGTGCGTTATTCCTTATCTGATTGCCGTGTGTGCAGCAGTCATGTCACGTCGATCCGCGACATATCTCGAATCGCCTGTGACCTGCCTCACAATATACATGATTGTCTGCACCTTTTCATCCCTTAAGCGGGTTGTGCGTTTCATGTTATATCTTGATGTATTCATGTGCCTATACGAACTTATTTTGCAATAAAACATGTTCATTTACCCTATTTTGAGCGCATTTGTTCGTTTTTTTAACAGATACACACATCACAAACACCACATTTTCTAAAGAAGTTTTTTAAAACTTCCGACTATTTCAGGACAGAGCGCGAACACTTAATGTAAATGTTTTTCAAAAAGTATCCCAAAAGCCTGTAATTCCAGGCGTTTTCCAAACACGACAAGCCGGCAAGGCGCAGCATACTGGAATTATCCCCACATTTTTAAAAGACTTTTGATAAAGTTGCCTCAGACATGCATAGGAAGGAACCAGCGATGAACGCACCCTCGACCAGTCTCAAGACGGCGAACCGCCAGGCCATCATCAGCCATCTGTATCATCATGGGGCGCAGACCAAGCAAATGCTGGAACGCGAGCTTGGGCTGAGCCTGCCCACCATCACCCAGAACCTGCGCACCCTGACCGACGAAGGGCTCGTCGAACAGGGCGAGCCCATGCAATCGACCGGCGGCCGCAAGGCGCAGACCTACACGTTCGCGGCACGCTCGCACGCCGCGATCGGCGTCACCATGCGCGCGAACGCCATCACCCTGGTCGCCGTGGACCTCTATGGCGAGGTCATCATGCGCCGCCGAAAGCGGGCCACATACCGCAACGACGGCGACTACTACGACATGGTGGGCGATCTGGTCACCGAATTCGCCGGCAAGATCGTGCGGTCCGGCAGCGACGTGCTGGGCGTCGCCTACTCCATGCAGGGCATCGTCTCCGCGGACGGCACGGCCATCACCTTCGGCAAGATCATGGGCAACACCGGGCTCACGCTGGAAAAGCTCACACGCCATATCGAGCTGCCGGCCATCATGATCCACGATTCCGACGCCTCCGCCATGGCCGAGCTGTGGTTCGACCATTCGATACAGGATGCGGTATGCGTGTACCTGGAACGCAGGCCGGGCGGTGCCGTCATCGTCGACGGCGCGCTGTATCAGGGGCCGAATCTCAGCAACGGCACCATCGAGCACATGTGCCTCGTCCCCGGCGGAAAGATCTGCTATTGCGGCCAGCGCGGCTGCATGGACGTGTACTGCTCCCCCGAGGCCCTGGTCATCGACGGCGAGAGCCTGCCGGGATTCTTCTCTGTGCTCGCACAGGGCGAGCCTGGGCATAGGCAGCGCTACGGGGAATGGATGGATCACGTGGCCCAGGCCATCGCCAATATCCGCACCGTGATCGCCGGCGACATCATCATCGGCGGCGAAACGGCGCAATACCTGACCGACGACGCCATCACGGATCTCAAGCACCGCGTGGAGGCCCTCAGCCCGTTCCATTCCGAGCATTTCTCGCTGAGAAAAAGCAGCTGCGCCGACGATCAGAACATCATCGGCGCAGCATTGCGTTTCGTGCAGTCCTATGTGGACGGCATCTGCGGGGCCGCGTGACCTTACATCACCGCGACCCCGATCGGGTCACTTCTTGACGATCTGGCAGAACTCGATGGTCTCGCCGTTGGGGCCGTACACGTTGAAGTAACGGATGCCGTGATCCCAGAAGCTGTCGATGTGCTGGATCTCGGTGTCCTTGAAGTCCAGTCCGAGCTCCTTGGCGTTCTCGAAGGCGGCCTCGATATCCGGGGTGTCGAACGCCCAGTGGTTGATGGCACCGGTGGTCATCGGGGCGGGCTCGCCCTCCCAGGTCTCGATGGTCAGATGGCCGTAGCGCAGGAAGGCGCAGCGGTTCTCGCCGTTATGGAAGATGCCGGCCACCTCGAAGCCGAGCTTCTTGGTGTAGAACTCGATGGTCTCGTCCAGATCCTTGGCGACCATGCCGGAGTGCTGGAAATCGGTGGTGAATGCGGTCATGGGCTTGCTCATGATGGTTCTCCTTTGACTTGGATTGGGTTTTAGCATAACGGATATATCGTGCGCAGGTGCGGGCGCAACGCCGTGCGATGCGCCCGCCTGCGGTACTTTATTGCGCGGCTTCGGCCGGTTCCACGGATGCCGGCGCATCCGCACCGGTCTTCTTGGCCGACTTGATGCGATGGCCATGGCTATCGAATCCGGGCTGCTTCGGGCGGATGAACAGCGTGAGCACGAACGCCAGGACGTACAGCGCGGCGTAGGTCCAGCACACACCGCCATAGCCGATGGTCGGCAGCAGCAGCGTGGCGATGCCGGGGCCGGCGAACGTGGTCAGACCGGCGGCAAGGTTATACGCGGACAGTGCGGCGCCCTGCTTGCCCTCGCCGGCGTACAGCGTCATGATGGTCGGCAGCGACGAGAAGGCGCAGGTGCCGATGCCCACGATGATGGAGGCGATGATCATCATCAACGCGTTGGCGCCGAACCACTGCGGGATGTAGTAGAACGCGACCGAGCCGACGGCGAGCACCGCGCAGCCGAACCAGCGCATCGGCCACACCCAGCCAAAGCGGTCCATGAACCAGCCCCAGAAGGTGTTGAAGATCAGGGTGACGACGAACACGAAGCCCCAGATGCGCATCCATTCCTCGGTCTTGAAGATGTTGATGCCGCCGTTATGCGTGGTGCACAGGTACAACGGCATGATGACGGGGAAGCCGTACAGCAGCAGGTTGTTGATGATACGGATGATGGCGCAGATGAGGATCTTGCGGTTGGTGAACAGGATGGTGGCACCTTCGGTCAGCTCCTTGAGCTGTTCCTTGCGGCTGAGCCCCTCGCCCTTGACGACCTTGTTCTTCGGCACGAAGAAGAAGCACATGAGCGTGCCGACGATGGAGAAGGGCAGCGCGAACCAGAACGTCTTGTATTCGCCGAACACGGGCATGATGAAGCTCGGCAGATACGCGCCGAATACGCCGATGCCCAGCGAGAAGCAGGTCCAGAAGAACCCGGTGGCCGAGGCGAGCCTGGACGGGGAGATGTACTGCGCCATCAGCACCACGAAGCTGTAGATGAACAGCGGGTAGCCGATGCCGCGGATGGCGTACAGGCCCAGGATCAGCGGGTAGATGTGGCTTGGAATGGCCACGCCGAGGAACAGCAGGTGCACGCCGATCCACCAGCATGCGCCGAACATCATGACCTTGCGCGCGCCGAACATCTCGGCAAGCACGCCGGCGGACCAGCCGCCGAACGCCGCGAACAGACCATATACGGTGACCAGCAGCGAGGCCTGGGACGAGGTGAACCCTTGGTCCACCATGAACTTGGACAGGAAGGTGAGCTCGAAACCATCACCGGTCATGAAGATCGCGACGGCAAGGAAGCCGAGCATCAGCACACGGGGAACGCCGAGACGTTCAAGCAGCCTGATCATTGCAATAAACCCTTACCCGACTTTCATTCGACGTTGAGAAAGCCGCTTCATAGTATACAGACATCGATACAAACAGGTGCCGCGGCCCCTTTGCCGCGGCACCCGGCATGTTGCGAGGAGAGCGGCCGCCGCACGAGAGAACAGCTGCGGCGGCCATGATGTTGGGAGGGGCGGCCCTTGTGGGGCCGCACGGTATTACTTGCCGACCTTGACGACGGCCTTGGAAACGCCGGTGATCTTGCCGTCGAGGAAGTCCTGAACCTCTTCGAGCTTGAGCTCGTGGCTGATGAGGCCGCCGATGTTCATCTTGCCGGAGGAGACCAGCGAGATGGCGTCGCGGAAGGTCAGCGGATTGATGAAGGAGCCCTGGATGGTGAGCTGCTTCTTGTAGATGTCGTAGGTGTTCATCTCGAAGTGGGCCTCCTGCGGGCCGACGCCGAACATCAGCACCTGCGCGCCCTTCTTGGCCGCGGCGACGGCCTGGGCCTGGGTGGCCGGCAGACCGACGGCCTCGACGATGACGTCGTAGGCGTCCGTCGGAACCGGTTCCTTCGTGGTGTTGAAGGTCTCGGTGACGCCGAACTGCTCCTTGTTGCGCTGCAGCTTCTCGTCGAAGATGCCGGCCAGGTCCACCTGATGCACGCCGTAGGCCTGCAGCAGCTGGGCGAAGATCTGCCCCATGAAACCGTCGCCGATGACCAGGGCCTTCTGGTAGGGGCGCAGCTTGAGCAGGTCGAGGCCGTGCACGGCGCAGGACACCGGTTCGATGGCGGCGGCGTCGCGCAGGGAGACGTTGTCCGGCAGCTTGTAGACCACGGTGGCCGGGGCGGTGAACTGCTCGGCCAGACCACCGTCACGGGTGACGCCGACGGCGCTCAGGTGGTCGCACAGTTCCGGGCGCTGGGTCAGGCAGAACTCGCACTGGCCGCAGTAGATGTTCGGATCGACGGCTACACGGTCGCCGACCTTGACGTTGGTGACTTCGGAACCGATGGCCGCGACCACGCCGGAGTTCTCATGGCCGAGCACGATCGGCGGGACTGCGGCGGCGGAGCCCGGACGACCCGCGTACAGATCGTGATCCGTGCCGCACACGCCTGCGTATGCGGTGTTGATCAGCACTTCGTTCGGGAGGATCTCGGGGGTAGCCAGATCCTGGATCTCGAATTCCTTCACACCGGTGAGCACCAGAGCCTTCATGATTGTTCCTTTCCTCGATGAAAGTGTTGCCGTTTTGTGGTTTATCTGTTGTGGGCAGTTCGTTCTGCCTGATGACTCACAGCATACATTCTTTCATTCTGTTTTGCAAATCAGTTTTCTTAAAGTGCTTTATACAAAGGATGTCTCGGCGCGTCGCGTCATCGCAGCACATGACAGGACGCCTGCGACTCCCCCGCCGAGGAAACGTCCGCCCCCGCATATCCACCTACAATGAGAGGTATGCAAAACCCAACACTTCACCGCTATGCCACAAGACCTGGCCTGTACTTCACCGATGACGGCGGCGCCGATGCCATCGTCCGTTCCGAAACCGCGGACCAAGTGTGGTTCTGCGTCATCGAACCCGTCGACCAGCCCAGCGCCTTCTACAGCGAGGCCATCCGGCTGTTCCCCAACACCTCGATCCCCCTCGTCAAGCAGATCAGCGATTTCAAGGTCTGCACGCGCATCATCGAATCCACCTACGTGCGCGAGACCCTGTTCAAGATGGAAGGGCCGAACTACGGGCTATGGTCCGTGCACATCCCCAAGGCGTGGGACGGCATGCGCTACGGCTACCGCGTGGACGGCGCATGGGACCCCTCCCACGGCGTACGGTTCAACCCGTACAAACTGCTGCTCGACCCCTACGGCAAGGGCATCGACGGCACCATGCAGCTCGATCCGGCCGCCTTCGCCTACGAATGCAAGCTGGAGGACGGCAAGATCGTCGGCGACCCGTTCGGCAAGATGAACACCATCGACTCGCTGGGCAAGATGCCGGTATCCGTGGCCATCGACGACCGCGCCACCACGAAGCTCGACAGCGAAAGCGTGCACCCGCACGTGCCATGGAGCAAAACCGTGATCTACGAGCTGCACGTCAAAGGCTTCACCGCCAACGCGCCCTGGCTCCCCGAAGAGCTGCGCGGCACCTACGCGGGCCTTGCGCACCCCACTACCCTGGCATACCTGCAAGGGCTCGGCGTGACGTCCATCGAACTGCTGCCCATCCAGGCAAGCCAGCCAGAGGTGTTCCTCCAGGAACGCGGCAAACGCAACTACTGGGGCTACTCCACACTCAGCTACTTCTCCCCCGAAGCCACATACGCCACCAAGGCCGCCCAACAGGCCGGTGCCAGCGCCGTGCGCCAGGAGGTCATCGACATGGTGCAGGCCCTGCACGACGCGGGCTTCGAAGTGATCATGGACGTGGTGTACAACCACACCTGCGAAGGCGGTTCGGCAGGCCCGAGCATCTGCTGGCGCGGCCTCGACAACCTCTCGTACTACCGCAGGCAGAAGAACAACATCGCCTATCTGGAAGACACCACAGGGTGCGGCAACACGCTCGACTTCACCAATACGCACGTGACGACCTTCGCGGTCGACTCGCTGCGCTACTGGGCCAAGCGCATCGGCATCGACGGCTTCCGCTTCGACCTTGCGCCGAGCCTGGCCCGGCTGGACGGCGAATTCACCCGCTACCACCCCTTCCTGTACGCGCTGCGCTCCGACCTGCTGCTCGGCAACCTCAAGGTCATCATGGAACCATGGGACCTGGGCAACCAAGGCTGGAGGACCGGCCAGTTCGGCATCCCGTTCGCGGAATGGAACGATCGCTTCCGCGACACCGCGCGCACGTTCTGGCTGTCCGAAGCCGAACAGACCCAGGGCAACACCGTCGGCATGCAGGAGATGGCCACGCGTCTGTGCGGTTCGGCCGATTTGTTCGCCACCGACCCCGGGCGTGGCGCGACTGCATCCGTGAACTTCGTGGCATGCCACGACGGGTTCACGCTCAACGATCTGACCATGTACTCGCACAAGCACAATGAGGCCAACGGCGAGAACAACCATGACGGGTCGAATATGAACCGTTCCAACAACTTCGGCGTGGAAGGCCCGAGCGACGACCCCGTCGTCATGTCGAAGCGCGAGCGTGCGGCCCAGAACCTGCTCGGCATGGTGCTGCTCTCGCTCGGCACGCCGATGATCCTGGCCGGCGACGAATTCGGCAACAGCCAGGGCGGCAACAACAACGCCTACTGCCAGGACAACGACATCACCTGGCTGAAATGGGATTGGCTGTATCACAGCACCAAAACGCTGGAGATGCACCGGCTGGAATCCGTGTCCCGGCTGATCTCCATCCGCAAATCGCTGGATCTATACCACCACGAGGACTTCTTCACCAGACTCAGCCAGATCGGACTGCTCAAGCCCTCGAGCCGCGTGCAATGGTTCCTGCCGGACGGCACGACGCCGATGGAGCAGGATTGGTTCGACAAGAGCATCCGCAGCTTCGCGATGCGACTGCTCTCCCTCAACGAGCTCGATGTGATCCTGCTGGTGAACGGCGCATGCAAGGACAAGCAGTTCCATCTGCCCGCCGACACCGAATGGCAGCCGCTGTGGTGCTCCGCCGAGACCACGGGCGCACGCCCTGCCAAAGGCACGACCGTGGAGAAGGTGGATCTGTCCGACGAGGATTCCGTCTGGACGCATTTCGTGCCGAAGAACACCCGCATCGGGCAGGTCATTCAGGAGGTGCAGTCCGAACAGGAAGACATCAAGCATCGCCCGGCAGTCAAACCGTATGAGCGCAGCAACGATGCCTCCGACACCGTCATGCTTCCCGGACTGACCGGCAAATCACGCGTGTATCGTCTTCTGGCGCATAACGTGGCCCAGCAGCGTGCCGCACTGGCACGCCAGCACCAGCAGAAGGCCGCGGGCAATACCGCGCAGAATCGTGCAGTAAATACCCCGGAGACCGATCGGCAGGCGGCATCCGAAGCACCGAAGCCCAATGTGTGGACGGTGCCCTCCATGAGCATCACGATCATGCGGCAGACCACGCTCGGCTGACGGGCATCCGTTCCTGCGTACCTCCGCGTGCGCAGGAACGAATCATGCCGTATATACGAGGAACCCCTCGAAGGACAGACCTTCGAGGGGTTCCTGTTGTAAGCGAAAATCAACGCTTGGAGAACTGCGGTGCACGACGTGCCTTGTGCAGACCGGCCTTCTTGCGCTCCACGACGCGAGCGTCGCGGGTCAGGAAGCCAGCCTTCTTCAGGGTGGCGCGGTTGGCATCGCGGTCGATGGCGTTCAGAGCGCGGGCCACGCCGAGACGGATGGCACCGGCCTGGCCGGTGGTGCCGCCGCCGTCAACGAGGACGATCGCGTCGAACTTGCCTTCGAGCTTGAGCAGGACGATCGGGGAGTTGACCTCACGCTGCAGCAGCTTGGAGGGGAAGTACTCCTCCAGGGTGCGGCCGTTGATGGTCCACTTGCCGGAACCGGGAACCAGACGCACGCGGGCGACGGCTTCCTTGCGACGACCGGTGCCGTAGCCCGGCTCGATGGCGGAGGTGCCGGTGCCGGCGCCTGCGTTGGTTTCGGTGGTGTAGCTGGTGAGCTCCTCTTCGGTTTCCTGAACCGCGGAGTTGTTGGTGTTTTCAGCCATGTTCTCTATCTCCCTTCGGTTCACTTAGCCTGCTGAGAAACCTGAGCGATCTCAAAGACCTGCGGCTTCTGCGGGGTGTGCGGATGCTCTTCGCCGGCGAAGACGTGCAGACGACCAAGCTGCACCTTGGCGAGCTTGTTCTTCGGCAGCATGCCCTTGACGGCGCTGGTGATGATGCGCTCCGGGTTGTTCTCGAGCAGCTGCGCGTAGGTATCGCGACGCAGGCCACCCGGACGACCGGAATGCTTGTAGAGTTCCTTGCTCAGCTTGTTGCCGGTCAGCGCCACCTTGGCGGCGTTGATCACGATCACGTGATTACCGGAATCAGCATGAGGTGCGTAAGTCGGCTTGTTCTTGCCACGCAGAAGGGTTGCAACCTGAGACGAGAGACGGCCCAGCACCACGTCGGTGGCGTCAACGATGTACCACTCATGGCTCAGATCGGCGGGCTTCGGAGTGAAAGTCTTCACTGTTCTACCTTTTCTATATATTGTGTTCCGGGTTTCGGCGTTCCTCGCACGCTTGGTTAGGGCGTAACGGAGAAAACCTCCACCTCATTATCCGTGGGCTCCCTGAAAGTCCTCGATTGCGAGTGGGAATGCGCTTTGAAGGACCCCTTAGGGAAACACAACAGCTCACTAGTGTATTGGTCAGGCTTGACATACGGCCGACACACGCGGGCATGAAAAATCGCGCACGCCCGGCGGCCTCGGCGACCTTGGGAAACGTGCGCGATCGTACGGGTGAAATACCGCGATGCTACTTCTCACCGCGCATGATGGCGGCAAGGTTCTTGACATCGGCGCGGTCGAACATATCGTCCAGCTTCACGGCATTGCCTTCGGCATCCGCCAGCGGGATGCGCCAGTTCGGATACTCGTTGTTGGTGCCGGGCTGGTTCTGCGTGCGCTTCTCGCCGACGGCATCGGTGATCGATGCGGCGAGCAGCTTGCACGGCGAACCGTTCAGCGCGCGGTACTGCGCGGCGATGATGTCGGCCTCGTGCTCCTCACGATGATCGGCGATCTCCTGATCGATGTAGCCGTTGTCGAGCAGCATCTTGATCATGGCGTTCTGCTCGGCCATCGCGGAACGTTCGAAGTTCTCCTTCGGACCTTCCAGCAGACCAAGGCGTTCGCGCAGCTTGACGTGCTCCAGCTCAAGATAGCCGGCTGCCGGCGGCAGGTCGTGCGTGTTGACCGACGCCAGAGCGTATTCGCGCCAATCGGCGGGAGCGCGGAACTCGCCGTCGAACTGTTCGAACCATTCCACCGCACAGCCGAGCAGACCGTGGGAGGACAGCGAGCTCGCCACGTATTCCGGCACGACGCCGAGGTCTTCGCCGACCACCACGCCATCGGCGCGGGATGCTTCGAGAGCGAGGATGCCCAGCATCACATCGGAGTCGTAATGCACATAGGCACCGTCGTTGGCCTTGTGGCCGGACGGGATCCACCACAGACGGAACAGGCCGAGGATATGGTCGATGCGCACCGCGCCGGCATGGGTGAACATATTGTGCACCATGTCGCGGTAGGCCTTGTAGCCGGTGCGTTCCAGAGCAATCGGGTTCAGCGGCGGCTGGCTCCAATCCTGACCCTGCTGGTTGAACATGTCCGGCGGCGCGCCGACAGTGGCACCCTTGGCGAAGCGCTCGGGGTACCACCATGCCTCGGAGCCGAGCGGGTGGACGCCGACGGCCATATCGGCCATCACGCCGATGCGCATGCCGGCCGCGCGCGCGTTGCGCTGGGCGCGGTCAAGCTGTTCGGTGGCGATCCATTCCAGCCAGCGGTAGAAGTTCAGGGTATCGGGGAACTGTTCGCGCAGCGCCTTGACCTCGGGGGAATCCTTGGTGTAGCGGCGGGTCCAGTTGTTGGGTTCGTCCGATGCGGCGCCCCACTTGTCGTAGCACAGGCACCAGGTGGCGTAGGCCTCAAGATCCTCGCCGGTCTTGGCGCAGAAGTCGGCGAACTGGCGCTGCCTGGCGGTAGTGCGACCGGCCTTGAAGATGATCCACAGCGCCTGCATCTTCGCATGCCACATGGCGTCGCGGTCGATCATCTTCGCCTCGCCGTTCAACGGCTCGACGGATTCAAACAGCTTGCGGATCTCGTCAAGGCTTTCGGCGCCCAGCAGGCGGTACTCCTCGATCGATTCCGGACGGATGTACGTGAAGTTCACCAAGCTGCGCGAAATCGGCAGATACGGGGACGGCGTCAGCGGCGAGACCGGCTCGGCGGCGTGCACCGGATTGATCAGCGTGAAATCGGCACCGGTCTTGCGCTTGGCCTCGACCAGCAGGTTGGACAGGTCCTCGAAATCGCCCACGCCCCAGGACTTGGAGGAACGCAGCGAATACAGCTGGGCCATCCAGCCCCACAGGTGCCCGTGCTTCATCTCGTCAAGCAGCTCCACCTTGGAGGGGGCGCTGATCAGCGTGGCGTCCTGGGTGCGATCGCCCACCGTGACGTGCAGGGTATGGTAGCCTTCCGGCAGATCCGCAGGGATGACAACGGATGCAGTAACGACGAAGTGATCGCCCACCATGTGGGCGATGGAGCCGTCGCCGGCGTCGGGGAGGATCACGCCCTGGTAGGGCTGCCCGTTTTCCAGGGTGATGGTGGCGCTGGGCACATCGGTCGCACCGACGTTCACCAGCACATGGCTTTCCTTGCCGACGTTATGCAGGACGGTGGGGGCCACCAGCCTGCCGTGACGTTCTTCCAGAATCTCCTTGGTGGATTGCTTGACGGCGGCGTCATTCGAGGCATCGATGCCCAGGGCGGCCAGCACGGCGATCAGAACATCATCGTCGATCTCGTGGTAATCGTGGCTCATGCCAACGTAACTGGTGGCAATCCCTGCCAACTTCGCCAATTGGACTAGCGGTCGAGCTAAACGCTCTTCACTTTCGGTTCTCTCGCTCATAGTCCCTTAGTGTAACGGCTTAGCTGCGACATATCGAGCTATTTCCCGTGTTCCCTGCGTCGTTTTTCGACGGCGTGCCTCACTTCCAGCGAGGGATCGTTTTCCAATTTAGCTAACGTTTGCATGGAAACGTTGGGATTTAGCGCCACCGCACGGCGCACCATGGAGGAAAGCACCTTCGGCGCATCCGGTTCGAGTTCCGTTCCAAGCGTTGCGAGGAAGTCCAGAATCTGAGCATCGCTGTCGGGGCTTTGCGCGCCCTCAAGCCTCATCTTCCACGACGTTCGCTTGTTGCGCAGCGCGGCATCGCGCACCTCACGGTCCGGATCCTTGGTCAAGCGGCCGACCAGCCAGTTCTTGTCGTCGCCATTCGCGGCCACGGCCCTGCGCACCGAGGGCTCCGGATCCTTGGCAAGCTTCACCAGCACGTTCGGGAACGGCATCGATTCGGCCAGGAACACGCGATCCTCCAAAGGCGTATTCGGATTGCCGCCCACAGCCTCAAGCAATGCCGTGGCTCGGGAGAACGCCGCCTGATCGTTGCGGTCCGGCAACGGACGACGCGCGAACTCGGAAAGCTCGGCGGCATCGGTGCTGTGGCGCAGACGTTCGTAGGTGACGGTCAGCGGCTCGAAATTCTCGGTGGTTGTTTCGTCGGTCATGGCTCCCCAGTGTAGACCAGCGGTGCCAACGGCGGATCGACGCTATGCCCGGATGCGACCGGCAGCGCGCGGAACCGCCGCAAGCCCGGGCATGTATGCCGCTACCGGCTGGCGATGGCGCGGTTGACCGTATCGATGGGTTCGGGGCTGATCGTGGCGTTGAACGTCTCGCGGACGCGATCTTCGAAAGACCCGGCATTGGCCAGCGGCAACGTGGCCGTCAACGTGATGTCGGCGGCATACGTCTCATCCGACTGCACGCCGTCGACGGAAGCAAGCAGCTGCTGGAACCGCGCCAGCTGCGGATAGTCCAGCGTGACCAGATAACGCCGGCAAGGCACGATATCCGCGACCTTCGCGGCCTTGACCGCAATCGAGGCACCCGTGGAGTACGCGCGGATCAGGCCACCCGACCCCAGCAGAATGCCACCGAAATACCGGGTGACCGCGACCACGCAATCGATCAGGTCGTTGGCGCGCAGCACGTCGAGAATCGGCTTGCCGGCCGTACCGGAAGGCTCGCCGTCATCGCTCATGCGCTCCGACACACGGCCGTCCGAGCCGCCCACCACCGCGGCATATGCCACATGACGGGCCTTGGGATGCCTGTCGCGGATCGTGCCGACGAAGGCGATCGCCTCGTCCAGACTGCCGACATGCGCGGCATCACCTATGAACTCGGATTTCTTCTCCACAAAGGCGTCGTGCGCCGGCTCGGCGACCGGGTTGAGAATGGTTCGCATGAAGGCCTGGCTCCCTTTCCTCGCCTGCTTGCCGTATGGGCCCGGTACCGACTACTCGTGCACGACGACGTTGTATTCGCCGCCGGCAAGGAAGGCGCGCACGCATTCGACCATCTGACGGGTAAGCTCCTTGAACGCGCCATCGGTACGCCAGCCGACATGCGGGGTGAGCACGATGCCGGGAACCTGGCAGATGGCGTCGCTGGACTTCAACGGCTCATGGTCGAACACGTCGAGACCTGCCGGAATGTCACCGCGCTGCAGACGGGCGAGCAGGGCACCCGACTCGATGACCTCGCTGCGGGCGGTATTGATGAACAGCGTGCCCGGGCGCAGATGATCGAGATTCTCCGCGGTGATGATGCCGCGCGTGGCACCGTCGATCAGCGGCAGATGCACGGAGACCACGTCGCTGGATTCGATGAGCTCGTTCATATCCGCAACGGGCCGTGCGCCGCACCTGTCGAACAACTCCTCGGGGACATGCGAGCTCCAGGCGCTGACCTCCATGCCGAACGCCTTGGCGATCGAAGCGACGGTCGAGCCGATGCCGCCCAAGCCGATGATGCCGAGACGACGGCCGGCCAACTGCAGACCGTCGCCGCCCTTCCAAGCCCAATTGCCGGCCTTGACGTCCGCATCGAGTTCGCCCACATGGCGAATCAGCTCGAACATCAGCGCAAAGGCATGCTCGGCGACGGCATGGTCGCCGTAATGCTCGGCATTGCACACGCGGACGCCGAACTCGCGGGCCAGCTCAAGATCCACGTAGCTTGCCACGCCCGTGCCGCAGAACACGATGCACCTGACATGCCCTTCCTCGGCGCCCTTCGGGCCGTGGCCGGTGATGCGGCGCAGCAAATCGTCGCTGATATGGTACCCGCCGACCAGCAGCACATCCGCGTCATGCAGACGGGAGGCGATGACATCCTCGTCATCGGTGAACTCCTCGAACATGCGCACGCGGGCGATATCGTGCAGTTGCGGGAACTGGGAACGGATCGGCTCGACCATCGAATCGAGCACGGACGGCATTACCACCAATGGCAGGTCGGTGCGATCCGCCTGCGTTTCATACACTTGCGTCATACCTGCCACACTACGAGCATCGGGCGTCATTTGCCCGACTGCTTGGCCTGCTGTTCAGCCGTGAGATTCCACTCGCGCACCACATTGGTGTCGGCACCCATGCTGTAGATCACCTTCGATATGCGCTGCCGTTGCGTCTCGTCCTCCGATTCGCTCCAACAGGTGCCGTCGGGATGATCGGAGGATATCGGGCACCACCGGTACTCCCCCTGCCGCATGTTCGCGGTGGGCAGCCAGTCGATGCGATTCACCCGCCACGAGCCCGCCACGCCCTTCTTGCCGGCGAACTGGATGCGGGCGGTCACGCCCTGGTTGTTCGTCTCGTTGCCCGGAATGTACGACGTGACCGTCACGGCATTGCCCACGCCGTAGATGATCCACGTGTTCTTGTACTTCTCGATCGGCTGGGCGCAATGGCAACCGGCGCCATAGATCACGTCGAACGCACCGGTATCCGCCAGCTCATGGGCTTCGGAAACCTGCCACGAATCGGCGTAATCAAGATATTCCTGCACCGAATGCATGGCGATGGCCACCACATCCGCACCCTGCTCGCGTGCCTTCTTGGCCTTGGCGACGGCCTTCTGGATATCGCTGTCGTGATGGGGGTCGCCGCTTTCACGCAGGCGATCGACCTGCCAGTCCTGATCGGCGGTCATGCCGTTCAGCGAGACGGTTCCGGTGACGAGCCCCAGCTTGCCGCCGCCGGTCGGAGACGTGATCACCAGCGGCTTGAGCGAATCCGCCTCGGTCTTGTAGGAACCGGTCTGGGCGATGCCGTCGGCCTCCAGCGTGTCCCACAGGCGGGCGATGCCCTCCGACCCCTGATCCCATGAATGGTTGGTGGCATGGGTGCATGCCTGATAGCCCACGTTTCTGGCCGCATCGGCCACCTCGGGCGGAATGTTGAAGATCGGATACGCGCTGTACGGACCACCGCGCGGGGCGATGGGCGTCTCGAACTCGCATACGGCGATGTCGGACGCCTGGATGTACTTCTTCATCGGCTCGAACAGCGGGTCGAAGTTGAATGCGGTGCCGTCGGTCGCGGAGGTGTTGGGCCCGGCGAAATGCTCCCACAGCCCCTCATGGAACAGCAGATCGCCATTGACCAGCATGGAGATGCAATCCGTGTCAGGGCAGTCTGGCGAGTTGCCGTGATGCTCGGTGACGGTCTTGGTGGTGTTCTTGCCCGATGCGGTCTGCGACTTGGCCTTGGGCTTGGCAGTGGCCGCCGTGTTCCCTGCCCGTGTGCCCTGACCGCCGTGCGATCCGATCACGTTCCAGATGCCGACCGCGAGCGCCACGGCCAATCCCAATGCCACGACGATCGCGACGATCATCGGCAGGGGCGAGCGCTTGGCCGCATGCTGGCCGTGATAGTGTTCCCCGTCATCTCGCTTCATTGCAGTTCTCCGTTCTGTCTTCTTCTCTCTGTATCAGGGTATCCGAGTCCCGCCGATAATTCGAATGGTCGTTTTCGACACGCCAGCGGGAGAGCGGAATCCAAAGAACTTTCCCGTATTTGCGTTATTTCGGCGGGTTGTTCTCCAAGTGTGGTGTAAAGTACTGTGATGTTGCGTCGTAATGATGCACCGGAGTGATGCCTGAGTGGCCGAAAGGGGCACCCTGCTAAGGTGTTAGCTGCGTTAGCGGCTCGGGGGTTCGAATCCCCCTCACTCCGCGAAGGATAGAAGGCTTCGAAGCGTTGAATATTCCAACGTTTCGAAGCCTTTTCTCGTACGCGGGAACGCATGAAATGTGCTAGGGAATATGCCTGGATAGATGAAAAGTGCACCTGCGAGCGCACCTGTTTGAGGTACCCGCTGAGGTACCCGCTGCCAGCCTCACTCATCATCTAGCACCATCGCCCGTCAGTCGTTGCGCACATACATCGTTCCCCTATCGCCGATGACCAGTCTGTCCGTGCCCAAGGTGGGGTCGGCAGTGCCTGCCGATGCGTGGAATTCGTCGAAGGCCGGCGCGTGAACCCCTGCGGGATAATACGTCATCTTGTCCATCGCGTCCGCCTGCCACGAGTATGTGCCGTCGCCATTGCTCGCGAACGAACGCGGCACATAGGCGTGCTCGCTGATGACGCTTGGTTCCCCTCCACCATTGGCGGTGATGCTGCAATCGTCGTGTACCGTCACCGCGCTGCCGGCCTGATACATGGCGTACGTCGCGGCGAAGGCGGCACAATGGTTCCCTTCGGAGGCACCGGCTTGGTCCGAGGTCTCCGTTTTGCCGGCTTGCCCGTTTTGCCCGCTGTTTCCGGCGATGTCGCCGCTCTGTTTGCTATCGCTTTGCTGCTTGGCCTTAACACTGGCCTTCACCTCGCTGGCGCTGCGCTTCACCAAGGCTGCCATGGCTTTGGCGTCGGATGCGTACCGTTCGTTGTCGGCACGGGCGGCGTCCGTCTTCCACAGCAGCCACCGGTTCGGCTCGTCGTTCGGCGCATCCAGGGTCTTGGCCTGGATAAGCGTCTGATCGAAATCGGTCATCAGCTCGGGGTCCTTGAGCTGATCGGCCTTATAGCCGCCGAGTACACGCTGCCCGGCCACAATCGCCTTATCCAGTTCCTGTTTCGCCTCGGCGGCGGTGTCGACGGAACGATCGTAATGCTGCGCACTACGATGCGCCGCAACCGCATATCCGGCACCGGCCACGATCAGCGCCAGTGCCACGATGATGTCGATAATCGCCTTGCCCATGCCTTTGCCAGTCGAGTCCTTCATCGCGCTCACCTTCCTTCACCGCCTCATTGCCATGTGCACATAGTCCCATTCTATGCGTAGAAACCGCGCAAACCGTGCGATCACGCCACGCAACGGATGCAGGTCAACATGCTGCACCATCCCCCCGCAACCGGCAAACAGCCCCCACGAATCGCAACTCGAACAACTGTTCGACAAATCCGCCCATCATCCGTACCATGAAGGCATGAGCACTGCACCGAGACTGGCGGCGGCCAAACGCGACTGGGGCCACGACGAAACCGGGTGCACGGTGCTGCACATCGACATGGACGCCTTCTACGCCTCATTGGAAACGGCACGTCACCCTGAATTGAAAGGCAAACCGGTGGTGATCGGCACCGGCCCGCGATCCGTGGTATCCGCGGCGAGCTACGAGGCCCGGCGTTACGGCATCAATTCGGCCATGCCCTCGGCGCGAGCAAGGCAGCTTTGCCCCACCGCAGTGTTCCTTCCCGTGGACATGGACTATTACCATTCGGTCTCGCAGGCGATCATGCACGACGTGTTCCATACCATCACCAACAGGTTCGAACAGGTTTCGGTGGATGAAGGGTACATGGACGTATCGGGTGCCCTGTTGCGCTGGTCGAAACCCAGCGCCATCGGCGCATGGATACGGCAGGAGGTGGAACGCCGATTCCACGTGACCTGCTCGGTGGGCATTGCGGCCAACAAGATGGTGGCGAAGATCGCGTCCACAAACGCCAAGCCCGACGGCATGCTGCTTATTCCGAAAGACCGTTCGGCGCAATTCGTGCAGATGATGCCGTTGCGCGCCATTCCCGGCATCGGCCCCAAATTGGAGCAGCGGCTTACCGCATGGGGCATCACGTCGGTGGCCGACCTGGCCCAATTGAACATGGAACAGCTCATCCAGGCCACGGGATCCGCGGCCGGTGCACGGAACCTGTGGATGGCATCGCGAGGATTGGACGAGCGAACCGTCACGCCCACGCATGTGGAGAAATCCATCGGATCCGAGGAAACGCTGATGGAAGACACCACCAGCCAACGCATCGTATGCCGCCAGCTGCGCAAGTCCTGCGACGATGTCGCCCGATCGCTACGCAAACGCGGTTTCATGGCGCGCACCGTAACCGTCAAATTCCGCTTCACGGACCTGAGCTACCGCACACGTTCCCGCACGCTCGACCGCCCGGTGGATGCCGCAAGCGCCCTCTACCCCATATGTGTCGAACTGATGCGGGCCATGTTCGGTCTGCCCGCCGATGACGGCGAGCGGCCGCTGCCGCAGCCCATCCGCCTGATCGGCATGAGCGCCAGCAGTCTGAGCCAGACATGCGACACCGCAGTGCAGCCGACATTGGACGATGTGCTGGAGGAAACCAGCCGCGCCGACGACAGCACCGCGTCACGCCGCCTGCGCACCGCCGAAGCCGTACTGGATGCGGTACGCAGCAAATACGGCGATCAGGCGGCGAGCTTCGGCATCTGATCAACGCCCAGCAGGCTCCGAACGCGGCCATGCGAGCCGAAACGACGGCGTAGGCGCTACACTGTAGCGCAGGGAAAAACGCACATCGACAATGAAAGGTTTTCGTTATGGCGCAAGTGGAATACCCTGATCTGGTGATTGTGGGGGCGGGCCTGTTCGGCCTGACCGTGGCGCAGCAGGCCGTGGAGCACGCGGGCGCGAGGGTCGAGATCATCGACGTGCGCGACCACATCGGCGGCAACG
>NZ_JAAIIF010000014.1 GCF_012932675.1 Bifidobacterium erythrocebi
TCAACACGGAGGCGGACAGGGAGCTGTACGCGAGGTACGAGGAGCTCGCGAAGGCCGAGCCGAACACCGTGTTCGGGGGGCGTCTGGGCACGTACAAGTACTACGACATGCACCAGGTGATCGACACTGCCCTGACCGCGTACGCCGAGCAGGTCGAGCCACTCCTCAAGAAGTAATACAGAAGCACTAAAGAAGCAATCCAAGCACCGGAGCACAACACCCGGAAAATTGTGAGGATTCGACGGAAACCTCTGTTTTTTCGACCAGACAAGGCGAAAAAACAGAGGTTTTCTCATGCCTTATGGTTACGGTAGAACATATGTCACAAACTCGTAGCGCAAGCAGTGGCCGCAGCACCCGCTCGTCGGGCCGATCCGCCAGTTCAGCGAAGACGAACGGAAATCGTCGCACGAACAGCGGTTCCCAGGCCAGGAAGAGGACGACGACTAACGCGCCGGCCGCACGCCACTACCGCGGCGGCAACCATCGCACCAACGGCAGGGGCCCGAAACTCAAGGGACGCCGCAAGCATCTTATTCTCAAATGGTTTTTCGGCCTGATCGGCGCAATACTCGTCGCAGGCATCGGACTCTTCGCCTACCTGTACATCACCACGGAGATCCCGCAGCCCGAAAAGGTCGCCATGGCGGAGAACACCACCGTGTACTACAACGACGGCACCACGGAACTGGGCACGTTCTCCAAGCAGAACCGCACCATCATCCAGTGCAACGCCCTGCCGAAGTACGTGGGCAACGCCATCGTCGCGTCCGAGAACCGTACGTTCTACAAGGACAATGGCATCGACCTGCGAGGCATCGCCCGCGCGCTGGTCAACAATCTGACCAAGGGCACGCGCCAAGGCGGCTCCACCATCACCCAGCAGTACGCCGAACGGTATTATCTGGGCGAAACCACCAGCTACAAGGGCAAGGTCAGGGAAGCCATCCTCGCGTTGAAGATCGCGCAGACGCAGGACAAGGACGAGGTGCTGTGCAACTACATGAACACCATCTACCTGGGCCGTGGAGCGTACGGCATCCAGGCGGCGGCCAAGGCGTACTTCAATAAGAACGCCCAGGATCTGACGTTGAACGAGGCCGCCATGCTGGCCGGCATCATCCCCTCCCCCTCCAACTGGGATCCGGCCGTGAACCAGAAGAAGGCCGAGTCGCGATTCAAACGAGTCATCAACATCATGCGCGAGGACGGCTACATCACCGGCAAGGAAGCCAAGGAGGCCCAGATGCCGGCGACCACGCAGAACACGCAGCTGCAGGACGTCTACAAGGGGCCCAACGGCTACCTGTTGCAGATGGTACGCAACGAGCTGGTACAGGCCAAGGCCTTCACCACCGATGATCTGGACACCGGCGGCTACAAGATCGTCACCACCATCGACAAAGGCAAGCAGGACCTGATGCAGCAGGTCGTCAGCCCGTCCAACAACGGCATGTCCGGCGTGGTGCCGGACGGCATGCAGTTCGGTGCGATGAGCGCCAATCCGCAGGACGGGTCGATCCTCTCCGTGTACGCCGGCGACGACTACCTGACGAAGCAGTACAACAACGCCACCCAGGCGCAATACGAGGTCGGATCCACCATGAAGCCGTTCGCGCTACTCGCGGCGGTGCAGGAGGGCGTAAGCCTGAACACCGTGTTCAACGGCAACTCCTACCGCACCTTCCCCGGCATCACCAGCACGGTGAGCAACTTCGGCAACGAGAACTACGGCTACATCAACCTGTACCGTGCCACCGCGCTGTCGTCGAACACCGTGTTCATGGACCTGCAGACCAAGCTCGGCACGAAGAAGATCGCGGAGACCGCCCGCACCGCAGGCGTGGAAAGCACCTCGCTCGACGGTTCCGAACCGTTCACCGTGCTCGGCAACAACGCGCTCACCGTCAAGGACATGACCGCGGCATACGCCACGCTCGCCAACCAGGGCAACAAGCCGACGCTGCATATCGTGGCCAGTGTGAAGAGCTCCGCGGGCAAGGACCTGTACCTGGCCCCCTCCTCCACCGAGCGCGTGTTCCAGGCCAATGACGTGAATCTCGTGACCAAGGCGCTGACCGGCGTGGTGCAGTCCGGCACCGCCACCGAAGCGCTGAATGTCGGGCACACCATCGCCGGCAAGTCCGGTACGTCGAACAACTCGTATGCGGCGAGCTTCTGCGGTTACACGCCTTCCGTGGTCTCCGTGTTCTCGATGTGGTACCCGGACGCCAACGGCAACCCGCAGCAAATCCCCGCCTTCGGGCAGTGGACGGGCGGCTCCGACTACCCGGTACACCTGTTCACGCAATACATGAAGCAGGCGCTGGCGGGAACACCGAACGAAGCGTTCCCGACGGCCAAGGACAACGGCAAGGTGGGCGGCTCCGATGGCACCTGGGGCACCGGGTACTCGCGGTCGTACTCGTACTCCTACCGTTCCTACGGCTGGAACTCCACCGGCGGGACCAACAGCAATAGCGGCACCACCGGCAACAGCGGCACGGATACGAACAGCGGCACCACGGGCGACGCCAACGGTACAAGCGGCGGCACCGACGACAACGGCGGAACCGGTACCGACAACGGCGGCACGAATACCGGCGGGAACACCGACGACAACGACGGCGGAGCAGGCGGCAACGTCAATTCCGGAGGAACCACCGGCGGCACCGAGTAGACCCGTTCGCACGGCCGCATCCGCCGTGTGACGCGCTGCGATATGCGAAAAGCCCTGTCCTACATGGAAACATGCGGGACAGGGCTTTTGCAGTTGTCGTTCGGCTGCGCCTTCGCATTCGCATCTCCCGACCATGCGGGAATACCCGTGTCGGCGCGCGTATCAGCGTATACGCGGTCAGCACACGGCTTTACGCGGATAAGCCGCGCACACAGACCGCATACGGGCCATACGGATAGCCGCCGGAGCCGCATAAACCAAGGGCCGCACCCGTTGCCAGGAACGGATGCGGCCCTTGCCTTACAGCTTGCGAAACGCTTCGGAGAATCAGCGCTCGGAACGGTTGATGGCCGAGATGATGGCCTTCAGCGCGCTGGTGGTGATGGAGGAATCGATGCCCACACCCCAGATGATCTGGGACTCGGCATCCTCACCGACCTGGCACTCCACATAGGAGGCGGCCATAGCGTCGGTACCAACGGACATGGTGTGCTCGGCGTAATCCATCACGGAAGCCTCGATGCCGAGATTCGACAGCGCGTTGAGGAACGCGGCGATCGGACCGTTGCCGATGCCGGAAACCTCACGCTCACGAGGCTCGTCGCCCGGCTCGATGCCACGATCAAGCACCTTGGCCTTCAGCACGGTATCGGAACCATCCTCGCCGGAAGACACGGCCACCTTGAGCAGCTTCAGACGACCCCACTGCTTCAGGGTCTCGTCCTTGCTGTCGCCGACCACCACGCCGGCGGCGGTGGCACCGGACTCCTCGACCGGCAGATACTCGTCCTTGAACAGACGCCAGATATCCTCGTCCTTGACTTCCTTCTTGGTCTCATCGGCGAAGTTCTGCACGACCTTGTCGAATTCGACCTGCAGACGCTTCGGCAGATCAAGGTTGTGATTCGTCTTGAGCAGGTAGGCCATGCCACCCTTGCCGGACTGGGAGTTCACGCGGATGATCGCCTCATAGGTACGGCCGATATCCTTCGGATCGATCGGCAGATACGGCACCAGCCACACGAACTTGTCCAGATCGGCGCCGGCACGATCGGCGGCCACCTGACGGGCCTCCAGACCCTTCTTGATGGCGTCCTGATGGGAACCGGAGAACGCGGTGAACACGAAATTGCCCGCATACGGATGACGCTCGGAGATCTTGATCTGGTTGCAGTACTCGACGGTCTTGCGGATCTCCGGCACGTTGGAGTAGTCAATCTGCGGGTCGATGCCCTGGGTCAGGAAGTTCAGACCAAGCGTGACCAGATCGACGTTGCCGGTGCGCTCGCCGTTGCCCAGCAGGCAGCCTTCGACACGGTCGGCGCCGGCCAGCACCGCAAGCTCGGTGGCGGCCACGCCCATGCCCTCGTCGTTGTGCGGGTGCAGGGACAGCACGATGGAATCACGGTCGTTGAGGTTGTTGGACACATACTCGACCTCATCCGCGAACACGTTCGGCGTGGTCATCTCGACCGTGGCCGGCAGGTTGATGATCATCGGATGTTCGGGGGTCGGCTTGATCACGCCAGTCACGGCGTTGCAGACCTCGACGGCGTACTCGGGCTCGGTGCCGGTGAAGGACTCCGGGGAGTACTCGTAGTACAGATCGATACCCTCGGCCTCGCTCTCCAGGCTCTTGCACAGTTCGGCGGCATCGATGGCCAGCTTCTTGATCTCTTCCTTGTTCTTGCGGAAGACGACCTCGCGCTGCAGTACGGAAACGGAATTGTAGAAGTGCACGATCGCACGCTTGGCGCCCTTCAGCGCCTCATACGTGCGGCGAATCAGATGCTCACGGCACTGGGTGAGCACGACGATGGTGACATCATCAGGAATGAGCTCACGCTCGATCAGCATACGGATGAAATCAAAATCGGTTTCGGAAGCCGACGGGAAGCCGACCTCGATCTCCTTGAAGCCCATCGACACCAACAGGTTCCAGAAACGCAGCTTGCGCTCGGAATCCATCGGGTTGACGAGAGCCTGATTGCCGTCGCGAAGATCGACGGAGCACCAACGCGGTGCACGCTGCAGTCGCTTGCCCGGCCACGTACGCTCCGGGTAATCAAACGGCACCTGCTTATCGTATGCGACGTACTTGGTGTACGGCATCTTGCTGGGCTTTTGCGGAGCTCCAATGAAACGCGCCGGAGGCAGCAGCGGGTCGTTGTTACCTCCGTTGGACGCTGCAGCCACAGCCGCGAGATCAAACACTGAAGATTGATCCTGACCCATCACTCCTCCTTATCTTGGTTTTGCCGGCTTTTCCGGCCAGTAATTGTTACGTGCATGTTACTCATGCGCTTGGGCTAATCCTAGCGGTTCCCCGCGCCAATAATTAACCGCGTTTCGTGATGTGACAGCATAGTGGTGCCGCACAGCATGGCATCGCCGTCATAACAATAAAGAACAATCTTGATTCCGCAGATGCGTTCAGCTATACTCATGCTGCTTTCTCTTAACAGTAAGGAAGGCTCCAAGCCGCCGGAGGTACTCCCCCGGCAATTTTTTCTCATAAACGGGTTGGGCCTGTTCCGAGGCTACGGAACAGGCCCGACTCATGGATCATCCGCGGAGCATTATTCTTCCCTAGGCACATATGCGTTGTAGGCACCGCCGTCATTCGTAAGAATGGCGGTATTCCACGATGTGCGATCCTCGTCCATGGTGCCCAGATTGATTTCCAGAGCAGTGATGACATCGGAGCCGTGGGTCATTGAGTCGAACGACGTGTTGGGAGGGTACCAGTGCCAGGTCGTGCAGGGAATAACACCTATGCTGTCCTTGTATTCTTTCTCGCCTTTATAGACGACCGATGACGCGTCGCACTGCATGTCATATCCGCCCAGACTGTTCTTCTCGATGGAAGAGAACCTGCCATGGAAGGGCATCTTAATACGCGGAGCGGTGGCGACGGAAGCACCGTGATCGAGATCCGCAACGTTCAGGTCACCCGTGAAACTGCCATCCTTGCCGACAGTGAGATACGTCAGCAGGGAACCGTCGCCGGACTGGTAGTACACATACTGGCCGGCGATATTACTGAACAGGGCCGCGTTCAAGGGCTTGCCCTGTTTGGCGTTCGTAACACCCTTGACCTTGGCGTCGGCGAGGGTGTCCCAATCGGGCTGCGTGCTTTCCACCAGGTAGTAGGCGGTGGCGTCGCTCGGAGCGGGCTTCATCCTGACCATATTCTTGCCACCATCACCATGCATCGGCACAAAGGGATTCTTGCCGAGAGAATCGCCATCCACATTCGCCGTAGTGGTCTTGTACAGTTTCGGATCACGGTACAGCAGGAACGGTCTGCTCGTATCGACGGACTTCTGAGCGCTCGCGGATTTCAACGCATCGGTGTCGAAATACCCCTTGCTCTCCAACGCCTTCAGATCCGTGCCCACCGGCGCGACCATGAAGTAGTTCATCATGCGGTATTCGCCGCCGCTGATGTCTTCATAGTCGGAATCCAAATCGTTATCGACAGGCACGCCGGCCTTACAGCGCTGGAGAGCCACACTGTTGGTAATGATGAACGATGAGCCGCACCAGTAGCCGTCATATGCACGGCGGGGAAACAGCTCGAATGCACCGGTATCGCCCTGCAATAGATAGTCATCGCCATCCGCGTGGCAGAAGAACTGTTGACCAACATCACAAGAGACTAGGACACTGTCATCTATGCCGTCTTCCTTACCAGAACCGCCCTCAGTGACCTTAATCCTGAAAACATTGGCACCTGCCTCCTCTGAACTCAGAGTTATGCAGCTACCGGAATTCGCGCACCAACGACCTTCGACCACAGTGGAGGAGCCAGCCAGAAGAGCATTATTATCCAAGTCTGAATATTTCAGCGCATACGACTGTTTGGCACCCTTGGCATCCACGCCCTCGTACAGGGTCACGGTCTGGCCGTCACTGAGCTTACTGCCGGGACCGGGGACGGAACCCGACACTTTACCCACGTACTTCTTGGATGACAGACGCTTCTCCGTCTTGACGGTGTAGCCTTTGGCCTCCAGATCCGCCTTCACATCGGACACGCCCCGGCCGACGATGTCCGCAGGCAGGCCGGCATCGCTTCTCACGGCCACACCCACATAGATACCGGTCTTCGTGTCCGTCACCCCGTAGCCCGGCTCCGGGTACGTGGCCACCACGCTGCCCGGCGCGATCTTGCCCGACTTAGAAACGGCCACCTGCTTGTAGCGCACCGGCACGCCCATGCCCCTCAGCTCGCCGGCCACCACGGACGCCTGCCTGCCCACGGTATCGGAAGGCACGCCGGGGCCCGCGGACTCGCGAACCACGACGCGCTGGCCGGCGCGCACGCGCTCGCCGCCCCTCGCGCCCTCGTAGCCCAGGAACGCGCCCTTCCGCTCGCCCGAGAACACCTGCTTCCTCGACGCCTTGAATCCCCTGTCCCCCAGCTGCTTCGCCACGCTCCGCGCGCTGGGCACCCTGCCGGACACCGACGAGCCCGCCGACACCCGAGGCAACGACCTGCCGCCCCACAGCTCCATACGGTACGTCACCACGCCCGCGACCACCGCGGCCACCAGCACGACCACCGCAACCACAACCAGAACAACCCCACGCCTGGAGAGCCTGGACTTCGACTTGCCGTTTGCCACACTATCTGTGGAGTCTGTTGCGATCGACGCTGCTTCGGTGTTTTGTGCCGGCTCATCCTGCGCGGGTTCATCCACGGCTTCCACGACCTCATCAGCAACCGACTGCAGCGGAATCGTATCGAAATCGTCGGCTTCGCCGTCCGTTTCGTCCGTTTCCCCAGCTTCATCCGCATCATGCGTCACATCGGGCTCGGACTGTGCAGGCTTAGACCGAGCAACGTCAGGCTGTGGGAGAGCAGGCTGCGAATGTTCAGGTTGCACAGGTTCGGACGCGCTTTCCGTAACCACCTGCGACTCGGCATCGCCGGTAGCATCCTGCATTGGTTCCTGAACCGACGGTATTTGATCAACGGAACCCTCATCAGTCCCGTTATGCGGCGCATTCACGCCTGCCGGCGGCATTTCCTCCAGTTTGGCGCCGCAACTGGTACAGAACCGGTCATATTCGCCGTTCCGGCTCCCGCAATGCGTGCAAAACATCCCCATCCCCTTCTCTTGGCACGGTTATAGACCCTTCTTGCATGACAAGTATAAATACCGGACAAAACCGCAGAAGGTCACACAACCGGCCAATAGGGAAAATGTTGCCCTACAGAAGGGCGCACAAACATGGACGCGAAGTCAGCGGAACAGACTGACGCCGCGGCGGGCGACGCAATAGGCATTGCCCAGCCAGGTGTGGCGTGAATTCGGCCAGACCGCACCGAGACGCGGGGCGTTCTGGCTCATCCAGATGCTCGGCACACGGCCATCCGTGGAACGCGAGCCCAGCAGATTGAAGCCGTTCTTGGTCTCCAGCCAATCAGGATGCTGGGTGGCGATGGCAAGCCCCTCCTCAAGCGTGAGGGGGAGACGGTCGTCGGCGTCGATGAGCTTGCGGGCAACATCCGGCTCGCGGTTGATATAGCAGGTGCCGGTATGCGGTTCGACGACCAGATAGAAGGGGCCTTCCGGCGGTTCAAAGCCGTCCTGCGGCAGGAAACTGGCGATGTCGCGCGGAGGCATGGTGGTGAATCCGGCCATGCGGTTGATGGAGGTTCGGGCGATCAGCGATTCCGGAGACACCAACTCGCGCGTGGGCACCAGCAGAATGTCGGAACCCAGATCGGAATGCTCCAGTGCACGGATAAGCGGAAACGCCAGCGCGCGGAAGGCGTCCGCGGACATATCGGCCACATCCGGGTAGCCCAACGCCACGATACGATCCAGCTGCTTCTGCGCTTCTTCTGATGCCTTCGACATGCCTACCAGTGTACGCACCATGCGGGAGCGATGCCTATCCAACCGTTTTCGCACCAGGTTCGGCCGCATAGCAGAGCGTTACCGTTCAGACCACCATACGGATAGCGGGAACGGCTTGACTGCACGTTTTCATAGAATTGAACAACGCGTGTGGCCGCCCACGAAGTCGTTTGGGGCCGGCTGGTCGACCTCAAGCGTGAATCAATCGAAATTTGCAGAGCAATTCCGTCATGTAAGCGAGAGGTTGTTATGTCCGAAAAGATCAAAGTCGGCATTCTCGGAGCTACTGGTATGGTCGGTCAGCGTTTCGTCACGCTGCTTGAAAACCATCCGTGGTTCGAACTGGTCACCCTTGCCGCGTCCGCGCACAGCGCCGGCAAGACCTATGAGGAAGCCATCGGCGGCCGCTGGAAGATGGAAACCCCGATGCCCGAGTTCGTCAAGAACATGGTGGTCAAGAACGTGGCCGATGTCGAAGACGTGGTCAAGGACGTCGACTTCGTGTTCTCCGCGGTGAACATGCCAAAGGACGAGATCCGCGCCATCGAAGAGGAATACGCGAAGACCGAGACCCCGGTCGTGTCCAACAACAGCGCCCACCGCTGGACGCCGGACGTGCCGATGGTCGTGCCGGAGATCAACCCGGAGCACTACGAGGTCATCGAACATCAGCGCAAGCGTCTCGGCACCAAGCACGGCTTCATCGCCGTCAAGCCGAACTGTTCCATCCAGGCATACACCCCGGCTCTGGCCGCGTGGCAGGAATTCGAGCCGCATGAGGTGATCGTGAGCACCTATCAGGCCGTTTCCGGCGCCGGCAAGACGTTCAAGGATTGGCCGGAAATGGTGGGCAACATCATTCCGTTCATCTCTGGCGAAGAGGCGAAGTCCGAGAAGGAACCGCTGAAGGTGTTCGGCCATGTGGATGAGGCCAAGGGCGAGATCGTGCCGTTCGACGGCCCGCTGCGCATCACCTCCCAGTGCATCCGCGTGCCCGTGCTCAACGGCCACACCGCCACCGTGTTCATCAACTTCGGCAAGAACCCCACCAAGGACGAGCTGATCGACCGCCTGGTCAACTACACCAGCAAGGCCGCCGAGCTCGGTCTGCCGCACGCTCCGAAGCACTTCATCCAGTATCTGACCGAGGACGATCGCCCGCAGGTGCTCAAGGATGTGGATTACGAGGGCGGCATGGGCGTTTCCATCGGCCGTCTGCGCGAGGATTCCATCTTCGACTGGAAGTTCGTGGGACTGGCGCACAACACCCTGCGCGGTGCCGCCGGCGGCGCGCTGGAAAGCGCCGAAATGCTCAAGGCGCTGGGCTACATCACCAAGAAGTGATGTGACGACTGCTCTTGCAGCAGAGTAAGCCGCCAATGGAACAGGCCGACTCTTCGGAGCCGGCCTGTTCCATTACTATGCTCACTATGCTCTTGCCATGTTGGTTGCGCTCCGAATCATTGCCAATGCATATCCATCCTCACGACCTGTACCGAGACTCAGCAGGTACGGGCACAGCAGGTACGTCGAACGCACCAAAAAGGGGTATGGCAGTGAAGCCATACCCCTTGAAGAAACGCGAAACAGCCGCAATCAGCGGCCGGTGCCGCCGTACACCACGGCCTCCACCTGGTCGGCGTCCAGACCGTATGCGGTGTGCAGCGCCTTGACGGCGTCGTTGAGCTGATTCAGCGGCACCAGCGCGGCGATGCGGATCTCGGAAGTGGAGATGATCAGCACGTTGATGCCCTTGTCGCTCAGTGCGTTGAAGAACTTGGCGGCCAGACCGGAGTGGGTCTTCATGCCGACACCCACCACGGCGACCTTGCCCACATTGGGATCCACGTCGAAGGACTTGTAGCCGAGCACGTCGTGCTTCTCGATCAGAATCTCCTGCACCTGCTTGACCGCGGATTCGGGCACGGTGAAGGAAATGTCGGCGGTGCCGACGGAAGCGCCGGCCTGCACAATCATATCGACGTTCACGCCGGCCATGGCCAGCTCGGTGAACACCTTGGCCGCCATGCCGGGCTCGTTCGGCACGCCGCGAACGGTGGCCAGCGCTTCGCTGCGGTCGTGGGCCACGCCGGAGATGACCGGAGCCTCCGGACCGAGATCGGGGAAGAGATCGCCCATGGATTCGTTCTTATCGCTCATTGTTAGTCTTGCCTTCGCTTCTTAAGGGTTGGTTCGTTGTTACTAGTCGAGGTTCGGCAGCGTGCGGGGGTCCACGCCGTTCGGCACGACCAGCGTGCCCGGGCGGTGGGAGAAGGAGGAACGCACGTGCAGCGGCATCTTGAAGCGCTGGGCGTATTCGACGCAACGCAACGCAAGCACCTTCGAGCCGCAGGCGGCCATTTCGAGGATCGATTCGTAGTCGATGTAGGGAATGCGCCTGGCGGTGGGGACGATACGCGGGTCGGCGGTGAAGATGCCATCCACATCGGTGTAGATCTCGCATACGTCGGCGTCGAGGGCCACGGCCAGTGCCACGGCGGACGTATCGGAACCGCCACGGCCGAGCGTGGTGGCATCGCCGTTGGCGTTGATGCCCTGGAAGCCGGCCACGATCGCCACATCGCCTTCGTCGAGCGCATGCTTCACGCGATCGGGCTTCACGGACTTGATGTGCGCCGCGCCATACCGTGCATCGGTGAAGAAGCCAGCCTGCTGACCGGTGAAGGAGTGCGCGCTGGCGCCTTCGGCGTGAATGGCCATGGCGAGCAGGCTCATGGAGATGCGCTCGCCTGCGGTCATCAGCATGTCCATCTCGCGTTCGGGCGGGTTGGAATCGATGCTCAGGGCCTGGTCGATGAGATCATCGGTGGTGTCGCCCATGGCCGAAACGACCACGGCAACGGAATTGCCCTTTTTCTTCGTCTCCACAACACGGCGCGCGACGCGCTTGATGGATTCCGCGTCGGCTACGGATGAGCCGCCGTATTTCTGCACGATGAGAGCCACTGTCCTATCCTCTATCTCTAAAGTTTCAAACCCGCGTCTCATAGTACGCAAGTGTGACGATTATATGGAGAAGCGTATTACCGTTTTCGGCGTCGTTCACGATTTGGGACGTTCGGAACGCCGACAAGCCGTGCGTCGCAGCCACGCCGCTAGGCCTCCCTTCGGCCGGAAAGCGCTCGGCCGAGCGTGATCTCGTCGGCGTATTCGAGGTCGCTTCCCACGGGAAGACCGCTCGCCAGACGGGTCACCTTGATTCCCACCTGGCCGAGCAGGCGGCTCAGATAGGTGGTCGTGGCCTCGCCCTCGATATTCGGATCAAGCGCAAGAATCACCTCGGTAACGCTGCCGTCGCCCAGCCGCTCCAGCAGCTTCGGGATGTTCAGGTCGTTGGGGCCGACGTTCGCCATGGGGTTGATGGCACCGCCGAGCACGTGGTACAGGCCGTGGTATTCGCGGGTGCGTTCGATGCTCATCACATCCTTGGGCTCTTCGACCACGCAGATCATGCTGTGATCGCGTCTCGGGTCCAGGCAGACCGGGCACGGCGATGTCTCGCACACGTTCCCGCACACCTCGCAGAACTTCACCTTCGCCTTCACCTCGGTGATGGCATCGGCAAGGTCGGCGGCTTCCCGCTCGTCGGCACCCAGGATGTAGAAGGCGATGCGTTGGGCACCTTTGGGACCGATGCCGGGCAGCTTGGAGAACGCGTCGATCAGGCGCTGTATAGCCCCGTCGTAAGCCAATGCCATGTGTCACTCCTCCGTATGCTTTGTGGCCTGGTGCATATTGCGCGGATTATGCGGGTCGTCCGCCGTGAATTCCTCGACCTTTTTGACCTCGAACAGGCGCTTGATGTCGTCCACGCTCATGGATGTGGCCGTTTCCAAGGATTCGTCGCTCATCGAGTACTCATCCTCGTCGGCGGCGACCTGAGGCTGCGGCGGCATGGCGGCTGCGGCGGCCATGGCCCACGGGTCGGGCTCAGTGGCCGGGTCCGGAACCGGTTCCGGCCCCGGCGGGATGGGTTCGCTGGCAGCCTGCCACGGGTCCTGCGCCGCGAGCTGATCGGCGGCGGTCTGTGCGGGTTGAACCTGCGTGTTCTGCGCCGGGCGGGACGGACCGCCGGCCAGTGGGTTCACGGATGCGGGCTGCGCGCCCGGTACCGATGCCGCTGATACCGATGCGGACGGTGCCGAGGAAGACGTTGCAGACGCTGCGGGTGTTGCAGGCGTGGCGGGTGTTGCCGGCGTGGCCCATGGGTCGATGCCATCGCTGATATCCGGCACCGCGACATGCTTGCCGTGATGACCGCCGTCCGCTCCGTTGCCGGAATCCGACTGCTGACCACTGCTCGCTTGCTGCACGGACTGTGCGGGCTTCGCGGGCACGGCCCACGGATCGTCATCCACGAGCGCCGTTTCCTGTTGCACGTTGTGCTCGGCGGTTGCTGGCACCGTGTTTTGGGTTACGGTCTGCGGCTTGGGTGCTGCCCAGCCGTCGTTTGTCGTATCGACCGGGTCTCCCCATCCGGGTACATGCTGCGAATCAGGCTGTTCCGGGGCGAATCCGTCCGCCGATCGGTGCGTGTCCCCATCGTCCGATGAGTTTTGCTGTCCGTTTGATGTGTCGGACTGTTCTCGGTCGGCTTCCTGAGCGTTTTCGCCCCATTGGGTGGAGCCCTGTGCCGTGAATCGCATGTTCTCCTGAAGCACCTGGGCTTTGATGCGCTGTTGTTCGCTTGCGGGAAGCTGTTTGAATGCCGGCGCGCGTACGCCGTCGTCCGTCAGCTTGGTCGGGGCGATTTCGGCACGTTCGCCGAATGCCTTGCGTACTTCGGCGCGTACGATGTCCACGACCTTGGTGGTGCCGTCGATTTCTTCCTTGGCAACGGCGAGCGCGAACGCGTATTTGCTGAGCGCCTTGTCGAATTTCAGCCATAAGCGGGGATTGCCGGATTTCGACACGGGATCGTATTTGATGCGCAGCACCTTGTCTCGGGCTACGTATCGGCGTACGTCTTCGGGCAGATCGCGGACCAGCGCGTCCCATTTCTCGTCCGGAGTACGGCTGTCCGTTGTCTCGACGGCAGGCGTTGAAACGCTGGCTTGAGCTGCGGCGTTCTGCGCGGATGCGGCAGCTGGGGTTGCCTGACCGCTCGTCTGCTCGCTTGCCGGGCTGTTCACCTGCTCATGGGCATGCTCTTGGTTACGGGCCGCGCCCGCGAAACCGGTATGTGTGGCAGTGTTGCGCGCGGCTCCGGCGAAACCGGTGTGCGCTCCGGCGGCAGGCGAAGACTGTTGCGCCGGCGTGGACGTAGCGGCTGCCGGTGCGCCTGAAACGCCCGGGGCACCCGATGCCATGCTGTTCGAGGACCAACCGTTTTCGCGCTCGGCGAGCAGTCTCGCGGCCAGCAGTTCCAACCGCATACGCGGGGAGATGGTGCCGGTCATATTGCTCAGCGTGGAATTCATCGTATCGGCCATCACGGTGAGTGCGGCAAGACCCAATGCCTTGCTTTGACGGTGCAGTTCGTCCATGTCCTCGCCTTCGGCGGAATCGGACAGTACGCTCTCCGCACGATCACCCGCCAGGGTGAGCACCATGAGGTCGCGCACGCGGGCAAGCAGATCCTCAACGAAACGGCGTGGGTCGAAGCCGCCAACCACGACTTTCTGCACCACTTCATACAGGGCCTCGCCATTGCCGTCGATCACCGCATCGATGGCCTGACCGATAAGCGTTTCCGGTGTGAATCCGAGCAATGCCACGGAAGCGTCGTGCGTGATGACGCCGTCGACGGAACCGATCATCAGCTGGTCGAGCACCGACAGGGTGTCTCGCATGGAACCGCCGCCCGCGCGCATGGCGAGTTTGAGTACGCCTGGTTCGGGGCGGATGCCTTCCTTCTCGCAGATCTTTTCAAGGTAGGGGCCCATGATCTCCTGCGGCACCAGGCGGAACGGATAGTGGTGGGTGCGGGAGCGGATGGTGCCGATCACCTTGTCCGGTTCGGTGGTCGCGAAGATGAACATCACATGCTCGGGCGGCTCCTCCACGATTTTGAGCAGCGCGTTGAATCCTTGCGGCGTGACCATGTGCGCCTCGTCAAGGATGAAGATCTTGTACTTATCACGGGCCGGCGCGAATCCGGCACGCTCGCGCAGTTCACGCGCGTCGTCCACACCGTTGTGCGAGGCCGCGTCGATTTCGACCACGTCGATGGACCCGGGGCCACCGGTGGCGAGATCCTTGCAGGATTCGCATTCGCCGCAGGGGTGGGATGTCGGGCCTTTCGCACAGTTGACGCAACGGGCGAGAATACGCGCGGAGCTTGTCTTGCCGCATCCTCGCGGGCCCGAGAACAGGTAGGCGTGCGTCAGCTTGCCTTCGTCCAAGGCCCTCATCAACGGCACAGTAACCTGTTCCTGCCCGATGACGCCTTCGAACGTATCCGGACGATAACGACGGTAAAGGGCCAACGCCATAATTCTCAACACCTTCCGGTACTAGCCAGCGCACACCGCGTGCACACCCGCCACCTTACTGCATTCGCATTCCAGCACCGCGTCGTCGTTGCGAGGCGGTGCATCTGCAACATACCCACTGTACTGATCACCCCGCACTGATCACCCCGCGCCGACGCCACGGCCGCTCAGGCAGCGTTCCGCCCGGCCGTATCCCGTAGACTGGTGCTATGAGTTCCGGCAAGATCACGACGCCCGGCGGAAAGGGCGATGCTCGTCGTGCGGCCATCGTGCGCGCGACACGCGACATATGCGCAGAACGAGGGTTCTCCAAGGTCACCATCAGCGATATCGCGAACCGCGCGCATATGACGCGTTCCCTGTTCTACCACTATTTTTCCGATAAGGACGAGGTTGCGGATGCAGTGCTCGACGATGTGGTCGACGGCATTCTCACCAGGATGGAGCAGTGGGACGCCTCCCGCAAGCCCGGCGATATCGATGGGGCATTGAACGATTTCGTCGATCTGACACGCAGGCTGATCGTGGATGAAAGTCCTTTCTCGAATCGTCTGGTTCAGGACGGCAACGCCGCGCTGTACATCCGTTTTCTCGATCGGGTGACCGATCGGATCGCGGATCTGCTGCAACGTACCACCGTCCAGGATTTCGAGGCGCGCCACGATCTGCCGATCGTCTGCGTGCGCGAGACGTTCATGCTGCTGGTCTCCGGCATGATATCGCTGATCCGTTCGCACCCCGACATATCCAATGCGACGGTGAAAAAGCTCATCGTTCAGACGCTGCATCTCAACGACTATGTTCGACTTGACTGAACGCTGATCGTCAAGCGTCACGCAGCCGGGCTTTGCCGCTGCCGAACACCGAAGCCCGGTTGCGTGCCGGACTTATTCGGCGAACTCACCGGTCAGCACATCACGGCCATCGCGGGAAACGACCCGCTCAAGCCGCTCCGTGTCTCGCTCCCTGCGGTGCCATTCGACTACCGCCGGCGGCACGAGCACGCGCAGCACCCGTTTGTGGGCCTCGGCATGCAATGGCAGCGATCCGACATATTCGCCATCGGCCATCAGCGTGGGAGGCTCGTCACCTTCGCCGGCCCGGGTGATGGTCACACTCTGCACGCGCTTCCACGACAGGAATCTTGCAGACAGCAGCCGGCCGTCATATGCGTGGCGCAAAGCCCGAACCAGCTCAGCGAATCCCGGCATACGATTCATCCAGACCATGTCCAGCAGCCCGTCGTCGAACGAGGAATACGGCGACACCTCGATGCCTCCGCCGATATGCCGCGAATTGGCCACCGTAAGCAGCGGCGCGACGATATCGTATTCCTCGGCCGTTCCGTCGGCCAGTGTGGCCGAGACGTGGTATCCGTACCGTTTCATATGGGCCAGTTCCGTAAGGACGGCGGCGAAATAGCGCAATGTTCCGCCAGGCAACTGCGAATGGTTGGCGCGATCGTTGATGCTCGCGTCGATGCCGCAGGACAGCATCCCAGCGAAGAAACGCCCCCGACCGTGCCCGTCCGCATCTTCGATCGGCCTCGAGTCCGCGCCCGGCGATGACGCATAGCCCATGTCGATGTCCATGTGGGAATCGCATACGACGGCACCGACGATACCCTCCACCGCCGTTTCGATGCGATTCACCGGAAGCCCCAGGCCACGGGCGAAATCATTGCCGGAGCCGACGCCGACGATGCCCAACGGAATATCGCTGCCGGCAACTGCATTGACGCCCAGGCTGACCATGCCATCGCCACCGACCACGACCAGGTAATCGTAGGTTCCCCGCGCGGCACGTATGCTTGCGACGGATTCGTCAAGGCTTTCACCGGTGAGGTCCCTCACCGCAAAACCATGCGCTTGCCCGCGTGCGCCCAGCATATCCAGCACTTGTTTGGTTGCCTTGGCGCCTTTGCCGTTGTTCGATGCGGGGTTGCCGACTACTGCGACAACCGCCTGCCGCCTACGCTCGTTCATAGCCCTACGATACGCACACCGCATCATGCCGGTCAATGGCATGCCACAGGTCCGGCACGTGCGGAAGCGACGGCTTCGGGCATGATGGGGACGCCTGTACGCACGGCAACACGTACCTCCACATCACCCCTATGAGTTCCTTCCGTCCGGCATGACAGCACGCGCGCATCGTTTGCCGAAGACACCTGTTCCGCCACCGCGCAGGGACTCCCCTGCCCGCTGTGCCAGGCCAGCGCCGCGGTGAACGAAGCCAGGTCGGCGGCCGATCTGGCATGCGCATGACGAATCACGACATGCCCCATGCCGGCGGCGGTGCTGATAAGCACTACCGCCACCATGATCAAGGCGATGCCTGCCACGGTCCCGGATCCTTCCTGCGCATGGTGCAGACGGGCGAACTGCCGTTTCAACCCATGAGCCGATTCATGAGCCCACCGTCCACGAACGCACCGCCACAGTCGATGCATGCTCATGTCATGATCCCCACTGCGCGCCCCTCGACCACCGTAGGCAGCAGCCCGTTCGGATCGGGAATCACGGGGCAACGGGTGACGACGCTCACCTGTTGCCCCGCAGCGCCGACCCGTACCGTGACACCGTTGCCGACCACAGCCTGTGCCGCCGCGGCAGGGTCCATCTCTCCACCAGCGGAGATGGCCGCTCTTGCCGCAGCCGAAGCCGCATCCTGGCAGCTGATGGACACGGCGACCAGGCGGGTCAGCGACAGCAGCAGCAAGGCCACGACCATCACGGCAGGCAGTACCGTGGCGAATTCCGCGGTAACGGAACCGCACTCGGCATGGTTCCGCCTTAGTGTCTTCGACAGCGGACGCGTCGGCTCGTCTGGCGGCCGGCGAGCGCGATATGACATGCACGTCATGGCCGTCAGCCTCCCATGCTCAGTGCCTGTTTGACGATGTCCAGCAGCATTTTGCGCACGGTATCCGATTTCATAATCGTGACCAGCAATGCGGCGAATCCTGTGGCGGCGACCAGAACGACCGCATATTCGGCGGTTGCGGCGCCTTCTTCCGGTTCGATGGCGCGCAATCGCGCCTTGGCATCCATCAAGCAGAGTTTTGCGTAGATTCCATCGCGCATTCGCGAGGCGCGGCTAACCTCATCGACAGCCCCCACCGGTTGTGTACCGGTGGCCAGCAGGTTTGCCTTGTACATGATGCTCCTCCTTGGGTGTGGTTCGGCGTCCGACCTGCTTTGGTCGGTCACCTCACTGTGCGCGGCTTGACGCACTCCAAGCAAGGCCGGAATGTCCTTGTGGTCGACACTCCCCCTGGTTATCCACACCCGGCGTGTTATCCACCGAAGTTCATGGAAGTCGAATGTTGCTTTGCGTTCACTTGCTCCGAATCGACACGCCGTCGATATGCTTCAACAGCACACAAGGCAACATATGCGCCGAGGGAAACGCACATTCCATTCCAAACCGTTTTGTTTTGCGGCCGCTTTGCACCATTTGAGCACGAAAGCGCACATGGCCCCGTGCCGGGTTGCACGGCCCTGCCGACGCGTCTAAATTGTGAGGTACAAGGACAACAGAACAGAGCAGAGCCCACAAAGAAGTAATGGTCATAAGGACTGGTACGTTGGACGGGCATTGGAAAGACTTACCGTTGCAACGATGATGTTGTGTAGAGATTCTGCTTGAGTTGGACTTGGGAGGGAACCCGCTTCGGCGGGTTCCCTTTTTTCATGCTGTCTCATGCCACCAAGCACCATCCCGCCAGACTTCGTGATCTCCTCTCCCCATAGCTGCATACAGACAACCGCAACCGCATGAACGCGCATATAGGAACATTTCGGCGCAGAAACGTACAGCATGTTCTGTGGATAACACGCCGGGGTGTGGATAACCAGGGGGAGTTCCGTCCACAGACCCCGTTTTTCGTTGCGCACGGGCAAAACTTCTGGATTCAATCGGGGCATGACTATCACATCACTATCGACCACACCGTATGGGCAGGCGACACCGGCGGAATTCCGATCCGGCAGGGCAGCGACCGCCGGCACACGCCCCTCGCGCTCCCCTGTCATGCCCTCCGTACACCGTGCAGGCACGTTCATCGCAAACGGATGCCCGAATCTGGTGTCGTTCACTTCTCCAAGCGGCGGCATCGGGCTGAGCACGATCACCGCGCTCGTGGCGCTTACGCTCAGTATGCAGAACGTCGGATGCGCACTGCTGGACGCCGATCTTCCCCATGGCGGCCTGGGAATCCTGCTGGGCATCGAACATGAGCCCGGCCTAAGCCTGCAGGACATCGACGCCCCGCTAGGAACAATCGACGGCAAGGCCCTTGACCTCGAATTGCCGCATTGGGAGGATATCGGCGTGCTTGCCTGCGCCTCCTGGCGCGGCCCGATGCCCGAATGGTGGCAAATGCAGGCGGCCATGCACGCCTTGTGCGAAGCCAATCAGGTGGTATTGGCCGATGTCGGCGACGGAACGGTATGGGAATACGTGCCGGAGCTTCTGCTGGCGCAGCACGTCATCGCCGTGGAACTGTCCGTTCTGGGGCTGGCTCGGGCCAAGGAACATCTTGCGCGGCTCCAACGCCTGCAACGGGAATTCCAAGAGGACAGTGACGAGCATGCCACGCCGATCCTAGTGTTGACAGAACCACGCGGTGCACCGAAACGGTCGACCTCATCGGCCATCGCCACCAGCGAGGCCATAGCCTATCTTGGCGGCGACGCTCTTGGCCCCATCCAACATGTTCCCCGCCTGTGTGGGGACATTCTGGACGGGCTCGGCATCGGCGCGGTTCCCCGGTGCAACCGGCTTGCTGTCCAGGCACTGGCCGACCGGATCCTGGAACCTTTGGACGCCCGGCGATGAAGCCGCACGCAACACACACCCAACTGATACTCACGAGGGAGGTTTCCCATGGCGGTATTACGGCTCGGTCCATTGGAAGAGCTCGACGGCGACCCGAGCATCACCGACGTGGCGATCACCTGCGACGGGAGGATCTGGGTCGACCGCGGGCAGGGCATGATCGAATACCACCCGCGCATCGCATTGCGCTCGCCTGCGACGGTGCGGGAATACGCCGTGCAGTTGTGCTCGCAGCTCGGCCGCAGACTCGATGATGCGCACCCCATCGCCGACGCCTGCGATGATCTCGGGGTGCGCGTGCATGCCGCCATCGCACCGCTGGTTCCCCAAGGCGCATCGATCTCCATCCGTTTCCCGGCACGGTCAAGCCCCACACTCGACGGCCTGCACCGCCAAGGCATGTTCCCCGCGCCTTGGCTTGCCGTGCTGCGCAATCTGGTGGCGCAACGGGCGACCATACTCATCACCGGAGGCACGGGCAGCGGCAAAACCACATTAATGAAAGCCCTGCTGAACGAAGTCTGGCATGGCGAGCGCATCGTCACCGTGGAGGAGACGCGCGAACTGAACGGCATCGCACCGCCGAACCATGTGGCGCTGGCCACGCGCGAGGCGAATGTGGAGGGAGCCGGTGCCGTGGACCTGCCGGAACTGGTCAAGGCGACATTGCGTATGCGCCCGGACAGAGTGGTATTGGGCGAATGCCGAGGCGAGGAGATCGCGGATCTGCTGCGCGCCTACAATTCCGGGCACCGGGGCGGCATGACCACGCTGCACGCCGATGGCGTGGCGCGTGTTCCGTCACGTCTGATCGCCTTGGGCATGCTCGCGGGGCTGCGCCCGGAGGCCTTGACCGCGCTTATCGAGGGCGCGTTCGATGTGGTGATGCATCTTGAACGCAATCGCGGGCGGAGACGTATCGCCCAATTGGGCGTATTGAGTGGGAGTGGAAGCCAACTCACCGGCATTCCGCTCTCCACTTGGAGCGGCACCGGACCGCCTTCGTACTCAGCGGAATGGGATCGCTTCGCCAGCAGATGGCTCCCGATGCAGCCACCGTCATAGCGGAACGTCGTAGCGGAACAGCGTAGCGGAACGTCGCGCGGCGGAAAATCGCAACGGAAGTCATACCGAAACAAAAACAGGAACCGGCCGAGGAATGTAAGGCAATCAACAGCCGGAATCCAGGCGGAAGTTAGTCGGAATTCAGAAGCGCACAACAAGGAACGAACGGAGCAAAACGGCATTGGAGGAATCGTGCATACCGTCCCCATCATCATCACCGTGGCGATGCTTGCCACGAGCCTCGCCATACCATGGATTCGCTCAGCTGCGGAACGACGGCGAGCACTGTGGTTACAGGCCGGGTCACTCGGATCGTCTGAAATCGGATCGCATGGAATCGGCCTACCTGAAGCATGTGGAATGCCGTCGGATACCGCTTCAGGCATCGGATCGGCCTTAGCCGCCATCATCGCGCGGACGGCGAGCGGCGGCAGTGCGGTGGATGCCTTTCAGGAGCAGCTTGGCGCACGGTTCGCAACGCCGCGCATCACCGCGGAACGTGCGGCGGAGATGCTGCGTCGCCATGCTTCCAAGGACGATACCGAGCACGATATTGCTCGCACTGCCGGGCAGCTCGCCTCCGCATGCGCATTGAGCGAACGTCTTGGCTGCGAGGTGTCGCGGTGCCTGCAGTCGGTGTCCGATTCGTACAGGCGCGAGCGCAAGGCGCGTGATCTGCGCAGGGAGGCGTTCGCCGCGCCGAAGGCGACCATTCGTCTGCTCAGCGCGCTCCCCCTTGCCACGGTGTTGCTTGGCGAACTTATGGGAGCGAAACCGGTTGCGTTCCTGCTTGGTTCCCCTACCGGGATGGTCTGCCTGATCGGCGGAATCTGCTGGTACGGTCTCGGTCTGCTGTGGATACGCCATCTGTTCGCACGGTTCACCACAGGGCACCATGGCGGCGCACAGGTACCGCTGACGCTGGAGATGCTGGGGGCCGCGATCTCGCAGGGTGCACCCATACCTATGGCGTTACGTGCCGTGGGCGAGTCCCTGGACGGCAGGCTTGCGGCTGCACTGCGCCATGCCGGGGAAGCATTGCTCAGCCAGGTGACTTGGCGCGAGGCATGGATCGGTGCCTACGGGGCCGCAACGCAACAGGCGGATGCTCCAATACGCACGCAAGCAATACCGAGACGTGCCCGTGATGCGCCGATTGGCATGGCTGACAGGCGCGATTACGCGACCGACATGCAGGCACCCACCGGGGCACCCAGGCAACGCAACGGCACACGCGCCAGAACGACCACCGGCATCACCGCACATGCGCAGGCACCTAGGCATCACGATGCGGAGGATATCGAGTTGCGACGGCAGGTCACGCTGGTTGCGAACTGCCTGGAGGAATCATGGGTTCATGGCGCGTCCCCCATGGCGCAGCTTCGTCTCGCCATCGCGGAGCACGACAACGCCCAGCGCAGCGCCATCGAGCAGGCCGCCGCACGCCTGTCCATCCAGCTGCTCAGCCCCACCGGACTGTGCTTCCTGCCGGCATTCATCCTCATCGGCATCGTTCCCGCCATCGCCTCGTTCGCCGCATGAATGGCACGGTCGGCAGCATGGCAAACAAATCCCCCAGCAGCCGGCTGAGGAACATGCCTCCGACCGGATATCGAACCGGTGGATCGCAAGGCATATTGCCCGGTGGATTACGAAATCGCGCGCAAACAGCAAGGAACACTCGTTCCGCCCGTTCGGGCAATCTCCCGGCACAGCCGAGAACCCCGTCAAAGGCACGTACTCGCACGCCACACCGACCGATTTCCGCCCTCAGTCGCAACCGCTCAGGAAAGGAGAAACCGAAGCCGGCATACGGTGGCAAACCGCCGATCGACGAAACCGGCACGACATAGTTATTGAAATAGTTATCAATTGGTTATCGGGAATGTAAACCCCTTTTGAATTTTCTGGAATCCGACTGGACGTAAAGGCCTTGAAAAGCCTACGATGAAACCTATGGCACAGATTTTTGACGCACCCTCAAAGGCGATTCTGCGTAGTCAGATTGCAGAACACATCGCCGAGACGAATAAGAACGACAGACGAGAGACGCTGGAAGGCGAGGCGCCGTTGCCTCCCGACCGCTTCTTCGACCGCGAGCTGAGCTGGCTGAAGTTCAACAAGCGTGTCCTTGAGCTTGCCGAGGACGAGGATCAGCCGCTGCTGGAACGCACCAATTTCGCAGCGATCTTCGCCAACAACCTCGACGAGTTCTTCATGGTCCGCGTGGCCGGCCTGAAGCGCCGCATCGATTCCGGCATCGCGGTCCCCTCCGCCTCCGGACTGAGCCCCCGCCAGCAGCTGCGCGCCATCAGCGATCAGGCGCACGCCCTGCAGGACGAACACGCGCATTACGTGATCGACCACATCCTGCCCGCGCTGGCCAAGGAGCACGTGGTGCTGCTGAGCTGGGACAAGCTCACCACCGAAGAGCAGGAACGTCTCTCCCGCTACTACCGCCAGCAGGTGTTCCCCGTGCTCACCCCGCTCGCGGTGGATCCGGCCCACCCGTTCCCCTACATTTCCGGTGGTTCGTTGAACCTCGCCGTATTGGTGGAGAACCCGACCAGCGGCAAGTCCCACTTCGCCCGCGTGAAGATCCCGGACAACCTCAACCGCCTGGTTCCGGTGGACGACATGACCGATGAGGAATCCAAGGAGGAGCGTTATGGCTTCATCACCATGGAGAACCTCATCATCGCGCACCTTGAATCGCTGTTCCCGGGCATGATCATCAAGGAGGCACGTTCCTTCCGCGTCACCCGAAACGAAGACATCGACGTTGAGGAAGATGATGCCGAGAACCTGCTCAACGCCATGGAGAAGGAGCTGCTGCGTCGCCGCTTCGGACCGCCGATCCGCCTGGAGATCTCCGACGAGACCAGCCCGTTCCTGTCGCAGCTGCTCGCCGACCAGCTGCGCGTCAGCGTCGACGAGGTCTACCGTCTTCCCGCCCCGCTGGATATGACCGTGCTGTTCGAGCTCGGCGGCATCGACCGCCCGGATCTGAAGAACCGACCGTTCATTCCGACCACGAACCGTCAGATCGCCGAAGTCGAATCCAGCCGCGCGCAGGACATCTTCGCCGCCATCCGCGAGCGCGACATCCTGCTGCACCACCCGTACGACTCCTTCTCCACCTCCGTGCAGGCGTTCCTTTCGCAGGCCGCCGCCGACCCGAAGGTGCTGGCCATCAAGCAGACGCTGTACCGTACCAGCTCCAACTCGCCGATCATCGACGCCCTGATCGATGCGGCGCACGCAGGCAAGCAGGTGCTGGCGCTGGTCGAGATCAAGGCACGTTTCGACGAGGACGCCAACATCAACTGGGCCCGCAAGCTCGAACGCGCGGGCGTGCATGTGGTGTACGGCATCGTCGGTCTGAAGACGCACTGCAAGCTGATCGAAGTGGTTCGCCAGGAGCAGGACGGCCTGCGCCGCTACTGCCATGTGGGAACCGGCAACTACAATCCGAAGACCGCACGTCTGTACACCGATCTTGGCCTGCTGACCTGCGATCCGGTGGTCGGTCAGGACATGACCCGACTGTTCAACCAGCTGAGCGGGTACGCGCCGAAGTCGAGCTTCCATCGTCTGCTCGTCGCGCCGCGCACCATCCGTACCGGCCTGATTCAGCGCATCCGCCGCGAGGAGGAAGCCGCACGTGCCGGCAAGGAAGCATGGATCAAGATCAAGGTCAACTCGGTGGTGGACGAAAAGACCATCGACGCGCTGTACCGCGCAAGCCAGGCCGGCGTGAAGATCGATATCGTCGAACGTGGCATCTGCTCGCTCAAGCCCGAGGTTCCCGGGTTGAGCGACAACATCCGCGTCCGTTCGATTCTCGGCCGTTTCCTGGAGCACAGCCGCATCTACGCGTTCTGCAACGCCGACGGCCCGCAGATCGGCGAAGGCCCGCTGTCCGGCCCCGAAGTGTGGATCGGTTCCGCCGATCTGATGCACCGCAACCTCGACCGCCGTGTCGAGGCGCTGGTCCGCATCACCGCGCCGGAACAGATCAACGAACTCATCAAGTACATCGACATGCAGATGGCCGATTCGACGATCAGCTGGCACATGCAGGCCGATGGCACGTACGTGCATCATTCCAAGGATGAGGAAGGCAGGCCGCTGATCGACAGCCAGGAATACCTCATCAAGCAGCATCTGCGCCGTCCGGCCACCCATAACTGACCGGTCACCGTCGGGATAGCCGCAAGACGATGACCTACGTTGGGAAGAGCCCGGGAAACCGGGCTCTTCCCTTGCCATCAGGCATATCCCCCACCATCGGCGTAGGATCGTTCCCGAACGTGATTGAAGGCAGGATTGAGGACAGGATCGTGAGACGAATTGTTGAAGCCGCAGGCGGCATCGTATACCGCAGGCGCAAAGGCAGGAACGGCGAACCGGACGATATCGAGGTATGCCTGGTGCACCGGCCCAAATACGACGATTGGAGCTGGCCGAAGGGCAAGCTCGACGCCAACGAGTCGCATCGCCACGCCGCAGTGCGCGAGATCGGCGAGGAGACCGGCCTGCCGGTCACGCTCGGCCCCTACCTGGACGACGTGGAATACCCGCTGAGCGACGAGGGGAAGAAGAACCGCAAGGCCAAGGGCACCGCGTCCGTGCTCAAGCATGTGAAGTTCTGGATGGCCACGCCGATCAGCGTTCAGGACGATCTCAACCGCGCCCCGGCATTCGGCCCGGTGCACCGCGCCGATGTGGGCGAGATCAATTCGGTGATCTGGCTCACTCCCGCCGAAGCACGCAAGAAACTCACCCATTCCACCGACAAGGACCTGCTGGCTGTCTTCATGGATCGCATCAACGAAGGCGCCGAGCAAGCCGTCCCGTTCCTGGTGGTCCGCCACGGCAAGGCCGAGTCGCGCAAGGCTTGGAAGGGCGAGGAAGGACACCGTCCGATCACTCCGCGCGGCGCCGCCTGCGCGTTCGCGTTGAGCTACGAGCTGGCCTGCTTCAACCCCACGCGCCTTGTCTCCTCCCCCTGGACGCGCTGCCTGGAAACGCTGGACATGTTCTCGTGGCAGACGCATCAGAACATCATCCGCCTGCCGCAGCTCACCGAGGACGCGTTCGCCCAGGACCCGCACAAGTCCTGGGAATGCTTCTACACTGAGATGCTGCACGCCGTCCGCTCCGGAACCCCGACCGCGATCTGCATGCACAGGCCGGTGATCGGCGGCATGTTCGAGCACATGCGCGGCATCTGCGCCACGAAGTCGCTCGCCAAGCAGCTCATCGCCAAAACACCCTATATGGCCACCGGCACGGCAATCGCAGTATTCGCCATTCCGAAGGCCGACGGAACACTGACCATCATCGATCTGCAAAAGGTGGTACCGCTTGTCTACTAGGCCACAGGACCCCGGTTCGTCGAACTCCTCCGCAGCCGCTGCCGCGTCACGCGCCGCACGATACACCGTGAACGGCCCGGGATTCGCGTCCCTGCGCACATCGGGCACCGGATTCGCACCCCCGCGTCTCGGTGCCTCACGCCCGTCACGCCCAGGCCAGCTGAGCCCCGCCGTGGCCGAGAACATCGCGGGAGGCATGGACCCGCAGGACATCAGCGAAATCAGTCATCTTTCCGCAGCGGCACTGCTCGACCGTGTACGGCACAGCGAAGACCCCGAAGTGGTGCACCGCGTGCTGACGTTGGTGGAGACCGTGGGCGTGGACGAGATCGCCGAATTGTGGAGCAAGTCGGAACCCGATTCGCTGCCCGGTGTGCTATGGCGCTTGTATCTGCTGCGCACCTGGATGCGCACGCATCGTGAGGCCATAGCACGCCTGTGGCGCGTGGGCGAACCTGTGGCGACCAGCGCCTCCGCCATCGCCGGCGTGGATCAGGCACCCACCGAGGATGACATCGCACGCACCGCGGATTCGATTCTGTCCGGCGCGTTCACCGGCGATTTCGCCATGGCATTGGATCGCGCAGCCGCATTCGTCGACGTGGTGGTGCTCGGCTTGCGCATCGAATCAAAGTACATGACGGCCAAGGCCGCGCAGATGCACCCGGAATCGGAGAAGCAGATTCGCACGAAAGCGGCCCGTCTGCTACACACCGCGGGCAATCTGAGCGTGACGGCGAAGGATTTCCAGCACGGCGCCGCGCTGTGGCGGTGTGGCAAACTCGAATAGTGCGTATACTGTTATCTGCGCCGGGCCGTGCTTAAGCCCCGGGCTCCATTTTTTGCCGCTGCGAGCGGCCTTTGCGCCGACAGGCGCTTTCATGGTTCGGCGCATTACACGTCAAACGGCGGTTCCCTCCACATGGAGGGAACCGCCGTTTTGTTTCCGCAAGCCGAGGAGGGCAAGCCGAATCGCCGCAAGCCGAACCGGGCAACCCGCCTCTACTTTCGGCTTCTGCCCACCTCATACCCGCGTCGCCGCGCGGACTCGGCGTAATGCCGGTACGCACCGTAGGAGATGAGCGACACCGCCGCCAACGCCAATCCGCCCAGCAGTATGCCGCGCATGGTCGTTCCGCCGGTGAACGGCAGCTCCTGCACGGCCACCCTGTTGACGAACGCCGCGCCGTCGAAGGTCTTATACCCCGGCGTGCTGGCACGCACCGATAGCACGCCCTTCTCCTGGTCTTCGGTCACCACGAATCGCACGTACCGCACGCGCGAATCGTAGATGATGTCCGCGATGTCGCCGGCCTTCTCACGCACCTCGTACACGTAGGTGCCGGTTTTCGAGAAAGTGAACGATCCGAACGTCACCTTGCCGTATGTGCCGTCTATCAGCGTCGGCCCGCCGCTCACCGAAACCTCGTACCCTGAGGTCGGGTCGGGCAGCTGCGCGAGCGTTACGCTGTTGGTGGTGCATCCGATCGTGCCACCGTCGATGGTGAAGTTCAACGTGTTCGCGGAAGTGTCCGTACTGTAATTGCACTTCCTGGCCGTGAACGTGAACGCCGTGTCGGCCTCCCATTGCCGGCCGACGAGCTGCTTGTACAGCGGCGATGAGGCCTCGATGGTGGCCGGGGACAGCACTTCGTAGGTATTGGCGAAGGAGAATATCCAGCCTGTCAGCCTGTCTGTTTTCGTTTCGCCGTTGACGACGCCCGCGGTCGCGGTCGGGCTGCCGCCGGTGTACTCGCGGAAAACCGCGTCGTCGCCGTCCTTCTTCAACGCCTTCGTCACGGTGTACATGGTGCCGTCGCCGTTGTCGTGCACGGTGACTTCGGCCATGTACTGCGTCTGTTTGAACCAGACGTTGTCGATGCGCACATCGCCCTTATTATTGCCGCTGGCGATGGGATTGCCATCCACATCGTCGAGCGTCGTATTCGTCGAGCCGTCGATGGTGTGCTGCGGCTTCTCCCTGATGATGAATCGGTACGTTTTGCCGGCATCGGACTGGTTGAACACCAGACCATGCTCGGTGCCGTCCGTATCGATGGAGCCGGCGAGCTTTTCGGTCATGAGATCGGTCGCCTGACCTTGTTTGCCGGAACCATCGCCTTGCGATGCCGTTGCATCAGTGGTGGCGGCATTGCTGAATTCACGGTCCTTGACGAGGCTGCCGCCCGAGATGCGCTGCTGTGACGCCTCATCGGCGCCTTCGATGGTGAACGTGAACTCGCCGGCGCGAAGATTGCGCGTGGTGCCCGCATTCATGTTCAACAGTATTTTCTCCACGTCGAAACCGGTGTACGCCAAGCGTGCCCGATAGCCGTTGGTGAACGCCGCCGCACCGGTCGCATTCCTATCGGCCGCCGTGGTCGCCTGCGCATTGTCATACACCGTGGTGACCGACAGCTTGCCGCAATGTTTGCCGTTCGCATCCAGATCACTGACCGTGAAGATGACGGTGGACTGATGCGCATCGTAATCGATGTAGCTCAGATCACCCTTGGTTTCCGCGATGGCGAACGTATACGTTCCCGCTCGTTTGAACTGCAGCGTGCTGAACATCTTCTCAATCGACGTGCCAACCGCCGAACCGGTGGTACCGCCGGCCTTGACCGTCACCTTCATAGACTTACCGTCTGCCAGGCAGCCCGCAGCAGTACCCGTGCAATCCACGTCACTGCTCGCAATGGCTTGGCTGGTCGTCTCATCAGCGGCCGATAGCGTGAAGTCGAACGCGAACTTGGACCAGTCGTGGCCGGTCAGCGTCTTGCGCACCTTCGGCGTGGCCGTTACCGCGCTCGCCGTATACGAGTTCGTGAAATTCAACGGCGTACCGTTATCGGAAGCCGTCACCTTGGTCAGGGTCGCCGTCGCCAGCCCGGACGGGTCGGTGCAATCGGCCTTGTAATACGTCACATCGGCATCCACCACCGTCTTGCCCACCGTGGCATCCGCGTCGGTTCGCGTGCTGACCGTCACCGCCGCCACATACATGGTGGAATCGTACTTCACCGGATCCTCGCCATCCTTCTGGCTGGAACTGCCGGTGGCCGTATGCTGCTTCTCGGAAATCGCATAGAAATACGTCTTGTTCGCGTCCCCCGCCTCGAAGGCGATATTCGGGAACGTGCCTGTGTAGTTCGCGTCGAATGCAGCGTCCACCGAAGCCAGCACCGCGCCGCTGGCCTGCTGGGGCATCGGCGCGCAGGACGTAGAGGCGGCATCCGAACCGCACGCCACACTACCTGCCGAACCGAGCACATCCGCCATCTTCACCGTATCGCCCAGTGTCACATTGGCCGTGGTCGCGCTTGCCACGGGCTTGAGTGTGGAGGCGAACATGCCCGCCTGGTACGCGTAGCCGTTCTCCGTATAGGTTTTATGCGTTTTGAAACTCACGTACCGCGGGTCGGCGCTATACGTGTTCGTGAATTCCGCCGGATTGCCTTTCGCGTCCACGGCGGTGCCGTTCGTGGCGAAACCGGCGTCATTGCGCGTCTGTTTGACGGTGACCCCGGTGACCACGAGCTTGCCGTCTTGCACCGCGACGGTCACGGCGACCTCGTAGACCGCATTGGAATAGCTGAAATACTGCCGGTACAGGCTCGTATCCGCAGCGGTCGGCGTGTATTCGGTGAGCCTGTAAGTGTAGGTTCCCGGCTTGCTGTAGGTGATTGCGCCGAAGGTCATGTCACGGCTGTTTGCGGCATCCGCACCCGTTACGCTCTGCCCAGTGGTCGAGTTCAGCACCTTGTCCATGACGGCGTCGCCGGTCGCGCTGTCCGTGCCGGTCGAGCACACGGCGGTGTCGGTGATGGCGCCGCAATCGGGCATGGGCGCGTCGTTGTCGCTTTCCAAGTGGAAGCGGAACGCGAAATCGTTGTTCCATGCGGTGCCTTGCACGGTTTTGCGCACGGTGATGAAATCACCGGCCTGCAGGTCGACCGTCATGCCGCCGTACTGGTTGGTGAACACCGCTTTCCCGGTGCCGCTGGCGCGTGTGATGGTACCGGTCGTGCCGGTCGCGCCGATTTGTTTGAACCCTTCGGGCATGGGCGCATCGGTGGCGTCGGTCGGCTCGCTGACCGCATAGGAAACGCCGTCCGTGATGTTGGCGATGTTCAGCGTCTCGTTGTTCCGCAACGTGATGGTCTCGGTGCTCGCGCAACGTTCCTCGTCGGTCGCATTGGATTCGTCGGTGACCTTGGCGGTGCATAGCTTGAGTTCGCCCTGTGCGCCGGTGCCACTGGCCGCGACGCCGTCGAGCTTCATGACCACGCTTCTCGCCGTACCGTTCTTCCCGCCGCCGGTGACGGAACCATGATAGTAGAAGGTTGTGCCGTCCTGTTTCAGGGCGTTCTCATCGGCACCTTTCAGCACGACCTTGAAGGGGAACCGCTGATCGTCGAGCGCGGACACGGTTTTGCCGTCCACGGTTTTCGTCGGCCCCACGTAGCCTTCCGCGACACTCGCCTTCTTGGTGATTGTGAGGCTGGGCTTGCGCTTGTCGGTCACGCGCACGATGGTCGCGCCGGTGAACAGGTGCGCCAGGTCGGAATCCTTGAGCGAGAATTTCACGCCCATACCGCCCAGATCGTCATCAAGGTTCTGCTTCACGCCGAGCCCCGTCCAACCGGTGGTGTTGGCGAAGCCATTATCGGTCATATTGCTTTCGTCGGCCAACCAGTAGCCGCCGACGCTCTTGCCTTCCTTATCCTGTTTGAGCTTCCAGGTGACCTTGACGGATTTGCTGGTGGTCTCCCACTTGCGGTCGGTCACACACTGCTCGGTTTCGCAGCGTTTCTGTGTCACGATGAGGTCGGACAGCGTGCGGTTGACGTCACGGTTCGAGGCGAACTGATACAGCGACTGGTTCAACGTGCCGACGTGCGTCACCGTGGATATGCCGTCGTTCTCCGTGCCGGCGTCGGCGTAGATGCCGTCGTCGGTGATGAGCACTTTGGCCAGGGTGCCGTTGATTTCGTAACCGGCCGGCGCCGCCATCTCCTTGATGTAGTACGTGCCGTTGCCGAAGTTCACACCGCTGGCTTTCATGCCGAACATGCATGAACCGTCCATGGGGTACGGATAGTCCGTGTCTTTCGTCACGCAGGTCTGTATGGGTTCCGCATCCGATTTGAGCGTCACCGTGCCGTCTTCGGCCGTATCCGTCTGGTTTTCCGCGTAGATGCCGAAGGTCGCGCCTTCGACGGGGTTGCCGTCCTCGTCGACCTTCTGCACGATCGGCGCGTTGCGCACGTCGGTGACGGCGATCTGCACGCCATGCTGGCGGATGAACTGGTCGCCGTATTTCGTGCCTTCCACCGACGACAGTCGCACCGTATTGTCACCGTTGATGTCTTCCGTGTTCTCCGCAGTCGTGTAGTACACGGCCACGGTGTACAGCGCATTGTACCGTTCGTCCGGTTGCATCATGTTGTAGTACGTGAAGATGTTGCCGGGCAGGTTGTTGACCGAAACGGAGTATTTGCCTTCCGAATCCTTGGTGAAGAAATGGAAGTAACTGGTGGTACCGGCCGCATCCGATTTGGCGAGATCGGCCAGCGAATCGAGGTTTCCCACCTGATTCTTGGATAGTTCCCAGCCTTGCAGCGCGTTACCGGATACCGCATACCACGGATCGGACGCGATGCTGCCGCCATTCTTCTTGTCGCGCTGCAGAATGACCGCGAAGGCATGTCCACCGTCCTGATCGAGGTCGATGGGAACGTCGGCTTTCGAACCGGATGCCGGGTATACCTTGGTTCCCTCGTTCACCGTCAGGGTTTCACGTGGCACCGACCATGCACCGCTGTCCCATTTGCCTTGTTCCTCGTTGCACAGCAGCAGGCCGTTGCCCGTGGCGCCCTCCTGGTAGCGTAGTTTCACGTCGCGTGAGACGCGGTAGCCGGCCGGAGTGTCCACCTCCTTGAGCACGTAATGCGTGATGCCGTCGCCGTCGCGTGCGAGCGAGGAGAAGTTGAGCGGCGTATCCGTGTCAAGATCCCTGAACACGTATGAACCGTTCTCGTCGGTCACGCCTTCGCTCAGCAGGTCGCTGTCGGTGTAACTGTAGTCCTCTCGGGCGGCGTACAGCCTGAATTTGGCTCCCGCCACACGGTTGCCCTGCTGATCGACCTTCACCAGATTGTTGTCGGGGACGGTGGCGAGGTTGAACTTGAGCTTGAGGTTCGAATTGCCGCCGCCGCGCTCCAGGTAGAAGAAGTCCAGGGTGTGCGAACTGCCGTCGGCGAAGGTGTCGCCGGAGAAGTTCAGCTTGCGGAACGCTTCGGAATCCTCGCCGTAGGCATCGGCGAAGGCCTGTTTGATGGTCGTGGTGGTCGAGTCGTACACATAATCCTTGTGCTTGTTGAGGACCCAAGCCGGGTAGTTGGCGCCGTTCGACACCGTGACCTTGCCGGATTGGAAGTCGATGCTCAGTTTCAGACGGTCGTGCAGGCCGCTGACATCGCCTACAAGCACGCCGTCGATGAACACCCACACGTCATCGTCGCCGGAGAAATCGAAGGTCATCGGATCGCCGTTCACCGTGCCGCCGGTCGGCTGGATGAAATACGCCTGCGAGTGCAGGCCGAAATAGTGGTTGAGGCTTTTGCCGTCGAATTCGGATCTCGAATTCACTTTTGAGCTCAACGCGCCATTGGTGCTATTGACTCTGAACACCTGTTCGGCGGTGTTGAACGGGAAGAACTGGCCGCTCTGCTGGTCCTTGCCGCCGTTCGGCGTCGTCACCGCCGGAGTGTCGTACAGTTTGAAGCGATTGGTCGCGGCGTCGAATGAGGCGAAGTTCTTCTGGGAGTCATAGACATAGTAGCCGTCCTCCAACTGCAGCAGACCGCCGACGTTCTGGTACGCCTGCTTGTAGTCGGCGGACTCCCTGTTCCTCGGGTTGAACAGATAGGCCAGGGACTCGTCGCCCTTGGTGGTCGGTGCACCACCTGTGCGCCATCTGCCCCACTTGTTATTGGGGGCGAGCGTCGGGTAACCGTCGGTGAGCGTCCGGTTGACGATGCCGAGCGACTTGGTCCAATCGGGATAGTCGGACTTCCAATATTCCTTCCAGAAATCGCTCCATGGGCCGCCGTTGTTGTACTTGTATTTTTTCTGCGACTGGGTTTTGCCGAAGCTCGGATCGCCGGTCCACTTATTGATGTAGCTGCCGTCGTTATCGCCGATGCCATCGTAGGTGAATTTGAGCGGATGGCCATTGTTGATGCCGGCGCTCTCCTGATCGGAGAGATCCTTATTGTCGTTGGCGTCTCGCGTGGTTGTCCAATAATCGAACAAATCGGTGGACACCGACGATGGATTGATATCGTTTGCAACGACGTGACGCTCATATGGGTCGGCGGTCTCGCTTGCCGCTGCCACCGCGGTGAACGCCGGCATGGTCAGGGAACCTGCCACCGTCGCCACTGCGACGATAACCGCGAGCAGCCGTCCGCCCGCATGTCCCTGTGCGCCAGCTCCGTATGCATGATGACGGTTCCGAACCGGACGCCGAGAAAACATCACTATCCTTTCGGCACGCAGCAGCGTGCTATCGCCAAGAACACAAAAACAGCCTGTCCCATGCAGAAAATTGACAGACTGTCCGATTTATCAGCTAGCAGGATAGCACACGAAACGAAACCCCCGAATCATGCCATCGTTCTCATGGCGAAACCGCGGCAAGCCCTACGTATCAACCCGTTATACGGCATGCCGCCATCCCCCCCCGTCACAGCCCATCGCACGTCGGGCACATCGCGGGCACCGCCGACGCACGACACCTGCGGGAGACATCATCAATGCTTCTTCCTACGTCCCTTGATGAGAATGTCGAGCACGATCCAGCATCCCAGCGCGAACGCCACGATGTACCCCATGAAGCCGACGATCGGAATGCCGAACACCACCGGTTTGATGCCCGCATAGTACACGATGGACGATCCGATGAACAATCCGACCACGATCAACGCCATCGTCAGCCTGTTCACCATATCCGACAGCTGCTGGAACGGCTCCTCCGAGCCGACGAGCTCCATATTCACCCTCAACTGGCCACGGGTGAGCATGCGCGTGGCATGCTTCATCTCGGTCAACGCGGCCATCGCATCATGCAGCGCCTGCCGACCTTCGATGGCCAATGATTTCGCCTCGTTCTTCACCATCGTTTCGGGGGTTTGCGAGGCGGCGATATGCGCGGAGATGATCTGGATCATATTGACGTTGGGAATGAACTCGTCGAGCAACCCCTCCAACGTGACCAACGCGCGACCGACCGTGGTGATGCTGCTGGGAATCTCGATGCCGTGGCGCGACGCGAGCTGGGTAAGCGACGTGAGGAACGCCGCAATGTCCAATTCGGACAAATCGACCGTGCCGAACTCCTGGACGACCATGTCGAGATCGGCGAGCAGCGATGGGTAATCCTCGCTATCCGGACTGGCGACGGCGAACCGCAGCAGGCTGTCGGCCAGGGCGGGCGAATCCTGCTGGGCGACAGCGAACAGCATGTCCTTGAGCACGGTGCGGGTGCGCTGATCCAGCCGCCCGGTCATACCCAGATCGATGAGCACGATCTGCCCGCCGCGCACGATGATGTTGCCGGGGTGCGGATCCGCGTGGAAGAAGCCCTCATCCAGAATCTGCGTGGCGTAATTGTCGACCAGCTTGGTGCCGATCTCCTTGAGATCGTATCCGGCGTCGAGCAGACGGCCGGGATGCGAGACGGAAATGCCGTCGACGTAATCCATCACAACCACATGTTCGGTGCACAGCTCCGCGTATGGAGCCGGGCAATCCATGTATTTGTAGGCCTTCGAGAATTTCTTGAAGGCGGCGAGGTTACGCGCCTCGACCAGGAAGTCGGTTTCGGCTTCGAAGGTGTCCCACAGTTCCTCGACCACTCCCTTGAAGTCGATGATCTGCGTGTCGGGGAACAGTTTCGCGGCGACCTTGGCCAGCGAGCGCATGATCGCCACATCCTGCGCCATGGTTTCTCTCACGCCGGGGCGTTGCACCTTCACGGCCACGTCCTCGCCGGTCGTGAGCGTGGCGCGGTGCACCTGGGCCAGCGACGCCGAGCCCAACGGCTTGGAGTCGATGCTGGAGAAGATCTCATCGATGGGTCTGCCGTACTCCTTGGCGAGCGTGTCCACCACGGTTTGGTACGGCATCGGATCGGCGTCGGCGCGGAGTTTGGACAGCTCGTCGCAGAAGGATTGCGGCAGCATTTCGGAACGCATCGACAGGATCTGCCCCACTTTCACGAACGTGGGGCCGAGCGCCTCGAACATGAGCCGCATCTTGACCGGTGTCAAGCCGTGGAAGATGTCGAACTGTTTGGCGATGCGGACGATTTCCCTCAGCCGCTTCGCCTTGCCGCGCCGCGTGAGATGGTAACGCTCGGAGAAGCTGTCTCGGCGCAAACCGAACAGCGAGAAGGTCACGCCTTCCCGCTGCACGGCTCGCTCAAGATCCACCGTGGAATCGGTGGGCTGGGAGGTGGGATCGATCACTCGGACTTCTCGTCCTCGTTCTTGGTCGCCGTCTCGGCGGTGGCCTTCGCGTCGTCCACGACTTCGCTCACCTTGCGCTTGAGCTCGGTGTTCAACGCCTTGCCCTGTTCGACGGTGATTTCGCCCTTCTTGACGAGTTCGTCCACGATTTCGCTGCTCTTCTCGTATGTGGTGGCCAGGGCTCCGATGCCCGCCAGCACGATCTTGCGCAGGCCTTCGCCCAGATTGAGATCAGCCATGATGTCCTCCTTGTCGCAGAGTGGATGCGGCCAAACGCCGCATCGCTATTCCCTAGACTACCGCACGCGCCGCGCGGAAGCCCTGAACAAACGCCAGGAGATGTCAGGGTCAGCGCGGCCTTGATGCGGCGACTTCGCGGGCTTTCGCACAGTATTCGTCGAGTCGCGCAAGTTCGGCGCGCCCTTCCTCCGACTGTTCCGACAGGTCGAAGGAACCATATCGGCGTTCCACGGCGGTGCGGATGAGGAAATCGCTGATCGCCGGGTTCTTCGGCAATAGCGAGCCGTGCATGTACGTGCCGATCACGTTGCGCACGCGCGCGCCTTCGGTGCCGTCCTCGCCGTTATTGCCCAAGCCTTCGCCGACCTTGCCCAGCGGTTCCACGCCTTCGCGCAGGAAGGTCTGGCCGGAATGGTTCTCGTAGCCGATGATGTCGCCGAAATCCTCGGAATGTTCGACCAGATTGCCGATGCGCCGCACGTCGCTGCCCACGGTGTACGCGCCGATTGCGCCGATGCCGTCGAGCCTCGTGCCGTCCACGGTTTCGAAATACTCGCCGAACAGCTGGTACAGGCCGCAGATCATGAGCATCGGCACGCCCTGCTCCACCAGCGAGCGCAGCAGATCGGCACGGGCGAACAGGTCCGTGATGATCTTTTTCTGGCCGGTGTCCTGGCCTCCGCCACCAAGCACCATGTCGGCGTGCTGAGGCCACGGGTCGCCCTGGTTGACCAGGTGCACCTGCGGATCGTACCCGTACAGGCGCAGGCGGCGTGTGATGGCGAGCACGTTGCCGGTATCGCCGTAGATGTTCATATCCTTGGGGTATAGGGATACGATGTCGATCTGTTTGCTCATCTGCCCACCCCCGCATCGGAGACTTCGGTGATATGCCCAAGCACGGCACGCGCCTTGAGCATGGCGGTGTACGTGCAATACATGTGTTTCGGTTTGTCTGGATTAGCGGTTACGAATTCGGTGACGGCGTGTTCGAAGTCGGTATCGACCTTGGCCACCGGCACCTCCTCGTAGCCCAGCCGCAATGCCATATCCCACGCGCGTACGCCCGACACCATGGCGACGCCAGCCGTACGCAGCGAGGTGAAGTCCACGTCCCACAGCCAGCTCATGTCACGCCCGTCGGCGTATTCGTCGTTGATGGCGATCATGGTGTCGCAACCTTCCGGCGCGAAGGAGGCGAGCGAAAGACGGAAGCCCATCGGGTTCTTGACCAACAGCAGTTCCACCGGCGAACCGTTGACCTCGATCACCTCGCCGCGCCCGAAGGCCGGCGTCACTTGGGACACCGCCTTGATGAGCGAATCGGCGTCGCTGCGCATCGCCGTCTGCGGCACGTCGGCCGCCACGGCACGCACCAGGGCAAGTGCGGCCGCCGCGTTGTACAGGTTGTAGACGCCTTCGAGCTTGACGTCGGTATCGTGGTTGCGCCCGTCCATCAGGAAGGTGGCGGCATGGTCGCGCACCTCCACCAGGGTCACGTCGGCGCAGTGCTCGCCTGCGGCCGCTCCCCCGGCCTGCGTCTGTTCCGCGCCCGCGGCGGGTTTGGCCGCGCCGGTGAGTTCGGCGTTCATCTCGTCATCGGTCGGGAAATAGTGCTTCAGCGCCTTCGCCAAACCGAAATACCTGACGGCCGTGTCGTGCGGCACCTTGCCGGCGAGCGCGGCGATGCGTGGATCCTCGCGGTTGAGCACCACGGTTCCAGTGGTCGCTTCGGCCACGTGCCCGAGGAGGCGTGCGGTGTTGTCGATTTCGCCGAACCGGTCGAGCTGATCGCGCATCACGTTGAGCAGCAGGCTGTACTTGGGGCGCACCTGCTTGACGAAATGGACCGCGTAGGCCTCGTCGAGTTCGAGCACGGCGATGTCGGCGTCGAGTTTGCCGGTGAGGCTGACTTCGGTGAGTAGCGCGGATACCACGCCGCGTGTGAAGTTCGATCCGGTGGGGTTGGTGAAGACGCGCAATCCCAGGTCGCTGAGCATGGAGGCGACCATGCGCGTGGTGGTGGTCTTGCCGTTCGTGCCGGAGACCAGCACCACGCCGTACGGCAGCTGGCTTAGGGTGCGGGCGAGGAAACCGGGGTCGATGCGTTCGACCACCTTGCCCGGCAGGGCACTGCCGCCGTGGTGGGTCAGGCGTGCGAGACGGCGCACGCATCGTCCTATGGCTACTGTTGCGAACAATCGGATCACACTCCCTGCGCGTAGTCCTGCGGCATGTCCTTGAACTTCGATGTGGCGCCAAGGAACGCCAGGTGGAAGGTTTCGGTCGGGCCGTTACGGTGCTTGGCCATGATGATGTCGGCCTCGCCCGGGCGGTCCTCCTTGTCGTAGAAGTCGGGCCTGTGCACCAGGAACACCACGTCGGCGTCCTGTTCGATCGAGCCGGATTCACGCAGATCGGACAGCTGCGGTTTCTTGTCGTTGCGCATTTCCGGGCCACGGTTCAGCTGGCTCAGCGCCACCACGGGCACTTCGAGCTCCTTGGCGAGCAGCTTCAGCGCACGCGAGAAGTCGGAGACCTCCTGCTGGCGGCTTTCCACCTGCTTGCCCGAGGTCATGAGCTGCAGGTAGTCGATGACGACGAGCTTGAGATCGTTGGTCTGCTTGAGCCTACGGCATTTCGCGCGGATCTCCATCAGGCTCATGTTCGGCGAATCGTCGATGAACAGCGGTGCGTCGTCGAGCTTGGACCAGAAGTTGTTGAGCGTGGCCCACCGGTCGGGGGTGATCTCGTCGGCGCGGCGCAACGCACCCAGCGGGATGTCCGTTTCGGCGGAGATGATGCGCTGCGCGAGCTCCACCTTGCTCATTTCCAAACTGAACACGATGGTGGTCAGGTGGTGGTGCAGCGCGGCGGAACGGGCGAAATCGATGCCGAGCGTGGACTTGCCCATGGCCGGTCGGCCTGCCACGACGACCATCTGGCCGGGCTGCAGGCCCTGGGTCAGATCGTCGATGTCACGGAAGCCGGTCGGCACGCCTTTCTGGACCAGGCCCTGCTGCAACTGGTCGATCTGGTCGAGCGCGTCGTGCACCACCGGACCGATGGCGGTGTAGTCCTGGCGCACCTTGCCCACGGACATCTCGTAGACCTCGGACTGCGCGAGGTTGACCACGTCCTCGGCCTGCGAGCCTTCGGCGGAGTAGCCGAGCTGCGCGATCTTGGTGCCGGCCGCGATCACGTTGCGCAGAATGGCGCGCTGATGGACGATGTCGGCGTAGTAGGTGGCGTTGGCCGCGGTGGGCACGGATGCGACGAGCGAATGCAGGTAGTCGACGCCGCCCACCTTGTCGAGGTCGCCGTGCTTCATCAGCTCGTTGGCGACGAGCACCGCGTCCACCGGCTGCGACGCGGAGAACAGGTTGATGATGGACTCGTAGATGGTCTGATGCTTGGGCTGGTAGAAGTCGGTGACGTCGATCATCTGACTGACCTCGCCGATGGCGTCCTTGCTCATCAGCATGCCGCCGAGCACCGCCATCTCCGCATCGTCGTCGTGCGGGGGCACGCGGTCGAACAGCGGATCGCGCACCGGCGTTCCCGTCCTGCCGGGCACATAGCCGGTGGACGCGCCTTCCTGAATATCGTCTTCCCAAGGTTCCTGAGCCATGGTTCCCCAGTATAGGAGAGGCGCGGGAAGGTGGTTTCGCCGGGCCATGGAGGTGGCCGTGCGGCCGGTGTGATTCGCCGGGCGATTCATTTGGCGGCATGCCGGATGATTCACCGAGTGGATCACCCGGCGAAATGAACATCGGTGCTGTGCGAACGTGAACGACGGGCGAACAGTCGTTGACGGGTGCGCAACACGCGCGGGATGGCAATGTGGATAGAAAAATTAGTTATCCACATTTCGGGGATAACTATGTGGATATCGTATATGGTTATCCACATTGTGGGGATAACTCGGTGCATAACATGAGGATAACTTTTCCACCACCGGCAAGCGGGTTGCGTAAAAGCCGATTCCATGGTAAATCGTTCGACGATTGCACCAAACCCGCCATTTTCCAACCGTTCGCGGCGATTCGTCACATGTGGTAGCGCGCGGCGGTGTACATGGTACGCACCAAGGTCTCGCGCCACCTGCTCCATCCGTACTGTTTGCTTATCGTTTCGCCCGCCGTGGCACCCAGGGACGAGCCGTCGGCACGTGTGAGGTCGAACAGCATATCCAGCAGCACCGGGTCCCGGTCGACGCAGGCGGCCAAGTCGTCGCCCACAGCCGGGTCGTTGGGATTCTTGCCGGTCGCGAAATCGGACAGGGTCAGATGCTCGCGCACCAGCACCGTCACCCACCGGACCGTGTTCGCGTCGTAACCCATGCGTTTGAGGATCGCGCAGGCATGGCGGGCGCCTTCGGCGGCATGGTCGCGCACCCCCGGGCGTTTGCCGATGTCGTGCAGTATGCCGGCCAGCAGCAGCGCGTGATAGTGCGCGTCGTCGTACGGCGTGCCGCTGGGCGACATGCGGCCGAGCCGGGTGACCACCTCGACCATATGCCGGTCGATGGTGTAGCGGTGTGCGGCGGAAGCGCTCGGCCGGTTGCGCACGCCCAGCCATTCGGGAATCCAACGCCCCGGAATATCAACGAAATCAAGCTCCTCCCACACGGACAGCAACGATGCGGAACATTCCAGCAGCCGCACGAACAGCTCGCGCGACTCGTCGTCCCACACGCTGTCGCGAATCGGGCAGCGCCGAAGATTGTTCAGCGTGCCCGGCGCGATGGGCAGCCCCGACTCGGCGGCCGCCACGCCCACGCGCAGCGCCAGCGCGGCATCGGCCGCCGGGTCGACGCCGGGGGCGAGCACCACTTCGCCCTCGTGCTTGGCGATGCCGGGGGCAAGCAGCTCGAACTTCGGCGCCTCGCGCTTGCCGTGCGCCTTGGTGCGCGCCAATTGGAAGAACGCGAACCGGGGCTTCTCATGCGTGAGCGAATGCCCGGCGCGCGACGCGGTGGAATCGAGCGAGAACGCGATCTGGCGGCCGAGCCTGGCCAGCAGGGTCTGCAGATCGTCGATGGATTTCGCCTCGCGCTCCCCCTCGGGCAGCGTCGGGTCGGCAAGACCCAGCATCGCGGCGACCTTGGCCTGGTAGGGCGAGAGCAGCCTGTTCGCGTCCTTGCCGGCGACCAGGTGGATGCAGTCGCGTACGTCGAGCAGCCGTTCGACCGCATCGTCGTAACGCCCGTGCGGGCGATCCGCCAGCCAGGAGGCCGCCAGCGCGGATACCAGCACCGCATCGCGCAGGCCGCCACGCGCCTCCTTGATGTCCGGCTGGTTGAGATATTCCATGCGCCCGAACTCATCCAAGCGTGATTTGGCGGAATCAAGCAGTTCGGGAAGCCGCTTGCGCGCGGCCTTGCGCCAACGTTCCAGAATCGACAGGGCAGTGGAACGAATCAGCTCGGTATCGCCGGCGACCGGCACCACATCGAGCCAGCCCATCGCGGCCGGCAGATCATGGTCGGTCACCGCCTCGCACTGGGCCCGCGTACGCACCGACTGGTCCAGGTCCAAGCCGGAATCCCACAGCGGGTACCACAGTTTGTTCGCCAGAGCGTTGAGCTGCTGGTCGTTGAGCGCCTTGGGCTCGTAGATCACCACCAGGTCGAGATCCGAGCTCGGCCCCACCTGGCCGCGGGCCAGCGAGCCCACCGCGCCAAGCCCCACGCCCGTGGCAGGCACGTCGAACGGTACCGCCGCGCAGGCCTCGTCCCACAATGCGCGCAGGCACCCCATGGCCAGCTCCGTACGCGCCCGGCGCTTCGCCGCACCGTCGCGGTACACGCCGTCCTCATCGGCACGGCTCAGTTCCATGAACCGTTGCTTGAGCCCATCAACCGCAGAAGTCACGTCACCCTCGTTTCATACCCATACGTTGCATACCCATGCGCCACACGCACCACGCCCATGCATCATGCCCGCGCATCATGCTCCAGTAACAGCGATCCCCGCATGGAGACTGGCTCGCATGCGGGGATCGCATCATTCATAGTCCAACCGACCGAACGGATCAGATCGCGGCGGAACCGGTTTCGCCGGTGCGCACGCGGGTCACGGAATCAAGCGGCGTGACCCAGACCTTGCCGTCGCCGATGGTGCCGGTGCCGGCCGCCTTGACGATCACACCGACCAGCGTTTCGGCGTCGGCGTCGTCGGACAGCACCTCGACACGGATCTTCGGGATCAGGTCCACGGTGTATTCGGCGCCACGGTAGACCTCGGTGTGGCCGCGCTGACGGCCGTAGCCGTTGGCCTCGGACACGGTCAGGCCGTGCACGCCGGCCGCCGCAAGGGCTTCCTTGACATCGTCGAGTTTATGCGGCTGGATGATAGCGGTGATGAGCTTCATCTCACCTCACCTCCTTGAGAACGGAGCTGGCAGTGCCAGCGAAATCGTATGCGCGTTCGCCCTGATCGGCCAGATCGATGCCGCCGACCTCCTGGGCTTCGGTGACGCGCCAGCCGATCGTCTTCTCCAGAGCGAAGGCGATGATGCCGGTGATCACGGCGGACCAGACGATGGCGACCAGTGCGACCAGCAGCTGCACGACCAGCTGACGCCAATCGCCGCCGGCCAGCAGGCCGGTGCCCTCACCGAAGAAGCCGATGAGCACGGTGCCGGTGAAGCCGCCGACGCCATGGACGCCGACCACATCAAGGGAATCGTCGTAGCCGAGCTTGAACTTCAGACCGCAGGCCAGGCAGGTGAGCACGCCGGCGATGGCACCCATCACGATGGCCCACAGCGGGGAGACCACATCGGCGGCCGGGGTGATGGCGACCAGACCAGCGACGATGCCGGAAGCGGCGCCCATTGCGGTGTAGTGGCCGGTACGGATCTTCTCAGTGAAGCCCCAGGACAGCATTGCGGCAGCCGTAGCGGCGGAAGTGGAGACCCAGGCGTAGCCGGCGGTGCCGTTGGCGGCGAAGGCGGAACCGGCGTTGAAGCCGAACCAGCCGAACCACAGCAGGAAGGCGCCGAGCATGACGAACGGGACGTTGTGCGGGCGGAACGGCTGCGTGCCGAAGCCCTTACGCTTGCCGATGATGAGCACGATGATCAGTGCCGCGACTGCGGCGTTGATATGGACGACCGTACCACCTGCGAAATCATGCGCCTGAGCGCCGATGGCCTGGGAGATCGCGCCGTCGGCGGACAGCAGGCCGCCGTTCCACACCATGTGCGCGAGCGGAGCGTAATCGAAGGTGATCCACAGCGCCACAAAGATCATCCACGTGCTGTACTTCACACGTTCGGCGATGGCGCCGCAGATCAGGGCGACGGTGATCATGGCGAACGCGGCCTGGAACGCCACGTCGATGCTCACCGGGTACTTGTTATCGTTCAGACCGGTGGCGGTGAACACGCCATCCTTGGCGATCATGGAATCCTTCAGCAGGAAACCGCTGGCAGGGTCACCGAAGATCCCTCCAACGGACTTGCCGGCGTACGCGATCGACCAGCCCCAGAACACCCAGACGACCATGGTGACCGACAGAGCCGCGGCCTCCATGATCATCATGTTCAGAACGGCCTTGGCACGAACCATGCCTCCATAGAAGAACGCCACACCCGGCGTCATGAGGAAAACCAGGGACGCGGAAGTCAATATCCATGCGGCATTTCCGGTATCCATGTCTACCTCCCTCTCTTAATGCGTAACGCCCCGCATACGGGGCTCTCTCAGTTATTCGGCCCTCTCGGGGCTCACAGTTGAGTAGTGAACGCCGCAAGCGTTTTCTGCACGTTACAGCACGTTACATATGTGTTAAGCATGTAAAAACCGTGTAATATGCAGGCGCTTGCGGCGGATGGACCGGCCAACATGCGGTCGGTCCGATAAACAGTCGCGCCGGCGAACGTGCCGGCGAGCAGGCTCGTCAGGCGAGAATGCCGTCGACGAAGCCCTCCGGATCGAACGGCGCGAGATCGTCGGGCCCCTCGCCCAAACCGACCAGCTTCACCGGAACACCCAGCTCCTTCTGCACGGACACCACAATGCCGCCCTTGGCGGAACCATCGAGCTTCGACAGCACCACGCCGGTGATGCCGATCGCCTCGGCGAACACCTTGGCCTGCGCCATACCGTTCTGACCAGTGGTGGCGTCGAGCACCAGCAGCACCTCATCCACCGGCAGATTCTTCTCGGTCACACGGCGGATCTTGCCCAGCTCGTCCATCAGATTCGACTTGTTCTGCAAACGGCCGGCGGTATCGATGATGAGCACATCGGCGTTCTCCTCCTTGGCCTTGGCACTGGCCTCGAACGCGACCGACGCCGGATCGGCGCCATCCTTGTCGGAACGCACGACCGGCACGTTCACACGCGAACCCCAGGTCTCCAGCTGATCGGCCGCAGCGGCACGGAACGTATCCGCAGCACCCAGCACGACCTTCCTGCCATCCGCCACGAACAGACGCGCAAGCTTGCCCGCGGTGGTGGTCTTGCCGGTACCGTTCACACCGACCATGATGATGACGCTCGGCTTGTTCGCGCCCTCCTTATCGGCGTTGAGACGACGATCCGTATCACGGCCGACCACATCCAGCAGCTTCTCCCTCAACGCAGCACGCACCTCGGAGGCATCGGCCTTGCCGGTGACACGGGCATCGCGGCGCAGCTCATCGACCAGGCGCTCGCTGGCCTCGGCACCGACATCGGCGAGCAGCAGCGTATCCTCCACGTCCTGCCAATCGTCCTCGGACAGGTTGTCTTTGGCGAGAATATTGAACAGCGCCTTGCCGAAGGGGTTGGCGCTGCTGGCGAGCTTGGCCTTCAAGCGGGTCATGCGCGAGCCGACGGATTCGGGGGATTCGATGGAGGACTTGGCCTCGGCGGCGGGCTGCTGCGCTTCGTTCGTTCCGGTAGGCTCGGCAGACTCAGCGGACTTCGCGGATTCAGCAGACTTGGCAGATTCGGCGGATTCGGCCGATTCCTGAGCCTCGACCGTTCCCTGCTGCTCCGCAGCGGACTCGGAACCGGCCTGCTGGCCCTGGGACTTGGCCGAAGATGCCGACTCGGCGGGCTTCGTGCCCTTCGACTCCAGCGCCTTGTCCAAATCCTTCTTGCGGGACTTCTGCATCCACACACTCACGGCGATCAGCGCGACCACCACAACAACGATGCCTACAACGGCAAGAATCATATTCGTATCCATAACGCCCCAGTCTACCGAGGGCACCGCCGCCCGTTCCGCCCACCGCCAACGCTTCACCCATTCCACGGCTTTGCCCGGTCGCTTTTCCAGTGGGCGTGAAAAACTAGGCGGCATGGCCAATACTTCACGAATGTCATCCCTGCAGCGCCGCGAACAGCTCATTCAGGTGGCCCGTTCGCTCTTCGCGGCCAAAGGATTCGAAGCCGTGAGCGTGGAGGAGATCGCCGCCCACGCCAAGGTCTCCAAACCCATCGTCTACGAGCATTTCGGAGGCAAGGAAGGCATCTACGCGGTGATCGTCGACCGAGAGATGCGCACGCTGACATCCGTGCTCATCGAATCGCTGTCCGACCCGACCGCCCACCCGCGCCAGATCGTGGAACGTGCGGCAATGGCGCTGCTCACCTACATCGAACAGAACACCGAAGGATTCCAGGTGCTGGTGCGCGATTCGCCGACCACGGACCCGTCCGGATCGTTCAGCTCGCTGCTGGGAGACATCTCGCTGCGCGTCGAGGACCTGCTCACCGCGGCCTTCAAACGCCAGAAGCTCTCGCCCAAGGGCGTGCCCTACTACGCGCAGATGCTCGTGGGCATGACCGTGTTCACCGGCCAGTACTGGGCCACGCATCCGAAGGTCAGCAAGGAGCAGATGGCCGCATACCTGGTGGATCTGGCATGGCATGGGCTGAGCAGGCTCGATTCCAAGCCGAAACTGCTGTTCGAGGATGCGCGCGCGAAGAAGAAGGGCAAGGATACGGCCAAGAGCGGGAACGGTTCTTCCACCCAAGCCGATACAGTGCTACCGTGTGAAGCTGACAGTGAACAGACCGACTGACATGATCTGACCTAGTGGGGCTGAAGAGGACATAGAGGACATACGTGATGACGACAACGTCGAAGACGCTTACTTTTGTGATTCCCTCATACAATATGGAGGGCTATCTCGACCGATGCGTGAATTCGCTGCTTTCCGCACGCAACACCGACGACATCGAAGTGCTGATCGTCGATGACGGCTCCAAGGACGGCACCCTCGCCTACGCGCAGAAGCTGGAACGCAACAACCCCGGCATCGTGCGTGCGATCCACCAGGAGAACAAAGGTCATGGCGGCGCGGTGAACACCGGCATCGCGGAGGCGACCGGCACCTACGTGAAGGTCGTGGACGCCGACGACTGGGTGGACCCCGAATCGCTGGAGGAAGTGCTCGCCACGCTGCGCGAGGAGACCAAGCGCGACGACCCCATCGATATGCTGGTGACGAACTACGTGTACGACAAGGTCGAAAAGCGCCACAAGCACGTGGTGAACTTCCGTCACGCCATGAAGCCCGGCAAGCGGCTCGGCTGGGACGATCTGGGGCATTTCGGCCTCGCGGAGTACATCCTGATGCACGCGCTGACCTTCCGCACCGACGTGGTGCGCGCCTCCGGCATGAAGCTGCCCGAGCACACGTTCTATGTCGATTTCATCTACGCATACCAGCCGTTCCCATGGGTGAAGACGCTGAAATACCTGGATACGCCGTTCTACCACTACTACATCGGGCGCGAAGGCCAGAGCGTGCAGACCGAGGTGATGATCAAGCGCGTGGACCAGCTGCGGCTGGTGAACCAGTGCATGGTGGCGGCGACGCCCGAACGCGGCACGGTGCCCGACGGCCTGTACCGCTACATGATCCACTTCCTGTCCATCCAAAGCTCCGTGGCGAGCGTGTTCATGATCCTCTCGAAGGACCCGGCGAACTACGCCAAGAAGGAAGCGATGTGGGACGACATCAAGGCCCATTCGCCGTCGATCTACGCGGACGTGCGCAAGAAGGCGATGTCGCGCGCGTTGAACCTGCGCGGTTCGGCCGGGCGGTTCATCATCCGCAACGGCTATGTGGTGGCCGAGAAGGTGGTCGGTTTCAACTGAGTTATATGGGTGTGGGCGTTGGAATTCCAGCGCCCACACCCATATAATCCGCCATGCGTGCCACGGATACGCCCACCGAGACGTTTCGGCGGGGGCGTGCGGCTCAGTTCCAGCGGTCGGACATGGCGAAGCTGTTGTGCATCAGATTGCTGGACGTGTACAGCACATCGTTGAGCAACTTGGTGGCATGCTTGCGCAGGTATTCCGCCATTTCGGTGTTGGCGGCCTCCAACCGCGCGGCGACCGGCTCGCCCTCGGTCTGCCCTGCCTGCTCCAGCGCCGCATCCGTACGCTCGACCAGCCTATGCCCGAACACGCGAGCGCTTTCCGCGAACGCCTCGACGGCGTTGCTGGTCTCGTAGAAATGCGCGTCCGCGAGCGCCGCGATCAGGCGGTTCGTCCAGTACAGGTTGCCGGTGGAGACCTCGGGCGTGGTGTCGCGCAGGTAGGCGGGCGTATCGTTCACGTTCGCGTAGAACGGCGTGGCCGCGGTGAACGGGCCGGAACCGTAGGAGATCCACATGATCGAGCGGCTTTCGGCCGGCACGTAGGGGCGGATCTGCATGGCGACCATGTGACCGGTGCGGTTGATGCCGATCGGACGGTAGCGGTGGCGGCTTTCCGGGGTGCCGAGCGTGCCATACGGGTCGTAGGGGGTGCCTTCGAAGTGGGCACCCATGAGGAAGTCGACGTCTTCGATGGTGACGGCGTTCTCCGGCACTCGGCACCAGGGGATGTCGTCGGAGGCCGGCGTGTAGCGGGCGGCGGGCGAATCCCAGTCCTCGCTCGGGTTGAGGTGGCGCTGCATGTACCAGGCACGCGGGGTGTTGTAGATGTGGTCTTTGGTGGTGGCGGTGCCGAATGCGGTGCGCGGGTTGAACCGGTCGAGGTCGGCGGCCGGGTCGATCGTGCGGTTGAGGTGGTGCGCGTCCATGAATTCGCGCAGGTCGGCGCTGCACAGGTGGTCGTGCCGTTCGCCGAAGGCGTCGGCAAGGTCGAAGGAGTCGATGCCGAGCTGATTGGGGATGGTGGCGTAGCAGTCGTCCGGCACGCGGCGGGCGATCCAATGGTGGCCGCCGATGGTTTCGACGTACCAGATCTCGTCCACGTCGGAGATGATGATGCCGTTCGCCTCGTAGGTGCCGTATTCCTCCAGCAGCGCGCCGAGACGTGCGACGCCTTCGCGTGCGGTGGCGACGTACGGCAGCACCAGGGTGATGATGTCCTCTTCGCCGATGCCACCGGGCGTGCCGTCTTCCTGCAGTTCGACCATGGGGTCGGCGGCGAGCACACGCTCGTTGACCGCGATGGTCTCGGTGGCGCTCATGGCCACGTTGTGTTCGTTGACGCCGGCTTCGGCGAGCACGCCGCGGTTGGGCAGCACGTTCGGCACGATGCTGTAGCGGCATGGGTTATCCGGCAGGTCGATCTCGACATGGCTCAGCACGCTGCGGTAATGGCGCGGCTGGTCTGGGGGCGCGACCGCGATGAAGCGTTTCGGATCGTAGCGCCCGGAGCCGGAATCGTCGTCGCGGGCGATGATGGTGGAACCGTCGTAACTGGCTTTCTTGCCTACAAGAATCGTTGTGCATGACATGCTGCATTACTGTAGGCGGGCGTGCAGAAGAGCCGTGAAGCCCGTGGCGGCCGGACTGGCATGGTCGCATATCCGAACACAACGATGAACATATGGACATGCGCGTTTGGCACATCGCCCGGGGATGCTGTATAATGGCCGACTGTTGCCCCTCTAGCTCAACGGTTAGAGCAGCGTCCTTTTAAGTCGTGGGTTGTGGGTTCGAATCCCACGGGGGGCACCGATTCACACAGACCAGCTTCGGCTGGTTTTTTTTGTTGCGAAGGCACCTACCTGTCACAAGCGCTACAGCAGGTGCTCCCGCACACAGATGCGGATGGCTTCGGCACGGCTGTGCACGCCCATTTTCCTATAGGCATTGCCCATATGCGTCTTCACCGTTCCCTCCGACATATGCAGCAGATGCGCGGTCGCCGCCGTCGTGCGCCCACGCAGGTACTCCCGCAAGACGGCGATCTCGGTATCGGTCAGCATCATGCGCACGAACGCCCACGAATGCTCCCGCCACTGTTCCAAATCGCCGCGGCCGGCCACATGCGCGATATTGCGCACGTAATCCTGCAACGACGCCTCCTTGCGCAGGATGAGCGCCATGCCCGACTCGCTTCCGCGCCGCTCGGCATCATCGATCCGAAATGCCGTAAGCCCCACAACGTGTATTTCGGGACACGCCTCGCGCACCCGGCGGCACGGCGAGACAACCGGGACAGATGGGATCGCATTGCCTTGCGAACATCGGGGCGGGAAAGCAAACGGGCGGGGATATACTGAGACGCGAATACGGCGAAGTGAACGAACACGGGAGGAAGCCGATGATCAACGAGCAATACAAGGCGATGCTGGGCGGCAAGTCCGTCATCCGCGAGCTGAGCGAATACGCTACCAAGCGCGGCGCGGAGATCGGCTACGAGAACGTCTTTGACTTCTCCCTGGGCAACCCCTCCGTGCCGGCACCGCAGGACTTCACCGACGCCATGGTGGACCTGTACGAGCACGGCGACCCGGTCGCCATCCACGGCTACTCCCCCTCGCTGGGCATCCCCTCGGTATGCGCCACCATCGCGGACTCCCTGAACCGCCGCTTCGGCATGGACTACGAAGGCCGCCACATCTTCCCGACCACGGGCGCGGCCGGCGCGTTGTCGCACGCCATGCGCGCCGTGACCAAGCCGGGCGACGAGATCATCACCTTCGCCCCGTACTTCCCCGAATACCAGCCGTATGTGAACGGCACCGGCGCGCACCTGACCGTCATCCCCGCCAATACCGCCAACTTCCAGATCAACTTCGAGGCGTTCGAGGCGGCGCTGAACCCGAACGTGCAGGCCGTGCTCATCAACACCCCGAACAATCCTTCGGGCGCGGTGTACTCCGCCGAAACGCTGACCCGCCTGGCCTCGATCTTGGAATCCAAGCAGCGTGAATACGGCCACGACATCTTCCTCATCAGCGACGAGCCCTACCGCGAGATCGTGTTCGACGGCAACACGCAGCCCTACCCAGCACGCTTCTACGCCAACACGCTCACCTGCTATTCCTTCTCCAAGTCGCTCTCGCTGCCGGGCGAGCGCATCGGCTATGTGGCCGTGAATCCGAAGGCCACCGACGCCGACCTGTTGGTACCGATGATGGGCCAGATCAGCCGCGGCACCGGCCACAACTGCCCGCCGAGCTCGATCCAGCTGGGCGTGGCGAAGGTCATCGACGAGACCAGCGACCTGAGCGTCTACGAGACGAACATGAACCTGCTGTACGACGCGCTCACCTCGCTCGGCTTCGACGTGGTGCGCCCCGGCGGCACGTTCTACATCTTCCCGAAGGCGCTGGAGGAGAACGCCACCGCGTTCTGCATGAAGGCGAAGGACTACGACCTGATCCTGGTGCCGTCCGAAAGCTTCGGTGTGCCGGGCTACTTCCGTATGGCGTACTGCATCGACACGGAGAAGGTGAAGCGTTCGATCGGCGCGCTGGAGCGCTTCGTGCACGAACAGTACGGCAAGTGACGGCGCCGGCCGATCGGCGCGGCGGAACCGTGCCGGACAAAACCGTATGAAACGCCAGCGGGCGGGATGGGTTCTTCCATCCCGCCCGCTCGTCGTATGCGTGTATGCGACGCGCGCAACGTACGAAGGCACAATCGGAAATCGAAGATCTTGCGCTTACGACGTTACGGACGCCCGGCCACGCTCGGATCGATGTGCATGGTAGGCAGACGCTGCTCCATCACCTCGTTGGGGAAATGCAGGTCGATCCACTGCACGACCGGCGAACTCGAATGGATGCCGGCCAGGCGCATATACCAGCAGTCGATGGCCATAAGCGTGAACAGGGCGTCGACCAGCAGCAGGATGAAGCAGACCGAGGTCAGCGAATAGCGGATCTGCCAGGGGATGCGGTTGATGCAGTTGAGCAACGCCGGCAGGATCAGACGCATCCACACCACGCCCAGCACGCCCCAGAAGAACATGAACTGCCCGCAGGTGCGCCCGCCGATCGACAGCCATTTGCCGGTGTAATCCCAGGCTTTCATGCCGACGGTCACTTCCATGAACCAGCTGCTCACCCATTCGAACGCGCCGCCCAGAATGGCCGAGGACAGGAAAATCGTAACGATGTTCGAACGGTACATGCGGTTGAGGCATACGGAGACCAGCACCACGCCGAACCCGTAGATCGCGGAGAACGGGCCGTACAGGAAGCTCGCGCGGTTCTGATAGCCGCCGAACACCACGGCGTGGTACACCGTTTCGACGGCGCAGCCGAACACGCAGCCCACGGCGAACAGCCAGAACACGTTGAAGAAATTGAGCTCCATGTAGCCTTTGCCAGTGCGGTCGCGGCCGAGCATGCCGTCCCGCTCGTCCTCGAAGAACGCGTCGCGCTCGTTCATGCGCCGAAGCGTGCGTTGCAGGCGGCGTTCCTCGCGCAGACCCGGGTCGACCGTGACCGACAGCGCCGCCAACAGCAGGAACCGCACGACGGCCACCAGCAGATCCCAGCCGACGCCGTGCAGACAGAGGGAGAACATGATCTCGATGAAGGTGAGCGGCATGAGCACGTACGTCCAGGGTGCCGCGCGATGGCGTTCCTTGCGCAGGATCAGCAGCACGCCGAAGACGATCATCAGCGCGGAGTTCACCAGGAACAGCGCGGTGCCGACCACAGACATGATCACCGTGAGGTTGAGCGGATTGACCCGCTGGTAGCCGAGGATCACCGCGCCGACGGCCTTGACGACCTCACGTAGCAGCAGTGGCAGCGAAACGATGCCGTCAAGCAATACCAGATCGCCGAAAATGGTGACGATAAGCGGCATGTTGCGTTCGGCATCGTAGGTGTGGTCGCGCTTGGACTTCGGCTTCGAGACAACGCGATCGGTGTGTTGAGCAGTGTCCGGCATGCTATCTCCCTACCTTCCCAGTACATGGTCAAAGCTAACAAATCGGCCATACTTCACCGTTGAATCCAACGCCGAATCCACGGCCCGCATAATCGGAACCGCGCCTGCCGCATGGCTTTGCGGGACCTGCACCCGATTCCGCCCGGAGCCGAACCGGACTCCCCGCTTGCACCCCGACCGGGCACTCGCAAGCGTCATGCCGGCCGTTGGCGAACGGCAACACCGGCATTCAGCAACCATTCGGAAAAGTTCCAGACAACGCGTCGAGAGCGCCAAGTGCCATGTGAGGAACGAGGAGTGTACTGACAATCAGCAACCACACGGAAGCCGGCAACGGCAAGTCCGCGCGGCACAGGCAGGAACACCAGCCACTAGAGGAAAGACCGCACCATGAACAAGAAATCCGGTTCCGCACCGCACAGAACAGGCACCGCGAACCCAGGCGGCACGGCCATCGCCGCAGTCGCCGCCATCTCGCTGATCACAGGATTCGGCTACGGCATGGCAGGCTGCGCCTTCGCGCAGACCCTGAACCAGGGCCAGCAGCAGTCCTCGCTCGGCGCAAAGCCCTCGGGCGGCGGCAGTGCCGACACCATGAGCTACGACTACACCGGCACGTATTCCGGCGTGCTGACCGCCGACGGCAAGTCCGTCTCCTCGTCCGCCACCACCACGGCGACGAAATCCGACCAGAACGCCGCATTGGCGCGCAACGGCGGCACCCTGACCGTGACGAACGGCACACTGGTCAAGTCGGGTGATTCCGACAACGCCGACAACAACAACTTCTACGGCACGAATTCCATTTCGCTCACCGTGGGCGAGCAGTCGACCAGCGTGCTCGACAACACCACGCTGAAGGCCACCAGCTCCGGATCGAACGCCATCTTCGCCACCGATTCGGGAACCGTGCTGGCGCGCAAGCCGACCATCTCCACCACCGCGGCGAATTCGCGCGGCCTCGACGCCACCTACGGCGGCACGATCCTGGCCGGTAGCGTGAAGGCCACCACCAAGGGCGACCACAGCGCCACCCTCGCCACCGACCGCGGCGGCGGCAACATCTCCGTGAACGGCGGCACGCTGAGCACGGCCGGATCGGGTTCGCCGCTGCTCTACTCCACCGGCGACATCGAGGTGAACGGCGTGACCGGCACCGCCAGCGGATCGCAGATCGCCGGCATGGAAGGTCTCAACACCATCCTGATCAACAACTCCACACTGGAAAGCGATGTGACCGGGGCCACCGCGTCCGATCCGGTGGCCAACGGCGTGATCATCTACCAGTCCACCTCCGGCGACGCGGAATCGACCACCGGCAGCGCGGCGACCTTCCAGGCCAAGGACTCCACGCTCAAGTCCGCGATCGAATCCGGATCGATGTTCTACTTCACCAACACCAAGGCGAACGTGGTGCTGAGCAACACGACGCTGGACTTCGATTCCGATGCCGCGGCGCTCATCACCGCGGCGGGCAACGATTCGAACAACTGGGGCAGCGCCGGGTCGAACGGCGCGACGGTCACCTTCACCGGGCGCAACCAGACGCTCAAGGGCACGGTGAGCGCCGATACGATCTCGTCGGTCACGCTCAATCTGCTTGACGGCAGCGCGTGGACCGGAACCGCGAGCATCACCGACAACGCTTCGGCGGTTTCCGGCTCGGCGAGCGCGCAGCCGATCAGCGTGAACGTGGACGGCTCGTCCACCTGGACGGTGACCGGCGACACCACGGTCTCGGCGCTGAACGTCGCCGAGGGCGGCAAGGTGGTGGACGCCGACGGCAATATGGCGACGATCGTGGCGAACGGCAAGACCGTGGTGCAGGGCACCGGTTCGGTGACGGTGACCGTGACCGGCAGCTACGGCACCAGCGTCGATGGCGATGCCGATGGCACCACGCTGACGGACGATCTCATCGACCGCAGCGACTACGACAGCACCTTCGACACCTCCAGCTCGTGGAGCATGAGCTGAGCGCGAGCCGACTTCGCACATGCCTCGGCCGCATCACCGATATTCGCCTCATCCAATAACCCGCAACCCACACAATTCACAACCCCAACAGGTCTTAAGGAAAGGACCCATCATGACCAACACTAACCCGTTCCTTCAGAACACGAACGCCGCAGACGAATCCGGCAACGGTAAGCACCGCGGCGAGCCGGAAACCCTCATCACGCCGCAGCATGAGATGTACCGCCAGCAGGAACAGGCGGCGCAGGGCGCACGAACCGCGCAACCCACACAGACGGCGCAGCCCGCACAGTCCGCACAGGCAAGGCAGAACGCGCAGTACGCCAACGCCTTCGCCGTGAACGGCAGGCCACAGCAGGGCAACGCACAGTATGCCGCAAACACGAACCCCGCCGGAGCTACGGCCAAGGCGGCGAGCGCGACCGCCGGCAGATTCAGCGGCAAGATGATCGCCGTGCTGGTGGGCGTGAGCCTCGCCTTCGGCGTGCTCGGCGGCTTCGGCGGCGGCGTGGCCTACGGCATGATCGCCAAGTCCGGCTCCTCCTCCAGCCAGCAGCAGGGCATGCAGGCTCCCGGCGGTCAGCAGGGTCAGAGCAACCAAGGCGGCCAGAGCGGTTCCGGCAGCTCCAACGGCATGCCGGGCGAACCGCCGAGCGGTGGACAGGGCGGCCAGAACAGCCAGGGAGGTTCGAACGGTTCGTCCGAGTCCAATGGATCAGGCAGCTCCAGCAACTCCGGCAGTTCCAACAGCTCCAATAGCTCAAGCGATTCGGGCTCCAGCTCCTCCGGCAGCTCCTGGAGCTCCCAGGGAACCGGCAGCGGCACGGACATCGCCTGATCCGCCGACCCCGGCATAACGAGGCCCGATCCCGTTCTCGTCTCCTTCCCATACATCCCCATTCATGCGCGTCGACGCACCACCACAACCAACGGCGGTGCGCCGACTCGTATTACCGGGGTTCTGGGGACGGGGTGCTGTACGCTACTTGGTGCGTAGCGCTACGTGTTGCGTAGCGCACAGTCAGGCAGCGATTCACACACTTCAAGGAGACCGATGGGCAACGTACTCGCGATACTCGCACGCGATTTCAAACGCTTGCTGAAGGTGCCGTCCGCATGGGTGGTGGCGATAGGCCTCGTGCTCATCCCGCCCATGTACGCATGGTTCAACATCCGCGGGTTCTGGAACCCCTACCACAACACCAAAGGCGTGGAAGTGACGGTGGTGAACAACGATCAGGGCACCACCAACAAGCTCATCGGCAAGGCCAACCTCGGCAGCCAAATCGTCACGCAGCTGAAGGCCAACGACCAGCTCGGCTGGAACTTCGCCGACGAACAGGAAGGCATGGACCGCGTCCGCTCCGGCAAGTCATACGCCACCATCGTCATTCCCAAGACCTTCTCCAAGGATCTGGTCGACACCATCACCGGCACCGGCAACCGTCCCGAACTCAAGTACTACGTCAACGAAAAAGTCAGCGCCATCGCGCCGAAGATCACCGACACCGGCGCAGGCACCGTAGACACCCAAGTGAACAGCACCTTCGTCTCGACCGTAAGCGAAGTGCTTTCCGACGCCCTGAACACCCTCAACGGCACCATCTCCACCACAGCCGGCACCATGCAGACGAACACCGTGCGCTCGCTGGACGAGGCGCAAAGCACCATCTCGTCGGCACGCGGCAAACTCGCCACGATCATCAGCACCATGGACTCCACGCCCGCCAAGACGAAGGCCGCACGCCAATCGCTGGCCAGCCTGCAGCAGGCCGCCGTCGACGCAGGCAACAGCCTGACCGCCACCTCCACGCTCATCACCACGGCCCAGAACGGGCTGAACGACTTCGCCGCCACCACCTCCAGCGGGCTCGACCAGGGCACCGCCCTGCTCACCCAGACCATGCAGGAGACCACCGGCACCATCAACACCGTCACCGCCGGCCTGTCCAAAGCCAACACCACCGCCGGCAACGCGGTCACCACCCTGCAGAACGCGAACGCCAACACCGCCTCCGTGCTGGATACGCTGAGCAACCTGCCCGTCAGCACTCCTGAGCTGAAAGCCGCCATCGCACAGCTCAAGGCCAGCAACGAGAACGCCGCCGAAACGTTGCGCGGCATTCAGGCCCTGAACACCAGCACCGGCAAAAGCATCACCGCCGTCTCCGACCTGGCGACGAGCGTGAACAACGCCGCACAGCAATCGTTGACCGCCACCAGCACCGCCCGCTCGGCAATCACCTCGGGAGCGCTGCCGCAGCTCAACAGCGGACTCGGCTCCCTGGCCGGCGCCGCAGGAACGCTCGGCGGCGGACTGAGCAACCAGACCGCGCTGGCCAGCCAGACCGACGTGGTGCTCGACCAGCTCGACAAGGCCAGCACCGACACCGCGGCCGCACTGCGCACCACCGACAAGGCCCTGGCCAAGCTCGGCACCAAGCTCGGCACCATCGCCACGGATATCAACGCCCTGAGCATCTCGTCCGCACTGAGCTCCATGCTCGGCTCCGACGGCGAACTCGACACCAAGCGCATCGCCTCGTTCATGCTCTCCCCCACCGTGCTCGACACCACCGTGCTCTACCCCGTGAACTCCTACGGCTCGGGCATGGCGCCGCTGTTCACCAACATGGCGCTGTGGGTGGGCGCGTTCGCGCTTGTGGTGATCTTCAAAACCGAATCCGACAGCGAAGGCATCACCGCCATGACCGCCACGCAAGGCTATATGGGCCGGTTCCTGTTCCTCGCCGTATTCGCCGCGCTGCAGGGCCTGGCCGCCACCATAGGCGACTTGCTGCTCGGCGTGCAGACCGTCAACGCCCCGATGTTCATACTGACCGGCGTGCTGACCTCGCTGGTGGACCTGTCGCTCATCTTCGCGCTGTCCACCGCGTTCCTGCACGTGGGCAAGGGCATCTGCGTCGCGCTCATCATGCTGCAGATCCCCGGTGCCTCAGGCCTCTACCCCATCGAGATGATGCCGGACTTCTTCCGCACGCTCTACCCGTTCTTCCCGTTCAACTACTCGATCAAGGCGTTCCGCGAAACCATCGGCGGCTTCTACGACGGCCACTGGGCGCACAACATCGTCTACCTGCTGCTGTTCACCATCATCGGATTCGTCATCGGACTCGTCGTCCGCCCGCTCATGGCCAACACCAACCGCATGTTCGCCCGGCAGATCCGCGAAAGCGACATGATCGTAGGCGAGGACGTGCACCTGCCCGGAACCGAATACCGCATCTCCAACGTGCTGCAGGCGCTGACGAACCACAGCGGCTACAAGGCGTCCATCGAACGCCGGGCCGCACGCTTCGAAGCGCTCTACCCCAAGCTCAAGCGCGGCGCGCTCATCGTCGGACTGGTGGTGCCGATCATACTGGCGGTCACCTTCTCGCTGACGACCAACACGAAGCTTGAAGCGCTGCTCGCCTGGGTCATCTGGGTCCTGCTCATCATCGGATTCCTGCTGACCATCGAATTCATGCGAGATAACCTGCGCAGACAGCGCGAACTCGGCAATCTCGACGACACCGCAATCCGCGACACGCTCGCGGCACGCAACAGGAGGCACGCCCAATGAGAACGATCCTCAAACTGTTCGTAGGCGACGTACGACGCCTGACCAGCAACATCGTCTCCATCATCATCGTGATCGGCCTGACGGCGATCCCGGGACTGTTCACCTGGTTCAACATCGCGGCGAGCTGGGACCCGTTCTCCAACATGAAGAACCTGAAATTCGCCGTCGCCAGCACCGACAAAGGCTACCGTTCCGACCTCATCCCCATGAAGATCACCGTGGGCGATCAGGTCGTGAACGCCCTGCGCGCCAACACCGAACTCGACTGGACCTTCACGAACGAGCACGACGCCATCGAAGGCACCAAATCGGGCAAATACTATGCGGCCATCGTGATTCCGAAGAACTTCAGCACAACCATGATGACGTTCTTCTCCTCCGACGTGGCCAACGTGAAGATCCGCTACTACACCAATGAGAAAACGAACGCGCTGACCCCGAACCTCACCAACCAGGGCGCCACCCAGGTGAGCACGCAGGTCAACCAGATGTTCGTCACCACGCTGACCAGCACGGCGCTGTCGATCGCCTCGCAGCTGTCCGACGAACTGTCGTCGCCGAAAGCGACCACCGCGCTGAACAACTTCACCGCGAACGTCAGTGACCTGGCCACCACGCTGAAGGACTCCTCCAGCACCATCAGCGACTTCAGCGCGCTCACCACATCCGCCTCCACACTGCTGAACAGCTCCTCCGCGCTGCTCAAGAACATCTCGAAAACCGGCAGCGAGGCTGGAGAACAGCTGCAATCCGCCAAACAAGGCGCGACCGACCTGGCCGGCTCGCTGGGCGCCGGCACCACCGCGCTGGCGAACGCACTGACCAGCAGCGCCGCGAGCTACGGTGCCGTGGCGGATTCGGCAAGCAAACTGGCGACCGACGCGGGCAAGCAGATGGACGACACCGCGCAACTGCTCACCACCGAAGCCAAGCATGTGAGCGAACAGGCGGCGCAATACCAGACCATCCGCAACACCCTCGCCGCACTGGAACCGCAGATCCCTGCAGCCAGCAAGCCGACGTTCGACGCGATGCTCGGTCAGCTCGACTCGGCGATCACCATGCAGAACAATCTCGCCACGAGCCTGAAGCAAGCCTCCGCCGACGTGACCGCGAAGAAGAACACCGCCAGCGCCAACGGCAAGCAAATCACATCCCTTGCCGCACAGGCGCAGCAGGCCATAAGCGGCATCTCCACCGACTTCGCCACGACCATCAAACCGCAGCTCAACACCATCTCGCAGTCGATCACCAACGCCACCAGCGCACTGACCGCTGGCAAGACGACCCTGCAGAACGCCGTGGGCAGCGTGGACGACACCACCGCGAAGGCGCAGAGCACGCTGGCCGACGTGAAGGAATCGCTCGACAAGACCGCGTCCAAGCTCGCCGCGACCGGAACCAAGCTCACCGAATTCACCACCAAGCTCGACGACGCGCTACACAGCTCCGACCTGGACGAGATCAAGAAGGTGCTGGGCACCGATGCGGACACGCTGGCCGCCACAATCGCCGCGCCGGTACAGCTCAAGCGCACCGCCGTGTTCCCCGTCGCCGAATTCGGCTCGGCGCTCGCCCCGTTGTACGTGATCATCCCGCTGTGGGTGGGCGCACTGCTCATGGGTGTGACGCTGAAAACCACGGTTTCGCGCCGCACCCGCAAGGCGCTGGGCGATCCGAAACCCCACCAGCTGTTCCTCGGCCATTACGGCGTATTCGCGCTGATCTCGCTGCTGCAAAGCACGTTCTCGTCGGGCGGTTCGCTGCTGTTCATGCACGTGCAGGCCGTGCACCCCTGGCTGTTCATGCTCACCAGCTGGGTGAGCTCGCTGGTGTTCTCGTTCTTCGTGTACACCATGGTGGTCAGCTTCGGCAACGTGGGCAAGGCCATAGGCGTGCTCATGCTGATCATGCAGATCTCCGGATCGAACGCCGCCTACCCGTTGCAGATGCTGCCATCGTGGCTGAGCTCGATCAGCCCGTTCCTGCCGGCCACGCACGCGGTGACCGCACTGCGCGCCGCGATCGCGGGCATCTACGACATGGATTATTGGAAGGCCCTGGGGGCACTGCTGCTGTTCATTCTGCCACTGCTGCTAATCGGACTGCTACTGCGCAAGCCGTTGATCACGTTCAACCAGTGGTACGTCGCGAACATGGAAAGCACCAAGCTGATCGCGTGACCGTGTGGAACCGGCTGAGCGCAATGAGCGTGCAATGAGAGAGTGCGCAATGAGAGAAGGACATCATGACCATCACCACGAAGCTGGCCGGAGCAGCCAGCGCACGTGCGGCACGGATGCGTGAGGCGACCGACCGCAAAATCGTGCAGGCGACGCTGCAGATCGCCACGTCGCGCGGCATCGGGGCGGTGACCATCGAAGAGGTGGCCAGACGTTCCGGCGTGGCGAAAACCACGATCTACCGCCGTTACCGCAATACCGGCGATCTGCTACGCAAGATCCAGATCGAGACGAGCGGCACGTTCGAGACGGATGACATCGAGCCCACGCGCGACGGTCTGCATCGTCTGCTGGAACGCGTGATGACGGCGTTCAACGGGGAGATCGGGCTCAAAGCCGTCGGTCTGGCGCTGAGTTCGGACAACGACTACGTGAAGGGACTGGCCGGGCAGGTGATCATGCCTGCGGAACAGCGCTTCAACGATTTCCTGCGACGTGGCGAGACGGCGGGAATCTTCCGGCAAGGACTCGATACGAGGTTCCTGTTCAGCACGGTGCTCGGGTCCATGCTGGCGTACAAGGCGATGCAGGAGCGGCTGGGCGCGGCCGATGCGAACGGCGGCGACAACAAGGCCGAGACCGGTACCGCCGGAGCCAAAACCGACGCCGACGCCGCTAGCGAAGCCGACGCAACCGGCCATGCGGGCAGCGCTAGCAGCACCGGAACATGGGCCGACCACATGACGAACCTGCTCTGGCCCGCCCTGGCCGCCTAGACTCCCCGTATTCCATACAGCCGGTATAGCCCGGCGGATGACGTGTTCGACACACTCAAGGAGCAATTGCGCTGCCGGAAGACGTTCCAGCGTGGCCAGATGGGGAAGCCTTCCTAACCTGGCTACGATGCAGCCTCCCTCGGCGTAGCCAAACGTGTGCAGCATCCCGATCCTGCCACGCTTATGCCATCCCAACGGTGCCATTCGCCGATATCATCCGGCTCTTGCTACGCCTAACCGCTCGTAGCGTAGCCATCACTGGGCATCATCCGCACTTGCCCACACCTACGCACCCTTCTGCGTGGCCATTCCCGGACGGTCCACACATTTAGCCACGCCTAGCTGTGCAGGCTTCCGTATTCTGCCGTTTATGGCAGGTATAGGCCGGCGGATGGCGTGTTCGGCATACTCAAGGAGCTGCGCTGCGACGGGTGGCTCGTCAGGAATCGGAAGGAAACGAGGCCTCCTGCCTCGCCACCTCCAGGGCCTTGTTGAACGCTTCGGATGTCCAGCTGGCACCGGCCACCTTGTCGACCTTCAGGCCTTTGAGTGGCTTGCCGTCCACCACGCCGTTGATGGCGTTGGCGAATTCGGTTTGATGCTTCTTGGAGATCGAGGTGAACGGGTGCCCGACGATATCCACCTTCTCGACGTTCCCCTGTTTCACGGTGAGTTTCACGTCGATGGTGTCCTCACCCACCGGCCCGTACTGACCGTTGATCTTGTAGGTGCCGTCGGCGTAGTTGCCGGTGTCCTTCTTATCGGATGTTGTGGAGTTCGGATCGTCGGCATGGTTCTTGACGGTATCATCGGACGAATCGGACGAATCGGAATTCTTCTTCGACTCCTCCTCCTGCGATTGCACGCTTTCGCCGGAATTGCCGGCGTATTCGTCATCCATCGGCGTGGCCTTGGGCTCGCCGCACGCGGTGAGCAGCACAAGACCCGCCGCGGTCAGCGCGACCGCCTTGACCGCGTCCTGTTTGCTGGGCATATGGTTTTCCTTTCCGCTTTCCGTATTTCCGCACAGCCTGATGCCGGCACGACCATCAAATCGCGCTCACTACATCCGCCGTGCACTGCCGCTACTTCTCGGAGCCGCCTGTTTTGGCGGATTTGGTCGGATCGGCGAAGTCGATGGCCGTCTCGCCATGCTGCGCGCCTTCAGCCACAGAACCGGTGAACGCCGGCTTGCCGCCAGCCGCCTCGTACGCCTTGCGCGCCTCCTCATCGTTCCACTTCTCCCCCACGAGCACACCGTGGTTGAGCATGATCTCACGCTCCGCACAGCTGGCGACCAGCGCATCATGCGTCACCACGATGATCGTCGTGCCCTGCTCGTGCAGCTGGCGGAACAGGTCGAGTACGATCTTCTCGTTCTTCTCGTCCAGATTGCCGGTGGGTTCGTCGGCCAGAATGATCTTCGGGCAGTTGATCAGCGCACGCGCGATGCACACACGCTGCTGCTCGCCGCCGGACAGCTGGCTGGGCAGGTGGTGCGCGCGGTCCTTCAATCCCACGCGTTCCAAGGCTTCCAGCGCCTGCCGCTCGTCGACCACGGAATGGTAGTACTGCGCCACCATCACGTTCTCCACGGCCGTCAGGTGCGGCACTAGATAGAACTTCTGGAACACCAGGCCGATCATGTTCTTGCGCACGTCAGCCAGCTGCTTGGCGTTCAGGTCCTCCAGCTTGCGGCCTTCCAGCTTCACGGAGCCCTTGGAGGGGGTGTCCATGCAGCCGATCATGTTCATGAGCGTGGTCTTGCCGGAGCCGGACGAGCCGACGATGGCGAGCCACTGGCCTTGCGGCACGGTGAGGTTGAGGTCGTCCACGGCATGCAGTTCGCCGTAGATCTTGCAGATATGGTCAAGTTCAAGCAGCATTGGCGTTCCTTATACGTTCGTTGATATATGCGTTTTCGGTTTGGCGACGGGCGATCATTCCTCGCGGAGCACGACGGCCGGGTCGATGCGCGTGGCGCGGCGGACGGGCGGCACGGAGGCGAGCACGGCAAGCAGCACGCTGAGCACGAGCGAGGCCAGTCCGAGCGGCCAGTTGAATCCGATGGCTCGGTCGAACACCGTCTGGCACAGCACGCGCGCCAGCAGGTAGCCGAGCGCGGTGCCGATCAGGCCGCCGACCAGGCCGTAGATGGCGGATTCCACGTAGAATTCGGTGCCGATGGCGTGCGCGGATGCGCCGAGCGCCTTGCGCAGGCCGATCTCGTTGCGGCGCTGCGAGACGATCGAGCTGATCGTGGTGCCCACGCCGACCAGGGTGAGCACCAGAACCACCAGCGACACGATCCAGAACAACGTCTGCAGCATGGCGATGATGCGCGTATCGGATGAGGTGATCTTGGTGACCGTCTGCGCCTTCACGCCGGTGTTCGGGTTGGCGTTCAGGGATTTCACGATGGCATCGAGGTCGGAGCCGACGGCGTTGACGGAGTATTCGATGACGTCCGCGCCGCGCTTGGAACCAGCGAGCTTGGCCACATCGGCGTTGACGGCGTAGACGATCTCGTCCTCGTTGCCGCCGGTGTCAACGATGCCGGCCACGCGGAATTCGGTGCCGGAGGTCTCCATGATGCTGGACGAGACGCGGCCGTCCTGTTTGACCTCGCTTTCGGTCTTTCCCAGCGCGCCCGAAGCGGACGATGCGCCGCCGTTGTCGGAGGCGCGGTAGCCGATGGTGATGCGCAAGCCGATCCTCACGCCGAGCGCGTCGGCCACGTCGCGCCCGAGCATCACATTGCCCGCGCTCGGCCAGTCGCCGGTGACGTTCCAGTGACGGTTAAGCGCCTTCACATCCGCGGTGGTGATGCCGGCCAGTGTGTAAGGGGCGGAATTGATGCGCACGCTTTCGTAGCGGTATGCGGCGGTTTTCGCACCGTATTCGCCGGAGACCAACGCGGTGACGTTCCTGGCGTCGGCGCTGTCGATGCCGTTGGATTTGCTGCCGGATTCGCGCGGGGTGACGATGAGGTTCGCACCGTATGCGCGCATCTCCTCGTTCATCTGCTGCGGCACCGCGATGCAGACCGCGGCAAGACAGAACAGCGTGGCGGCACCGACGAGCACGGCGATCACCGCCATAATCGCGCGGGAACGACGGCGGAACACCGCACCCCACAGCATGGTGGCGAACATCTTCCGATTGGTCATCGTCGCGCTCTTCGCCGAAGCCTTCGGCTCGGCACCGTTACCGGATTTCCCTGATTGACGATCAGCGACCATGAAGCACCTCCGCGGACGAACAGTCCAGTGGACTGTTCGTGATTGAGGCCGCAGCTGCGGCCGAATGTACCGGACCTCCCACCAACTCACCTTCCATGAAGCACCTCCGCAGGTTTAAGCCCAAGAATCGAACGAATGGACGAGAACGACGCCAGCAATATGGTGATGGCAAGCAGCACGAACACCAGCACGAACACCATGGGCCGCATCGTGATGCCCGAACCGAACACCACATGTCCCACGATCTGCGCCATGCCGGATCCGAGCAGCGCACCCACCACGGCACCGACCAGCGAGATCACCGCGGTCTCAGCCAGCATCAGACGCGATACGGCACCGTCGGTCGCGCCGATGGCCTTGAGCAGCGCGAGCTCGGCACCGCGCTCGCCGATCGCCGAAGCCATCAGGTTCGCCACGGCGATCGCCGCCGCGATCAGCGACAGCACAGTCATCAGCACCATCACCGCCTGCGTCTTCTGCAACACGTCACCTTGCAGTGCGGCCACCTGGCGGACCTGCTTGGCCACCGCGCCCGGAATCACCTCTTCGATCTGGTAGGCGATCGAGCTTGGGTATGCGGTGCAATACCAGGTTTCCCACTCGTCCTGGGTGAGCGCGGCGGGGTTCTTGGAGGCTTTGCGCGCCAGGTCGTTGTCCGGCGTGGTGAGCGCCTTGACCTCGATCCTGTCGATGGAATCCGGCAGGTCGGCAAGCCGCTGTGCCGCCGAGGAGGGGATGTACATGCCGTTGTCGTCGGAGTCGCCGGACTCGTAGATGCCGGTGATATGCACCTTCTGCTTGGTGCGCTGGCCGGATGCGGTGGTCTTGTTCAGCGTGACCGTGCCGCCGACCCGCACGCCCAGCTTGTCGGCGAGCGTCTTGCCGATCATGCCCTGCGAGCTGTCGTCCTTGGGCCAGGAGCCGTCGATCTTCCACCAGGAGCGCATGCCGTTCATGCCGGCCACGGTGGATTCGCCGGAGTCCATGTGCAGGGTCTTGGCGAACCATGTGCCCACGACCGGCACGTTCGCGGCCTTGCAGGAGCCCGATGCCGAGCCGGAGCAATCGATGTCGGCGTGGATGTTGAGTTCCGGCGCGAAGTTCGTGATGTTGAACGCCCAGAAGATCGTCTTGATTTTGGGTGCGTCCGATTCCTTGAGGAAGGTGGTCGAATCGGTGGCGTCGGACTGCGTGGAATCGCCGGTGTTGTACAGGTCGTTCACCACTGCGTCGGCCTTGGGCTGCACCACGATGTTCGACCCGTAGGTGGAGAGTTCGGCGTTGAGCTTGTCACCCACGTCGAACACCACGCCGAGCATGGCCACGCTCACCGCGGCCGACAGACAGACGGTGACGGCGATCAGCAGACGGCGCTTGAACTGCCTGCTGAACGACCGCATGATCATTCGTATGAAGAACATGTTGGCTCCTCACTCACTGGAAGTGCGCCGACAATGCGTCGAGCACGGAGGTCTGGATGACGATTTTGCCGGGTTTGACCTGGTAGTCGAAGGGGATGGGGTTGCAGCCGCCCTTGAAGCCGATGGTGGCGAGGTTGATGGCCACGTCGCATTTCTTGCAGATGATCTTGCCGTCCTTCTCGTAGTAGCCGGCGTCGCCGCAGTTCTCGCAGGCGTCGAGGCCGATGCCGTACGCGCCGCCGTTCTTCTTGATGATGATGAACCGCATGACGGTGCCGTCCTTGGCCTTGTACTGGAAGCGGTGCAGGTGGCCGTCGGACACCTGGGCGAAGGTGATGGTGGCGACGCCGTCCTTGAGGGAATACTGTTCGGGGGGCGACAGCGTGACGGTTTTCTGCGTCTGCGCCACACCGTAGGTGAGGGCCACGGTCACGCCGATGATGGCGACCAGACTCCATGCGCCGGCGGCCTTCGCACGGCGGCCGAACGCGACGTGGGCACGCACGATGGCCTCGTTGTCGCCGGTCTTCGCGGTGGTGAAGCCCTTGACGATGGAGGCGACGGCGGGGATGAGGAACACCACCGCCATGGCGATGACCATGGTGCGCTGGTGGTTGATGCTCCACACGAGCAGCAGGAACAGTTCGGTGGGAAAGCTCACGATGCGCTTGGATTGGAGGATCTGCGCGAGATCGGTGAAGTGCGTGGCGAACAGCAGCGCGACCTGCAGGAGCGCGGCGAGGGTGAACGACCAGTGCGGCGTGGTGGAGCGCATGGTGCGGAAGATGCATGCGGCCACGATGGCGGTGGCGGCGCCGAGCGCGAAGCCCAGGGCGCGCAGCAGCATGGCGGAGGTGAAGACCGGATCGCCCGGTTCTACGAAGATGGTGAGTCGGAGGATGACGTCGGGCAGGGCGCGGAAGGTGGTGGCTGCGATGGCGAACGCCGCGACGGCGTTGGCGATGTTGAGCCGCGCGGGGTGCTCGTGCCAGTTTCCGGTGGTCGCGCGTGCGCGCAGGATGATGACGAATGCCGCGATGTCGAGGACGACGCAGCACCATAGCGTCGGATAGTTGATGAAGGTGCGCTGGTTGATCACCGCGGTGGCGCGCAGTGCGGCGAAGACGACCGCGCCCACGAAACCGACGATGAGGCCGGCGAGCCGCCAATATCGGCTCGTCGGCTTGTCCCGTCCCTCGCCCACGGTGAGCATGACGCTCAGCGTCATGACCAGCAACGCCGGCGCCAACGTTCCTTGAAGCACCGTCACATACTGCAGCAGCATCGTTCCTCTTATCTATTCGTTGTTCCAACCCAACACAAAGCCCACGCCCACGCTCCCAAAGGCCCGCATATCAACGCTCCCCAGAAAACGCCAGAGGCGGTTTCCCTATGTGATGCTCGACCGTAGGCTTGGCCGAACGGCCTTGAGTGTGTCGAGCATCACATAGGGAAACCGCAACAGGGTTACATCCTTCTCAACAAGAGCGGCAGATATACCCTTCTCTCACCATTCCTGCGGCGTGTAGTTCCAATCCGGGAAGGTGACTTCGATCGGCTCGGTCCAGAAGCGGCCCTTGACGCCGGTTTCCGGATCGACGTGGAGCATCCAGCCCTTCTTCTCCGGGGATTCGATCTTCAGCACGAGCTTGTAGGCGCCGGCCTTGTCGAGCTTGACGTTGGCACCGTAGTGCGGGCCGTCGGAGGCGTTCATCTGCATGAAGGTGCCGGAGCCGACGGACTTGTTGGTGGTCTTGTCGATGATGTCGTAGTTGACGGTGAGGTCGGGGATGAAGTCGCCCTTGCCGTAGCCGAGTTCGGTGCCCTTCTTGTTGGCGTGGATGTCGGCTTCGAGGTGGAAGCTTGCGTCGGCGGCCTTGAGACCCATGCCGGACGGTTCCATGTCGATGGGCTGGAAGTATACGGCGTTGACGGTCAGCGGGCCGACTTCCTGGTCGGAGTGCTTCTCGTCGACCTGGATCTCTTCGAAGCCCTTGGAGTCGCTGGCGGAGGAGTCGTCCTTGGTTTCGGTGGTCTTGGAGGTCGTGTCGCCGCTCTTGGCGTTGGATGCGGAGTTGTTGGAGCTGCCGCATGCGGACATGGAGACGGCCATGGTGCCGGCCAGCAGGATGCCGAGCAGTGCGGCGATCTTCTTGTTCTTCATTGTTTCTCTTTCTTTGTGTTGGGTTTTCCGTTGGAAATGGTGGAAATCTTGGGTGTGCCGCGCTAGGTTCAGGCGGAGGCCGAGGCTTGCTCGGCCTTCCGGCGCAGTGCACGTTTGCGTGCGAAGCCGATGACGAACAGTGCGATCACCGCTATGGCGGCGATGGCCTGGGCGGCGAGGCATTCGACGTACGGATACAGGCCGATCCAGTCGTTGGTGGGCACGGTGCTCAGGTAGTGGCCGTCGATAAGGTCGCCTTCGATGAGCGCGTGGATGCCGCCGCCGGCGAAGATGACCACGAGTACGGCCATCAGGATCGAGGTGACGAGGAAGAACGGCCCGATGGGAATCTTCACGGAGGTGAAGCGCAGGATAAGGAAGATGACGAGCAGCACCACGGCCGCGGCGATGCCGCCGATCCACATGCCTTGCGCGTCCTGGCTCATGGAGTAGATGGATTCGTAGAAGATCACGGTTTCGGCGCCTTCGCGGAATACGGCGAGGAAGCTCAGCATGGCGAGCGAGACGACCATGCCCAGGCTCACGCCTTCGCCGGCTTCGATCTTGCTTTGCGCGTTGGCCACGGCGGTTTCGGTCTTAGTGCGGATGTAGCGGTTCCATGCTTCCACGGAACTCTTGTTGAGCATCCAGTTGCTGGTCCACAGCAGCATGAGCATGGCGATGAGCGCGCACACGCCTTCGGAGATCTCCTGAATCGGGCCGGAGCCGCCGAACAGGAAGGTGAAGAGCACGGCGATCAGCCCAGAGCCGGCGAGGCCGACGAGCACGCCGAGGTAGATCCACTTGGTGAAACGCTGGTTGCCGGACTTGACGAGGTAGGCGATCACGGCGGCCACGACGAGCAGCGCTTCGAGGCCTTCGCGGATGAGCACGAGGAACGCCTGGCCGATGGAGCTGGTGATGAACTTGGTGAAGCCGTTCACGCCGCTGGCCGCGCCGCCGTCGAGGGTGGCGGCGTCTTCGACGAGCCAGCCTTTGAGGTCGTCGACGAGTTTCTTGATCTGCTTCTGGCTTCCGCCGTCGCGCATGGTCTTGCGGGTCATCTTGAACTGGTATTCGACCTGCGAGACGCGGTCGCCGGAAATCGCGTTCATCACGTTCTTTTCGAAGCCGAGCTTTTCGTAGTACTGGTAGTACGCGTTGTTGACGAGGCTGGAGCCTTTGTCGCCGTTGCCGGAGACTGCGGCCTGGTATGCCTTGTCGAGGATGACGTTCATTTCCTTGGCCACGTCGCTCCACGTGCGGTCGCCTTTGCCTTTGGAGGAGTTCTTCTTGGCGGCGTCGAGCTTCTTGCGTTCCTTGGCGGTCTGCGCGTCACGCTGCTTGGCGTAGTCGCGCGGCTTGGCGAGGCCGGTGTTCGCGTCGAGGGTCTGCGCGGTGGCGGTGAGGTCGGAGGAAAGCGCCGCGACCTTGGCGGTGATGGTGTCGCCGTTGTTCTGCTGGTAGGCGAGGTTTTCGAGGTCGGTGAATTCCTGGAGGAGCGCGCTTTGCTTGTCGGCGCCGATGGTGTCGTTGACGACTTTGGAGAAGTTGGAGGCGTCGTAGCCCATCCAATGCGCGTTCTGGAAGTCGGTGCCGGCCTGGTAGGCGTTGCCGGACTTGTAGTCCTTCTCGCCTTGGTTCAGCTGCTTGACGATGTCTTCGGCGGCGGCGCTCCATGTGTCGAAGTCGGTGTGGCTGGAGTCGGCCGCGTAGGCGGTCTGGAACGGTGCGGTCAGCGCGAATACGGTGGCGAGCGTCACCAGCATCGCCATGACGAGGGCGACGAGCTTTGCGGATACGCTGCCGGCACGACAGTCGGTTTCTTTGCTCTGTACGCACTCGCTCGTAGCGCGGGATGGCATGACCTCGTTCCTCTCTCTCGTCTCTGTTGCCGATGCGCCTCCATTGCCGTACGCGTGGTGCGCACCGTTGAACAACGTAAAGCGAAAGATTGCGGAAGAACAGTCTTGATTTTTGGACAGGTTTGTTGTAGCCACCTTGAAAATGGCGGAATTTCGCCGTTTCTATTTTTTCGCGTTTCGGCGTGTCATCTCATATCGTGGCTACATGTCAGGCTGATTTGCTGAAGGAAACGCCGTGCGAGACGGCCGGTGTCTCTCCCCCAGCAACCAGCCGGCCGTCACTCCCCCAGCAGCCAGTCGATGGCGTTGACGATGCGGATCCCCTTCTCGGTGATTCCCGCGCTGAACCGATCAAGCGTGATCACCATGCGAGGGAACGCGTCGGTCAGTTGTTCCAAAGGGCGAAGCTCCCGTTGCCTCGTCTGTTCCTCAAGCATGCTGAGCGTCACTTGGACGTACAGTCTGTCGCCCCCTCGCCGAGCCACGAAGTCGATTTCCAGATTGTTGAACGTACCCACGGTAACCATGTAGCCACGCATCAGAAGTTCGCGGAATATCACGCATTCCAGCTGGGCACCGAGGTCGGCGCCGGTGAAGCCTGTCATGAGATTCCTGAAGCCGGTGTCGGCCGGATAGAACTTCCGCTTCGGCCTGAGCAGAGCCTTTCCCTGCAATCCGGTCTGTTCCGCGCTGTACAGCAGGTATGCCTGGCTGATGGCCCCGACTATGTTGTCGACGGTCGTTGTGGTTACCTTGGTGCCCATGCTGGTCAGGGTGTTGGCGATCTTGCGCGACGAGAACAGCGTTCCCGACGTGGAGCACAGATAGCGCCCAACATGCTCCAGCATGGTCAGGTCGCGTATTTCGAACCGTTGCGCAACGTCCTTGAACAGGATCGATTGGTAGATGCCCCGCAACTCGTTGGCAAGGCTTCGATCGCTGCGGTCGCGCAATGCGAACAGCCCCGGCATGCCGCCGAAACGGAGATAGTCGCTGAAGCGCGTCTCCTGGTCGTCCGTTTCCGTTTTCAATGCGGGAAACGTGAGGTATTCGCCGAACGACAATGGGTATATGGGGATCTCGTAATACCGGCCGGTCAGCTGTGTGGCCAGTTCGCCGGAGAGGACGCGCGCGTTCGAACCGGTGATGTACACGTCGGTTTTCGGGCGTGTATGCAGGCGGCGGATCACATTCTCCCAGCCTTCGACATCCTGGATCTCGTCGAGGAAGACATGGAACCATTCGTTCTGGTTGGAGGCTTGGATGGCGTCGTCGATCTCCTGGGCGAGGTCCTTCGCCGAATAATCCAGGGGAACGTCATAGTCATCGAGCCGTTTGAACAGTATGTTGCGTGGATCGACGCCCTGCTGCTCGATCAAGGACTCGGCGAACATGCTGAGGATCGAGGACTTGCCGCAGCGCCGGATGCCTACCAGCACCTTGATATCCGGGGTGTGAAACTGTGCACGCAACTGGTCGAGATAGTGGGAACGCTGCACCAGCTCCACACCCGTCGAATCCTTCACCATGGCCGAACCACCCCCGAAAAAAATGTTAACTATACTTTACATTTTATGTTCTCAAACCCAAAATGTAAAACATACTTGACATTTTTGGTTTTCAGAACGGGAATGTAAAACATACTTCACATTGTTATGTTTTGAGGTGGGAATGTAAAACATACTTCACATTTTCGGCATAGCGACGGCCGCTCGGGTATCACACCGCCGCCCCAAAATCGCTTTCCGCGTGATGCGCGCGCAGCGACTAGGCTGGTGGCATGACTCATGACCTTGTCTCGCTTACCATCATCATGGCGGTGGCGGCGCTCTGCCCGATCGTCGCACGCATGATTCCCGGCAGATTCATTCCTCAGACCGTACTTCTGCTGGCCGCGGGCGCGGCGCTCGGTCCGTACGGCTGCAACGTGATCCAGACCACTGACGCCGTGGAACTGCTCAGCGAGCTTGGTCTGGCGTTCCTGTTCCTGCTGGCCGGTTATGAGATCGACCCCAAGCAGCTTTCCGGTCATCAGGGCAAGGTCGGCCTTGCCACTTGGGCGGTCAGTCTGGGCATCGCCTGGCTGGCGATCACGCTTATCCCGTATTTCACGGCATTGGATATGAACAGCATCGCCGTGATCATCGCCCTGACCACCACCGCGCTCGGCACGCTGATGCCGATTCTCAAGGAGCGTGGATTGGAAGGCACGCCTGTCGGCAATGCGATCATCTCCTATGGCACGTGGGGCGAGTTGGGGCCGGTGCTGGCCATGGCGATCCTGCTGTCCACCCGCACCGGCTGGCAGACGCTGCTGGTGCTGGGCGCGTTCGCGGCGATCTGCGTGGTGTGCGCGAGAATCCCGGTGAAGGCGCGCAAGGCCGGTCACCGCGCGTACCGCTTCCTGACCGAGAACGCGAACACCTCATCGCAGACGATGATGCGCATGACCGTGTTCCTGCTGGTGTTCCTGGTGACCGTTTCCGCACTGTTCAAGCTCGACGTGGTGCTGGGCGCGTTCGCAGCCGGTTTCATTCTGCGCTACATCATTCCGGACGGCATGGAATCGCTGGAGATGAAACTGGATGGCGTGGGCTACGGCTTCCTGATTCCCGTGTTCTTCGTGGTGTCGGGCGCGGCGATCGACGTGCGGGCCGTGGCGGGCGAGCCGGGGCTGCTCGTCACGTTCATCGTGATGCTGATGCTGATCCGCACGGTACCGGTGTATATCGCGATGTCGCTGGATAAGAAGGCGAATCCGATGTCGTCGCATCATCGCGTGACCGTGGCGTTGTACTGCACCACCGCGCTGCCGATCATCGTGGCTGTGACCTCGCTTGCGGTCAAGGCCGGCACCATGCAGCAGTCGACCGCCTCCACGCTGGTCGCGGCGGGCGCGATCACCGTGTTCCTCATGCCGCTGCTCGGTTCGCTCACCTATCAGGTGGCCGACGTGCACCCGGTGACGGCCGTGCGTGAGATCGCGCATCAGCCGGGCGATTGGCGGCATATCGTGCACGATCACGCCGAGATCCGCAAGCTGCTGCATCATCGCGAGCTGATCGACCGGCTGCTGGAACGCAATGGCCTCGATCCGCGAGGCGACGCGGCCGGCGAGACCGGTAAGGCGGACAGGACCGGCAAGGCAGACGGAACCGGCGTGCAACTGCTCGCGTTGGCGCGCAAGGCACGCCATGAGATCGACAGCCGACTCGAAGAGCTCGGACTCGACCCAGAAACGGTACACGAGTTGCCGCACGACTACCGCCTGCCGAAGAACTGACGGCCGCACCGCCCGCGCGCATCAAGGCATCCACATTTGTCAGCGAATGTCCGCGAACGGCCATGTTTCGTACACATACAACATCCGCTGGTTACAATCGGGGGCATTGCGCGGGCGCGATTCCGCACGCCGCGCATGCTCCCATGAGAAGAAGGGAAAACATTCATGAGCGATACCAACGTCAAACGCACACCGCGCGAAACCGACGACGTGCCGGTACCGGCGACACTGCGCAAATCCCTGAAGAACCGTCATATCCAGCTGATCGCCCTGGGCGGCGCAATCGGAACGGGCCTGTTCTACGGCTCCAGCGAATCAATCGCCTTGGCCGGCCCCTCGATTCTGCTGGCCTACCTGATCGGCGGCCTGGTCATCTTCATGATCGTGCGTGCGCTGTCCGAAATGGCGGTGGAGGACCCGAAGGCCGGCGCGTTCAGCTACTACGCCACGCGCTACTGGTCCAAGCGAGCGGGCTTCATCTCCGGCTGGAACTACTGGTTCAACTACGTGCTCGTGGCCATGGTCGAGCTTTCCGTGGTCGGTTCCTTCGTGAACTACTGGTTCCCGAACATTCCGAAATGGGTTTCGGCGGCCGTGTTCCTGGTGGTCATCGCAGCATTGAATCTGATGGGCGTAAGCAAGTTCGGTGAATTCGAGTTCTGGTTCGCGATCATCAAGATTGTGGCCGTGATCGCCATGATTCTAGGCGGTCTGTACGTGATCATCGCCAACGTGCCCACCGCATCCGGCATTCGCGCCAGCTTCGCGAACTGGTTCACCGTGGACGGCGGATTCATGCCGCACGGCCTGATGACCCGCAACGCCGACGGCACGTGGACCGGCCTGATGATGGCGCTGGTCGTGGTGATGTTCAGCTTCGGCGGCACCGAACTCATCGGCATCACCGCAGGCGAGACCGAGAACCCGCGCGTCACCATTCCGAAGGCCACCAACGGCATCATCTGGCGTATCCTCGTCTTCTACATCTTCGCGCTCGGCGTGATCATGGCCGTGGTGCCGTGGAGCAAGATCGACGGCAATTCCAGCCCGTTCGTGCAGATCTTCGATTCCGTGGGTGTGCACGCGGCCGCAGGCATCCTGAACTTCGTGTGCCTGACCGCCGTGATGAGCGTCTACAACTCCGGCCTGTATGCGAACTCCCGCATGCTGTATTCGCTGGCCAAGCAGGGCAACGCACCGGCGTATCTCGGCAAGCTGACCAAGCGCGGCGTGCCGGCGGCCGGCGTGATCACCTCCGCGATCATCATCGCCATCGCCGTGGTGGTGGTGTTCGTATGGCCCGAGTTCGCGTTCAACTATCTGATGTCGATCGCCACCATCGCGGCCGCGATCAACTGGACGATGATCATGATCACCGAGATCCACTTCCGCCGTGTGGTCGCCGCAGGTGACGGCCCGGCCGAACTCAAGGGGCTGAAGGGCAAGGAGGCGCTCGACAAGATCGCGTTCAAGCTGCCGTTCGCACGCGTGATGCCGTACATCGTGATCGCGTTCATGGCGCTGGTGGTGGTGCTTATGTGCTTCTCCGCAAGCTACCGCATCGCCGTGGTCGCGGGCGTGATCTGGCTGATCGTGCTGTTCTCGGCGTACGAGCTGCAGAAGCGGTTCGCCAAGCAGTGAGTGCTGCCGGCATGCGGTTGGGCACGTATGTGCGGCCGTAACCGATAAGCAACCAGCTCAACGCAACGCAAATGGGCCGTTGGCTTCCCATAGAGGAAGCCAACGGCCCATTATTCGTATGGTCCATCGTGTGCAATCCGCCGATTGCAGCCAACCGTCCGCGAAGGAGAAAGGAGGAAGAAAAACCTTGCGGGCGGCCCGGCGGTTGCGCTGGAGGCCAGAAGCTCAGCCTTGCTTCTTGGCCGCCGGGGCGATGGACAGGCTCGGGTCGCGCAGCGGAATCATCATGGACTGCGTTGCGTGGTACAGGTCGGACTTGCCCGGCCACACGGTGCCAATCGGCTTGTTGGTGCGATCGAGCTGATGGAACCAGGATCCGTTGACGTGGTCCATCACCGTACTGTCCGCGTACTCAAGGAACGTCGCATACCACTTGGCGTACGATTCCTTGCCGGTCACGCGGGCGAGCGTGGATGACGTGTTGATGCCCTCGGCCAGCGTCCAGTGCATGCGGTCGTGCACGACGGGCTTGCCGTCCCAGTCGGTGGTGTACACGATGCCGGGTGCACCGTCCGCGTTCCATCCGTCTTCGACAGCGCGGTTGAACAGGTGTTCCGCAGCGTCGATGTACGGGGCGGCGGCCGCCGGATCGGACGGGTAGGTGCTGGTGGCCCACTGGGTGATCAGGCGGGACCATTCGATGCCGTGGCCCGGGGTCGCGCCGTACGGCTTGAACTGGTCGTCCGGCTTTTCGCGGTTGCATTCGAGATCGAGAGACCAGTCGGAATGGAAGTGTTCGGGGATGCGCCAGTTGTTGGCCTTCGCCCAGCCGAGCACGTGTTCGATGATGCGGCCGGCGCGCTTGCGCCAGGTCTCGTCGCCGGTCACGTCGGCCACGGCGAGGAACGCCTCGACGGAATGCATGTTGGCGTTGAGGCCGCGGTACGGGTCGAGTTCGGTGAATTCGGTGTTCCACGTGTCGACGGACAGGCCGGTCTCGTCATCCCAGAACTTATCGAGGAAGACCTGTTCGGCGTGGTCGAGCAGTTCGGCGGCACCGGGGCGACCGAGCAGGGTTGCGGAGGAGGATGCCAGCAGCACGAAGGCGTGCGCGTAGCACTGCTTGGTGGGCGTGTAGCCGCCTTCGGGGGTGATCTCCGGGTACCAGCCGTCATTGGCGTCGTCGTGCAGCGCGCCCTTGAGGCCCTTCAGGCCGGCGTCGACCAGCTCCTCGGCACCGGGGAAGCCGACGAAGGCGCCCAGGCAGTACACGTGGGTCATGCGGCAGGTGATCCAGGTGGCGCGATTGCGGTCCTTCCACGGGGTGCCGTCGTCGCCCAGCCAGTAGGAGCTGCCGTCGGGGGCGGGGAATCGTGTGCCGAAATTCAGCAGATTATCGCGGGCAGCGTCGAGAAACGCTTTGTTTTCCGGCGTTCCCAGCTGGTACTTCGCATCTTCAACAGCCATGTCAAGTCCTTTCTTGAGGCCTGTTCCAAAAACTTGTCTGCAACTTGTCTGCAAGTTGCCGTGTGCCGAATCCCGAGCTTGTCGCGCTGCGCAGACCCACCGCGCAGACCCACCGCGCAGGTCTTCCGTGCAGGTCTTCCGCGCAGACCCACCACGCAGGTCTTCCGCGCAGACCCACCGTGCAGACCCACCGCGCAGGTCTTCCGTGCAGACCCACCGCGCAGGTCTTCCGCGCGGTTTCGTCAAGTTCCGTTTTCAGTTTTCCGCTCGGGAAGCTGCATCGCACTCCCGCGCCGTTGCCCTCATCGTACAGCTTAAGCGCTTAAGTCGCAAGTGTGACACGCCACATCCCGGCACTCTGCCGTCCCGTCTAATCGCCCCAATCCCCTCTTAAACCCCTCCTAAACCCCCTCCTACTTGACGTCAGCCCCGCCCAAACCAACAACCGTGACTGGCGTTACAACAACACGAGGTAATCGTGACAACAACTGTGACTGGAGTGACAGATTCTGTTACGCCAGTCACAGTTGTTGTCATCTGGTCACAGGTATTGCCAACCCCACGGAAATCAGTAGAGGGGCGGGAGGGTGTTGGCCATGCGGATGAAGGGATGCTCGGTAAAGCGGCGGAAATCGGCCGCGTACTTCGATCCCGCCACCGGAGTGCCGTATGCGCCGGTTCCCGCGGCACCCGGATCGTTGCGCCACGGCATATACCACAGCACCCGGCGCGTGTCGCTGTTGGCGAGCGCGGCGGTGAGCAGATAGTGCGTCCACGGCGAATCGGACTCGGACTGCACATCCGACAGGTCGGACAGGTCGGATGATTCGGCCAGGTCGGACGGTTCAACCGGGTCGGACGGATCGGCCGGTTCAGCCGGTTCAACCGGGTCGGATGATTCGGACGATTCGGCCGGTTCAACCGGGTCGGACGATTCAACCGGGTCGGACAGGCCGGACAGGCCGAATGGTTCGGAGGGTCTGGATGATTCGGCAGGACAAGTCGATTCGGTTTGTCCGGGCAGACCGCCCGATTCGGGTAGACCAGTCGGACCGGTCGCGGCAATAGGTTCAGACAGCTCGGCCGCACAGACAGCAGCCATACCAGCATCACAACCGGCACCATCAGCACCACTGCCACAACAGTCACTATCGGAGGTAGCACAACTGTCGCAACCGGTCACGTCACCGTCACTGTCTGCGAAACAACCGTCACCGCCAGCGCCACAGGCACCGCAATCGGCACCACTCAACGCGGCCTTGTCCTCCACGCTCATCACATATTGCGACGCGAATTCGCCAGGCGAGCCGACCTCGGTGGCGGCGGCAATCTTGCCGCGTTCGCGGGCGAGCCGGCCGACCACCGTCAGCATGGTGATCAGGTCGTCGTGCCGTTCATGCGGCTGCTCGGCCTCGATGTCGGCGGGTGCGATGTCCCAGTAGTCGTCGAACCCGAGCACATCCACGTAGTCGTCGCCGGGGTAGGCGTACAGGTAGCCGGCCTCGCACGTGCTTTCCGAACTCATGTCGATGCGGCTGCGGTCGGGCGAGTAGGCGTAGAGCACGTTGTGCAATCCGCGTACGTCACGCAGGTAGTCCACGGTCATGCGCCACAGGGCGATGAACTGTTCCGGCGTGGTGTCGGTGGGCTGTGCGGGAGAGCCGGTGCACCACCAGAACCAGTCGCCGGTGTGCTCGTGGAACGGGCGGAATATGATCGGCACGGATTCGCCGCTGGCCTCGTCCACTACCGAGTCCAGGAATGCGGCCACGCGGTCCAGCCATTCGAGGAACTGCCCGTGCCGTGCGCCGCCGGGCAATACCGCCGCCACGGAACCGGGCGCCATATTGTGCCCGTAGCCGCCGAAGGTGATCGGGTTGGCGGAATGCCAGCTCATGGTCGTCACCGCGCCCATGCTGTAGGCGCGCAGCAGTTCGGCGCGCACATCGCTCATGGAGAAGCCGTCGATGTTGGTGGTTTCGTCGCGTTCCACGCCGCTCAGGTCGCTGCCCCAGAGCGCGGGGTAGGTGCCGGTGACCGCATGCACGTCGGAATCGGTGTTCGTGCCGATCACGTTGCTGGTCTCGTTCTGATGGCCGAACATGGCGAATGTGCCGCTTGCCTGGTGCAGGGATCGGAACAGCGCGCTGGTCGGTATGTTCAGATGCGGGTCGACGGGACGCGGGGTGGCGGACGCACCGCTCACCACACCATTCATCACATCATCATTCATCGCATCACCCATCACATCGCCTCGATGTCAAGAATCACGGCCTGCATGGGCCACAGCGGCGGCACCTGCAAACCGATCTGTTCCAGCAGCAGTCCGGTCGTTTCGAATCCGCCGTTTCGCGCCGCGGCAATCCACTGCGGCGTGTTCCAGCCCCAACGCGGTTCGCCCACCTCGTCGCGCAAGCGCACGCGGTACGTGCGGTTCGGGTCGAGCCCGCGCACGCGCAGTCGTTCGGCGAGCACGTCGCGCAGGTTGGTCGTGGTGGCCACCACCCATACGGCGTGCGTGCCGTCGGCGGATACCACGCCGCGCCCGCGCAATGCCGGGTCGATGAAGTCGGCATGCTGCACGCGGCCGGTGTGCAGCAGTCCGCGCAGTTCCTTATACAACGCCACGAACGCCTTGAGCGAGGCCAGTTCCTCATCGGAGCATTCGAGGATGTTCCATTCGAAACCGCAGCACCCTTCCAGCGAGATCGCCGCGCGGTAGCTCAGGTCGGTGGCTCGCCAGGTGGAGTGCGCGGGCGATGGGCCGACGTGCGCGCCGATCATTTCGGGCGGCACCACCAGTTCGGTGTAACGCTGGATGTCCACGCGGTCGCGCGGGTCGTTGGAGTCGGAGCCCCAGATGCGGTCGGCGTGCTGCAGGATGCCGGCGTCGGTGCGCGCGCCGCCGGAGGAGCAGCTTTCGATTTCCAGGCCGGGGAATTCCCGCTTGAGATCGTCGAAGAGCCGATAGCAGGCCATGGTCTGATCGTGCAGGCCGTAATGCCCGTCGTGCACCGGTTCGGTCACGTCGCGGTTGTGGTCCCATTTGATGTAGTCGATGCCGAGCCGGTCGATCAGCGTGGCCATCTGATCGTGCACATGGCGGTATGCGGCGGGATTGGCCAGGTCGAGCACGTACTGCGTGCGGTACGACACGTCTTCGCGGTAGGGCACAGCTTCCGGCGCGGCGAGGATCCAATCGGGGTGCTCGCGGGCGCAGTCAGAATCGAGGTTCACCATTTCCGGTTCGAACCATAGGCCGAATTCCATGCCGAGCCCGTGCACATGCTTCGCCAGGCCGTCCAGTCCGTTCGGCCATACGTCAGAATCGACCACCCAGTCGCCCAGTCCCTTGGTGTCGTCGCGGCGCAGATGGAACCAGCCGTCATCGAGCACGAAGCGTTCCACGCCGACTTGTGCGGCACGATCGGCGAGTTTTCTTAACGTGGCCTCGTCGTGGTCGAAGTACACGGCCTCCCACGTGTTGAGCGTGAACGGGCGAGGTTTGACGGCCGGGTTCACGCGGCCCGGCGTGCCGCGCAGCCAGGTGTGGAAGCGTTCGGCCATGCCGTCGAGTCCTTCGGCGGAGTAGGAGAAGCACACTTCCGGCGTGGTGTAGTGTTCGCCGCCGGCGAGCTGGATTTCGCCGGGACCAAGCAGTTCGCCCGCGCCGATCAGCGGCTCGTGGCACGGCAGGTTGTCGATGCGGTAGGTCTGGTTGCCGCTCCACGCCAGATGGCAGGCCCACACCTCGCCTTCGCTCCATTTCGGCTCGCCATTGGTGGCGATGAACATCCACGGGCTTTCGTGGCCGGTTTTGCCGTGACGGCATTCGCGCGTGACGGAACCGGAAGGCAACGCGGCACTGCGGACCTGCTTTTCCAGCGGCCACCTGCCGGTGAATTGGGTGAGGGTATCGACGCGTTTGGGCATGGGGAGCGTGGATTCGAGCCAGTTCACGGTGAGCGGTTCGGCGGCGTCCGAGGTGTTGGCGATGGTCTGCGTGATGAGGATGAGGCCGCCGTGCTGCAGCGCGAGCGTGAGTTCAAGGCGGATCTTGTTGACGGTGTCTTCGGCCGTGACGGTGATGGAGGAACCGAATCCGTCGGCACCCTCGTAGGTGACCGACGTTTCGACCGTCGTCCAGCGGGCGAACACCGGCTTGCCGCCACGGTACGCTTCGAGACCGGGGCGACCGGCGAAGGCCTCGGCGCCCTGCGGCAGCAGCGACGGGCGCAGGGCGGCGTCCGGCTTCTCCTGCGGCGGTGTGACCTTCAGCGTCATCGCATCCAGCTGGGCCAGCAAGGGCTCGCTCTGCCCCACGCCGAAATCACGGCCCCAGTACTCCACTTGAGGCATCTCGTTCGCCGGCGTTTTCAGCACCACGCACACACCGTCGCGCTTGAGCACCACATGGCTGCCCTGATCAAACATCGTCGTTCCCTTCCGCCCCGCATGCATCGGCGCACACACGGGCAATCACATCATGCGATCAACTTATGCTATGACAACAATTCAGCCCCACTACTTCGCGGAGTTGACTTTTTGTTGCGTTCAGTATACATTAAGCGGTTAAGTAAACCAAATGGTTTTAGTAAACTGAGGTGGCCCCATGGCAGCAATGAAGCTGACTGACGAACAACGGCAAGCGGTCGACGCGCTCTCCGTGGCGCCCGAACATGCCGGCGAATCCAAGCTCACGGTCTTCCGATCGCTCCCGGCCCGAGCCAAACTCACCTACTTCCGCGAGCACTTCCTGGTGCCGCTGCTCGCGGCGATCATCGTCATCGCACTGGCCACGTTCATGATCGTCAAAGCCGCCACACCGGCCACCCGGCCGAAACTGTACGCGGCCGTCATCGACAGCGCCATCACCACCACCGAAGCGCAGCAACTTCAAAAAGACTTCTCCGCCAAACTCGGGCAAAGCGTGAACATCGACAGCTATTTCGACACCAGCAAGGACGGCCTCGACAAGCTGCAGACCATGCTCTCCTCCAAGCAGATCGACGTGATCATCGCGCCGCAATCCAAGTTCAAACAGCTGGCCGGCTACGGGTATTTCCGCAACCTCGCCACCTCGCTGAACACCACGCAGCGCAACAGCCTCAAGAACGATCTGGTGCGGCTGAACGGCTACGACGACGCCGATGACGATGATCCGGACGTGTCCGGCAGCGGCAAGGGCGCGGCCAAACCGTACGGCCTGAGCCTGGCGCAGGCGAAAACATGGAATTCGTTTGACGGCGCGGACTCCAAAGCGCTGATCGGCATCGCCGCGAACACGCAGAACGCGGGCACGGCACGGGAATTCATCGACTGGCTGTACCGGTAGGATCTCGCGCTTTTGCGCTTCGCTCCTTGCAACCCCGCGCACCGCACAGCACACGTCAACCACAAACAATTCATAACCACTAAGGACCCGACATGGACTCACGATTCTTCCGCGAAGACAACCCGTACAACGTGTTCATGAACACCGTGGGCGACCTCGCCATGCTTTCCGTGGCATGGGTGGTCTGCTCGCTGCCCATCGTGACCATCGGCGCCTCCACCGCGGCGGCCTGCGAAGTGGCGCGGACCATGCAGGAAGACCGGGACAACGGCATTTTCCGCGGATTCTGGAAGGCGTTCAAACGCCGCTTCGGCATCACCATGGCACTCACCGCGATCATCGCATGCGTGTGGGGTCTGGGCGCATTCGACCTGTGGTTCCTCTCGCGGCAATCCGGCAACGCCGTATCCGTGGTGTACGGCATCACCGTGGCGGTATTCGCGATCATCGGCGTCGCGCTGGCGTTCGTACTGCCGTTGACTGGGCGCAGCAAACTCAGCGTATTCGAGCAGATCAAGCAGTCGGCGCGACTGGCCGTATTGAAGCCGATGGTCGCCATCGCCGTGTTCGTGCTGGACGTGCTGCCGATCGCGCTGCTGGCCACCGTGCCGGGTGCGATCGCGTGGGTGCCGCTGCTGTGGGCGATCCTCGGCGTGGGCGTTTCCGCATGGCTGCAGATGCGCATGATCCGCAAGGCCTTCGCGCTGGAGTGACCCGCCCCGTCGCGACAACGCATGAAGCTGCGCGCCCGCGTGCAGAACCCGACAGAATAGGCCCCTATTTGTCGCGACATCGCATGAGTTACGCCGCGTATGGGCAAAACACGACAGAACAAGGCACAATCCGTCGCGAAACGACATGAAACCCCACAAGCACCGTCAAAACCCGACAAAATAGGGCTGCCGCTGTCGCAACATCGCATGAGTTACGCCGCGCATGGGCAGATCACGACACATCAGCGATCGCCGCGCCCATTATCGTGCGACGGACCTGGCACCCATGTGCATGAACCATGCGTACAGCACAATGCCGCACGCTGCGCACATCCCGCACATCACGAACATCATTCTGAATCCGCACAGGCTTGCCACATAGCCCCACAGCATTGCCCCGCCGCCATACGCGACATCGCCCGAAGCGGAGAAGAACGCCGTGACGCGACCACGCTGGCCGGGTTCTATACCTTGCAATACCAGCGTATTCATCATGGGTTGCAGATTCGCCTGGCCGGCACCGTACAGGAATGCGGCCACCAGCAGTACCGCCAGATTGCCGGCACGGGCGATCAGGAAGAACGGCACGACGACCATGATCAGGCTGGCTGCGGCAACCGCCTGCTGCGGGAAGCGGATGAGCTGCGGCGAGATCATCAGACGAACCACCACTGTGGAAAGCGAGGCGACCACGAAATACATGCCCACGTTGGCGATGTGCAGTTCGACCGCATACTGGGCGATGAACGCGGTGACGCCGGCCGCCGCACAGAACACGACAAACATGATGGCGCTGGGAACCACCACGCTTGCCCGCAGAAGCAATGCCAGCGAACCACTGGATTTTCCGCTCTTCCTCTCTTGCGCTTGCCCCGCCACGCGACTTTCATCGTCTCTCCGCCGAGTAGCCGCGACCGGCTTGACCTTCAGCAGCAGGCTCAGCAGCAACGAAACCGCAGTCAGCACCATACCGACCATGAACAACGCGTCGTAGCCGAACCGTTCCACAACCGCAAGGCCGATCATCGGGCCTATGGCGCTGGGAACCACCTGCGCCAGGCTGAAATACCCCAGTCCGACCTGCAGTCGTCTTGGCGGAATCAGATCGGCCGCAACCGTGGACGTCGCGGTGGTCTGCATGCCGTTGCCGATACCTTGCAAAAATCGCAGGCAAAACAGGATGAGCAGGGTGCGGAACACGTTCAGCAACGTAAAGTCGAGCACCAGTATGGCCAAGCCGATGATGAGCATGATTCTGCGACCGTACCGGTCGATCATCACGCCTGTGGGGAAGCGGAAGATCAGTGCGGAAATGCCGAGAATGCCCACGATGGCACCGGATGCGGTGGTCGATCCGCCCAGTGACGCCACGTAGAGGGGAAGCGTGCCCATTTGCGTGGTGATTGCGGTGGACGCCAGGGCCGCGATCACCATCAGCAGTATGAAGTCGCGGGTCCATAGGCGGTCGGTCTCCTGTCGTTCCGCCCACACAGGCCGTACCTGCGTTACATGCCGTTCCGTCTGTATCATCACCGCGCCTCCTTATTGGGCTTGCCTTGCCTTATGGCTGCCTTATTGCCGCACCTACCACCGCTCTACTGCCCGTTTATCGCCTGCCGGCACCCGCCGTCAGGCCGCTCGCTCCCAACATCCGCCAATCACTCACCTGCGTGCGGAGATATTGAAATTGCTGAGAAAAGCCCTTGTCCTCTCCTGCTTCGGGTGATCGAACACCTCGCTCGGCGTTCCGCTTTCCACTACCACGCCGTCGGCCATGAAAACGACCTTGTCCGCCACTTCCCGCGCGAACTGCATCTCGTGGGTCACCACGATCATCGTCTGCCCGCTATCCGCCACCTGGCGCATCACGGCCAGCACATCGCCCACCAGCTCGGGGTCGAGCGCCGAGGTCGGCTCGTCGAACAGCAGCAGGTCGGGCACCAACGCCATCGCCCTCGCGATGCCGACGCGCTGCTGCTGCCCGCCCGACAGCTGCGACGGGTAGTACCCGGCACGTTCCAGCATGTCCACGCGTTCCAGCATGTCGGTGGCGATATCGCATGCCTTCGTCTTCGACATCTTGCGGGGAACGACCAGCCCCTCCATCACGTTCTGCAGCACGGTCATGTGCTGGAACAGCTCGTAGGTCTGGAACACCATGGCCGTGTGCATGGACACCTCCCTGCGGGTGTTGCTGCCGATATGGCTGAAATCGCAGCGGATCTTCTCGCCGAGCGCGTACGTGCCCTCATCGGCCTGCTCCAGCAGGTTCAGACATCGCAGGAACGTGGTCTTGCCGGAACCGCTGGGCCCGATGATGCAGACCACCTCGCCCTTGTCCACGGCCAGCGACACCCCTTTGAGAATCTCGTTGCCACCGAAACGCTTCTTCAATCCTTCGACTTGCACCTGCAGCATGATGCTCTCCTTTCACCCGTATCTCACATCACCAAATTCTTCGACGTTCCGTTCAGAATGACGTTTCTCGCATTGTCCAGCGCGGTCTGCGCGATCTCGTCCACCGCACGCTGCGTGTAGTAGGCGATGTGCGGCGTGACGATGACGTTGGGATATTCCGACAGTTCCCGGTAGTACGGGTTCGTGGCCCAGCCGCACGACATGTAGCGTTCCTCGTCCTCCAAGGTGTCGAGCGCCGCGCCGCCGATCCTGCCGGATCGCAAGGCGTCGAGCAGTGCCTCCGTGTCGACGATCCCGCCTCGCGCGGTGTTCACCAGGCAGCTGTTCGGCTTCATGGCGGCGAAGGCCGCGGCGTCGAACATGTGCTCGGTCTGCGGCGTCAACGGCACGTGGATGGAGATCACGTCGGATCGTTCCAGCAGCTCCTGGAATCCCACGTATTCCACGCGTCCGACCAGGCGCGCGTTTTCGGAGAAGCTGTAGGCGATCACATGCCCGCCGAGCGCCAGCACGCCTTCCGCTACCACGCTGCCGATGCGCCCCGTGCCGATCACGCCCACGGTCACGTCGGACAGTTCGCGGCCGATCATGGCCCGGCTGTCGCCGGTGTCCTTCTCCACCGCCGGAATACCACGCAGCAGTTCGAGAATCGACATCAATGCGAAATGCCCCACCGACGTCGGGCTGTATGCCGGGACGTTCGTGACGTGGAATCCGTATTTTTCCGCCCATTGGCGGTTCAGTCCGTCGGTTCCCGTGGCGGTGATCGACAGCTGCCTGATGCCGTAGTCGTGCAGTTTGCGATACATCGATTCGGATTCCTTCATGCCGTTGCTCAGGTATGTGCAGATGCCGTCGTAGTCGCGCGCCAGTTCGATGTTGTCTTCGGTCAGTCCCTCGTGCACGCAGGTGACGGGAACGCCGTTGCGTTCGGACCAGCGTTCGATGGCGGGTTCTGCCACGGGATTCGCGCCAAAATAGATCAGTTTCATCGCATTGTCCTTTCCTCGTTCGTCTTCGTATTCATGTGGGGCGGCCGACCATACGTACGACCAAACCGCCCCTATGTGCGGTCTCTCTCACTGCACGATCGCCGCGGCCGCGGGCTCCAGCCGCGCATTGGCCAGGCTGCGTTCCCGGTACCCCTCATGGTCGAATCCGCCCGCATCTTCCGTACGGATGCGGCTCTCCTCCAGGGTCTGACCGATGATCGCAATGCCCTGGGCTATCTCCTCCAGCGAGGGGCGGGTGAAGTTCAGACGGAAATCACGCTCATACCCCTTGCCCGTCACGCTCATGATGTCGCCGGGGATCACCGCCACGTGACGCTTGGCCAGCAGATCGTAGAAGCGTTCGGGGTCGATATCGTCCGCCATGCGGCACCCGATGAAGTAGCCACCGGTCGGTCGGATGTAACGCAGCGTGGTCGCCGGGATCGTATCCAGCGCATCGATCATCGCCCTGGCCTTGCCCTTGTACAGTCGCTTGAGGTATTCCACATGGCTTTGGAAGTCGTAGTTCTTGATGAATTCGGCGAGCAGCACCTGCCAGTAGTAATTCGAATGGGAATCCACGACCTGCTTGGCCACGATGAGCTTGCGCATCAGCTCGCCCGACGCCATCACGAATCCGAGTCGGGTGCTCGGCGCAAGCACTTTGGAGAACGACCCCGAATAGATGACCCTGCCGTCCGTGTCCATGGACTTGATCTTCGCGATCGGCTCGCCGGTGTACAGCAGCTCGCCATACGGGTCGTCCTCGAAAATCAGCACATCGTATTTCCTGGCGATCTCGTACAGCGCCTTGCGCTTGTTCAGCGGCATCGACGTGCCCAGCGGATTCTGGAACGTCGGGATCACGTAGATCATCTTCACGTTCGGCGTGGTCTGCAGTATGAGTTCCAATGCGTCCAGGTCCATGGACTCCTGGTCGAGGTCCATCGGCACCGGAAGGGCCGTCACGCCGTAGCTTTGTACCGCCTTGACCGCGCCGGAGAAGGTCTGGTCCTCGCACAGCACCACATCGCCCTCGTTGCACAGCACCTTGACCGCAAGGTCCATGCCCTGCGTGGAGCCGGAGACGATCATCACGTCGTCGTCGCATTCGATGCCGCTGTACCGCGCCAGGCGCATCTTGATGAGTTCGCGCAACGGTGCGTAGCCTTCGGTCGGGGAATACTGCAGGAACGTGTCGGGCGGGTATTCGTCGTACATTTTCGCGGAAATCGTGCGCAGGGTATCCATGGGGAACGCGTCGGTGGAGGGGTAGCCGTAGGCGAAGGAGATCACGTCGCCTTCGTCGTTGACTTTCTTCGCGTTGTCGCGGAGCTTGGACGAGGTGAGATGTTCCACACGGTTGGCGAATGAGTACTGCATGATATTGCTTCTTTCAGTGGTTACATATGGTCGTGTATGCCAGCTCAGGGCGGGCGGTTTGCGCTGACGCCCGCCGCGATGGTTGAGATGGTGATGATGATGGGGACGGCCATAACGGCCGTGATGATGCTGAGAATGATTGTTCCTTGCCTTGCGGGTGTCTGCCGGTCAGGCCGCGAGCTGGTCGGTGAACCTGGAGAGGAAGTCCCTTGTGCGTTGTTCCTTCGGGTGTTCGAAGATCTCCTGCGGCGTGCCTTGTTCGAGCACGACGCCCTTATCCATGAACACCACCCTGTCGGCGATCTCGTAGGCGAATTTCATCTCGTGGGTCACGAGGATCATGGTCGCGCCGGCATCGGCGATCTCGCGCAGCAGCTCAAGCACCTGCCCTACCAGTTCGGGGTCGAGCGCCGATGTTGGCTCGTCGAACAGGGTGATTTTCGGGTTGAGCGCGAGCGCCCTGGCGATGCCGATGCGCTGCTGCTGGCCGCCGGACAGCTGGCTGGGGTAGAAATCCCTGCGTTCGGAAAGCCCGACCTTGTCGATCAGTTCGTCGGCGAGCGCGTACGCTTCCTCCTTGGTTTTCTTTCCTGTGGCGATGGCTGGCATGGCGATGTTGTCCAACGCGGTTTTGTTTTGGAACAGGGCGTAGTTCTGGAACACCATGGCCGTTTGACGCTGGTAGGCGATGATGTCGCGTTTCCTGGCGGTTTTCGTGTCGATATGCGTCTCGTCCAGGTCGATGGTGCCTTCGTCCGCGCGCTCCAGGAAATTCAGGCATCGCAGGAACGTGGTCTTGCCCGAACCGCTGGAGCCGAGGATGACGATCACCTCGCCGTCGTTCACGTCCATATCAACGCCGTTGAGCACTTGCTGCTTGCCGAAATGCTTGCGGATTCCACGGATCTTCATCATTATGCCGCCCTCCTCATCTTGCCGGTCAGTCGATGTTCCACGAGTCCCGTGCCTTTTTCGATGCAGACGACCACGGCCCAGTAGATCAGCGCGACGCCTACGTAGGCTTCCAGGAAGGAGTAGCTTTGCTGCCCGGAGATGGTCGCTGCGGAGAAGATGTCGACCACGCCGACCATCGAGCACAAGGCCGAGGCCTTGATGAGGTTGATGAACAGGTTGCCGAATACTGGCAGGGCCACGGGGATGGATTCGGGCAGCAGCACCCTGCGAATGGTCTGCGCTCTGGTCATGCCGATGGATTGCGCCGCATCGAGCTGGCCTTTGCGGATGGAGGCGAATGCGCCTCGGAAGATTTCGCTGGCGTTGACGATTGCCATGATGCTCAGGCCGACGATGGCGATCCAGATGGTGTTGATGTTCTTGAATCGGATGGACCAGTGCAGTGATTGCGCAATCGGGTCGAATGCCGTGGAGCAGAACAGGTAGAGGGCCAGCAGGATCAGAACGATCGGTATGCCTTTGAACAGGGTGATGATGACCTGCAGTACCGGTGCGACCACCTTGGCGTCGTAGTAGCGCAGCAGCGCGATGATCAGGCCGAAGACGACGCCGATGACGAGTGCGACGAATGGGATCAGGAGCGTAATGCCGAGATAGTGGATGGAGTATGCGATGGACTTGACCATTGCCTGGAAGTTGAACTGCATGATGTCACCTCGCTCAGTCCTCCGGCACGTAGTCGGCGCCGTAATACTGTTCGGACAGCTTCTTGAAGGTGCCGTCCTTCTTCAGTTCCGCCATGGCCTTGTTGACCCTGTCGATGAGGTCCTTGTCGTCGGACTTGTTGAACAGGATGTACGAGGAGGACTTGTTGACGGCCTTGTCACTGCCTTTGAGCCCCTTGTGGAAGGCGTTGTTCCACAGGTCGAGCGAGTATTGCGGGGCCAAAGTGGCGTCGTAGGAGCCGGAGGTCAGTCCCTGCACGATCTGTTCGTTGCTGTAGGTGCCGTACGTGAGCTTGAATGCGTCGGGGTGTTCCTTCAGGTAGCTTTCGGCCATGGCCGCCTGGTTCGTGGCGGTGGTGACGTATACCTTCTTGCCCTTCAGATCGTCGAAGCTTTGGTAGACCTTGCCGTTGGAGGGATCGGAGATGATCAGCGTATCCCACTTGGTCAGGCCGACTGTACCGTAGGTGAACTTGGCCTTGCGTTCGGCGTTGTTCTCGTATTCGTATGCGGCGATCTGGGCCTTGCCGCTGCTCAGATTGGACAGCGAGGTGGGGAAGTCGCTGCCTTCGAACGTGAACTTGTAATACTTGGACAGTTTCTGTTCCACGGCCTTCATGATGGCGATGTCGTAGCCGTCGAGTTCGCCGTCCTCGTTCATCGAGCAGAAGGGCTTGCCGTCGTTGCCGGTGGCGATGGTGATCTCCTGCTGGTTGCCGCCGGATTCCGAGCCGGCGCTGGAGGAGCTTCCACATGCGCTCAGCGATCCGAGGGAGATGACCGTGGCGAGGATGGCGGTGGAGATGGTGGTAAGACGTGTGTTCTTCATGATCGTTCCTTTTCTTTCTTTCTCTACGTTCGTATTCGTGATTGGCTTATGTGATTCGCACCGTGATTCCGTTGCGATTCGCGCATTTTGGGTGCGTTGGGCCAGGCCCTGGGCAATGCCGAGGGTCGGTTTGCGATGAATCGGATGAACGGCGAATCGCCGGGTGGCGGGGATACTGGCTTATTCGGCCAGCCGTCGATTACTTCGATTCGCTGGGGACGGCGACTTTGGCCGCCACGGGAACCGGCTTCGCAATAATGCCGACGGTGCTCTTGCGCTTGTACCGAATCAGCTGCGGCACCCGCAGTTTGGGAAGCGCCACGCTATGCTTCGCCGTAAAGCTCATCTGCACTTCGATCGCCGCGAAGATGCGCTCCAGAATGAAGCTGAGTACGATGAACAGAATCGCGGCCCCCATATACGCCTCCATGGTGTGGAACGTATAGGCACCAAGCGCTTTCGCACGCCCGACCACATCCACCACGCCGATGGTGAAGGCCAACGAGGTGTCCTGAAGCAGGGCAATCGTCGTGGTACCGAAGGACGGCATCGCAATACGAATCATCTGCGGCATGATCACCTTGACGTATGTCTGTGCCTTGGTCAGACCGCAGGCGGCGCAGGCATCGAACTGATGCTGCGGAATGCTTTCGATGGAGGCCTTGATGGTTTCCGACTGGAAGGCCGCAGTGTTCAGGCCGTATGCGATATAAATGAAAATCACCTTGTTCCATTGGGAAATATCCAATGCGAACAACGATTTGAGAAGAATCGGAACCCCGTAATACACGATATACAGCTGTACAAGAATCGGAGTTCCACGAACAAAGGAAACGAAAACCGCGCAGATCTGGCTGAGAACAACGGTTTTTTCAATCCTGACGAATGCGATGAGACAGCCGAGAATCAAACCGGCAATCGTTGCGATTCCAACGATTTCCAAGGTGACCGGCAGCACCGCGATAAGTTTGGGAAGATATTTTCCTACCAGGGACCAATTAAAATAGTCGGACATTTCTCGTGCTCCTTCTACTGCGACAGATAGGCGGTCTGACGCATTTGATCAGGGCGAATGCGCGAAGATCGATCGGTTTGAGATATGCGGAAAGCAATGTTCAATCCTTTCAGATGATGTACATGCGACTGAGATGATTCAGGATGAATCGAGATGCATGTGGATTGGTAAAGAAGTTGGTTGTAACGATAAAAATGAAAAATTTCGCTTAATCACCGGTAACGTTACGAGCAAGATTCATCTTCGCCGCGGCGATAACACGACGGTAACGCCGCCGGCGGTATGGGCACCGCGTTACCGCCCCGCTTTTGTCGCGAAATCACATGAATCATGCCATTCATCTACAAAACCCGACAGAATAGGACTGCTATTGTCGCGAAACCGCATGAGTTACGCCGCGCGTGGGCAAATCACGACAAAATGGGGGCGATGTTGTCGCAACATCGCATGAATCGGCACGACTGCGGTGCAATTGCGACACAGCTATGGCACGACTACGGCACAGCCGCAGCACTGCTGCGACAAGCGGCCCGAAAACCAGCGAAACCGCGCATCCGTACGCATGGCAACCCGACCGCCGCCGGCATGACATGGCTACGGGTACACTGGTGAAGGCTATTTCTTGCTCGTAGAACACAAAGGACGGCAGCACAATAATGTCAACGATTCTTGAGGGCACTCCGGATAAACGTATGGCGCTGGTCACGGGCCGCGCATACCCCGAACTGGCCAAGGAAGTCGCAGACTGCCTGGGTACCCAGGTGTTGGAAACCACGGCATACGATTTTGCGAACGGCGAGATGTATGTGCGTTACACCGAACCGGTTCGCGGCGCCGACGTGTTCGTGCTGCAGTGCCATTACGGTGACATCAACAAGTGGATCATGGAACAGCTCATCATGGTGGATGCGCTCAAGCGCGCCTCGGCACGCACCATCACCGTGGTCGCGCCGTTCATGGGCTATTCCCGTCAGGACAAGAAGCATCAGGGCCGCGAGCCCATCACCGCCCGTCTGGTGTACGATCTGTTCCGCACCGCCGGCGCGAACCGCATCATGACCGTCGACCTGCATGCCGCTCAGGAGCAGGGTTTCTTCGACGCCCCGGTCGATCATCTGACCGCCACCCCCGTGCTCATCGACTACGTGCGCAATCATCTCCCGCTGGAGAACACGACCATCGTCTCCCCCGACGCCGGCCGTATCAAGGTTTCCGAACAGTGGGCCGCCAAGCTCGGCGGTCTGCCGCTCGCATTCATCCACAAGACCCGCGACACCACGCGCCCGAACCATGCCGTCGCGCATGGCATCATCGGCGAGGTGGAAGGCCGCGACTGCGTGGTGGTGGACGATATGATCGACACCGCCGGCACGATCTGCGAGGCCGTCCGCACGCTGAAGAGCGCCGGTGCCAAGAGCGTGACGCTGGTGGCGACGCATGGCCTGCTGTCCGGTCCGGCCGTCGAACGTCTGCGTGATTGCGGCGCCAGGGAAATCGTGCTGATGGACACCGTTCCGGTTCCCGAAGAGAAGCGACTGCCGAACATGACCGTGCTGTCCGTGGCACCGCTGCTGGCCGCCGGCATCCGTTCCGTGTTCGAGGAAGGCTCCGTGGCCACGCTGCTGGAGGGGCTGCCGGAGGATATGCGTCCGCGCAATATCTACGCCTGACCTTTTCAGTTCGTCTACGATACGATAACGCCCGCAATCGGTTCGTCTGATTGCGGGCGTTATTGTTTTTGCGCTTGCGGGTGCGGATTATTGCGTATGTGGCCGGCAGCGTGATCGTCTGGCGTGGCTGGACTGGGATATCACGCGGAACCTGCCACGCCTGCATCCTCTTGGCGTGGCCATTCCAGGGTTCCGACCGGATACGACCACGCCTGCGATCCCCAAATGTGGCCGACTCCGCATCTCAACCGGATTTGGCCACGCAATCGCCATTCCAACGTGGCAGCACCCACATCCCATCCGAATCTGGCTGCACAGGCACCATTTCAGTGTGGCCGTAGCCGTATTCCATCCGAATCCAGCCACGCCAGGCACGCCCCAGAATGGCCGAACCTAGATACCGCCCGGAACCGGCCACGCCTGTAATCTCCCAGCGTGGCCATATTCATATACCGCCCGGTTCCTGTCACATCTGTAATCCCCGAATGTGGCCGACTCTGTGTTTCCCCCGTATTTGGCTACGAGCATGACTCGTAGCACAGACAGCGTAACAGGGGCTTCCGTATGACGTGTCCGACCGTAGGCTTGGCCGAACGGCCTTGAGTGTGTCGGATACGTCATACGGAAGCCCCACCCCTGCCAAGAACAGGATTTTTCGGCAACCGGCAACCGTTACTGCGCCAGCGTGAACTGGCTGTTGTAGATGTCCGCGTAGAAGCCGGACTTCGCAAGCAGTTCCTCGTGGGTACCGCGTTCCACGATGTCGCCGCCGTTCATCACCAGGATCATGTCGGCGTCGCGGATGGTGGACAGGCGGTGCGCGATCACGAAGCTCGTGCGGCCCACGGTCAGCGCGTCCATGGCCTTCTGGATCAGCTCTTCGGTACGCGTATCGACCGAGGATGTGGCCTCGTCGAGAATCAGGATCGGAGCGTCCTCGACCATGGCGCGGGCGATGGTGAGCAGCTGCTTCTGGCCTTGCGAGAGCGATGCCTTGTCGTCCAGCACGGTGTCGTAGCCGTTCGGCAGCGACATGATGTAATGATGCAGGCCGACGGCCTTGCATGCGGCCACGATCTGCTCATCGGTCACGCCGGGCTTGGAGTATGCGATGTTCTCGCGCACCGTGCCGTGGAACACCCACGTGTCCTGCAGCACCATGGAGAACTGGTCGTGCACGTTCCAGCGCGGCACAGACTTGGTGTCCACACCGTCGATGGAGATCGAGCCGCCGGAGATCTCGTAGAAGCGCATGAGCAGGTTGACCATGGTGGTCTTGCCGGCACCGGTCGGGCCCACGATGGCGATCTTCTGGCCGGACTTCACCGATGCGGAGAAGTCGTGGATGATCGTCTTGCCCGGCTCGTAGCCGAACTGCACGTGGTTGAACTCCACGTCGCCGCGCACCGGCTGGCCGTTCTGGCCGAGCAGTGCCTGCTTGCCGGATTCGTCGTCCATCTCCGGCTCCTCAAGGAAGCCGAACACGCGCTCGGATGCGGCGGCGCAGCGCTGCAGGTTCTGGAAGGCCTGGGCGAACTGCGACAGCGGCTGGGTGAACAGGCGGATGTACATCATGAACGCCACGATCACGCCGAATTCGATCTTGCCGTCCATGGCGAGCGCCGCGCCCACCACGCATACGACCACGTAGCCGAAGTTGCCGATGAAGTTCATGAGCGGCATCATCAGGCCGGAGAGGAACTGGCTCTTCCAGCCGGAGACGTACAGGTCGTTGTTGTACTTTTCGAAGCGGCGGATGGCGTCGGCCTCGCCGCAGTACGACTTGACCACGGTGTGGCCGGTGTACATTTCCTCGACGTGGCCGTTCACGTCGCCCAGGGCGATCTGCTGCTGGGCGAAGTACTTCTGCGAGACCTTCATGATCAGCCCCATGACGATCAGGCCGAGCAGCGAGGCACCAATGGCGCACAACGTCATGATCACGTTGTTGTAGAACATCATGATCAGCGCGCCGAAGAACAGTGTGATGGAGGTGATGAGCGAGCCGAGCGACTGGCCGAGCGTCTGGCCGATGGCGTCCACGTCGTTGGTGATGCGGCTGAGCACGTCGCCGTAGCTGACCTTGTCGAAGTACTTGAGCGGCAGCTTGTTGATCTTCACGCTGATCGCCTCGCGCAGCTGCTGTGCGGTGCGCTGCGTCACGTTCGCCATGATCCAGCTTTGCACGTAGCAGAGCACGGCGTAGCCCACGTACAGTGCGACCAGCAGCCATGCGATGCGGTTCACCGCGTCGAAGTCGATCGAGCGCAGCACCGGTTTGCCGTGCACGATGGCCGGCAGGCCCTTGGTGATCTCGTTGGTCATGTCCTTGAGCTTGTCCGGGCCGACGATCTGGCAGACCGTGCCGGCCGCGCCGAGTATCAGCGCGAAGATCATGGCCGGAATGTAGTGGCGGCAGAAGTGCGCCAGTTTCTTCATCACGCCGCCGAAGTCCTGCGGCTTTTCAACGGGTCCGCGTCTGCGGCCGTGTCCCATGCCACCTGCCATGTCAGCGGCCTCCCTTCAGTTCGTTTTCGCTAAGCTGCGACTTCGCGATTTCGCGGTACACGTCGCAGTTGTCCAGCAGTTCCTCGTGTGTTCCCTGACCGACCACCTTGCCGTCGTCGAGCACGACGATGCGGTCGGCGTTCATGATCGTGCCGATGCGCTGGGCGACGATCAGTTTGGTGGAGTCCTTCGCTTCCTTGGCGAGCGCGTCCCTTACCGCGCGGTCGGTCTTGAAGTCGAGCGCGGAGAAGGAGTCGTCGAAGATGAGGATTTCCGGGTGGCGGTAGACGGCGCGTGCGATGGAGAGGCGCTGCTTCTGCCCGCCGGACACGTTGGAGCCGCCTTGTGCGATGGCGGATTCGTAAGTCTTGTCCTTCTTTTCCACGAATTCGGTGGCTTGGGCCACGTCGCAGGCCTTGCGCACGTCGGCCATCTGTTCGGCGGTGAGTGCGCGGTTCGATGCGGCGTCGAGCAGTTCGTTTTCGCGTTTGCGCCCGGCCGCGGTGGAGGTGTCGGCCATTTCGACCGTGTTGTCGGGTTCGCCCGGCTGGTCGCCGTAGCTCACGTTGGAGGCGATGGTGCCTTTGAACAGGAACGACTGCTGCGGCACGTAGCCGATCTTGTCGCGCAGGACCTTGAGCGTGTAGTCGCGCACGTTCACACCGTCGACGAGCACTTCGCCTTGCGTGGCGTCGTAGAAGCGCGGCACCAGGTTGATGAGGGAGGATTTGCCGGAGCCGGTGGAGCCGATGAACGCCACCGTCTCGCCCTTCTTGGCGGTGAAGGTGATGCCTTCGAGCATGGCTTCGCGCGAATCCGGGTAGGTGAAGCTCACGTTGCGGAATTCGATTTCGCCTTCCTTGCCGGGCTCGCCTTCGGTGTGTGTGCCGTCGGTGACGAGCGGTTCGGTGTCGATGACTTCGAGCACGCGCTGTGCGGACACGTCGGCGCGCGGCCAGAGCACGAACACCATGCTCATGAGCAGGAAGCTCATGATGACCTGCACGGAGTAGCTGGAGAACACCACCATGTTGGAGAAGGTGGTGAGTTTGTCGGTCAGGTCGGCGGCGTCGATGAGGTAGGCGCCGATCCAGTACACGGCGAGCATGAGGCCGTTCATGATGGTGTTCATCAGCGGCATCATGATGGCCATGGCGCGGTTGGTGAACAGCTGGGTGTCGGTGAGTTCCTTGTTGGCCTTGGTGAACTTGGCTTCCTGGTAGTCCTCGGCGTTGTAGGCGCGGACGACGCGCAGACCGGTGAGGTTTTCGCGCGCCACGAGGTTGATGTTGTCGGTCAGGCGCTGCATGGCCTTGAACTTCGGCATGACGAACACCATGATGATGGCGATGGAGACGAGCAGCACGACCACGGCGATGGCGGTGGCGAGCGTCCATTCGACGCCGTCGCCCGCGATCTTGCATACGGCCCATACGGCCATGATCGGCGATTTGACGATCATCATCAGGCCCATGGTGATGAACATCTGGATCTGCGTGATGTCGTTGGTGGACCTAGTGATGAGCGATGCGGTGGAGAATCGGCTCATTTCGGCCGGTCCGAAGCTTTCCACCTTGCGGAATTCGAGCGAGCGCAGGCGCTGGCTGAACGAGGCGCCGACGCGTGCGGCGATGTAGCCGGTGACGATGGCGCAGGCGGCGGAGCCGAGCGAGACGAGCAGCATCTTGCCGCCGGCCACCCAGATGTCGTGCATCTTGCTGCCGGGGGTTTCCACGAGCGTGGTGATGTCGGACATGTAGTCCGGCAGGGTCAGGTCGAGCCAGATCTGCCCGACGATGCTGACCAGCGCTATGAGCATCTGGCCTATCTCCGCTTTGGAGAGGTATCGCATGATGCGAAGCATGTATTGGTTCCTTCTCTTATTGGTGTGTGGTATGCGATGTGCGATTGATGGCGAGGCCGTTTCCGGCGATTACTTTACATCGTAAATTACTTACGATGTGAGATATTACGCATCTTCCTGTGCGTTTTCTGAGAACGCCTCGGCGACCTGTTCCGGCGTGGGGCGAGGCTTGCCTGGCATGCACAGCGTCATGTACGTGGTGAATTCGGTGGTAAGGTCGAGGAATTCGCGCGTCCTGCGCTCCCCCATCTGCGAGAAGATCCAGCAGATCGCCTCACGCATGTCCTCATGCTGTCGCTGCGCACGTTCCTCGCCGGATTCGGTGAGCCTCACGTGCACGCTGCGGCGGTCTTCCGGGTCCGGTTCACGCACGATCTGGCCCTTTTTCTCAAGTCCGGCCAGCAATGTGGAGACGCGGCCGGTGGTGGCGTGCATGGCCGAGGCGATTTGCGAGGGCGTCATCGCGCCCTTGGCATACAGTTTGTGCACCACAAACGGCTCGCCCTTGCCGCCGCGCAGCATCTCCCGCTGCATCTGCGACCGCTTGCCCCACGTGACGCGCATCAACCGATCGAATGCTTCCTGTTCGAACCCCAATGGGTTTCCCTCCTTCTTTACACCGTTGGACAACCGGAAACATCCGTCACAATAGCTTACGGTGTAAACAATTTTTCAGAGGATTCGAACTATTCAGCCGTCAGCAAGACCGGGGACTGCCGAATACGGAACGATTCAGCACGTCGAGCTCGTCCTGGGTGAGGTCGAGTGCGGCGGCGGCGAAGGAATCGTTGATCTCGCGCGGATTGCGAGCGCTGGGGATGGTGAACAGGTTGCCGTATTGCGCAAGTTCCCATGCCAACGTCACGCGCTGGTAAGAGCATCCGTGGGCGGCCGCGACCTCGCGGAACGCATCGTAGGCATGCTGGTCGAACGCGTCGAGGAAGCCGCCGAGCGGACTCCAGCAGACGAAGGCCAGGCCGAGTTCGGCGCAATGCTCCATCGTGTGTTCCGGGTCGGGGCGTGAGGGCGAGAACTGGTTCTGCACGGCGATCAGGCCGTCACCCAGAATGCTGCGTGCGATGTCGATCTGCTCGTTGTCCACGCGGGAAATACCGGCATGGCGGATCACGCCCTCGTCCAGCAGCTGCTTGAGCGCACCCACCTGATCCGCGTACGGTACCGCCGGATCCGGGCCATGCGAGTACAGCAGGTCGAGCGCATCCACGCCAAGATGCGCGGCCGACTCCTTGGCATCGCGGATCATGGTCTCCGGGCGCGAATCGGCCATCCAGCCGTACCGGCTGCCGGCGGCCTGCAGATGCTGACGTTCCTGCGTGTTCGTATCCCGAGTGTCCGATTCGGCCGAATCGGACATCCGAGCGTCAGGAGCCGGAGCCTCCATCGTGCGACGGTAGCCGGTCTTCGTGGCAACCAGCACCTCGTCGCGCGGACCATCCCACGTACACAACGCGTCGCGCACCAGCTGCTCGCCGTACCCCAGATCCTCCGGGGTGCCGGTTCCCGGCCGGCTTGGCAGATAGTACGACCACGCGGTGTCCAGGTACCGCACGCCCGCATCAAGACCAGCATGGATCGTCTCAATCGCAGTATCGCGATCCGGACGCCCCTCGATGGCGAGCGCCATCGTGCCCATGCCAAGCCGTGGAATCGCAAACCCAGCCAATTCGCCTTCGTTCCGCGCAATCGTCATAACCGTCTCCCTCCGCGTCGTCATCGTATCCGCCACCCATTCTTGCACATGCGCGGCCGGCGGCATCAACGCACAGGCTTATTCCGCCACTGCGCCCAAATCATCAATCGCATGCTCGAAACGGGAACCCATGACTACTACCTCCTCACCCGTTGCGGAAGCTGATCAATGGCACAGGCCATGCCCAATGGCGTCTGATACGGGTCAGTGGCGTCTACGGCCGGTTCCAGAAGCTGGAGAATGTTCAAAATCGCAAACAGGGAATCCGTTCTCACGGCTTTGCCGCTTTCAACGTTGCGCACCGTATTGATGCTCACCCCCGCCCTTTGCGCCACATCGGCAAGTGTGAGATTCAGCAGTTTCCGCTGAATCGTGGCATGCTCCCCCAAGACACGGAGCGAACGCCTCACTTTCGTCGGAACATACTTCATATTCACACCCCATCTTGTCTACAAACTTTTATTGTCATTATTCTGACAATCAGCTCTCGTAAGAATTATAATAGTGATAATTATTTGGAACCGGCAGCTCATTGGAACACGGGAAAAGATATTACGGTACCAAAACCGGGAAAATTTCCGGAAATCTTGTCTGTCAATGACCATAATGCGGCGTAAAGAACATACAGGACAGCGTTTTGGCATCATCGCCATGTTAATTGCCATTACCTTGGGAGTAGGAGGTTTTGCCATGATGCATCCAAAAAGCGAAGCGTCACTGCCGATAAACAACATGGAACTTGTCCAAGTCACTGAAATACCTGACAGGCCACCAAACATCATCGCAAGCTCAAGGACTTTCGCCGCAGTCTCGTATGCATGGAAAAGGAACGGAAAAACCGAAACTCACACGCCTGACGAAGGTTCGGGAATCCCCGACAGCCATCATGCAGATCTGCAGACATTGAGACAGCAGCTGCATATCGACAACGCCGTGCATCTTATCGGCGTGTTCTATTGGTACTACCGTTCGATACTTCCAAACGGCATCCCCGGAGACCCTAGCGAAGTCATGCAATGCACGTATCGCAGGTCGAACTGTATGATCCAGCCCGATGAATCCTCCATCGGATTACAGCTACGCATTCCCGACGACGCCAAGGCAATCACCATAACCGCACATTACGGAAACCCCTCATCGGATGACGTCGGCGAGAGCATCGTCAGTTGGGCATTCCGCGTAGATGAGTGACAGCATCGGCGCCTCCTACATTCCCCATGCCTCGTCTTTCGGATGGCTTGTCGGGCGGGTGCGGGAAGATGATGGCACAACCGAACGGGAGCCGAAAGGCTGAGAGGGAGCTCGACGAGCTTCGACCGAGGACTTGATGCGGGTAATGCCGCCGTAAGGAGACGGGTTGTTCGCGCCGCAGGGCGCATCTCAATCTTCCGTTCGCGATAACCGAATATCGCGTGATTAGGGTCACGGAGGGGCGCACCACCTCATAGGGTACGGCTTCTCTTCGCGACCCTTTTTTCGTACCGACTCCGAGTGTCCGATTCTGGAGAAAAGGACAACCAGAGGGCCACACCAGACCCCTGGATGACCGATTCGCCAGAATCGGACATGCAGCGGGCCGAAACAGGCGTCCGGATGTCCGATTCGGCCGAATCGGACACTCAAGGGGTCACAGACAGTACCGCAGGCACAGAAGGGAACACCGCACATGATCATCAACGGCAAGGAAGAGAACATCGCCACGCCCATCACCGTGGCCGAGCTGATCGAAAGCAAGGGACTGCGTGCAGACCGCGTGGCCGTGGAGCTCAACGGCGAGATCGTGCCCCGCACCAAGCGCGCGCAGACGCAGCTCAAGGGCACCGACACCCTGGAGATCGTCACCTTCGTGCAGGGCGGCTGAGCGGCGCTACGATTCAGCGATTCAGTGATCCGACGATCGATCCGTCAAGTCGTTCGTCGTTTCAGCGCACGCGACGCACGTCCGACGAACACAGGAACGCCGCAATCGCACGCCGCAATCGCACGCATAGCAACGCAAACCAACAACACCCAGCACATCAGCGAACGGAAGAACACCAATCATGACCTTTGAACCCACTGCAACACCGGAACAGATCAACGCCCGCCAGCAGGCATTTGGCAACCTGCCCGACCCCACCACGCTGGTCAGCCGCGAGGAGATCCGCGCGGCCCTGCTCGACCGCCACACCGCCGCCACGCAGGATAAGCTCGACGCCGCGCACGTGGCCATCTGCGGCCTCGGCGGCCTCGGCTCCACCATCGCGGTGGCCCTGACCCGCATCGGCGTCGGCCATCTGCACCTCATCGACTTCGACCGCGTGGACATGACCAACCTGAACCGTCAACAGTACTTCCTCAAGGACCTCGGCCAGTACAAGACCGAGGCGCTGCGCTCCAACCTGCGCCAGATCAACCCGTTCATCGAGATCACCATCGACACCGTCAAGGTGACCGACGAGAACGTGCCGACGCTGTTCGAGAACGAGGACATCATCTGCGAAGCGTTCGACGTGCCGGAGAACAAGACGATGCTCGTCAACGCGGTGCTGGAGAACCTGCCGGACAAGAAGCTCGTGAGCGCTTCGGGCATGGCCGGATTCCGCAGCTCCAACCTGGTGAGCACGCGTCGCGTCTCGAAGAACTTCTACTTCTGCGGCGACGGCGAGACCGCCCCGGTGCCGGGTGCCGGTCTGATGGCGCCGCGCGTGGGCGTGGTCGCCTGCCACGAGGCGAACATGATCACCCGCCTGATCCTCGGCGAAGAGGACGCGTAAGACGCGGCTATCGCAAGAAAACCGAGAAAACCGCGTAATTCCAACGAAAGGAACCGACTATGAGCACTGAACACACCATCACCACCGCGGAAAAGGACGTCGCCGCCGCGCCGAACGCCACGCTCGACGATCTGGTCGGCACCACCACGAACACCGCCATCCTGCCGGAGCCGGACGCGCACGCCTACGACGAAATCGCCACCGGCGACGCCGATCCGCTCATCCTCGGCGGCCACAAGTTCACCAGCCGCTTCATCCTCGGTTCCGGCCGCTACGACCTGAACCTCATCAAGGCCACCATCGAGAACGCCGGCACGCAGATCGTCACCATGGCCCTGCGTCGCTGCCGTACCACCGAGAACAACCTGCTCGACTACATCCCCAAGGGCATCACCATGCTGCCGAACACGTCCGGCGCGCGCAACGCCGAAGAGGCCGTGCGCATCGCGCGTCTGGCCCGCGAGGTGTGCCAGACGGACTTCGTCAAGGTGGAGATCGAGCATGAGGCGAAGTATCTGCTGCCCGACAACGAGGAGACCATCAAGGCCACGAAGCAGCTGGCCAAGGAGGGGTTCGTGGTCATGCCGTACATGTTCCCGGACCCGATCGCGGCGAAGCGTCTTGAGGATGCGGGCGCGGCATGCGTGATGCCGCTCGGCGCGATGATCGGCTCGAACAAGGGCCTGCGCGCACGCGACTTCATCGAGGTGATCATCAAGAACTCCAATGTTCCGGTGATCATCGATGCTGGTATCGGCCGCCCGAGCCAGGCTGCCGAGGCCATGGAAATGGGCGCGGACGCGGTGATGGCGTACACGGCCATCGCTTCCGCCGGCAACATTCCGTTGATGGCTCGCGCGTTCAAGAACGCGATCGAGGCAGGCCGCGAGGCGTACCTGTCCGGCCTGGGCAAGGTGACGGAGGATCACGCCGTGCCGTCCAGCCCGACGAATGAGGCCGATTACATCGGCTGAGTCTGACTGGCTGAGCCCGACTGGCTGGTCTGACCCGTACGAGTTGCGTTCGGGTAGCTGATTGCATAGCAAAGGGCCGGTGGGGAAATGCACGATTCCCCACCGGCCCTTTCATATCATCATCGTCGAGTCTCGGATTACCGTCAGACCATGGTCCCGTCAGACCACGGTCATCGACGCAAATGACCGATTGCGACCGACCGGCTGACCTGTCATAGCGGCTTGCTGAAGTAGCTGTGACCGAAGTGACAACAACACGAGGTAATCGTGACAACAACTGTGATTGGAGTGACATAATCTGTTACTCCAGTCACAGTCATTGTTATTTCGTCACAGTTATTTCGTCACAGTTATTTCGTCACAGTTATTTCGTCACAGTTATTTCGTCACGGCTACCACCGTTACCGCCACGCCCATCACTGCTTGTGCAGCGCCTCCTCAAGGTCGCGGTTCTCGAAGCGCTCGTGCAACAGACAGTACCCGCCGAACACCAGCAGCCAGACCACGCCGGCGATCGCGGAACCGCGCGTATCGGCCGAAAGGAACAGCGTGATGTACACGAACACGAAGAACACGATCGCGATCCAATCCGTCACCTTCCACGCCGGCATCAGGAAGCCGTCAGAAATGAAATCGGAGCTCTTACGGTAGCCGCGATGCGCGAACATCGTGAGCACGTAGATGAAGATCACCACGGCGCTGGCGGCGGAGGAGAACAGCACGAACGCGCTGTTGATGCCGGGAATCATGTTGATGATCGGAGACATCAGCACCATGCAGCCGGAAACCACGATCGCCTTGGCAGGCACCTTGCGGTCGGACACTTCGGCCAGTCGCGCCATGGCCGGCGAATCGGAATCCTGCGCCAGCTGGTACAGGTGGCGGCCCGCCGAATACAGCAGCGAGTTGAGCGACGAGGCGGCGGCGGTAATCACCACGAAGAACACCAGTGCGGCGGCCCAGTCAAGACCCGCGTACTTGAAGACCATGATGAACGGGGACGGGTAGGAGCCGTCGGAGTTCGGCTTGAAGTTGCGCCACGGCACGATCGCCATGATGGCGACCAGCGCGCCCACATAGAAGATCAGGATACGCATGATGATCTCGTTGATGGCCTTCGGCAGCACCTTGCGCGGGTTCTGCGTTTCGGAGACGGTCACGCCCACGAATTCGATGAGCAGGTAGGCGAAGAACACCATCTGGAAGCTCATGAAGAAGCTCATCCAGCCGTTCGGCGCGATGGAGAAGCCGTCGACCAGGTTCTTCAGCGAGACCGAGGCGCCCGGAATGGTGCCGTCCACACCGTCGATGGTGGTGGCCGGGTAGTGGAAGCCGATGACCAGCATGACCACGGCCGTGACGATAAGGCCGATAATCAGTGTGATCTTGATCATCGAGAACCAGAATTCCGCCTCGCCGAACACCTTGACGGCAATGAGGTTGATGGCGGTGAGCACCACCAGGAAGCACAGTTCGATCAGCCATTTCCACGCGTGGAGTTCTATGCCGAACATGCGGAAGAACGTGACGAAATACGTACTGACCGCCGTGATCTCGGTCATGCCGGTCAGGATGAGCACGATCCAATACGTCCAGCCGGCGAACTTGCCCCACGCGCGGCCGAGGTAGCGTCCGATGAAGTTGATGAAGGTGTGCTGACTCGGATCGCGGTACATCATTTCGCCGATGGCGCGCATGAGCAGGAACATGATCAGACCGACACCGACGTATACGAAGATGATGCTGGGGCCGGTCAGGGCGATGGACTTGCCGGAGCCGAGGAACAGGCCCGTGCCGATGGTGCCGCCGATGGCGATGAACTGCACATGGCGATTCGTCAGGCCACGAGACATTTCATTGCCCTCGTCAAGGCTTTCAAGTGATTTCAAACCGGCTGATGAGCCGTTATCGCTGTTCTGAGCTGTCATAATGGGGTTTAGTTTACTCGGCGGCACGAAACGCTTAAGTTAACGTCCGCCTTGAGCAAACCGCGCGGGTGCGTGTGCGGTGTGCGTTGGGCGCGCGATCTGCGTGCTGGGTGCGCGTTAGTGCGCCGCCGGACATACCAAGCACAGGTTGGAGCGTAGTGGAATGAGCGATATGCACACGTTGGCGTTTCCGCAGGCACTGGGCACCGGAATCGTGGTGCAGGTGCGCCCCCAGTTGTCCGATTCGGGAGAAAAGGACAACCAGGCCTCCCACCGCATACTTCAGATGACCAATTCGGCCGAATCGGACAGCCAAGCACCCGTTTCCGCGCACTATGTGGCCGATTCACCAGAATCGGACAACCATGCACCCGGCTCAACATCCCACATGACCGATTCGGGAGAATCGGACAGCCGGACACCCGATTCATCACCCCACATGACCGATTCGGGAGAATCGGACATCCATGCGCCCGATTCCACCTCCTGTGTGACCGATTCGGCCGAATCGGACATGTGGGGGACGATTCATGCGTTTCTTGACGGGTATGAGCGGGCGTTGTCGCGGTTCCGTGAGGATTCGCTGGTCGCCGCCATGCGTCGCGCCCGGCACGGCGGTTCGTTCGACTTTCCCGATTGGGCGGCCGGTCTGTTCGACCTGTACGACGCGCTGCACGAGGCGAGCGATGGCGCGATCGACCCGTGCGTGGGCGAGGATCTGACGCGCTTGGGCTACGGCCCTGCCTACACGTTTGCCGCGCAGCCCGATGCCGGCGAGAGCGTGGGCGCGATGCACGGCCGGCCCACGTGGAACGGCAGTATGGAACGGCATGGGTGCACGTTGGTCACGCGCGGCCCGGTTTCGTTGGATTTCGGCGCGTGCGGCAAGGGGTATGCGGTGGATCTGATCGCGTCGCTGCTGCGCAATGACGGATGCGCTGCCGGGCACGGTGATACGGATGGCAGCGAGCGCAATGTGCGATACCTGTCCGTCGGCGATCCGTTCACCGGTAACCAAACTGTCGGTACCACGCATCCCAATCATGCCGACAAGCCTGATCGCTTCGGTAATAGGCCCGCCGGCTTCACCGCGGATCGTTCCGCAGACCTTGCCACCGATAGGGCATTCGTCATCGATGCAGGCGGCGATCTGCTGGTGCATCTGCAACCATCCGACCACGCAAGCCGATCAAGCAAAACGACCCGGACCACAACCACATCACGCACATCAACCACATCATCAACCGCTCCCACTCCCCCACTCCGTATCGCGCTGGAGCACCCGACCGACACCACGCAGGCGATCGGCGTCGCCGAAATCGCCAGCGGAGCGCTGTGTGCGAGCGCGCCGAGCCGCCGGCATTGGGGTGAGCAGGCCGGCATGAAGCTGCATCATCTGCTCAACGCGATCGACGGATTGCCCGCCGATAATATCGCCGCCGCATGGGCGTACGTGCGTGAACAGGACGCCGCATTCCCCTGCGCCACGGCCGACGGGCTCGCCACCGCGCTGTTCGTCACGCCGCCTGACCGGTTGCGCGCACGGTTCCGTTTCGAATGCGCATTCATCGACGCAAACGGCATGGCGCACGCCTCGCGGGATTTTCCCGCAACGCTGTTCCTCGCGTAACTCTCGCGCAGCGCCACGCCCCTCGGCTCCTCAACCCCTCAGCTCCGCCCCCACAACGCGCCTCGCACGCCAAACCACGCCGTTCGCACAATCCCCTGAACGGCGGTAGTCTTGGTAACTATGGAATTGCATGTTTTGAATCACCCGCTTGTCGAGCACAAGCTGACTGTGCTGCGCGACAAGAACACCTCCTCCTCCACCTTCCGCGAGCTCGTCACCGAGCTCGTCATGCTTGAGGCCTACGAGGCCACCCGCGACATCGACGTAGTGGACAAGCCCATCGAGACCCCGGTCGCTCCCATGGTCGGCAAGCACATCGCCTCCCCGGCCCCGATCATCGTTCCCGTGCTGCGCGCGGGTCTCGGCATGCTGGACGGCATGACCAAGATGATTCCGTCCGCCGAGGTCGGCTTCCTGGGCATGAAGCGCGATGAGGAGCACCCCACCCAGCAGATCACGTACGCGAACCGCTTGCCTGAGGATCTGACCGGCCGCCAGTGCTTCCTCATCGACCCAATGCTCGCCACCGGCGGCACGCTGGTCGCCGCGACCCACTACCTCACCGAGCGCGGCGCCAAGGACGTGACCGCTGTGTGCATTCTGGGCGCTCCGGAAGGTCTGAAGTTCGTTGAGGAGAACCTCGATCCGTCCATCAAGTTCAAGCTGGTGCTGTGCGCGGTCGATGAGAAGCTCAACGACAAGTGCTACATCGTGCCTGGTCTGGGCGATGCGGGCGACCGTCTGTACGGCGTGATCGACTGATCTGCTGGTCGGCTGGTCGACCGTCGGTCGATTGCGCGACTGCCGTGCGACTGTCGTACGACTACAGCAACCGACGAACGCAAAGGGCTGTGCATCTGTGATATATGCATGGCCCTTTTTGCTGCGCTTCCGCGGGTTCCCGTGCGCATCGTCACGTATCGCCGTACATCGCCGATATGTTTCACGGATTGTTTCACATGCAATGCCGCATAGCGACCGACCCTCGCGCCGGACCCAACCAATACCGATTCCCCCTCAAATCCAATTCCCCTATCAATCCCCTAGTGAAGGTGACCCATGCAAATCGACATCATCTGCGTAGGCAAGGTGAAGGAACAGTACCTTCGCGACGCCATCGCCGAATACTCCAAACGACTCAGCCGCTACTGCAAGCTCAACATTCTTGAAGTGGCCGACGAGAAGACGCCCGAACATGCCTCCGAAGGCGTGGAACGGCAGATCAAGGCCAAGGAAGGCGAGCGCATCGCCAAGCACATCAAGCCGGGCGCATATGTGATCGCGCTGGCGATCGACGGCCAGCAGGTCACATCCGAGGGCTTCGCGCGCAAGATCGACCAGCTGGGCATTCAGGGCGTGAGCCACATCCAGTTCGTGATCGGCGGGTCGATCGGCATGGATGACGAGATCCTGCGCAAGGCGAACTACAAGCTCAGCTTCTCCAAAATGACGTTCCCGCACCAGCTCATGCGCGTGATCCTGCTGGAGCAGGTGTACCGCGCGTACAAGATCAACGCCCACGAGCCGTATCACAAGTAAGAGCGTCCGTATGCAGGCCGACCGGGTGCCCCAGCCTCACGTCATTAACGGGTCGATACCGGCAAAACCACCGCAACAGCAATACCCGCGACTGGATAAAAACGACGCAACTGAATAGCCCGACCTTGACTGGATAAAAACGACCGCGGCTGGATGAAAACGACTGTAGCTGGGCGGTAACTGCGACTGACGGGTAACTGTGACGAAATGACAACAACTGTGACGAAAGTGACGGAATCTGTTACCGCAGTCACAGTTGTTGTCACGATTACCTCGTGTTGTTGTCACATTGGTCACGGTAATCCGTGATCAGGAGGGAAGCGGTGAGCCGTCCAATGTCGACGGGCTTGGCAGGTCCAGTGATCCGCGATCGGACGGAGAACGAGCTTGTTGACCGGGCCCTCCGACTGGTCCGCCAACCACCCCCGACAACCAACCCCGACAACCAACCCGCTTAACCCCGCCAATCCGACCAATCAGCACCACCAACCACGGATCACGGTTTATGCGGGGTCGATGACAATGTGTGCGGGCATAACGACAACTTCCGCGATGAAAGTGACAGATGCTGTCACGTTCATCGCGGAAGTTGCCATCAGAACCGCATTATTCGCGCATCACGCGCACCGTTATGCGCATCACGCGCACGACGCGCACGCCACGCGTCACACGCCACGCGTCACACAGCACGCGCTACTCGCCCTGCGGCACGAACGATTCGAAGATGCAGCGGTCGAACTGCTCGGCGCACGCCTCGTATTCCTCCTGGCTACGCACGGTCCACGCAACCGGCATCGCGCCCATCGAACGGGTCAGGCGCACCTGCGGCATCGCGCCGCCATGCCAGTCGTAAGCCACGAAATCCGGGCGAGACAGCCAATCGAACGCCAACGATCCGGCGGCGTACTTGCGCACCTGATCCACCGGCGAGCCGTTTTGCGAACCGTTCCGCGCGCCATCGGAGGCGGGCCAAGCGGCCAGCTGACCACGGCATACGTCCGGGTGGTTCTCCTTGTACCAGTTCACCGCACCCGGGTGGAACGATTCGATGACGAACGGCCCATCGTACGCTGCCAGCAGCGCCTGCCCCTTCTCCATCAGCTCCACGTCGCGGTCATCCCATGTGGCGTTGTTGGCGAACTTGTATTCCACGATCAGCGGCACGCGCCCCGCCACCAGCTTGAGCACGTCAGAGAACAGCGGCACGTGCTGGTAGTAGCCTTCCGGCGCGTTGGACGGCGTGACCACGAGCGGCGGATTCTCCTCGCCGCCCGGCAGCAGCGCGGCCCTGGCATCGCCCGGCGCGGCCGTGGGGTACAGCGGGATGCGCGTGAGCTCGTCATAGCTCAGATCCTTGATCTTGCGCGGATCGCCAGCTACACGCCCAAGGTCCGCATCATGCACCACCACGACTTCGCCGTCACGGCTCAGCTGGATGTCAAGCTCGATGCCGTACCCGGCCTCGCATGCGGCCGCGAACGCCGCCAGCGAGTTTTCCGGCGCGATGGGGCCGGTCTCGTCATCGCTGCCATACCCGGCCTTGATCGCCATGCGGCGGGCCAGCGCCACGTATTCGCCACTCTGTTCGGCGTAGGCGGCGGTCAGCCCGGACCCGGCGTCGTGCAGACCACGATGCGCGTACCACACGTCCGGAACGGTCGGCACGTAATTGAGCTGCTTGTTCTTGAAACCGCGCGGCGCGACGGCCCACAATGCGGCTCCCGCGGCGCCTGCGAGCGCGGCACCGCCAATCAGCACGTTCCTGAAGACTTTCGACATTGAATGCTCCTTCCTGCGAGCCTGAGCCGTTCGGTGAGTTCGGCTATTGGTCTCAGCCTACCGCGTCTGCGAGCCAGTCCGGGCATTGCGGCGAGGCGGGGTCGAGTTTGCGGTCGGTGTGATTGCGGCGCAGCAGTTCCCAGCTGAACTCGCCGAGCAGGCTGGCCGGCGTGCAGGGTTCGGGCGTGTCGATGAGGCCGAGCAGGTGGGCGCAGACGCCGGTGACCTGTTCGGCGGTGACGCCGCGTGCGCGCAGTGCGCCCATATCGAGGGAGCGTTCGCGTTTGGCGAGGCGGCGGCCTGCGGCGTTGTCGATGAGCGGGATGTGCGCGTATTCGGGGGCGAGTGGGGTTGGGGTTGATGACGGTGGTGCGATTAATGACGAGGTTGCGGCTGGGTTCGCGTCCATATCAGCCGTACCACCGGCATGTTGACCAGTACTCTGCGCTACATCCTGGTCTGCACTCTGACCGGCATCCACGGCGAATCCGTTGGCGACCAGCGTGGTGCGGATCCACGCCTGCAACGCGGTGGAGCGCAGCAGGTCGCGCCCGCGTACGATGGAGTCGACGCCCATGGCAAGATCGTCCACGGTGACGACGAATTGGTAGGAGAACAGGCCATCCGACCGGCGGATGATGGAGTCGCCGATGCCGCGGGAAAGCCGGTAGGTTTGCGGGCCGAATACCCGGTCGGTGAAGTTCACGGTGTCGGCGGCGGTATTGGCGGGCGATGGCATGGCGAGTCGCCATGAGTGACGTTGCCCTTGGGCGGCGCGATCGGCGGATTGATGCGGGTTGGCGAGCGCGAGCGCACGGCAGGTACCCGGGTAGATCTGGAAACCGTCGCCTTCCTGCGGGGCGGATGCGGCGCGGATGTCTGCGCGGGAGCAGAAGCAGGGGTACAGCCAGCCGCCGTTGTCGGCGGCGGAATCAGCATCAGAAGCGGTACCAGCACTCGCACTACCCGCCTCGCGCGGCAGAAGCCCCATCGCCTGCTCGTACAGGTCGAGTCGCTGCGACTGGTATACCGGCTCGCCGTCCCAGTCCATGCCAAGCCAGGTCAGATCGTCCATGATCCAACGGTCGGCGTCCGGCAGCACGCGCGGCGTATCGATGTCTTCGATGCGCAGCAGCATGCGCCGCCCGCGCGACCGCGAATCCAACCATGCGGCCAGCATGGCGACCATATTGCCAATGTGCATACGCCCCGAAGGCGTGGGAGCAAAACGACCTGTCATGGTTTCCGAGCCTACACGCCAACCGGCGACCAGTGGCGGCAGGCAGGGCACAGCCGTGGCTGGTCGGCCGGTTCGTGGCCCTTCGGAAACCCCGCGTCCATAACATCCAGTCGGTCCGCGTCCATTACATCCAGTCGGCCCGGCGAAATCGCGATACCTGTGATTTGGTGACAATGACTGTGACTGGGGTGACGGATTCTGTTACGCCGGTCACGGTTGCTGTCACGATCACCTCGTGTTGTTGTCACTTTGGTCGCAGTAGTTCTCTGTCGCAGGAGGAGCGATAGCCGCAACCGCAATCCCGCGTCCATTACATCCAGTCGGTCCGCGTCCATTACATCCAGTCGGCCTGCACCCTTCACATCCGGTCACCCCGCGTCCATTACATCCAGTCGGGCCGGCGAAATCGCGATACCTGTGATTTGGTGACGATGACTGTGACTGGGGTGACGGATTCTGTTACGCCAGTCACGGTTGTTGTCACGATCACCTCGTGTTGTTGTCACTTCGGTCACAGGCGTGCGTAACGACCACAAAACGACGACAACCGTGATCGGAGCAACGTATCGCCGTCACTTCGATCACGGTTGTCATGAGTAATTCGCAGTACCGGCATCGCACGCGCAACTCACGCCACGCATCACGCATAGTGATTGCGCACAATGACTGCGCGCGGTACCGGCGGTCAGCCCCGGTGCTTGCCAGTACCGACCGTCAGCCGGTGGTCCGATTGGTTCGGACCACCGGCTCGGGCTCAGTCCAACGGCTCAGCTCAGCCCAAACCAGCCCTGTCCAGCTCAGCTCAGTCCGGCCCAGCCTAGGCAAAAAGTCAGCCAAGCTCAGACTCAGCGCTCACCGGCACCAGCACCATCACCAGCGCTATCACCGTCGTCCACGAGATTGTCGCTCGCCCACGCGGTGAGCTCCAGGTGCTCGCCACCGGTCTGATCCACCAGCACGGTGTCGCCGTCGTGGACCTTGCCGGCCAGCAGCATGCGTGCCAGCTGATCGCCCACTTCGGTCTGCACCAGGCGGCGCAACGGACGTGCGCCGTATGCCGGGTCGTAGCCCATGTTCGCCAGCCATTCACGGGCCGAATCGGTCACGTCGAGCGCAATGCGACGGTCGGTCAGGCGTGCGGACACGTTGGCCACCTGGATGTCCACGATGCCGCCCAGTTCCTCGCGGGTGAGCGGGTGGAACATCACGGTGTCGTCCAGACGGTTCAGGAACTCCGGCTTGAAGTTCATGTGCACGGCGTCCATCACGGCCTTCTTCTTGGCCTCCTCGTCCATGTCCTCGTTCACGAGGAACTGCGAGCCGAGGTTCGAGGTCATGATCAGGATCGCGTTCTTGAAGTCCACGGTCCTGCCCTGGCCATCGGTCAGGCGGCCGTCATCGAGCACCTGCAGCAGCACGTCGAAGATCTCCGGGTTCGCCTTCTCCACCTCGTCGAACAGCACCACCGAGTACGGGCGACGACGCACGGCTTCGGTCAGCTGACCGCCCTGCTCGTAGCCGACGTAGCCCGGCGCGGCACCGATCAGGCGGGACACGGAGGCCTTCTCCATGTACTCGCTCATATCGATGCGCACCATGGCCTTCTCGTCATCGAACAGGAAGTCCGCGAGCGCCTTGGCGAGTTCGGTCTTGCCCACGCCGGTGGGGCCGAGGAACAGGAACGAGCCGGTCGGGCGGTTCGGGTCGGAGATGCCTGCACGCGAGCGGCGCACGGCGTCGGACACGGCCTTGATGGCTTCCTTCTGGCCGATCACGCGCTTGCCGAGGAAGTCTTCCATGTGCAGAAGCTTCTCGTTTTCGCCTTGCATGAGGCGGCCGACGGGGATGCCGGTCCAGTCGGAGACGATTTCGGCCACGGAGTCGGCGTCCACACGGTCGGGAACCATCGGCACGTCGGCGGTGGTGTTGGCGTCGCCTTCGCCGTTCTTGGCGTTCTGCTCGTTCTTCTCGGCCTGCGCGATCTCCTTCTGAATGTTCGGGATCTCACCGTAGTTGATGGCGGAGGACTTGGCCAGGTCACCTTCGCGCTCATAGCGTTCGGCCTGGGTGCGCAGTTCGTCGAGCTTCTTGCGCAGGTCGCCGATGCGGTTGTGCCCGCTCTTTTCGGCGTCCCAGCGCGCCTTGAGCCCGTTGAGCTTTTCGCTCTTGTTGGCGATCTCCTTGTTCAGGTCGGCCAGGCGGTCCTTGGCGCTGTCGTCGAGTTCGGCTTCGGCCTTGTCGGCGTCCTTATCGTTCTTCGGATTGCCCAGCAGGTACGACTTCTCCATCTTCAGACGTTCCACCTGGCGGGTGAGTTCGTCGATTTCCTCAGGCGAGGAGTCGAGTTCCATACGCAGGTGCGCGGCGGCCTCGTCGACCAGGTCGATGGCCTTGTCGGGCAGCTGACGGCCGGAAATGTACCGGTTCGACAGCGTTGCGGCGGCGACCAGCGCGTCGTCTCCGATGGTGACCTTGTGGTGCGCCTCGTACTTCGGGGCGATGCCGCGCAGGATGGCGATGGTGTCTTCCACGCTCGGCTCGCCGACGAACACCTGCTGGAAACGACGTTCGAGCGCCGGGTCCTTTTCGATGTTCTCACGGTATTCGTCCAGCGTGGTCGCGCCGATCAGGCGCAGTTCGCCACGGGCCAGCATGGGCTTGAGCATGTTGCCCGCGTCCATGGAGCCTTCCGCGGCACCGGCGCCCACGATGGTGTGGATCTCGTCGATGAACGTGATGATCTGCCCGTCGGCGTTCTTGATCTCCTCAAGCACGCTCTTCAGGCGTTCCTCGAATTCGCCACGGTACTTGGAGCCTGCCACCATGGAGCCCAGGTCGAGCGAGATGAGCTTCTTGTTCTGCAGGGTGGTGGGCACGTCGCCGGCGACGATACGCTGTGCGAGGCCTTCGACCACGGCGGTCTTGCCCACGCCGGGCTCGCCGATCAGCACCGGGTTGTTCTTGGTGCGGCGGCTCAGGATCTGGATGACGCGGCGGATCTCCTGATCGCGGCCGATCACCGGGTCGAGCTTGCCTTCCTTGGCGGCGGCGGTCAGGTCGGTGGAGTACTTCTCTAGCGCCTTGTAGCTGCCTTCGGCGTCCGGGCTGGTCACCTTCCTGTCTCCTCCGCGCACGGCCGGCACGGCTTTGCGCAGTGCCTGTGCGGTGACGTTGTTGGCCTGCAGGATGTCGGCTGCCTGGTTCGGGGTTGCGGCGGCGATGCCGATGAGCAGGTGCTCGGTGGAGATGTATTCGTCTCCCATCTGCTGCATTTCCTTTTCGGCCTGCACCAGTGCGGCTTCGAATTGGCGGCTGACCTGCGGCTGCGCGGTGGTGGATCCGCTGGCGGACGGCAGGTTGGTCAGCGCGTTGCGCACGGCGGTGCCGATGGCCTTCGCGTCGCCTCCTGCGGCTTCGATGAGTCCACGGACCACGCCTTGCTCCTGGGTGAGCAGGGAGTTGAGCAGGTGCAGCACATCGATTTGTGCGTTGCCTGCCGCGGATGCGCTCTGCGCGGCGTCGGAGATGGCTTCGCGCGACATATTGGTGAGTTTGTTCTGGTCCATTACGATAACCTCCAAGTCCCTAGTCCTTCGCGGCGCTTTGGCTTGGCGAGCTGGGGAGCTTGAGGCTCGGCGGCTTGCAGGCGCAGGCACCGGAAGGCTTACGTGTCATGTTCTGATACGTACAACAGAGCCGCTATCCATTCTATTCCCAAAACTTGAGTGATGTTGACTCAAGTTTTGTTTTTTCTTGCTTGCGCACGGGCCGGCGCCCAACCGGAACCCAACCGGAGCCCACAGTCACACGTCCAGCAGCCAATCAATCAGGTTCCGCCCCTGCACGCCATTGCGCGAATAAGGGAATTCATCCAACGACAGCACCGTCTTCGGGTAATTGTCACGCAGCGCCTCAAGCGCGCCGAATTCACGGTCACGCGTACGTTCGTCGGCCAGCAGATACGTCACCTGGAAATATTCGGTCGCACCATCCTTACGGGCGATGAAGTCCACCTCGACGTCGCCGACCTTGCCGACGGTCAGACGGTAGCCGCGACGCAACAGCTCCATGCAAACCACATTTTCCAGCACCTGATCGATTCCCGCCGCATTATCCATGCCAAGCGCCTGCCGAAGCCCCTGATCGACAACATAGTCCTTCTCGCCGAACGACAGGATCTTCTTGCCGACGGCGTCCTCTTTCGGCACACGATAGAGCATGTATGCCCTCTGGGCACCTTGCAGATAGCTGGCAACCGTCTCCTGGGACACCTTACGGCGTTCGCTTTTGAGGTAATCCGCCACGTTCTTCACGTTCAGCAGGTGACCTTCCTCCGCTATCGCGTACCGCACGATCCGTTCGAGCATGTCGATATCACGGACATTGTTGCGCTTGACCACATCCTTAAGCAGAATCGTGGAGAACAGGTCTTCCAGATATTTCAACGAAGCATCCTCGTCAAACGCCAACTCGCTTTGGAACGGGAACCCACCCTGGGCAAGATACGCACGGAACGCCGCACGTTCGTCGCCACCGCGCGCCTCACGCCATGCGGGGCAGAATTCCGCGAACGACAACGGAAACACCTCGATGGTGACGTATCGCCCAGTGATGTACGTGGCGAGATCGCTGGACAGCACGTAGGCATTCGAACCCGTGATATAGATATCGGCATCGTAGTCGACCATAAACGACCGAAGGGCCTTCTCCCAGCCTTCGACCTCTTGGATCTCATCAAGGAACAGCCGTACCGGACGGCTCTTGTCGACATGCTCCGCGACATAGTCCATCAACTCGCCGCCGTTGGAAATATGCGCATAATCCCGTGACTCGAACTTCAGATGAAGCGTGTTGTCGACGGCAACGCCGTCTTGCAGCATACGTTCATGGAGCTGATCGAGAATGGTCGATTTCCCGGAACGCCTCACCCCCACCAACACTTTGATGATGTTCTTTCCGATAAACGGACGCAACTGCTCGTAATATGCAGGACGTTGGATCATCGCACGCCTCCCCGTCTCCCCTGACAGAACCTAACGCCATAAAATCAGATATAACTGATATTATCATCAAAATTACGAAAGAATCAGTTATAACTGATTTCATCAGGAAAATGACGGAAGAATCAGATATAACTGATTCTTTTGGAAAAACGGGCACAGAATCAAATACAACTGATTGTGTGCTGCTGAGGCATCGTCGCCTCGCATCCCGCTGTGCTCCACCGCTCTCCGCCGTGCTCCCCCATCCCCGTCAGACCAGCGCGACCATGCAAAAAGCCGTGACCGAAGCGGCACAACACGCTTCGATCACGGCTTACTTCCAGCTTAGTCGCGGCACATTGCGGTTCTCACCGCAACCCTTACCGCAGACAGCCGGTCATCGACTCAGCCAGTCGGCAGCTCAGCGACTCAGCGGGGCCTGAGCACCACATTGCGCAGGGCACCGATGCCCTCCACGATCACCATTGCCTCGTCGCCGGCCTTGAGGCTGCCGGACGCATTCGGCGTACCGGTCATGATCACGTCGCCCGGCAGCAGCGTGGAGAACGACGAGATCGCCGCGATCTGCTCGGGAATGCCGTGGATCAGGTTCGCGGTGGTGCCGCTCGCGGCCTTGACGGTACGGCCGTTGAGCTTGAACGAGATCTTCGCGTTGGCCCAATCCATGTCGTCGCGCGTAACGATCCACGGGCCGAGCGGGCAGGACGTATCGAAGCCCTTGGCACGCGTCCACATGGGGTCGATGCCCTGCAGGTCGCGCAGCGTCACGTCGTTGACGCAGGTGAAGCCGAGCACGTAATCCATGGCGTTTTCGACGGACACGTTCTTCGCCACGCGGCCCATCACCACGGCCAGTTCGGGCTCGTAGTTCATGTCGTTGGAGCAGGTGGGGAAGATGATCGGATCGTCCGGGCCGATGACGGAGGTGGCCGGCTTGGTGAAGATCATCATGTCTTCCGGCGCATGCTTGATGTCGGAATGGCCGGTTTCGTTCATGAACTTGGCGTGGGCCTCGTAGTTCTTGGCAAGGCCGTACACCTTGGACGGGATGACCGGGGACAGCAGGCGGACACCTTCTGATTCAACCTTGAACCGTTCGCCGGTCGGGGTTACCTGGCCGCCCAGCAGCGGGTGGCCGTCAAGTACAACAAGATAGTCTTCGCCATCATGCTCGTCCTTCTGCACGAAGGCGTAGCCGGGCGTATTGTTCCGGGAAAAACGTGCGATTCTCATACGCACCAGTCTAACGCCATGTGCGGCGCGGCCGGCGGGGAATCTCGGCACGGAGCGAGCTTTTTCGGATACCGATACCGGCCGCCGGCCAACGCAGCGTTCAGTACCCGCGCACGCGGAAGTCCGTCTCGCCTTCCAGCACAGGCACTTCGCTCACCTTCACCCGCTCCACACGGCTCCACTGCGGGCCGAGCTTCAGCTGCGAGATCAGCATCGCCATATCGCCGCGATCGCCCTGCGCCTCCAGCTCCACGTCGCCGTTCATCAGGTTGCGCACCCAGCCGGTCAGACCGAGTTTCATCGCATTGCGCACGGTGAAATAGCGGTACCCGACGCCCTGCACCATGCCGCTGACCACGATATGCGCGCGGATCGTCTCGCCGTTGGCCATGCCGTTCGTCTCCTTTGCGCCGCGTGCCGTGCGTGCCTGTGCCATGCGCGTCATGCGGTCAGATGAACGCGCGTTCGCCGAAGATGCCGGTGCCCACGCGCACGATGGTCGCACCCTCCGCGATGGCCAGGTCCATATCGCCGGTCATGCCCATGGACAGTTCGTTGCAATGCTCGGTGCCGGGCGCGCCGGACGCCAGGATCTGATCGCGGGTCTTGCGCAGATGCGCGAAGCCGGCACGGATGGTGGCCTCGTCGCTCACATGGGCACCGATGGTCATCAGGCCCTGCAATTCCAAGCCTCCCATGTTGCCGATGCGCTGTGCCAGGTCGATGGCGTGGCTGGCCGGGCAACCGGACTTCGAGGCCTCACCGGATTCGTTGACCTCCAGCAGCACACCCACGGTGATGCCGCGCGTCACGGCCCTGCGTGCGATCTTTTCTGCCAGTTCGATGGAGTCCACGGATTCGATGGTGTCCACAAACGGCAGGATCTTGCCGATCTTGTTGGATTGCAGCTGGCCGATCAGATGGAACGGGATGGTGCCGTTCGCTGCCGAAGCCGCCGGAGCGGTGGCGTTGTTTGCAGCACCGTTTGCGCCGTTCTGGCCATCGCCGCCGACGCCGAGCGCGAACCCGCGTTCCGCCGCCAAACGCAGCAGTCCCGGAGCCTTGACCTGCACCTCCTGCGGGCGGTTCTCGCCGATCATACGGATGCCCGCATCAATCGCGGCCATGATCTCGCCCACATCGCGGGTCTTGGTTGCCGCCAGCAAGCGCACCGAACCGGCCTTGCGCCCGGCCTTCTCCTCTGCGGCCGCCACGCGATCCAGCACAGCGTGCACATTGCCTGCGATCTCGTCGGCGCGCGCCTTGTCGATCGTCTCGTTCGTCAGATCCTTGTGTTCCATATACGCCGTCATTACCATTCACCTACCGTTCGTCCGTATGCTCTACGGCATTACCTGTTACGGTATTACCCTTCTCGTGTTACCGGCCGCACGTTACCGACCATGCGTTGCTTGTCGTGCACGGTTCCGGTTGCGCGTTGCGTGTTACTCGCTGCGCGCTACCGGTTGCGTTACGTGTTGCACGGTTCCGGTTGCGCGCTGTCTGCTTCTACCGTATTACGTGCCGTGGTTCCTGCCAAGTTTTCGCTCGCTGAACATGCTTTCCCTGTGTTTGCGGTGCCAACTGTATTCGCGGTATCTACTGTATTTGCCGTGTTTACCACATTCGCCATGTTCGCCGTGTCTGTCTACTGGCCGTGTCTGTCTACTGTATTTGCCGCGTTCGCCGTATCCACCACCGCTACGGTTCCGACACTTTATCCGCGTCTGCCGCCATGGTTTCCAGTTTTGCCGCCCCGCCATTGCCTTTCCACAATCTCCAGTTTTTCCACCCCCGCCATCGCCGTTTCCGCAATCTCTGCGGGGTTGGTGACAACACATGCGGGATTCGTGACAACCTCCGCGGCGGGAATGACACCATATGTCATGTTCACCGCGGAAACCGTCACAAACCCCGCAGAAACAGTCACGGACCCCGCGGAAAACCGGGAATCGGCGGGCAAAACATCCAGTCGGGCTCACGGGGAAAGGAGCGGAAACCGGTAAGATGCTGCAACGGCCTGACGGCCCGGATATACTTCGCCCGAAGTGACAACAACACGAGGTGATCGTGACAACAACCGTGACCGCCGTAACAGAATCCGTCACCCCAGTCACAGTCATTGTCACCAAATCACAGGTATCGTCACCAAGTCACAGTTATCGCGATTTCGCCGGCACGACTGGATGTAATGGACGCGGGCCGACTGGGATGTGAAGGGCGCAGGCCGACTGGATGTAATGGACGCGGGGTTACTGGATGTTATGGACGCGGGATTGCGGTTGCGGCTAGCGCTCCTCCTGCAACAGAGAACTACTGCGACCAAAGTGACAACAACACGAGGTGATCGTGACAACAACCGTGACCGGCGTAACAGAATCCGTCACCCCAGTCACAGTCATCGTCACCAAATCACAGGTATCGCGATTCCGCCGGGCCGACTGGATGTAATGGACGCAGGCCGACTGGGATGCGAAGGGTGCAGGCTGACTGGATGTAATGGACGCGGGATTGCGGTTGCGGCTAGCGCTCCTCCTGCGACAGAGAACTACTGCGACCAAAGTGACAACAACACGAGGTGATCGTGACAACAACCGTGACCGGCGTAACAGAATCCGTCACCCCAGTCACAGTCATTGTCACCAAATCACAGGTATTACCGCCCAACCTCAGTTCCTGTCACCAAGTCACTCACCAAGTCACAGTTACGGCCGCCGCATCACGATTCCGCAGTCTTGCCCGTACCCGGCAAGCTGCCTGGCAGGTCGCGCTGCGGCAACAGGCAAACAAAAAGGGCCGAACGTGATGTTCGACCCCTTATGTCAACTATGTCAACGCTGTGCTGACGCTGCGGCAACGCTATATCAGCGCCGCATCAGCGAAGCTCGGCGAATCCGTCAGACCAGCTCCCGAATCAGACCCGGCCACAACGATTCGCGCGGCCTGCGCGGTCTGCTCAGGCTTCCGGTTGCGCCGGATTCTCGCCTTCAGCCGGCGCGCTCGAAGCGTCAGCCGGAGCATCGGCCGCAGCCGCGGCACCGTCACCAGCACCATCAGCCGCATCACCAGCCGCACCGGCATCGGTACCCTTATCGCCCTCAGCATCCGCAAACGGCACGCCTTCGAACGTGAAGTCGCCCAGCGGGCCTTCGCCCTCGGCATCGACCTTCACACGCTCGCCGTCGGTCAAATCGCCCATCAGGATCTTCTCGGAGATCGCATCCTCGATGTCGCGCTGAATCACACGGCGCAGCGGACGGGCACCCAGCAGCGGGTCGAAGCCCTTCTGCGCAAGCAGATCCTTGGCCGCATCGGTCAGTTCGAGCGACATGTGACGTTCGAACAGACGATCGTTGAGCTTCTTGACGTCGAGATCCACAATCTGGCGCACTTCCGGCTCGGTGAGCTGCTTGAACACGATGATGTCATCCAAACGGTTCAGGAACTCCGGGCGGAACTGCTGCTTGAGCTCCGAGGAGACCTGCTCCTTCATGCGCTGGTAGCTCGACTCGGTGTTCGCGCCCAGGCTGAAGCCGGTGTTCGCGGCCTTGGCGATGTCGCGCGTACCGAGGTTGGTGGTCAGGATGATGATGGTGTTCTTGAAGTCCACCTTGCGGCCCTGACCGTCGGTCAGGTGGCCGTCATCCAGCACCTGCAGCAGCGTGTTGAAGATGTCGGGGTGAGCCTTTTCGATCTCGTCGAACAGCACCACGGAGAACGGCTTGCGGCGCACCTTCTCGGTGAGCTCGCCGCCCTCTTCGTAACCCACGTACCCCGGAGGCGCACCGAACAGGCGCGACGCGGCGTACTTTTCGGAGAACTCGGACATATCCACGCGGATCAGCGCGTCCTCATCATCGAACAGGAATTCGGCGAGCGTCTTGGCAAGCTCGGTCTTACCCACGCCGGTCGGGCCTGCGAAGATGAACGAACCTGCCGGGCGCTTCGGGTCCTTCAGGCCGACGCGCGTACGACGAATGGAACGCGACAGTGCGGAAACCGCCTCATCCTGGCCAATGATGCGCTTGTGCAGCTCGGCTTCCATGTTGAGCAGCTTCTTGGACTCGGCCTGCGTGAGCTTCACGACCGGAATGCCCGTGGTAGAAGACACCACTTCGGCGATCACGTCCTCGTCCACGACCATCTTGACGTCGGATTCGCCCTCGTGCCAAGCCTTCTGCTTCTCCTTGAGCTCGGCCTGCAGCTTCTCCAGATCGTCGCGCATGGCGGCGGCCTTCTCGAAGTCCTGGTCCTTGACGGCCTGCTCCTTCTCGGCGCTCACCTTGGACACCTTGGCCTCAAGCTCCTTGAGCTCGGGCGGCGTGGTCAGGCGCTTGATGCGCAGACGCGCACCGGCCTCATCGATCAGGTCGATGGCCTTATCGGGCAGGCGACGGTCCTGAATGTAGCGGGACGACAGTTCGGCGGCGGCCTGGATGGCACCGTCGGTGATGGTCACGCGATGGTGGTTCTCGTACCGTTCGCGCAAGCCCTTCAGAATCTCGATGGTTTCGGCGATGGTCGGCTCGTGCACCTGGATCGGCTGGAAGCGACGTTCCAGCGCGGCGTCCTTTTCGATGTACTTGCGGTATTCGTCGGTGGTGGTGGCGCCGATGGTCTGGAGCTCACCACGAGCCAGCATCGGCTTAAGCATGTCGGAAGCACCCAGTGCGCCGTCCGCGGAACCCGCGCCCACGATGGTGTGGATCTCGTCGATGAACAGTACGATGTCGCCGCGCGTCTTGATCTCCTTGAGCACCTTCTTCAGGCGTTCCTCGAAGTCGCCACGGTAGCGCGAACCGGCCACCATGGAGCCGAGATCAAGCGAATACACCTGCTTGCCCTTCAGGGTCTCCGGCACATCGCCCGCGTTGATCTTCTCCGCAAGGCCTTCGACCACGGCTGTCTTGCCCACGCCGGGCTCGCCGATCAGCACCGGGTTGTTCTTCGTACGACGGCTCAGCACGACCATCACACGTTCGATCTCTTCCGTACGGCCGATCACCGGGTCCAGCTTGCCTGCGGCGGCTTCGGCGGTGAGGTTGCGGCCGAACTGGTCGAGGATGGCGGAACCGGACTTGTTGGACTTATCGGCCACGCCACCGGCGTTCGCCAGATCGCCCTTTTCCTCGCCGCCGGCGGCATTGCCGCGAATCATATCGATGGTGGTCGAGCGCAGTTCGCCCAGATTCACATCCATCTTGATGAGCACCTGCGTGCCCACGCCTTCGCCCTCGCGAATCAGGCCGAGCAGAATATGCTCCGTACCAATATAGCTGTGGCCGAGCTGCAGGGCCTCGCGCAGGCTGAGCTCCAGCACCTGCTTGGCGTGCGAGGTGAACGGAATGTGGCCGTTGGACGAGGCATTGCCCTTGCCGATCATCTCGATGACCTGCTTGCGGGTGGCCTCAAGCTCCACACCCTTGGAAGCGAGCGCCTTGGCGGCTACGCCTTCACCTTCGCGAATCAGGCCGAGCAACAGGTGTTCGGTGCCGATGTAGTTGTGCTGAAGGGACCGTGCCTCTTCCTGCGCCAACACAATCACGCGCCGTGCACGGTCTGTAAACCGTTCGAACATGCTTGTCCTTCCTCAAATTACACTGCGCCCCACTTTACCGATTCGCGGTGACGTTTGCGGTGATTTACCTCACTTTCCGCTCAGAACGTAGGCGAAATTCAGTGAATTTCAGTGAAATGCGGCGAAATCCGACGGAATCGTGCGATTGGGGGTTCTGAGGATGGCCTGAGAAGGGGATTGACGGGCTATGTGGCCTATGCATCCCGCCCACGATGCCTACAATCCCGACGTGTCTGCGCAGAGGTTGTCGCGTTCTTGTCGCACCTGTCGCAATTCCGTCGCGGATTGCTGCGCTCTGTAAAAATCACGACAAAATTCCGTCAATTTTGTCGCATTCCAGTCGCAACCGTCGTATTCCAGTCGCCCTTGTCGCAATCCAGTCGCAAACCGCCGTTCCCCGACACAATCACGACAGAATCCCGCCAATTCCGTCGCAACCCAGTCGCAAACCGTCGTATTCCAGTCGCCCTTGTCGCAATCCAGTCGCAAACCGCCGTTCCCCGACACAATCACGACAAAATTCCGTCAATTCTGTCGCATTCCAGTCGCCCTTGTCGCAATCCAGTCGCAAACCGCCGTTCCCCGACACAATCACGACAAATCCCGCCAATTCCGTCGCAACCCAGTCGCAAACCGTCGTATTCCAGTCACACTCGTCATAATCCCGTCACTGACCGACGTTCCTCGACACAATCACGACACAATCACGCCAATTCTGTCGCATTCCAGTCGCAACCGTCGCACACCCGTCGCAAAATCGATCTGCCCCGACAGAATCCCGCCAATTCTGTCGCGTTCCGTCACTTCTGTCGCAATCACGACGCAACCCCCGCATAATCCCGTCATAACCCATCGTTTCCGCCGCAAACTGTCGCAATCCCGAAGCGCTTCCGTCAAAAACCATCCACAGGTTGCCTCGTCCCCTGTAAAAACCGTTGTATCTCGCTTACGTGTGGCAGATATGCTCCTTCGCCCGTATCTATTTCGCTTACGTGTGGCAGATGCATCCGGGTACAACGGCCTGCGTCGTTGATATTTCAACGCCGATTCGCGGCATACCACCCGAAGGGTGCCACACGTAAGCGAGATACACCCCGCCGCTCCCCCGAATCTGCCACACGTAAGCGAAATACCCTCGAAGCACACCCCAAACGCATCCCCATACCCCTCGCACGCACCCCCAACAC
>NZ_JAAIIF010000015.1 GCF_012932675.1 Bifidobacterium erythrocebi
CTCCCCAAATACCCCCGAATGCAGCCAAAACACCCAGTCACTCCGCACCCCAACACCCCCACATACCACAAATGCCCCCGCACGCGCTGAATGCCCATACACGCCTCATGCGCCCCAAAATCACCCGCGCAACAGCCAACTCCCGTTGCGCTCAACGCCATACGCGGTTCGCACAGTATGCTTGGAACTAGGCGCGCCGCAACAGGCGCCGAAAGCAAGCCATTGAAGGAGGCAACCAATGGTGGATGAAACTACTGCAACCGTTACTGCGCAGGCCGCTCAAGCCGCGCAGGCAGCACAGGCAACCGCTCCCCTGGCCGACATCGTGGTCGGCGTGGACGGATCCGACGAATCGTTCGCCGCACTGAAATGGGCCATGCGCGAGGCTTCGCTCACCGGCCAGAGCATCAACGCCGTGTTCGGCTGGACCCATTCGTGGGATACGAATTCCGACGAGCCGGACAGCGAGGAATCCTGGGCGCATGTGCGTCATGAGATCGCGGAGCAGCTGCGCTCCTGGGTGGAGCAGGCCAGTGACGGCATCGACTTTGACCCCGAGCGCTTGAAGATGACTTCCGTGCGCGCGTCCGGCACGTCCGCGCTGCTGCAGATCGGCAAGGATGCGCAGCAGATCGTGGTCGGCCGCCGTTCGCTGGGGCGTGTGGCCCGCTGGTTCATGGGGTCGCTGTCCGCTTCCCTGGCGGAGACCGCGCAGGTGCCGGTCACGGTGGTGCGCATCGCCGGCAGCGAGGACGAGACCGTGACCGACGAGATCGCCAATTCGCTCACCCCGTCGAATGTGACGGTGCATTACACGCAGGCCGGCGCGTCTCCCGCCAAGCCGGCGCAGCGCCCTGTGGTGGTCGGTGTGGATGGGTCGGAGACCTCGATGCGCGCGCTGGATTTCGCGGTGCAGCATGCGCGTATTCATGGTCTGCCGTTGCATGTGATGTTCTGCTGGCAACTGCGTGATCTGGGTGCGGTTCCGGGGCATGAGACCACGGTGCCGAGTACCGAGGAGGGGCAGCGTTTTGCGGAGAAGGTGCTGAACGAGACGGTTGAGAAGGCCGGTATTCCGGGCGATGTGGAGGTGGTTGCGAACGCGTTCCACATTCCGGCGTCGAAGGGTCTGATTGCGGCGTCGCGGTATGCGAGTCATGTGGTGGTCGGGTCGCGTGGCCTGACGGGTATGGATGCGCACTTCCTGGGGTCGGTGAGCCGGCAGATCATCAACTTTGCCGAGTGTCCGATCACTGTGGTGCACTGAGGGCCGGTTGGCGGCAACAACTGTGACTGTATTACAGAAACTGTGACTGTATTACAGAAACTGTGACTGGATTACAGAAACTGTGAATGGAGTGACGGAATCCGTCACCTCGGTCACAGTTGCTGTCACAATCACCTCGTGTTGCCGTAACGCCAGTCACAGTAATCCCCGGCCGCGGGGACAAACATCGCAGAAACAACCATGCAGCCGCAAAAGGCAACCGCCCGCGCCCCCGCGTCCAATACATCCAGTCGGAGCACGTCCAATACATCCAGTCGGGCCGGTGAAATCGCAATGACTGCGACGCGATGACAATAACCATGGCACAAATGCGATAACCGTGACTCAGTGACAACAACTGTGACTGGAGTGACAGAATCTGTCACCTCGGTCACAGTTGCTGTCACGATCACCTCGCGTTGTCGTAACACCAGTCACAGTAATCCCCGGCCGCGGAGGGGGGGCAAACATCGCTGAGACAACCATGCAGCCGCAACCGCAACCGCCCGCAGCGACAACCGCCCGCACCCCGCGTCTATTACATCCAGTCGGGGCACGTCCATTACGGGGCACGTCCATTACATCCAGTC
>NZ_JAAIIF010000016.1 GCF_012932675.1 Bifidobacterium erythrocebi
CACGTCCATTACGGGGCACGTCCATTACATCCAGTCAGGCCGGTGAAATCGCAATGACTGCGACGCGATGACAATAACCATGGCGCAAAAGCGATAACCGTGACTCAGTGACAACAACTGTGACTGGCGTAACGGAATCCGTCACCGCAGTCACAGTTGTTGTCACGATCACCTCGTGTTGTTGTCACTCCAGTCACAGTTGTTGCCCCGTTTGCCCCGTTTGCCCCGACTGCCCCGCATACCCCGCATACCGTCTACCGCCCGCCCCACATGTCGCTGCCGCCTTGCTGTCATCGGTGTCCATGCGGCTGCGGCAATACAGGCGGCGCACCACAAGGAACCCCGGCCTCGCGCAGCTTCCGTTCCAGCGGCGTGCGCCTGACCACGTCATCGAAAGTAAAACGAACGACGGTGCTGACACCGCATCGATACAACATCTGCGATCGCTCACGTTCATCCTCAACGATTTCGGAAATCGTGCGTCCGCCTGTCATGCTGGGATCCACGTACTTTTGCTGACCATCCAGTTCACCGACAATAATCCGCCCGTCCGGCATATACCATGCGAAATCCACGCGTTTCACCTTCCGCGTGCCGTCCGGCTCTATGCACGAGAATTCCACCTGCTGCTCCGGCCATGGGAAGCCAAACTCAAAGATGACGGCCAGAGCAAACGCCTCACCGCCGTTCTCGCTCAATCCTCGCGCCTTGCTCATGACGAATGCCGGCAAATGCCGGTTGCGCCCAACATAGGCTCGACTGCAATAATCCAGAAACGCAGTACTATCAACAGAATTTTGCCGAACCGCCGATTCAAATACGGGGAATGCGTCGCGGAACTTTTCCATTCGCCCGCAGTCGAAGAGCGTGCGCGTAGGATCGGTGACCTGCGTGTTGTTGTGTGTGGTGATGTGGTTCATGTGCCGTGCAGGAAGATAGATGCGGCGCAGCTGCGAATGCATGGTTCGGCTGGGATTGCCGTATGGCTTTGCGATGGTGATGACGCCGTCCTTATGAAGGTACGCGGAATGGTCAAATCCCCAAACTGCGGCTGCCGAGATGCCGGCGATGATGGTTTCGGGCTTTTCGCGGCATAACGTGCTGCTGATGTGCTGCACTTTGCCGATGTGGTCGAGCATGCTCCAATATTCGGGGTCCGCATACATGCCGCGGTGAGGGGCGACGAGTTCGCAGCTCTCTACCATTCGGCGTACGGTGACGCGTTCGGTATTTGAGTGAGGTGTGTAGCATTGGCGTGCTTGGTGGGCTTGGCGTACTTGGTGCTTGATGTGTAGGCGCATAGTCATGGATTTACCGTAGAGGGATTGGACTGCGATTATCCACTCGAATCGGGGGTTGTGGTCGACACGCGGTGAGGGTGCGGAATAGGCGGAAGCGAACGGCTGTGTGCCTGGAGCTGCGGGCGATAACTGTGACGGGATTGCAGAAACTGTGACGGGATTACGGAAACTGTGACTGTATTACGGAAACTGTGACTGGAGTGACGGAATCTGTCACCCTGGTCACAGTTGCGGTCACGATCACCTCGTGTTGTTGTCACTCCGGTCACAGTAATCCCCGGCCGCAAAGGCAACCGTCGCAGAGACAACCATGC
>NZ_JAAIIF010000017.1 GCF_012932675.1 Bifidobacterium erythrocebi
CGCGAACGAATGGTCGAACCGCCGCTACCTGGACATGTCCCGGCTCGATGACAACCTCGTGGAAGCGAACTGATCATCGCGCCATGGACGGCCATGATCCAAAGTGCGCAACTTTTCGGGCACTACCGGCGAAAATCGCAACAACTGTGACCCAGTGACAATAACTGTGACTGGAGTGACGGAATCTGTCACCCTGGTCACAGTTGCGGTCACGATCACCTCGTGTTGTTGTCACTCCGGTCACAGTAATCCCCGGCCGCAAAGGCAACCGTCGCAGAGACAACCATGCAACCGCAGCAACCGCAACCCCGCGTCCAATACATCCAGTCGGGACATGTCCGTTACGGGGGGGCACGTCCGTTACGGGGGCACGTCCATTACGGGGCACGTCCATTACATCCAGTCAGGCCATACCCGTTACAGCCAGTCGTCAGCGTCCGTTACATCCAGTCGCCCGCACGCGTCACACACCGCGCTTCACCCGCACGCGTCACACACCACCTGTCACATCCAGTCGGGTCGTACCCATTACAGCCAGACAACCACAACCGCGCGTCCATTACATCCAGTCAGGCCGTCCATTACATCCAGCCGCACCCGCGTCCGTCACAGCCAGTCGGGCCGGCTTCCGGCGTGCTGGATCAGCATCCAGCGGTCGCGGTTCGGGGCGAGGCAGCCGAGCCACAGCCACACGGCCAGCACGCATCCGCCCGCGACCAGCGCCACGCGCACGGCGATCGCGCGCACGTCTTTGGGTGCGGCGTCCGGGTCGGGGATCGGGTGCGGGATTTTGCCGCGCAGCCCGGAGACCAGCAATCGGTGCGTGTTCACGCCGTATGGGGTGCAGGTCATGAGTGTGATGCGGTCTTTGCCGGGTTCCACTTTGAGTTTGCTCACGTCGCTGGGTTCGATCACGCTGATGCGGTCGACTTTGTAGCCGAGGGTTTCACCCATCACGTCGATGTAGATGTAGTCGCCTTTGCGTAGTTCGTCGAGACGGGTGAACAGTTCGGCGTTGACGAGGCCGCGATGCCCGGTGAGTACGGTGTGGGAGTTTTTGCCGCCGGCGGGTAGTGAGGTGCCGTAGAGGTGGCCTACGCCGCGGGCGAGCGCGTCTTCGCTGGTGCCGTGGTAGATGGGGAGGTTGACGGAGATTTTGGGGATGCGTACGGTGCCCATCACGCCTTCGCCGGTGTCGAGCAGGCTTTGGTATTCCTTGTCTTTGGCGGCGAGGGAGTCGTCTTCTTTGGAGGTTTTGCTGCCGCCGCTTTCGCTGGCGAAGGGGTCGTGGGCTTCGCCGATGACGCTTTGGCTGGTTTTGGCGAGCCGCTGGTTGTAGGCGCGGGCGGCGGCGAGGGCTTCTTTGGCTTTGGGGTAGGGCCAGCCGGCGACGGTTTTGGCGGATTGGCTGGAGACGTTGTTGGCTTGGTGTTGTTCGGAGGCGCGCATGGCGAATGGGGTGCCGATGACCAGGGCGGATACGGTGATGAGCAGGATGGAGAGGATGCCGAAGAAGTTGGAGCGGCGGGTTTCGCGGCGTTCGGCTTTGCGTTCGGCGAGGCCTTCCTGGTCGGTGCCGGTGATGTGTTCCCATGTGGTGAGGGTGAGGGGTGTGGTGGCTGCCGGGTTGGGGGTGATGGTGGCGGTGAGTGGGAGTGGCGTGTAGAGGGATGGGAGTATGGGGCCGTTGGGGTTGGGGCTGTGGTCGGGGTCGGGGGTGGTTGGTGCGGCGATGGGGTTGATGGGGGTACCAGGCGCGCTGAGTGTGCTGGGTGTGTTGTGGTCGGATGGGTCAGTTAGGTCGGCCGAATCGGATTCGGACGGGTCGGATTCGGACGGCTCATCATCAACAAACGTTGATGCAGCAGAGGCGTCGGAGCTGGACTCGGCGGAGCTGTGCTCAACAAACGTTGATGCTTCATTCCCAGCGATTCCAACGGTTTTCGAATCGCGCTCAACAAATGTTGATGCTGCGGCAACGCCAACGAGCGGCTCAGCGTCACGTGATTCACCATCAACAAACGTTGATGGTTCGGCACTGCGTTCGGCGTCGTCTGCATCAACAAACGTTGATGCGGCAGGCTTGGAAGTCACATGACCGGCCGCGTCCAGAGCGACCTGGGAAGGCATATCGCCATGCAAGTCATCGCGCAACCCGCCGCGCACATCACCGCGCGAATCAGCCGAAGCGCCCGAAACATCCAGGCCAGCCGAGTCGCCTGAATCAGTTGGCGAATCCGCAGCGGCGGATAATCCCGGCACGAAGCGTGCAAGCAAACCGCACAGGCGAGATGCCACGTCGCCTACGTGGCGCGTACGCTTGCCGCTCATATGCACTCCTCTGCGGTGTGTTGCGCCGCCTTCGCCGGCCGCGCTCCTTTTCCCATGCACCAATCTAGCGCACGTTCCTTGGCGCTCCGGCAGATGGCGCGCACACCCGCGACAAATTCGCCGAGTCCGACTCGGTGCCTACGCCCTCACTTGAAGAAGCACACTGGTGAACACAAAAGCCTGCCTGCATTGAAAGTCGGCTTCATGTCGTCGGGGACTCAGTCCCCTTAGGTGTAGAGCGGGCTTTCGCTATATCTTCTTCCACTCTTCTTCCGCCATAACCAAGCCGTCTAGTCGGCATTACCAATGGCGACCAACAGCAACCTACAGCTATCAGACAACGACTAATACGCTCTGGGAATCGGATTCTCCGTCAGGTTTCTGAATCGTCGAGCGAGAATATCGATTTGCTTGTCCATAGCCGTGGTATCGCACGACTGTTTCGTAGTGCCGTCCCGCTTGGTGTCGCCGCCTCGGCGTCTATTTCTAAAGGAGGCGTCGAAGAAACGCATATCGGTTTTTGTGTAGTCGCTCACGGCCCGCTTTTCACGCAGCAAACTGTATGTACAGAGCAGATCTGCTACTTGGAATAGTTTGTATTGGGATGGGCTGACTTTTTCTTTGAAGACGAGCTCATCTTCGACAACGTTACGGTTGAACGATTCGTGGATTAAATCGCCCAACCATTTCTGCCCGTTATCGTAATACACCTTTATGGTGTCGAAGGTACGCAGGCTGTCACGATTGTTGCAGATGAAATCGTCGAGCCAATCCCGGATTGCGTCCTCCATGGTTTTACGCCCTGATTCCGGCATTTGGCACTCGCCGTTGCGCGCGGGATTGGGGTCGCAGTATTGCCGGCGATCAATAATGCAGATTCTTCCAGATATGCCTACTTTTGCACAGGCATTTGCAAAATCAACGGTTTTGTTGAACAGCTTTCGCCGCTCCTGAAGACTAAGCGGCTGGTACGGGCGTTCGCCTCTGATCAGGTTGTACGAGTGCAGGGCATGGTTCCTGGAAATGCATGGGATTTTCATGTTTTCCAGTCCGTAATTCAATTGATCTACCAAACCGGAGATATCAGCATGCTGGTTGTGGAACACCAAACTGACCACATAGAAGGCGTCCTTGCAACTGTTCAGCTGGCATGGCGCTGAAAGTTCGCCGGACTCATCGATGAAGATGCTAAGCTCGCGGTTTTTAGTCATAGATAGAAAGTATATAGGGCGGGGATATACCCCGCCCTTGGAGGGACCGAAAGATCAGCCCCGGATTCGTAACTTTTTGCAAAAATGAATTAAATGTTCAATAAGCAATAAACAAAGTATACGAACAGTTGCTAATTATTCCATAATTTTGAAATACCGCAAATCGTTCCGGCGAGTCTTTGGTGTTCAGCCGTCTTGCTTGCTCGGGGTGAGAATAGACGCACGTGTTGGTGACTGAAATGAAGCGAGGGGTGGAGACGGCGGTCTCCACCCCTCACGGGTTACTGGTGAGCTAGAGGGGTGCCACCGTGGTGACACGGCTCCGGCTTATCAGATGCGCACGGCCCTGGAGTTGGACTTGCGGGAACGAACCGCAGCAGCCACGCCAGCGCCAGCCAGCAGCACGCCGGCCGCGATCACGGCCACCAGACCCGCACCACCGGTCATAGGCAGCTCGGTCAGGTTCTTAGCGTTCTTCACGTTGATGGTGAAGCTGTTGCCATCTTCTGCCTGATCAATACGGGTATCCGACTTTGCGTCAAGGCTGACCTCTTCTTCAGTCAGCTCATAGTCACCCCAAGTAGTAGCACCATTCGGCTTGCTGGAAGTGTCCTGCTGATACACGGGGGTAATGGTGATGTCGAAGCTCGGCAGGTCAAAGTTGGTGTAACCAGTCGCGGCCGAGGTTTCCTCAACCGTGTAGGTTCCCTGCTTCAGACCGTCGAAGCCGGTGACATTGCCATCCTTATCGGAAATGAACTTGGTCGCCTGGTCTTTGTTTGCAGTTGTGGTCCATTCGCCCGAGTCCGACTTGACGAGATAGTTGCCATCCTTTTCCGACACCACGAAGGTGGCGCCGTGCCAGTCGTCGCCAGCACCTTCAGGCTTGGTCAGAGCGGTACCGTCCATGTTGGTCTTGTTCAGCTTGAACTTGAAGGTGTACACGTTGACTTCGCCGCCGGGAATAGTCTTCGCGTCATTAACATCGTCGAACTTGTTGGAGTAGGTCAGCTCGACCTTGTTCTTGTTCGGCACATTACTGGTCGGAGTGGAGATCTTGGCGTCCTTGTTGAGCTTGGCCTTGACAATGATGGTCACGGTTTTGCCGTAGTTGTTAGCAACAGCATCAGAGTTGACATATGCGCCCAGATCGATAGTGGTCTTGGTTGCATCGGCTGGGTTGCTATCGTCGGCAGTCTTGCCATCATAAGTAACCTTTGTGGAGCTATCTGTGCTGTATTTTTCACTGGTCAGAGGGGTATCACCGACCTTCACGCTTTCCACTCCCTGAATAGTCAAGCCCTTTTCAGCGGTATCGGTCACGATCAGCTTGCGGCAATCCGCATCACCAACGGAATACGTGGAGCACTTGGCGTAGGAAGTGTAGTCCGGGATGACGGTGGTCAGCTCGTAGTAGATGTCGTCACCGATGTTGTAATCCGGATTGTCGACGGACTTACCCTTCGCGTCCACGACCTGCTTGGCGATCTGCGGCTGGCTGGACTTGAGGCTGACCTTACCGACCTTGTCGCTCTTCACCGAATCCTTAGTTGAGTCAAGCATCGCTTCGTTCGGAATGGTGGAGGCGACCAGAATCGGAATGGACTGCGTGGACTTCGCGCTGGACGGGTCAGCAGTGGAGGCGGTTTCACCGGCATTAGTGGAGGCCAAATCGGTGGTCTCAACCAGCAAGTAATAGCCCTGATTGACAGGGTTCGAATATCCCGTCGAAGAAGACTTCAGAGGAGTCTTACCTTCTGCAGTAGCATATTCCGGATTCGTCAGATTCTTCTTCAGCGCGTTGGCCAGCTGGCGCAATGCGGTACTGTCCTGCTTCGACCAGTCCGTCAGCTGAGTCTTGCCACCCGTGGTCTTGTCGGACACGTTCGCCATGATCCAACCCATCGGATTGTTCTCAGCGGTATCGTCGGCGCTGACGAAGTAGTTATTATCCTGCGAATACAGTTCATACAGGCTCTTATCCGTATGCACATCATCCTTCACCTCCTTCATCGCCGCTTCGATTTCACTGGTGTGCGCCGGATCGGTCGCCATCTGGTAGGTGAAGCCGGCTTCGGCCTTCGTGTCAGAAGCCGCGGCATAGAACCAGCCCAAGTGGTAGCCGCTGAACTGGTGTTCAGCGGTATCGCCGCCAGCGTTGGTAATGGTGATGGTGCCTTCAGCCGTTTGGGCTTCACTTGTTATTTCACCGCTGCCGCCACCGTCAGCAGCCCAAGCGGAGCTGGCGCCGAGAGCCATGCCGCTGAGTGCGATGCCCAGGGCTGCGAGCCCTGAGATCACTCTCTTCATGTTCGTGTTCATTTCTTTTTCCCTTTCGTGTACGCCGCGCGTTCAACGTGTTCTGGTCATCGCACGGCTGGTACTACATCTCTTGACGCTTTGGGGGGTACCCCCCGCGGCATCGTTTACTGTATTGCTGTTCATAGACGAGGCTGTGCATGTGGTATTGCCTTCCGCCGTGAATGCTTCCGCGCCATTGCGCAGATGCCGGCGAGCAGAGCAAGCCCGCCGCCCACAGCGAGAATGTCCCTACCTGTCCAATCACCTCCCGTCATTGGAATAGCGGTTGCTATTACGGTCTTCTGGTTCACGATGCCGCCAAGGCCGATCACAAGATTGACCCGCTGCATCGCTCCCGAAGAAGTCTGGTTGTGTGCCGCATCACCGGTCTCGGCCTTCGTTGGCCCAACCGTGAATGCCGTCTCTTCCGCTTTTGGAGTATACCCCCTTGGCGCGGCGGTTTCCACAAGCGTGTACTCGCCCCACGGAAGCTGCCTCAGCGTGAACTTGCCAGGCGTGGGATCCGAGTCGTTCCAAGTGTTTTTGCCATCTGTGCCGGTGTTTGCGCCCGTGCCGCACAGCGATTGCATGCCACTTGTTGTGCAATCGATAACATCATACGTTTGCTCATTTGCAAGCTTTACGTATACGCCTTCCGCGGTATCGTATGCAGCTTTTTGCACAAGTCGCCATTGGGAACCGGCAAGCAGCTTGGTTTCGTCGTCACTACCGACCTTCTGCCACGTGACCGTGCCGAGCGTACGCGCGTTCGCAATATCTCCGATAGCGAACATGAAGACCTGCTGGTCGTAATCGACCTGCTTGGTGGAGATCGTCGCGCCGGCGGTCGTGCCTGTGGCGCCGGTGGTTGTGCCAGCAGTCGTGCCGTCCGCATCGCCGACCGTGTTCTGATACCACTGGCCGGTCGTATCCGCACCTTCTGCGGGACCGAACGTGAACGTGCGTGTGGTGGCGTCAACCGTGTAGCCTTCCGGCGCTGTGCTTTCCTTAAGCTCATACACGCCCCAGCCCAGGCCGGTTACGGTGAACTGGCCCGCCGCACCATCCATATCCACGTATGGCGTGGCCTCTGTGGCCAATTGCGTGGAGCAGTCGTTGATGACGGCGCCTTGTGCGTCCGTGCTTTGCCCGTTCACGCAGTCGGTGATGGCGTGCGCGACCTTATCTGCATCGGCAATCTGCGAATACGTGGCTTTACCGTCCGCACCCCACGCAAACGATTTCACCTTGGTGATCGACCACTCCGTACCGCCGAGCTTCACTGTCTGCTCGCTGCCGCCCGCGGTCTGTTTCACCTTCGTGACCTTGTTCCACGTGACCGTGCCGGTCATACGCGTATTCGGCACCTTATTCACGCCCGACGTGCTCCCCGATTGCAGTGCCGGATCCCATGTTGTGGAGCCGTCCGCCTTGATGGTGACGGTATAGCTTGCCGCTGTTCCCGCGAAACCATTCGGTTCCACGACCTCGGTAAGCGTGTACGTGCCCGCTTCCAGATCCACAATGCGGAAGCCGCCCACGGTGGCGTCCATGTCGCACCGGCCATTGGTGTCACCGCACGAGTAGATGGTTTCCGTGGCAGTATCGCCTGTAGTGCTTGTACTGCCAGTGGAACCCGTGTTGTCTGCGGTGACGGCAGCGCCGGCAGCGCTGGTGCCGCCCTCCCCCGACTGTACGGCCGTGCCCTGCGCCGACTTGCGCTGTTGCGCCGTAGCCTGCGCAGCGGCCTGCGTTGTGGTCTTTGTCGTGGTCTGTGCAGATTTCTTCGCCGTAGCCTTCGCGCGGGTCTTTGCGGCGCTCTTCGCTGTACTCCTCGCGTTGCTCGCCTCGCATCCGCTTGGCGCACTCGTCTGCTTCGTGCTGTTGCTTTCCACGCGCAAGCTCGTGTAGCTGCCGCCCGGGAACTGGAACACGTCGCCATTCGGATCCACACCGTTGGAGCCGTACCACCGGCGATTATTATCCAGCCGCCCGTTGTCGCGGAAGTAGTAGCCGTAGTTCTCCTGCACCTGGTCGCGCGGAATAGTCGCCACCACATACTCGCTGTTGCAGACGGCCTGAGTCATCTTCGCTGTGGCATAGTTGCCGTTGCTCTTCTGCTGGTAGGCGAGCCAATATTCGCCCCACGAATTGTTCACCGCACCGGTTTTGAAATACACGGTCAGCTGCGAGCCGTCACGCACCGTCACCGTGATGCTCGCCGTGGCACCACCCGCCGTGCGCACACGAATAGTGGCCTTACCAACCGCGAGCGCCTTGAGTGTGGCCGTGGTGTCGGTGCTACTGTCGCTGCCTTTTGCCGTGACCGTGGCGACGCTGGTGTTGCCGCTCGACCAGGTGAGCGTGGTGTTGCTCGGCGTTTTGTCGGCCGCGAGCGTGCGCGTCTCGCCTTTGTTCATGCTGATGGACGTGGTGGAAGGATTGATGATCCGTACCGTTTCCTGCGTGGTGGGCGGGGTGATGGAACAGCCGGAAGGCATGCCATTGGTGAGGGTGCCGGCGGAGATATAGCTGTCGTAGTTCACACTACCGCTCAACGTGAGTTCGGCGGCATAGTCGTGGGAATAATTATGCGGGTCCTTGTTGTTGTTATCCCACAAACCATTGGAGGAATACACATCAAATTCAATGGCCTTCTTGTCCGGATTGCTGAAGGTGATCTTCCACCACTCGTTGCAGCCGGAGGCCTCCATGGAAAGACCCTTCACCCACGTTGTTCCGCCGTCCAGCGAATACTGGAACGACGGCGTGGTGTTCTCCCCAAACACACTCTTCGGGTAGTACACCGTGGTGGTGGCTTTGGTTTCTGGCCTGCTTTCACCCGTAACCGTCACCGTCATGCTTGCGCACTTCGTGACGTCCATTACCGAGCATGCCTTGATGGTGGTTGTGCCCGCCGCGATCGGTGTGACCAGTCCGCTGTCCGCGTTGACCGTGGCCGCGCCCGCATTCGAACTCGTCCATGCAACCCTTTGCGGCAAGCCATCCGTGGAACCGTGTGCGTCGGTTACTTCAGCGGTCAAATCGGCGATATCCGTAGTCTTCAGGTCAATACTGGCCACGTCTTTACCGTTGTACTTGATCGTCACCTTCGCCGCGCTCTTGGTGGTGTCGGTGATGTGGTAGGCCACGCTGCTGCCCTGCCTCTGCAGCTTCCACACCGAGCCTGCGAGCGTTTTGCCCGTGGCGTCCTTGTCCACCTTCGACCAGCTGAGCTCAATGCCCTTACTCTCGTTAATGATCTGATCGTTCGTGCCGGCGCTCTGCGTTGTGACCAGCAGCTTCTTGGACACGTCCGTGATCTCCGTGCCATTCGAGTCGTAGACCTTCGTGATCTTGCGCGCAGTAACGCCCTCCATGCCGGCATTGATGGCGTAAATGTTGCTATTGAGCCGATGCTGTGTGTCGTTCGTAGCCACCTCGCGCAGATAATACGTGAGCGTGGCGGTAGAGTCGGACGGGTTGAGACCGCTCACCTCAAAATGGCCGTCATTCTGATTATCCTCGTCGCCATACTGGCCGTCCGTAATCCTCTTCAACGCCTGCGTCGGGTCGTTGCTCTTAGCGGCCTCCAGCGAACCGTACACCGCCCACGTAGTGCCTGCGAGCAGCGTGTGGCTCGTGTCGTCCTGCACCTTATCCCACGCCAACGTGGCGCACTGCGCCGTGTACGAGCCATTCCACGGCAGATTATGACGCTCCTGATCCATATCAATCGCCGACGCGGTGTGGCTGCGCTCGATATTGACGATTGGAGTACCGTTTTGTTCCACGGTCGTCGGGTTGTACATGGAGAAATCCCCGCCAACCCACACGCGGCCGTTCGTGGACACATGCGATTCGAAACTGCCGTTCGGCACGAGAATGCTCCCCAGGAAGCCCGCCGCAGAATCGTCGGTCATGGTCAGGTTGGCCTGACTCCAAATGCCCTCACTCGTCTGTTCATCCAAAGTCGGCGTAACAGTCATATGCCCCTGCGCTTGGCCACCGTAAATGGTAAGGCTCTGCGCATCGGCGAAATTCCACATGATCTGCTGCGCATGCTTAGCGTAATCATTGCTCGTGTATTCGCCGCCAATGTCAGTGTTGTTATCACCCCAGAAGAAACGCCACCCGTTGTGGAAGGAAACAGTACTGCCCGTCACATTGATCACCACGGACGCGGTGTCGGGAATATTCACGAACTTGTAGCTGATGCCCTGATTGCCCGACAGATCACTCGCCGGAACGTTGAACACCTGCAACGCCGCCTTACCATTGCCCGTGAAAGTGATCAGCTTCTCGCTCACACTGCTGGCCGTGAACGTATACGTTTTCTTGTTGGTCTCATAGTCGAACTTATGGCGTTCAAGGTTGCCGTTATATGTTCCCGTAGTAACCGTGCCGATATACCGGTTAGTGTCCGAAGGGTCGGTCGAGCCTTGCCCCACAGTCACCATGTTCTTCGACATGGTCTTGATGGTCTCGCCGAACCCCATGAACGTTTCGCCCGTGGAGCCGATGGAATCATCGGTTTTGCCGTACTTGACATTGGATTTATCCACCGTCGTGCCAGTCGGGCTCTTGCTGTAGTCGTATACGCTAATACGCTGATTCCAACGGATCTTATTGACGTTGCCGGAACGCTTCCCATAGAAATCATTCGACGTGCCGCCCCACAGCGTGGTCGTCGCGCCGGCAATATTGGCGATATAGGACTTGTCGTCATCCTCCATCTTGCCGATCCAGCCGGCGTTGCCCCACGCCTGCACACTGTTGGCATCGCTCAAACCAGTGTCAGTGCTGTCGCCACGAACCTCCAGCACCGACTGGCCCTCCTTCGGGCGGAAATTAGCACCAAAGCCCACCACACCGAAACGAAAACCCTTGTAATTCGTGGCTTTGCCGTTCTTATCATATTCGGCCCACGCGTTCTTAATCGGATGCAACAACAGCTTGCCCTTCACCGCCGTCAAACCCTCGGCCTCCACGGCATACGAGCCATCCGGCCCGTTCGTGGACATCATGTGGTCGTTCTTCTTGCCCACGTACATGTTGCCGCCAACATACGTGGCAATACCATCATCAACAGTGCTGGAACCGGTACTCGGACCAAGCGGCATGGTCTTACCCGTACACAAGCCGGTGGTGGTTTGCTCGTTGGCGGTGGTGACAGTGCCGTCATTGGCAAGCGTGGAAATGGCATTGGCGGCGAGCGCGGGGGCGGCGATCAGCGATGCGGTCACCCCGAAGGCAATGATGGCAGCACAAAGCGAGCGAACGCGCCTGCGCAATGGCTGGCTCGCGTTCGCCGGCATGGCAAAGCCTTTCGGCCGGTCTGCGTGCTTCATGGTTCTCTTCCCGCGCGCACACTATTGTGCGCTGTTGTATACTCCTGGCTGCCTTCCCCACGTGGGTTGCACATGGGGCGCATGCTGTTATGTTCTGCTACTCTGTTGTGCTCTGTCTTCTGTTGTCGCGTCTCTCCTGTTGTGCCTTTCCATGCCGCATCAACATCCCCGTCTCCACGAATCACCACCTTGCAAATTCGCGCCGGCAATGATGTTGGCGCATCATCAAAAAGGCACAATCCAGCTTAAACGCTTTTCCATCTTTTGACAAAACAACATGCGCCACAACGGGGGTGCCGTTCGGGGGTATAAGCAACAAAAGTGCCAAGGCCGCTCATCTGGCCGGTTTTCATGACGCATTGACGAGCACCGCGCGGCCTGCTCTTAGTGCGTTAGGGGGAAGCCTTCGGGGGTGCTCGGAAGAGGAGCGGCAAGCGTGGAATTTGTTGAGGGGCAGTGGGAAGACGATTACTGCGGGTAGCGTGACAAATTCTGTGACGGGAACAACAACCACTGTGACCAGTACGACAAAATATGTAACCTCCGTCACAGAAGTCGTTACTAACCACGCAGAAAACGAATCAAGGGGCCAAAACGAGACCAAAGCGAGACCGAATAATCCGATGATCAGGCAGGATCAACCGGTTCCAGGCCGTCTAAGCCACCCAGTCCAAACAGTCCAAACAGTCCAAACAGTCCAGACAATCCAGACAATCCAAACAGTCCAGACAGTTCAGACAGGCCACCTCGACCCCTCGGACGCTCCACTCACCTAGCGTTTGCTGCGATGCTTGGGACTGCGATGCGTGGGACTGCGATGCTTGGGGCGTGACTTGCGGTAGGCGCGCCCGGAGTTGTGCGATCCGGTGGATTCGCGGGCACCGCGGCTGCGCACGAACCAGGTGCCAAGCGCGATCAGGGCCGCGAGCACCAGCAATGCCACGATGATCGTGGTGAACACCATGGTGGTGGGATCGTCGTAGCGCGTGTTGTCGGGCGTGGCGGGGTTGGGGATGCGATGCCCGCGCACGAGCAGTCGATGCGAGTTCACGCCGTATGGGGTGCAGGTGACGAGTGTGGCGAAGTCAAGCTGCGTGCTGATGTTGAGCGCGGTCAGGTCGCTGGGCAATACCACTTTGATCTGGTCAACCTGGTACGTGTAGGTTTCGTCGAGCACGTGGAAGGCGAAGGTGTCGCCTTTTTTGAGTTCGTCCAGGCCGGTGAACAGGCGGGCGGATGGCAGGCCGGTGTGGCCGGAGACCACGGCGTGCGTGGTGGGGCCGCCGACCGGCAGCGAGCTTCCCGCAAGATGACCAACCGCGACCTGCAGCACGCCTTCGTCGGTGCCGTGGTAGATGGGGAGTTTCACTTTGATGCGCGGCACGGTCACGTAGCCCATGATGCCTGTGCCGGTGATGTCGAGCGTGTTGTTGTACTGCTCTTGTTGGGTGGCGTTCATGTGCCAGCGGTCGCTGGCGGCGGCGAGTTTGAGATTGTAGGCGTGGGCGGCGTCGAGGAGTTTTTTCTTCTCCGCTTTACTCATGTCGTTGGTTTTGGCCACATAACCGGCCACCGCGTAGGACTGGTGCATACGATTCCACCAGTCGGCCACGGATGGGTAGGCGATGAGGCCAAGTCCGCCGATAAGCACAATGACAAGGAAGCCGATAAGCATGTTCAGGCCGAGGTTGTCTTTGTTGCGCTTTTTGCGGCGCTCCACGCGGCTCATGGTCGCTTCAGGAGATTCAGAAGATTCGGAAGACTCGGGGCTTTCCGGGATTCCTGTAAGTTCCGGGGCTTCCGAAATTCCAGTGGGTTCCGTAGGTTCCGACTGGTGTTTGTCTGCGTGGCGGTTGCGTGGTGTGAACATCACTCGCTATCTTGGCTCGAAGCGGGCTGGTTCGCAACCGACTGATCGCCGTTCACGTTGCCGTTCGCACCGTTCACACCATTCACGCTAGCGTCCGCAGCATCGGCGTCGTCAGCGCTGTTCTTCCTGCGCACTACCACGCTGATTGCGATGCCGGCGATGGCGAGCACAATGACGATGCCAGCAATGATGGCAACGTTCGCGCCGGTTTTGGCGGATTCAGGCTTGGCTGTGTTGGTGACGGTGTAATCGTTGTTCTCGCGGTCTACGAGCGCGTTGTAACTGCTGGGCACGCTGGCTTCGACAACGTTGTATTCGTGGCCGGTTTCAAGCTTGGTCCACGTGTGCTTCCAGCCATTGGCCGCGTTGAGCACGATGGAATCGTAGATTTTGCCGTCTTGCAGCAGGTTCATCGTCACGCTTTCGGGGCGCTTGGACTGATCCTTGTCTTTCCACACTTTGGTAACGCTGATGGTGTCGGTGGGCGGGACTGCGCAGTCGGCTTTCGGTTCGATACTGAGGGTGCGCTGTTCGGCGGCATCCTTGTGCACATTCGGCAGGGCGACGAGCATGGCGGCGGTCTGGCAGGTGAGCACGTTGCCCTGGTAGGGGGCGACGACGGCGAGGTAGAGGCCGTCGCTCAGCTGGTTGAAGGTGGTGACGCCGGCGCTGTCGGTCTGCTGGGTGCTGGCTGTGGCGGGCTTGTTTACAGCGATGTAGCCGGCCATGGTGTTGGCGAAGTCGCGCAGGGTTTGCTGGTCGGCGTTGAGGATATCCCAATCCACCGGGTATGCGGTGTGGTTGGCGAAGTCGCCGGTGGGCGTGTAGCCGCCTTTGCTGGACCAGTCGGCCAGTCGGTACAGGCTGATGCTGGCGTTGTTGAGTGCCGCGTCCTGGTACTGGTAGGTGATGGTGATGCTGCCTTCGGCGCCGGATGCCGTGGTGGCGGTGTTGTCGGCGGCGGTGGCGGTGGGCGCGTTCAAGCCGATGGTTGCGAGCATGAGCGCGAACACGCAGCACAACGCCGTGATGATGCGATGTTTCGCCGTTCTGTTTGTCATCTCTGCCCTCTTGGTTTGGCTTGTCATTTCTTTCCCCTTCGTCGGAAGTTCCCTAGTTTTCCTGGGTCAGGGTCCTTAGGATGCGGACAACTGGCAACCGTGTTGGTGCGTTTGCTGGCTATTCGTAACGTAAGGACGTTGCCTCGACGTGTGCTGTTGGGCACTGACGGCCGGATCCGGTGCGTAGCCGGATCCGGGTCATGTGCATGTTGAATTGTGTGGCTTTCGCCGTGGGCTGGACTGTTGCGTGGGCCGCAGCCGCACTGCGATCGCTGGTGCGGTCGCGGCGCGTATGGGCTGCGGCGTTACGCTTGGCTCATGCCCGTGCCTTAGTTGGCGGCATGGCTACGCTCAGCGAGCGTTGCGACGACGGACAGCGAAGGCGATGCCGAAGGCGGCAACCAGGACGATGGCAGCGCCAGCAGCGTACAGGATCGTGGTGCCCATGCCACCGGTGGACGGCAGGGAGGAACCCGGAACGTTCTTGATGACGATGGAACCGGTACCCGATGTAATGTCACCGGTGCCTTCATCGCCATCAACCGTAACTGCAATATCAGTCAGAGCCGTCTTCGGGATTCCGTTCCAGTCTTGGCCATTTGCGGTCTTTGCGGTGAGCTTGATGGAGAAGCCCTTGGCAGGAAGGTTGTATCCTTCAGGAGCCTTGGTTTCCACGAGGGTGTACTCGCCATCATCGAGGCCAGTAACACCAAAATTACCATTCTCATCAGAGGTCAGTGTAGAACCGGCTTCCTGGCTGTCAGCCCATCCAGTGACCTTCTTGTTTGCATCAAAGGTAACCCACTTGCCGGCAGCGTTCTGAAGCTTGAACTCAGCGCCACTCAGCTTCTTGTCAGTATTCGTGGAATCAACCTTGGCACCGTTGAGACCATAGGTAAAGACGATGACCTTATCGTGAGGAGTGTCGTTGGTGTTGTTGTCACCAGTGCCGGACTGATCAGGCTTGTTGGAGTAAGAAAGGAATGCCTCATTCTCGTTGCCAGGCAGACCAATCTCAGCAGAAGCATTCAGCTTAGCAGTGTAGGAGACAATTACATACTGGTTATGAGCGGATGCATTAACGCCCGGAACCGTCTTCAGGTCGTTGGTCGAAACAGTGAAGGAATTAGCCAACGGGTTGGAGATGGTGAAGGAGGAGGTGATGTCGGAATCCGAGTCATCAAGCTTCTGATCGTTAGACAGGTAAACCTTGACGGAAGTCGGTGCGTCGAATCCGTTGCCCAAAGTATCGGAGAACGTGTACTTGTAGGTCTCGTACTGGGACATGTCCGGCACGGAACCGATCAGGTGGAACGGAACCTCATCGCCGATATTGTAGTCGGCCACATCGTTGAAGCCATCACCATAAGTCTTATCGGCAATGTTCTTCTTGTTCTCCTGGACCTTCTTCACGAGAGACGGAACGTCAGTCTTGTCGCTGATGGTGATGTCGCTGGTGATAGCGAGCACGGCCGGGTTGTACACGGTCTGGCCGTCAGCGGTCGAATCGACGATCAGGTAGTAGCCCTTGGCCAAGGCGTTGGCTCCGCTGGCCAGAACGGTGCCATCAGTCGTCTTGTTTGCCAGAGCAAGCTTAGCGACGATATTGGTGTTGCTTCCATTGGGCGGGAAGTTGGCGCTATTACCGAGAGCGGCGACAAACTGGTCGGAGGTCTCCACATTCGTGAAGTACTGGCCAATGGTCTTGTCTGCCTTCAGCGCTGCAAGGAAAGCATCCGCATCGATACCGGTGCCCCAAGTAGTGGAACCAAGTGCACCACCGGTGGTCGCCTGGCTACCAGTAAGAATCTGGTATGCAGTGTAGGTGTGGCCCTTCAGGTTTTCGGAAGTAGGAACTGTGACGTTCACAGTGTTCTCGGCCGCAGTTGCGCTGGCGGCGCCGGCGAAACCGGCAACGGCCATTGCCGCGGTGGCCGCCACGGCAACAAGGCTCTTGAATACCTTATTCATTGTGTTTCTTTTTCCTTTACTTTGTTGGTTATATCTTCCCTGATATGAAGTTGTAAGCCCTGGGAAGGGCGATCATGATAGACCAGCTACGGGCCGCCCTCCCCTCTCACAGAGTCGATATTCATAGCTGCCGCCTCCTGAGGCTCAGGGCCAGACCGGCCACGGCAACCGTCACTGCGAGCAGGCCCGCAGCGTAAATCTTGTTCAGTCCCTCGCCGCCCGTGCCAGGCAGCACGGCGCCGGGAGTGTTGGTGATGGATCCGCCCTCAACGGTGAATGCGGCGGACTCCTTGTAATCGGCGGTAGTCTCCGGCTTGAAACCGGAAGACGTGTACCACTTGCCCTTCACGTTCGCGCCTTCAGCCGGGCCGATGCGGAATACGTGCGGAGTCTTGTCGATGTTGTACCCGTCGGGAGCCTTGGACTCGACCAACTGGTATTCGCCCCAGTCAAGGCCGACGAGCTCGAACTTGCCGGCTTCGCCGTTGCGATCAGCGTACTGTTCCGTTTGAGTAGAGCAGGTCATCTCGCTGGTGTCAACGCAATCCTTGATAGTTGCGATAGGCGTAGTGCTGTCGCCATCCTTGTATTCGGCGTTACCGTTGTTCCAAGTGAAGCTCTTGGTCTTGTACAGCTTCCATTCGGAGCCGGACAGCAGCTTCGCATCGCTCGAATCGTCGGTCTTCTTCCAGGTCACCTTACCGGTAAGACGCGGGTTCTCGACCGCACTGGGAAGGTCGGAACTCGTAATCTGCCCGTTCGTGATGACGATGGTGTAGGTCTTCGCCTTGCTGGCGTCGAAACCATTCGGCGCTCCCGTTTCCTTCAGCGTGTAGGTACCGTCCGTAAGGTTAGAGACCTTGAACTGACCGGCCTTCGGATCTTCGTCCGGCAACGTGCCGGCAGCCTTGGCGGTCGTGTCTGCAACGGCACGCACCACGGGCTGGTCGTAGAACACCGCGTTCTTCACAGCGGAACGACGGGAACCGTTCTCCACGTATGCGCTGGTCGCCGCGCAACCGGAGGGAACAGTCGAACTCTGGTAGTTGTTGTACGCTTCCACTACCTGCACGGAGTTCCCAGTGAACTTAAAGTTAGTTTTGTTCGTTGCCTGATAGATATTGTCTGATGTCAGATTCCACCCCTGGGCATTCCCGAGATAGAACTCATAATTAGCAACAACCGAGCTCTTCGGCAGCTGGAAACGCACGTAGTCCCCGCAAGCGCTGGAACTCTGCACGTCACCGCTCCAGCCAGAACCATCCGTGCTCTTCTTATATTTCAGCCAATACGCGTTCCAAGACACATTCGTCTTCTTGAAGTACACGGAGACCATCGGCTCGGTCACCTTGATCTTCAGAGTGGCTTTCTCCCCGCCACGCGGCTCGGTCGCAGTGATGGTCACGTAACCTGAAGTCACATTCTTGGCGGTCACGGTAACGGCAGTGCCGGTTGCGGGGCTTACGGAAACGTCATCCGTGTTGCTTGACGTCCAGTTCACCGTGTTACCTTCGGGAGCCACAGTGGCGTTCAGCGTCAGGGTCTTACCCTGTTCCAAGCTGATTTCCTGGCTTTCCGTGTACCCGTTGATGCGCACGGAGCTTTCGACGGTAACGCCGCTCACGGTGACGGGGAAGGTCAGCGTCTTGTCACCGGCCGTAAACACGATATTCGTGTTGCCGTTGCTGTACGGACGCAGCGTGCCATCGGCGATGCCGGCAACCGCAGGATTCTCGGACTTCCACTCCACCTTTGTGGCGAGCTCGTTGCCGTTCTTATCCACGGCAACATAGGTAATGCTTACAGGAGATGCATCAGTGAACTTCCACGACGTTGCTTCCTGACCGTTAACCATGACCTTGATTCGCGCGATCTCGCTGTCGGAATCGTCATCGGTAATGGTCCACGACTGATCCGGATTCCCCTGAGTACCCTTCTTGGTCAACTCCCAAGTGGAACCCGCAAGCAACGCGTTCTGGTCTTCTGCATCAACCTTCGACCATGCGATGGAGGTGCCGGCACTCACGTTAACAATGGCGCCCTTGTGCAACTGTTTGGCGGTGTCATCGGTAATCTCAGCACCAGCAGCGGTGTACACCTTGTCGATGGTTGAAACAGTATCCGTGCTGTCTTGAGTAACAATGCGATAAATGTTCGTGTTCAGCGCATACTGGCTGCTGCCAGTGCCGCTTTCCCTCACATAATATGTGGCGTTCTTCGCCAAGCTACCCAGGGTGACACTGCCGTTATCAGCATTATCCGCATCATTCCAGCCGCCATCGGCAACCGTGGTGATGGGGTTCGTGCCGCTTACAGCGTTATCCTTCGTGCCGTATACGGTCCACGAAGTGCCTTTCAGCGCAGTGCCCTCAGCATCGACCTTATCCCACTTGATCGCGGCGCAGGAAGTGGAGTACGAGCCGTTCCACGGCAGGTTATGCCGTTCCTGGTCCATATCAAGAGCCGAAGCGGAGTGGCTGCGCTCGTAATTGACAAACTCGTAGAATTTGCCATTTTGGCCAGTATTACCGACTGCAGCCGGGTTGTACATAGCATAATTACCACCGACCCACACGCGGCCGTTGGTGCTTACATGCGATTCGAAACTACCATTCGGAACAAGAATGCTGCCCAGCATGCCTGCAGCCGGATCGTCATTCGTCGTCAGAGGGAAAGAACCATCCCACACACCATCTTTTTTCTCCGCAGCGGAGTTTGCATCCTTACGTGTTGTTGTGCCCGAACCCTGGCCACCACGAATGGTCACACTGCTGGCATCGGCAAAGTTCCACATAATCTGCTGAGCACGCTTGGCGTAATCACCGTCAGTGTACGAACCGCCCAATTCCTTCGTGGTGTTATTCGTGTCGGTCCACCAGAACCGCCAACCGTTGTGGAAATCCACTTTCCCACCGGTCACGTTAATGACCACGGAAGAAGTGTCCGGAATCTTCTTGAACGAGAAACTAACACCAGTATACGAAGAAGAATCATTGAGCATGTTTGCCGGCAGATTGAACACCTGCATGGAGGATGTGCCATTGCCCACGAATTCGATGATCTTCTCGTGCCCGCTGCTGATCTTGAAGCTATATGTGCCATCGAATTTGGCGCGTACCAGATCGTTGTAGTACTCGCTGCCGGTAGTTGTCTTAGCGTCAGCCACATAGACGCTCTCCGACTGCTGCTTACTGAGGTTGCTCAGGTTGCCCGACAAGGTCTTGATATACGAGCCGAAACCATCGAACGTCTCGCCTGTGGAACCAATCTGATTGTCATTCTGTTCCCAGTTGACAGTGCCTTGTGTACCTTCCGGAACATACACGGATGCACGATCGTTATACTTGTACTTGTTCGTATTACTCGAACCCGAACTGTTGCCGAGAATATCATTTGACGAGCCGCCATATACCGTGGTCTTTTTGCCAGCGATATTAGCCGTGTAATTCGGCTCCTTGAGATTAGTCTGGCCAATCCAGCCGGCGTTACCCCAAGACTGCGCACCGCCAACCCAGCCGATGCTGCTATCGGAGCTGTTGCCTCTCACCTCAAGTGTAGAAGAACCCGTTTTCGGACGGTACTGGCCACCGAAGCCCACAATGCCGAATCGGAAGCCCTTGTAATCCTTGATATAGCCGTTCTTCGCGCCATCTTTATCCGTGTAGTACGAAGTCCATAGACCCTTAAGCGGGTGCATGAGCAGCTTGCCGTTCACTGCGGTCAGGCCTTCGGCTTCAGCAGCATATGAACCAGCAGGACCCGAGGTGTTGTTCATGTCGCCAGAAACCTTCTGACCCACATACATATCGCCACCTGCATACGTGGCGATGCCAGTATCTTCCGTTCCAACGCCGGTGTCTGTCCCCAAGCTCACGGACTTTGGCGTGCAGATCGCACCGTTATTGTGACCACCGTCGGCGTTGGCGGTGGAGGAGCCGAGGACGACGGAACCGGTCACCATCATGCCGATGGCGACGAATGCCGCAGTCAGTGCACGCGCAGGCTTGACCCCCTGTCTCAGCGCTACGTGCTTCAGCCGTTCCACCTGATGCCTCATGTCTAATGCTCCTAGTTCCTGTCCCTATGCCATCGTTCCCATTAGCACCCCTTCGGCAACGCTTTTTCACGTCTTTTGGGGATGACGGCGCTAGTTATCCACAAACTTAAAATACAAGATTATAGCGTTCGTTTGCATTGTGCAAATCGACCAACCGGCAAGTTGAGCGGGTTTACCCTGCATCCTGGTTTATTGCTTGCACCCACCCCCGCCCCACAACGGCACAGCAATGTGTTTTCGTTGGAAATTCGCGGTTTTTACCGCCTTATAAAGCTGTTTAGCAGTGTTATTTTTCTTGGGTTCACCGGAAAAACAATAGATAAATTGTACCTATTTGTCTATATATTCATCACTTGCATCCAACAACTATTGACGTTTTGCCTATTTTTTTTATAGCGACTTTTTACCACCAAATGATAGCGTTGTCATCACCTATCCTCCACCCCCCCCCCACCAATTCCCCCGTCACACACCACCCTTCACCTCCTGCAACAGGTTCGCACTCCCCCGTATTGCAGCACACTCCCCCAGCCCGCACCCGACCACACCATCTACGCTCTACAGCCGCGCCACATAGCCGCATACCTATGCGACGCCTGACCGCCACTCATGCAACGCCTGCCCAGCAACCTGCCCGGCAACCTGCCTATGCCTATGCAAAAGGTCGCACCGAATCATCACGATTCAGCGCGACCCACTACGCCACATGCCACAAACAACGCCAATCCCCGCACGCCAGCAGGCAGAGACAAACCACCGTTACGCGCAGTATTACTTGCTCGCAGTATTTACTTATTCAGCTTGTCAGATTCGCCCGGCTCGTCAGGCTCAGCAACTTCGGCTGGCTCAGCGGGCTCAACAGCTTCAGCCGCAGCCGGTTCGACCGGTTCGGCATCTTCAGCCGGTTCAGCAGACTCAGTCGATTGGGCAACGGCCTCCGCGGCCTCAGCAGATTCCTCGGATTCGCCGGCATCCCCGGACTCGCCCGATTCGGCAGACGCCACAGACTCTTCCGACTCTTCCGGCTTCACCGACTCCCCGGCGTCGCGCGGCTCTCCGGTCTCAGCAGTTTCTTCAGTCTCAACGGGCCCAGTAGGCTCAATAGGCTCAGCAGATACCTCGCCCTCAGCACCCTCAGCAGATTCAGCGGTCTCTGCGGACTCCTTAGCCTCCACAGACTCCTCGCCCTCATTCTCGTCCGAATCGCCATCGCCTTCGCCAACGGCAATCACAGCCTCCAACTCGGCGGAAGCCTCCACGCCGGCAGGCTGGGTCTCGTTCGGCTCATCATCACCGGTGTCCGGCTCGGTGTTGGCCAGAATATCCTCTTCCGTAGCCTCATCCGAATCCTGCGCATCCTCATCCAGCTGCTCGATGGCCTCGACCGCGCCACGCTCGTCACGCGGCTTCTGCGCAATCACATCGATATGGAAATCGTCGTATGCAGGCTTCGACTGCACCCACAGATGGGTCGGCTCCGGCGGTTCGATCTCGGAATGCTCGCCGCACCCATGGTCGATCGACACCACGCGGCCATCATCCGGGCTCCACTTGTTCGCGCACACGCCGAACATACGATTCAGATCGCCCTGCAACGGCACGAAGAACCCGCACGTGGAGCACAGGTTGCCGTCCGCGGTCTTGGTGGACATCGCCTTCGGACCGCGCGGGCCCTCATACCAGCGCTTCGCCACCTGGGCACGACCCTTCGGAGACAGCACATGGCGGCGGGATAGCTGGAATTCCTCGACGATTTCTTCGGTTTCCTCGGCCTGTGCGGCGGCCTTGGCAGCCTCCTCGCTTTCCAGGGATTCCTGAGGTGCCTGGGACTCGGCGGTTCCGGCAGATTCGGCAGTTTCAGCTGATTCAGCGGATTCCGGAGTGTTCTCGGTTCCCTGCGTTTCCGCGGATTCTTCGGACTTCGCCGCTTCCTCGGATTCCGTGGCATCCTGCGTCTGTTCGTCCGTCGATTCAACCGATTCGGACTGTTCTGTCTTATCGGCAATCGGCTCGGACGATCCGGCTACTTCCGCCTTATCGCCCGACTGCTCGGTTTCGCCCGCAGACGCGCCCGCAACCGGTTCGGTCTTACGGAAGCCGCCCTCAAGACGCGGATCGTCGGGATCGGTGCCAATGGAATCGGTCGGTGCCAGATCAGTCGGCTCCAACCTGTCCTTCCACGGAACCCACGCGGGCGGCATCAACGCATCATCCGTAGGCACCAGCGACGACTCGTTCACCGTCCACGTGCCCACTTCAACATCGTGGTACAACGTCACCGACCACTGCCAGCCCTCATATCCGCGCACGCTCGCGGCCAGACGGAAATCCGTCACATTGTCGTCAAGCTCGATGGCATTGACGACCTCGCCCACCTGCTCGGGCTCGTCGGCCACACTCATGGCCACCGCACGGGCAAGATCGCGCGGATCCGGCTGCTCAGACGGCATCTGCGGATCAAGAACTTCTGCAGCTTCGGTCATAAATCAGTCCTCAATCAGTCCTGTACGTCGAAATTGTCGGCCACTGCACGCAGCAACGTCGCCAACTTCCGGCTCTCAGCGGGAGCCGGGTAATGATGACGACGCAGCGTGTTGCCTGCAGAATCCAACATCTTAATAAGGTCTTCGCAGATCGCGGCCATATCGTCCGGCTTCGGGCGGTTGGCCTTGACCATCGACGGACCGGATGCGATCAGCTTCACATCCATGGCCTGCGGCCCCCTACGACCTGCAATCACGGCATATTCCACCTTGGCGTTCTTACGCAGCGTGGTGGTTCCAGCGGGCAAAGCGGCCGCAGGCAGGAACACGTCCTCGCCTTTCTCACTGGCGATGAAGCCGTACCCCTTAGCGGCGTCAAACCAACGAACTCGACCGGTGGGCATTGCGCACTCTCGCTTTCTTACATCCGAAAAAACATTAACCGATTTATTTTAGCGCAAGCTCCGTATGGATACCAGAGTGGGTACGCCCACGGGCAAACGCGGGTGCGGACGCGGACGCGAGTGCGGACGCAGATGCGAGTGCGGACGCGGACGGAGATCCGATACAGCTACGCCAGGGATAAGCCAGTGAAGCTAAAGCAGGGGCTCACCCGCATCCGGCCACACATAAGACGCCCCAGCGTGGCCAAACCCGGACATCACCCGGGAATGGTCACGCACAGGAAACCCCAGCGTAGCTAAAACCGGATGCCAGCCAAAACAAGCCCTGCACAGTATCCCTCAGCGTAGCCGCTCCCGGACCACACCCCGGAACAGCCCTACACAACATCATCCAACGTGGCCAAAGTCGGGGCACATCCCAAAACGGCCCCACTCAGCATCCCTCAGCGTGGCAAAAGAAGGGATGCATCCGAAACAGCCACGCACAGGATACCCCAGCGGAGCCAAACCCGGAATGGGACCGGGAATGGCTACACGAGAGAGGATGACGGGATAGGTGCGGTGCTATTGCGAGGGACTATTTGACGCCAGCCGAGCCGGTCATAGCCGAGCCAGGCACGCCGGCCGAGCCGGCTGCCATACCGGGCCTACCAGCCGAACCGGCACTGCCGACACCAGCCGCACCAGCAGCACCAGCAGCACCAGCACCGCCAGCCACACCGCCCCCGGCAACACCAGTGCCAGCCACGCCAGCACCAGCAGCACTGCCAGCCATACCAGCAGAACCAGCCGCACCAGCCCCGCCAACGCCATCGTCAAGATGCGTCAACGGCAGCACAATGGTGAACGTCAAACCGCCGCCCGGCGTCTCCGTGGCGCAGATGAAGCCCTGATGCGCCTTCACCACCGACAGCGCGATGGCAAGGCCCAAGCCGGTTCCGCCCTTGGCACGCGCACGCGAGGGATCCGCGGTGTAGAAGCGTTCGAACAGCTGCGAGCGCGTCTCTGCCGGCGCCCCCGGCCCATGGTCCTCGAATCGCAGCACGGCGTACGCGGTTCCGGTGGACATGCTTTGCCCGACTTCGGCCGCGTCGAGGAACTGCCGCAACGAGGCGTCGCTGGGTGGCAAGGTGGCCAGCGTGTGCTGGTCGATCGAGGCGAGCATGGTGCCCATCGACACGCGTACCGGCGAATCGGATGGCGTGTAGCGGTGCACGTTGCCGATGATGTTCGTCACCACCTGGCGCAGTCTGGAGGCGTCGCCGATCAGACTGATCGGCTGCAATTGCCCGTCCTCGACTTCCAGCGTGCAGGGATGTTCGCCGTCGGCCGGCTTGAGCACCACGGTGCCGCGCGTGACTTCGCGTTCGGGGTCGAGCGCGTGCAGGTCGTCGGTCGCGTCCGCCACCAGCGAGGTGAGCGACACCTGCTGCGTCATGTCGATGCCACGGCCTTCGTCCAAGCGCGCGAGCGAGAGCAGGTCTTCGACGAGCACGGTCATGCGCTGGCTGGAGCGTTCGATGTGGGCGATGGATTCGTCGGCGCGTTCCAACGCTCCCGGCAAATCGCGCTGCATGGTGTACAGCTCCGCATACCCGTGGATCGCGGCGAGCGGCGTGCGCAGTTCGTGGCTTGCGTCGGAGACGAAGCGCTTCATTTTCTCGGTGGTCTGCTCCTGCTCGTGGAAGCTGCGTTCGATGCGCGCGAGCATGGTGTTCAGCGAGGCGGAGAGCGAGCCGACTTCCGTGTTTTCGGGCGCGGGCGGCACGCGCTGGCTCAGGTCGCCGGCCGCGATCTGGGCGGCGGTTTTCTCGATGCGTTTCAGCGGACGCAGGGTGCGGCGGATGATGAGCGCGGAAAGCGAGCCGCCGAGCAGCACGATGGCGATGCCTACGGTGATGCAGTATTGGGTGAGGGTGTTGATGATGTCGATCTGGTCGGATAGCGACAGGCCGATGAACACCACGCCTTTGACGGTTTCGTTGTTTTTGCTGTCGGGTTCAACCCATTTGAATGCGGCTACGCGCCATGGCGATCGTGCGGCCTGCAGCACGTTGCTTCTGGAGGCGAATCGGCCGCCTTCGCCGCCGTTGCCGCTGTTGCCGGTATCACCGTCGTCGTTCGGCACCGCGTCCACGCCGCCAAAATCGAATCCGCCGTTCGTATCGTTCGTCACGGTGCGCAGCACGGCTCCCGTGGTGAACGGCTTACCGTACATGTCGTCGGTGAGCTGGTCGTTGCTGGGCAGTTTGGGCATGGACACGATGGAATTGCCGGCGAGACCCGCGACGGAAGGCACGAGCGGGGTACTTACTTTGCCGGTGAATTCGCCGTTTTCCACATAGCGCACTTGCAGGAAGTAGTTGTTGCCCATGCCGCTGGATTGGTTGTTGGAGCCGCGCAGCATGGTGGTGTTGCTCAGGATCAGCGAGCGCTGTGAGATGAGCTGGTTGTCGGTTTTCTGCAGCAGGTAGCTGCTGACCAGTTGGCGGATGGCGGTGGAGATGCCGACCGTGCCGACGATGAGCACGACGAGCGTGCAGGCCACGAGTTTGGTGCTCAGCGAGAACCGGTCGAATTTGTAGAAGAAGAGTTTGGCGAGCCTGCGATGCTTGGCTTTGAAGGCTTCCGCGCCGGCCGTCGCTGTGGCTTTGGCTTGGCGCGTGCCGGCCTGGCCTTGTTTGCAGAACCATGCGAATCGGCTCTTTTTGGGCGGATTGGAGGTTTTGCCCTGATCGGAGGGCACGCCTGGATTGTTTGGATTGGCCGGGTCGACCGGATTGGCGGGATTGATGGGATTAGTCGGATTGGTCGCTGCACCCTGGTTGGCGAACGGAATGCCGACCGTGGGCATGCCGTCGCTGGCGGGAGCGGCGGTTCCCTGCACGTTCCGCATAGCAGGGTCGGCAGAGCCTGCACCCGCAGATGCCGCATTGGCGGCGGCACCGGCTGGGGCACCACCGCCAATGGGAGCATCCGACGCCGCCGGAACGGCCGCCGCAGCGGTCAGGCGCGTATCGGCATCGTTGGAATCATTCGAATCGTTCGGAACATTTGAGCCATTCGGCTCGACTGAAACATTCGAATCGTTCGGATTATTCGGAACGTTCGGTTCGTGTTGCGGTAACGTCATGAGCGCGGCTCTCGAATCATGTAGCCGATGCCACGCTTGGTTTCGATCAGCGGGGTCACCTTGTGCTTCTCGCCGTTCTCGTCAGTCACCTCGATTCCGTCGACCTTCTTGCGCAGATACGAGATGTAGCTTTCCACGATCGCGGCGTCCCCGCCCCAGTCGTACTGCCACACGTGATCGAGAATCTGAGCCTTGCTCAGCACACGGCCGGCGTTGTCCATCAGGTAACGCAGCAGCTTGTATTCCGTGGGGCTCAGGTCGATGGACTGGCCTGCGCGGGTCACGTCGTGCGAATCCTCGTTGATTTCCAGATCGCCCACGCGAATGATCGGATCCTCTTCGGTCTGCTCGCGCGTGCGGCGCAGAATGGCGCGGATACGGGCCACGACCTCTTCGAGACTGAACGGCTTGGTAACGTAATCGTCGCCGCCTACCGTGAGCCCCATCACCTTGTCCTGCGTATCGTCGCGGGCGGTGAGGAACAGGACCGGGGCGTTGATGCCTTCCTGGCGAATGCGACGGGTCACGGTGAATCCGTCGATATCCGGGAGCATGACGTCGAGCACGATGAGATCGGGCTGGACTTTTTCAATGACTTCGATGGCTTCCGAGCCGGAGGCTGCGGTAGAGACTTCGAAGTTCGCGAAATGCAAGGATGCCACCAGCAGTTCGCGGATGGACGGCTCGTCGTCAACAACAACAATCGATGCTTCAGTAGGCTTGCTCATGCCTCCAGCATGAACCGCAAGTCTGTAGGTTTCCTGAATGTCTTCTGAATTTTCATGCATCTTTTGCGATTGAATATATGGACGCGCCAATGCGGCGACAGGTATGGGAAAGCCCGTGGCTGACCGCACGGATGCGGGTGCCACAGGACTTTTCTATTGGCTGCCTGATTGGGCGGGAACCTGAGAACGTTCAGTCCTCGTCGCCGGGCCGTTGCGTTCCGGGAATGAACGGACGCGCGAACATGGCCTCGATGTCGTCGGACACGGACTGATCCACGGAACCGTCGCCCGGCATGAACGAGTCGCCCGCGTGGAACAGCGGTTCGGCGGTGCCGGTGGAAGCGGGCTCGGCATTCTCGGAGCCCTCGCTGCCGCCGTTGTCGTCAACGCTGTCGACGGATTCTGCGGCGTTCTTCGGCTCTTCGCCGCTGCCGGCACCTCCGTGCCTGCGCTTTCTGCCGTGCCGCTCGCCGCCCTGCTCATCATCGGCCTTGCCTGCCTTGCCGAACAGGTGGAAGCCGGAGTGCTTCTTCTTTGCCTCGTGGGATTCGGCGGGCTGGGATTCGGCGGGCTGGGATTCGGCTGGTTCGGAACCGGCTGGTTCGGATTCGGACTTGACGGGTTCCGGTTCGGCTATTTCAGACTGCGCATCCGGCTCGGGCTGCGCATTGGACTCGGATTCCGGCATGAATTTGGTGTCCGCACCGGCGGTACTCAGAGGCTCGGCGAAAACAGTGGCCGTTTCGCCGGTCGCAGCATCGGCAGCACCTGCAACAGTCGTGTTTTCGGCGGCATCGACGTTCTGTGCACTCGTGCCCTCATCATCAGCTTGCGCAACCGTATTGGTTTCAATGGCCGGCTCATCGGCCTTCTTTCTGCCCTTGTTGCGCCTGTCGCGGGAACGCTTGGCGGGCCTGTCTGACTTGGGCGAAGTCCCATAGCCGACCGCATGCCCCCTGCGGTTCGCCCTGGTGCGCTTGCCGGCGGCCGCACGCGCCGCATCCTGTTCGGCTTCCTTGCGCCTGCGGCTGTTGCGAACCACCACGAACACGATCGTGCCCACAATCAGCACCACCAGCACGCAGATCAGGGCGATTATGCCCCACTTCGACAGCGACCACGACGTGGAGGTCTTCTTCAGCAGCATGATCTGGTCCATCATGGCGATCGCGGCACCGGACCAATCCTGCGCGCCGCTCTTCGCCAGCTTGTCGGTCGCGGCCTCGCTCAGCGAATCCACGGTTTTCGTGTTGCTCAGCCATGCATCGGAATTCGACGAGGCGACCACCACCAGCTTGCCGTCGCCGGAAGCCACCGCCAGCAGCACAGTGTTCGGCTTCGGGCTCAGCGATTCGAGCACGCCGCTCGCCCATTGCGTAGGCTTCACCTCGGTGCCGAAGCTCTCCACATACAGCAAGCGCACCGTGACGCCGGCCTGCTGCTTGGTTTCCTTGATCTTGTCGGTGACCGCGGAAACGTTTGAACCGAGCAGGTTCTGCGGATCGGTGATGTTCTCCGTAAGCGTTCCCTCGCCTTCGGCGAAGGCGCACGGGGTTATCCACAACGCGCACATCAGCGCAAGAACCATGCAAACAAGCCATTTCGCGGCCTGCGACACGCCGATGCGGGGAGTTCCGACCACAGCACCTGATTTTTCGTCGTTCAACGCTTCGAATGTCATACACTCCACCATACCGACCGGCTCGGCTAAACGTCGACCGGCTCGGCAATAACTCCACAATGCACGCCAGATTGTCCGTATTTGACGGGTAGACAACGGCCCGTCAGGCGATTTGGAGCATTGGCCCGGCTTCCGTAGGTGGTTTGACCGTTCCGTAGGTAGTTGACCAAGTACACGGTGTTCGGAAAGCCGCTATTGTGCGGCTTTCTGAAATGCCGATATCCCGGCCAACCACCTACAGAAGCCAAAAACCACCTACGGAACCGGCACGGCGGGCGGACCCGCCGTGACAATCACCGCAACAACCCAAATAACCAGACAAAACCTATACAACTGACACATAAGGAGACAATGATGCCTCAGTATCAAGTCGATTCCGAACAGATCCAATCTTCCAGCGCGGCGGTGCAGGCCTCGGTGAGCCAGATCAGACAGGCGGTGGCCGGCATGTATTCCAATCTCAACACGTTGCAAGGCGTATGGCGCGGGTCGGCCGCAACGCAATTCAGTGCGGTCGCAGCGCAATGGCGGGCCGCGCAGCAGCAGATGGAGGCCTCGCTCGAATCGATCCAGCGGTCGCTGACGCAGGCCTCCACGGTGTATGCCGAGGCGGAGACGGCCGCATCCCGCCTGTTCGCGCAGTAACAGCGCGAATGCATCGAAGTACTGCGGACTTAGTGACACGTTCTGCAGTGAAAGTGACAATCTCCGTGACTGAAGTGACAGAATCTGTCACTTCAGTCACGGAGATTGTCACGAACCCCGCAGTATTTGCACCAGGCGCGGGCGGTTGCAGCATCACGCCAGTCGCACAACAACGGCCGCACAACAACGACAATGGGCCTCCCGTGCACAATGCACGGGAGACCCATTCGTTAGCTTTCAGAGTCCGCTGCGAGCGGTCTGAGCTGTATCAATCCCTACGCGGGGCGTTGCCCAGCTGCGGGATCAGTAGCCCATGTCGGCGTTCTGAGCCGGGGCAGCTGCCGGCGGTTCCGGCTTGTTGGCCACAACGGCTTCGGTGGTGAGGAACAGGCCGGCGATGGAGGCGGCGTTCTGCAGAGCGGAACGAGTCACCTTCACCGGGTCGGTCACACCGGCGGCCAGCAGGTCTTCGTACTCGTCGGTCGCGGCGTTGAAGCCCTGGCCGTCAGGCAGTTCACGAACCTTGCTGAACACCACGTCACCGGACACACCGGAGTTCTCGGCGATCTGCTTGATCGGGGCTTCGATGGCGCGGAACACGATGGCGGCACCGGTTGCCTCTTCGCCGGTCAGGGAGGTCACAGCCTCGTCCTTCTCGGCCTTGGCGGCAGCCTGAACCAGAGCCACACCGCCACCAGGCAGCAGGCCTTCCTCGATAGCAGCCTTGGCGTTACGCACGGCGTCTTCGATGCGGTGCTTGCGCTCCTTGGCCTCGACCTCGGTGGCAGCGCCAACCTTGATCACGGCAACGCCACCGGCCAGCTTGGCCAGGCGTTCCTGCAGCTTCTCGCGGTCATAATCGGAATCGGTGTTCTCGATCTCGGCACGGATCTGAGCCACGCGAGCGGCGACATCCTCGGAGGAGCCGGCGCCGGACACGATGGTGGTCTCGTCCTTGGAGACGATGACCTTCTTGGCGGAGCCCAGCACGGACATGTCGATGGAGTCGAGCTTCAGACCCAGCTCCTCGGACACGACCTGGCCGCCGGTCAGGATAGCCATATCCTGCAGCATGGCCTTGCGGCGATCGCCGAAGCCCGGAGCCTTGACGGCGCAGGACTTGAAGGTGCCACGGATGTTGTTCAGGATCAGGGTCGGCAGCGCTTCGCCGTCGACGTCCTCAGCGATGATCAGCAGCGGCTTGCCGGTCTTCATCACCATTTCGGCGATGTGGACCACGTCCTGCTGGGAGGACAGCTTGCTGGAGGTCAGCAGGATGTACGGCTCTTCGAGCACTGCGGTCTGATCGTCGGCGTTGGTGACGAAGTACGGAGCGATGTAGCCCTTGTCGAAGCGCATGCCCTCGGTGAAGTCCAGATCCAGGCCGAAGCGGTTGTTGTCCTCAACGGTCACGACGCCGTCCTGGCCAACCTTGTCCAGAGCCTCGGCGATCTTCTCGCCAACCTCAGGATCGGCAGCGGAGATCGTTGCGGTGGCAGCGATCTGATCCTTGGTCTCGACGTCCTTGGCGGCTGCGACGAGTTCCTTGACGATGGCGTCGGTGGCCTTCTCGATGCCGCGACGCAGCGCGATCGGGTTGGAGCCGGCGACTACGTTCTTCAGGCCTTCGTGCACGAGGGACTGGGCCAGCACGGTTGCGGTGGTGGTGCCGTCGCCTGCGACGTCATCGGTCTTCTTGGCGACTTCCTTGACCAGCTCGGCGCCGATGCGCTCGTACGGATCGTCCAGGTCGATTTCCTTGGCGATGGAAACACCATCGTTGGTGATGGTCGGTGCGCCGTAGGTCTTGTCGAGCACGACGTTGCGGCCCTTCGGGCCCAGCGTGACCTTGACGGTGTTGGCCAGCTTATCGAGGCCCTGCAGCATTCCCTGACGAGCTTCCTCGTCATACGCAATGATCTTTGCCATGGTGTGTTTGTCCTCCAAATGGCTAAATATTCCAGTTTTCCACTGCATGGCACGATGCATGACCCGGCCGTCAGCTGCCGTTTATCACTCTCGCACCTTGAGTGCTAACTGTGAGATTAGCACTCTCGGGGCGAGAGTGCCAACACGAATCCGCGATTGCGCTCTCGGCGAGACGCGGGAAGCCGTGGCCCGGTACCGCAGCCAGGCGGTAATGGCGAAAACATGAAACGGGGTCTGCGATCAGGCAGCCCCGATCACAGACCCCGATACGCCATGGCTACCGCAACCGCAGCCCGCCGCCACACACGTCGTCAACACAACGGCCAGTTCAGCTCAGTTCGGCTGCCGGTCCAACCGTCAGTTCAGCAGAATGACCACGATCGACGCACCCAGGCCGGCAGTCTGCTGCACGTTGGAGATGCCCAGCGCGTTCGCCACGTCCTCGGCGGTGGCCTTATCCGCGTCGTTCTGGTACCAGACGACCGTGGAGGCGGGCAGCGTACCGCTCGGGTTCGAGGCCGCGACATTCGCATACCCGGCCTGGTTCAGCACGGCCTGCTTGGTGGCCGCGTACCCGCTGATTCCAGTGCCGTTGATCACGCGCACCGACAGGGAACGATCCACCTGAGCGGCCTGTTCCTGCTGCTGCTTGGCGGCCTCGTCCTCCTGCTGTTTCTTGGCGGCCGCTTCTTCCTGCTGCTTCTTGGCCGCTTCCTCCTGCTGCTTCTTTTCGGCGGCCTTCTTCGCCGCGGCCTTCTTTTCGGCCGCCTTCTTCTTAGCGGTGGTGGTCGTCTTGGTGGAGGTCTTGCCGGAAGTCTGCGAAGAGGTGGGAGACCACGGCCAATGCACCTTGCTGAATTCACCGGAGAGCAGACCCCAAGCCATGAATCCGCACAGCGCCGCGACGACCACGACGATGACGAACGGCGCATACCGCGCGACGACCGACCGCCTGCCGCGGTGCACGCCAGCGGGCCCCTTCGGCGGATTGTCGAACTCGTCCATCGCGTAAGACTCGATGCCGTTTCCACCAGTGCTCGTCATAACCGTCTTTCCTTCCGTTTCACCATTCACCACCGAGTGTAACGGCACCGGCACCCACGTAGGGAACGTGCAGCGCAGCATGCACCGCATATGCACGAATAATCGTAAATAAGCGCGAACAAGCGCGGGGCCGAGCCTGCGCAGCGCTGCGGACGGAGGCGGACGGCAGACGACAGACAAGCGCACCCGGCATACGCGAATGCCGCGGGGTGCGTGCGGACGCATGCAGGTACAGTGGGCGGTATGACCGAAATCAAACCGTTGCGTGATTTAGTGGAAGCCGGCTGGGCGGATGCGCTGGCCGACGTCGAACCGCAGGTGCACCGCATGGGCCAGTTCCTGCGCGAGGAAACCCGCGCCGGACGCCCGTGGCTGCCGGCAAGCCGCAATATTCTGCGCGCCTTTACCATTCCCTTCGATTCGATCCGCGTGCTGATCGTGGGTCAGGACCCCTACCCCACGCCCGGTCATCCGGTGGGATTGAGCTTCTGCGTGGCCCCGGAGGTGAACCCGCTGCCGCGCAGCCTGGTCAATATCTATAAGGAGTTGACCGACGATCTGGGTGTGCCGATGCCGAGCAACGGCGACCTGACACCATGGACCGAGCATGGCGTGATGCTGCTGAACAGATGCCTGACCGTGGGCGTGGGCAGGCCGAACAGCCACCAGGGCAAGGGCTGGGAGGAAGTGACCGAGGCCGCGATCCGCGCGTTGAATGCCCGTACGGACGAGAACGGCAAGCCCAAGCCGCTGGTCGCGATTTTGTGGGGCCGCAACGCGCAAAGCCTGGAGCCGCTGCTGACGAATGCGTTCATCATCAAGTCGCCGCATCCCTCGCCGCTGTCCGCCTCGCGCGGGTTCTTCGGTTCGCGCCCGTTCTCGCGTGCGAACGAGGCGCTGGTACGGATGGGTGCCGAGCCGATCGACTGGCAGTTGCCCTGAGCAGTTACGAGCGGCTGCCCTGACAGCGAACGGACGAACACGGTCGTGCGGCCCCGGCTGCGAGACCGCCCGCCCAGCATGAACGGAATCCCCAGCCCGCACCCAGCCAAGCGTCACCGCGCTTGGCTACCATGGGGCGCATGGCTATTTTCCCTCCGAAACCACAGATGCCCGCTCAGCCCGCACCGGCACACATGCCCGCGTCTGCCGCAGCACCAACATTGGCCGCAGACGACGTCAAGCAGGCGAAGGCTCTGGCGGATCGCATCCGCGCACGCTTCTCGCAGACCCTGATCGGCCAGGAGCATCTGCGCGAGTCCCTGATTCTCACCATGGTGGCCGGCGGCCACATCCTCATCGAATCCGTGCCCGGCCTGGCCAAGACCACCGCCGCACAGACCCTGGCGACGTCGGTTTCCGGCACGTTCAAGCGCATCCAGTGCACGCCCGACCTCATGCCGTCCGATATCGTCGGCACGCAGGTCTTCGACTTCGCCACGCAGAAGTTCACCACGCAGGTCGGCCCGATCCACGCCAACTTCGTGCTGCTGGACGAAATCAACCGTTCCAATGCCAAAACCCAGTCCGCCATGCTTGAGGCCATGGCCGAAGGCGCCAGCACCATCGGCGGCGAGCGCATCGCCCTGCCGAAGCCGTTCATGGTGATTGCCACGCAGAACCCCATCGAGGAGGAGGGCACGTTCGCGTTGCCCGAGGCGCAGATGGACCGTTTCATGATGAAGGCCGTCATGACCTATCCCACCGCCGACGAGGAAAAGCGCATGCTGGCGCTGCTCACGCGCCGTGGTTCCGACATGATCGACCCGATGCAGCTGCAGGGCGACCGCCTGTCCATGCGTGATGTGGAGTTCCTGCGTGCGGCCGCCAAGCGCGTGTACGTGTCGGACGCGATCATGCAGTATGCGGTCGATATCGCGGCGACGTCGCGTGGTGCCGGCTCCCACCCCGTGCAGGGCCTGGGTTCCCTGGTGCGTTTGGGTGCTTCCCCGCGTGCGTCGATCGCGCTGGTGCGCATCGGCCAGGCGAACGCGCTGCTCAAGGGCCGCGAGTATGTGATTCCGGAGGATGTGAAGTCCGTGGTGGCCGACGTGCTGCGGCATCGTCTGGTGCTGACGTTCGAGGCGCTGGCCGACGGCGTGACCGCCGATCAGGTGGTCGATCGCATCGTGCAGGCGGTTCCCGTTCCGTGATCGACGCGATGACTGCCGGTCGAAACGCCCGTATGGCGGCGCAGACGCAGGCGGATCAGCCGTTGCCGTTGCGTGCCGCGGCTTCGCCCGATCCGATCAGGGCGAAGATCGAGGCCATGGGCAATCGGCTGAATCTGCCGACCGTGGCCAAGGCGCTGGGTGTTATCGAAGGCGAACATTCGTCGCGGCGTTCCGGCGGCGCGGATGAGCTGATGGACGTGCGCGCCTATGAGGCGGGTGACGAGGCGCGTCTGATCGAGTGGAAGACCAGTGCGCGTCAGGGTCGTCCTATGGTGATCCGGCGTGAGCGTCTGGTCACGTCCCGCGTGTGGCTGCTGCTTGATGTGGGCCGTGAGATGACCGCTTCGTGCGCTTCGGGCGAGCTGGCGTACCAGGTCGCGGCGAATGCGCTGCGCATGTTCGCGGCGTTGTCGTTGCGCCGTTCCGATGAGATCTCGCTGGTGTTCGGCGATGCGGCGAGTATTACGCGCGTACCGTTCAACGGTGATTTCTGCCAGTTCGAGCGCACGTTGGATGGCGCGTTGGATCGCAAGTGGGAGCATGGGCGCAATATCGACGCGCTGCTCACGTATGCGCGGCGTATCAAGGATCGTAATGCGCTGATCGTGCTGGCGACCGACGAGCATGCGCTGACCAAGGATCATCTCAAGGAGATCCATCGCATCACGCGCACCCATCCGCTGACGCTGATCGACGTGGCGACGGCGAACCCGTTTGAGGTGGGGCGCGGCCGGGCTGTTGTCGACGCGCGGTCGCAGCGCCGTCTTCCGGCTTTTCTGCGCGACAGGCGTGCCGCCGTGGAGGTGAACACGCACCGCGAATATATGGCCACGGCGTTGGAACGTGAGCTGTCGCATATGGGAGGGCATATGATCCGCGCCGGTTCCAGCGAGGCGATGTTCGATGATTTCGTGCGGCTGGTGTCTCGTGCGCTGGCCCGCGATACGCGCAATCTGGTGGCACCTGCGGCGGGTGCGGCGTCTTCCGCGTCCGCGTCTTCCTCCGTGCTGGCGGGAGGCGACCAATGATGCTTCATACCCCTTTGATTTCGTCCGTTCCGCTGCGCTTTTCGGTTGTGACGCTGGCCTTGAACACCGACGGATTGCAGCCGGTCGGCCAGGTCGACCTGTCCACGCCGCTGATTGTCACCGCGGTGCTTGCCACGCTGCTTGCCGTGGCGCTCATCGTGGCCGTCGTACTGCTGTCACGTCCTCGACGCACCCGCGAGAAGCCGCAGCCGCGCGGCGCGCATCTGGACAGCACCGCCAAGACGTCGTGGCACCGGCGCATCGACGATGTGGTGCGTCGCTACCATGACGAGAAGATCGACCGTGAGACCGCGTTCATCGAATTGGCGGCGATCTGCCGTGGCATCGCCTCCGCGCACACCGGCCGCGACCTGCGCGCGCACACGCTGACCGATATTCGACGCGAGCCGCGCAACTCCTCGACCCGTACCGGATTGGACACGCTGCGCATGACCATCGCGGCCCTGTACCCGCCTGAATTCGCGGATGAGACGGTGGACACGCATGCCCGCGAGGTGAGCGTCGACGACGCCGCCGGGTGGGCGTCTACGCTGGTGGAAAGGTGGGGACGCTGATGCAGCTTTCCTGGCAAAGCCCCTGGGCCGCGCTGGTCGGGGTGATGGTCGCGCTGGCGATCATCGTTCTGGCCCTCGCGTTCGCCCGCAAGCATGACGCGGATGACGCGCTGCACGTGTTCTCCATGGCCGACGATCTGGCCACCGAACGCGCCTCGCAGCTGCTGCGCCAATGGCGCATCCTGAACCGTGTGGCCGCGGCCTTGCTCGCCGTGGCGCTGCTGCTGACCTTCGTGCTCGTCGCGCGCCCGGCCAGCGTCGATCAGGGCGAGGAACGCTCCAGCAGCCGAGACATTGTGCTGTGCCTTGACGTTTCCGGCTCCACACTGCCCTACGATCGTGAGGTCATCGACACCTACCGCGACCTCGTCTCGCATTTCCAGGGCGAGCGCATCGGCATGAGCATCTTCAACTCCACGTCGCGTACCGTGTTCCCGCTTACCGACGATTACGATCTCGTCAGCCACCAGCTGGAACTCGCCAGCAAGGCGCTCAGCGGCGTGCAGTCGCAGGACGACATCGACAAGATGAGCGAAGAGGACTACCAGCGCATCTCCGACTGGCTTGAAGGCACGCAGAACCGCAAGGACGCCACCTCGCTGATCGGCGACGGCGTGGTCTCCTGCGCGGCCATGCTGCCCGGCTTCACCTATGGCTCCGCAAGTTCCCAGGGCAGCACCGAGCGCACGCGCGCGGCATCCATCGTGCTCGCCACCGACAATGTCGTGTCCGGCACGCCCGTGTACACGCTCAAGCAGGCGCTCAACCTGACATCCAAGGCGAATATCACCGTGGACGGCCTGTTCTCCGGCCCCGAGGCGAGCGAGAAGGACAGCACCACCACGGATATGCGCAACCTGATCGAATCGCATCACGGCACTTTCCTCACCCAGTCGAGCGGCACCACCGTGAACGAGCTCGTGCGCGACATCGACACGCGCCGCAACAAGGAAAGCCGCGCCACGTCCAAGGCCTCGATGGTGGACGATCCCGCATGGTGGGTGCTCGCGTTGGCCGTGGCGGTGGCCTTGTGGCTGCTGGTCGTCTGGAGGTTGAAGCGATGAACACGTTCACTTTCTCGCCGCTGCTCGGCTGGGCCGTGGGCGGAACGATCGCGCTGGTGATGCTGGTGCTGGCGATCGTGGAGGTCGTGCGCCATACGTTCGGCGATGCGGGTGACGAGACGATGCTCGCCTGCGTGCGCCGCATGCTGATCTGCCTGACGGTGGGCGCGATGGCGCTCGGCCCGAGCATGGTGGTTTCGACCACCAGCCGTGCGGTGAACAACACCGATGTGGTGATGGCCGTGGATGTGACCGGTTCGATGGCCGTCAAGGATGCGACCTACGGTTCGGCCGAACTGACCACGCGTCTGCAGGCCGCCAAGCAGGCAGTGAACGACGTGACGAAGGCGTATGCGGACTCCAGCTTCGCCGCGGTGCGTTTCGGCGCGTCCGGCACGCTTGATGTTCCGCTCACGCCCGACGCGGCCGCGATCCGCAACTGGGCCGCCACGCTGGCGCCCGAAGCGACGAGCGTATCGTCCGGCTCCTCGCTGGACGCGCCGCTCGACCAGCTCATCACCACGCTCAAGGACATCCGCACCGCGCATCCCGACGATGCGATCGTGCTGTATGTGATCACCGACGGCGAGCAGACCTCCGCACAGTCCAGACGCACGTTCTCCACGTTGCGCCACTACATCAACGATGCGATCGTGGTGGGCGTGGGCTCCACGCAGGGCGGCAGGATCCCGCTGATCAAGGACGGCGTATCGTCCGACTCGTCTTCCGGCTCGTCTTCTGATTCTTCGGATTCTTCTGATTCTTCCAATTCCAAGGATTCCGACACGCAGCAGTGGGTCACCGACCCCGACACCAAGCAGCCGGGCGTCTCGAAGATGGACGAGACCACACTGAAGAACCTGGCCGACGAACTCGGCGGCAGCGTGGTGACGCTCTCCGCAACCAACACCATGGCGAACGGGCGTTCCGCCGAGGCCTCGAAGAAATGGAGCGTGGGCACGACCGCCAAGCAACGCACCCGCACGAATCCCGTGGTCTGGCCGTTGGCCGCCGTGGCACTCGTGCTGATCGCCTGGGAGATGGGATCGATGATCGCAACATCGAGGAGACTGCTATGAGCAAGAAGACGAAAGCCCGCGCACAGGCCCGAACCGCGGCCGACGCGATTGCAGATGCCAAAACCGCGAACGCAGCCGGCAATGCGATAGTCGGATCGGAAATCCCCCTCGACCCGCACGCGCACACCGTCAAGGCGCGCGCATCGCTCGCCATACGCGTGATCATGGCGATAGTCGCCGTGGCGGCGCTCGTGTTCGCGGTCCTCGCCGGACTGAACATCTCGGCCTCCACACGATTCAACCAGGCGACGGCATCATTGAACCGGAACCTGAAACAGGCCACCCAAGACGACGCCGACCTGGACGCGCTGAACGCCAGCCAACAGCAAACCGACGCACAGTTCGAAGACGCGGCACGGCTCAACATCGCCCTGCTACCGCAACTGCGGCAGGCAATCGCAGCCAACGCAGCCGTCTCCGCCGAACTGACCAAACGCATCGGCCAGGAACTCGCCGCGCAAAAAGGCACCGACACCAACAACGGCAACAGCGGCAACGCCGAAATCGAAGGCGCAACCACCAAGGATTCCAAGAACAGCAACGGCAGCGGCCTGACCGACGAGCAGAAAAAACAGGTGGAGGAACTGCTCAAGGCGAACCAGCAATCCACCGACACCAACCCGTCCACAAACACCCAGACCGACAAAGCCAACAAGAAGCAGCAGACCGCCAAGCCCTGGTGATGGTGGTTCTTTGTGACAAACATGTGATGACCGCCGGAAGCTCCGTCCACATCCCCCGCACAGCTGGACAGCGCCCCGGCACCTCCCGTTCAATGGACGCATGACCATCACATCACTCTCAGGAAACAGCACACAGCCGCTCTTCAACACCACGGCACCGACATTCGGCACCACCTGCCCATGCCTCACCGTCGCGGCGAACGGACGCCAACGCATCACCGCGCTCGCCGCGAACAGCGCCTCCATCCACGGCTCCATACACGAGACCCTGGCGACGGCGCACGGCATCGACTGGAACGGCAAGGCCGCCAACCATTACCGCGACCGCATCGCCACGGTACGCAACTCGTTGAGCGCGCACGACGATGAGGCACGTTCGACCGCGCAGGTGGCACAGGTATCGCAGGTCGCACTGCCGCAAGGAGGCGCATGATGGGATGGCAGGTCACCTCATACATATACGGCGGGCATCAGTCAGCACCCGCCACACAGGAGGACTACCGCCGCGTGGCCACGTCGTTGGACGACGCGGGCGGCAAGCTCGTCGCACACGGCATCGCATGGCGGCAGGCGGCCATGGACCTTGCCCGCGATCGCGCCAGCGTACCGCTCTGCCCGGTGATATCCGGCGAATCGGCGGTTCCCGTGGCCTCGCGTTCCGTGGCCGTCACCGGCTGCGTCGCATCCTCTCCGACCACCGGCGCGATGGCATCCTCGCTGTCGTCTGGAAGCATAGGCACGGCAAGTGCCATGGGCACGGCAGGCACGACCACGCACGGCACGCTCCCCTACGAACGGCTCATCGCCTTATGCAACGAGAACGCCAGGAACTGCGATGCGGACGGCATGCAGCTGCGCAAGATGGCCGATCTGCTGGTCCGCGCCCACAGTCTGTACAGCGAGGCCGAATGGAAGGCGCGGCGTGCGTTCAACGAGACCGGACAGACCGTGACCAAGGCGTTCCCAGGCTGGACGTCGCTGGGCATGCTGGGGCTGATTCTCGGCGGATTGGGCGCAAGCTGGATCAACGAGGGCAAGCCGAAACCATCCGCGGCGTCATGGGTGACGGCACCGTTCCAGGAAGGGTATCTTTCCGGCATCGGCTCGCTGATATCAGGAACATCGTTCGCCAAGGGCCTGTTCTCCACCGACGAGGTGAACCAGTCCGCAGGCAAGATCAGCAAGTATTCCGCTCCGCTGAAGAACGTCGCGCAGGGCAACACCCTGACCGTGCGGCGCGTGCGCTCGACCGTCGATATGGTCGGTCCGAGCACGTCCGTGGCGGAATCGTTGGAGAACCTGCGCAGACTCGGCGAAGACAAGTACAAACTGGGGTCGGGACTGCAATATGCCACCATCGCCGTGCAACGGTATAAGCGCGAAGACGGGACGAATGCCTGGCTGGTGACGATTCCGGGCACGGACGGGCATGCCGATTCACCGTTTGGTTGGGAGCAGAACATCGAGCTGATGAGCGATGACCCCGAGCAGCGCAAGCAGGCGGACAGTTCGCGCATGGTGGTGGAGGCGATGCGCAAGGCCGGAATCCGTTCCGACGAGCCGGTGGCGCTGATCGGGCATTCCCAGGGCGGTATTGTGGCGGCTCAGATCGCCGCCGATCGGGCCGATGAATACAACATCAGCCATGTGGTGACCGCCGGATCGCCGGTGGCGAATCATCCCATCCCTGAGAAGACGTGGGTGACCAGCATCGAGATGAACGACGAGCTGGTGGCCGCGCTGGATGGTGCGCAGAATCCTCAGACGGAGAACTGGCTGACCGTTCGCGCCACAGTGGAGCCCAGCGCGCCCCAGGTGGTGGAGGATGGCGTCATCATCCCCCGTTCCAACCCATATGCCGCGGCACAGGTGCCGACCGCCTCGGAAGGGCAGGAGCTCAGCCATTGGCTGAAGTACCATCAGGCCGCATACCAGAACGCCAGCGATCTAGGCTCTCCCGCAGTGGAGAAGCATGAGCGGCATTTCGCCGGTGTGATCGATGGCAAACTGCGCGAGACCTTGTATTACGAGGGGCGTATGTCGTACTGACCGCGTCGGTCGCAGCCGTTCTCAGCATGCATTGGCGTCTCAGCACCAGATAATGTGCAACGGTACGCATCGGTACACATTCGTGTACATCGGTGTACATTCGTGCACATTGGTACACATTCGTATACAATGGTACGCATTCAGTCAGTCGAAGCTCGATCCAGCAGAAAGCACCATTATGGCCATGAATCCGTTCAAGCCAACCGCGGGGAAAATGCCCCCCATCCTCATTGGTCGAGAGCCGGCAATCCAAGCGTTCACCGAGGGACTCGACAACGGCACAGGAGCGCCCGGGCGCATTATGCTGGTCACCGCCCAACGCGGTTTCGGCAAAACCGTACTGCTCACCGAATTCAGGAAAATCGCAGCGGAACGCAAATGGGAGACCATCTCCGAAACCGCATCGCCCGGCATCGCGCAACGACTTATCAGCGCCATCGCCCCGTCAGGCATGCACCTCAGCCAAGCAAACGTAAGCCCCTCAATCAGTATTCCGGGAATCGCGAGCGCAAGCCTCGGTCAGCTCAGCCTTTCGGCATCCAATGCGCCGCTCACCCTGCGCAATGCCATAGAAAAACGGTTGGAGAGCAATAAAATCGGCAAAGGGAAGGGCATCCTCATCACCATTGACGAGACGCAGGCCGCCAGTCTTGACGACCTTATCACCATCGCAACAGCCGTCCAGCATGTCACTACGGCCATTGACGAAACCGACGTTCCGGACGAGGACAAGAAGGGCGTCGCCATCGTGTTCGCCGGCCTGCCCTCTACGGTCAACGATCTGGTCAACGATAACGTCACTACGTTCCTGCGCAGGGCACTACGCTGTGAGCTCGATGATGTTCCCCTGTTGGAGGTCAAGAACGCATTTCTCAAGTCCGTTGCGGATTCAGGGAAGACCATAAGCGATGAAGAAGCGTGGCGTGCGGCACAGGCCACCGGAGGCTACCCGTATATGGTGCAGCTTGTCGGCTATTACATGTGGCAGTCGGCGCAACGCAGAAATGCGCAGACCATCACCGCGTCCGACGTGGATTCCGGCATACTCGATGCACAAATCGCCTTCGATGATGCCGTCTGCGCGCCGGCGCTGGATGAATTGAAAACCGCCGAGCTGCAATTCCTCAACGCCATGGCCGTTGATGCGCCGAACGCTTCCAAGGTCAGCGATTTGGAGCAGCGGACGAAACGCAGCCGCAGCTGGGTGAACAAATACCGCACATCGCTCATTCGGGACAAGATTATTCGGCCGGCCGGGCATGGCCTGCTGGAATTCGCCATGCCCCAATTGGGTTCATACCTCAAGACCCGTCTGGATCAATAGCCACTCCCCCCGCAGCAATCCATCGCCTCATACCAGCCAAGCGAAAAGCGGGGCCTGGGCGGCTCGTTTGCAACGGTTTGTATACTGGCGGGCATGGCGCATATTCTTCTGGGAGTCACGGGATCGATCGCAGCGTTCAAGGCATGCCACCTGACATCCGACTGGACCAAGGCCGGCAACGAAGTACGGGTGATCGAAACGGCAGCGGCGGAACAATTCGTCACCCCGCTCACCTTCACCTCGTTGACGCACGCGCAGACGCGAACCGCCATGTTCCCGAACATCACGGCATCCTCCATTCAGGGCGACGTGATCAGCAACCCTTCCAGCCCCGCCTCCATCAACCACATCGCGGACGCCGCATGGGCGGATGCGCTGGTCATCGCGCCGGCGAGCGCCGACATCATCGCGCGCATCGCCGCCGGATTGGCGGATGACACCCTCACGTCCACAATTCTCGCCTTCCATGGTGCCGTCAAGGTGCTGTGCCCGGCCATGAACGTGCACATGTTCGAGAATCCCGCGACCCAGCGCAATCTGCGCATCTGCAAGGAGCTTGGCTGGTCGATCGTGGAGCCGGAGTCCGGCAATCTGGCATGCGGCGACACCGGCAAGGGCCGTATGGAGGAGCCTGCGGAGATCGAACGCATTGTGGACGGACTACTGGAACAGGCATCGCAGCAGACCGATACCAATGCCCCGGCCTCGGTCCCTGCCCCGGTCTCGCCCTCGCCCACGAGCCCCGAAACAAAGCCTCTTGACGGCCTGCATGTACTTATCACAGCCGGGCCTACGCAGGAACCGTTGGATCCCGTTCGGTTCCTCACCAATCATTCCACCGGCAAGATGGGGTATGGCTTCGCGCACGAGGCGGCGGCGCTGGGAGCAACCGTCACGCTGATCAGCGGCCCGGTGAGCCTGCCGGAACCCGGCGAGCCGACTATCGAGACCGTTCATGTGACCACCGCCCAACAGATGTTCGAGGCGGTGCAGCAAGCCTACGAGTCGGCCGACATCATTGTGATGACCGCCGCGGTCGGGGATTTCCGCGTCAGCGAGGTCGCGGGCGAGAAGATCAAGAAGGCCGGGCGTTCCAGCATTCAGATCGAGCTGGTGTCCAATCCGGATATTCTCGCGTGGGTCGGCGCGCACAAGCGCACGGACGGCTCACAGGTGCTGTGCGGATTCGCCATGGAGACGCAGCATCTTATCGAGAACGCGGCGAAGAAGCTCGCTTCGAAGCATTGCGACATGCTGGTGGCGAACAATCTGCGCGATGCTGGCGCCGGTTTCGGCACGGATACGAATGTGGTGACCGTGCTCACTCCTGCCCCTGCCGATGCTTCAGACAGCCAGGCACCAATCCAGCCGCGTGTCGAGAAATGGCAGAAAATGGGCAAAACCGAGCTGGCCCACCAACTGCTGCTTCGTCTTGCCGCGCTGCGCACAGCCGCGTGAAACCATGCCTGGAACTGCGTGAAATCACTGCCACCCGCCGCAAAGAGGCGTACACTCGCAATAGTGAGTAGCGCAGCGTGGCGTACGGCTGCGCGGCAACCAGACAAGGGGGAACACTGCCATGCTGATGGCTGTAGATATCGGAAACACCAACATCGTCATCGGCTTTCTGGAGGGCGAGCGCATCGTCGGATCCTACCGCATCACCACCAAGGCCCTGCACACGTCGGACGAATACACGGTGATGCTTTCGCAGTTCCTGCAGATCAGCGGGTATACGAGGCATGACGTGGAGGATGTGATCGTGTGCTCGGTGGTGCCGAAGGTCATGCATTCCTTCCGCGCGTCGATCATCAAGTTCCTTGGCTATGAGCCGATGGTGGTGGGTCCGGGCATCAAGACCGGCATCAATATTCGTATGGATAATCCCAAGACCATGGGCGCGGACTGCCTGACCGACTGCGTCGGCGCGTACTACACGTACGGCGGCCCGGTGCTGGTGGCCGATTTCGGCACGGCGACCACGTTCAACTACGTTGACGGCACCGGCACGATCCGTGCGGGCTATATCACCACCGGCATCCGCGCCGGGGCCGAGGCGCTCTGGGGCCAGACCGCACAGCTGCCCGAGGTGGAGATCGTGCGGCCGCAGTCGATTCTCGCCACGAACACGCGCACCGCCATGCAGGCCGGCCTGTATTACACGTTCCTTGGCGGCATCGAACGCACCGTGCAGCAGTTCCGCAAGGAGATCGGCGAGCCGTTCACCGTGGTCACAACCGGCGGTTTGGGCCGGATTTTCAAGGACGATACGGATGCGATCGACATATACGACCCGGATCTGATCTTCAAGGGCATGGCGCTGATCTACAAGCGCAATATGAAGTAGCGGGTGTGCGGCCGGCGTCGAGCCCGACACCAAACCGCCAAGCGCACCATACCGCACAGCCGCGTTACCGCACAGCCGCCCTACCGCACGCTATTAGCCAGTTCACCGCACGCCTGCCAGCCGCTTTACCGCACGGTGAAGCCCTGGTTCGTGCCGTATTCCTTGATGTCCTTCTCCCACAGGGCGATGCCCTGCTTCAGAGTCACCTTATCGGTCGGCTTGTCAAGCGGCTTCAACGGCTTGCCGTCATCGTCAAGCAGCCCCTCCTTCACGGCCTCCTGCCGCTTCAGATACGACTGCCACGAGTTCGCCCAACGGTACGCCGTGCCCACGGTCGCGCTGAAGTCGCTGCGCGCGTACACCTCGAACGGCAGGTACTGGTAGCCGGTCGACACGTTCTTCGCGGCCTGGGCCAGCACACGGTTGAACTGCTGCCCGCCGAAATATGGGATATCCAGTCCGCGCGAATCCTTGATGGTGGTGCGTTCGAGGAAGCTGGAACTCGTCAGCGTGGGCAGATCCGCGGGGAAAGCACCACCGTCCACACGCGCGCCGATGCCCTCGGCATCATGCGCCACGAATTCGGCGAAACGGTATGCTGCGTCCGGTTTGCGTGTGGATTGGAGCACGCATATCGCGGAACCACCGTTTTCCGCATTGACACGCGTGCCGTCCACGGTGGGCATCTGCGTCACGCGCCATAGTCCTGCGCTGCCGGGCACGTCGGATTGCAGGAGCGAGGGCATCCATGCGCCGGAGAATACGGAGGCGATCGTGCCTCTGCCGAGCCCGCGCTTCCAACCGTCCGACCATGTGGCGTTTCGGGTGTCGATCAGGTCCTCGTTGATCATTTTCTGCCAGAATGCGGTGAATGTCTTCACGCCCTTGTCGCCGGTGAGGTTGACGGTCACGTTCTTGCCGTCCTTGCTGGTGGAGAACGGCTGGCCGCCTGCGAGCCAGATCATGGCGTCGTAGAAGCTGGCATCGCCGGCGTCGGCGGTGATGTAGGCTCCGGTGGCTTTGATTTTCTTGGCGGCCTCGTAATAGTCGTCCCAGGTTCTGATCTTGGTGGCGTCCACGCCCGCGTCGTCGAACACGGTTTTGTTGTAGAAGAAGGCCATGGGGCCGGAGTCCATGGGCAGGCCGTACACCTTGTCGGCCAGGTGCACGGAGGCCCATGTGCCAGGCGTGTAGAAGCTTGAGAAGTCGGAGCCGACCCTGTCGGTCAGGTCGAGCAGCTGGCTGGATACCGCGTATTGCCGCAGGGCGTGGTATTCGATCTGCGCCACGTCCGGCATGTTGTAACCGTCCTGGATGGCGGTGTTCAGGTTGTCGTAGCCGGAGATGCTGGTCAGGTCAACGGCGATGTCGGGGTTCTCAGCTTCGAAACGCTGCACAACCGTTTCCATGCTTGGCTCCCAACTCCACACGGAGATGTGCGCGCGGGTGTCGGTTTGCTGGCCGCATGCAGCGAGCCCTGCGATGGCGGCGATGCTTGCGACCGCGGCGATGACCCGGCGAACAGTAGCGTGAAACGTCTCGTGAAACACCCCTCGGGGCTGGTGACGGGACTTTCGGAACGAATGCATGGTTATCAGTGTAGCGACAGGCGGCGGCGTGGGTGGGAGGGATGCGAGACGGCACACATGGCCAAACGACATGTGTGGAGATTCTTCAGAGGGCAAGGTCTCGCGGCACAACAACCACCGTCCGCGCTAGGCTGGTATGCAGTCTGTTGTTTTGTCACCTCGCAAGGACGGGAGCACCATTGCCTACGGAAAACCCATCGCAGCCATCACGTATCAAGATCTTCGTTTCGGCCCATAAGCCGGCCGTCTTCCCCGATTGCGCCAGCATCCTGCCGATTCAGGTCGGAGCCGCGCAAGCGGAGTCAGCGGGCAAACCTCTGTTCGAGAACACGTTGCATGACAATACCGGCGACAACATCTCCAGCAAGAATCCCATGTACTGCGAGCTCACCGCACAGTACTGGGCATGGAAGAACGCCGACGCCGATTATTACGGGTTCTGCCACTACCGCCGTTACTTCGATTTCACCAATACCGAGCATGAACAGAACAGCTACGGCGAGATCATAGACACCATCATCAATCCCAAATCCATCGCCGAATACGGCCTTGACGACGGAACCATCGCGCAGGCGGTGGAAGGCTGGGACGTCATCACCACGCCATTGAACAATGTGCGCGAATTCGATGGGTTCACCAATCTCAAAGACCATTGGAACGCGGATCCGCATCTGCGCATCAAGGACCTGCGCCACATGTACGACGTGCTGTGCGCAATGCACCCCGAGTATCGCGAGGATGCCGACGCCGTGCTCAACGGCACCCGCGCGGCCTTCTGCAACATGTTCATCATGAAGAAGGCGATCTTCCAGGAATACTGCTCCTGGCTGTTCCCCATCCTTGACGAATTCACCGCCCATTGGGACCATTCCGCCGCCGACGTGCAGACGCTGCGCACTCCCGGCCATCTTTCCGAACGCCTGCTCAACATCTTCCTTGTGCACAAGCAGCGCACCGGCGCGAACTGGAAGATCAAGCGCCTGCAGTGCGTGCACTTCACCAACCCGGAACCGTTCACGCCGCTGGAACCGTTGAACTCGAACCCGCGTTTCACTGTGCCGGTGCTGTTCGCGGCGGACGACAACTATGTGCCGATGCTGACCACCACCATCTATTCGATGCTGAGGAACGCCTCGCCCGAACGGCATTACGACGTGATCGTGCTTGAACGGAACATCTCGGCGGAGAACAAGCAGAACATCACCGATTTCCTTGCTCAATTCGGCAACGCGACCGTGCGCTTCTACGACGTGAGCCGCGCCATCGACGGTTTCAACCTCACCACCAACAACGCGCATATCAGCATCGAGACCTACTACCGCTTCATCATCCAGGAGGCACTCCCCTTCTACAAGAAGGTGCTGTACCTCGATTGCGACATGGTGGTGAACGGCGATGTCGCGGAACTATACGACACCGACCTTGGCAGCAATGCGATCGGCGCCGTGCCGGATATCGATTTCATCGGCAATCTGAATATGAAGGACGGCGCGTGCGCGGAATATGCGAAGCACCGGCTGCATATGAAGGAACCTTACGGCTATTTCCAGGCCGGCGTGTTGGTGATGAATCTGGAGAAGATGCGGGAGATCCATTCCGTACGCGAATGGCTGGAGATCGCGCAGCAACCGGGCTTCATCTACAACGACCAGGACATTCTGAACATGGAATGCGAAGGGTCCGTCACGCATCTTCCATACGAATGGAATGTGATGCACGACTGCGACGGACGGGTGCATGACGTATTCGATTTCGCCCCGGCGCACATGTTCCAAAAATACATGGATTCGCGCAGAGCCCCGAAGATTGTGCACTATGCCGATTACGACAAGCCTTGGAAGAACCCGTGGTGCGATTTCGGCCCGCTGTATTGGATCTACGCGAGTCAGACACCGTTCTCGCTGCAGATGATGGCATTGCTCGCCGGCATCGAAAAGCCCGAACCGCCGCAGCACCATGAACGCGCCATCGCCGAAGACAGCCCGATCCGCAAATACGTGGACGTGCTGGCACCCGTAGGGTCAAAACAGCGCGAACTTATGAAGGTGGCCGCGCGCAAGATCCAGGGCAAGCACTGATTTGTCAGTTCCCGTTTCGGATTGGCGTAGATACGCGTGAAAAGTCGGCGTCTGCGCCAATCCAAACCCGCACAACCAATACCCATGGCTGAAGAACTTTTCACTCCCCATAACATCATCGTGACCGGTGGCTGCGGCTTCATCGGGTCGAACTTCGTACACTACGTGGTGGAGAACCATCCGGACGTGCACGTGACCGTGCTGGACAAGCTCACGTACGCGGGCAACCCGGAGAACATCGCGGGCCTTCCCGAGGACCGCGTGGAGCTGGTGGTGGGCGACATCTGCGACGCGGACCTGCTGGACCGGATCGTTCCGGGCCACGACGCGATCGTGCATTACGCGGCCGAGTCGCACAACGACAATTCCATCGCGGACCCGGAGCCGTTTCTGAGGACGAACGTGGAGGGCACGTTCCGCCTGCTGGAGGCCGTGCGCAAGTACGGGATCCGCTACCATCACGTGAGCACGGACGAGGTGTACGGCGACCTGGCTTTGGATGACCCGGCCAGGTTCACGGAGTCCACCCCGTACCACCCGTCCAGCCCGTATTCGTCGACGAAGGCCGCGAGCGACATGCTCGTGCGCGCCTGGACCCGCACGTATGGGATCCGCGCGACGATCTCGAACTGCTCGAACAACTACGGGCCCTACCAGCACGTGGAGAAGTTCATCCCGCGCCAGATCACGAACATCCTCGACGGGCAGCGCCCGAAGCTGTACGGCAGGGGCCTGAACGTACGCGACTGGATCCACACCGAGGACCACAGCTCGGGTGTGTGGACGATCCTCACCAGGGGCCGGATCGGCGAGACGTATCTGATCGGCGCGGACGGCGAGCGGAACAACATCGACGTATTGCGCATGATCCTGAGGATGATGGGGCAGGCGGAGGACGCGTTCGACTGGGTGAAGGACCGTCCGGGCCACGACCGCCGGTACGCGATCGACTCGACCAAGCTGCGCACCGAATTGGGGTGGGCGCCGAGGCACACGGACTTCGAGTCGGGCCTGAGACAGACGATCGAGTGGTACACCGAGAACCGCGCGTGGTGGGAGTCCGCGAAGGCCGCGACCGAGGAGCGCTACAGGCGGCAGGGTCAGTGATGGTCTGCTTAACGCCCCCCTCAGCGGACATTAAGCATTTGTTCAGACATACTCGTCCAACCTGAACGACTACTATTGTGTATTCGATTGACGGAGTACAACCCCGGAGAGCAACGGGACATAACAGAGGGATGCCAATGATGTTCGATGATTCGCAAGCACTGAGTCCTGAGAATGAACCTGAGGACGTGGCTGCGACTGCAGAATCTGAATCCTCTGAAAGCAACGATACCCCCACTTCCGTTCCTTCGCCCAGCGAAGAAAACGAGCTGGACGCGCAGGTTCTTGCCGGGAGCGAGAACGACTCCGAGGACGGAGAAGACATCGACGCCACGCAGGAAGACGCAGAGGAACCAGACGGCATCACGGAACAAAATGCCGTAAACGAAGAGCAACAAGCCGAAGAGCAAGACGACACCGAAGTCGAATCGGAAATTCCTGCCAGCCAAGACCTCACGACCGAACCGGAAGCTGCGGAGAGCCAGGATTCCGCAGATGAGCCGGTAGACGAGTCAACTGACGAGCAAACCCCAAGCGGTTTTGCATCACGCGTTCGTGCCGCCACGGCTCCTGTACGCACCGCATGGCGCAATCTTACGGCTCCTGTTCGCTCTGCATGGCATTCCTTCACCAATCTCAAAGCGGTGTGGTTCGTCATCGATTTCTTCCGGAATCCCGATTCCCTGTGGAAGAAGCGCATGAGGTTCTCCTATGCGTTCTATGCCATCGTGTTCTTCGTACTCACCTCCGCCGAGGTCATCTTCCTGCAGTGGGGCATGTACTCCGAACCCACCTATGACAAGGACGCCGTGGTCGATGACACCACCAGGGCCCTTCAAAGCGTTGCCGGACAGGTCACCAGATTCATCAGCCAGATGTGGGTTGAGCAGAAAAACGTCTGTCTCGTCAGTTTCGTTGGCTTGGCTCTGATCTATCTCGCGATGATTTTCGTAACCAATAGGTTCTGGATCGCGACACTTGTCTTTGGCGTAGCGATAACCGCTTTTGGCGTGGCCAACAGCATCAAGATCAAGCTCCGCAACGAGCCCATCATCCCGGCCGATCTGACGTTCATTTCCGGTGGCGATACCGGAAGTATCATGTCATTCGTGCCGGATTCCAGCCGTCCATTTGTCGATGGCGCCATCAAATTCGTGATATGGTTCGCGGTCATCGTCCTCATCCTGTTCGTGCTGGATAGGCGTAGGCGTTTCATTCATTGCTCCTGGCGTCATCCGATTGCGAATGTCAAGAATATCGTCGGAAACGTGTTCCGCATCCTTGCCGCAGTACTCAGCGTCGCTTTCCTGACCTCTTATGCCGTCGGTCTGGGAACGCCCGGCTCGCAAACCTACAAGTGGGCGGAAGACAAGGGCTATGTTCCCCAGCTGTGGAACGCTTTGAGCGACGCCCAGGCCAATGGTCCCGCCACCACGTTCCTGAGCCTGTCGAAGGTCAAGGCCATGGATAAGCCGAGCAACTACAGCCGCAGCACCATGGAAGCCCTTGCGAAGAAATACGCCAAGGAAGCAGCGACCATCAACCAGACCCGTCAGAACGAGCTCACCGACAACACGGTGATCATGATCCTGTCCGAGACCTTCTCGGATCCGACCCGCGTGCCGGGAGTGACGTTCAACATCGATCCGATCCCGAATATCCGAAACATCAAGAACAGCACGACCTCCGGTCTTATGCTTTCCCCCGGCTACGGCGGCGGCACCGCGAATATCGAGTATCAGGCACTGACCGGTCTGAATCTTGCGAACTTCAATGATTCCTTGATTGTTCCTTACCAGCAGTTGGTGCCGAACCAGTCCGACCCGTACTCGTTCAATCAGATTTGGACGCAGAAGTACGGGACGAAGGGTTCCACCGCAGTGCATCCATTCCAGCAAAGCATGTATCTGCGCAACATCAACTATAAGAAGTTCGGCTTCTCGTATCTGTATACGCTTGACAGCAAGATTCCGCTGAAGCATACCGATCGCATCGACAGGTCCCCTTATGTGAGCGATAGCGAGGCATACCAGAACGTCGTGGATCTTCTTAATAAGCAGAAGAACTCGAAGTCCTCGCAGTTCCTGCAATTGGTGACCATGCAGAACCACATGCCGTATGGTGACTATTACGACAATAACCAATTCGTAGATGCCAACACATCCGAAAACCTGTCCGATACGGAACGCTACTGCATCAACACCTACACCAAGGGCATCAACTGGACCGATCAGGAGACAGCCGATTTCCTCAATCAGCTTGATCAGATGGACAAGCCCATCACGGTGATTTTCTACGGCGACCATCTGCCAGGCATCTATGCCACGGCAGATGAGGATAAGAACAACAAGACCGTCCTGCACGAAACGGATTACTTCATCTGGTCGAATTCCGCTTCCGCGTCGCATGGGGCCAAGGTCGATTCCAGTACGACCGCCTATACTTCATCGAACTATTTCATGCCGTTGGCCGCCGAGCATATGAATGCCAAGGTCTCGCCTTATCTTGCCATGCTGACCGACCTGAAGCAGCAGATTCCAGCTATGAGCCGAGTCATCGATTCGAACGGTGGCATCGGCCAGGGCAAGGCAACCTATCTTGACCAGAACGGCAACAGGGTCAAATACACCAAGATGAGCCATAAGGCGCGCAAGCTACTTGAGGATTACAAGCTGGTCCAATACGACCAGACCATCGGAAAGAACTACCTCAAGAGCATGAATTTCACACAGGTTCAGTAGTGCGAATGAAATAGTGTAATCGCATGAAAATGGGCTGTCGGGAAAACCGGCAGCCCATTTTCATGCTTGGAAATTACTTCGAGCCTACTTCTTGAGGAGTGGTTCGACCTGCTCGGCGTACGCGGTCAGGGCCGTGTCGATCACCTGGTGCATGTCGTAGTACTTGTACGTGCCCAGACGCCCCCCGAACACGGTGTTCGGCTCGGCCTTCGCGAGCTCCTCGTACCTCGCGTACAGCTCCCTGTCCGCCTCCGTGTTGA
>NZ_JAAIIF010000018.1 GCF_012932675.1 Bifidobacterium erythrocebi
CGTTGCCGCCGATGTGGTCGCGCACGTCGATGATCTCGACCCTCGCGCCCGCGTGCTCCACGGCCTGCTGCGCCACGGTCAGGCCGAACAGGCCCGCCCCCACAATCACCAGATCAGGGTATTCCACCGCGTCAGTCATACGATAACCTTCCCAAAACAGTCGAATGTCAATTACAAATGCACAATAGCCATGTGCGTTTCGCGTTCATGATACTCGCATACCGGAATGAACACGGTCGAATCGCGCTCTTGACTACTTATCTTCAAAGATTCTTGCCCACGTATCCATGGAGGTGATTCCGTAAGCCTGGTATTGGGCAGCCAGACGCTTCCAATTCTTCAGAATCTTGCGCGTAAGCCGGTATCCTTCCATCATGCTCTTGCGGAAATGCTTGTTGTCCCGCTTCAGCCATGCCACACCGTTGCCATCCGCCGTAGTCACCAAAGCTGAATTCACATGGTCGAAGGCAAGCCAAGTCCAAGCGGCATCACGTGCCGGAATGGCGGCGTCCGGGCGAGTTGCCTTGGCTGGGTCGACCTTCTTGACGAAACTCTTGACGATCAGACCAACGGCCTCCTTGTACCGGCTCTTCATGGTGGAAGGATGGTTCTTGGGAGGTTCAATCTCGCCGGCAGGTTCGGGGAATGCCTCGAAACTGTCCTTGGTCTGGGCGTCAGGGTATTCCGCACGCACCTTACGCACCTCGCCGAGCTTCGTCGGCAAGCAATCCACAAGATATTGCGGTCCACGAAGAATATCCCTCAACGCCATGTGATGCAATGCCATGGCGGAGTATACGAAGCGCAGCCCAAGACTGGCATCGCCGTACAGCGTCTCCACCAGCATGCGTGGCGGCCTGTCTGGGTACGTCATCAATGCCGCGAGCCAACGGTTACGCTCGGTGAAGTATTCCTCCCAGGAACGGGCCGGATCCTTGTCGTGCCATGCCTGATGCCATACCGCCACACCTGGCAGACACACCGTCGGATAGCCTGCCTTCTTGGCACGCAGACCATATTCAATGTCATCGAATTTGATGAATACCGGCATTGAAAGACCGATTTTCCTTACCACTGCGACTGGAATCAGGCACATCCACCAGCCATTGAAATCCTCATCGATGCGTTGGTGGCGATCCGGCGAATCACGAAGTGGTTCCACGGAGAAATCATGGTTGTACCCCATGCTCTTCGACGGGTACATCCACATGCGCTGCGGGTTGATGCGCTCACCCTGCGTATACAGCATGGTGCGATTATCCAGGTGGAACATGCCTCCACCCACAAGAACCGGTCGTACCGTGTAATCGGAGAACTGGATTGCACGCAGAATGGACTCCGGCTCACTGATGGCATCGTCGTCCAGCAGTAGCACGAAATCGCTGTTGCCAGCCTTGGCAGTCTCGTACATGCCTCTGGAAAAGCCGCCGGAGCCGCCCAGATTCACCTGCTGGATATAGGTGAGCTGCTTCCCCAGATCGGCAGCCACCTCGGCGAAGTCTTTCTGGTCCTTTACCAAGTCGCTCCCCTGATCGGTGCAATACACCGTATCCAGACGTTCACGCAATGCCGGCGCACCGGCAATGGCGCGCAGCTGGTTCATGCAATACGCGGCGCGATTGAACGTCGTGATGGCGATGGACATGGACGTTTCGTGCTTTGCCGTTCGGGCGTTACGGGGAACGGACCATGCGGCATCGGAAATGACCACTTCCCCGCCAAGGGATTCCGCATCGAACCAGAAATATCCACCGTCCATAAGCCCCGTCATTGGCACGTCTACGCATATACGGGTTTCGGCCTCCGAAGCCGTTGTCTTCGTCGCGACCGGGTAGATCAGTCCACGACCTGTGGAGCGGAATACGCTGATTTTGGCGTTTCCCTGAACGGTCGCTTCGAATCGCACGGTTTTCACACTGGTCCAGCGACGCCAATAAGCCGCAGGGAACGCATTGAAGAACGTGCATCCGGACATATGACCACGATTCTTCAAGGCCATGGCGGAACGCCCTTTGATTTCGAACGAATCGCAGGAGACGCCGGTGGACGAGCCGGCATGGCGGAGCATGCGCTGCAATGTGGACTGGTTCATGGATCCGAATTCCAAACGACGCATATCGATGCGGGAATCCAATGTGGTTTCCGCAACGTGCGGACGGGTCCAATCGATCGCATACAACGGGAGGGTCTGCTCGGCATCCTTGACCGGGTATACGACACGCATAACCGTTTCCCAAGTGCTGCCTGATTCGGCATTCTTCATAGAAGCCTCCTGATTCATGCTTCCTCTCCTATCGCCGTTTTCGTTCACCCACTCATCGTAGTGGGTGCATCACACTTTAGACAATCCGCATGCGTATAGTCGGCACGCGGAATTCTTCGAGAAAGGTCATGCTATCCACGCCTTCCCGATATTCCGACCTAAAATCGAAAGTATCTTATTGTCATACCAGCACAAAGGAGATGATGGTCATGATTCTCAGGAAGAAGATTATTCGAAACGCCGTTGCCGCGGCTGCGGCTCTTTCCATGTTCGCCTTGCCGGTCGCCCCGGCCAATGCAGAGGAATATGTCGAGCCGCCGAGTTCCGACTACACCGGCTGGGTCGTTCAGAACGGCGAACATTACTGGTTCGATTCCGGTACCATGGCCCGTTCAAAGGAAATCTATGATCCGGGCACCAACGCCTGGTACTGGCTCGACGCCGACGGAACGATGGCGCACGACAAGGACGTCTATCTGCGTTCCAACGGCGGCAAGTGGGTCCGCTACGATTCGAACGGTCATATGGTCAAGGGCGAGGATTGCCGGTACGGCGGCTGGTACTACTTCGACAAGACAACCGGCGCCATGGCCAAAGGCATGAAATACATCGGTTCCAACGGTGGCAAGTGGGTGTATTACGACTGGACGACCGGCAAGATGGCGCATGGTGAGCAGTATGTGAACTATGACGCGCAGCATACCGGCTGGTACCTGTTCGATCAGCACACCGGTGCCATGTACCACGGCGATACCTATATCCGGTCCAATGGCGGCAAATGGGTCCGCTATGACCGGGTGACGGGAAAGATGGTCAAGGGCCTACATTATCAGGATGGCGCCTACTATTACTTCGACAAGACCACTGGCGCCATGGCGCATGGCCGTGTGTGGGTGCCGGAATGGAACTCGTATGCGACCTTTGATTCCGTCACCGGCCGCTATGTCAGCAAGGATTCAGGCAACACCACCAAGCCTGGAAACACTGGAGGAGAGAACATCCGCGGTCGATTCTGCAAGAACAGCGAGAAGGGCCAGCAGCGCGTCGACGGTGACGGCACGATTATCGTCTGTGAATGCCGTAACGGAAACAAGACCCCTCACTGGTACGCCAAGTAGATAACAGCCACTAGATTTTTGGAGGGAACGGAGATTTCTCTGTTCCCTCCAAAAATCATTTCCATTGAATTACATATGTGACCACTATAGCGATATATGAAAACAGCGTTAGCACTGCTACGGAAATAGCTAATGTTCTGCGATTGATATGTTCACTCCTAATAAAATTGGGAATCAACAGTGCAGCAAGCGGCAATACCGGTATAAAATACCTGTTTTGCAATCCCGATGCGTATACATCTATATTCCCAACCCATGTGATCGACATTGCCACACACGACAATACGTAATATAAAACTATAATTAGTGCTACTAATCCAACCTGTAATTTATTTATAGATTTATAGCTCATATGCACAATCAAAAGCACCATAATAGCGATAAGCACTGGCGCCATAACAATTAAAGGCAATTGAACTTCTTCCGTTCCCGTAAAGAACTGAAGATTTCTTCTCGGATTCACTAATTGCCCATTGATTTTCTCAGTATCAAAATCCATAGGCTCAAACAATGATCGGCCAATGAGCGGAAATATCTTCCAGGGAGATTGCAGTAGCTGCCCCTCAAGTTCATGCGTTTTCTCCAGCGAAACACGATTTGGCGCAACCGCTATCTGTGAAGTCCTCACGCGCCAGAGCCACATGGAGATAAAAGCAGCGAGAACAGGAAGCATCAGGGCGATCTTCTTCACATACCCCTGAGCCTTGGGAAGCAAGAACAATACGAATAGCGCGATGATGGAGCAGGTGATCTTGACCTGACCGAGCAGAACTCCCATCACGCAGAGCAGAACGATATGCCTGTATCGCAGAGAGCTCTCCCGCTGATACAAGCCCAGAATAACCGCAATGAACAGCAGACAGTAGCTATTGGTGATGGCATCGGCCGTCGGAAATATCATTGAGAAAAATGTGGTCGGAAGAATCGCTATAGCCAGAATGATATTGGCATAGGATTTAGCAACCCATATCGCCACAGCGATAATAGTGGCCGAGCAAATCAACGTCGCCACGCTCGATACGAAAAATCTCCGCGCACAAGGAGGCTGGGGAAATACACGAAAGGAGCATTAACCGCAGTGTTATTGAACGTTATTATTTCCCCGTGATTGCGATAGATCATCCAATCGGGATATTCATCAGAAAAAACCGGAATTATATTTCCTGCTCTGATTTGCAGAATACGCGCCCAATGTGCCATGACATCGTTGAAACAATGCTGTTTGCCATAGAAAATGAGAATGCACCCGGATACAACCGCACCAACCCAATACAGCAGAGGGACATAACCGGAGACATGAAATTCCGCATGCTTCAGGTCACGTCGATGTTTCCCCGAATAATGCTGCGGCAAGTCATATCCCCCTACCCTCAATAAAAAAACCGGTTTTGATGCGATCAACCAGCAATCGCATCAAAACCAGTTTATCTCATGTCCAAAGACTCAGCCACGTCCAGTGGTCTGGTCGAACCAGTGCCAGGCGTTCCATTCGGGAACCCAGACACGGCCCTTCTGCATGGCTCCCGTGGTCTTGTCGAAGTAATACCACGAGTTGTCATGACGGTCCAAGCCCTTGACCATTTTTCCGGTAGTGAAGTCGTAGCGAACCCACTTGCCTCCGTTGGAGCGAACGTACGTATCGCCGTGGAACATGGCACCGGTGTGCTGATCGAACAGGTACCAGCCGGTATGCTGCGCGTCATAGTTCACATACTGCTCGCCATGCGCCATCTTGCCGGTCGTCCAGTCGTAATACACCCACTTGCCGCCATTGGAGGAGATATGTTTCATTCCCTTGGTCATTGCGCCGGTGGTCGTGTCGAAGTAATACCAGCCGCCGTTCCGGTAGTCCTCGCCTTTGACCATATGGCCGTTCTTGTCGTACCGGACCCACTTGTTTCCGGCGGGGATATAGACATCCTTATTCACGGCAAGCGAGCCATCCTTATCGAACCAGTACCAGGCGTCGCTTGCAGGATCGTATACCTCTTTGGAAACCGCCTTCACGCCATTGTCATACCAGTAGCGCTTGCCGTTTTCCGTCACCCAACCGTTGGCTCCTGGGCGATACTCGCCATATCCCGCACGGATTCTCGCATTCCAGACGATTTTCTTTGCAGTCGGATCCGTGACGGTTATCACTGTTCCGTGCCTGTTGGGGATACTGCGCCCGTCGACGTTGGTCGTGGTGATACGACGCGTGTTGTGCCATCCGGTTTTTAGGCTGGACGACTGCGTGACGAAGGTGCCGGCAGTTCCGTCGGATTTGCCGTACGGATAGTCCTTGAGCTTATCAGTGTAGAAGAAATACTGTCCGTTGTAGTACGTCAGAGATGGGCCCTCATAACCGGTCACGACATTGTCGTTCACCAAACTCCAAGCCTTAGGATTCCCCGCCTGAGACAGGTCACCGATGGAATAGATCTGATTGGTGACGCCGTTCTTCTTGATGCTGAGGTAGTACACGCCGTCCTTTTCAAACAGCGACGGGTCAAGCCAATTGCTGGTCTTCGTATCGGGAAGCTTGATCGGATTCAAGCTGCCGTAGCTCAGCTTCGGCTGTGCTCCCGGATCGACTGCGGGGTCCGCTCCAGGCTGCAATCCCGACACCTTGACGATGTAGGGATACATGTAATCCTTCTGCGCATTGCCGTGGAAGTCGCCATAGTATCCGAGAGTGGTCACAATCCACATATCGCCATGGCTGTCAACGAATCCATCGGTTCCTGCGGAATCATACTGGCCATCCTTAAGACCATTGGTATACGGCATTACCGAGGGGGCCAGGTTCGTTGGGCTGCCGCTGTTGGGGTAGCTCCAGTTCACCAGATCCTTGGAATACCCCATCATCGGGGTAAAGCGCCATCCCAGATTCTGCTGCTTCTGCACATAGCCACCAAGAATCCAGAACGTACCGTCTTTATAGGTGATGCTCGGATCATGAATGGCGTTGACGTAGCTCGGCTTGCCGGAAACGTGCGCGCTGCCGTTGCCGTCGGCCTTATATGCCGTGCTGATCTGCTGGAAATCAGCGCCATTGTACGACATGTACACCGTATCGGAACGATCCGAATCGCTGTTCCAGAAGACACCGACCTCCATATCCGGGTAATCCGTTTCGGCAGCGGACGCAGCCTGGACTCCGAACGAAGCCGCCATGGATAAAGCGCCTAACAGCGCGATGCAACTCTGTATTTTCCTTCTCATCTTCACTTCTCTTCTTTGAAGATACACTTGCTCTTTCAAGGATAGACTGCCAATCCACACGGCACACCCACCAAAGCATTGCAACCGCATAGTCGCCAATCCGGTCCGAGGTTCCGCACATGGAAAACCGCGTTTTTGCCATCGAGCCGAATACGTTGACTCGATAGCAAAAACGCGGTTTCCTATCATCCGCCATTACTCGCATGGGCAACGCTGAATGCCTGAACCATCATTCAGCGCTTGCAAGCGGCGTCAGCTCTTCACGCTACCGGTGTTGGCGTAGTTCCCAAGACGATGCAGGAAGGCGGCCATATCCTGGCGGACCACGTCCGACATGCCACGATAGGTCTTCGTGCCATTAGCCTCGGTCCAGCCTTCGCTGATACCGGTTCCGGCCATCCAGAGAATATCCTTGTAGTGCGGAGTGCGCTTGTTCACATCGGCAAACGGGTTCCTGTTGTAGGCGGAATCCTTGACGCCAAGGTTCTTGATGGCCAGCCTCTTCAGGAAGGCGGCCATATCCTGACGCTTCACCGTATTCATGCCGCGGAAGGAACCATCGTCCCAACCCTCGGCGATGCCGTTGGCGCCAAGCCACCAGATTTCCTTGGCGTGCGGGGTGTCTTCGGTAACGTCCGTGAAGCGGTTCTTGTCGGATGCGCTCGGCGTGTAGGCCGGGGAACCCGCAAGACGGTAGAGGAAGGCGGCCATATCCTGGCGCTTCACCGTGTCCATGCCGCGGAACGTGCGCTTGCCGTTACCGTCAACCCAGCCTTCGGTGATGCCGTTGTCGGCGAGCCACTGAATGTCCTCGGAGTGAGGCGTGTTCTCATTCACGTCCTCGAACTGCATACCATAGGTCACGCCGTCAACGGCGTCCTCGTAGGTCTTGGAACCGTTATGGGCAACGACCTTGAGGGAGTTCTCGGTTTGGGCGGCAAGCTTCACGTTGTCCCAGACGAACACGCCATCCTGCTGCTTCTTGCCCTCGCCCAGGGACTTGCCGTTAAGGAACAGCTCGGCCTTGTTGCAGTTCGAATACGCCTTGATCTGCTGGGTGGGCTTGTTCCTCTGGATGAACCGCTTGCTGGTAAGGTACACGAACTTGTCGTTCTTGTTCCAGTTCGCCTTGAAGAAGTAGTAGGCGTCCTTCTTCGTCACATGGTCGTAGCAAAGCAGACCCTTGGTGTTGAGACGTTCCTTGCCACCGGAATTGCGGTACGACGAGAAGTCGAACATGTTCCAGACGAAGCTTGCGGCCACGTTATTGCTGTGCTGGATGTAATCCCAGTACGCTTCGAGCAGGTAGGACTGGTATTCCTCGTAGTGCTTGTCGCCGTTCGCGTCTTCGGCACCATTCCAGGAGAAGGAGCCGTCCACTTCCGTGTGCTGGTCGATGTTGGCACCGGCACCGTATTCAGAAAGCATCATCGAATCGGCACCCAGAACCTGCTGATACTTGTTCATCTTGGTGGTCAACGATTCAACAAGCTTCTTGTGCCCCTCGGCGTCAGCGCTCTTCACTGCGCTCTTGAAACCGACATAAAGGTTCATACCGGTGAGATCAATCTTGGAGCTCCATTTTGCAGAGGTGTTGACCGCATCAGCGCCATCGATGTTCGCCTGCACGATCAGGCGGTTGGGATCTTCCTGGTGAGCCAGATCAACCAATGCGGAGTTAAACGCGACAAGCTCGGCCTCCGTTACCTTGAAGTCCTCTCCGTATCTCGCGAAATCCTTACTATAGCGCACTTCGTTCTGCACACCCCACATGACGATGGAGGGATAGTTGTAGCCCTGACGGATCATCTCCGAAAGCTGGTTCGTAATCGAGTTCTTGTAGGAATCGGCCTTCGAGTAGATCAGGTAGTACGGGATCTCGCAATATACCAGCAGGCCCTTTTCATCGGCCATCTCGTAGAAGGCGGGATCATGCGGATAATGGGACGTACGAACAGCGTTCACGCCCATGTCGAGCATGGTGTCGATGTCCTGGGCCATCTGATCACGGGAGACGGCGTTACCCACACCCTCACGATCCTGGTGGTAGCCCACGCCATGAATTTCGATCTGCTTGCCGTTCAGATAGGCCTTGCCATTGGAAACGTTGAACGTACGGAAACCGATCTTCGTGCTTTCCGTATCCAGCACATGTCCTGCAGCATCCTGCAGGGAGACGTTCATCGTATACAGGTAGGGATCGGAACGACCGTTCCAACGATGCACGTTGGCGACCTGCTGATCCAGCTTCTGTTCGGAGGCTTCGGCTCCGGCATTGACCTGAATGTTGGAGCTCGTCTCGCTCACAACATTTCCGGCATTATCGGAAATGGACGTTTTCAGCACGAGGTTCGCAGCTTCCGCAGCCTTGTTCGTAACATCCACTCGCGTATTCACGGCCGCATTGTTGCCGTTGAGCTTATAGTCCACGAAGACGCCGGAGCTGCCCTTGTTCTCAGTCGAAATGTACTGGTTGGGCAGGGCGATGAGTTCCACGTCACGGTAGATTCCCGAGAACTGCGTGTAATCGACATTGATCGGGATGGAAACCGTATCGACATTGGTCACGTTGACGGTAAGAGCGACGGAATCCTTGTCCTGCACGTACTTGGTCAGGTCGAAGACGAAGGCGGAATAGCCACCGACGTGGGTACCCACTTCCTGCCCATCGATTTCACCGTGGTGTTCTTGTTGGAACCGTAGAACTTGATGAACAGGTTCTTGCCATGGTACTTGGCGACATCAAGCTGCTTGCTGTACGTGACGGTCTTCTGATTGAACTGGGGAATGTACGACATTGTAGGATGCGCATAGTCCCACGAATGCGGCAGATCGATGGTCCCCTCGGAAGCGCCGGTGGGGAATGTCCATCCATCCACGCTGGCGTCTCCCCTGGAGAACGTCCAGCCCTTATCGATGTTCTCAACCGTTCGACCGGAGACCTGGTCATCCGACGATGCGCTCAGCGCATCGTCGGCTTCATTGGAGGAGTCAGCATTCTGAGCTTCTCCCTGAATTGTCTGGCTGTCGGTAACGTCCGCAGTGTTCGCATCCAGCTCTTCCGCCTGCGCACAGGGAACACCCGCCGCGAGCATGGCAACAGCCAGCAGGGACGCAAGATATTTCCGTCTCATCTTCTTTTCTCCTACGCTTCGTTTTCCTTCGAGCACATAAAAGAACCCCCTATATGCTCATGAAAAAAGATGACTTGCCACTCTATGCCAAATCACCTTTTGTAAAAGGGTACAACTTAGGCTGGATAGCGTAGCGACACAGGCATGTCTTGAGGAATCTGTGCCCATTACCAATGGGGAGAGGGTATACGCCCCCCTATCTGGCACATACCCCCCCTCCAGAAACTCCGTGAGGAGCAGCCGGCTTTACTGTTCCGGCTTATCGATCTGCGTAATCGTCATCGCCCTGTCGCTAAGCAAGGCGTAATTTCGGTTACGCGCATCACGGATCACGAATGTGCAAGCATTTTCGTCCAATGCCACCGCCACCGCATCCGTCATGGCATCGTCACCGGGCGTAGGAGTGCGCAGCGACGTGATTAGACGGAACTCGCCATCGTTGAACAGATTCAGAGGCATCTCGAAGTACACCGTCTGGTGTCCATGCTTTTCCATTTTGATGGTCTTGGCGCCGGTATCGTAGGTGATGCCTCCGCGCCGGACATCATGCAATGCAATGGCCAGATAGAAATCCCCAGGCTCGTCGTACTGGTACTCGACGGCAAACTTGAACGTATCGGAGCTCTTCAGAATCAGCGGCGAGACGCCATACGTCCGCAGCAGCGGGCAGCGGGCATTCAAGCCATTGGGATATTCATCCTTATTTTCGGCAATGACCTTCTTGCGCTTTTCCTGCTTCTTCTCTTCCGCTTCAAGATTGGCGAGGGTGTACTTCTCGGCGACCGTCTCGCGATCGCCGATCGCGGCGACCACACCATCCTGGATGAACATGGCGCGAGTGCAATACCGCTTGACGGCGCTCATGTCATGCGTGACCAGAATCACGGTCTTCGTCGGATCCTTCTTGATTTCCGTGAAATAGTCGTTGCACTTCCGCTGGAAAGCCTCATCGCCGACGGCCAAAACCTCGTCAAGGACCAGAATATCTCCCTGGGCCTTGATCGCCACGGAAAAAGCAAGACGAACCTGCATGCCGGATGAGTAGTTCTTGAGCTTCTGATCCATGAACTCGTCAAGCTCGGCGAATTCGACGATATCGTCGTACATCGCGTCGACCTGTTCCCTGGTGAAGCCCAGCAAAGCCCCGTTGAGGTATACGTTCTCTCGACCGGTCAGTTCCGGATTGAAACCGACGCCAAGTTCGATGAACGGCACCAGTTTGCCATGAACCTGGATTTCGCCTTCGTCGGGGTAATAGATCTGGGAAATCAGCTTCAGCAACGTCGACTTGCCGCCACCATTGCGCCCGACAATGCCGAAGAACTCTCCCTGATGCACTTCGAAGCTGACATCCTTGAGCACCGTCTGCTTTTTATAGCCCTTGATGCCCCTGGTCCAGTTGATGACGGCCTGCTTCAAACCAGTCGCCTGTTCCGTCGGCAATTTGAAGCTCTTGGAAACATGCGTCGCTGAAAGGACAACCGGCTTCTTGGAATAATCGAATTCTACCGACTCGTTTTTTTCAGACATCACATGACCTCCGCGAATTTACGGCTATTACGACGGAACAGATAAATGCCGAGCCAAAGCAGAACGGCCGTAAGAACCAGGGGGAAAAGCCAGACGCCCCAATTAGAGAACTGGTTCCAGATCGTCGGCTGCGTTTCCGGCGCAATGAAGTTATGCCGAATATCCTGAATGGTCTGTGCAAAAGGATTCAGCAATTCAAGACGTGCCACATCGGCGATCCAACCACCGCGGTTGGTCACATAGGTCAGCGGATAGATGATAGGCATGCCGTAGAACACCAGCTGCTGAAGCACTTCCCAGATATGCGCGATATCGCGGAAGTAGACGTACATCGTCGCCATAAGTAGCGTCAGGGCCAGCGTGATGGCATACAGCTCTACGATGCTGAACGGCAGCAGGATGACGCGCCAGGTGAATTTCACGCGTGCGATGAGTGCGAAGACAAATACAACCACCAGATTGATGGCGTAGCTGATCAATGCGCCAACTGTCGCAGAAACCACCACGATGTAGTTGGGGAAATGGATCTTTCGCAGCAGATCGCCACGATCGACAACAGAACGCAACCCCACGTTGGTGGATTCGGTGACGAACTGCCACGAGCTGATGCCCAGCAGCAGCACCACAGGATATGTGGAGGTTCCATCAGACATGCGCAGGAACTTGCCGAAGACCACGTACATCACGCAGAACATCATCAACGGTTTCAGAACCGACCAGGCGATTCCCAGAAAAGACCCCTGGTAACGTAGCTTGAAATCTGTTTTTACTAGACCCCGCAGCACGGTCCACGCATACCCGTACCTGTTTTTTATATTTTTCGCCAACTGTTTCACAGGCAGTATCTTATCAGTGCCCATTCCATTGGGGATGGGGAGCAACAAATCGGCATCACTTGGCGGGTAAAGCCGTTCCCATTTCCAGGCATTTCAGTTGCCTTTAAACGAAAATGCTGTGCAGGTTCTTGAACATTCAAGTTCCTGCACAGCACAAGTGCCCGTTATCAGTCCATCTTGAGGTAATGCTTCCAGTATTTCACCGAGGTCAGCTCCTTGCGGGCGGCGGCGTATTCCTTACGCAGACGCTCGATATTCGCCTTGTAGTACTTGAGATCCCTTGCATAGCGCTTCTTGATCTCCTGGTAACGCTTCACATCCTTGGTGCGGATGATGCCCTTGCGGTTGTACCAATCGAGAACAACAAGCTTGTGCTTGCCACGGATCGCGCCGGCCGGGTACAGCCATCCCTGCAGCGGGATGACGGCATAGCCGGTGCCGTCCTTCTTGAAAAAGCGCTGGTTGTTGTCAGTGATGAGGTCTTCCAATCGCTCAGGCATACTACGCGGCTTATCCCCATCGATTAGCTGGCGATCGATGTCCTTGATACGCAGACCGTCCAGTTCGGCATCGGCGTCGATCTGGGACTGGAGAGTCACGAAGTCCACAAGCTGCTCCTTGTTGCGATTCGCAGCCATGAAGCTCTTCTCCGCCTGGCCGGACTTCTTGATGAATTCAGGGCCCTTCAGGAAGTCCTCAAAGGCATCAAGACACAGCTCGGCATTGGCGTAACCGAATTTCTTCAGCTCCAGACGGATGTTGTTGTGCAGCTCATACATGAAGTCGGCCTTCGGGGCCATGCCGCACGTCGCCTGCGCGATCATCGTGTTACGGGTGGTCTGGTAGCGTTCCACCGCCGCGTTATAGCGCTCGAAGAACGACATGTGCCATACGCACAGGCTATTCATGGTGATGAATCCGGTCTTGCAGCGAATGCCGTACTCGGCATCGTCGCAACGGACAAACACGGGAAGGGGCAGACCGTTCTTCTCGATCACGGAAATCGGAATGCAGCAGTACCACCATGCGGCATACATGTTGTTCCGCTGCCACTTGGTCGGCGTGTACATCTCGTTGTACACCAGATCTTCGAACAGGGTCAGACGCAGCGGCGGCTTGCAACCGGCAAAGGTGCCCTGCTGGGTCATGTTGCCGATGTCTTCCCACTGATCCTCGCCGATCTCGTAGTTCAGCATCGCGCCGCTGATCATGTCATTGCGGTGCTCGGGCTTGAGAATACGCAGCAGGTTATAGGTACGCTTGATGCTTTCCGGGGAGACCGCGACGTCATCGTCCATAAGCAGGATGTTCGTGGCCTTCGGATCCTGTTCCATGGCGGTGATCATGCCACGGGTAAAGCCGCCGGCACCACCGACGTTGTCGTTCGGCACGACCTGAACGCGATTTCCGCTCAGCTTCTCGGCGTCAAGAGTGCGGCCATTATCGATCACATACATATGGAAGTGGTCGGCGATCGGATCACCGGAGTTGATGATCTGATCCTTAACCAGGCCAATGTTGCGTTCGATGAACGCTTCCTTCTTGAAGGTGGTGGTGGACAGCACCAGCTCAACGTCGTTCAGCTCACCATCGATGCCAAGCTCGTAGTAGCTGTTACGGATGGCGACCGCACCCTCCGCCTTGATGAGGAAGCCGACAATCACCATGTCATCGGTGATGGTGAGCGGCAGATCAACAACCTGCCAGTCGTCGGAAGCGCTCAGCGTCTTCGAAGCCCCTTCGACGGGCAGCGGATCATGCGCGAAAGCGTCACCCATGGTCTGCTGCACCTCGCAGGCAGCGCCCTTAAGCTCAAGATGCAGCATGAAGCTCGTCGCACGCGTGTACTTCCGCAGCTTCATTACGGACAAGGAATTGAAATACGTGCTGAAGTCGAAGGTTCCCGCATTGAACATCTTCCACTCGCCAAGCTGCTCGTCGAAGACAACCGGCTGATCGGAGCGGCAGTACAGCGCCGGGTAAGCGACAGAGCGAGGGTTCGTCTCCAGAAGGATATTTGCAAATTTCATAGTCGGCATCCGCCTACCACCTCATCCTTGTTTCAAAACGTCAACTTCCCAATGTAACAGGAACAACTGTACAAGCCCACCTAAACCACCCACCGGTTCCATGCCGAGTCGGAACCTTTATGCACCGTTCACAGGAATCCGAGGGTATAGGGCATGGATGTTCCGCCTGATTTCAGCGGAATGTTCCTTGACCAAGCCATTTTGCTCAAATCCGGCACCAGGAGCCGCGGGCTTCTCCCCTATCGTGTTTCTGGTCCAATGGGAGCCCATCCGTATAACAGCATCATGCTTGACGTCGTAATAGCCGGAATCGACCGATATGAATGATCCCGAACATCCCTTTGCAGCCGCAAGAATGTGCGGATGGTACCGCGTGGACAACCATCGTTGCCCAGCACGTGCGGGGAAGCCCTTTTCCAATACATCAATGATCGGGAAGAACCGAAGATTGGAATAACCATGTTCCGACAGATAAGGAAGTACCGGATAATCGATGCGCGGGTTGCATTCCACCACACCTATGGCAGCATCCTTTTCCACACCCCAGCATTCCAAGGTACGTCTGACCTGCTCGAAAAGGGCCTGCTGCTCTGTTACGAAATCAGATTGGACGCATACCATCACGTCCGGCAGTCCCTCGGGGGAGGCATAGCAATCTTCCAAACCATTGACGAAACAATCGTCCGGAGCCACTTTCACGGTATTCGCCGCATCGACCGTGGAACCTCCCAGCAAGGCGGTCCGGGTCGGGACATCACGTACGGTAAAGACATCGAATGACATGGCCGCCTGCTGTGCGAATCTGAGGGAGTCCCCCTCGATAGGCATCAAGCCCAACCCGGTTGCAGCCACCGGTATTTTCCGTTCATGTGCCCACGGCCCAACGGCCAGACGGGACAAATTACAGGTCCAATCCCCCCGCATATAGCCACCGCCAAGCATATGGATACTTTGCACACCATGCTGCAGCAATCTGATACCACTTGCATAGTTCGGCGCGATGCCTTCATCGTTCAACGCCTCACCGACGAAACCGGCTATATCATCGATCGGACCGTCGTAGGGGAATGGATTCTCAGTACCTAACCTACGTAGCGTATCCGTAAAGATGGCGTGCGGGTGCTTATCCTTCAGAATCACGGCAGCAGGCCCAGGCCGGGCACAGTCCACTACAACCGGAATCTCCGGATAGTACTTTCCAAGCAAGGAAAGCCATTCGCCGGCAATCAATTCATCACCGTAGTTCGGGTACCCCGGCTCGGCAATCAGATAAAACGCCTTCGGGGTCTGTTCCTGGCGAGAATCTTCCGTGTCCTTCCTTGCATGGATATGCAAGGAGCGCAGTATCGACCTCATCGCTTTGCTTCCTCAAGATATCCGTGCCAGAATTCGAAGGATGTCATCTCCTCGCGGCTATCCCGGTACGCCTGACGAACCGTGGTGTCTTCCGACAACTGCTGTGCCAAATGCTCAAAACGATTTCTCAATTCCGCGTTTCGCTGGTCATCGCGCACGCGCATCACCGCATGCTGGCCGGTCGTATCAACGGCGAGCGCCTTGCCTGCATGCTGCATGATCCGCCATGGTCGGCACCACCCATCGTTGGGGATGATCACCATTTTGTTGCGGTCGAAGCTTTCCTGCCTGGGCGCTGTCTCCGTCTTCTGCGGTCGCACGCTTCTTGTGATTCTGCGCGCGATGCGGCGGACGATGCCCCCGTTTCCCGTCTCGACTGGCTCTACGACTTCGGGAACGACATTCTCATCATTGGCGGTCTGTTCAAGTTCGAAAATATCGATGGCGTCGGGCGCCCCAGGAACCTGAGCCAACGGTTGCAGTTTCTCGGCCTTGGCACGTGCCTGCTTGAATAGCTTTTCGCCAACGGGATGACGGTAATATTCAGGGCCCTTGAGGTAATCCTCGATGGCGTCGCAGGTCAGTTCCATGGAAGCGTAGTCGAAACGTCTGCCATGCTTAATCAGATTGTCCCGCATAAGCTGAATCATGGCCGGCATGCTATAGCCGGCATCGGGCGTGAAGGCCTCCTGAATAAGCATGTTACGCGTAGCCAGATAAACCTCTACGGCGGCATTCCAACGCAGATCGAATGCGTCATGCCATACGCAGACACCGTTCAACGTGATGAATTTGAGAGGTTCCTTTTCCTGGATTCGGGTCGCATATTCCACATCATCCCTGCGGTAGAACAGAGGAATCGGCAGACCATTCTCCTTTATGCGCTGTACCGGGAAACAGGAGTACCACCATGCGGAGTACAGTCCTTCGGTGCCTGATGCGGGGATGAGCTCCTCGTTAAACGTAATATCGTATTCCCGATCCATAATGAGCCGCGGCTTGAACGGCCTGAGGCTTCGCTCTGGCCTTATCACACCGATGTCTTCCTGCTGCATCTCGAAATTCGCTGTGGACAGCATGGCTCCGGCAATCGTCGCCGTCGCATACTCGTCGCTGGCGTATTCCAGCAATCTCAGCGAACGCTTGAACGACTCGGGGCATACGGTAACGTCGTCGTCCATGAGGAGGACGTGCGTGGCCCATCCGGATTCCACAGCATGCATCATTCCTGCGGCGAATCCGCCGGCGCCGCCCACATTTCCGTTTGGAATGAGCGTTATAGCCGGGTTCCCGGCACATACCGAATCGGGCAACGTACGTCCGTTGTCCACCACGGTCAGATGGAAACGATCCCTCCACTCCTCTTGTTCCAAGAGTTCCCTGCGGATCATGTCAATGTTATTCGTGACCTGCTGCTCCTTGAGATAGGTAGTCGTCGCTATCTCGATGCGGACATCGCGGCGCTTCGGCACGTCCGCGCAATATGAGACGTTTCGCAACGAAGCAGAGGCATCACCCGTTGTCACCGTGAACGCAACCAGCTGGGCATCAAGCCCTTCCGGATAACTCACCACGTAGCGATACCAGCCGTCCTGGGTGCGCAAAGGCGCATCATCGACTTCGCGGATGACCCGTTTCTCGAGTCGGCGATACAGCATTTCGGTCAAAGTGATATGCACCGGAGAGCTGGATTCAAGCACCAATACCGGCATGAGATCACCGACCCCTGTATACAGACGCCATTTCTTAAGCGAGAACGCCCCGAAGTATGTCATGAAATCCGCATAACTATGCGAGCCGATAGTCAGGGAATCCGCTCCGACCCCAGAGTATGAAGGCGATTTTACAAAAAGCGGCAAAATCGCGCACGAAGCAAGAGACGGCTTCCATACTGGGCGACTCAAGTCAACGAGCATAGTGGCACCTTCTAACTAGAAATCCTCTGACTTTAGCCCAGCCTACCATCAGCTCCCTTGCACTCGGCACAGGTAACGACTCGTCTTCGCCCGTCGCACCGTGCGAGATCACCGTTCGCTCAGGAAGCGAACAGACCGTCCAGCCGATGCAGAAAAGCAGCCATATCCTGGCGAAGCACCGAAGCTGTACCGCCGAAACGCCAACTCCCATCAGAATTCCTGTACCCCTGGCTAATGCCAACAGCACCAAGCCAGCGGACATCCTTGGCATGCGGAGTCGAATCCTTTACATCCGTGAAAACGATGTTCGATGCAGCGCCACTGGTGGTAACGCTTCCCCCGACTGCCAGACGATGCAGAAAAGCGGCCATATCCTGACGCTTCACCGCGTTCGTTCCACGGAACGTATAGGAGCCATCGTTCTCTCGCCAACCGGTGCTGATGCCCGTATGGGCAAGCCACAATATGTCCTCGGCATGCGGGGTATGCCGGTCGACATCGGAGAACGCCGCCCAATCCTTTTCGCCGGGCTTCCAGGAAGCGGCATCACCGATACCACGCAATACCGCCTCACGACGCAGGAATGCAGCCATATCCTGACGCTTGATCCTTGCATCAGGCCGAAATGACCCATCACCGTATCCCATGGAAATACGCTTATCGGCGAGCCATACGATATCACCATCATGCGGGGTGGCAACCGTATCGGTATCTCCCAACACATGTGAACGGGCATACACATCGTTGAATTCGGTATCTTCCGGCATAGACCCCGACCAAGAATGTGAATTCCTCGCTTTCATAGCGATACGAATGGCACGCGGATCACGAAGCGTGATCACTGTACCGTGCCTGGGCCCATCGGTTGTATTCGCGGCACCCTGCTCGTACTTCGACAGAACGGTGCCTTCGGAGTTATATGCGATAAGCTGCTGCAGACCGCTCCAGCCTTCCGACAGTGATTTGGATGACATGACATACGTGCCCGTCATCTTCTTCGCCGATCGCCCGGACGGATATACGCTCAGCCGGTCAAAATAGTACCTATAGCGGCCATGGAAATAAGTCAAGCTTGGAGCCTCGTGATACAGGGCCAGATCCGAGCCGATCCGCGTCCATTTCGATGCGTCGCCGCTTTGCCTAAGATCGCCTATGCTCCACAACTCGTTATTGACGCCATCCCGCTTGACGGAGTAGAAGACCTTTCCGTTTTCAAAATAAAGGCTTCCGTCAATCCGATCGTGGTCATCCTTATACGGTAGATGAATACGCATCGCCTTAGAGAGAACTACGTTATTCGCTTGCAATGCCGTGAAAGGAATAAGATACGGGCGCATATCATCACCCTTCTTCCCGTGAAACGCACCGTAATTCCCCAAGGAGACGACGGCATAGACCTTGTGAGTCGCAGGATCCTCTGCCCAATCGGCCGCAACCGCGTCGAAATCCTTACCGTTGTTTGGAGGAAGGCCGCCCTCTACAGGGACGCGGATAATCGTCTGTTTCGTCCAGCTTCGCAAATCCGTACTGCTTGATGCAACAAGGCAAACGGCATTGGCAACATCGCAATTATGGTGGTTGCCCAAAAGCCAGAAGCGTCCACCATGCCACATGATCGATGGGTTCACCAATGTAAATTGTCCGTCAACACTCTCACGACCGGACTCGTCCACCGAATCATATTCCGGGGTGCTGTCGCGGAATGCGGAACCGGCGAACTCCATATGCACACCATCGCGGCTCACATACAACATGTCGGTCGAATCCAACCTTGACTGGGTGAAGACGCCAAGCAACAGTTCATCCGGATACTCGGCATCCTGGCGTTCAGATCCATAGGCAGCATACGGGGACGGGCACGCAGTCAAAGCCACTACGGCAGCCACGATTGCGCAAACCCGGCGCAACAGCATCTTCTTTCTCATCTCTATCCCCATCGCTGTTATCTCACACCGATATTTCATGCCAACTGATCCATCGGATACTACGACTTGTTGAAACGGTAGCGATTCCGGAAGACGTATGCAAGGCCCGTCAAACAACGGAACCCCGCTGAAGGTTTCCTTCAACGGGGTTCCGTTTCGCGCAGAATCGTCAGTTCAGTGAGTCAAGACGATGCAGGAACGCGGCCATGTCCTGGCGGTACACGCTCACCATGCCGCGGTAGGTGCCGTCCGGATAGCCGGTGGATACGCCGGAACCGCCCAGCCATCGGATATCGTCCGCGTGCGGGGTGCCGTTGGTCACGTCGCGGAAACCACGCGGCCTCACATCGTTGCCCCTGCCTCCCTTGGAGGCGAGACGATGCAGGAACGCGGCCATGTCCTGACGGTACACGGGCGTCATGCCGCGGAACGTGCCGTCCGGATAGCCCTGCGCGATGCCGGAATGGGCAAGCCAGAGGATGTCCTCCGCGTGCGGAGTGCTGCGGTTCACGTCGCGGAACTTGGCCCAGTCGCCGGCGGAAGGCTTCCAGTCGGCCGCGTCGGAGACCCCCATGCGAATCGCCTCTCGGCGCAGGAACGCGGCCATGTCCTGACGCTTGACCGTGTCCATGCCGCGGAACGTGCGCGTGCCGTCCGACTCGACCCAACCTGTGCTGATGCCCGATTCGGCAGCCCAAGCGATATCCGCCGAATGAGGCGTGGACGAAGACACATCGCGGAACGTGATGTTCACCTTCCAATGGGCGTATACGGTCACGTCGGCCGCACCCATCACGTTGTCCTTCGTCACCTGCTCACCGCCGGATCTTGCGGTATACCATCCAAGGAACGAATACCCCGAACGGGTTGCGACGGGCAGTTCACCGTACTTTTCGCCATAGGCCACTCCGCGGGACTGGGGCGAAACCGAGCCGCCGTTCGCATCGAAGGTCAGGATGTACGCGCTCACGGTCACCGTGGCATACACCTGGATATCGGATCCGACAAGCTTGCCGTAGACCTTGAACGTTCCGGGGTTTCGGTATTGACTGAGCGCCACGGAATCCCAGGTCACCTTCTCCGTTGTCTGGTTGCCGTCGGTCCATGTCACCTTGACGGTGGCGGGGAGCGTCGGTGCGGTGCCGGTCTTGGTGGCCACGTTGACAGGATCGTAGCTTCTCATGCCAAGCACCCGCACCGTCACGCGCACGGTTCCGGAATAGCCCTTCACGGTACCGTTGACGCTGAAGCTGCCGGCTTTGGCGTATTGATCGGCCTGCACCTTGTCCCAGTTGACGGTTTCGTCCGTTTCCTTGCCGTTATCCCACGTAACATGCACGGTTTGGGGCAGGTTCGGGGCTTTGCCCGCGTAGGTCGAAACCGGTGTGGGGGTCTGTATGGACCTGATCGGGATGACGACCTTCGCCGTCGCGCTGGCGGTCACATTGTCGAGGGAGGCGTTGATCGCGGTGGAGCCTTCGCCCTTGCCCTGCACGTCGACGTATTCTCCGTTGGTTCGTGACGTGGAGGCGACGGACGGCACGTTGGACGACCATGCGACCTTGCTCATGTCCATCTTGGCGTAATCCTTGTGCAGCGGGGACGCCACCGCGGTAAGCCGCTTGGACTTGTTGCGGTCAAGCTGGAACTCCTTGCCGGTCACGTCCTTCACGATGTCGTTGTTCTGCGCATCGCGTTCGGTTGTGGTCAGCTTGAGCTGGGGCTTGACCACGGAGACGGTGGTCGTGACCTCCTTGCCGCCGGCCCTGGCGGTGACTGTCGCCTTGGCGTTTGCCTGGCCGAGCGCGCTCAGACCATAGATCGTTGCGGTGTCGCCGCTCGTACGCAAGTCGATGACGCTATTGTGCGCATCTTCGGACCAGGCGGTACGGGTCACGCTGCTGGGGAAGCTTGCGTAATCGTGCGCCGGCGTGATCTTGGTGTACAGCCTGAAGTTCTCGCCGGGCGTCACCTCCACCGTCTTGCCGGTGACGGAGACCTGCGTATCATCGCTGCGATCGGCCGTGTCCTGATGGGTGTCACGTACGATGGCGAGCGTGGCATCGACCACCTTGACGGTGGTTTCCACGGTTCGCCCTGCAAGATCGCCGGTAATGGTCACCGTGCCGGGAGTCTTGGCCGTGATGGTGGTCTTGGGCGTTGTTCCGGTAGCGCTCACCGACGAGGTGGCGTTCACCGTCGCCACGCTGGCGTCGGACGAAGCCCACGAGACGGAATTCAACGACGTGTAGTCATGCCTTGGTGCGTAGCCGAGGTTCAGATCGGCGGATTCGCCTGCAGTGAGCACGATCGTGCCGTTCGTGGCGTCTACCGCCAGTTTGCCCTGGTAGCTCAAGGTCAGTTTGGGCTCGTTCACCGACGCGGTGAAGGGGAACAGCACTCCGCCGATGGATGCGGTGATGGAGCTGGTGCCGGCATTGACGGCGGTGAGCTTGCGGGAATTGTCAGAATCTATGGTGGCCACGGATCGGTCATTGGAATCCCAATGCGCGGAATGCTGCGTGGCGTACGCCGGGTGCAGCGGGGCGATCGAATAGCTGAACTGCACGATCTCGCCCACGCCCAGATTCAGGGTGCTGCCGCTGCGAACCTCGATGGGGCTGGTATTCGAGCCGTATTGCACGGAGACGTTCGGCGTGCCGGCCTCCACCTTGGTGGAAGCGGAGACTCTTCCCAGCTCGTCGGTCTGCTGTGTGAAGGTTTTCTTTCCGGTGGTCGGATTGGTCACTTCGACATCATGTCTGAATATGAACAGAGCGCCGACGGAGATCGTGGCCTGCCCCTTGACCAGTGCGCGCACCGTTACTTCGCTGGTCATGGGATTCTCTTGGCCGTTGAAGTCGAATGCCGGGCCGGACGAACGCCATCCATCCGCACGAATGGTGTAGTACCTGCCATCGCCGCCCTTCTTTTGATATGAGCTCGGATTGTTCCACATGGACGTGGAGAACTCGTAGCTGTACTTCTTGTTCTGCGCTGTCGTGCCATCGCCATCGAAGGTGGGATAGTACTTCAGCCTCATGTCTTCGCCGGCGGTGAGTTGGGTGGTATCTGAGGTCGTGACTTCCTTGGAATCCAAGCTGCGCACGAGCTTGAACTTGGTCTTGTGCACCCTGAACCGAGCGGTTGCGGTCTCGACCGGGCCGCCGCTCATGGCACCTTTTGCGGTAAGCGTGGCCTCGCCTTCGCGCAAAGCCGTCAGAGCGCCGTTGACGTCGGTAAGACCGACAGCGGCGTGGAGTTCGTCGGTGTCGCGCTGAACCGTGTCCCATTGGCCCGAATCGCTATTGTATTTGGCCAGGGTAATCGGCTGACCGTTGATATACCACTGAACGGTGTTGAACTTGATCTTCTGCCCGCTGCCCTGATAGTTCCATACGCTGAGCTGCACGCGTTGCCCGACGGCAAGATCGACGACCTGGCCTTTCTGGGAGATGTTCCAGTTGCCGACCGACTTGGAATCGTCGATCTCGATGCGCATACCGCCATCCTGATCGGCCATGGCGAATGGCGCGGTGATGAATGTGGCCGCGATCATGGCCACGCTGCATATCACGGCCATGACAGCCGAAAGGGCGCGTGGTCGACTCGGACCGACGTGCCCATACTGGGGAAATTCCATATCCCTCTTCCTCCTTATACAACCAACCAGACGCTTCAACACGAACCACGATTCCGATAGTGCTCTTCCCAGTCGCCAGAATCTCAGGTAGCTTGCAAACGTCTTCATCCGACATCTCAGTCGAACTTACGGGATATTTTACCGGTTTCAACCGACCTTTACCAATGTGCCGGCTCCAAAATGGAACGGCCTTGCAGGGGCTGTTTTGCAAACCGTTGCATTGGAAACAGGGATGTCAGTGCAGTATCCCAACGCAGCATCTATTTACTGCTGTGGCTCAACAAACTTTTTTATCCGGTATATCCAAAGAAAGTAAGATTGCATATTGAGAAGGGCAGAAACTCTTTTCAGTAAAAGAAGATGGGAGAAATACATGCATACCAATTCCCGGCATTTACCGCGTTGGCTTGTAGCTGTAATAACATGCTGTGCCATTGTCGCATCAATGGCATTGATAAACCCTGCCGCATATGCCGAAGAAACCGGCACGGCTGCCGTCACCGACGATAGCGCAGTCACTAATACGGATGAGAGTAAGGAAACCGCCACACTGGATAAGGCGATTCCCGGCCGTAGGGCCGTCAGGGCCAGCAGAGCTGCGTCGAAAGCTACGAATCTGCCGATTTATGATCTTGACGGTACGACCACGCATCTGAATCAGGAGTATGCGAACACCTATCGTATAGCGCTCATCGCGCCGGCAGGCCAATACTATTTGGAACAAGCAGTGAATTCAGCGCTTCAGCTTTCCAAAAAGAAACTCTACAAGGACGTTCGTTTCTTTGCACTCGATTACAGCAGTGATCGCAGCTCGTTCTCCCGGTATGCTTCGCAGGAAACCAGCAACGTGAGATTTGCTTCTTCCGCCGACACCTCGAACAATGATTACTACTACTTTGCCTGGGATTCATATCAGACATTCAATCCCGGCTCATATCGAGCAACTTATCCTTTCATCGTTCTGATCGATAAAGATAACAATCTTGTTGGCTGCGAAACGGGATCACAATCATTGAGCTCGCTCATTGAAGAATATTTCCATATTTCCGATGGATCAGTCAAGAATTCCTCGGTCACGGGAACCTATCTTGGCCCTGGCACAACCGTGTATGCCGTTGATACGCTTCGTCAATCCTCCGTATATCAGACTGCACTGAAAAAGGTTGTTCAATGGCGTCGAGACGCTCTCAACGATAGTCGAATCAAGGTCAGCTACTATAACCCGGAAACTGGCTACAGCTATTACGTTTCAATAGCGGACTATCTGAAGGCTTCGAATATCTCCCAAGAACAGTATTTATCTCCAGGATGGTCGAATTCCCTTGAGAAAATCGCAATCCAGCGTTCCATCGAAGCCTATGACGCGTCTCTTGCCCATACACGTCCAGACGGAAATTCATGCTTCGAAGCGACTGTGGGCGAGGATTCCTCTTCCGGCGAGATCCTTGCTTGGGGAGGCTCTGATATTGCCTCGGCCATTGATATTTGGGCAAGTGAAAAAAACGATTATATTCACTTCATAAATGGCGAATCCCATGATCAGTATGGTCATTATCTGGAGCTCATCAATCCTGGGTATCAGTATTACGGCTTCGCAGGCAGCAGTGCAGCCCGTTACAGAACAGCATTTGCCGGCGAAGCGTCGGCCTCCGCTTTAGGAGGTAGCTCGCCAACGAATTTGGACGGCACCTTCACTTTCGAAGTGAATATGTCCGACGAGCATATGGCCCAAGGCGTTACTTGGAACGCGCCCGATACGATGCTTGCCGGAACAAGCAAGACCGCATCCGTAAAACTGAACTATGCAAACGGACGTTATGAGCTGCGCGGCACTTGGACATCCTCGAACCCCTCGGTCATCAGCGTGGACAATAACGGCACATTGCAGGCAAAAGCCCCTGGCACGGCGACCATCACTGTGAATCGCCAGGATTACAGCTACTCCAAGCAGATCAAGGTTACGCTTTCCACCATCTCCTTCTCCGGAAACGGAGCCACTTCCGGCTCTATGAAACCGATTCAAGGCGTAGTCGGGCAAAGCACGACCATTCCCGACGTGGGCTTTAGCCGTACAGGATATACGTTCACTGGATGGAACACGTCTGCTGACGGCACCGGCACTGCATATCGTCCGAACGATAGCATCCAGTTCGCTGCCCAAGATATAACCCTGTATGCACAGTGGAAGGTCCGTTCCTACTCCGTTGCTTTCGATTCGAACGGTGGTTCCTCCGTGCCGGCGCAGTCGGTGAAGTACGGGTCCAAGGCCACGCAGCCGGCCAATCCGACACGAACCGGCTACACGTTCCAGGGCTGGTACACGGCCAGGGACGGCGGATCGAAGTACGACTTCAACCAGACCGTAACAGGCGATATCACGCTTTATGCGCACTGGTCGGTGAACTCGTACGCACTCGCGTTCGACGGCAACGGCGGCAAGGCTTCCGAATCGTCCAGGACCGTGCAGTACGGCAGCCAGTACGGCACCCTGCCCACCGCCACCCGGACCGGCTACACGTTCGATGGCTGGTACACCGCCAAGAACGGCGGCACGAAGGTGGCCCCGACCATGACCATGGGTGCGGCGAACGCCACCGTGTATGCGCACTGGTCGGTGAACTCGTACACGCTCACCTTCGACGGCAACGGCGGCAAGGCTTCCGAATCGTCCAGGACCGTGCAGTACGGCAGCCAGTACGGCAGCCTGCCCACCGCCACCCGGACCGGCTACACGTTCCAGGGCTGGTACACAGCCAGGGACGGCGGAAGCCAGGTCAGCTCGTCCACGACCATGGGAGCCGCGAATACGACCGTGTACGCGCACTGGGCCATCAAGTCCTACACGGTGGCATTCGACTCGAACGGCGGCTCCTCCGTGCCGGCGCAATCGGTGAAGTACGGGTCCAAGGCCACACAGCCGACCAACCCGACACGCATCGGTTACACGTTCCAGGGCTGGTACACGGCCAGGGACGACGGCACGAAGTACGACTTCGGCACAGCGGTGACGGGTGACGTGACCCTCCACGCTCACTGGTCGGTGAACTCGTACACGCTCACCTTCGACGGCAACGGCGGCAAGACCACCGAATCGTCCAGGACCGTGCGGTACGGCAGCCCGTACGGGGCCATGCCCACGGCATCCCGCACCGGCTACACGTTCGACGGCTGGTTCACCGCCTGGAACGGCGGCTCCCAGGTGTATATGAGCACGGTGATGGGCGCCGCGGATACGACCGTGTACGCGCACTGGACCGCCAACACGTACACGGTGGCGTTCGATTCGAACGGCGGCTCTTCCGTGGCCACGCAGCGGGTGGAGTATGGCTCGCGAGCCACCAAACCCGCGGATCCGACCCGCACCGGCTACACGTTCCAGGGCTGGTACACGGCCAGGGACGGCGGCGTGAAGTACGACTTCAACCAGACCGTGACGGGTGACGTGACCCTCCACGCACGCTGGGCAGTAATCACGTTCCGCGACGTGAATGCATCCACGCCGCACGCGAAGGACATAGCGTGGATCACCGAGGCCGGGATCAGCACCGGCTGGCGGGAAGCGGACGGCTCGTATACGTTCCGCGGCATGGATACGGTCAAGCGCCAGGACATGGCCGCGTTCCTGCGCAGGCTCGCGGCGCGTGACGGCATAGGCGACGCGGCGACGTGGAAGCCGACCGAGGCGGACTGGAACCGATTCCGCGACGTGAACCGCAACACCCCGCACGCGGAGGATATTCTCTGGCTGGCCCATGCCGGCATCTCCACGGGGTATCCGGACGGCACATTCCGCGGCATGGTGAGCGTGTACCGCCAGGACATGGCCGCGTTCCTGCGCAGGCTCGCGTTCCTGGCCGGTAAGGGCACCGGCGTGAAGGATTCGACCTTCCGCGACGTGACCAACGCGACGCCGCACGCCGCCGACATCCGTTGGCTCGGAGGCTCCGGCATCGCGCAGGGCTATCCGGACGGCACATTCCGCGGTATGACGCCCGTGTACCGCCAGGACATGGCCGCGTTCCTGCATCGTCTCGACACGCTGGTCACCCGTTGACGGACCATCCCATATGAGGTGGGGCCCGACCGGAGAAAATCCCCGGTCGGGCCCCACTTCATGTTCGGCCATCAGCTGACCCGGCTAGATCATTGCAATCGAATCGCCGGGATTCACGAACGCGCCTTGTCCAGCTTCTTCTTCGCCAGCTGGGGGTAGAACCATTCATTGATCACCGGAACGTGATACAGCACCGCGGCACCGATAAGATCGATCGGCAAGCGAACGATGAAGCTCAGCAAAACCAACGGAACCTGGGGAAGCGCCATGCGCAGCACCCCAAGATACAGCTGCCAAGGCAATACGTCGTCTTCGATCAGGTGCACGCACAGAATGGCAAGACTCGCCTGGCCGATACTGCTTAACGCACTTCCCAGCGCCGGAACCCGATCGATCAACTGCGAGATGCCGACAACGCACAATGTTCCCGCAATGCTGCCGATTACAGCCAAGACAGGGCGCGAACCATAGTTATTGACGGCCATGCTCATGCCACCAAAAAGCACGATGTCGACCACCCAAATAACAAACGCGACAGCCCATATATAGGGGAACCGCTTCACCATACCGAGCACATCGTATTTCTTGGCAAGATACCCCAGATAGAGGAACGCGACCGCGCACATTCCGGCTTGAATGCTCCACGGCAGCAGCACATATCGCGAGGAAACATAGCCAACAGCGAAGCACAGCACCACCCAGACAGGGGTGTAAGGGAGTCTTGCAAGACAATGCAACAATAGACGAGCCCAGAACAGTGCGAGCAAGAACCAGATTGCACCAATTCTTAAGTCCACCCGCCAAAGCGTCAGATTCGAGATATCGCCACTTCCATATATCGCGGCCATACCCCATTGCCGAAGGGCAATCGCCCTGCTCTCATGGTCGAGCGTCGCCATGCAGGTCACACCGACAAGCACGCACAATGCCGTCACCACGTAGGTGAGCAGCAGCTGCTTCGCTTCCTTCGCCCAACGGAATCGTCTTTCCGGATGCATGAAATATCCGGACAGGATGAAGAAAAGCGGCATGTGGAACGAAAAGCAGATGGACAGAACAATCTGGGCCGTGCGATGGGGCGCGAACAGGTTCGTCTCAATGGCACTGTGGCCCAGTATCACAGCCAAAATGGCTATGCCCTTGGCGATATCGAAAAATCTAATACGCTGCATACTCTCTCAAGTCTCTCGTTGGCGCGTTCTCTCTGTACTTGCCGCACGTTGTATCGAACGTTACAGGCCGAGCAATTGCTGCAATGCACGCCACATCACAACCTGCCCCATACGATTCGGGTGGATGCCGTCCTTATACAACGCCTGTTGCGGCATTCCCGTCGAACGCCCTACCGTACGGAATGCCGAATACATCGAAGCGAAGTGCCAGCCGTGCCGCCGGCACAGATCCTGCAATACCGTATTCTCCTGCCCCATGGTGAGGGATCTGGGATCGGATAACGTATCGATGTTCGCGAGCACATATACGTTATCGGCCCCGTATCGTGCGGCAACGCGATTCAGATAGCTCTCCGCTTCACGCTTGAAATCACCGCTATTCGAAAGCCTCAATCGGTCATTCGCTCCAAGCAGCACGATAGCGGCATCCTCATGCCCGAGGGTCGCATCACCGATGGAGTTATAGCCCGAATAGGATCCCTTGCCCGGCGCACTGGCGTTGGTCATGGATACACCGCGCGACTCCAGATAACGCCTTAGGCTGTTGGTGGCCATATCCGTCTGATGGGACGGCTCATAATAGGTGACTCCCTCAAGCTGGAACAGCTCACGAGACGTATATGGATACGTGTTCGCCGCACCTACTCCTGCGGCGATGCTGTCTCCAAGAACGCGGACGGAACGGTACCGGCCCGATCTGATTTTGTCGCCAAATGCTCCGGCCGCCGAACCGACGTGATCACTCGGGATAGCAGCCGAGCGCCGCGTATCGAGAGCGCCGGTACGGTTGTCGAAATAGTAGGTTGCGTTATTCACATTCTGCTTGCCGTACAACATCTTGCCGCTCGGCCAGCTGTAACATACCGTTTTCCCGCCCAATCTCTGCCACCCGTACTGCACTGCGCCGGTATGCGCGTCCAACAGGTACCATGCGCCGTCAATGGGATGCTCCCCATACAGCATCCAGCCCATCCGGCGATCGTAGAATACCCATTTCTGGGATTTCGACAGGCATACAAAGCCATACTGCATGGCACCTGTCGATTCGTCGAAGTCATACCAGTGCCCGTTGATCAGCTGTTCCCCGTACTGCATCTTGCCGGTGTACTTGTCGTAGTAGACCCACTTGTTCGAGTTGCGCAGGTACACGAAATCGTGGGCCATGGCGCCGGTCTGGGGATCGAAGTAGTACCAGCCGGTGTGGCTCTTGTCGTAGTCCACGTGGCGTTCCCCGTACTGCATCTTCCCCGTGGTCAGGTCGTAGTAGACCCACTTGCCGCCGTTGGAGGGGACGTGGGTTATGCCCTTGGCCATCGCGCCGGTGGTGGTGTCGAAGTAGTACCAGGCACCGTAGCGGTAGTCCTCGCCCTTGACCATATGGCCGGCAGCATCATAGCGGACCCACTTGCCGCCGTTGGACTGGAGATACACGTCCTTATTGCGGGCCACGGAACCGTTCTCGTCAATCCAATACCAGTTCTTATCCTTGGCATCGTATATTTCCCTGGAACGGACCTGCTGGCCGTTTTCGTAATAATGCTCCTTTTTGGCGTCCCAGCCATTGACCGGATGCGATTCAGTATGCGTTTCAAGGGAGGAAACCGAATCATCGGGATTCTCCTCGCCGTAGGCATAGGACACTCCAAAGCCAACACCCAGCAATAGAACCGAAACCATGCAGAGCCCAAGCAACATCAGCCGCTTCGGCCGGATATCCAAATCTTTTCTCATAGCTGCCCCTTATCAGCGTATTTCCGTTTCAGCCTACCGGCAAAATCCGCAATCCGCTGGGTGCCATATGCCGCCATTGGAATAAGCAGCAGGAAGAACGGGAACGTGTAGATGCCCTTTGCCTCCCAGAGCAGATAGCACAGGAAACCACCAATGAACGAGGCGCAAAGCAGCACCCGCGCAAAGACCTGAGCCGCATCGTTTCCGACTGTTTTTCCCTTGATCAGCGAGCGGAGAAGGCCAATCAGGCCAATGCACGCCAGCAAATACATAACGGTTTGAGCGACATTCTCGTACCGGAGCAGAATGTCCGAACCGTTGCCGATAAGAAGGAACGAACCCAACCCGGCAAAATGCCTTGAGGATTCGCCCAGCTCCGAATACAGCGACGTCATAAACGACGGTTCGGCCCACTCCGAAGCAAGCTTGCCTGTGAAGAAGCGCATCCCATCGATCGGGCTATGCAGGAACTCCGAGAATCGCGCTTGGACGAATTCCTTGGAAATCTGGGACTGAAGAGCATAATCGTTGCCGGTTCTCTCGAAGGCGTCCATCGCAAACCTATTCCACCATCCGGGAGGCGCGTTATCCGGCTGGCTCAGGCCAAGGGCGATCCAGGAAAGCATCGGCATGCCCTTGCCGAAGTTCTGCCCGGTCCAGGACTGGACCAACGCGACGGGAAGTTTGGAAATGACAAACGCCACCAAGGCGGAGACAAGCGAAACGAACAGCTGCCAGATGCGACGGTTATGCCAGACCGCAAAAACAGCGGCAAGAAGCGCGGCAAGAACCACTATCTGATATGTCGATTTGAAAACGATGCCGACGCCGCAGACGAGGAAACCCCCGACAATCGCGAGCGCGCTGGACCAGGTCTTCCTCATGCGGAAACCTTCTGCGATGATCCAGGCACCGCAGATCGTGATGAAGAACCCGACGGCATTGGGGTATACGAAAGCCGCGAACATCATGAGGGGAACGCATGTCGCAACCAGAACGGTGAATGCGCCATAGCCCTTTTTATCCAACCCAAGCATGCCGCCCAAACGCCACAAGACCGCGACCAAAGCGGTAACCGCCACGGCGCTGACAATCTGGAAGGCGAGGATATTGTTAGATCCAAACAGTGCGAATACCAGCAGATACCACAGCATCGGCCCACTTTGGAATGGGTAATAGGAGAAATATGCGTGGGCGCTTGGAATGCCTCGTGCCATGCATTCCCTCTGCGTGCTACCAGCCGAGCAGTAGTCGGCGCCAAACTGGCTGAGATCGCCTTTAAGCAGGATATTGGCGCCATCCATCAGATTCTGCGAGTCCGGATATGTGTAGGTCACCAGACTCAACGAAACAAGCCAGATGATCTGCATCGCCAACGTATACGCCAGCAATGCGGCAAAAACCCAGCGACGCGGCAGTCTCGAAATCCCTATCGCGAGCAGGACGACCAATGCGCATAGCATGACCGCGCCCAGTACGAATGTGATGGATGGCATGCCGAAGTGGTAGTCAAACTGCTCGGTGATGCTGCCGAGCTGCGCGCTGGCTCTCTTGAACGTGACCGTAAAAAGAATCGACAGCACCAGCAACACCGCGACGATGGCGGTCTGGAGCCCCAAAGCAAGCACAACAAGCCATTTCGGCAGCACACGTTTGAAGAACGCCCATTTTTCAGGCGCAATATCCGGCTTATTCACTCGGTAATAGTCCTATCTTCCCCAAAAATTTCTTCCCCAAAAAGACGAACTACTCGCTCAGAGCGTCGTCTCGACGATATAGCGAGGCCGAGCCTTGACCTCCATGTAAATCTTTGCAATGTATTCGCCGGTAACCCCAAGAGCCAGCAAAATAAAGCCGCCCAGGATCCACAGCGAGCACATCATCGACCCCCAACCCGCAACGGCATGACCCGAGAAGACGGAAACAAGGGTGTAGACCAGCATAACGATTCCGACGAACACCGAGAACAGGCCCAGGCCGGTAATCATGGTCAGAGGCTTTGTCGAGAATGAAGTCACACCTTCGATCGCGAAGGAAACCATCTTCTTCAACGGATACTTGGATTCCCCAGCCACTCGGGTTCCGCGCTTGTAATACACCTTTGCCGTCTTGAACCCAAGCGAAGGCACCAGCCCCCTAAGGAACAGGTTCGATTCCTTGTACTGAGACAAGGCCAGCAATGCGGCACGGCTCATCAATCGATAATCGGCATGATCCGGTACCGTTTCCGTGCCAAGCCATTTCATCAGGGAATAGAAGGCATGAGCGGTGCCACGCTTGAACGCGGTATCGGTCTCACGGTTATCCCGCACACCATAGACGATTTCCGCACCCCGAAGGTATTCCTGAACCATGTCGTCAACCGCATTGGGATCGTCCTGCAGATCGGCGTCCATGGAGACCACGGCGTCGACTTCCGCATCGCATGCATGCATCAAACCGGCGAACAAGGCGTTTTGGTGCCCCCTATTATGGGCCAGCTTCACTCCATGGAACAGAGCTGGATCCTTCTCGTGCAGGGACTCGATCACTTCCCACGTCTTATCGGCCGATCCATCATCGACGAAAAGAATGAAACTGCCTTCGGCGACGAAATGCTCATCCTCAAGCTGCAGCATCTTCTTTTTCAGCACATCCGCGGTAACATGCAAAGCCGCTTCCTCGTTGTAGCAAGGAATCACAAATGCCATTGTCGGTTCATGCCTCATCCAAGCATTCCGATCGTTCTTCTTCACATCACTCGTCATAACCTACAGTGTATGCCACACTATCAACGCAATAGCGAAGACGGTTCTCCCCAGACTCCGGGGAAGCGCATGTTCCGGGCTTCCTCACAGTATGTTTTCTTCTACAGCGAAGCCTGGGGCAAGGAAATCCGTTCTCATATTTGTCAATATTGCTGACAATTAATTGCGCTCGTAATGTACGAATAAGGGGGCGTTATGAGAAGAAGAACCTTAATCACCGCCAGCTTTGTGATTGCCACTGTTTTGCAAGGCATAACATATCCGGCAATCGCATTGGCATCAGACAACGCATCCGTGGATCAGAATGAGACCTCCAACAGCCTTGTCACTGACCAGAACAGCAATGCTGCAGAGGATGCAAACACCCAGAACGACAACGAGCAGAATACCTCCGAGGTATCCGGTGATAGTGCCGAAGCCGCAGCCGTGAGCGGGAAAGACAACAGCCAAACCTCCGAAGATGCTGCAGCACAGCCTGAAACGGCGAACGCGAACGATTCTTCTGAAGCATCCGATCCCTCGCCGGCAACTCCTCAGCATGGATGGGACCAGGACAAGACCCATTGGTACGAGAACGGACAGATGGTCCGTTCCAAGTTCTTCTATGACAAGGGCACAGACGCTTGGTATTGGGCGGAATCCGACGGTTCCATCGCCCGCAACAAAGACGTGTACACTCCCGTCAGCAACACCGATCGCTCCCACGGTAAGTGGGTACGTTTCGACGCTGCCGGCCATATGGTCAAGGGCGAGGACTATCGCTACGGCGCCTGGTACTACTTCGACACCACCACCGGCGCGATGGCCAAGGGCATAACCCACGTCCCCTCCAACGGCGGCAAGTGGGTCTACTACGACCTGACCACGGGGAAGATGCAGTACGGGGAACGCCACGTGAACTACGACAAGAGCCACACCGGCTGGTACTACTTCGATCCCCAGACCGGTGCCATGGCCCACGATTTTGTGTACCTGCGCAATTCGAAGAAGTGGGTCTACTACGACAAGTACACCGGCAAGATGCAGTATGGCGAGCATTGCATCAACAACGGCTGGTATTACATGAATACCACGACTGGAGCTCTTGCCAAGGGATGGACCAACCTTAAGAACAAGAGGGTCTATTACGATCCGACTTCCAGCCGCATGGTTTATGGCGGAAACATCATCAACGGACGCCATTACTTCCTTGACCCGCGTACCGGCGCGAAGTATTCGAAGCAGCAGATCGTCAATCGTCTGATCGGCTCTGCACGCTCTCAGATCGGCAAGCACCCCGATTGCCCGGGCGTGCTCGCCGCTAACGGTGGGCTGATCTGCCCGTACGGCCCCTGCATGTCTTTCGTCTGGTATTCCTTCCACACCGCTGGCTTGGATATCTTCCTTTGCGACGGTGCCAAGACCGGCTGGCCGCATCACAACTATGATTGGTACGCAAGCCGTGGCAGGGTGAATCTTTCGCCTCAGCCTGGCGACATTGCATTCTGGCAGTTCGGTGGCTGGGCAACCGGCCTTAGCGCCAGCCATGCGGGAATCGTCGTTTCGGTCAATAACGGAAGGGTCCGTATTGTGGACGCCTCCGATGGCAGCATCGCCGAGCGTAACGCATACAACGGCGTTCGCGGCTATGCGCATCCTTATTACGATTGCTGAATTTCCTCATCAATCAATACGAGTGAGGCGGCGCTCTACATCCGTAGGGCACCGCCTCACTCGTATCTAAACGCTCGCTTAAAACTATCCTCTGCCAGTCACGACATCGAAATTGTGCCAGGCATTCCACTGGGGAACCCACGTTCTTCCATGAGCCATTGCACCGGTAGTGGAATCAAAGAAGTACCAGGATCCGTCCTGACGCTGAAGCCCCTTGACCATTTTTCCGTTCTGGTCATACCGGACCCACTTGCCGCCATCCGACCGCAGATACACGTCACCTGTGACCCGCTTGCCTGTTACGGGATCAAAGTAATACCATCCGGCAGACGCCCCCTCTGCATTCAGATATTTCTCGCCGTAAATCATTTTGCCGGTGGTGTCATCGTAATAAACCCACTTGCCACCGTTGGAATCCACATACGTGAGCCCCTTGCTCATTGCACCGGTGACGGAATCGAAGTTATACCACCCGCCGTAGCGGTAATCCTCGCCCTTGACCATATGACCGTTTTCGTCGTACCGAACCCACTTGCCGCCATTCGACCGCAGATACACGTCCTTGTTCCGGGCCATGGTGCCGTCGGCATCGATCCAATACCAAGCGTTTGTCGAAGGATCGTATATTTCCTTCCCGCGAGCATATGTTCCGTCGGCTTCCTGCCAATATTGTTGGCCGTCCTTCTGTACCCATTTCCCCGTCGAAACATAGGTCTTGTCCCCAAACGCACTCACGTCCACGCTGCCGCTGATGCCGTTGATATGCGCCGACGACGAGTACTGCCAGCCGCGGTCGTTGCTGGACCAGGCCGTGTAGCCCATGCGGGAGCCGTATTGCGCCACCCATCGCGTCTTCGCATGGATATTGCTGCTGTTCAGCTCATTGTTGAGGTAGCTGGTGTAGGAGTACACCGCAAGATTGCTGTAGCCCGCGTTGCGCAGCTGGCTGAACCAGGCGTTCACGATGCCGTCGTACACGCTCGGGCTGGTCGGGTGCGCGTGACCCGTCCAGCTCCACGCTTCCAGGTCGTAGTACACCGGGTATTTCAGGTCACCCGGGTTCACGCCTGCCTTGCGCAGCAGGGACGCCACGTCGGCGCCTTCGGAGACGGCGTTGCCGGAATTCTCCGCATACGAATACATGTAGATGCCGAACGGGATGCCCAACCGCTTGCATTCGCTGATATTGTGCATGGCCTTCTTGTCGTACCCATTGCCCCAGCCGTAGCTGATGCGAATGATCGCGCCTTCCACCCCGGCGCTCTTCGCCTTGGCCCAGTCGATATCGCCCTGCCATTCGGACACGTCGATCACGCCCTTGGCCTGCTGTACGAACAGATCACCGTTGGATTCGAAGAACGCCGGCGTGCCGTTGTATGTTCCCCAATACGCGCCGTAATCGTTGTTCGGCAGCGATACCAGCCGCACAGTCGCCTTGTTTCCAGCCTTGTCCGCGTCCTTGTCCGCGGACTGGCCGGCATTGCCCTGGCTCTTGGCGGCATCAGCGATCCTGGTCTTGACGGTACCCACCTCGACTGGGATGAACGATTCCCCATCGGTTTTCGCCAGCGGATCAGGCTGGCTGTTCCGCGTACCCACCAGATTCGGATCGGTAACCGTCTTACCGGTGGCAAGGTCCTTCAACGCACCGCCTGCGGTCAGCGCATGGTCTTCGGACACCACTTCCGCATCATCGGGGATGTTCGCCGCAATCGAATCCGGCAGCTCGGCCTCCGGGTTGCCGGGCATCGCGTTCGCGGCGTCATCGGTGCCGTTTACAGCACGTACTTGCGACGAAACCGCATCCACGTTCGCATCACGCAACTGCACGGCATTCGCCGGCAACGCCCCGGTCAGTGTCATCCCAACGGCCAGTCCCACGGCAGCGACCTCGCTCAGAACGGTTCTCTTCGCATTCATCACAAATTTCCTCGACCTTCCGGAAACAACCACATCAAACAGATTCCAACCCTAACCGGCGCTATGCCCTTTTGCTTCGGATCCGCCTGCATTCCCCTCGTAGCGAGCGGGCTCGCAAACCGCCGCGCATTCTCTTTCCAACGTTGCCCGGCTATGCTACAAATACATTCGCACTATTTGGATGAAAAAGGTACCGATGAAATCGTTTCGAACAAACCATGGCGCAGCATGCTGCGTTCTTCTCGTTCTGGCCCTGCTGCTTCCCCTGTGCGTAACCGCGCAGCCGTCTTCTGCACAGGCTTCCGAAACGACGCTCGCCACGAAGCAGGATTCGTCGGTCACGGTGAAGCTGCCCACCTACTATTCGAACGGCATGGTGTTCCAGCGTGATAAGCCAATCAATATCACCGGCGAACTGCGCAACATCGCGTATTCGAACATCGACTGGAGCAAGCTCAGCGCCACGCTTTCCATGGACGACAAGCAGCACACCGGTTCCGTGGCAAGCAGCCATGAAGCGAAATTCACCATACGGATTCCCAAGGTTCCCGCCAATCAGCACCCCTACAAGCTCACACTGCAATACCAGGGCAAGCTGTTGAAAACCCTCACCCGTGTATATGTGGGCGACGTGTTCGTGGCCGCCGGGCAGTCCAACATGGAAGTGAACTACCGGCAGTACTACAACTCCAAGAACGTCAAGGTCAATCCGAACGACAGCCCTCAGGGGGTGTTCAAATACAAGGATCTTCCCGAGACCATCGACGATCCGAACGTGCACTTCGTCGTCGCCAAGCAGGACGCGCAGTCCTCGCAGTTCCCCGTCGCGGACGAGAACAAGTCCTCCTGGTCCGAAGCCACCAAGGAGAACTCCATCCGTTTGAGCTATCTGGCGCAGTTCTTCGCACGGGAACTGCGGACCACCAGCCCGAACATTCCCATCGGCATCATCCAGACCGCATGGGGAGGCACGGCCATCAGCCGTCATGTCAAAGGCGGCGACATCTACAAGAATCACATCGCGCCATTGCAGGGCTACCATGTCGCCGGCGTGCTGTGGTACCAGGGTTGCGACGACGCCGCCAACAACGCCACCGCGCTGGCCTACGAATCGCAGTTCACGGCACTGATCAACCAGTACCGGAAGGTATTCGACGACGCCACGCTTCCCTTCCTGTACGTGCAGCTCGCCCGCTGGGACGGACACCAGTACACCCAGATCGTACGTCAGGCCCAGCTCTCCGCCTTGGACAATCCGAACCTCAGCAACGCCAAGAACGTCGCCATGACCGTCTCCATCGACACGGACAAGGGCACCGCCGAAACCATTCACCCGCTTGGCAAGGAGATCCTCGCCAAGCGTATGGCCGACCAATGGCAGGCCATGCGCAGGAAGAAGACGGTTCCTTCCGGCCCGATCGTTTCCTCCGCCACACGCGATGAGAAAGGCAACGTCACCATTTCCTTCAAGGCCGGCACCGCGCAGGGTCTGCAGGCCATGGAACCCGACTACAGTCTGAAGGCGAGCGCCGCCAAGGTGGCTTCGCCTACGGATGACGCGTTGGATGGTTTCGAGGTGGCGGACTCGTCAGGCAAGTTCAGCACGGCCACGGCCAAAATCCGGGGGAACCAGGTGGTGGTTTCCTCGGATGATGTCGATCGGATCACACAGGTGCGCTATCTGTGGAGTGGCAGCCCGGATTGCGACAGCATCCTGTATAACAGACGACAGCTGCCTGCCAGCCCGTTCATCGTCGCGATTCCGTAGGGACCGGCTTCGCTAGGCTACCGGTGGCCGGTTCGTTTACCGGCCGCCGCCCACGCTCACGCTCACGATTACTTCCCGCATTCGAACCGGTACAGCGCCCAACCCTTGGCGTACGCTCCCCTATTCGAGTAGTCGCGGACCTTCTTCAACGTGCCGTCCTTCACGTACTTGTCAATCAGGTCCTCCCTGTGGAACGGATCGTACTGTTCCTTGAAGGTGAACATCTGCAGGCTTGGCGCCTGGTCGCCCATCGACAGGAAGTATTCCGGCGCGTCCGTTTCGATCGGGCATACCGTGCCGAGCAGCGCATGCGAATCCCCCGAATCGAAGGCGCGTTCCACGGCACCGAAGATCGCGCCGTTCTTTTCGGCGGCCGGATTGTAGATCGGGAACAGCATGTTCGTGCCGAATATCGACGTGCCGTACATCGATCCGTTCAGCGGGTCGGAAACCACCGAGGCCTTGTCCCCCACCACGTGCGCCACGTCTTCCAGAATCTCGTATTTGGTTTGCGTGAGTTGTTCGCCAGGCTGTTCGTCGGTGAGCTGCATGTTCGCGTACACCGTATCGGCCACCTGCGCGCGCGTGGTGTTCGTGAATTGCGGGACGATGGCGAGCGCCGCCACCAATACCAGGGCGATGATGCCGTCCGCACGCCGTGTGGAGAGTTCGTTGACGGCGCTTGCCGCGAACACGATGAGGGTGACGAGTGCCAGCGGGATCATGGTGAGCGGCCGTACTTCGGTGCGATACCAGACGGCGGCCACGATGTTCGGGAACCAGCCGGTAAGGGATGCCGAGCAGACGAGCACCAGTCCGAACAGCAGGACCATGGCCGCGATGGAGATGGCGTCCTTGCGCAGCTGCCGGTATGCCGTGTGCGCGTGGTCGGCTCGCAGATGACTGCCTTTGAGGGGTTTGGCGCGTACCGTCTGCGGCGCGATGGCGACAAGCAGGGTGACGATGAACGCGGCGACCACCAATACTCCGGCGAAGACGCCCGTCGCACCCGGCAGCTGGTCGGTGACGAATATGCGCAGCGCGTCCGGCACGCTGCGGCTGGGCGTGTAGGTGTGGAACCAGTCGGCTGGGTTGAAGTAACGGGTGGATTTGTAGTGCGTGACCATGTAGAAGAAGAACGCCACACCCGCCACGAGTACGGCGAGGAATGCGCCGAGAATGAGTTTCCATGGCATGCGCAGCAGCAGGAACGGTGCGATGAACAGCAGCCAGGTGAATACGATGCGCGGGTGTGCGACGAGGCACAGTATGCCGACGAGCAGGGTGATGATGAGCCATCGGGTGATGTCGCTGTGCCACCAGTGATATTTCGGGGTGCTGTTCCGGTTGGCGATGGCGTCGAAGAAGCGCAGGGTGGCGTAGATCCAGAACGGGAGGATGGCCGTTGCCAGTCCGTATGCGAGCAGTGGGCCGGTGGCGAGGCTTTGGAAGGGGTAGCAGGAGGATGCGATGGCGAGTAGAGGCACCGCGAACGCCATGATGCAGGGGAATGCCACGCAGCGCATCATACTGGGTTCCTGGACTGCTTCCCGATCGCGACCGGCATCGGCGGCGTTTGCCTGCCGCTTCAGGTTCCTTCGCGGCCGGCAGGTCCAGTAGGATGCCAGCAGTTGCATGCCGGCAGGCCAGATCAGGCCTGCGCCCATGATCCACACGATGTTCAGCGCGGTATACACGTTGACGGTCACGCCGAACAGTGCGGCGAGTTTGATGAGCCCGGCCGCCAGCAGGTGGAACATGGGCGGGTAGAACGCGTCGTTCGGCCACAGGTGGGTTGCCGCGCCGATGCCTTGGCTCAGGATCTTGCGGATGAAGTAGTAGTGGGCCGGGGCATCGATCTCATGCAGCGGGTAGTTCCATGCGGCACTGCCTTTGGGGAACCAGGCGATGACCACCGCGAACGCGACCAGCACGCCCAATACCATGCACAGCGGGACCGCCAAGCGACCCGGCCGGTTGTTCGCCGCACCGTCGGAGCGTTCGCCGCGCTTGCCGTTTGCGTTCTTCCGCCCTCGCGCATCTTCCAGAGCGCTGAAGTCAAGCTCTTCGAACTGGTCGCTCGCCGTCTGTTCGCTTGCTGTCTGTTCCGAATTCACACCCATTTCCGCTTTCATGCCGTGGGCTTACGCCCGTCACTTCATTCGTGTCGCGCCCAGCGCGCTCACATAGTCCTTTACAAACCCGTAGGGGCCCGCCGTGTGCACGACGAACCCCTACGATTCAAAGCGCCGATAATCAGTCGTCCAGCGGTGCCGGCATCGGCCGCCAGTCGGTGTCGTGCAGCAACTTGCGCGAATCCCACCAGCCCTTGGCGATCTGCACCAGGCCAGTACGCAGATGCTCACGATCCACAGCAACCAGTCTGATGACCTCCTTGGCCGCCGTGGCGATAGTGCCCAGACCGAACAGGAACGGACGGTAATCGCCGTACACCATGAAATAGCGGGCCATATAGCCACGGTTACGCATGATGTGGTAGCGGTTCATGTCGGAAGTGGAGTTCAGCTGGCGCACGCCGGCGATGTCCCAGTTGCCGATCTCGCGGGTGCGGCGCAGAATCACGTCCGGCACGACGATGGGCTGCGTGACCTTGCTGGCGCGATAACCGTAGATCGTGTCATCCCAGTAGATGAAGAAGCGCGGATCGGGCAGGCCGATCTGCTTGACGACGCGACGGCTGAACAGGCCGCCTTCGAAGCACAGCGTGTTCATCACACGGTAGCCGGCAGGGCCGAACGCGGCCGGCGCGATGGGATTCGGAATGCCCAGGCCGATGCGGAAATCGTACTGCCAGTAGAACGGACCGCCGTCATAGTCGAAACGGCTGCCCTGAATGACCTCGTGGCGTTCCGTCCACGGTGCCAGCTTGGCGATGGCGTCCGGCAGCACCGCTACATCGTCGTCCATCACCCAGAACCATTCGGCACCGAGCTCATACGCCTTCTTTACGCCTGCGGAGAAGCCGCCCGCGCCGCCAAGGTTCTCGGTCTGCGGCGCATACACCACGCGGGACTTGTTGCCGCTGCCGTCGACGACGGTCTTGCCCCACCGATCGGTGACCTTGGCTTCGAACTCCTCGACCATGCCACGGGTCTCGTCGGAATGCTCATTATCCACCACGATGATGCGCCACGGGGCCTGTTCGAGAGCGAGAATCGAGTCGAACAGTGTGGCCAGCAGATTCTGGCGCTTGTACGTGGTGATGACCATGGCGAGTTTGGCGATCGTTGCGCCGGTCGGTGCCGTCTGCGTCTGCGCCTGTGCCTGGTTTGTTTGGCCGGTTTGACCTGCTTGGTCTGTTTGGTTGTTGGATTGCGTTGCGTTCCTCTTCAAAACGTTCCCATTCGTCATAGGGCATATTGTCCCACTACCTCTAGATGGGGTTGTGGGCGGGCGATGGAAGCGCTATGGGCGGCCGGCGATGGGACTGACGATGAGTGGGGGCAGCGATGAGGCTGATAATTTCTCAGATGCACCGGTCCGTTGCCGGATCGTTCCCGAGCCACGTATATGTGCTCATGTGCGCTGTGTGCGCCACGTACGCACCGTATGTGCCGTGTGCGCACCGCCCAGCAAACCATTGCAATGCAATAAGACACGCCGTAACGTGCATGTTCCCGCAATGTGAGGTATTCTATTCGAGTTGCGTTTCGTGCGTAAGCAAGAAATGTATGGAGAATTCGCCTAGTGGTCTATGGCGCACGCTTGGAAAGCGTGTTGGTGTAACAGCCTCACGAGTTCGAATCTCGTATTCTCCGCCCGGATTGGAACCCCGGAAACCGTTGGAATCATTCGGTTTCCGGGGTTTTGCTTTGGTTCCTTCCGATTGTCGGTTCCCTCCAGGTTCCCTCCGTTTCGACACCTCCGGCCCCCGACCCGCCGCGCGTGTCACATATCGGAACCGACGATTCCGAAAACGCCTTCGAGCCTTCGCCTGCCGTGTGTTCGTCATCGAAGTCCGACCGCGCCCCATGTGTCCCGTCAGTGGGCCGATTCGAATCCCTTCATGTTCTCCGCGCATTTTTTTCGTTTTGGTTCGCAACAATCCCGGACGCCCGCCGCGCAGCGCGATGCGCCCCATGCGGTCCGGCCCAGCGCGAAGGTCCCCCCGGACCCCCTCCGACAAACGCCACACGAACGCATACGGGTGCCATGAAAGCCCATTCGAACCGTCAATCGACTCCTTGATACATAGACAGGAAGCCGAGGAACGTCCGTCGGTCGGATGGATCCGAAGGAGAAACCGGCAAACCCCGCCGCCGGCACCCTCCCCCGGGTATTCGCCAGCGAACGGCACCGGCTCCACCATGACCGCCAAGGAGAAGACATGAGCCCGGACCCCATCCGCCGCAAAGGCAGGAAGACACTCGCCAAGGTATACGATTCCCTATCCGACCCGGAAAAGGCCCCGGACAGGTCGCGCATCATCGGGCTGCCCACCAAGAAGGAGGCGCGCGACATCCGGGACGAATTGACGGCGGCGGCGTGGGCTGGCGGCAAATCGGTGTCGCGCATACGGACGGCCAAGGAGTACATAAGCATCGTCGAATCATTCTTCCGCAAGCTGCGGGCCATCAAAGAGGCGGAGCCGCAGACCTACCGGGAGGGTATTGCGTCCCTGCGAAAACTCATAAGGGAGCCCCGCGTCACCAACCTCGACGAGTGTGAAAGAATGATCGAGACCGCAAGAGCGGACACGGCGATCCTGCTTGTCGGCGGGAAAGACCTCCGAGGCAAGGGAGCCCGGATACTGCTGACCCTGAACGAGACGCGACTCAGCATGGGAAAGACGACGATCCTCCTGGCCCACGGAACGGAAAAAGACTACAAAGCCGTCCTGCCCGCATACAAGCCCAAGTTCTACCGGCGATAAGCAATAGGCGATAGGCAAAGGCGCGAAGTGGCATTCAGGCGGCCCACCCCTTCGCCCCGGTCGCACACGTCCGGCCGGCCGCCGTCCCCACTTCCGCCCCGCCCTTGAAGCGTTTGTGTCGCCATCACGCACCCACGGGCCGGATCCGGCCCGATAAGCCCGTACCGCACCCCCACCCCGGCCACCCACGGGTATTCGCCGCCACCGCTGGCATAGGCCGTGGAAGCAACGATGCCGCCCGTGGCAAGAGTGGCGATGGCCGCGAGAAGGGCAATACCCCTCCTCAGCCACTTCGGCCTCTCCTCGGGCGGAGTCTTAGAATTATGCTTCTTCAACTGCATAACGCTCCTTAATATTGACTACATAAACAAGGCCACACGAGCGGCCTGCCTACCTTCAAGCAGGCAATCAGGAAACGGGTATTACGCAAGAAGAATGAAGTGCTGAGGAGGCAACCACACTATTAGCAGAACTGCAATGCATATGAAAAACCCCACCTCGGTGAAGAGGTGGGGCTTATCAGAGAGAAGAGGAAAACGAACGAGCATTAATGAACGATGGGGGGAAGGCTTGCGCCACCATCAGGAAGATATCCGCCAGCGCCATGCCCGCCTGAATTGGAGAAGTCGAAAGTCCTACGGCTGCCGCCACCGTTGCCGTTATTGGATGGGGTGTATGACTGCTGCGGGGCGGAATACCCACGGTTGGAGGAATACCCGCTGCCGGAGCCGCCGTAACGGTTGTAGGACTGGGAGTAGGAGCGCTGCGACTGCGCGGCGGCTTGCGCGGCTTGGGCTTGGGCGGCCTGCGCCTGCGCCTGCGCCTGGGCTGCGGCCTCGGCGTCGGCCTGCTCCTTCGCGGCCTTCGAATCGGTCACCCGCTTGACGGCGGCGTCGAGCTTCGCCTTGGCGTCGGTGTACGCCTTCGGGTCGGTCACGCCCTTCTTGGAGAGGGTGCTGTTCGCCTCGGCGATGGCCTTCTTAAGGCTGTCGCGGGTGGCGTTGTCCGCCACCTTCCCGTCCGTGTCCTTGAGGGTCTTGCTCGCGCTGTCAATACCCTGCTTGAGCTGGTCTTTCGCGCCGTCCAGCTCCTTCGCCAGCTTGCTGTCCCTGACGGCCTTGAGCGCGGCGTTGAGCGCCTTCGCCTGGGCATCGGCCTCGTCCGCGTCCGTGGCATTGGCCTTCCTCGCGGAGGCGAGCCGCCACGCCAGCCACTCGCTGGGGGCGTCTTTGGGGACGCCCTTGAGCGCCTTGGCCTTACTGATGGCGGCGTCGAGCTTGCCCAGCAGCTTCGGCTCCTTGAGCTGATCCGCCTTGTATGTGGTGGCGGTGGCCTGCTCAATGGCCTTCGAGAGCGCCTTGTCGGCCTTCTCGGCTTGGGCTACCGCCTCATGGTAGGCGTTGGTCTCGTGGTGCGTCCAGTAGGCGTAGCCGCCGCCAATACCCGCCAGCGCCACGACCACCACCGCGACGATGATGGCGGTGAGTTTGGCGGGCTTAATACCCTTGGGCTTGCTCTCCTCTGGGGTGGCGTCATCCATGGTTTCCACTTCCTCTGATGGCTTCGTCATTGCTCTTCCCTATGTCCTTATGCGCTGGCACGTCGATTCGCCCATCGACATGGATGTAACGGCGCGGAGGCCGTCAGGCCGAAGCTCCTTATCCTGCGGGGGCATGGGAGACGGTCGCGCTTCCTTATCATGCGAATTCAATACTACATTGTAGCGAAAGCCACAACTTTGTGGCCTAGTGAGATGCGAACGCCACATATTTTTGGCGCGTGGCCGTTAAAGACGATTCGAAGGAATGGGCGAGGTACGCCAAGGAGCTGGGTGTCAACCTCCAGCGCCTCCGCGTCGAGCGTGGCCTCACCCAAGAGCGCGTGGCCTATGACGCAGGCCTGTCGAGATACCAGTACCAGCGGATGGAATGGGGCAAGATAGGCAAGGACACCCCCGCCAATCCCACGTTGAAGACCATCATGGCCGTGGCCCAAGTGCTCGGCGTCACCCTCGACGAACTCCTGCCGCAGCCATGGCCCGACCTGCACGCCAGGTAGGTTCTCCGCCGTCGCGGCCCTTGGCCCCGTTGGGTAGGCGGTGGCAAGAATCTTGGGTAGCCCGCCTGCCCCGTTTTTCCGCCCTACGTCCTTTTGGAGCCCGATATGCGTTCTGCCGACTGGGTTTTTCCTTTGGGGTCGGATACGACGCCCCCGTTTCTTTGGGTGGCTCGGCGCGGAGCTCCTTCGTTGCTTGTTGTTATTAAAGCTTTTCAAATTTATAAGACAAGAAGGGAAGTTGAGGATAAGGGCATATTTGCATATTTGATATTTGCATATTTGATATTTGAATGTTGAGATGAGGGACATCGGAGCGGTTGGGGACAGGACGAGGTGCCGCGCGGTTCGGCGGAAATTCAAACCGCATCATCGTTGAGAAGATGTCGGCCCGTGTTCGAATCCCCGCCGATGGCGGCGCATGCTCACCAGCCGCGCGAACTGCCGTACAGGTGCGAGCCGAGGCCGAAGTGCTCGATGCCCTTCTGCTTGGTCCGCTCGCGGTTCCGGCGGCATATGCAGTCTTCCTCTTTCCGCAGCGGCTGGCGCGTCACTTCATTGAACGGGACTGGCTCGCGCATGGGCTTTTCCCCGCCCCGCGGCGGTTCTTCATACAGTCCGCGCCGAACGGCGTTGCCCTTCTTCTCGCCCATATAAGACCAGCTCAGGGGCCTGAGCGCCGCCTCGCGATGCGACGCCACGGGGCATCGGTGGGAGGGGATGATCTCATTGCGGGCGATCGAGTTCGTAACCGCGGCCAACACCAGATGCCGGTAGAATCGCCTGCGCCGGCCGACCCCGTCCCCCCGGTCGCAATCGGGATTACCATCGCGCATGATGGCGCGGGTCATGTAGAAAACAACTTTGCGTGCGTCCTTGACCACCGGCGAGGACACTTGACCGAGGTCGCCTCCCATATCGTCGTAGGAGCGGCTCGGCACCGCGGCGTATTCGTCGAGGTCGCCGACCAGCCGGATGTCAAGGCGCGGCCCCCAGCCCGGGGCCAGCGCATCGCGCAAGCCGCCGACGAAGAGAGGCAACACCCTTTTGCCCCGGCGCTTCATGTCGATGTCCAGCCTGAGCTTCAACAGCCACTCCTCCTCGGGCAGCCGCAACAGCAGGTGCACATGTCCGGCCAGACGCGACTGCACGTCCTTGACCCAGAAGTACTCCGCGCCCGGAACGCGTTTGCGCAGCATCGTGAGGGTGTTGTTCAGACGCTTGCCGACGGTCAGGTTGAACACGGCGAGGTTCATGAAATCGACGTCTGAGAAGTCCCCCGGCAACCCCGACAACGGGTATTCCGGCCCATGGCGCTTGTGGCACAGCGGGCACCGCCCGCCACCGTCCTTGGACGCGACATGAACCGGCACCCCCGGCCTCACAAATGACGGTGCCGTCAACGTCACCAACACGAATATCCCAGGCTTGTCCAGCCCCGCCAGACCGCGCCTGATGGCCTTGGCCCGCTTGACGCGCAGGCACGCTTCGCAATGCCAGCAGGGAACCAGCGCACCGCTCGCGGCGACCTTCGGACGCTCGCATCTGAACGAACGCCCCCTGACATCAACGTCCGCATATTCGTCAACATCGGCGTCCGATGATGCGCGGCCGATGCCCAAGGGACTAAAATTGATGCTTTGCATTCTGGTCTGCTCGATCAGCTTCGCCGTCAGCTTCTTGTCCATCGCCGTTCACCGCCCCTCGCCCATCTCGGCGTCGATGCCAGCGTCAGCCCGGCGCAGGAACCGCCGTGAAGGATTTCGCGGAAAATCGCCATCGTGATTCCGATGAGGCCGATTCGTCGCCCGCACCGCCCCAGACCCGCGAAGATTGCCTAGAGCACTATCAGTCATCGTCATTCCCGAAGTAGTGGCGTCCGCCGCCGCATACGCGCCCATTCGCGGCCCACTGGAATCCGGGCTCTCGATTTTCCGCGAGATTCCCAGACCCGACCGCATCAACAGGTCGCGTCGCGGCCAGCGGCTGGCGATCTCCTCGCGCCGCACCAGTAAAGTTCGCCGGATTCGTATGGAGCTGAGGCCGCCCAGTTCGAAACCGCTCTCAACGGTCTTCTTGCTGAGCGTCCTCGCGCTGACCAGATACGTGCGCCCGGCATCGGCGGCCTTCATCCACGTGGGTTGTCCGGACACGGCCCGCCGCAACTCCACGTCATCGTCCACGAGATCGGGGGCGAAGGCCTTGAAGAACATCCGCACGTCCACGCAACCGCGCCCCGCCGGATGCCGGAGCCGCGCCCGGTATTCGGCGCACTCCCTGTGCCAGTCCGCACCGGCTTCCTGCGCGTTGCAGCGCACAAGATGAAGGAGAAGCTCCTCGTTCTTCAGGATTCGGCGGATTCCGTCGGCCGTCAGCCCGAGATAGGCGGCAAGCCGGGTATATGACGTTAACCATGACTCTTGCATGGCGATTCCTCTTTCCTGACCGCTGCACGTCCGCACCGGTTGCGGAACGTCGCGTGTTCAGGGGGTAAGTGCGCAGTTTTGAAAAGCCGAATACAGATGAAAATCGACGATTTTCGTCCTTTGGCCTCTAGATCCCCCTTTTGAGGCCCTTTTCGATGTCGGTTTGCCTTGCCGTGCAATGTCGCGAATGACCGAGCTATAGATTTTTCCTATAACGAAAAGCAGTTCGACCATACGCATTTATATCCGGAAGCCGTAATTTTCCCCTCAGACACGAAAAGCCCCGTACAGCCCATCACGCCATACGGGGTAAATCGTCCTTTTCCCGCTACTTGTCCTGTGCGCCGTAGCTTTCCGTGAGGAATCGGATCAGCTCGGCGTTCCTCCTGTTGGATTCCTCGAGCTGCCTGCGCAGCGATTCGAGCTCGCCCGCGTCGCCCGCGTCCCCGCCGCCATCGCCGCGGGCGGCGTCCATCTCCTCGGTCAGCCGCCTCAACCGGTCTTGGGAGCTGTGCATGTAGTGGGCGGCCATCGAGGAGGTGGACCAGCCGCCGCGCGCTTGCAGGTCGGCGATGGTGGCATCGGTGTTCTGCGCGAAGTAGGTGTTGCCGCTGTGCCTCAGGCCATGCAGCACCACGTCCTCGCAGCCGGCCTTCCTGCGCGCCTTGATGAACGCCTTCTCGACCTCCGAATGATGGACGAAGTTGCCGGTGGCGGTGTGGAACAGCTTGCCGTCATCGCCGGGATCGGCGTATTCGTCGATGTGCTTCCTGATCTCGGCCACGAGGCCGTCCGGAATGGGTATCGAGCGTACGCCGGCCTCGGTTTTGGGATCGCCGTCGACGAAACCGTATTCCTTGGAATAGGTCACGGCGTGCGTGATGCGGACCACCTTGCCGTCAAGGTCTATGTCCCTGCGCCGCAGGGCGAGGATCTCGCCTATACGCAGCGACAGCCAGAATCCCAGAAGCACCACCAGCCGGTATTTGCCCGGCATGTTGTCGGCGATCTCCCGCACCTTCTCCGGCCCTATGACCGCGCGTTCCCTGCCCTTGTGGGCGGAGCCGCCCTTGATCTGGCAGGGATTGAAGTCCAGTATCGCGTTGGGCGCGGTGCAGGCCGACTGCATGATCTGCCTGAGCAGACCGTAGGCGTTGCCACGGGTGCTCAGACGCGGCCTCTCCTTGGTCGACGGCCTGCCGTCCACCTTGCGCGGCCTGCCCATCTCCTCGTACCAGCGCTCGACGTCCTCCACGGTGATGTCACGCATGGCCTTGTCCCCGAACGCGGGATACAGCACGCTGTCCAACCGCTGCCGGTACGTGCGCACCGTGGAGGGACGGATCTCCCCACGGGCGATCTTGCCGCCGAACCAGCGTTCGGCATAATCACGGAAGGACTCCGAACGCCGCTCCTCGGCCTTCCTCGCGGAAGCCGAATCCTCATACTCATCGCGGGGATCGACCCAGATGCCGCCGTCGATGCGGTTCCTCTGCTGGGCGAGCCACCCCTCGGCGGCCTGCCTGCTGCTGAATGCGAAGGGCGCACGGATGCGCTTGCGCCTCCCGTCATCGCCCTTCCTGTCGGGTCTGGGATCGGGATATTCGGCGTAATAGGAGGTGCCGCCACGCACCTTCTTCACCCTGATCTTGCCCCAGCTCCTGCGCGATCCACTCGTTCCACTCATCGCCTGCGACCTTTCATGAAATTCCGGACGGCCGTCCGTTCTCCGGCTCCTGCCGTTGTTGACGACAGCATATCGCGGTTCCCTCCTAGTACCCTCCGTTGGGTACGTTCCGGCAGGAAAACTACGCAGCATCCGCTTTTGCACAACGCCCGGAACCGTTGTAATCACACTGTTTTCCCCGGCGTGTCGCCGTTTCTCCCGATTTATCGAGAATCCGGTACTATGTAATTCGAATCTCGTATTCTCCGCCAGCAGGGTTTTCGAAGCAATTCGAAAGCCCTTTTTTCATGCCCGGAAATGGCTTCTTTCCAACGATCACGAGCGATTTTGCCTCACATGGCATCTTGCCGTGAAGTGCCTCCGAGAGACGCATGGAGCACCGATATCGATGACACATTAGGCAATACACACAGCGGACCAAAGGTAGCACCCGATGGACATTGGTTTGCCGGATCAGTTGTCAATCATCGGTTTCAACGACGTGCATCCCGCCGCGAGCATGTATCCGGCGCGACAACCATCAGGCAGCCATTCGACCTCATCATCAGGAGATGCATCGACCTGATTTTGGAGCCCTGCGAGGAGAAGACTGAAAGAACTACACCATACTGCCCACACAGCTCATGGAACAAAAACTGCGCGTCTCCCGCCTCCGGCCGGGACATTGTGTTCCACCCCCGTTCCGGTGCCGGACAGTTATGGACGCTTCACACCAACGTAAACACAGCATTCACCTTTTGAGAGGCAGACCTATTTTGTCTGAAGCCACTAATCACGGTGGTAGAACGGCAGGTATCGTGCGGTACGGCGCGATCCTTTTGTGGCGGGATCCAAGAAGATGAGGCCATCATCAACCGCGGCTGCGATGACTTGTGAGGTCACCGCCGTCTTCGATTTGGGAAGCCCGAAGCGTTCCCTGAGCGAGGAATTGGTAAGGAATTCTCCTTTGGCTGCTTGAAGGCAACAATGTAGATATGCGGCGTTGACACGCTCTTTCATGCCCATGTTTTCGAAACGTCCCTTGCGTAGCTCGACGGTGGTGCTGCGTGTCCTGACAATGAATTCCGGCGCGTCGGTCTGTTGTTTCTCAATGTTCTCCAGAGCTCGGTCAATGCCGCTCCCCCTTTTTTCACAAATACGGAGGATTCGCAGCGCTTCGGCTAGGCTCTCGTTGCGTTCATATACTTCGTCGACAAAACGATTGGTCGGTATCTGAGGTATTCCCGGGTTCGATACGGTGATGCGTTGGGAGGAGATAGTAACGTCAATGCCGCCATGCTCCATGAAGTCCTGATGCACACAGGCGTTGGCAACAATCTCACGAACCGCGACGATTGAGAAATCGCGGTGCTCGTCACGCAGTCCACCTACAAAATCCTCGTTTACCGGAAGCAACGCGCTAATCTGATCGATGACGTCATCGAACACCACGGCGTATCCCTTGCTGTACACGCGATCGAACACCATGTCCGTTATGGACGTTCCGCGCAGCCGCATGACGCGGATAGCGCGATGCTCGATATCCGGGAAATCGTTGAGCGAGCGTGCCAAGGTGATGGCTCCCAGTCTGCGTATGTAGAACAACGAGGCATCGAAGACAGCGCGTTCCACGAAATGCATCCTGAGGAAATCCCTGATCTGCGTTTCCTCTCCCGGCATGCGCGATCCGATAAGCTCGTAGTATCTTTCCACGGCCAGCAGCAGTTTGATCTCATCCCAGGAATAGGTGCCGGGCTCATTTTCGTCTAGATAACTCGGCGTGCCTTCGTTGAGCAGCTCTCTAAGTCGTTCGGGGCTCATGGGTTCGAGGGATTCGCCGCTGCGCATCCAGTACTGTCCCTCATAGGATGTCGGATGGCCGATGATTGAACGGGGAATATGGAGGATGAGCACGCGCTTGCCGTTGGATTGCAATGTTTCGAATGTGCATCGCAGCCCGATGCGGTTGTAGATATCGCGTTCTGTTTTTGCGGGATCGGAAAAGGCCTGTGTGCCAACGATCCGCTTGTCATCGGACACGCCGAAGATCATTGTGCCGCCACCTTCACAGCTCAGAGCACAGCAGTAACGCATCAATTTGGTGGAATCGAATTGTGTCGTCGCACTTTTAAATTCCAGCTGTCTTGATTCGTTTCCGGCTAGGTATTGTCTGAGCCTATCAATGTCTCCGGTCATCTCAATCCTTTTGCCTTAAATAAACAAACCGCGGAAAATCAACGTTTTTCACGTTTTTGATGTATGGATAAGTCTACCAGCTTAAATAAAAAATCCTATTTGCCACGATTGCTGCCGACGGTTGGCCTGGACTTTTGTTCAGCGCTTCCTGTGACCGGGCCCAAGGATTGACAACTATTCTTCCTGATCGTGGTATCGACGTTGCCTTAAATAAATAAACAGCGGAAAATCAACGTTTTCTACGTTCCCATCCTATAGATGAGGTCACCGGCTTAAATAAAATCTCTGCGCTGATGATTGAAATGGCATGGAAAGCCTGATGCCGAGTCCATTGTCCCGTATCAGAATCATGCGCAGCAACGGCTTCTTTTCAGTAACTCCGACCGATTCGGCCCCGCATCGCATCTTGCTGTGAAGTGCCGTCGAGCGACGCATGGAGCACCGATATCAGTGGCACTTTACGTGGCACATACGGCGGGGCAGATCGGCGTGCCACTCTATCGTCGAAAGGAGCCCCGGCATGTTCCCCCATCCGCGTCCGGGGCGTTGTACGTGCAAGTTGATCCGAGCGCCCCACGAAACCGCCTCCGGACTGTTACCCTGGAATCATGGCAGTAAACGTCTACGCAAGAACGCCTCGCCGCAACTGGTCGCGCGAGGAAACGATGATGGCGTTTGCCTTATACATCACGCTCGAACCACGCGAATGCGACGACAAAGGACTGGATGTGCAGAGACTGGCATTCTTCCTGCATCGCACACCCAGCTCCGTGGCATTGAAAATCTGGAACATCGCAGCATACGACGCCAACCGCAAGGCACGAGGTCGCGTGGGCATGAAACATGGCAGCAAACTCGACGCCCAAGTCTGGCAATGGTACGAAGAAGCGCCGGATGCCTTCATGGAGGAATGCCTGGATCTGCTGCAGAACGCGCTGTGGGAAGCGAACCGGAGCAACTTCACGCCGGAACCCCTCGCCACGGACCGGCATTCGTCGCTGGAAACCGCATCAAGCATACTCAGCACCCGCATTCCCGAAGGAAAGGAGCGAACAGCGCTTACGCTCCAGCGAGTCAACCAATCCTATTTCCGCAATTCGCTGATGCAAAACTACATGCATACCTGCTGCATGACCGGCATACGGATTCCTGCGCTGCTAATCGCCAGCCATATCAAACCGTGGAAGGCATCGACACCAGCCGAAAAGACCGCGGCTTCAAACGGATTGCTGCTCAATGCCTTCCATGACCGGGCATTCGACCAAGGCTTCATCTCCATCGATGACGACTATCGCATTATGGTCAACCACGACAAAGTCAAGCATTCCGAAGTCAATGACAAGTGGATCTACGAATTCGAGGGACGTGCAATCACGCTGCCTGCAGTCGGATGTCCTTCCCACGAATTCATCGAATACCATCACAAGCACGTCTTCCTTGCCGACGCCGCATAAACCCACATCTTTTTATAACTTTTTATATCTTTTATATCTTTTATAACTTTTATAACTTTTGCGGCATCCTCGGCTCTCACCAGACGTTTCCGGCCATCGTTCCCCTCGCTTAAGAAGGCGGCTTGCCGGCGGCACGCGGCCGTGGAGCGTGCGAAGACGGAGTGTTCGCTAAGCTGGGAGAGGAATGCCATGAAGCCATGAGGGAACCGCATCGCCTTTCAACGGGGACGCATGCGAGAGGGGAGAATCAATGCCCGAGGAATTCTGCGAGCAATGCGGCCAGCCGCTTGTCTCCAACGCCAGATTCTGCACCGCCTGCGGTTGGGAGACCGGTAGTCAGGCGACGCTGCCGCTGCCGCAGGGGGTAATGGGCGGCTACGGCAACTCCGGCTATCAAACGCAGGATTACCCGCAGCAGGGCGAGCCGACGCCGTTGGAAGAGTTCGAGCAGGAATTCGAGAACCAGGCTACCTATGAGCCTGCCTATGACCCCTACGGCCAATACGGCACGACCGACGGGTATGGCGATGGTTCCAACGGCGGTCAGGGCAACGACAACAACAGCGGGAACGGTAAGGGTAAGCGCAAGAGCAAAGGCGCCAAGAGCAAGGCCAGCAAGAAATCCACCGGCACTGGTGCCGCAAAGAGTGCCGCGAAGAGCAAGGTCAGCACAGGCAAAGCCGGCAATAAGGCCAGCAGCGCCCGCAAGCACCCGGCGACGACGGCTGTGATCGTGATCCTGGTATGCATCGTGGTGGTGTTCAGCGGCATAGGCATCGTGCGAATGATGACGAGCGATCGCGAAACCGGCTCAGGATCAGACTCAAGCTCAAGCGCGACCACCAGCGGCACCGCTTCAGGCAATACGCACACCGGCAGCGGGACCGCAAACCAAAGCAATCAGAGTTCCAAGCAGTCCGGCAAATCCTCAACAACGGACACGAAGTCGAAGAAAACCAAAACGAAGCAGCAGGATGCGCAACCGTCCGCAGGCGGCGTCTATGCCAACGCGCGGTTCGGCTATGCGGTCACCATCCCGGCAGGCTTCATATGGAACCCCGAAGCCACCAATGGCGACGGGCGCACATTCACCAACAATCAGACAGGTATGACCATCACCGTCTGGGGCTCGTACAATGCGCTGAACGAAACGCCCGAATCCGCGTTCGAGCAGACGACGGCCGGTCATCAAGTGGCCTACCAGCAAGTCACCGATACCGAGTTCACGGCAAGCTGGGAGGAGAACGGCACCATCACGTATGTGCGCGAAATGGTGTCTGCGGGCGCGATCCATGCGGTACAGTTCGACTATCCGTCCGCACAAAGGAACGATTGTGACCGCATCGTGGAACAGGTGGTGCCGACGCTGACCGTCAGCGATGCCGCATCAGGCGCATCGGGGCAGTGATATGCGAGCGATCTGTCCGGTAGATGATGGTGTGGGGCGCTGCGGCCACACCGACAACGACCAAGTACGAAGCGAACCGTGAAACAATTTGTGAAACATTAAGGACAGAAAAGGAGCACGGCAATGAACCCGACGATTCCGAAGCAATACGCGAACCAGCAGGTAGGCGTAAGCGGGTACCGCGTGCTCAATCTGGACCTGGACGGCGTATGCGCCGACTATGCCGGGGCGATGCGCGACTACCTGATCCGTGTAGGCCGAATGGACCCGCACACCGTTCCGACGAACACACGCTACGCACTGATCGAAAACGACGGCTGGCCGTTCTCCAGCAACGCCGAATACATCGCCGCGCACAAAGCCGCCGAAGAGGAACATCTCTACGCGACCATGAAGCCGATTCCTGGCGTCGCGCACGCACTGCAGCGGCTGGCCGACGAGCACGTGTACGTCCGCATCGTCACCCACCGGCTGTTCGTGTCCGGCCAACACCGCATCGTCGTATCCGACACCGCAAAATGGCTTGACGACAACAACATCCCCTACATGTCGCTGTGCTTCGCCGGACTGAAGGACAGCATCCAAGCGACCGTGCACATCGACGACTCCCCCGCCAATATCGCCGTGCTGCGCGAGGTCGGGCAGCATGTGGTCGTGTTCGATCAGCCGTACAACCGCGATCTGGGCGGGCCACGGCTCATGGATTGGAGCGATGCGAGCGTGGACCGACTGCTCGACTGGTTCGAGCAGTGGCCGGCGGAAGCGTGATGCCGCAGAAGGGCTGCGACGCACGAAGCGCGAAGACTGCTACGCTACGCCGCTTGACGACATACGATGACTGACCGGCAGAACCAGCAGGTCAGTGCGTGCAGGTCAATGCGCAAGATTGACCACGAGCCATCCGGCGACCGTGCACAGCACCGGCACCACCAACGACAACAGACAATACAGGCCTGCCATGGCGAACTGCTTGCCACGCAACAACGCCATCGTCTCGTTGATCAACGTGGAGAACGTCGAAAACCCGCCAAGGAACCCGACCACGAACAGCGTGCGCGTGGCATACTCCACCTCGCCGCTGGCATAGCCGGCCGCCGCAATGCCGGCGCAAAAACCGGCAAGACAATTAATCATGAACGTGGCAAGAGGGAACAGGCGGCCCTTCCACCAGCGGCGCACGGACGTGTTCACGATGAAACGAGTCACCGAACCCAAGCCGCCGAACACACATACCATCAGGAACGTCGAGATCATCAGGCCACCCCCTCCTCGGACGGTTCCGCAGGGATAGAGGCGGAGTCGGCAGCAGCGGCAACGCTATGGGAACCGGCCGTGGCAACCGACGGAATCTCACCCGTGTCTGCTGCAGGCGCGGACGCGGCCCCCTGTGCCGATGCAGGCAGCTCGACCACCTCGCCGGTCGCCAAATCGCCGACCAGCGGAATCTCGTCGGTAATGGGAGCCGGCTCAAACGCAGGAATACCGGTCGCAATGCGCTTATCCGCAGCGCTGCTCTCGCCGGAATCCCCCTGCGCACCATCCGACTCACTCGGCACGGCAACGGGCCTATCCACCACAATCGGAGCCTCGGCCGCAATCAAAGCCTCGGCATCAGCCGAATCCACGGCACCACCCGACGCCAACTGATCAGCCACCCGCTGCGGCATGCCCTCGATCACCGGGCCCGAACCGCCATCACTGCGCATGGCATTGCGCACCGCCTCATGCAGCACCTGGGACTTCCGCCGCGCAGTCAGCAGCAACCCCAATTTGACACCCAGCATCGAACACAGCACACCGCATACAAACGTGAGCAGCACATACAGCACAGTGCCGCCGATCTCACCATCACGCAACGACGTCAACTCTTCGACGCACAACGTGGACAGCGTGGAACAGCCGCCGCACAAGCCCAGCCCCACACCCTTCGAAATCAGCTGCTTGACGCGCCTGGTCAGCCACGACGCCTGCGAAACACAGATAGTGACCAAGGCAAGCAGCAGACAGGCGAGCATGTTGGCGCCAAACGTGGCGATATGGAACGCACTGAGCACGCCGCGCCGGGCAAGCGGCGAGGGGAACGCCAAAGCAAGACCAAAACGCATGGCGGCACCAACGAAACCGCCGACGAACACCACCAAGTACAACAGGCCATCCGCCAGCGGATTGAACTGCGCCTGCACACGCTTCACCGGGGCGAGCGGAATCTGCGGCGGCTGCTCGGCCGCGGCCGCGCCCGTGGGATGAGGGATGGACGCGGCATAGGAACGCGCGTGCACCTCGCTCATCTCCTGCGTGGATGGCCCCACTTGAATGTCCGATTCGGCCGAATCGGACAACCGTGCACTATCCGTGCTACCCTGCGTGACCGATTCGGGGGAATCGGACATCCCGGCATACGCAACGTCACTCTGCATGACCGATTCGGGAGAAAAGGACATCCGGGCACCATCAGCACCACCCTGCGTGACCGATTCGGGAGAATCGGACATCCCGGCATGCGCAGCGTTACCCTGCATGACCGATTCGGCCGAATCGGACACAGGGGTAGCGGGGTGTGCGAGCGGTGTGGAAGACGCAGGGGCTACGGAAGACACGGAAGATACAGATGACTCGGGAGATGCGGAAGGCGCAGGACCGGTGCCCGGTGCTGGCGTGGCATCGGTTATCGGCTCGAACGTCGACGTGATTTCCCCAAGATTCGGTACATCCAGATCCGGCATATCCAGATGCTGGATGCCATGCCAGACACCAGTCGCATCGTCGCCGTCAAGGGCGTTATTCGTCTGTGATTCCATTCGATCCTGCTTATTCGTCTCTCTACGGCGAAACGGGAAATGCCGCGATTCCGCCGCGACCTCCTTGACCCGGCCGAATCCTTCGAACCACGCCGCCCGCAGAACCGTTCATCAACTCGCACGGTTCATGCATTCGCCTTTGTTCCGTTCCGAGTGTACACGGTTCGGCGGTCGTAGCACGCACTCAGACCAATTCCCATACCCACCCAGCGCGAGACGACCGCGATTCGCCGGTCACACATCCACATCACACAGGCGGTGCATGGCCCGACGCACCGTACGCTCCTGCTCGCCGCTGAACAGCACGATCAGATAATCACCACCACGCAGCGCAGTATCGCCACGCGGCACAATCTCCTTCTCCCCGCGGCGAAGACCGATCACCAAACAGCCGGACGGCCAGTCAACATCGCGAATCCGCTTGCCATCCGCCGCAGAACCCATCTCCAACGGCAACTCCAACACCCCATTGCGAATGGCGCTCGGAGACTGCACATCCAACTTCTGCGAGCGCATATACCGGTCCAGCAGCGCATCATAAATCGGCCTGGTGTGCAGCACGTCCGAAACCAGCATGGCGATGAACACCACCGCCGCAACAGGCAGCATATGCGTCAGCGTACCCGACATCTCAACAGCCAGCAGAATCGACGTGATCGGGGTTTTCACCGAAGCCGCCAGCACACCGGTCATCACGCACACCGCGAACACGGCGACCGCTCCCCTATCCAAGCCGCACGTCCGTTGTGCGACGACGCCGCAAATACCGCCGGCCAGCGAACCCACGGCAAGAATCGGCATGAAAATGCCACCCGGTGCGCCGGAGCCGAAACTCGTGCTCGTAAACAGCACCTTCGCCACGAACAGGATGCACAACATGCCCAAGCCCACGCTGGCATGCTCGGCCATATCGATCAGATTCGAACCGCCGCCCAACACGTCCGGCAGCCAAATGCCCACCGGCAGTGCGATCGCCAAGGCGATCAGCGGACGGCACCACGCAGGAAGTCTGCCATACAAGGATTGCAAGCCCAACAGCGAACGATTCATCAACGAACCGACCAGACCAGCGACCAAGCCAAGAGGAATCAGCCACACATATTCGCCAAGCGGCAACTGCTCCACCGAACCGAAATCAAGCACCGGTCGCAAACCAAAACAATACTTCGACACCACATCGGCAGTAAGCGAAGCCGCCGTGGCACCCATCAGAATCACCGGGGAAAAACTACGGTGAATGCCTTCCAACGCGAACATCATGCCAGACAACGGCGCACTGAACGCCGCCGACAGGCCAGCCGCGGCACCGGCAGTCACCACATAATGCTCCTGCACGTCCTCACGGCGACGGCCACGCAGTCGATGCGACAGAAACTGGGCGCCCGAAGCGCCGATCTGAATCGACGGGCCCTCGCGGCCCAACGACAACCCGAACAGTGCACCCAGCAAACCGCCGATAAAACGGACCGGCAGAATCGTCTGCCACCGCATCTTCAAACCGGCAAGCACCACGCCATCGGTCTGCGGAATACCGCTCCCCGAAGCCATCGGCTCCTTACCGACCATCCAGGCAATCAGCAGGCCGACCACCAGCGCGGCGAACACCCACGGAATGATCAGCCACGGATTCACGCGAATCTGCGCGTACATCCACCGCGCGAACCGTGTGCAATGCTCGATGCCCAGGCGATACAGCACCACCAGCAAACCGGACAGAAGACCCACGACTATGCCGGCCGCGGCGATCTTCCACTTCATGCGGGTGAACATCGGGACGATCCGCTCAACACGCTGCGCCACGCTCGTCTCCTGCTTTTCTGCTGCCACTTGCCGCCTCCTGGGTGTGTTGGGTTGCGCCTTGATCGTGCCTTGGTTGCATCTTAATTACGTCTTTTGGCCGCATCTCTTGGCTATGCCTCTTGGCTATGTATGGCGCTTAACCTGGCTGCCGCTTCCCTACTATCTTTACGCCTGCCGGTTCCCCACCATATTTACGCGCCCTCATGTCCGATTCGGGAGAATCGGACATCCAGACGCATGTAACGTCACCCCGGATGACCGATTCGGGAGAAAACGACATCTGCGGTGTCTTTCATCAACCCTACGTGTCCGATTCGGCCGAATCGGACATCCACGCTACCTAGGAACACGCTCAGAAGGTATATTCGGGAGAATCGGACATCCAGGGGGTATTGGTGTTGACCGCGCATGGCATATTCGGCCGAATCGGACATCCAGGGGCGAGGATTGTGGGGCTGCGTGACCGATTCGGGGGAATCGGACATTGGGGATGGCCCGACTGCACGCAGTCCTGTTGCGCTTCGCACGCATAACGAAAATGCCGGCGGGCCTGAAGCCCAGCCGGCACCACTCGTAGCCATATAGGCCGCAGGAATCAGTCGATCAGCGAGTTGATCTGGATGATGTGGTCGCGCTGCGGGCCGGTGCCGATCGCGGAGATGCGGCAGCCGCTCAGCTCTTCCAGACGCTTCACGTACGCCTGGCAGGTCGCCGGCAGCTCGTCGAAGCTGTGGCAGGTGGAGATGTCCTCGGTCCAGCCCGGCATGGTCTCGTAAATCGGCTTGGCGATGGTGAATGCGGCCTGGTCGGTCGGCATTTCGTCGTGGCGTTCGCCGTCGACGTCGTATGCCACGCAGATCGGGATTTCCTTCAGGCCGGTGAGCACGTCAAGCTTGGTGAGCACGATGTCGGTCAGACCGTTGACGCGGGCGGCGTAACGGTTCACCACGGTATCGGCCCAGCCGCAACGACGCGGACGGCCGGTGGTCACGCCGTACTCGTGGCCCTGCTCGCGCAGCCAGTCGCCGGATTCGTCGAACAGTTCGGTCGGGAACGGGCCTTCGCCCACGCGGGTGATGTACGCCTTGGCCACGCCAATCACGCGGTTGATGCGCGTGGGGCCGACGCCGGTACCGGTGCATGCGCCGCCGGCGGTCGGGTTGGAGGAGGTCACGAACGGGTATGTGCCGTGATCCACGTCGAGCATGGTGGCCTGGCCGCCTTCGAACAGCACGTTCTTGCCTTCGTCGAGCGCCTTGTTGAGCACTAGGGAGGTGTTCGCCACATACGGCTTCAGACGCTCGCCCAGCGCGAGCAGCTCGTCGGTGGTCTGGTCCACGTCGACGGCGCGACGGTTGTACAGCTTGACCAGCATGAGGTTCTTCTGGTGCAGGCTCGCTTCGACCTTGTCGTGCAGGTGCTCGGCGTTGAACAGGTCGTGCACGCGGATGCCGACGCGGTTGATCTTGTCGGCGTATGCCGGGCCGATGCCACGGCCGGTGGTGCCGATCTTGTGCTTGCCGAGGAAGCGTTCGGTCACCTTGTCAAGCGTGCGATGATACGGCGCGATCACGTGCGCGGCCTCGCTCACCAGCAGTCGGGAGCAATCCACGCCACGGCTTTCCAGTCCGTCGATCTCTTCGAACAGCACTTCGGGATCGACGACGACGCCATTGCCGATCACGGGGGTCACGTTCGGGCTGATGATGCCGGAAGGCAGCAGGTGCAGCGCATACGATTCGTCGCCGACCACCACGGTATGGCCAGCGTTGTTGCCGCCGTTGAAGCGGGCAACATAGTCGACCTTGGTACCGATCAGGTCGGTCGCCTTACCCTTGCCTTCGTCTCCCCACTGGGCACCGATCAAAACAATTCCAGGCATGTTGTTGCACCTCCGTGCGTACGCGATTTCGCCTCAAAGCCTTACCCAAGGCCTTACAAAGCCTACCCTGCGCCCTCTACCGGGCAAACGCCGAAACGCTGTCGAAATCGCAGTCTGGACACGGTCGACCGCTATCGGCCCGCACAGGCGGAGCATCGCGAAAACCATCGCCGGCTACTAATCCACGAGCCGCGCCAACCGTCAGTCAGCCGCGCACGTACCCGTGCCACGAGCCGCGCCAACGGCTACCGTGCCGTCGCAGCGCCCAAACTACTTCAGCGCCTTGCCCGCGCTGCCGAGTTGCTTGCAGGCCTCCACCACGCGAGCGGCCATGGCGCTTTCCGCCTCACGCCCCCACGAACGCGGGTCATACATCTTCTTGTTGCCCACCTCACCGTCGATCTTGAGCACGGCATCGTAGTGGGAGAACATGTGGCCGGCCACCGCGCGGCTGAACGCGTACTGCGTGTCCGTGTCGATGTTCATCTTCACCACGCCATAGCTCACGGCCCGTGCGATCTCCTCCGGCGTGGAGCCGGAACCACCGTGGAACACCAGGGCGAACGGCTTGCCGGGGGCGACATCCAACGTGCGCGCGGGATCGGGCATCTCTCCCGCCTGGACCGCGAGCGCGAGCGTGGCCTGGATTTCGTCGAGCAGTTCGGGGCGCAGCTTCACCACGCCCGGCTTGTAGGCGCCGTGCACGTTGCCGAAGGTGAAAGCGGCCATGTAGCGCCCGCGTTCGCCCAGGCCGAGGCGTTGTGCGACTGCGATGCCCTGTGCGGGGGTGGAGTAGAGCTTGTCGTTGATTGCGGCGCTGTGGCCGTCTTCCTCGCCGCCGACCGCGCCGATTTCGATTTCGAGCACGGTGTGTGCGGCTTGGGATTTGTCGAGCAGTTCCTCGGCGATGTCGAGGTTTTCGTTCAGCAGCACGGTGGATCCGTCCCACATGTGGGATTGGAAGGTGGGTTCCTGGCCTCGTTTCACCTGTTCGGTTTCGTGGTCGAGCAGCGGGCGCACCCATTCGTCGAGGTATTGCTTGGCGCAATGGTCAGTGTGCAGGGCGATGGTGATGTTGGGGTATTTCGCTGCGACTTCGTGCGCGAAGGCCGCGAAGGCGAGCGAGCCGGTGACGCGGTCGTTCACGCGTTGCCCGGATAGGTAGGCGGCACCGCCTACGGAGACTTGGATGATGCCATCGGATTCCGCTTCGGCGAAGCCTTGCAGGGCCGCGTTCAGGGTCTGCGTGCTGGTCACATTGATTGCGGGGTAGGCGTATCCGCCTTGACGGGCGGCGTCCAGCATCTGCGCGTAGCGTTCCGGTGTTGCGATAGTCATGGTTCCATTATCGCCCCGCCCTCCCCCGCCACGCCGTTTTCGGCACCAGGCCATGCGCCCGGCGAATGCATAGGGAATGGCCCAGAATAGAGGAATGGCCCAGAGGAAATGAAAGCGGATATGTGTCGGATATGTCGCAAATGTGACCATGAATGTGTCAAATAGCGTAATTCGTTCGGGAAACCGCCTGTACACGTCCCGGCGGGCAACATAGAATATCGCAGGACTGGACAGCGGTGTACCGGGCGGCATGGATCCGATTCCGCACCGCTTCGGCATGACGCTCCGACGCTTGGGCTTCAGGAGGTGTGATGCACACAGTTTTCGCCATCTTCCTTCGTGACGTGAAAAGGATTCTGAAAAATCCCGTGGCGCTCGTCGTCACCATGGGCGTGGCCATCATCCCCTCGCTGTACGCATGGTGCAACATTCTGGCCAACTGGGATCCGTATTCGAACACCGGCAATATCCAGGTGGCCGTGGCCAACGAGGACGAGGGCACGACCTCCGCGCTGGTGGGGCATCTCAATGCCGGCCGGCAGACCGTCACCCAGCTCAAGTCGAATCATCAGCTCGGATGGCGGTTCGTATCCAAGGAACACGCGGTCGAAGGCGTCAAATCGGGCAAATACTATGCGGCGATCGTGCTGCCGAAGGATTTCAGCGCCAGTCTGATCGGCACCGTGACGGGTGAGAAGGACCGTCCATCGATCACCTATTACATCAACGAGAAGAAGAACGCCATCGCCCCGAAGATCACCGACACGGGCGCGACCACCATCGACGAGCAGATCAACTCCACGTTCGTCTCCAGTGTGGCCGACGCCGTGGCGAAACAGGTGAAGGCCGCGGCCGGCACCACCACGAACAGTCTGAGCACCGCGCAAAGCGATGTCGTCAACGACCTGAACGACACCATCAACCAGCTCGACAACGTCCAACGGCAATTGAGCAGCACCCGCTCCACACTCGACAAGGCCACCACGACCATCGACTCGGCGAAACGGTCCAACACCGCGTTCGCCTCGGAAATCACCGATTCGCTCAGCACCATCAAGAACACGTCCAATCTGCTTGACGAGACGCGCACGCAGGCCCAACAGTTCTCGAACACGCTGGTCGGTGCGCTCGACAATGGCGGCACGCAGCTTTCCGGACTGCAGGTCACGGTCGGCAACGTCACCGGCAGTGTGGTCACCGGTCTGAACAGCACGCAGGATGCGCTCAGCCAGGTCTCCAGCACCATGCACGGCGTCAACACCACCGCCGGAGATGCCCTCGACGGCATGGAGAAGGCACTGAAGAACAGCCAGCTGGACCCGAACAGCCAGACCTACAAGGATCTTTCCGCGCAGATCGACGAAGCGCGCAAACAGCTGAAAACCCAGCAGCAGCGCATCGCGGCCTTCGACCGGGACACCACGTCGATCATCGATTCGGGCAAGAGCACCGCCACCACGTTCAACAGCGACGTCGCTACGCTGTCGCGCAACGGCACCGCCACGATGACGACGGCACGCACGAACCTCACCGGCACCATCATGCCGAACCTCAACACCGGGCTCGACACGCTCGGCATGGCCAACAGTTCGCTGGCCGGAACGCTCACCACGCTGCAAGGCACGCTGGAACAGGGCAACGGCCTGCTCGACCAGCTGTCGCGCACCGTCAGCCAGACGAACGCCACCGTCGCCGGCACGCAAACGCAACTGGCCAACCTGAGCAAACAGCTCAACACCACGCGCACCGACGTGGCCGCGTTGAGCAGTTCGCAGATGTTCCAGCAGCTTTCCGACATGCTCGGCATCGACACCAGCGAAATCGGCTCGTTCGTAGGCGAACCGGTCCACCTGGACGAAAAGGTGCTGTACCCGGTTGATAACTACGGTTCCGCGGTCACGCCGTTCTATACGAATCTGGCGCTGTGGGTCGGCGGCTTCGTGCTCGTCGCTATCTACAAGCTCGAAGTCGACCGCGACGAGAAGATCCGCCGGTACACGCCACGTCAGGGCTACATGGGCCGCTGGCTGCTGTTCGTCGTCATCGGGTTCCTGCAGGCGATCATCGCCACGATCGGCGACCTCGCGCTGGGCATCCAATGCAAGCACCCGTTCCTGTTCATATTCGCCGGCGTATTCGCCTCGTTCGTATACGTGAACATCATCTACGCGCTCGCCGTGGCGTTCCGGCATATCGGCAAGGCCGTGGCCGTGATCCTGGTGATCATCCAGATCCCGGGCGCGGCGGGCCTCTACCCCATCGAAATGATGCCCGAGTTCTTCCGCCGTCTGAAACCGTTCCTGCCGTTCACCTACGGCATCAACGCCATGCGCGGTCCGATCGGCGGCACCTACGCCAACCATTACTGGCTCGACATGCTGTCGCTGTTCTGGTACCTGCCGGTGGCGCTGTTCATCGGACTGGTGGTGCGCAAGCTGTCGCTGAACCTCAACCGACTGTTCGACAACCGTCTGGCGGACACTGACCTGATGATCACCGAACACAACGAAGGCACGGTGGAACCGCTGCGTCTGACCGCGACCGCACAGCAGTTCGCCGAAGACTACCCCGAAGTCATTACGAAGCGAGCGCTCTACTTCTTCCGCCTGTACCCGCGTCTGGTGCGTTGGGGATTCCTGCTGCTGGCGGTGCTGCCGTTCGCGTTCCTGCTGTTGCTGTTCATCACGCGGATGAAGCTCGCCATGCTGCTCGGATGGATCATCTCGATCATCGCGATCGACACGTACCTGATCGTGGTGGAGTACATGCGCGAACGATACGCCAACTTCCTTGGCGAGGATGCGATGAGCGCGGACGAGTTCCGCAGTGCGATCCTGCATGAGAACCTGCTGTTCCGGCCGGGCATGCACTACAAGCCAATCCACGCCATGCACGCGCGTGTGCTCGGGGAGCATGAGGACGAGAACGCCGCGGAGCATGGAAGGCACGCTGCGCCGATGCAGGCGCAGGAGACGTCTGAGAGCGCAGATGCGGAAACGACCGCGACGGCATTCGGACACAGGGAAGGAGACGAACAGTGAAGCTGATCTGGGGTATCTTCAAGCGGGACATGTGCCACGCCACCCGCAACGTGATCGCCGTCATCGTCTCGATGGGTCTGGTAGTAGTGCCGGCCCTGTACGCCTGGTTCAACATCGCCGCCAGCTGGGACCCGTACGGCAACACCAAGGCGCTGAAAGTCGCCGTGGCGAACACCGACGCAGGCTACAAATCCGACCTCGTGCCGGTACGCATCAACGTGGGCGAGACCATCATCAGCACGCTGCGCGCCAACGACCAGCTCGACTGGCAGTTCGTAGGCAGCAGCGAGGCCATCGACGGCGTGAAATCCGGCGAATACTATGCGGCGATCGTGATTCCGAAACGATTCAGCGCCGACATGATGACGCTGTTCTCCCCCGACATCAAACATGCCCAACTCCAGTATTACCTGAACGAGAAAATCAACCCGATCGCGCCCCACATCACCGATCAGGGCGCGACCACCGTGGCCAACACCATCGACAAGACCTTCGCCAAAACCATCGCGCAGGTCGGGCTCGACGTGGCCTCAAGCGTACTGCGCTATTCGAAAAGCCCGCAAATGGCGCAATACATGGAAAACCTCAACGGCAACCTCAACACCATGGTGAACACGCTGACCGGCGCCTCGCAACAGGTCACGTCGTATTCGCAGCTGCTCGGATCGGCCAACGACATCGTCGACTCCACCAACAAACTGCTCAAATCCACCACCTCCGCAGGCAAGCAGGCCAAGAATGCGCTACGGCAAGGCAAATCCGGTGCCACCTCGCTCACCACGGCCGGCAAGGACGTCACCGCATCCGTAAACTCCGCGCTCAACCAGATGTCAGGAGCGTTGGACACGGTGAGCGGCAAAGTGAACAAGTCATTCGACGCATTGGGCCAGGATGCCGCCGAAGCCTCGAAACAACTGAAGACGCTCAGCGAGCAGGTCAGCGAAGGGGAATCCGTATACGACACGTACACCGCCAGCCTGCAGCACATGCGCGAGTCAGTGGAACAGCTGCCGGACGGCGACGAGGCGAAACAACCACTGCTCGACGTCATCGACCGCGAAATCACCCTATTGGCCAACGCCAAAGACGATACGCAGAAACTCGCGCAACGCCTTGACGACGCCTCCAAGCAGGTCACGCAGGACACCACGTCCGCGCAACAATCGCGTACGGAAATCCTCGGGCAGATCACATCCGCCCAACAGTCGATCACCAACGTGCGCGACGACTACTCCGCCAACGTCAAACCGAAAATCGACGCGCTGGCATCCTCCGTAAGCACACTGATCACGCAAACCACCAGCATGATCAACCAGTTGAGCGGCACGGCGGACGATCTGACCGACGTGACAGGCACCGTGGGATCGAACGTCTCGTCCATCCAATCCACGCTCGCCGCCGTCGCGAAAAAACTCGACTCGTCGGCCACCACGGTGAAAACCCTGATCGCCAAACTGAATTCCAGCAACAACGGCGCAGACAACTCGGACGAGCTGAAATCGCTGACCAAATCCAACGCGTCCACACTCTCCACACTGATCTCCGCCCCGGTCGCGCTGCACCGCGTGGCCATATACCCGATCGCGAACTACGGTTCGGCCATGGCGCCGTTCTACACGATCCTGTCAATCTGGGTGGGAGCGATCATCCTATGCGCCATGATGAAAGTGTCGATCTCGGACCGCGAAAAAGCGCACGTACTGGGATTGGGCGATTCGCTGCCGCCGCTCGCCGGACCCGCCGGGCCCGGAAACGCCTCACGTTGGGGACTGCGCCTGCACCACGAATACTTCGGCCGCTACGCGATCTTCCTGCTGCTGGCACTGCTGCAAGGCACGCTGGTCTGTCTGGGCGACATGTACTTCCTCGGCGTGCAGGCGAACCACGCCCTGCAATTCCTCGCCGTAGGATGGCTCTCCGCGCTCGTGTTCTCGAACATCGTATACACGCTCACCGTGTCGTTCGGCGACATCGGCAAGGCCATAGCCGTGGTGCTGCTGGTGATGCAGGTGGCCGGCTCCGGCGGCACGTTCCCCATCGAGACGCTGCCGAAATTCTTCCAGATGCTGTACCCATTCCTGCCGTTCCCGCACGCCATCGACGCCATGCACGCCGCCATGGCCGGATCCTACGGCAACGAATACCTGCTCGACATGGTGTACCTCGCGCTGTTCCTGATCCCCTCCCTGCTGCTGGGGCTGGTGTTGCGCAAGCCCGTGATCCGTCTGAACAACTGGATAATCCGCAACCTGGAATCCACCAAGGTGATGTGAGGCTGGGTGTGGGCGATTCCCGCCCCAGTCGCTCATGCCCCAGTCGCTCATGCCCCAGTCGCTCCCGCCCCTAGTCGCTCCCACCCCAGTCGCTCACGCCCGGATGTCCCAGTCTTCGCCCCAGCCCCAGTGTCCGATTCCCCCGAATCGGTCATCCACAGCTATATTTCCAACGCCTGCGTGTCCGATTCACCAGAATCAGACGCCCAACGCCACTCCACATCCCTCTGGGTGTCCGATTCCCCCGAAAAGGACACCCAAGACTGTCTCGCACCTTTCCCCGTGTCCGATTCGGGAGAATCGGTCATCCACAGATATAGATAGCTGCTCTGGATGTCATATTCACCAGAATCGGACACCGGAGGTGCCTAGTCCACAGCCAGCGTGGCATTTTCTCCCGAATCGGACATTCATGGTGAAAACAGCGGTACCGGAACGACTGATTCACCAGAATCGGACATCTGAGGGTGCCAATACGTGGTGTGGGTGGCCGATTCGGGGGAATCGGTCATCTGAGGAGGTCAGGCGGCATCGCGCATGTCCGATTCACCAGAATCGGACACCGGGGCATGTTTGCCGAACCACACGTTGATCAGGGAACCGGTCACCACCAGCGCCACGCCGATCCAGAACGGCAAGCCAAGCGCGACGCCCAGCAGCACTGTGCTGGATGCGGTCGAAAGCACCGGCGTCGCATACGAACCCAACGCCAGCGTCTCCATATTGCCGTGCAGCATCCCATAGCCCCAGCACGCGTAGCCGCCCGCAATCGACAGCGCGCAGGCGAGCACTGCCGCAAATCCCCAGAATGACGGCATGTGCGCGGGCAATCCCTGCCCGGAAACAAAATGGATAATCCACAACGCTACCGCAACGCAGCAAAAGAAAATCGTCGTACCATCATGACCGTCCGCCAGCGATGGCGTCACCGTGGCATAGATGGACCAGATGAACGCGCCGGCGAAAGCCAACAGGTAGGGTAACGGGTTCGAGGCGATGTTCTGCAACGCAACGTTGATGTCAAGGTCTTCTCCCCCAACGGCCATGAACACGCCGATCGTCGCGACAAGGGCACCCGGAAGCGCACGCCGCACCGCACCTTTTCTTCGGGAGAACGCGGCCGTCATCAGCACCAACAACGTAGGCCACAAATAGTTGACGAGACTGACCTCGATGGATTGAGCCGAGGTCGATGCCAGGCCGATCGCCAATGAGATAGACGCCTCGTAGAGCACGAACATCAGACCGCCGACAAGCAGATACACGCGCGGATAGTTGCGGATCGGTTCCGGCCTACGCGTTATGAACAGCAGTACCCCGCCAATGGTGTAGATCATCGCCGAACCGAGCGTGGCCCCGAAATTATCGGCGACAATACGCACCAGGCCTGCCATGAACCCCCACAGCAGAATCGCGGCCAAACCGATGACCGTTCCCCTGTGTGAAATCGCATGCCCGTTCAGCGGATTATGTGGGCGGGTGCTTTTGTTCTCTTCTGGTCTCACAGCAAGTACGCTACACTCATCCGCACCCCAAAAAACTCATACGCGCCCCTCTCGATACCACGCAACGCCGCGTGATGACTGGCCAGACTCAACGGGTCTGGAACACGGAACAGCCTAGCAGCACAAGTTCAGTAGGCCGTGCAGCGGAACCCTCTGAACGGCGATAGCCTGGCGGCAGAATCATGTGGTATCCGCGCAGCTTCCAGCCGCTTCCTCAACGGTTCCCGCTCATACACATGCCTCATCTGGAATCGGACAACCAGAACGCGCAGCATGTTCAGTTCGCTTTCACGGTCCTTCTCCCGCATGATCACATCGCTGATCTCGGCTCCGTTCGTCATAGCCGGATCAGTGTATTTTTGCCGCCCGTCCAGTTCACCCACCACAAGCGAACCATCATCGCGTTCCCAACAGAAGTCACCGCGAATCTCATGCCCGTCCAGGGGGCTTGAAAACACCACCTGCGTTCGGGGCTGCTTGTAGCCAAGCTCCACGAACGTCGCCAAGGCAACGGCCTCGCCACCGTTCTCGCATGCCGGGTCCGCCCGTTGTGCGACATATCTTGCGCGAATAATCCCCCAAAGCCTTCGTTTTGCGCCGATGAAATTACGCAGGGCTTCGTTTGAGAGCCTGCGCTTGCGCAGTCCCATGGAGCAGATCTCGAACGAGTTGACGAAATCCAGCATGCGAGCGCAGTCCATCATGGTTTGCATTGCGTTAGTGACGAGCATGCCGTCGATTTCCTGCGTTGGCGGAGGGTCCTTGTAGTAGTGCGCGAAGATGAATCCGTGCCGGCCTGCTTTGGAACGTTCCGTTACCGCGATGTGCACGTATCGTTGGGTCTTCAGATTCGTGGTGAATCCGTGCACCGCTGCCGCCGATGGTCCGCACAGCACGATGTCTAAGTATTTGCTGCAAACGGCGCGCAGCGTCCATATGATGCGTTCGGCGTATGAGAGCTCATTCCATTTGGCGGCACCGATATACAGGCCCTTGTACGGCATGACGACCGTGCCGAGACGCGTGCGACGTTGCAGGGCACGTCGGTCCTTAGGTTCGGTCGGCAGTGCGAGACGATATTGCGAGTAGGCCTGTTGGAACAGTGCGTCTATTCGTTGCTGGGCTTTCGTTTGCATATCCATGACCACAAGATACGGGATGGCTTGTTTGACGGGCCAGTCGGATCAGGGGCTGTGGTCGACACTCCGGTCGGTTATCCACAGGCTGGCGTGTCATCCACAATACTGCCCACATTTTGAGGGCCAGCTGGTTCGGCTAGAGACGGTGCGGCCATACCTTTGTGTCCGATTCGGGAGAAAATGACATCCCAGCATAGGCAGAAGCTTCACGCATGTCCGATTCGGGAGAAAATGACATCCGAGGACATGTTCAATACCCCTTGGCGACCGATTCGGGGAATCGGACAACCGGCATCGTGTTTGCTCTCTTCAGGTGACATTTTCTGGCGAATCTGACATGTACAGACAAGTTGCAATGCCCTACGTGACCGATTCGGAAGAAAAAGACAACTAGAGGGGCACGCAAAGGCCGCACTCGTCATATTCGGGAGAATCGGACATCCATGGTTAGCTCGTGTCGATTCGGATGTCATATTCGGGAGAATCGGACAACTGGAGGCAAGCGCGACCCCTATATAACAAAAAAGTCCTTGGAATCGTTGGATTCCAAGGATTTTACGTGGAGCGGATAACGGGAGTCGAACCCGCCTTTACAGCTTGGGAAGCTGTCGTTCTACCGATGAACTACATCCGCGAAGTGGCGCTTTTGGCGCACAAGTGGTCAGTTTAGCATCAAAGCGGACGCGGCACGACGCGATGCCCGAAAGATGAATCACGTGTCATGCGCCGCCGTATACACCTGCGCATCAGCCTTTCGACAACCGACCCCACTGTGAAACATCTCGTGAAACACAGAGGGATCCTATCGTCATCAAAGCACGTGTAGCATACCGCCCAAAATCAATACCTCGGCACCTGCTGCCAACCAGCACCACCCACCTGAGCCCCGCGCATCTCCTGCGCCATCTGCATCAGCCTCGAAATACGATCAGCAGTCGGCGGATGCGTGGAAAACAGACGGGAAAAACCACCGGATTTGAACGGGTTGGCGATCATCATAGCAGCCACCGACTGGTTCCCCGCAGTAGCCTGCATCGGCACGGAATTCACACCCATGGAAATCTTATTCAACGCGGAAGCAAGCGCCTCCGGATCCCCCGTCAGCCTGCTGCCATCCTCATCCGCATCAAACTCGCGCGTACGCGAAATAGCCAGCTGCACCAACGACGCACCGATCGGCGCAAGAACAGCAGTCAATGCCACGCCAATCGCACCAATCAGACCAGACGAACCATCACGATCGCGATCACCCCCGCCGAAATACATCAGCGAATACCCCAAATACGAAATCACGGACGCCATAGCCGACGCAATCGCGGACGTAAGAATGTCGTGATTGTACACATGCATCAGCTCATGACCAAGCACGCCACGCAGCTCGCGGCCATTCAGAATACGCAGAATGCCCTGCGTACAGCACACCGCCGCATGACGCTCATTACGCCCCGTAGCAAACGCGTTGGGACTTTCCGTAGGCGCGATGTAAATGCGCGGCATCGGCTTGCCAGCCCTGGCAGACAGCTCGCGCACAATCTGATAGATCTGAGGAGCCTCCTGCTCGCTAACCTCGCGAGCGCCCATGGATGCGATGGCAAGCTTGTCGGAAAACCAGTAGGAGCCGAACGTGGTCGCCAAACCAATGAACACGTAAATACCGAGAGTATTGCGGCTGGCACCGGTGCACAGCCAGATGAGCATGATGATCGCCCACATCAACGCGAAAAGCAACGTTGTCTTCAAGCCATTGCAATGGCCATGTACACGCATTTTGGCATTCATGGCTTCAGCCTAAAGCGCCACCCTGAATGATTACTGGACGCAGCCCGAAAGTGGACAGAGGAAGCGGAGGTGGATTGATGCGAAGGCCGGCATGGGGTTACCGGGTTGCGGCGGGCTGACCGGCTGCCTGACTCATATACCCACATGTCCGATTCGGGAGAAACAGACATCCAACACCTCGCCTCAGCTTCACAGATGACCGATTCGGGGGAATCAGCCACCCCTGCCCACGTTTCCTTAACCTTGCATGGCAGATTCAGGGGAATCGGACATCCAGCGATGTGCCATGACACCTCACATGTCCGATTCACCAGAAACGGACATCCAGGCAGAGGAAAACCACACTACAGTGGCAGATTCGGGAGAAACGGACATCCGCGAACATATTTTGCTATCTCACATGTCCGATTCGGGAGAAACGGACACTCAGTACAACACCGCAGCACCACAGATGACCGATTCACCAGAATCGGACATCCCGGGTACTGCTTTCTGTCTCCGTATGTCATATTCGGGAGAAACGGACAACAGTGGACACAAAAAGTACCGCGGATGTCTGATTCGGGGGAATCGGACATCCGCGGTCTGGTATAGCTGGCTGCAGCGTTTAATTGGCGGGGCAATGGCGCTCAAGAGCGCAAGCAACCGAACGCAGCCAAAGCTCTGCCCAGCTCACGCATGAGTGGATCACGCATCAACAGGCTCGTGCGTGGCTGGCTTATACATGAGCAAATCTATGCACGCCGGCCAAACTCACACGCCGGCCAAACTCACGTCAAACGCACGCCGTCAAGCTCACGCGTGGGCGAGTTCGCGCATCTGGTCGGGGTCGATGACCTTCTTGTGCTCGCGGCCTTCCTTCGCGCCTTCGGCACGCTCGTACGCGTCGACCTTCTTCCAGCCGGCGAAATCGATCGGCTTGACGCCACGCTCGGCCAGCAGGCGGTCGATGGATTCGGGATCGCGGTCTTCGGCCACTCGACCACCTTCGGCGGCCTTGGCGAGATCTTCAAGCATGTTGGTCACGATGGCGAGCGCGTCGGACTTGGTGGAGCCGATCAGGCCGACCGGTCCGCGCTTGGCCCAACCGGTGGCGTACAGGCGTTCGCGCACCTGCGCGCCATCGCCGTTCGCTTCGGTGGTGATGCGGCCGTCGCCGTTCGCGTTCGCCAGGTGGGCGCGACGCTCGTCGTAGGCGATGCCGGGCGCGGTGGCCGGCTTGTAGCCGATGGCGTGGTAGACGGCTTCGACCGGGTAGTCTTCGAATTCGCCGGTGCGGGTCATCTTGCCGTCGGCGCTGGTTTCGGTCTTTTCCACGCGGATCGCCTTGACCTTGCCGTCTTCACCCAGAATTTCGGTGGGTGCGGAGTTGAAGTGCACGTAGTATTTGCGGTCGGCGGGGTTGCCTTCGTAGTCGACGTCGCCGTCGTCTTCCATGTCTTCGGCCATCTCGCGGATCGCGAACAGTTCTTCGACCATCTGGCGGGTCAGTTTGTTCTGGCCGGCGACTTCGATGGTTTCGTCGTCCAGGTCGAAGTCGTCTTCGTTGATGATGAGCTGCACGCCGGGCAGCTTTTCCATTTCGCGCAGTTCCTGCACGCTGAACTTGGCCTGGGCCACGCCGCGGCGGATGAACAGATGCAGCGTCTTGGCCTTGTTGGCCTTGATGCCTTCGTACACGTTGTCGGGGATGTCGGTTTTGGCTTTGAGGTCGTCGGCATTGCGCATGAGTTCGCGGGCCACATCCATGGCCACGTTGCCGCCGCCGATCACGGCCACGTTTTCGGCGTCGAGCGGCCATTCGCGAGCGCCCGTGGGGTATCCGTCGTACCATTCGACGAACTTGGCGGCGCCGTACACGCCGTCGAGGTCGGCGCCCGGCAGGCCGAGCGGCTTGTCTTCCACGGCTCCGGTGGCGAACAGTACGGCGTCGTAGCGGGCGAGCAGCTCGTCCAGGGTGACGTCCTTGCCGAATTCCACGTCGCAGTACAGGTGGATGTCGGGGTTGTCGAGCGTCTTTTCGAGGGCGTCGGCGATGAACTTGATGGACGGGTGGTCGGGGGCTACGCCGTAGCGCACCAGGCCGAACGGGACCGGCAGCTTTTCGAACAGGTCGATGCGGGCTTTGGTGCCCAGGCCGAGTTCGTCGCCGAGTTTCTTGAGCTGGCGGAGGAAGATGTCGGAGGAGTAGACGCCTGCGGGGCCGGCGCCGATTACAGCAATACGAAGTTCATTAATGTCAGTCACGCGCTCTAGCCTAACGCAAACCGTCGAAACGTAAAAGGGTCATTTTGTTGGGGAATGACCGCTTGACGGGTTTGCTTCGGGGGTTCGATCGGTTGGTGGATGGCGGATGGTATCTGCGATTGCCGAGTCATGCCGACTGCCTGTCTGTCTGGCGTCGCCGAATGCGGATGATAGCCGCGGAATGCAGCTCCTGGAGAACAATCATCATGGTAAAAATCAGTCCTCATTCATATATAGCCACGCACACGGTCGCACAGCGTGGCCAGATGCAGACGATACCCGCATGATGCCACATCGGACATCCGCGAACATGACCAAACCCAGCTCTCATCCGCATACCGCCACACATACGACCGCACAGCGGGGCCAGATGCGGACGATACCCATGCCCAGTCACACCAAGAACTCACAAACGGGGCGGAATCCGAACCTCATCCATATATCGCCACGCTGGGCACTGGCATGCGTAGCCAGATGCGGATGGTATCTGAAAGGTGCTGCGGATAGTGGGTGCCGGTATAGCCGGACATGGTTGTCATCCGCATATTGCCACGCATGTAGTGATTCAGCGGGGCCGTATGAGGATCTTATCCGTATACCGCCACGCATGCAGGCAATCAGTGTAGCCAGACAAGGATGACGCCCATGGACGGCACTTCTGATGCGTCTTCAACATGGTCAACCCCAATCATCATCCATATATAGCCACGCACACGGCCGCCCAGCGTAGCCAGATGCGGACGATACCCGCACACAACCACGACAAGGATTCGCGAACGGGGCGGAACCCGTCTGTCATCCACATATTGCCACGGCAGGCACTGGCATGCGTAGCCGGATGCGGGCGACGCCCGGAAACAGGCCTGGGTACGGGGCACGCTGACAGGCAGACACTCAGCCCAGAGAATCAGGCTGACGGATAATCAGCCCGGCAGAGGAGCAGTCCGGCGGACAATCAGGTCAACAGGCCACCTGAAGACCGGACAATCAGGCAGACAGACCGTCAAACAATCAATCAGGCCGGCAGACAATCAGTCCAAAACTACCAGTCCAAAACTGCCAGACAACCAAACGCCAGACCACCAGCCAAACGCCAACCAAACGCCAGAAAGACAACCCCAACGCCACCTACCGAAGCCGCAGGGCGCGCAGCACATCCGTACGCACGTAGGTGGTGATGTCGGCCGTGGTGACCCAGGTTTTCCACGGCGTGTGCTTGGTGGCGATGGTGATTTTGCGGTAGTCGCGCATACGATAGCCGAGCCGATTGAAGTAGTAGTCGGGGAAATCGGTGTCGCCGATTACGAATTCGGGTTCGCCTTTGGCCGCGCAGGACTTGATCTCCTGGTTCATCTGCGCTGCCGTGGGCACCTGATTCGGCTCGTAGGACCGACCGCGGTACGTGCAGTCCAGCAGACCGTGCGCGGCATCGTGCGACGAACCGTCACGCACGCGCCCACGCACATGCCCGGAGGCGGAACCACGAGCAGAGTCCTGTGCGGCACCGCGAGCGAAATCATCGAAATACGGGTTAGCAGCGATCACGGCCCAGCTGTAGCGATGCGTGTCTTCCTGACGCGGCGTATGACTGCCGTCCGGCCACGTGGTTTCAGGGAAATAGCGCCAGAACGACACCCAGCGGTCATGTTCAAGACCGTTGCGTTCGACGAACGATGCGACGGCGCGCGCGCCGGAATAGTCGTACCGCACGTCGCAGGCGGCAGCGGCGACGTTCCAGCACAGGCTCGGCAACAGCAGCACGACGATCACCGCATTGCGCAGGGCAGCAGCATTGCGCACGCCAGCCGCATTGCGCCACCGCGAACCGGCATCGCTTGTAGGATCGCCTTTGCCACCGCGCCTGAACAAACCGCAGCCCTCAATACGCAGCCGCAAGCGTTCCGGCATATCGGCGGCTTCAAGCGGCCGGTCGCGCAGCACAATCCACCAGTCCGCCACAAGCAGCGCGAACAGGATGCCCAGGTGATGCATGCTGAAGTAGCGCACCGCGCACACGGCGAACAGCAGGTACGGCACCAGCAGGATGTCGAGGTCGCCGCGCCGATGCGCAAGACGGATCAGCACCGCCCACACGAGCGCCGACAGCACCACGCACACCACCATGGGCAGCACGCCCAGCCGCATACCGTGCAGCGACACGTCGCCGGCGAACGAGGTGAACAGGCTTTCGGACGGCAGCACCAGCCAGAACATCAGGAATTTCGCGACAATGGAATTGCCGTTCGCGCCCGGCGTGGCACCGAACGTATCGGGATACGGCAGGATGCACACGGTCAGCACAATGCCCGCGACCATAAGCACCAGCCATGCGGCGAAACGGTGCGGATCGGCAATCAATGCACGCAACGACCGCGCTTGCAGCACCGTGCGTGCGACCCAGACCAAGGCCACGGCACAGGCGAGCGCGATGCCGTAACTGCTGGTGCAGCACAGCAGCGTCAGGCTGAGCGCAAGCCTCCATGGGTGCTGGTCGCGTGTGGCCCAGCAGTCGGCCACCAGGAATATAGCCGCGCACATCAGCGCGTATGGGCGCGAGGTGACGCCGTACTGGAAGCACATGAAGTATGTGAACGGCAGCAATGCCACGGCCACCGGCGGGAACGGCGCACGGAAGATCAGCAGTCCGGCCATGAGCGCGGCACAGGCCAGCTGTATGCCTTTCAGACCGATTTCGTAGGGCACGCCGAGTTTCGCGGGGATCGACAGCATGAGCCACCACAGCGGCGGGTGGCCTTCGTAGTGCGGACGGACCAGCAGAATGTCGTGGAAGGAGGCGTCGCGGGCGATGAGCCATGATTGCGCTTCGTCGAACCATGGTTCGTGGAATGCCATCACGCACACCACTACGGCGAAATAGACGGCGAAGGCGAAGCCTCGCCAATGGCGGTGCAACATGCGATGCAGTGCGGATGGGGTGGATGATGCGGACGATGCAGAAAAAGCGGAAGATGCGGACGGTACGGACGGTACAGCCGATGCGGACGATGCGTTGCGCACACACGACTGCGTTGATGCCGCCGCGCCAGCCGACATTGCCGACGTTGCCGACATTGCCGACACTGCCGATTCCGCTGGTTCCGCCGCTTCCCCTGAACCCATAGGCTTTACCGTCGCCTTCGTCTCCGCGCCGACGGCCTGTTCCCCAACTCCCATATCACGCCCCTCACGCAATCACGCAGTAGTCGTTTCAGCTTCTCTCTGATGTACTGACGTATCAAGTACCTGTATCAGTAAGCACGCGATGCACGCGCATGTCAAGCCAAAGCGTCATATCGGATGGTCGCACCGAACATGGACGGTTCCGACCGGTCTGCCTGGCCGCAAACGGCTTGGTTGCAAGCAATCCATATAATGACCCTGCTATCGCGATGATGGGACGTGGTGGAACGTTCGACGGGATTCGATGGGCACCGGCGCAACGGTGCCGGCGGCAATGTCGCGGCAACACGACGGCAGCACCATGGCAGCACAGCGCAACAGAACACAGAAGAAGAAAGAAAAGAGAGCAACAAGTGAGCGACGCAACACCGCGCAACGCGGTCAAGCAAGACAAAAGCGACTCCGGGTACGCCAAGGACCTGAAGCCGCGTCATATCCAGATGATCGCCATCGGCGGTTCCATCGGCACCGGCCTGTTCCTGGGTGCCGGCGGTCGACTGTCCCTGGGCGGCGCCGGCCTGGCCTTCGCCTACGCGGTGTGCGGCATCTTCGCGTTCCTGATGGTGCGCGCGCTGGGCGAACTGGCGATCCGCCGCCCCTCCTCCGGCGCGTTCGTCTCGTACGCACGCGAGTTCCTGGGCGAGAAGGGCGCGTACATCACCGGCTGGCTGTTCTTCCTGGACTGGTCCGTCACCGTGATGGCCGACATCACCGCCGTGGCCGTGTACTTCCACTACTGGAAGGCCTTCCAGAACGTACCGCAATGGCTGCTAGCACTGTGCGCGCTGGCGGTCGTGTTCGTGCTTAACATGCTGAGTGTGAAGATGTTCGGCGAAGCGGAATTCTGGTTCGCCGCCATCAAGGTGGCCACGATCATCGCGTTCATGGTCATCGCCATCTGGGCCATCGTCACCGGCGCCCCGGTCGGCTCCTCCCACGCCGGCATCGCCAACATCACCGAGCATGGCGGATTCTTCCCGAAGGGCATCCCCACCGTATTCGCCCTGACGCTCGGCGTGGTGTTCGCCTTCGGCGGCACCGAAATGGTGGGCGTGGCCGCCGGCGAAGCCAAGGACGCGCAGAAGGTGCTGCCCAAGGCCATCAACTCGATGATCATCCGCATCTTCGTGTTCTACGTGGGTTCCGTGGTGCTCATGGCACTCGTGCTGCCGTACACCGCCTACTCCGCCAACGAATCCCCGTTCGTCACGTTCTTCTCCGGCATCGGCATTCCGCACGCCGGCGACGTGATCCAGGTGGTCGTGCTCACCGCCGCGCTCTCCTCCCTGAACGCCGGCCTGTATTCCACCGGCCGCACCCTGCGCTCGCTTGCCGTGGCCGGTTCCGGCCCGAAGTTCGCCGCCCGCATGAACAAGCATCACGTGCCGTACGGCGGCATCATCATCACGTCCGCGCTGGGTCTGATCGGCGTGGTGCTCAACGCCGTGCTGCCGGGCGACGCGTTCGAGATCGTGATGAACCTGGCCGGCATCGGCATCGCCGGAACCTGGGCCGCCATTCTGGTCACGCACCTGGCGTTCCTCAAGAAGGTCAAGGCCGGCGAGGAGACCCGCCCCGCGTACCACATGCCGGGAGCGCCGTACACGAACTACATTTCGCTGGTGTTCTTCGCCGTGGTGGTGCTGTCGAATCTCACCAGCGCGTCCGGCCGTTGGACGCTGGCCATGTTCGCGGTGGTGGTCGTGGCCATGATCGCCGGCTGGTTCTATGTGCGCGGTCGCATCGACGGCAATCTGATGGACGAGATGCTGGACGATAACGGCAACGATGTGCCCGACGTGCTGGAGACCACGGAAACCCCCGGCAAGTAAAGCCGGCCGATCGGCAGGGAATCGATTGGCGATAGGCCGATCATCCGAATCGGCGGTACAGTGGACGGCGGAATACGAAATCCGCCGTCCACTTGCGATTCGGCGGCAGGAAACGGCAGAAAGACTTCGACAAGACTCCAAGGAGGTAGACCTTGCGCATTCACATCACATACACCGGCGGCACCATCGGCATGATCGATTCGCCGAACGGGCTGGTACCGGGCGCGGATATGCGCGGCTGGCTGCTTCGTCTGCTGGAAGACGCGCACATGGACAGCAGCCTGTTCTCGTTCACCGAGCTCAACCCGCTGATCGATTCGTCGAACGCCACGCCTGCGAACTGGCAGACCATGATCGACGATCTCAACGCGCACCGCGATGAGGCCGACGCGTTCGTGGTGCTGCACGGCACCGATACGATGAGCTATTCGAGCGCCGCGCTGTCCTACGCGCTCACCGATTTCGGCAAGCCGATCATCTTTACCGGCTCCCAGCATCCGCTGGGCAAGATCGAGTCGGACGCCACCGCGAACGTGACCGGCGCATTGAACGCCGCGATGAGCGCGCGCATGCACGGCGTGGGCCTGTTCTTCGGCCATCATCTGTTCGCCGGCAATCGTGTGAGCAAGTCGTCAAGCTGGGCGTTCGAGGGCTTTTCCGCGCCGTCCACCGGCCCGCTGGCACGCACCGGAACGCCGTGGCACTGGTATGCCGGCGCCACGCTGGCTGGCGAGGGCTGGAAGAACCCCAAGCCGTACACGCGGCATGATGTGGCCGTGATCGACATGGTTCCGGGCATTACCGCCGCACGTCTTGAGGCGATGCTCACGCCGCGCCCGGAAGCTGCGATACTGCGCGCGTATGGCGTGGGTGATGTTCCGAGCGACGAGCCGGGGCTGACCGATGTGATCGCCGATGCGCTTCATGACGGGGTGCCGGTGATCATCGCCTCGCAGTGCCAGCAGGCGGAAGTGCTGTTGGGGCATTATGAGGTGAGCGACGCCATCGCGCGCGCCGGTGCGATCGGTTCGGGCGATATGACGCTTGAGGCCGCGTACGCCAAGGTGATGTTCCTGCTGTCGCAGGGCGTGGAAGGCAAGGATTTCGCCGACTGGATGACTCGGTCCATCGCCGGCGAGATCTCTCCTGCCTCCACGCTGTAACCGGTAACCGGCATCGCAGGCCGCACTCCAGCACGAAGGGCACGTCCATCATGTTGCATGGACGTGCCCTTCGTATTATCTGGCACTACTTGGTATTGCTGTATCGCTCAGCGCCACCCGGCATTACCCGGCACCGCTCGCTGATGCCGCTCGCTGGTTCCGCTCAGTCCTTGTCGACCAGGGCGGTGAGCGCCCACAGGATGCTCACCACGTCGATGGCCTCCTGCAGGAACGCGCCGACCACCACCGGAATCAGGTTGAACGCGGCGCACAGCATCGCGATGATCGACAGCGACAGGCCGATGACCACCGACTGCAGCATGATGCGCTTGGTACGGCGCGAGATCGCGATCGCACGCGGCACGCAGGCGATATCGTCGTTCATGATGACCACCTGCGCCGACTCGGACGCGGCGGTGGACGTGCCGTCGGTGATGGCCATGCCGATGTCGGCGGAGGCCAGCACCGGGGCGTCGTTCACGCCGTCTCCCACCATCATGGTGATGGAGCGCGTGATCGATTCGCCGGTCAGCTTCTGGATGAGGCGATCCCACCACGGCTGTGCGGGCGGCTCCTCCTCGGAGGCGTTCCTGACCGCAGCGAGCTTGTCTTCGGGGAACAGCTCGGCGCGCACGTCGTCGATGCCGACCTCCTTGGCAATGATGTTGGCGGATGCGGCCTTGTCGCCGGTGAGCATGGAAAGGCGCTTGACGCCGAGGGAGCGCAGGCGTTCCAACGATTCCTTCGCATTCGCACGCGGGATGTCCTTCATCACGATGCGCGCGGCGAGCCGGCCGTTGACGGATACGAATGTGGCCATTTCGTCGGCGGCCAGCGGCGTGGTGAACACGTCGGCGGCATTGTCCGGCACACCCTGCTCCCCTTCGGTGACGTAGGCGTAGCGCCCGACGCGGATCCTACGCCCGTTCACCATGCCGCTCAGGCCCTTGCCGGAATCCTCGGTGACGCCCTTGACCACGGGGTGCTCGATGTCATGCCCGTCCCAGTCGGAACCGGGCAGATGCCTGCCGTTGCCGGCGTACCGTTCGGCCAGTCGTGTGATCGCATCCTTGCCCGCACTCACGATGCCCTGGGCGAGAATGTGCACCGAGTATGTTTCCAGCACGCCCGCGGACAGCAGGATCACATCCTCGTCGAGACTGTTGTCGCCGGTCATGCCGTCGGCCTTCGCACCGTCGCGCATATCCACACGCACCACCTGCGGCTTCTTCACGGTCAACGTGCCGGTCTTGTCGAAGAAGATATGGTTCACGCGGCCCAGGGTTTCCAGCACTTCCTGCGCCTTGATCAGAATGCCCGACTTGGCGAGACGGCCCGTGCCGGCGATGTAGGCGACGGGGGCCGCAATCAGCAGCGGGCACGGTGTGGCGATGACCAGCACCTGTGCGAAGCGCATCGGCACGCCGGAGAAGATCCACGCGAATCCTGCGATGAGGAACGAGACCACGGTGAACGGCACGGCCAGCAGGTCGGCCACGCGCACGACCGTGGCGCGGGAGCTTTGCGCGGAGGAGACGAGTTCGAGAATGCGCTGGTACTGCGAGTCCCGTGCCAGCTGGGTGGCGCGCATGGTGAGCGTGGACGAGCCGTTGATGGCACCGGACAGCACGCGGGCACCGGCGAACACTTCGCGCGGCACCGGTTCGCCGTTGATGTTGCTCAGGTCGAGCGTGGCGGAGTCGGACAGCAGCTCGCCGTCGACCGGCACGGTTTCGCCCGGCAGCACGACCAGCACGTCGCCCATGCGCACGTTCTCGACCGGCACGGTTTCGAAATGAGAGCCGGAGGATTGGATCTCGTCGAGTTCCGCTTCGGAGACGGGGCGGAATTCGCCGCTTGCGGTGCTCTGCCAGCCGGAACCGTTGACGTGCTTGGCGTTCGAGCCGATGCCGGGCAGGTTCACCACGTGCGCGATGACGGGGACGGCCTCCATGAGCGCGGTCAGATTGCCTTTGGCCTTGTCCTGCGCGTATTCCTCGATCGCCTCGCCGGAGTACACCATGAGCACGATCGCCCAGCCGGCCCAGTATTCGCGTACCGCGATGGTCGACAGGATCGCGACGATCACCAGCACGTCGACGCCGACATAGCCTTTGCGGATGTCTTCGATCATGCCTTTGAGGGAGTCGAACACGGTGTAGACGACCAGGGCGATCACGATCCACTGGCCGATCGAGGGGTTCACGCTCCAGAAGAAGTCCTTCCAGGGCCGCGTGTTCCAGAGCAGGGCCACGGGTAAGGCCGCGATCACGGTGATGGGCAGCATCGGTACGAGCCTGCATGCCCTGAGGATTGTGGTAAAGAATGACGATATACGTTTCATCATTGCTCCTTACGCTGCATCGGTTCCGGTTCGCTGGGGTGACAAGGGTTTCAGGTACGCGAACGCGGAGTATTGCGTCACGCCTTGTTAACCCATCGGCTGCATTGCCGGCGCATATGCGCTCAACGTACGGTCCGATACACGGCGTAAAGATTGCCATTTTCAGTTGTTGTTCAGTTGTGTTCCAGCTGTTTCGCAGCCGGGTTCGTTCCAGCGTATCAACGCAACGTGCCTTGCGCAACTTCCGGGGAAATCGCACAAGGCACGTATCGCTAAAGCCCGTAAGGCCTTCTGCCTGCTGGGGTTTGCCAGTGCCAGCCCAGTCGTTTACGGCTTGGCTGGCACGACACGCCCGTGGGATTTACCACAGGCTGAACGGGAAGCCGTCGCTGTTGCCGGAACCGTCCGAACCGTCGGAACCGTCCGAACCGTCGCCGGAACCGCCCTGACCGTTCTGGTCATTCTGACCGTTCTGATCGTTCTGGTACTGGTTCTGGTTGTTCGACTCGGTGCGGTTGGAGCCGTTGACCTTGTCTTCCTGCTGGTCGAGCGTGACGTCCACGTTCATGGTCTTGCCGTCACGCACGATGGTGAGCGTCGCCTTGTCACCAAGGGCCGCCGCGCGCACGAAGCCCAGCAGGGACGACGTGCTGTTGACCGCATGGCCGTCGAACGCCACGATGGTGTCGCCGGACTTCAGGCCGGCCTTGTCCGCCGGACCGCCCTTGACCACGGCGTTGCCGGTGGCGCTGGAGGTGATGCGGGCGCCGGCGCGGGTCACGCCGTCGGCTTCGACCGTATCGGTCTTGACGGTGACGCCGAGCGCCACATGCTTGACGGAGCCGTTCTTCACGATTTCGTCGGCCACGCGCTTGACCAGGTTGGACGGGATGGCGAAGCCGATGCCGATGGAACCGGAGGAGCTGGAATCGGAGGACGAGGAGCCCGCGGTGGCGATGGAGGAATTGATGCCGATCACCTCGCCGGCCGCGTTGAAGGTCGGGCCGCCGGAGTTGCCGGGGTTGATGGCCGCGTCGATCTGCACGGCGTTGGTGACGATGTTGTTGTTGTCATCATCCATCACGGTGACCGGGCGGTTCAGCGCGGAGACGATGCCCGTGGTGGCGGTGTCGTCGTAGCCGAGCGGGTTGCCGACGGCCATCACGTTCTCGCCCACGGCGAGCTTGTCGGAGTTGGCGAACTTCACGGCCTTCAGGTCGCTCGGCGGGTTTTCAAGCTTGATGACGGCGAGGTCGGTGGTGGTGTCGGTGCCCACGACCTTGGCGGAGTACATCTGACCGTTGCTCAGCGTGACGAGGATCTTCTGCGCGCCGGAGATCACATGGTTGTTGGTGACGATATCGCCGTCGGTGCTGATGATCGCGCCGGAGCCCTTGGCGATGCCGTTGCTCAGCGTGGCCTGGATGGCCACCACGGAACCGGAGACCTGCTTGGCCACGGCCTGCCAGTTGGGCGCTTCGCCGGACTTTGCGGTGGCGGAACCCGAACCGGATTCGCTGGAGTTGATGCTTGCCATGGAGCTTGTGGTGGGCACCTTCACCGCGCCGCTGGTGATCGCCGCATAGCCGACGCCAAGGCACAGGGCCGCGGACAGGGCCGCCGCGATGACCGCGGTGAGCACGGTGGTCGTAGTGCCGTTGTGCTTCTTGCCGTTGATCGGCGCGACAGGCTGGCCGTTCTGCCCGCCCATGCCGTTCTGCGGGGGAACCGGCGGGACGGCACCGCCGAAGATGCCGAAGCGCTGCGTGGGGCGGCCGTTCTGGCTCTGCGCATTCGGATTCTGCGCATTCGGATTCTGCTGGCCGGCGAACGGGTTCGGCGCGAGGAACGGGTTGCCGTTGTTCTGCGGGGTCTGCACCGGCTGGGTCGGCTGCTGGATCGGCTGAGTAGGCTGGGCCGGCTGGGTGGGAACGGGGCCATAGGCGCCGTATTCGGGAGCGGGGCGATACTGGCCGTAGGCGGGCGCGGCGGCGTTGCCTGCCGGCGCGGATGCGAAGTTCGTGGTCTGTTCGGCGTCGGCGGACGGCTCGTTCACCGGTGCGATCGGCTCGGTCGGTGCGGCATCGGTCTGCGCGTCCTGCGTATTCTGGGCGGCCTCGCCCTGCGCGGCTGATGCGATGTTCTGTTCATCCTGCGTAGTCGCCGCAGGTTCGATATGCTGCGTGGCCTGCGGATCATCCTGCATGTTCGGGGAGTTCTGCTCTTCAGCCATGTTCGCTCCTTAGAGGGTTGACGATGCGATTGGCCGCTGCTGACCTTCAGCAGTTTCATCGCCAACGCGTTTTGCTACCTAAGAGTAAAGATACCTGTTCTGGATGTTTCCTGAACGTTTATTGGAAGCCACGTTCAAATCCGCAAACAGTATTCCCCATCGCCTTCATCGCCACCGGCATAATGCGCACGGAACGCCGGCAAACCTTGCAAGACCGCCCATCATGCGCTTATCGGCCAACAGCGCAACGAACCCGCCGCACCCGGTCGCGCCGTTGTATCGCCCATTCGCCTAAAGTGAAACGCATGACTGATCTTGTGGAACACCCTCTGGGCGCGGAACCCGGCAAACCCGGCGATCGCAGCGCATTCTCCTTCGAAACCATCACCCGCCTGCCCGATGCCGCAGACGGCAAGGGGCGTAACGGCGCACGCTACGGGCGCACCGGCATCATCCACACCCCGCACGGAGACATCCGCACCCCCGCCTTCGTGCCAGTCGGCACCCAGGCGGCCATGAAGGCCGTGCTGCCTGAGCAGATGCGCGACCTTGGCGCGCAATGCCTGCTCGCCAACGCATTCCACCTGTTCGAACGCCCCGGCGAAGACGTGCTCGACGCGGCCGGCGGCCTGGCGAAATTCATGAACTGGAACGGCCCCACCTTCACCGATTCGGGCGGCTTCCAGGTAATGTCGCTGGGCGTGGGCTTCAAAAAGACGCTCGCCATGGACGTTTCCGGCATGAAATCCGATGACGTGATCGCCAAAGGCAAGGAACGCATGGCATGGGTGGACGAGGACGGCGTAACGTTCAAATCCCCGCTCAATGGCGACCAGCACCGATTCTCCGCCGAAATCTCCATGGGCATCCAGCACAAGCTCGGCGCCGACATCATGTTCGCCTTCGACGAGCTCACCACGCTCATGAACACGCGCGGCTATCAGGAACAGTCCGTGGAACGCACCTACCGGTGGGCGCAACGCTGCGTGGCCGAGCACAAGCGGCTTACCGAGGAACGGCTCGGCAAGCCGTATCAGGCGTTGTATGGCGTGGTGCAGGGCGCGAACTACGAGGATCTGCGCAGACGTGCGGCTTCGCAGATCGCCTCGCTGGACTTCGACGGCGTGGGCATCGGCGGCGCGATCGAGAAACGCATCATCGGCGACACCTGTGCGTGGATCTGCGACGAGATGCCGGAGAACAGGCCACGCCACGTGCTCGGCATCGCGGCGGTGGACGACATCTTCGCCTGCGTGGAGAACGGCGGAGACACCTTCGACTGCGTGGCCCCGGCCCGCTGCGGCCGCAACGGCGCGATCTTCACACGCCACGGACGCTACAACATCAAGCGCGCGCAGTTCAAGTTCGACTTCGGTCCGCTTGAGGAGGGTTGCGACTGCTACACCTGCACGCACTACACGCGCGCCCACGTGACACATCTGCTGCGCGCCCGCGAATTCAACGGATTCACGCTGGCGACGATCCACAACGAACGATTCTTCGTGAAACTGCTCGACGACATCCGCGCCTCGATCGACGGCGGCTACTTCGAGGAATTCCGCGACGAGACGCTCGCGAAGTTCTACGAGAACGGTTCGAAGGGCTGATTCGCACCGGCCATTGGCCCCATTTGCCATCACGCCATTTCCTCCACACCACTCCTTGGAAAGCGGCACGGAGCCGTCCCATATGACGGACACTGTGAGACGGCGGTTTTGCCGGAGCATGTCGTGCCGTTTACCCTTGCCTAGGGAGCCGCTGTGGGCATCCCGTTCCCAAAGACGGAGGATATTTGGGCATGATGGTGGGAAGACATCTGAGGAGAACTCTGTCCGCTGTAGCGGTCGCGGTGGCGTGCGTGGGCTTGTGCGCGCCGTCGGCCTTGGCGGACGACGGCGTGGATTGGCGTATCGAGGACATGGGCGTGCGCGGCGCGTGGTCCGCGGGGATCACAGGCAAAGGCGTGACTGTCGCGGTGATCGACACCCAGGTCGTGGCCGACCATCCCTCGTTGCAGGGCGCGGACGTGGAGTATCGGCTCGCGCTGGAGACCGGAACCTCATGCCAGGACGAATACGATTCGTCGCGTGTGATGCACAAGCCGGGCGATGTGACGCTGTCCACGTCGGACGGCTTCTACAACACGCACGGCACGGTCATGGTCAGTCTGATCGCGGGCAACGGGAAGGGATATGACGATGGCATAGGCTATCAGGGCATCGCCCCGGATGCGCATGTCATCGCATATCCGCATAGCTTCACTAAAGCCGGCCCTACAAGTGGCATTTTCGCGCTCGGCCACCAATGCGTGGCGGAGGATGGACAATATGCCGATTTGCCTGAGACATCGTTGGCCGACGCCGTCGACTCAGGAGCCCGTGTAGTCAACATGTCATACGGGGATTTTGGTTTCAACGATTCTCATGGTCCGGTGGCTCTGCATGCAATCCGGCATGGCGTGATCCTCGTGAGCGGACGCAACAACGACATAGACCCCGGCCTGTACGATCTGGTGGGTAATCCGTTGAGTACCAACTATTTCCCCGGTACGGTGACGACGAACTCCATCGGCCGGGATGGGAGCATCTCGAAGGTGTCGGACACAATGGACGGAAATGTGTCGATTCTAAGTCCGGGCGTCGGTATCCCGGCAGCTGGGCAGACGGACTCGAAAGAGACTATCTTTGCGGAGGGTGGCACGTCGAGCGCCACGGCGGACTTGACCGGATATCTCGCTTTAGTACTCCAGAAGTGGCCGGACGCGACAGGCAATCAGGTATTGCAGTCGCTGGTGCGCAACACGAAAGGCAACGATTCCGGCGAGGCGAAGCTGGATCCGGAGCACAAGCGCGGTTTCGGCGAGGTGGACTTGGAAAAGCTGTTGAGAATGGATCCGACCGCGTACCCGGACATCAACCCTCTGCTCGAATGGGCGGTGAAAGCCAGCGAGGAGCATGAGGAGACGAAAGGCTTGTATACACGTTTCCATGACATGTGGAAAGAGGGAGGAGCGTTCGACACCGACCCGTTCTCTCCTGAAGGGGAAAAGATCGAATGCTCGTATCTGTGTAGGCTGATTGGCAAGGAAGCCCAACGTGAGAAAAAGGCTTGGAAGAAGGTCGAGCAATGCCGGAAGGACGGAGGCTCGGACTGCATGAAGTATTCCGCGACGGCGACGGCAGACAAGGCGGACCGCGAGGGCGGCTGGGACGATGTGAAGGCGGAGTATGGCAGGCCGTCGTCGAAGCCGCCCAAGTCGGATGAATCGGACGAAGCAGACGAATCGGACGGTTCGCTTCTGCCGCCATGGTTCGTGCCGGCCGTAATCGGCGGCCCGGCCGTGCTGACGGCCGCGCTGTTCGGCGGAATCGCGCTGGCCGTAACGCACGTACGCAGAAAACGCAGGCGCGCTGCGGGAACCGGGGCCACGCCCGCCGCAAACGGCTACTACGTGGCCGCGGGTCCTACACCCACGGGGCCCCTCGACACCGGACAGCTCGCAAGCATGGCCGCCGACGGTACACTCACCGGCACCACCCCCGTATGGCGGCAGGGAATGGATGGCTGGCATCCCGCCGCCACCATCGCAGAACTCGTCCCCATCCTCCAGACCGTAGGCACGCCCACAGCAGGCAACCCCTCGGCGACTATGCCACAAGCAGGTGCGCCACCGGTCAGCAGCCATCCGGAGAGCACACCGCAAGCACGATAGCCGCGCCGCCTGCAAAGGGCAATGAGCGCATCGTGGGGGTTCAACTCCCCCGCTCGCACGAACAAGAAAAACCGGAACCTGCGGGGTCCGGTTTTTCGCATCCAGCCATCGTTGTGCAGATCGTGCGCTTTCCTCCACACCCAAGCGCGCCCCATCCCACGTGCACCGCGCTTCAACGTTCCGTTCCGAAATCGAACCGCGACGCACGCAAGCATCACGCATTGGATCACATGCTGGGGCTCACACAGGAGCTAACGCATCCCCTCACTGCTTCGGATGAGCGTGAATACCGCACAGATCCTCGCCCTGACCGGCGAGCGCGTCGTTCGGGGAAATGCTGAGCGAAACGCTGCCCTCAGAAAGGCCCAACTTCTGCAGCGAAGACTTCTCTTCGTTCTCCGCAGCTTCCGCCGCTTCCACTTCCTCTGCCTCTTCGTCCTCGGTGAACTCCTTACGGCCGTAGTACAGATCCTCATCAAGCTGATTCTCCGTCTTCGCCACGATCACCGCGGTATTCGCCGCACCCGCCACGTTCAGTGCGGTACGTCCCATATCGGCGATCTGCGAGATAGGCTGCGTGATCGCGATGAACGGCACGGGAAGCCCTGCGGCAGCGAACAGCGAGGTCGCGGTGATCGTAGCCGTTCCCGGCACGCCGACAGTGCCGATGGAGACCAGCACCGCAAGCACGACCAGGAACAGGTATTGCGCCACGGAATAATGCAGTCCCTGGGCGTTCACCGCGAACACGGCCAGCAGCACCGGCCACACGCCGGCGCAACCGGGCATGCCGAGATTCGCGCCGAGGCTGGCCACGAACGAGGCCACGTCGCCCGGAACGCCGGCGCCACGCAACTGGCGTACCGTCACCGGAATGGTGCCGATCGAGCTTTCCGAAGTGAACGCCACAACGCCCGCAGGCCAGAACGCCTTGAGGAAGTAAATCGGGTTCAGTCGCGTGAATCCGGCAAGCAGCAGCGGCTGTACGACGAAGAGCTGCGGCAGCATGGCCGCATAGGCCACAAGCAACACGGCAACCAATGGCAGCAGGGTCGTAAGGTCGCTGTTGCTCACCGCGGCCGCGATAAGAGCCAGAACCGCGTACGGGGGTCAGGCCGACGATCAGCTGGGTCGCCTTGGAAAGCACCACGTTGCCGGCGTCGATGAAGGTTTTGAACGGTGCGATCGCATTATGCGCTTTCGCCGTCACGTTGGCGGAATTGTAGGCGACCGCGATCAGGATGGCGAACAGCACGATCGGCACGACCTGGTTGTTCACACAGCTGTCCGCGATATTGCGCGGGAACAGTGCGACGATGGTGTCAAGCACAGCGGGAACATCGCGTTGCTTGTAATCGCCCGGCAGCGTGTATTTGAATCCGCGGCCAAGATGGATCGACTGCGCGATGCCCAGCGTGATGAGCGCCGCAGTGGCGGTGTTGAGCAGCAGGAACACCACCGTTTTCAGACCGATGCTTTTCAGCCGGACGGATTCGCCCAGGTTGGTGATGCTGGACACGATGCTGAAGAACAGCAGCGGCACCACAATGGCAGTGATGGCATTGGACCACACCGACCCCACCGCGCTCACGAAATCCGTATGCCCCTTGAACACCACTCCGAACACGATTCCCAAAGCGGTCGCGATCAGCACTCGCGGCGTGAATCCGGCTTTCTTCGAAATGCTCAGCCACGCCAGGCCCGCGAACAGCACCACGGCGACGCCCAGCGCCAGCCAATTCCATGCGATATCCGACATTATCTATCCCCTCTCTCCATCTTGTTGACGATTGATTTGTGTTGGACCAATTCGGTTGCCTCATCTCGGTTGCCTAATGTAGGCGAGGGGAACAGTGGCACACGCGGCACCGTTATCGTTTTGTTTTAATAAAAACCAATATGTTTTATAAAAGCCAATAGGATTGCGCCGTTCTTGCGTTCAGCCTTGACGTGCGCTCTTACTGTGCGCTCTTGACACCTCGGTTTGGGCAACCTGAACATGCTGCATCGGAAAGACAATCACAAGCCGTCGCACTTCGTCACGATCCGCCTTGTACCGACACGCACTACACGCACACCAACATATGTTGCTTGAGACAACATGTTTTTGGGCAGCAATCGCAAATCTTCACTAAAATGTTGGGCAAGCATTCAGCCTCAATCAAGGGAGATTATGATGGCTGCATTTCCCCAAACCCAGCAACCCGAACCCAGCAAACGCAGAAGGCTCACCTGGAAAGCGATTGCTTGCATAGCGCTGGCTGCGATCTGTGCGATCTGCGTCTGCCTATATTGCGCGTTTCCCAGCATGTTTCACGATATGTTCCACGGCAGCGCCCACCCCGGCAGCCCATCAGCAACGCAGTCCTCTTCACAGGCCAATCCACAGGCCAATCCACAGGCCAATCCACAGACCAATCCACAAACCAAAGCCAATTTCAGCTCCTCCGACATCGCCAAACTCAACAAAGCGGCGAGCAGTATGGATGGCAATCCCATAAGCCTTGGCGAAGCGCACCCAGGCTATACCGTCGGCTCGGATGGCGCGCTCAACGTACAATCCACCCGCAACGTCGAGGAGCTGCACAACAGCGGCACATACCAGCTGACGGTATTCTGCCTAGGCAAAGGGAGCCTCAGCATTGCTTTTTCCATCGGCGCGAAGACCAGACAGCAAACTATGCAATGTCTGACGGGATCCGCCAACCAGACATCGGTGAACCTCGACGCGGACGCAGCAGATACCGACACAGTGAACAGCACGACGATCATCACCCCGGCGGCCTCGTCGAAATGCCTCATCGCATACCGATTGGATTATCTGGGCGTATAGCCGCTGCATCCTACTCCACCCGCCCACACCGTTTGTCCGATTCTGGAGAATCGGACATCCACGCCCTATATCCAGCACCCTATGTGTCCGATTCGCCCGAATCAGTCATCAGAGATATCCGCAGCACGACCTGGTCGCCCTTTTCTCCCGAATCGGTCAACGAAGATACGTTTCGCAAGATTTGGATGTCGTTTTCACCAGAATCGGACATCCCAAGCACTCGTACGTACCCGCAGATGTCCTTTTCGGGTGAATCGGACATCCCAAGCACCGCATGCACCCTTTGGATGTCCGATTCGGGAGAAACGGACAGTCGGTATTGCCGAATCCGGCAATTGCGCGACACGCCGATTTGGCTATTCGACAATCGCGGTGTAAATTAGTCGATTGTCTGCGAGCGTGGCGGAATGGTAGACGCGCTGTCTTCAGGTGGCAGTGAGTGTATGCTCGTGGGGGTTCAACTCCCCCCGCTCGCACGAAAAAGAAAACCGGAGCCTTCGGGTTCCGGTTTTTTCGTATCCAGCCATCGTTGTGCAAATCACGCGTCCTCCTCCACATCCAAACCCTGTGACCGATTCGGGAGAAACGGTCACCCACTGCACCCATGCATCACCGTGCATGGCATTTTCACCAGAATCGGACAGCCAGCGCACTCACGCGCCACCGCGCATGACCGATTCGGGAGAAACGGACATCCACAGACGCGAGCGCCACCCCCGGATGGCATATTCACCCGAATCGGACATCCGAGGGACAGCACAGCAAGCGAGCAGGAAGTGGGGAAACCTGCCAGATGCCCAAAAACCGGTCGGCACCGGCACATCCCATCATCACGAATACGGCAAAGCGTTACAGAAAACGTGACAGAAAACGTGACAAGAGGTAGGGTTTTTATATCGAAAAACGTTACGAAAAACGTGACAGAAAACATGACACTTGCTTACAAGCCTGATATCAAGCGCAAAAGAAGAGGTAGCGATGTTCGCACGAAAAGCATGGCGACGATTGGAAGCTTGGCGCAGCAACCCGCAGCACAAAGCCCTGATGATCACCGGCGCACGTCAAATCGGCAAAACAACACTCGTACGGGAATTCGCCAAACAGTATTACGACTCCTTCGTTGAGCTGAACTTTCTGGAAGACCGCGCGGCCGCGACAGTATTCGAGAACGCGCTCGATGCGAACACCATCATCGCCAACCTCACCGCATATTCGCGCACAACGTTGGTACCGAATCACACGTTGGTGCTGCTTGATGAAATCCAGGAATGTCCAGCCGCACGAACCGCCGTCAAGTTCCTTGTAGAGGATGGTCGCTTCGACTACATCGAAACGGGATCGCTACTTGGCGTGCGAACCAAGGAAGTAGCCTCGTATCCCGTAGGCTTCGAAGAACCCCTGCGCATGTTCCCCATGGATTTCGAAGAATTCTGCCTGGCCAACGGCGTACAGGAATCGACCATCGATGCCCTGCGAGCACACTTCGAACAACGCAAGCCGGTCAGCGAAGCAGTGCACGAGACAATGATGCGACTGTTCCGCCTGTACACCGTGGTCGGAGGCATGCCGGACGTTGTGCAACGCTATGTGTCAACCCATGACATCGCCCAAGTCATCGACGCACAGACCAGCCTGCTGTCCCTATACAGGCTGGATATCGCCAAGTATTCCGAAAACAGGGACAAAGCCAAGATTCATGCCATTTTCGACGCGATCCCATCCCAGTTGGACGACAAGAACCGCAGGTTCGTCTTGGCCGATTTGAACAAGAATGCGCGACAGAACCGGTACGCGAGCAGTTTTCTATGGCTTGCCGATGCGGGAGTCGCCCTGCCGTGCACCAACGTCACCGCCCCTTTGCCACCATTGGAGAACAACGGCAATCGCAGTCTGTCCAAACTGTTCATGAACGACACCGGGCTGCTTTGCACCGCTTCGATGGATAACATCCAATTCGATCTGCTGAATGGCAATTTGTCGGTGAACCTAGGCTCGATCACGGAAAATGTGGTGGCTCAGGAACTGTTGGCGCACGGCTTCGCATTGCATTACTTCATCACCTCACGCATTGGCAAAGTGGATTTCGTGGTGCAGGACGGTTCAACCGTGATTCCCATCGAAGTGAAGTCCGGCAACGATTGGAAACGGCACAAGGCGCTGGATAATCTGCTGAATGTCAAAGATTGGGGATTAGACACCAGCTACGTGCTTTGCAAAGGCAATGTCGAGCAGGATGGGGCGATCACTTATCTTCCGCTGTATATGACCATGTTTCTCAAACCCACGCCGTTGCCAGCCAATTTCACATATACGGTGGATTTGTCGGCGCTGAAGGCATAAAGACCAGCAAAGACTGTGAACACGCAGGAATCCTACCCCCACGCACGCTCACAAACGCAAAAGGGCACGCGGAATTACCACGTGCCCTTCAAAGGTCAATGAAACGACTGGCAGTCAATCTGGCAGTCGGTTAACAGTCGGCCTGGCAATCAGTCCAACAATCAGCCCTCAATGGCGATGCGATGCTTCGTCTCGACCTGCTGCTGAGCCTGCGGCTTCGGCAGTTCGAGGCACAGCGTGCCGTCCTTGTAGCTGGCGTGGATATCGGAGTCCTTCATATCCTCGCCGACGTAGAAGCTACGAGAGCAGGAGCCGACATAGCGTTCGCGGCGCAGCCACTTGCCGCTCTCATCCTTGTCATCGTGCGCGCTGTCGCGATGCGCGGACACCGTCAGATAGCCGTTCTGCAGCTCCAGGGAGATGTCATCCTTCTTGAAGCCAGGCATATCGATGTCGACGGTGTAGCCCTTATCGGATTCACGCACGTCGGTGCTCATCATGCCCATCGACATGTTCGATTCGCGGGCGCCATTCTCCATGTTGCGCCAACCCTCGAAGAACGGATCGTCGAACAGATCAGAGAACATCGTGTCATTCATCAAAGCCGGAAACATTGCCATAATCGGTACTCCTTCATGTTGGAGTCGATGCGGCTTGGCAGCCGGTCGTGCAGTACCATCGCGGCGTCACCATCCGATGACACCGGCGGCCGGGTTCGTTGCCGTATCCGGAACCCTCCCGGGCTCCTGATCTTGACCTTTCACTTCCACCAACTATTCCGAGCGTCTGTCATTCCGGGATTTTACCCAGAGTGAACAAGCGGGATGGGCAGGCGATGGCGCAATGAGGTAACGCTACGAGACAGCGCCATGTTGCGACCCCCACTTGCGCCAGATGTCCGATTCACCAGAATCGGACATCCACGGTGCCGTATCGCATGGCTGGTTGTCCGATTCGGCCGAATCGGACAACAAAATAGGGTGAGGTAGAGGGGAATGGGCGAAATGGGCGGCCGACCGCTAGGCGGCGTGCTCGGCCTTGTACTGCGTGCCCCAATCCTTCATCGCCTCGATGATCGGCTGCAGCGTCCGACCGGTTTCCGTCAGCGAGTACTCCACGCGCGGCGGCACCTCCGGGTACACCTCGCGATGTACTAACCCGTCGCGTTCCATCTGACGCAGGTTCGCCGTCAGCACCTTCTGCGACACATTGCCGACCGAACGACGCAGCTCGCTGAACCGCATGGTCCCGTTCAGCAGGTCACGCAGGATCAGCACCTTCCACTTATCGGAGATCATCAGCAGCGTCGTCTCCACAGGACACGCCGGTAACTCACGTTCCATCAGAACAATCACTCCTTCACCAATCGCAATAAAATCAATAAAAGTTCCCTTTTGGTAACTATAGCACTTTATTGTGCCTTCTTCCGTTTTGGTCGGTATGGAAATAATGTTCATAGCAACAGCGGGAACCACGGAAATCCGCCCGCCGAAACAGCAACAACCTACGAAAGGAACAAACATGAAGATCGCAGTAGTGGCAGCCAACGGCAAGGAAGGCCAGCTCGTCGTCAAGGAAGCCGTCAAGCGCGGCCATGACGTGACCGCCGTGGTGCGCGGCGAGAACAAGTCCGAAGCTCAGCACGCCATCATCAAGGACATCTTCGACCTGACCGCAGCCGACCTCGCCGGCTTCGACGTGGTCGTGGACGCGTTCGGCGTGTGGGCACCGGAAGACCAGCCGCAGCACTCCACCTCCCTCAAGACCCTGTGCGACGCACTGTCCGGCACCGACACCCGCCTGATCGTGGTCGGCGGTGCAGGCAGCCTGTACGTCGACGCCGAGCACAAGACCCAGGTCAAGGACCTGCCGACCTTCCCGGAGGCGTTCATCCCGCTGGCCAACGGCATGGGCAAGTCGCTGGAGGAGCTGCGCGAGCGTTCCGACGTGAAGTGGACCTACATCAGCCCGGCCGCCGATTTCCAGGCCGAAGGCGCACGCACCGGCTCCTACGAGCTGGCCGGCGAAGAGTTCACCGCCAACGCCGAGGGCCAGAGCTTCATCAGCTACGCCGACTTCGCCATCGCCGTGGTGGACGAGGCCGAATCCGCCAAGCACGTCGGCGAGCGCATCTCCGTGTACACCAAGTGAGATCGGCGGCGCATGCCGCGGCGGCGTGCGTGCTGAATCTCGCGCCCTAAATCTCGATATTCAATGTCCGATTCGGGAGAAACGGACATCCAGGCCTTGCGGGACGTACCCCAGTTGTCCGATTCGGGAGAAACGGTCACACGTGGTGCCCTGCCGCTATCCCGGATGTCCAATTCGCCCGAATCGGACATCCCTTGTTAGTACAAAGAACAGCGCGTGGCATTTTCACCAGAAACGGACATCCGGGGTATGCAGACCCGCCCACGCTTGTCCGATTCACCAGAAACGGACATCCGCGGGGTCAGTTTGCATGTCTGGGTGTCCGATTCGGGAGAAACGGACATCCAGCGTACTGATAAGCCACCGTGGGTGGCATTTTCACCAGAATCGGACATCCGTGGGGTCGACTCGCGTGCCTGCATGTCCGATTCGGGAGAAATGGACATGTAGGGTACTTACACGTGCTTGCGTTTGTCCGATTCGGCCGAATCGGACATGTGGGACGTGTGGGGCGCACGTGGGCGGAATATGACTATGGGTATGAACGGGAAGGAAAGCATGATGGATCAGCGGCAACGTCGCATCTGGCTTATCGGGCAGCTGCTCAAGGAGTATCAGGAGTACCGGGACACCGACGAGGCAGATCTGCCGGTTCCGCGCAACGACGAGGAGCGGCGCTTGCTGTTGCGCGCGTTGCAGAACGTCCGTCTGCCCGCACCGGTCAGCGAACGGTTCCTGCGCGTGCAGGACGAGTATCTAGGCGCGGAGCTTGCGCAACGTACCATCACCGATGCGAACGATATTCCCCCGGTCGAAACCGTTACGACTGAATCTGTCACGACCGAGTCTGCCACGCCCGAAACCGTCGCGCCAGCAAGCGCCGGCACCACCAGCAGCACACAGCCCATCCAAAACACCCAGTCCCCACAATCCCCACAAGCCACACAATCCCCACAATCCCCACAATCCCACGCAACGCTCGCCATCTGGCAGGGCGACATCACCACCCTGCGCTGCGATGCGATCGTCAATGCGGCGAACAGCGGGCTTACCGGCTGCTATGCGCCGAACCATCATTGCATCGACAATGCGATCCACAGCGCCGCCGGCGTGCAGTTGCGTCTCGCATGCGCGCGGATCATGGAACAGCAGGGGCATCCGGAGCCGGTCGGCCGTGCCAAGATCACGCCGGGATTCAATCTGCCGGCACGTTACGTGCTGCACACGGTCGGCCCGATGATCCCCAGCGGCGATCCGACGCCGGACGAACAGGAACAGCTGGCGGACTGTTACCGTTCCTGCCTGCGACTGGCCGCCGACCACGGCCTCGAAACCGTTGCGTTCTGCGCGATCTCCACCGGCGAATTCCGCTTCCCCGCCGAGCTGGCGGCACGCATCGCCGTGCGCACGGTCCGTGATTTTCTTGCGCGGCAGCTTGCGCAACAAGAAGCCGCACAACCGCAGCCAACGTCAACCATCGGCACTGCGCCCACCCCAACCGCATCAACCGCCAACCATCGCCCCGCCAACACCATCAGGAAGGTGATCTTCGATGTCTTCTCCGACCGCGACCGCCAGATTTACGAGCGCGTATTCGCCGACCATGACTGACAGCGAGCATGCCGCCGCGATCGAACGCCTCGCACAGGCGTGGCGCGAAGCGGATTGCGTACTCATCGGCGCCGGATCAGGCCTGTCCACGTCGGCCGGCTACACGTATTCCGGCGAGCGCTTCGACCGCCTGTTCTCCGATTTCAAGGAGCGGTACGGCATCACCGACATGTATTCGGGTGGTTTCTACCCTTTCGACACGCTTGAGGAATACTGGGCATGGTGGAGTCGCGCGATCTACTGCAACCGGTACGCCCCCATGCCCAAGCCCGTGCACAGGCTGTTGCTGGGCATGCTCGACGGATCCGTCCGCGCACGTGGCGGCGAAACGGCCGGCAGTGCGAAGGATTATTTCGTACTGACCACCAATGTCGACCACTGTTTTCAGCGCGCCGGTTTCGACAAAGCACGACTGTTCTACACGCAGGGTGATTACGGCCTGTGGCAGTGCTCGCTGCCTTGCGCGCAGGTCACTTATGACAACGAGCAGGCTGTGCGTGCGATGGTCGAGGAACAGTCGGATATGCGTGTGCCGAGCGAGCTGGTGCCGCATTGCCCGCGCTGTGGACGTCCGATGATGCCGAATCTGCGCGTGGACGGTTCGTTCGTGGAGGATGATGGTTGGCATGCGGCGGCGAAACGGTACCACAATTTTCTCGTACGGCACGAGAAGTCCCGCATTCTGCTGCTGGAACTCGGTGTGGGCGGGAATACGCCGGGCATTATCAAGTATCCGTTCTGGCAGCTCGCGAACGCCAACCCGCAGGCCACGTACGCTTGCCTGAATCTGGGCGAGGCCGCGGCGCCGCCGCAGATTCACAGTCGTTCCATCTGCATCAACGCGGATATCGGGCAGACGCTGACTGAGCTGGCCAGGGCGCTGCGGCGGTAGACGACGGAAGGCGGGCGCGCTGCAATCCCCCTCTCTGAAAAAGACGCTGGGTCCGCCATTTCGTCCGTCAGACCGTCGTGCCCCTTGGCACGTAGCATGTTCGCCACCCCGTATCGTTGGTTCCAGCAACGCGCTATAGTATCCGCTTTCACGTTGGCCACGCCCCGAATAACGGAAAGAATCGAGCACTCGTCCAGCTTGTGGCCGACTCCATAGCGGATTCCTTATATCCCACACGAGTAGACGAGTCCGGCAAGCTTGCCGCAGAACGGGCAGGATGCAAGATTATATGTTTTCGCCATCAATGTCCTCGTTCTCAGCACTATCCGTAGAGTCCTCCTCATCGTCGTCCAGCCGGTCGGAAATCTTCTCACACAGCCAAATGCAGAAAAGGGCACCCAATGCGACCGCGATTATGACGATGTTCCACCGTTCGTCCAGCCAACCCATGTCACACAATATGGCCGGAACCAGCTGGACCACCCAAATGAGGACGAAAACACATCCAACGATATCTAATATCTTTATCGCCGTTTCTTTTTTCCTTTTGGAACCATCCTCTGGCCCATACGGTTCCTGTGCGTGCTTCACACCGCCCCCTTTGGCTCACTGATGTTTTAGTCTTCGCAGTTCCGGTACTCTTCCGCCGTAAGTCTATCAGCCATCCGACTTCTTCCTCGTCCATCTCCGCACCCCTCGGATGGCATTTTCACCAGAATCGGACACCCAGAGTGTCTCTGCACACCCTCACATGACCGATTCGGGAGAAACGGTCATCCAACGAGCTCACCACGCACCACGGTTGTCCGATTCGGGAGAATCGGACATCTGGAGTGGGCAAAAAGAACCGACCCGGCGTTCAGCGCACCAGGAACACCATTGCGATGATCAGCGCGAAGCCCACCAGATCGGCCGGGCCGAACACCACTCCGGTGAACAGCACTGCGGTCAGCGTCGCCGTCACCGGTTCGATCGTGCCGAGCATGGTCGCACGGATCGAGCCGATGCGCATCACGCCGGCCATGAACAGCGCGTACGCGCCGAATGTTCCCAACACTACGGTGAACAGCAGCATCGAAACGCTTGCCACGTCGAATTTCGGCAGATGCGCCCATGGCTGCACGAACGGGCACAGCAGCACGCCGGAAATCAGGAACATGATGCCGTTGGTCACGAAGTTGCCCCATTTGGCGATCATTGCGGTGGGCAGGATCGACAAGGCCGATGTGGCGATGGCGTTCGCCGCGCCCCATGCCAGTCCTTGCGGGGGCAGCGCGAGCGTCGAGAGGTTGCCGCCGGTGGCGATGAGCACGGTGCCGATGAAGGCGAGCGCCACGCCGATCGCCTCGCGTTTGCGGGGCATGCGATGGCTCATGATGCACACCCAGGCGAGCACTACCAGCAGGTTCAGGCTTTGCAGGATGGTTGCGGTGCCGGAGTTCGTCCAGTTGATGGACTGCAGGTATGAGACCTGTCCGATGAGCACGCAGCAGAGTGCCAGCATGAGGTATTTCGGGTAGGAGCGTACGTCTTTTGCCGCGCCGGCCAGTTTGATCGGGCTCATGATGCCGCCGACTGCGAGGAAGAGCAGTCCGGCGAAGAATTCGCGTACGCAGGCCAGCCATAGCGGTTCGACGCCGTAGTTGTTCATCAGCAGTTTCGATATTGTGGCGTTGCACCCCCACATGGCACCGCCGATCAGTACCAGCGTCATGCCGGCCAGTATGGATCTGGCGTCGCTGCTGAACGAGATGATGCGCGATGTTCCTGTCTTCTTCGTTCTCCTCATCACAGAGCCAAGTATGGCACCGGGTCGGTCAGCGACGCGCGGGACTTGCTGGCGGATGGCGACGGTATGCGGGGTGACACGCGAGACGCTACGTGAGGCGCATCGTGAAACGTTATGTGAAACACAGTGCGGAAGCATCGTGAAACAATGCGTGAAACATGCGCACGCATACCGCAAGCCACAACCGGTCAGACCGCGGCAAGCAGCCAAAACCACCGACCGCTACAGGCTGGCCGTCGGCATCTCCAGAAAATCGAAGATCCTGCTTACGTACGGGCCGAGTATTGCGTTCGGCATGGAGAAGATCTCATGCAGCGAATCGTCGTACCGCACTTTCTCGATATGGCTTCCGCCGCCGCGCACACGTTCCGTGAACCGGTCCTGCGCCTCGTTGAGCACCCACACGTCGCGTCCGGATTGGAACAGCAGGATCGGCGTCTCGATGCCGGCGCACGCGTTCGGAGCAAGCACGGCGCGGCTGAGCTTCAACGCCTGACGAACCCACTGGAACGCGGGCTTGTACGTCTGATAGTCCACGTTGCCGCAGCGCAGCTGATGGAAGTATCGTTCGCGGGCCTCGCTGGCACCGGGGTTATCGTTCAGGTCGAGCGGAGCATCCGGGTCGAAGTCCTTCTTGCCGAACACCGTTCTGCGGCCGAGCCCCAAGCCGCACAGCAACCCAACCAGCGGACGCGCCAGCCACAACGGCATGCCCGTCTGCGGCGCGATCATCGGCGAGGAAAGCACGGCCCTGTCGAACAATGCGGGATGCTGTTCGAGCACCGCCGCACCGATGCCGCCGCCCATCGAGTGACAGTACAGGTACAGCGGCTGACCGGCAGCATACTGCTGCCCTATGGTTTCGGCGAATCCGGCAAGATCGGCGACGTATCTGCGCCAATCGTCGATCCACACGCGGCATCGGTCGCTCGTATCGCGTGCGGACGCGCCGTGACCGCGATGGTCGATCGCACACACCGAATAGCCGGCGAGCAGGAAGTACCAGACCATCTCGTCGTATTTCTCGGCGAATTCGGTGAACCCATGGCTCAGCACGATGCAGCCGCGGAAGCTTGCCGTGGCATCCTGATTGTTCTCCGCGTCGAACTTGGAGGCGTCGTAGGCCATATAGTGCAGGGTTCCGCCGAGCGGGGTGAGACCGGCCTCGCGTTCCGCCTGCGTGGGGTCGAAACGCCCCTCGGTCAGGCAGGCGGCGAGCGCCGGTTTGACGACGTTCGCCATGGTTTCGGCGTAGTCGTTCTCCTTGAGCAGAGTCACTTCCATGGTCGTCTCCAATCAGTTCCGCAGGTCGGCGCGCGGCAATCGGCACGGCAATCGGCGCACAAGAGCCGGTGCACGCACGCCGACACCTATATAGACACATAGACGAGTCGGCACGTTCGCGGCCGACCTGCAGTCAAGCGGTCAGTCCGTATCAGTCCGCGAGCGCCTTGCGCAGGAAGTCGCGTTGCAGCACCAGCAGGTTCTCCGCCACCGTCTCGTCGTTGGTCATATGCGTGATGCCGGTGAGCGGCAGGAACGTGTGCTCGCGACCGGCGGCCATCAGCGCCTGGCTCAATCGCAGGCTGTGCGCGATGGTGACGTTGTCGTCCGCGAAGCCGTGGATGAGCATGAGCGGTCGGGTGAGGTTCGGCGCGTCCGCGATGATGGAGTTGCGTTCGTAGACCTCGGGGTCGAGGCCCAGATAGCGCTCGGTGTAGTGGGTGTCGTACAGCGTCCAATCGGTGGGCGGTGCGCCGGCGCATGCGGCGTGGAACACGTCGGGCGCGTCGAGCACGGCGAGTGCGGAGAGGAAACCGCCGAAGCTCCAGCCGATGATCGCGACCTTGGACAGGTCGGGCTTGGGGCCGTCGGCCCAGTCCAGCAGCGGCAGTGCTTTGACCGCTTCGATCTGGTCGGCGAGCGAAACGCCCTTCATGTCCTCGAACATGGCGCGGTCCCACTTGGGGCCTCGGCCGGTGGTGCCGCGACCGTCCGCGGTCAATACGATATAGCCCTGATCGGCCCACCATTGCGCGTCCAGGTAGAAGGAGGAGCGGAACACGACCTGCTGGAAGCCGGGGCCGCCGTAGGGCTTGACCAGGACGGGCAGAGTGGTGGCGTGTGCGTAGGGGCTGGTTTCGCTTGGCATGGTGATGGCGGCGAGCAGGTGATGTTCGCCGGGCAGGGTGGCGAAGCTGGTGTTGGGCAGGAAGCCTGGGTCGGCGGCGTTGTTGGCGATCGCCGCAGCCACGTCACGCGTCCCCTGCGTATTCTGCGCTCCCTGTACCCCCTGCGTGTCCGATTCGGCCGAATCGGACATCCGCGCCTGTTCCGCACCCGTCTGGTTGTCCGATTCTGGTGAATCGGTCACGTGGATGGTGTTGGAGGATGCGTGGGTGTCCTTTTCGGGTGAATCGGACATGGGGGCGGGAAGGTGGGCCACGTGAATCATGGTGGCCGCGTTTGTTCCCATCATGCCGCCGCTCACCACTTCGCCGCGCAGTCCGCGCGATGCGGCCCACACGCCGGGCTCTCCCACCATCGGCCGCACTTCGCCGCTGTAGTCGATGCTCACCACGTCGTGGCAGCGGGCATCATGCAGTTGGGCCGTGTCCTGCCATGCCTGCGGCACATCTGGCGCGAGTTCGGGATCTCGCTGCACCACGCACAACACGTCGTCGTCGGTCACGTCCAATACGGCTCGCACGTTCCAGCCGACCGGGGTGAAGGCCTTGCCGTCCACGGTCAGGCGATTGGTGTTCGCCTCCATATCGTTCAGCGCGCAGACGAGTCGTCCGTCGCTGGTGAGTGCGGGAAGACCGTCGATGATGTCGATCCACTGGTCGTTCGCATGGCTTTCCAGCACGTAGGTCGCACCGTTCTCGTCCACGGCGAGCACCTGGTCGCGGTTCTGACGCCTGTTCTGCACGAGCAGCAGCGGGCAATGACCGTCCTGCCAGACCACTCGCGCCACGTATTCGTATGCTTCGTGGTCCCATTCGATCTCGTGGAAGGCGACGATGGAGTGACGACCCTGGTCGTCGAAATCGAGGTGCAGCAGGTCGAGGTGCACGTCGGCGTTGGCGGTCAACGCGCGCGGGTAGCGGCGGCCTGATGCGGGGTTGCCCGGGTTGGCCGGATCGCTGATGTACCACATCGGCTCGGGCGCGGTGTCGAAGGATTCGACGATGATGCCGTGCGAATCGGGACTCCACCAGAAGCCGTCGTACCGGTCCATTTCCTCGCCGGCCACGAATTCGGCAAGGCCGACCTTCCAGGTGTTGGCGACCTCGTGCGTGCCGCCGGCTGCGACATCGTCGAGTCCGTCGCCGGATTCGGTGTCCGATTCGGCCGAATCGGACATTTCGTCGTCATCGTCCGCTTCGACGCTGGCGGTCAGCAGCGTGGCGTTGCCGTCTGTCTCTCCGGCTTCGGCGTCGTCCCATGGCTGGATGCTCACCAGTTGCAGACGCTCCCCCGTGGTGTACAGCACGTGTTCGCCATCCGGGCTGATGCGCGGATTCAATACGGGTGCCGTGCCGGCCTGGGCGCTCAGCTTTCCCGCGCACAGTTCGCGCACCGTGGCGTCGCCGCCCTCGGCCACCGCATCCAGTTCGGCCAGGAACAGACGGCCGTTCAGGGTGAACACCACGCGCGACCCCGCCTCATCGGCCGAATATCCGACGATTCCCGAACCGCCTTCACGCGCACGCTCCCTGCGGGCGCGTTCCTCGGCGGGCACGTCCTCGCTGTCCGCGCCGGCACCCAGCAACACGCGCGGATCGGCGACAAGCGTCTCATGATGCTCGCCGTCGGCGCTGAACCAGCTCATCCACAGGCTGGTCACGGTGTCTTCCGGGCCGTCCGAGCGCAGGAACAGCGCACGCGTACCGTCGCCGACCACCTGTGCGGAACGCGGGGCTCCGCAGGTGAAACGCAGGGTGCGGGCCTTCAAACGGGGGTATTCGTCAATCGCTTGCTCATTCATAGTTCCCACCTTACCCACCACGCCCCTCCGGCAGTATCAAATGCGTCAACTCGCAAGCCCAAAACGGCTGTTTTCCAACGATTTCCGACGCCAGCGCCGCAGTGAACCGGTTCCCCGTAGCATCCTTCGATGGCATTGCCCGGGCATCGGCGCCGCCACCCCGTCAAACCGCAATGCAGGCGAAAATAATCACAATTCCTCAACGTATTGATTAGCACCTGTTGCACCCATTGCGTACACTGGTGAGGGATATAGAAAGGGATGACTATGAGCGTTCTCGACCGTTTTGAGAAAAGCGTGGAAGGCGCAGTGAATGGAGTGTTCTCGAAGTTCGGCTCCAAAGACCTGCAACCTGTGGACCTGTCCAGCGCGCTGGAACGTGAGATTGACAACGAGGCCATGCCCGTGGGTCGCGACCGTACCGTCGCCCCGAATGAGTACCGCTTCAAGCTGAGCACACCCGATTTCGATCATATCGAGCAGTGGGGCAGCGAGACGCTCGCCGATGAGCTCGCCGACAACCTCACCAATTACGCACGCAGCCAGCATTACGCATTCGTTGGGCCTGTCGTGGTGATTTTCGAGGAGGATCTCGATCTGGCCAAGGGAAGCTTCAAGCTCACCGCCGCTTCCGTGCAGGGCAATGCCGTGCCGGTCACGACCGAGGAGCAGAGCCAGGATTGCCCGCTGCTGGAGATCAACGGCAGCCAGTACCTGCTGACCAAGGAGAAGACCGTGCTGGGGCGTGGCTCCGGCTGCGACATTGTCATCGACGACCCGGGCATCTCCCGCAAGCACCTGGAGATCGATATCACGCCCAACGGCGTCATTGCCCGCGATCTGGGCTCCACCAACGGAACATACGTCGAAGGCCATCAGGTTCCCGCAGCCACGCTGCTGGATGGCAACACCATCACCATCGGCCGCACCCGCATCCTCTACTGGGCTTCGTCCCAGGAACAGGAGTGATGCCGCCGGCGTCAAGGCCCTAGTATGACTGAACTTACGTTTGCGCTGCTGAAATACGGTTTTCTGATCCTGTTATGGGTGTTCGCATGGCTTGCCGTGCGTTCCCTGCGCAAGGACATCGAATCGTTCAGCCCGCGCCCATCCCGCTCCCGTCAGCGCAGGAAGCGCCGCGCGCACCAGGCGTCCGGTGCCCACGCGGCCAATGCCGTGGTGGAACCGCAGCAGCCGAGCGCCCCTGCGCCGCGCCGTACGGCACAGGACGGAAGCCCGACCCTGCTGGTGATCATCGACGGACCGCTGGCCGGTTCCTCCATCCCGCTGACCGGCGACGCCATCACCATGGGGCGTTCCGCTTCGAACACCGTGGTGTTGGATGATGAATTCGTTTCCTCGCATCACGCCCGCGTCTACCGTGACCCGGCTTCCGGGCAATGGGCCATCGAGGATCTCGGCTCGACCAACGGCACCATCGTCAACGACCAGCGTCTTGTCGTCCCGACGATTCTTCCGCCGCGTATGCCGGTGCGCATCGGTGCGACGACCTTCGAGCTGAGGTGATACCCGCATGACTGACGATCCCCAGCAAACCCTGCCATTGCAGCAGGGCGTCTCCACATCTCCGAGCCAGCTGTTCCTGTACTCCACCACCGTGTCCGACGTGGGCACGGTGCGCGCGAACAATCAGGATTCCTCGTTCGCCGGCGAACATCTCGTGGCCATCTGCGACGGCATGGGCGGCCACGCGGGCGGCGACACCGCTTCCACCATCGCCATCCGCTCGCTGGCACATATCGAACGCGACGACCGTGAGAAGGACGTGGCCGCAATCGCCTCGATGATGGAGACCTCCGTCATGGCCGCGCACGACGCCATCGTCGGCAAGGCACGGCATGAGCGCAAGCTTTCGGGCATGGGCACGACGGTCACCGCCGTCGCCCTTGTGGACGATTACTGGGTGCTGGCGCATATCGGCGACTCCCGCGCGTATCTGCTGCGCGACGGCGCGCTTTGCCAGGTGTCCCAGGACCATAGCTACGTCCAGCATCTGATCAATACCGGTCGCATCACCGAGCAGGAGGCCAAGAACCACCCGCAGCGCAACGTGGTGATGCGTGTGCTCGGCGATTTCGACATCGACCCGCATCCCGATATCGCGGTGCTCAAGGCGCACCCGGCGGACCGTTGGCTGCTGTGCTCGGACGGTCTGTGCGGCGTGCTGGAGAATTCGACCATCGCGGACGCCATGATGTCCATGTCGAATCTCACCGAATGCGCGCAGCGTCTGGTGAGCATGGCCCTGCGTGCCGGCAGCACCGATAACGTCACCGCCGTGATCGCGGACGCCACTCTGGCCCTTGACGTGCACGCGTTCGATCTGCCGCATCAGACCCCGCTGGTGGGCGGCGCGGCGAACGCGAACCTCGAACCCATCGCCGACATCATCAATGAGCCGGTGGCGGCGGCACCCGCCCTGCGCGACGACGGCTCCCCCGCCCAGCGTGCCGCGGCGCTGATGCAGGCACCCGATGCGCATAAACACGACAAGGACGAGGAAGAGAAGCCGAAACTCGCCCATCCCTCGGCGGCGCGTGAGGAGGAAAGCACGCTGTCCACGCCGGATACGGGCGAGATCCCCATCGTGCAGAAGGCCGATGGCGCGTTGTCGTCCGACCCCAACGACCCGCAGGTGGCCAAGGCCATCGAGGTCAAGCAGGCGAAGGACCGTAAGACCGCGCACAACCATAAGCGCAATGTGCATATCATCGCCTTCATCGCCGTGCTCGCGCTGCTGCTCGCGGGCGCGGGTGCCGGGTACGCCACCTACCGGTGGAGCCAGACCCGCTACTATGTGGGCGATGCGGACGGCAAAGTGGCGATTTTCCAAGGCGTTCCCACGAATATCTTCGGCCTTAAGCTCTCGCATGAGGTGGAACGTACCTCGGTGAGCACCAGCGATCTGCCACAGACGTGGCGCGACGAGCTCAAGGAGGGCATCACGCGCAACAACCTCGATGAGGCGCGTGCGCACGTCAAGTACCTGCAGGAGGAGAACCGCAAGCTGCAGAAGGGCGAGAACGGCGACACATCGTCGAAGAACGATGCCAAGAACGATTCGAAGAGCTCGAATTCCAGTGATTCCAAGGGTTCCAAGGACTCTGGCGATTCCAAGTCCGGCAAATCGAGCGATTCCGGTTCCAACAACTCCAGCAGCTCGAACGACTCCGGGCAGAGCGAGGACAAGCAATGATCAAGCTCCGTCTCCGTCAACTTTCGCTGCTGCTGTTCTCCCTGCTGATCTGCAGCATGGCGTTCTTCCAGCTGTTCGCCCGCACCACCGGCACCATGCCCAAGAGCTTCGCCATCATGCTCGGCCTGGTCGCCGTACTGTCGCTGGTGTTCTGGGGCCTAGTGATGCATTTCCTGCCGTACGCCAGCCAGGTGGTGCAGCCATGCGTCTTGCTGCTCACCGGCATGGGCACGGTGATGATCGCCCGCATCGACTACGCGCATAAGACCGAAGTCGCCATACGCCAGCTCATGTTCGTATGCCTTGCGATCGTCCTGTGCTCGATTCTCATCGTGGCGATGCGCGACTACCGTATTCTGCGCAGGTTCTCCTATGTGAGCATGGTGGTCGGCCTGGTGCTGCTGCTCTCCCCCATGGTTCCCGGCATCGGCCAGAACATCAACGGCGCACGCATCTGGATCCGCATTCCGGGTCTCGGCTCGCTGCAGCCGGGCGAATTCGCCAAACTGTTCCTCGCGTTCTTCTTCGCGGCATACCTGTTTGACCATCGCGACCAGCTGGCCGTGGGCGGCAGGAAGGTCCTGGGCCTGCAACTGCCGCGCATCCGCGATCTCGGCCCGATCATCATCGTGTGGGTCGCCTCGATGGGCGTGCTCGTGCTGCAGCATGATCTGGGTACGTCGCTGATGTTCTTCGCCATGTTCGTCTCGATGCTGTACGTGGCGACGGGGCGCGCAAGCTGGATCGTGATCGGCGGCGTCGCGTTCGCGGCGGGCGCGGTCGCGGCATCGTCGCTGTTCAGCCATGTGGGCGCTCGTGTCGAGGCGTGGCTGCATCCGTTCGACGACACCCTGTACAACCGTGCGGTCGGCGGCTCCTACCAGATCGTCACCGGCCTGTTCGGCCTGGCTTCCGGCGGGCTGTTCGGCACCGGGCTGGGTCAGGGGCACCCGTATCTCACGCCGTTCGCGAATTCCGACTACATCTACGCCTCGCTGGGCGAGGAGTTCGGCCTGGTGGGCTGCTTCGGCGTCCTGCTGCTGTATATCATCATCATCGCCTCCGGCTTCATCACCGCCATGAAGGTCAAGGACGGCTTCGGCAAACTGCTCGCCTCCGGACTGGTGTTCACCATGGCGTTCCAGGTGTTCACCGTGGTCGGCGGCATCACGCTGGTGATCCCGTTGACGGGTCTTACCCTGCCGTATATGGCGGCCGGCGGCTCGTCCATGGTCGCCAACTACCTGTTGGCGACGCTGCTGATTATCATTTCCAACGCCGCGAACAAGCCCGCCCCCGAAACGTTGTCCGAAACGTTCCAGCATGAGGCGCTTGCCGCGCTGCGCGATCGCGAATTGAAGGAACGGGAAGCCGAACGCGCATCCAAGACCGCTCGTAGGGCAAGGGGAGGTGCTCAATCATGAACAAGATGCTGCGCCAATTGTTCGTCGCGGTAATCGTACTGTTCACCGTTCTGGGGCTTTCCTCGTCGATCATCACCGCGATTCGCGCCAACGAATTGAATTCCGATCCGCGCAACGTGCGTGCGCTGTACCACGAGTACGGCACCCAGCGCGGGTTCATCCTCGCTTCGGACGGCACCATCATGGCCAAGTCCGAGGCGACGAACGACGCGTTCAAATTCCAGCGTTCCTACCCCAACGGCATGCTGTATGCGCCGGTGACCGGCTACTTCTCCATCAGCCAGCGTGCCGACCGCGGCATCGAGGCGTCGCGCAACTCACTGCTGTCCGGCGAATCCGATTCGCTGTTCTGGCAGCGCATCAAGTCCGTGCTGTCCGGCTCGGAGGCCAAGGGCGCCACCATCGAGACGTCCATCGACCCGAAGCTGCAGAACGCGGCCTACCAGGCCCTGGGATCGCAGTCCGGCGCGGCCGTGGCCATGGAGGTCAAGACCGGCCGCATCCTGGCCATGGTGTCCACGCCGAGCTACGACCCGAACGAGCTGACATCGCATAACAACAAGACGCTGAACGAGAACTACGCCAGGCTGACCCAATCCGCGTCCAGCCCGATGGTGAACAACGTGACCAGCCAGCTGTTCCCGCCCGGATCGACCTTCAAGACCGTGGTGGCCGCGGCGGCGCTGGAAAGCGGCAAATACGACACGAACACGCAGATCCCCGCCGGTGCCAGCTACACGCTGCCGGGCACCGTCACGCAGCTGACCAACGTGGAATGGCAGGCCAACGGCACCAACGGCAAGATCAGCCTGGAAGACGCCCTCGCCTATTCCTCCAACACGGCGTTCGCCCAGCTGGGCGTGAGCCTCGGCCAGGACGCGATCGCCAAGCAGGCCACCAAGCTCGGCTTCGGCAGCTCGATCATCATCGACGGCACCACGTCCACCGGCAGCCCGATGAAGGCCACCGCCTCGGTGTTCCCCTCCTCGCTGACCGACGACAAGCTCGCGCTGGCGTCCATCGGCCAGGGCGACGTGACCGAAACGCCGCTGCAGAACGTGATGATCGCCTCGGCCATCGCCAATGGCGGCAAGCTCATGCACCCCACGCTGGTCGACCGCGTGCGCGCCAGCGACCTGTCCGTGCTCAGCGAGACCAAGGCCTCGGTGATGAGCAACGCGTTCAGTTCCGACACCGCAAGCAAGCTCACCACCATGATGAAATCGGTGGTCACCAAGGATTCGCCATCGTTGGCCCCCAGCGGCGTGAGCGTGGCCGCGAAGACCGGCACCGCGCAGATCGGCGTCTCGAACAATGCCATCGACGGCTGGGTGATGGGATTCGCCCCTGCGGACGATCCGAAGATCGCCGTCGCCGTGGTGGTGCACAACACCACCGGGTACGGCGTCGAAGCCGCAGGCCCGATTTTCCGCACGATGATTCAGGAGGCGACACAGCAATGAAACTCGTTCAAGGACGACTCATTCACGGCCGGTACCGTCTCGACGCAAGACTCGCGCAGGGCGGCATGGGCGAGGTGTGGAAGGGCTGGGATATCCAGCTCAACCGCCCCGTGGCCATCAAGGCACTGCGCTCCGACATCACCAACGCCGAGGGCAAACTGCGCCGTCTGCGTGCGGAAGCGCACAATTCGGCCAATCTGGCGCATCCGAACATCGCCGCGCTGTTCGAGTACTACGAGCATGACGGCATCGGGTTCCTGATCATGGAGTACGTGCCGTCGAAGTCGCTGGCCGACCTGTACCACGACCATCCGGGCGGATTGGACCCACTGCAGCTGCTGCCGATCCTCATCCAGACGGCACGCGGACTGTTCGTGGCGCACAGCCATGGCGTCGTGCACCGCGATGTCAAGCCGGCGAACATCATGGTCGGCAGCAACGGCGACGTCAAGATCACGGACTTCGGGGTGAGCTACTCCACCAATCAGGAGCAGATCACCCAGGACGGCATGGTGGTCGGCACCGCCCAGTACATCTCCCCGGAGCAGGCGCAGGGCGAGCAGGCGACACCGCAGTCCGACATCTACTCGCTGGGCGTCGTCGCATACGAGGGGATTTCCGGGCATCGTCCGTTCACCGGCGCCACGCCCGTCGACATCGCCGCGGCGCATGTCAACGACACCGTTCCGCCGCTGCCGGATTCCGTGGATTTCCAGCTTCGTGAATTCATCATGTCGATGCTTGCCAAGGATCCGCGCGACCGCCCCGCCGACGCGCTGGTGGTCTCCCGCACCCTGGCCCGCATCGAACGCCGGCTGCTCGACCAGCAGACCGAACTCAACGAGGCGACCATCGTCTCGGGGCGTATGCCGCGCCGCATCTCCAGCACGCCGCATCTGCCGTCTATCATCACACCCACTTCCACTACGCATAATCTTTGGAAGGAGCAGCAATGAACATGCCCTCTTCTCTGGCCAACGGTCGCTACCAGATTGGCCAGCTCATCGGGCGCGGCGGCATGGCCGAAGTGCATGTCGGCCTTGACACCCGTCTTGGCCGCACGATCGCCATCAAGATTATGCGCGCCGATCTGGCGAACGACGAGATCTTCCTCACGCGATTCCGCCGCGAGGCGCATTCCGTCGCCCAGATGAACAATCCGAACATCGTGAACATCTACGATTCCGGCGAGGAGATGGTCACCGACGAGAACGGCCAGTCCGAACGCTTGCCGTATCTGGTGATGGAGTACGTGAAGGGTCAGACCCTGCGCGACATCATCCGTGTGAACGGCCCGCTGTCGCAGCGCGACGCCGCGCAGGTGATGCTGGGCATGCTCAGCGCGTTGGAGTATTCGCACCGCATGGGTGTGATCCACCGCGACATCAAGCCGGCGAACATCATGATCTCCGATCAGGGTGCCGTGAAGGTGATGGATTTCGGCATCGCCCGCGCGCTGGACGATTCCGTCGCCACCATGACCCAGTCGCAGGGCGTGGTGGGCACCGCGCAGTACCTTTCCCCCGAGCAGGCTCGCGGCGAGACCGTGGACATGCGTTCCGACCTGTATTCCGCCGGTTGCGTGCTGTATGAGATGCTGACTGGCAAGCCGCCGTTCACGGGCGATTCCGCCGTGGCCATCGCCTACCAGCATGTGTCCGAAGTGGCCACCCCGCCTTCCGCGGTGGTGCCGGGACTGCCGAAGATGTGGGATTCCATCTGCGCCAAGGCCATGGCCAAGGATCGCCAGAACCGGTATGCCACGGCCACCGAGTTCAAGCAGGACATCCTCACCTTCATGAACGGCGGCGAACCGGTCGCGGCCGCGTTCAACCCGCTGACCGACCTGACCAACATGAAGGCGCGCAAGCAAGCCGAACAGGATGCCGCCACCGTCGCCATGAACCAGAACGAGGCGGGCACGGCCACGCAGGCGTTCAACCCGGTGACCGGCCAGTTCCAGCAGGTCAAGTCTTCGAACACGTTGGCGCAGACCCGTGCCGCACAGCGAGCGCAGGAAGCCAAGAACAAGCGCAAGAAGCAGATCATCATCGGTTCGGTGATCGGCGTGATCGTGCTGCTGTGCGCGATCGCCGGCATTTGGTTCGCGTTCGGTTCGCATAAGTCGAATGCGACGCAGATGGCCACGGTGCCGACCATCACCTCGTCCATGACCAAGGATCGTGCGGAGGCCGCCGTCGAAGCGGCCGGCTTCGAGTTCAAGGCCATGACGGACAACGATTCCACCGAGCCTGCGGGCACGTTCACCAAGCAGGATCCTGCCGGCGGCGCGAAGGCCAAGAAGGGGTCCACCATCAAGGTGTGGTTCTCCGCCGGACCGCAGAACGCCCAGATCCCCGACGTGAAGGGCATGAGCCAGAGCGAGGCGCGCAACCGGCTGGAATCGGCCGGTTTCAAGGTGCAGACCAGCGTGAATTCCGAAGACAGCGCCACGGTGGACAAGGACAGGGTGACCCGTACCGATCCGGCGGCCGGCACGTCGCAGCCCAAGGGCACGTCGATCATGATGTTCGTCTCGTCCGGCATGACCAAGGTCCCCGACGGCCTGGCGGGCCAGACCAAGGATGCCGTCATGAAGGCCCTGCAGGATCTGCAGTTCAGCATCATCACCGAGGAGACATATTCCGATTCGGTGGCCGAGGGCATGGTCGTGAGTGTGAATCCCGATTCCGGCACGTCCGTGGCACAGCGTTCCACGATCACCATCACCGTCTCCAAGGGCAAGGAGCCCACGCCGAAGGTCACGGTTCCCGACGTGACGGGCCAGTCGTTCTCCACCGCCAAGCAGGTGCTGGAATCGCTGGGCTTCACGGTGAAGCAGCAGGGATCCACCGGAACGGATGACGAGGTGACGAGCCAGAATCCCGCCAGCGGCGAGGCCGACAAAGGCGCCACCATCACCCTGACCACCAAGGCGAGCAGCAGCACCAACACCGGTGGCAGCGGCACGAACCAGGGCACCACGAACGGCAACACCAACTCCGGTTCCAACGGCTGAGGCCGAGGCGAGCCGGAGGCCGGCGACCCTGCCGCAGCCGGTATTGCCATAAACGACGGATGCCGTCCATTCTGCGTAGGAATGGGCGGCATCCGTCTTTCTTATCGCATAACGCCGTAACGCCCGCGCGCGGCCCCCTTACGACCCGAAATCGCGCCCGATCCCAGCTCGCCCAGGAAGTTTGTTGCAAAAAACATGAGGAACTTTGGGGGCTTTTATGCAAAAATCTGGACGAATAAATGGTCTGTTCATGCAAAAAACTGGACGAACAAACGGCCTGTTCGTGCAAAAATCCCGACGAATACCAGGCCTGTCCGTGCAAAAATCATGAGGAACATCCGCGCTATTCATACAATAATCCCGACGAACGGCCACCAAGACAGAGAGCAAAACGCCAAATCAGAAACCGGATCGGCGCTCGTCAGGCATCAAAAAAAACGGCTGTGCACCGCCGTCACCATGGGCCGGCGGCACATAGCCGAATACAACCTGCGATCAACCTGCGATTGCAGGCTCTGCATCACTTGTTGACGCGCGGCTTGAGCCCCGCCGCATTGGCCACCGCCGTGGTCTGCCCGCACACGGCCAGCCAGTTCGCCAACAGACGGTAGCCGCCTTCGGTCATCACCGATTCGGGGTGGAACTGCACGGCGTACATCGGCTTGCCCTTCACGCGGATGCCCTGCACGATGTGGTCGCCCTGCGTCCATGCGGTCACCTCCAGCGAATCCGGCACGGAATCGGGTTCCACGGCCAGCGAATGGTAGCGCGTGGCTGTCATCGGATTCGCGATCCCCGCGAAGATCTCGTCGTCCACATGCTCCACGGGGCTGGTCTTGCCGTGCATGATGGTCGGCGCGTGGTCCACGGTGCAGCCGTACACCTCCGCGAGCGCCTGCAGGCCCAGGCAGACGCCGAACATCGGCTTGTTCTGCTTGGCGCACAGGCGGATCATGTCTTCGCTGGCGCCGGATTCGGCGGGGGCTCCCGGTCCGGGGCTGATCAGCACGCCGTCGTAGCCATCGGTCACGGTTTCGTCGCTGGGGTCGATGGCGTCGTTGCGTACCACGTCTACGGTGGCGCCGAGCGTCTTGAGGTAGCCGACGATGGTGTAGACGAAGGAATCGTAGTTGTCGATCACGAGGATGTGGGCGGAATCGGTCATGGTGTCTCCTTTGGAAAAGCTGTGGTGCTGTGTGCCGTGGTGCTGTATGCCGTACCGTGGCGTGGCGGGGCGGGGCGCCGGCTAGTTCAGTGCGACGTAGTTGCTCATCTGCTGCATGATGGGGATGTGGGACGCGGCCCAGGGGAATCCCCATTCGAACAGGGACGCGGCGGCGGCGAACAGCAGCAGCGCCGTCAGCAGGATCCTGATCGGCAGCACGCCCGGTTGCAGCCGCATCAGCGTGCCGTAGATGCTTGCGTCCGGTCGTGGGCGTTCGCCCAGTCTGATCGCGCGCATCGCGGGCCATCGCCAGGCCGCTGCGGCAGCGATGAAGAAGATAAGCCAGGCGATCAGCGCGCCGCGCACATAGGGCGCGAGGGAGCCCATTTTGGCCGCCGGTGACAGGTAGGCGGTCGAGTTGGCTGCGAATTTCACTTTGCCGTCGTTGCCGGTGGAGGCCAGTTCCTTCGGCATGCCGTCGGCGACTTTCGCCCAGTATTTCAGTTCGCCCCATACGATCCAGCGGCTGGTCGGCGTGCTGTATTTCGGTTCGCATGTGGTCAGGGTGATCATGCGTTTGGTCGCGGTGGCACCCGGGTTATCGGGGTTCGCGGCGATGACGTCGGTGTCTTTGGGCGACACGATTTTGTGTTTGGTGTACGTGTACACGTACCAGTAGTCCTGCGAGCGCACGACGATCGGATCGCCCGTCTGGAGCTTGTCCACGTCTCCCAGGGGCTGGCCGTAGCCGTTGCGGTGGCCTGCCACGGCGAAGTTACCCACCTGCCCCGGCATCTGCGTGTCCGGGTAGTGACCCAGGCCATGCCGGGCCAATTGCGCGGCGTCGGTGCCTTCCACGATGTTGCGCTCCCAGTTCTGCCCGAAGCGCGGGATGTAGATCTGCGCCACCAGGTCGCCGTAGTTGGCGCTTTCCGGCTGCACCGGCGCATCGCCTTGCTGTGGCTGGGCGATTTTCGCGTTGGCCGCCGAGGCAGGGTCGGACCAGCTGGTCTGTTCGCGGGTCTGTGCCTGCACGCGTTCCGCCTGTACGCCGGTCCACCACATCTGCCATGCGATGTACAGGGCGCACACCACGGCCAGGGTGATGAGTATTTCCGCGACTATGCCCATAAGCTGGCGCAGGAAGCCTCCGTTTTGGCTCTGTGATTGGGGCTGTGCTCCATGCTTCACTGGTCGTCGTCTCCCTTTGCCGTGCCGGCGTCCGCTTGTTCCGATTCCTTTTGTTCCGATTCCTGGCTGCCGCCGGCCGCCTTCGCGTATTTCAACGGCTGCAGCAGTTTCGCACACTGGTCGAAGTGCAGGTTCTTCTTCCGATCCACCTTCCAGCCGAGGCCGAAGGCGCTTACGTATTGCTTGTAGATCCTAATGGTAGGCGAGGCGTCCAGGGCTTGGGTCAGATCGTCCGGATTGCCGATGGCGGAGATGGTGAACGGTGGCGAGTATTTCTTGCCGTGCAGCGAGATGACGTTGCCCGAGCACATGACCGCCGAGTTGAACAGCACCCGCTGGTCCATCACCTGCATGTATTCGGCGCCGCCTTCCCACAGGGCGTTGATCACGGCTTCGATGTCCTGCTGGTGGATCACGTATTTGTCGATGTCGGCCGACGATCCGGAGGAGTCCACGGCTTGTTTCCACATCGGGGAGTCGTCGAGCGTGACGGTCACGCCGGGGCCTTCCACGGCCGGCATCACGGTGCTTGCGTCGCCGCCGTCGTCCTTGTTGTTGGGCTCGTTGTCGTCGGTGGACAGTTTGGTCATGGTGTTCACGTCGTTGCTGAGCGTGTTCACTTCCTTTTGCAGGGTGTTGACCTGTTTCACACGTTGCTCGACCAGTCCCGCCGTGTCCGACGAGACGGTGGAGGTGCGGTTCACGCGAAGGTTGGTGACGAAAAGATAGCCGGTGATCGCCACGACGACCAGCACCGCGACGCTGCCTACCATGGAGCGTCTGACACCATGTTTAGTGCTGTGCCTGCTCATACACGACCTTTCGATGGCAATCGGGAATGCAATCGTATACATCTTTTGAGATGCGTGGCAAACCGTATTCGCTGCTTTCGAGTGTAGCCACTATGATAACTTCTAGCCTACTTGAATGGAGACAATACTGATGGCTGACGAAGAACTGCAAGCAAACGGTGCGGAGGAGCAGAAGGACCTGCAGTCCGCAACCGACCAGACCGATCGCACCGACAGCGCTGCCGAGAGCGAAGAGGATACGGCCGCCGAAGACAACTACGGTGTTGATATGGACCAGGTCGAGGCCGTGCTGAACGCCACTGCCGATAAGAACATGATGACCCCGCAGATGCAGCGCATGATGGCCCGCCAGGCGGAGAGCACCAAGCGCGTTGAGGAGTCCATCAAGGGAACCAAGTCGAATCCGCGCTGGTTCGTCCCGCTGTTCTGCCTGCTGATGGTGATCGGCCTGATCTGGGTCGTCGCCTACTACCTGACCGGCAAGTTCCCGATTCCCGCCATCGGCGTGTGGAATCTGGTCGTCGGCTTCGTCATCATCATGATCGGCTTCCTGATGACGATGTGGTGGCGTTGATATTCGGATAATCGTTATCCACATTATCCACAAAGGTCTGAAGCGTTACGTTTCAGGCCTTTTCTGTATTTGCGCACCGAGTTATCCACAGGTTATCCACCGTTTGTGCACTACTTATCCACTATCCGCACTACGGTTACCCACACTCAAATCGCACTTACCCACAAGTTACCCACAGGTTATCCACAATCTTTTCCACACTTGTGGAAAACTACATGTGTGTAATTACGAGACGGTAGTTCCTGTGCGGATGAATTGACGGCGAAGCGGGATAAACGGCTTTCGCAGTCGGGCCAATCACCATGATTGCGGCGAGCACAGCAGCACCACGGCCACCAGCACCACCACGATTGCGCCGCCGAACACGGCCATGCGCCATGTCAGCGAACGGCCTCGTGTGCCCGGAACCGCGGCCGTCAGCAGCGCCGCCAACACACCGCCGGTGATGAAGCCGCCCACATGCGCCTGCCAGGCGATGCCGCCCATCACGAACGGCATAGCGAAGTTCACCGCCATCCACACCAGCATCGAACGGATATCCGCGCCCACACGCCGGAACACCACCAGCATCGCCGCGAACAGGCCGAACAGGGCGCCCGAGGCACCGTACGCGGCGATCCCCCAGTCCCCGGTCAGACGCGCCCACACCATCAGGCCCGCGGCCCCGCCGAAGCCGGAGATGAGGTAGAACGCCAGGAAGCGCCAATGCCCGAGCATGCGTTCCAACATCGGACCGACAGACCAAAGCGCCAACATGTTGAACAGGATGTGCAGTATGCTCGGCGCATGCAGGAACATGGAGGTCAGCCACGTCCACGGGCGGCGCACCATGAGCACGGGGGCCGCCATGCCCCAGTTCACGATCGCGGAGAACACCGTGGGCATGAGGTAGCGGGTGACGATCTCCACCACCCACACGGCCGCGCAGAGCACGATGATCGACGTGGTGACCACCGGTTCGCCAGCCGCCCAGGCATGCCGGATCTCCCTTTTGCTGGGAATCTTGAAATTCATGCATTCATGCTATCGGTCGCTTTGCCCAAGAATCCGCCGCATTCGGCGCAACGGCGATACACTCCACCCAATCGTTACAAAATTCGTTTTATCATAGTGAGCAGAGTTGGTTTGAATGGGCATGCCAACAAGCAACCCCGGAAAGGAGCCGTCATGGAGAAGAATTCTTCAAACGGTTGGAAGTTCTTTGCGATTCTGTTCGGCGCACTGCTCGCCGGCGTCGTGGGTCTGTATGTGTACAAGCAGCAGAACCCCGATTATGACCCGTGGGAGGAACCGTGGGAGAACAGCTCCTCTCCGGTGGATCTTGGGCTTGATAAGGCCGAAGAGGCACCTGCGGAGTCCGGCGAGGCCGAGACCGCTGCGGAAGCCGCCTGATTCGGGTTTCTGAATCTTACGCGAAGCCGCGCATCGTATGATCGGTGCGCGGCTTCGCTGTATCCGGGGCCTTGCGTAAATGATGCAAAGGCTCTAACAGACCGGCAGATACGACAAAGGGGAACAACCGTGAAGGCTGTTCCCCTTTGCCGTATTGAGCACAGTTTTTTATAGGTCGCACGCCACAAGGCGAGCGAATGAGAAGCGATTACCAGCGCGTGACCGCACGGCCCGGAACCGTGGCGTACGCGGGTACGCCATCAGCTCGGACAGTGCCGCCAGCGCTCATGATCACTTGAGCGGAGCCGTCAAGCGGACAGCCCGGTGGGCTGTCCGTAGGCAACGCCGAACGGCTATGCCGTGAGGCAGAAACCAGCGCGCAGCTGGCATACCGGGACGCGAGCCGTCAGGCGAGCGGAGCGAAAGCGATCATGCGTGTGTCACCAAGGCGTCCGGGACGAAGGCGTACGAAGGTACGTCGAGTCCCGAACAACGCAGGTGACACTCCATGATCACTTGAGCGGACCGGTGTGCCAGATGCGCTCGAGGTAATCCTCGATGGAGCGGTCGGAGCTGAAGTAGCCGGAGTTGGCCACGTTGAGCACGGCCATGCGGCTCCACTTCATCGGATCGCGGTAGGTTTCCTCGATCTGGGCCTGGATGTCCATGTACGCGCGGAAGTCGGCGAGCGTCATGAAGTAATCCTTGTTCAGCCAATCGTTGACGAGGTCCTTGTAGGTGTCCTTGTCGCCGTCGGAGAAGGTGCCGTCGGCAACCATATCGATGGCGGCCTTGAGCTGCGGGTCCTTCTCGTAGTACTCGCGGGACAGACCCTTGGTGTCGTAGCCCTTGGCGTACAGCGCGGAGACTTCCGGCTCGGTCATGCCGAACAGGAAGAAGTTCTCGGCGCCCACGCGTTCACGGATCTCGACGTTGGCGCCATCGAGGGTGCCGACGGTCAGAGCGCCGTTGAGGGCGAACTTCATGTTGCCGGTGCCGGAGGCTTCCTTGCCGGCCTGGGAGATCTGCTCGTCGAGGTCGGTGGCCGGGATGAGGTTCATGGCCAGCTCGATGTTGTAGTTCCACGGGAAGTAGACGTTCAGCTTGCCCTTGACGTCCGGGTCGTTGTTGATGACGCGGGCGACGTTGTTGATCAGCTGGATGGTCTGCTTGGCCAGGTAGTAGCCCGGAGCGGCCTTGGCGCCGAACACGATGGTGCGCGGCATGATGTCGTCGGCGGAGACCTTGCCGGACTTGATGTCGGCGTAGTCGGCGATGACGGACAGGATCTTCAGGGCCTGGCGCTTGTACTCGTGCAGACGCTTGACCATGGTGTTGATCATGGTGTTCGGGTCGATGTCGAAGCCGTACTTGCGCTTGGCGAAGTTGGAGAAGTCGACCTTGTTGGCCTGCTTGACGGCGGCGAACTTCTTGACGAACTCGTCGTCATCGGCCAGCGGGACGAGGCCCTTGAGCAGTTCGAGGTCGCTCAGCCACTTGTCGGTGCCCAGGCCCTCGGTGATGAGGTCGGACAGGCGCGGGTTGGCCAGCTTGATGAAGCGGCGAGGGGTCACGCCGTTGGTCACGTTGGTGAACTTGTCCGGGTACACGTCGGAGAAGTTCTTCAGGGTGACGTCCTTGAGCAGCTGGGAGTGCAGCTCGGCCACGCCGTTGACGTGGGAACCGCCGTAGGTGGCGAGGTACGCCATGCGCACGGCGTCACCGGTGTAGATGGCCATGTCCTTGATGGTGTCGGCTGCGACGCCCTTGGCCTTGAGCTCGGCTTCGAACTGGTCGTTGATCTTCTCGATGATCTCGAGGTGACGCGGCAGCAGTTCGCCGATGAGCTTGGACGGCCACACTTCCAAGGCTTCCGGAAGCAGGGTGTGGCAGGTGTAGTTGAAGGTGCGACGGGTGATGTCCCAGGCGGTGTCCCAATCGTAGTCGTACTCGTCCATGAGAACGCGCATGAGCTCCGGGATGCCGATGACCGGGTGGGTGTCGTTGAGCTGGAAGTTGATCTTGTCCGGGAAGGTGGTCAGATCCGGCTTGTCCTGGCCCGGGTAGAAGACGCGGATGGCGTCGTGGATGGAGGCGGACACGAAGAAGTACTGCTGCTCAAGACGCAGAGCCTTGCCCTGCGGGGTGGAGTCTTCCGGGTACAGGATCTTGGAGATGTTCTCGGCTTCGACCTGCGGCTTGACGGCGTCGAGGTACTCGGACTTGTTGAAGGTGAGCAGGTCGAACTCGTCGTAGCTCTTGGCGGACCACAGACGCAGGGTGTTCACACGGCCGGAGGCGTAGCCCGGAACCATGTAGTCGACCGGGACGGCGCGCACGGACCAGGCCGGCTTCCAGACCTTCCTGCCGTTCTCTTCGACGACTTCGCCGCCGAAGGAGACCTTCTGGTCGCGGTTGTAGTCGATGTGGCCCCACGGCTCCTCGTTGGCCAGCCAGTAATCCGGGGTCTCGATCTGCTTGCCGTTCTCGTCGAATTCCTGCTTGAAGATGCCGTACTTGTACTGGATGCCGTAGCCGAAGGCCGGCACGCCGAGGGAGGCGAGGGAGTCGATGAAGCAGGCGGCCAGACGACCCAGGCCACCATTGCCCAGGCCCGGCTCGTATTCGGCATCGATGACTTCCTGGGCGTTGAAGCCGAGCGCTTCCACGGCCTTGTCGAACTGCTCGGTCAGACCGGCGTTGAGCAGTGCGTTCTCCAGCTGCTTGCCCATCAGGAACTCTGCGGACAGGTAGCCCACGGCCTTGGTGTTGCCGTTGACCATGTCGGCCTGGGTCTTCATCCAGGAATCCATGAGATGGCGACGCACAGCGGAGGCAGCGGCGACATACACGTCCGCCGGCTTAGCCTGTTCGACAGTGACGCCTTGGGTGTACTTGAGTTGCTCGCGAATCTCATCAGCGAACTGTTCAGCCGTGACGGGAGATTGTGGTGCAGTGATCTCGGCCATTTGCTCTGACTTTCTCTATCAATAGGTTGTACGGAACAATCATATGTGCACGGCGTAACGCGAACCAAGTTCTCGATCCGCTTGGACGTTCGTTGTCCGTAGGGACACCCGTCGTCCTTCAACGCCATGCATACGTTGTCATAGACACCATAGCACACCCTCCTGCACAACGCCACGCGAGACGCGGATAAATATGACAACGTAGGCACATAACTGGGAAAATAGCCGCGATACAGCGGGGAACGCCGAGCGCGGCAAGACGGCCGCCGCGGCGCAGGCGGGGTGGCACAATGGAACCATGCCAGTGATTTTGGAAAAGGACCTGCCGCAGGGCCGCGCGTCGTTCGAACAGTGGAAAGAGGCCGCGCGCCGGGAACAGAACCCGCATACCGCCAACCCGCGCCTACCCAGGCAGGTCAAGGCGATGGCCGTCCGCTTCTCGCTCCACCTGCTGGAACAGAAGGCACCGGGGCCCGGCGTCGAGGTGCGCGTGGCACCGTGGGGCGCCGTCAAGATCCTCGACGGGCCGGCCTCCGACCCGCACAATCTCACGCCGCCGGACGTGATCGAACTGGATCCGGACGTATGGCTCCGTCTCGCCACCGGCATCACCACCTGGAGCGAGGAGAAACACGCCGGACGCATCACCGCCGTCGGCGAGCGCGATGACCTGAGCTCCTTGCTGCCGCTGTACTGACGTACGGACCGGCCAACATGGTTTCCGGCCCGGCGGCTCGACGGCTCATTCGTAACGGGAGATGTTCCACCGCTGGACATGCTCGGCCCAATGCCCCGGCGTCGGTATGGTGATCAGGGCCCTCATGGACAACGCGTACGCGGCCGCAACGGCGATCGCCGCCGCGAGGATCCAGCACGTCGTGGCGTACCCGATGCATTGCATGCCGATGCCGGCCAGCAGCACGCACAGGCCATACGAGCCATATTGCGTGAGCATATTGCCGGCGCCCACGCGCCCAAGCTTGTCCTTGGCGACCAGCACGTTGCCGAGACCGCCCAGCACGGCATTGCCGGCCGGCAGGAACAGTACCGATAGCACCAGGAACACCGCCCTGCCGATGACGGATGGGCATAGTGCGGCACCGACGAATCCGACGGCAAGCAGCACGAAGGACAACACGACCAGCACGCCCCCGCGAATATACTCCACCGTCGTCGAGGCTATCACCGCGCCAACGAGCATGCCGCAAGACACGGCCGCGCTGACGAATCCGGCGGATACCGTCTGCCGGCCGCCTTCGGAGACCTCCAGCGTCGTGATGGTGAGGAAGGCGTTGCTAGTGCCGGTTATGAGCGCGGCGGCGATGGTCAGCCTGCGCTGGAACGCATCACCGAGCAGCCAACGCAGGCCACCGAACGCATCGCGCCAGGTGGGTCTGGGCTTGTTGGCCTCCCCGGATTCGGCTTGCGTTTCATCATCTGTGTTCGGCTCGTCCCGGGCTTCATCCGCTCGCGCATCCGACCCATCCGGTTTGGGGCACGCAGCGCGATGCCAGTATCTGGTGATATGAGATGTCGCCAACAGCGAAATCAGCCCGCAGCATGCCCCGGCAAGGAACGGCACCGCGCGGCTGATGGACATCAGGACGCCGCCGATCGGGCCGCCGACCATATTAACGACGGCATCGCGGCCATCGTTAAGCGACATGGCCTTCGGTAGCTGCTCGTCGGGAACGATGCCGCGCAGCATCGCATTGGACGTATTGCCCAGCAACCCACCGCGCACCGCGTCAAGTATCAGAATAGGGACCAACAGCCACAGCAGCGCGCTGTCGTGCAGCGTATCCGAAGCGACCAGCACGGCCGCGGCCAGCACGTACATCACGACCTCCGCGGCGTTTTCCACCAGCATGAGCTTCTTGCGGTCGCACCGATCCTGAATGACGCCGCCCGCCAGTCCAAGCACGCACAGCACTGCGATCTCCATGGCATCCACCGACGACGCCAACGCCGCCGAGCCGCTGACGGCCAGCACGATGATCGGGATGACGAACGAGACGACGCTGCTCGCCATCGATGTGAAAGTGTCCGCGGCCAGCCACCATCCATAATCCGTGCCCTTCCACAGCGATGCGGCCGCGGGCGAAGTCTCAGAAGTCTCATGCGATGCCATGCCGAAATTCCCCATTCAACATATTCCCCAAAATACGTTCCCCTAAACGACGCGATCGGCAGGGCACTATGCCTTGCCGAAGCGATTAGTGAGTAATCACCACTTGATGATGATCTTGATCTTGAAAGAAGAAATATCAGTATCTCCCTTAATGACTGACATAATCGCCCCCTCCTGAACCGATGTTCCAGATTCGCCTTCATGGTAGAGCGGCGTATTTGGACCTGCAAACGGCGTTCCTATTCGGGCTTGTTGGAGCCGGCCATAGAAAAACCTGAGAGCCTCCGCCCTGCAGCAGGTCTACCGGCGGGGCCGCCACGCAAACGCGCGAAAGTCGGCATGCAAACCGGCATGCAAACCGGCATATAAAAGAGCCGTTTGCGGTGGCTTGTGCCATGCAAACGGCTCTTCGATAAGGGTTATGTATGCAGTCAGTCCTGCTTCTTCGGCTTCAGCGCACTGGGCATCGGCATCGGGATGGGCTTGTGGGGCTTGGGCGTGGCCTTGGTCACCGGCATTTCGCCGCTGGTGGCCTTTGCCGCCGCTTCGGCGGCCCACTTCGCGTATTCGTCGAGGTCATCCTCGGCAGCGGAGGACACGGACTGTGCATCGGCAGCAGTCTCATCTTCGCTGTCCACATCGTGAGAATACTTGGCCTCGATGTCGGCGAAGGGATCGAAGGAACCCGAACCGGGCTCCTGGGCACCGAGCTCCTTGGCAAGCTCATCGTAATCGGTGTCGGTGGTCAGGTACTTCAGCTTACGGGCAATTTTCTGTTGTTTTGCTTTCTGACGTCCGCGGCCCATCTGACCCCCTGATAATGTTGCTTGCTATCAATTCATCACACAGAAGAGTACCACTTGTTTACGCCATGCGGCTTGTCTTCTCGCACTTTTACGATAAAAGCAATATTTCGCAAGGTCATTTTCCTTATTTATAAAGGGGCATACGCATGACGGATGAAGCTCAGAACAGCCAGATCACGGCTGTCGGCAATGAGATGAGCGCCAGCTTCCTGGCGGCAAAGAAGCGTTCCGACGAGACACTCGCCGCAATCGAGAAGAATCCTGGCAAGTTCACCATGCTTACCGGCGACCGCCCGACCGGACGTCTGCATATGGGCCACTACTTCGGCACACTGCGCAGCCGTGTGGAGATGCAGAACAAGGGCGTGCACACCAACATCATCATCGCCGACTACCAGGTGATCACCGACCGCGACACCACCGAGCACATCCAGGACAACGTGCTCAATTTGATCCTCGACTACATGGCCGCCGGCATCGACCCGGAAAAGACCATGATCTACACGCATTCCGCCGTTCCGGCCGAAAACCAGCTCATGCTGCCCTTCCTGTCGCTGGTCACCGAATCGGAGCTGCACCGCAATCCGACCGTCAAGGCCGAGATGGAAGCCTCCGGCCACGCGCTGACCGGCCTGCTGCTCACCTACCCGGTGCACCAGGCATGCGACATCCTGTTCTGCAAGGGCAACATCGTGCCGGTGGGCAAGGACCAGCTGCCGCATATCGAGCTGACCCGCACCATCGCTCGCCGCTTCAACGAACGCTACGCGAAGAAGAACCCGGTGTTCCCCGAGCCGGACGCCATTCTGTCCGATGCGCCGGAAATCCCGGGTCTCGACGGCCAGAAGATGAGCAAGTCCCGCGGCAACTCCATCATGCTGAGCGCCACCGCCGAGGAGACCGCCAAGCTCATCAAGAAGAGCCGCACCGATTCCGAACGCCGCATCACCTTCGACCCGATCAACCGCCCGGAAGTCTCCGCCCTGCTGACCACCGCGGCATTGACCACCGGCCGCAAGCCCGAAGAGATCGCCGAGGAGATCGGCGATTCCGGCGCCGGCGCGCTGAAAATGTACGTGGTGGAATCCGTGAACAACTTCCTGGCCCCGATGCGCGAGCGCCGCGCCGAGCTGGCTCAGGATATGGATTATGTGCGCGACGTGCTGGCCGAAGGCAACAGAAAGGCCAACGCCATCGCCAACGAAACACTGGAGCAGGTGCGCGACGCCATGGGCATGTGCTACTGAGCATGCGGCAACATTCTGACGATCTGAAGTGAGTTGGCTGTGTTTTGGGGCTTATGCAAAGCCCCAAAACACAGCCAACTCACTTATCTAGTTTATTTGTGGCAGATTTGAGAGCCGCTGTTCTGCTAGGTGGCTGATTTGTGGCATGCCAACGGGGAAGCCCTGTGTATGTTCGTTGGAATTCCAACGAACATACACAGGGCTTCGTGAATTAGGTGCCACAAATAAGCCACCTAGTGTTTCCCAAATACTGGAATCCGCCACAAGCAGGCGATATAGCACCAGGACAGCCGCCTTCTGGTGTCGCCAGAAGGCGAAACACCCGCCACGGGGTACCTCAGATCTGCGCGCGCTTCTCCCCCGCGGCGATTTCGGCTGCGACCAGATCGTCGTCGACCTGCTTGTCGTTCGGGTCGTCAAGATAATGGTCGAACTCATGCAGCACTTCGGCGCTTGGTGCCGGAGTGAGCAGCGAAACCACCACGATGAACAGCAGCGAGACGATGAACGCCGGCAACAGCTCGTAGATGGCGAACACACCGCCCAACGGCTTGATGAGATTGTGCCAGATAAGCACGGTCGCAGTGCCGGAAAGCATGCCGGCGATAGCACCATACTTGTTGGTGCGCCGCCAATACAGCGAGGTAAGCATCAGCGGCCCGAAGGAAGCGCCAAGCCCAGCCCACGCATACGACACCACCTGGAAGATGGAGGAGTTCTGGTCGAAGGCGACCACGATACCGAAGATGAACATGACCAGCAACGTGATTCGCGCCACCATCATCACCTGCCGGTCCGTGGCCTTACGATGCAGCAACCCGTGGAAGATGTTCTCCGCGGCAGCGGAGGCGCCGATGATCATATATGACGAGGATGAGCTCATGGACGCGGCGAAGATGCCGGATACCACAATGCCGCACATAAAGCTCGGCAGCAACGCCTGCGAGACCACGATGAAGATGTTCTCGGCGGCCGACTGGGTGGCGAACTGGGTGGGCATCATGGCACGACCGACCAGGCCAATGCACACTCCGCATGCGAGGGAGATCACGCACCAGGTGGTGGCGATGATGCGGGACTTCTTGATCTCCTCGGAACTGCGAATGGACAGGAAACGCACCAGCACCTGCGGCATGCCGAAATACCCCAGTCCCCACGCAAGCATGGAGATGATGGTGATGATGCCGTAATCGGCGGGCGCACCGAACATGGCCTGCCCGGCCTTGACGATCTGTTCACCGGCATCGTTGAGCACCGGCGTGGCCATGTGGGTGCCGTCAAGGAAGCCGGGGATGCCCTGGAGGAACGCCACGGTGTTGTCGATGCCACCGGCGGAGGCGACGGAGCCGATGAACACCACGGCAAGGGCGAAGAACATGAGCAACCCTTGAATGAAGTCGGTCACGACCACCGACAGGTAGCCGCCGATGATGGTGTAGGCGAACACGATGGCGGCGCCGATCACCATGGTCAGATGGTAGTCCCAGCCGAACAGGGTGGAGAACAGCTTGCCGACCGTCACGAAGCAGCTGCCAACGTACACGCAGAAGAACACGAGGATGATCAGCGCGGCAATGGTGGAAACGATGTTCTTCTTGTCGTGGAAGCGCTTGGAGAAGAAGTCGGGGATGGTGATGGCGTCACCGGCGACCACGGAGTAGCGGCGCAGTCGACGGGCCACGAGCTTCCAATTGAGGTAGGTGCCGAGGGCAAGGCCGATGGCGGTCCACATCGGGTCGGCGGCACCGGTGAAATAGGCGACACCGGGCAGGCCCATAAGCAGCCAGCCGCTCATATCGGACGCTTCGGCGCTCAGCGCGGTCAGCCACGGGCCAACGCCTCGCCCACCAGCGAAATACTGTCTGGTGGACGAATTCGACCGTTTGGAGTAGACGAATCCAATGGTCAGCATGGCCGCAAAGTAAATGACCATGGCCACCAGCACCCAGATGTCTTTGGAAACCACGTCCTCTTCCTCTCTTCAAAAACAACGATTCGACTCAATGTAATCGTTCGGCATCGTATCAATCCCGAACGTCTCACGCTAAGAACCGAAACATGGACCATTGCCCGCTACCGGACGCCGCCGAGCCTGCAGATGGATCTTCAGATGTCATAGCGCCAGGATTTGTCGGTGATCACACGCGCCATCGCCAGGCCGATCGGCAGGCAGATGATCACCATGAACGCACGGAACGCCCAGTCCAGCGCGTTCAGGGTATCGAACTGACCGAGATGGAACATGGCCTGGTACATATACAGGCCGGGAACCATGATGACGATGGACGGCACGGTCAGGCAGATGCGCGGATAGCCGAGGTGCGGAGCGAGCCAGCCACGACGGACGGCGGAACGCCAGGCGGAAGCAAGCAGACCCGCGAGCAGCGCGCCGATGAAGGCGCCGGCTTCGGCGGGAACGCCCGCGTCGACGATTTCCAGACGCAAAGTATCGGTAATCAGGCCGATGGTGGCAGCGACGAGGCACATGCGCTGAGGCGAATTGAACATGACGGAGAAGCCCCAGACCCCAATGAACGCGAACACCATGCGCAGCAGGCAGTTGACGACGGGGTTCAGCCCAAGCGGTTCGAAGCCTTCGGGGTTCAGATGCACAATGGAGGCGACCATCCAGCCGGCGAGCGTGGCCATGAGGATGATGCACAGCACGTAGGTGATGCGTTGCACGCCCGAAGGGAAGTCGATCTTCGCCATATCCAAGCCGCCCGTAATAAGCGGGAAGCCGGGGATCACGAACAGCATGGCACCGATGTACGCAGTGTCGTGCTGCAAGGCGACGGGATTGTACAAGCCGATGAGTCGCAGGGTGCCGGTGCAAGCCAAGGCCGCGACGGCAACGCATACAAAGGTGACGAAGAACTGGTTGAGATGGTGCGCGAACAGTTTGCGACGCAACCAGTGACCAAGCCCTGCACCGACGAACGCGCCGATCATGTCGAAGGGGCCGCCGCCGAGCAGGAACACGAAGGAGGCGCAGGCACAGGCCGAGGCGAGTCCGGCAAACAGCGGGGAATACAACGGCTTACGGCGTTCGATCATGTCGAGTCGTTCATGAGCCTGACGCACGGTGACGCCGGACTGATTGCCTGCGTCCCTGCCGGGGTCCGCGAAATGCTCCGCATACTCCTTCGGCGGCTTGCTCGCACGTTCTTTGATACGATTGCGAGCCTCCTCACGCCGTTTGCGAACGGTGCTGGCCGGCGATGCGCCCTGCGATTCCCGGTCGGCTGCAGAAGCGCCGGTTGCAGAGGCAGCGGAGACAGCAGCCGCATAATCGGCGCGATACTGCGCCTCTTCGATATCATGCAGATGCAACGGCCTGGCCACCGGTTCGCTTTCCTCGGTTTGGGCACTGACCTCCTCAAGCACATCGAGTACAGGATCATCCTGCTGGGCTCGCTGTTTGGACTTCTTCTGCGCTCGCAGCTGTTTGGACAGGTCGGCGGAGACCTGTGAGGCGTCTTTTTGATCGAGGTGTTCCATGAGCCCTTCGGACACGTCGGCCTGACGGTGGTACATCGAACCGGTGCCGAGATTCACGTTGAACCAGTCGGCGAAATGTTCCAGCAGCCAGATACGTTCCGTGTTCACGCCGGTGGTGGGCAGGTCGACGACTTCGGTGATACGGTCCTTGCCGTCGGTGCAGGAGGCTTCGATATCGGTCAGGTTCACGTCGGCACGGACATGCACGCCCAGCGGGTAGGCGATGCGATGCATCATTTCACGGACGCGGAAGCTTCCGGTTCCGGCTGCAAGATCGAGCATGCCGACGCGCACGATCACACTGGTTTTCGCTGCGATGCCGGCTTCGGTAACCGGCTTATCCCAGTCGCGTTCGATGTCCTCCATATCCAGGGGGATGGAGTGGGTGTGGAATTTGCTGACGGCGGAAGCTCCTTGGAGCTGTGCGCCGTGTTCTGCTTCTTCTTTGTTCTGTTCGCTCACGGTTCCTTTTCTACTCCCCGCACCGAACCGCGATCGCCCCTGCCGCCGGCGATCGTCAACCCACGCGCATGTTCACAAACGGCGGTCACATAGTGACCAAAAATGAACGCCGTAACACAGAAGTTGTTGTGCGCGCAGTACACTATGCAATCGCAATAACCACGTTGAACCAAGGGCTGTGGGCTCGCAACGATTTGGCCTCAACAACCGTGGAGGAGCCACGGGCGACCAAATAGACCGAGCAACCCGTCGTTCGACTAAGGAGGTTTATTTTGGCAAAAGATGAACAGCAAATCGTGCCTGCCGACGCTTCCATCGTGGAAACCGGCACCGGCCGCAAGGCTCCGGAAGAGCACGATCTTCCTGAGAATCTGAAATACGATATGGATCTGTGTCTGAAGATCCTTCGTGACGTGCTCAACGAGTACGATCCCAAGCTGCTCACCACTTTCGACACCGTGCGCAAATATGCGGTCGAAGCAAGCGACGAGCATTTCGGCGGCAACACAAACACGGACGAGGACGGTCTGGCCGAGGCCGTGAAGATCATCGACGAGATGAATCTGCACGATGCCCAGCTGCTTGCCCGCGCATTCGCCACCCACTTCCACCTCGCCAATCTTTCCGAGGAGAACTACCGCGTTTCCGTACTGCGTGAACGCGAGTCCGAAGTGGACGACATCAACGCCGTGGATCCGGTCAACGAGCTCACCGTCGCCTACCATAAGCTCATCAACGAGATGGGCCCGGCCAAAGCCAAGGAGCTGCTGGACCGCCTGGAGTTCCACCCGGTGTTCACCGCGCACCCGACCGAGGCACGCCGCAAGGCCGTGGAAGGCAAGATCCGCAGGATCTCCGAACTGCTCGAACAGCACAACAAGCTTGGAGGCTCCGACAAGAAGGAGAACAGCCGTCGCCTGTACAACGAGATCGACGCGCTGTTCCGCACCTCCCCGATCGCGCTGAAGAAGCCGACCCCCGTCGAGGAAGCCGACACCATTCTTGACATTTTCGATTCCACGCTGTTCCACACCATCCCGCAGGTGTACCGCCGTTTCGACGACTGGCTGCTGGGCGACAAGGCCGGCCTGGAACCGCCAGTGTGCCCGGCATTCTTCCACCCGGGAAGCTGGATCGGCTCCGACCGCGACGGCAACCCGAACGTCACCGCCAAGGTGAGCCGCCAGGTGGCTCGCAAGTTCAGCGATCATGTGGTCTCCGCCCTTGAAGAGGCGACCCGCACCGTGGGCAGGAACCTGACGATGGAAGCCGGCACCACGCCGGCCAGCACCGAGCTCAAGGACCTGTGGAACCATCAGAAGGAAATGAGCGAACGCCTGACCGAAAAGGCCGCCCTGATCTCCAGCAAGGAACTGCACCGCGCGGTCATGCTGGTCATGGCCGACCGCCTGCATTACACGGTCGTGCGCGACGCCGATCTGATGTACCACTCCTGCGAGGATTTCATCGCCGATCTGAAGACCGTGCAGCGTTCCCTCGCCGCGGCAGGCGCCAAGCGTTCCGCCTATGGCCCGCTGCAGGACCTGATCTGGCAGGCCGAAACCTTCGGCTTCCACATGGTCGAGATGGAGTTCCGTCAGCACTCCGTGGTGCATTCCCGCGCGCTGGAGGATATCCGCGAGCATGGTCTGCATGGCGAGCGCGGCGAACTGCAGCCGATGACCCACGAGGTGCTCGACACCTTCCGCGCACTCGGCTCCATCCAGAAGCGCAACGGCATGAAGGCCGCCCGCCGTTACATCATCTCCTTCACCAAGAGCGCCCAGAACATCAAGGACGTGTACGAGCTGAACCGTCTGGCGTTCGCCCACCCGGAGGACGTGCCGACCATCGACGTGATCCCGCTGTTCGAACAGCTTGAGGATCTGCAGAACTCGGTGAACGTGCTTGAGGAAATGATCAAGATTCCTGAAGTGCAGGCTCGTCTGAAGGCGACCGGCGGCAAGCTGGAAGTCATGCTCGGCTACTCCGATTCCTCGAAGGACGCCGGCCCGACCTCCGCCACGCTGGCCCTGCACTCCGCTCAGGAGCGTATCGCGAAGTGGGCGGAATCGCACGACATCGACCTGACCCTGTTCCATGGCCGCGGCGGTGCCGTCGGTCGTGGCGGCGGCCCCGCCAACCGCGCGGTGCTCGCCCAGCCGGTCGGTTCCGTGAAATGCCGTTTCAAGCTCACCGAGCAGGGCGAGGTCATTTTCGCCCGCTACGGCAACCCGACCCTGGCCATCCGCCACGTCGAGTCCGTTGCAGCCGCGACGCTGCTGCAGTCCGCTCCGAGCGTGGAGAAGCGCAATACCGAGATGACCGAGAAGTACGCCGACATGGCCAGCAAGCTCGACGAAGCCGCCCATGAGCGCTTCCTCGACCTGCTGAACACCGACGGTTTCGCCCCGTGGTTCTCCACCGTGACGCCGCTGACCGAGATCGGCCTGCTGCCGATCGGCTCCCGCCCGGCGAAGCGTGGCCTCGGCGCCAAGTCCCTCGACGATCTGCGTACCATCCCATGGATCTTCTCCTGGGCCCAGGCCCGCATCAACCTGGCCGCATGGTACGGCTTGGGCACCGCCTGCGAGAAGTTCGGTGATCTGGACACGCTACGCAAGGCGTACGAGGAGTGGCCGCTGTTCTCGACGTTCATCGACAACATCGAAATGTCGATTGCCAAGACCGATGAGCGCATCGCCCGCATGTACCTCGCCCTCGACGACCGCGAGGATCTGCCGGAAAAGGTGCTCACCGAGATGAAGCTGACCCGCAAGTGGGTGCTTGCCATCGTCGGCGACAAGTGGCCGCTGCAGCACCGTCACGTGCTTGGCCGCGCCGTGCGCATCCGTTCCCCGTACGTGGACGTGCTGTCCCTCACCCAGGTGCTGGCGCTCAAGTCGCTGCGCAAGAAGGTGGACAAGGAAGAGCTCAGCCACGGCAAGAGGGAGGGGTACACGTACCTCATTCTGTGCACCGTTTCGGGTGTCGCCGCCGGCCTGCAGAACACGGGCTGATCTCCGGCCGACCGCCTAGATGACGCGAGCGGGGAGGTTCCGTGCCGATTGACGGCGCGGGCCTCCCCGTTCGCGTCGCACGGCCCTAGACTGGCCGGCGACGGAGCGCGTGGAACGGGCGTGCGGGGCCGAGCGACAGACTCGGATGATCGGAGGGGGACATATGGACGCGGAAAGGGACACGGACGGGACGACGGACGCGCACGAGGGGGACCACACGCCCGCGGACGGTGCCGGGGCGGAGGGCGAAGGCAGCAAGCCTGACACTAGGCCGGGCGACAGACTCGCAATCATCCGACGCACGCTGTGGTGGATAGGACTGGTATTGCTATCCCCTTCTGTTATTGACTGGTTTGGTCCTCATGATGGCGACTACGATGTCGCTTGCCGGATATTAACAACGTTTTCCCCTCCTTGTGGGAAAACGCCGGCTGAACAAATCGTCTATTCTCATCGGCTTCTGGCGACATTAGGTGCTGGACTCATCTGCTGGCTTGCAGTCGCAATCCTCCATATTGCGCAGCTGTTCGTTGATGATCAGTTCCCCGGTGTTTCTCAGCCGCTTCCCAATAAGCACATCTTTGCAAAAATCGCAACATTCATCATCTCGCTCTTCAGTCTGCTGCTCTTCATGTTCTATCTCTGGGCAACCGCAATGGAGGAAGGCTGGTAGACGTCGTGTCTCTTCGCCGATTCAGGAACCGGCGTCGTCTGGTATCGGTTCCCGTTAAGGTAGGCATCGGAAGTCCAGGAAGAGGTCGGGGACCGGAGGCAAATCATGGGTAAGGCGAAGGTCGCGTTCATCTGCGTGCATAATTCCTGCCGCAGCCAGATCGCCGAAGCGCTCGGAAAACTGCTTGCGGGCGATGTGCTCGACTGCTATTCGGCGGGAACCGAAACGAAGCCGCGCATCAATCAGGACGCCGTCCGACTGATGAAGGAACTGTACGGCATCGACATGGAACGCACGCAGTACAGCAAGACGATTGACGCGATCCCCGCCCCGGACGTCGCCATATCGATGGGCTGCGACGTGGGCTGCCCGTACATAGGCAGACCGTTCGACGCCGATTGGGGTTTGCCCGATCCCACAGGCTGCGACGACGCCACGTTCATCGCGGTGATCCACCAAATCGAACAACACATCCTGCAGCTTCGCGACACCTACCGATAACAGTCATCCTGCTGGCGCTCTCCGCCCGCAGCTTCAGAACGCATCCACGGGCAGCCCTGACCGTAAGATATCCGTAGCCTGAGCAATGGAGGGGCGGAAATCAATGGCAGATGAGATGTTTGTGGACCAGAACGAGGTCGAAGGTACGGCGAGCGGCGTTTGGAGCCGTCTGCTGGCGGGGAATCGCAGATTTGCGGAAGGTAAGCCGGTGCATCCGAATCGTAGCGCCGAAGCTCGCGAAGCCCTGATCGACACGCATGAGCCGGATGCGGCGGTGCTGAGCTGCTCGGATTCGCGCGTAAGCCCCGATATCATCTTCGACTCGGGTTTGGGTGAACTGTTCACCGTGCGCACCGCCGGGCATATCGTCGATGATGCCGTGCTTGCTTCGCTGGAGTATGCGGTGGATTCGTTGGGCGTACGGCTGCTGGTGGTGCTCGGCCATCAGAATTGCGGCGCAATCAAGCAGGGCGTCAAGGAGTATGAGAATCTGCTGCATGAGATGACCGCCGACGCCGAGGATTCGCTCATGGCCGCCGACAGCATCACCGATCTTGACGAGCGCATCGCCGAAGCGGAATCCATTATGCTGCGCACCGTCGGTTTCTCCATCTGGCAGGCGCATGAGTCGGAGCTCGAATCCAACGAGGATTTCGAGCGCGTGCATATCGCGCGCACCATCGAGGAACTGGTCGACCGTTCCGACGTGATTCGCCGGGCGTTGGCCGAGGATCGCCTCATGCTGGTAGGCGCACGCTACCAGATGGATTCCGGCAAAGTCGAGGTTTTGAGCTTCTAGCCCCTGAAGCTGTACCATTCTGGATTCTGCGCCATCTCGGGCATATATTTTGCCCAGAGGTGGCGTTTTTCATGCCCGCACTCGGTTCCGTAGGTGGTTTTGCCGTTCCGTAAGGGGTTGAGCTTCTATACCCCGGTATAAAACCGCTGAAAATAAGCCTTTGTTCAACCGCAGTACTGCGAACAACCACCTACGGAAGCCCGAAACCCCCTACGGAATGCGATAAGTGCTGTCAATGCCGATTCATTTGCGAGTCATTCCGCCTTTTCGGCAGTCGTATCGCCCTTTTCAGCGGTCTCCGCTGCTCCAGCAGCATCGCCGCCAGCAGCATCGTCATACCGGCGATCGCGCCAGTAATACTCGTAATCATGCTGCCCGATCGGCCGCACCACCTTGCACGGGCTGCCGTAGGCGACGCTGTCCGCGGGAATGTCCTTGGTGACCAGACTGTTCGCGCCGATCACCGAGTTATCGCCGATGGTCACGCCGGGCAATACGGTCACGCCCGCGCCGATCCACACGTTCCGCCCGATGTGGATGGGTTCGGAATATTGGGCGATCTGTTCGCGTAGATCCGGGCGAATCGGATGACCGGTGGTGGTGAGTGTCACGTTCGGGCCGATCATGGTGTGCTCGCCGATGAAGATCTCGCCGTCATCCACCAAGGTGAGGTTGAAATTCGCATAGCAGTGCGCGCCCCAATGGGTGCTGCACCCCCAGTTGGCGTGCAGCGGCGGCTCGATATACAGTCCCTCCCCCGCTTCGGCGAAGAACCGCTCCAGCAGTTCGCGCCTGCGTGAGGCCTCGCGCGGCCTGGTGGCGTTGAAATCGTACAGAATCTCCAGCTGCGCGGCCTGCGCCTCGCCCATGCCGGGCATATCGCAGTAGTACACGCCGGGGGTGTGCATCACATCGAGGATTTCCTGTGGAATCTGTGGGACGTCCATGTCTCGCCTTTCGTTCGCCGTTGACTGTGTTCCACAGTACCCATGCCCGCTGCTCTGGGCTTGATTTTACTGGGTTTTTACCCGGCTACGCGGCATCTGCCCGCCCACTGCGCATAAAACGACACGCCGATGTTTTGCGTTCCTTGGTGCCCTCTGGTATCTTAACTGCTTGTGCGCTTTTGAAGTGCATGGTTCGGGCCCGTAGCTCAGGTGGTTAGAGCGCATCCCTGATAAGGATGAGGTCGAAGGTTCAAGTCCTTCCGGGCCCACGGAAAAACAGCGACTATTGTGGTCGCTATTTTTTTCATTGGGGCATTGGCGCAGCTGGTAGCGCATCTGCTTTGCAAGCAGAGGGTCGCCGGTTCGAACCCGGCATGCTCCACAATAAAGCCCTCGGAACCGAATGGTTTCGAGGGCTTTTCCAATATCCGCCATTACTGCTGGCACTGACTTCGCTAAAGCCGAAGGAGTCGCCGGCAATCTCAATCGATTTCCAGCGGCTCCTAGTAGCAACAGCCCAGCCAGGGCTTACGGTCTTACGGTCTTACGGCCTCACGGCATCACTCCCGTTTCCCGCCGTTTTCAGCCTGCTTTGCGTCAGCAGCAGCGCTTCCAGACTGCCCCGCATCACCGGCCTTGCACACCTCGATCATGGCGATACGCCTGCCGTCGACCTGTGTGACCGTCATGTCGTATCCCTCGTCGGAATGCAGCACGTCGCCCACGGCACCCATCTTGCCGGTGTGCGCGAGGAAGTAGCCGGCCACGGTCTCGTACGGACCATCCTCCAATTCGATGCCGGTCAGATCCTCGAAGTCCTCCAGCGTGGTGCCGCCCTCGATGGCCGCCACACCATTCACGAACACGCTGCGGTTGGTCCGCTCGCCACCCTTTTCGGTCGGCAGGTCGTATTCGTCGCGGATATCGCCGACCAGCTCCTCGGTCATGTCCTCCAGCGTGACGATGCCGTCGGTGCCGCCATACTCGTCGATCACCACCGCCAGGTGGATGCCGCGTTTGCGCAGCAGTTCCAGGCTAGGCAACAATTTGGAGGTGCCAGGCAGCGAGATGCCCTCGCGCACCACGTCCGCCACGGTCTTCGCGTTCGGGTCGCGCACATCCAGCAGATCGCGCACGTGCACGAAGCCAAGCACATCATCGAAGTCCTTGCCTGTGACCGGGTAGCGCGAATACGGCTGATCACGCACGAAGGCGGCCGCCTCCTCCAGACTCATCGAACCGTCGATGAACACCACGTCGGCACGCGGTCGCATCACTTCGGCCACGATCGTTTCGGACGCATCGAACACGTCGTCGAGGATCGTGCGCTCATCCTTGCTCAGGTTGGTGTTGGAGTTGACGAGCACGCGCAACTCGTCGTCGGAAACCTCGGTTTCCGTCTCATTCGGGTCGAAGCCGAGCAGACGCACCAAGCCGTTGGTGTTCTTGCCAATAAGCCAGATCAGTGGGCGGCACACCTTGGAGAACACGTCGATGGCCGGCACGACCGCGCGTGCGATGGCCTCGTTGCGCTGCATGGCGATGCGCTTGGGCACCAGCTCGGAGATCACGATCGAGCAGTAGGAGATGATGAGGGTCAGGCCGATGGTGGTCAGCGGCGCGGCGATGTGGTGCGGAACGCCCCAACTTTCCACCACGGGCACGACGAACGGCGCGATGGACGATTCGCCGAACGAGGCGGACAGGAAGCCGGACAGCGTAACGCCAATCTGCACGCTGGAGAGGAACGTGTTGGGGTCGCGGGCGATTTTCGCCACGCGTGCGCCGCGCGCATCCTGCAGTTCCATCTGGTCGATCTGGGAGCCGCGCAGGCTCACCAATGCGAGTTCGGTGCCGGCGAATACCGATCCGAGCAGCAGAAAGATGAAGATGAGCAGGATATTCAAACCAAGTGACATGCCGCCAGTCTATCTTTTCGGCTTGTCAAGGCTGGTTGCGGTGCCGATTGGCTGGATGCCGGCTGGCAACAGTTGTTGGCGATTGTTGGCGGCGGAGCCCACAATGGGATGCGTGATTGTCGACGGCCTTGACGTGCAGGTGGTGCGTAAACCCATCAAGAACATGTATCTGCGTATCCAGCCGCCGGACGGGAAGGTGGTGGTTTCTGCACCGCAACGCGTGGGAGAGACCACGATTGTCTCGTTCGTGCGGGGGCGTCGCGCGTGGATCGACGCCAACCGGAATGCCATGCGCCGGCAGGCACGGCAGGCCGAGCAGGCCGGCGTTCTGGAATGGAACGACGAGCTTCGCCGCAAGGCCGCCGCGCAGATCAATGCGGCTCTTCCCGCACTGCTTGCGCGCTGGGAGCCGATCATCGGCAAATCCCCCACCCATATCACGCTGCGTGCCATGACCTCGCGCTGGGGGTCGTGCACGCCGAAAACGGGGCGCATTCGGCTGAATCTGCAGTTGGGGCTGATGGATCAGCGGTTTTTGGAATACGTGCTGGTGCATGAGATGACGCACCTGTGGGAGCATGGGCATGGTGCCGGCTTCCAGCGCCGCATGAGCGCGTATCTGCCGGATTGGCGGCAGCGCAGGCGCGATCTCAACCGGCATATCGTGCTGCGGTAGCAGGGTTCGCTGCTACCATCTCACAACGACCGAGAGCGTATAACTGCACACCGGTGCTTCCCCTAGCCCCCGCTCAGAGCATCGGGTTGTCGCGCAGCGCTTCGTCCACTTCGTCCACGATCTCGCGCATCGCCTCGTAAGCGGCATCTGCATCGCCGTTCAGGATCGCCTCGCCGACCGCGACGTGCGCGCGCAGCGCCTCAGGCGCGGGCTGCTGCGGGTACATGTTGATTTCCACGCGCCCGCGCAACACGGTGGCTACGGTGCCGGCGAAGGCGGCGAACAGTTCATTGCCGCTGCATTGGAGCACCTGGCGATGGAATTCAACGTCGAGCTTATGGAACTCGGCGAGATTGCCCTGCTCGCCCAGCTGTTTCATCTGCAGTGCCATGACCGGTAGTTTGGCTTTGTCTTCCAGTGAGGCGCGTACGGCCGCATATCTTGCCGCGGCGGGTTCGATGCTCAGTCGCAGTTCCGTCAGCGCGAGGAGTTCCTGTTTGCGTTGCGATGAGTGGAGTTTCCATGCGATGACCTGCGGGTTGAGTGCCTGCCAATGTTCGGGGTCCTGCGCCACGAGTCCCACGCGTCTGCGGATGGTGATGGCACCGGCCGCCTCCAGATGCCGCGACGCTTCCCTTGCCACTGTGCGGGAGACGCCGAATCTGGACTGCATGTCCTCCAGGGTCATGGCGCTGCCGACCGCCCATTTGCCGTCGATGATGTCTACGGCGAGCTGATTGGCGACGGGAATGTGCATGTGTTCGGTATCGTTCGTCTCCGTCATATCTGCCTCTCATCTCGTCTGCCTTGCGGCACGTCTTCCGTTCGTCATGGACGATTCCAGCGTACCTTCCGCACAAAACACACGATTTTCCAAAAACGTACTCTTTTTAAATTGACAAGTACTCCTTTTGAGAGGTATCCTGTTCATCAGGAATCAACCGGAGATTCCGAACAGCAATGAAGCACTTCGTAACTTCGCATAATCCAAAGGCAAGGAGCACATCATGAGCATCCATGTAGTCGTCATGGGCGTGGCCGGCTGCGGCAAATCCACCGTGGCAGAAGCCATCCGCGACCGCCTCTCCTACGAAATGGCCGAAGGCGACGCATTCCACCCGCAGGCGAACATCGACAAGATGAGCGCCGGCATCCCCCTCACCGACGAAGACCGCTGGCCCTGGCTGCGCGTCATCAACTCGTGGATGGCGGCCAAGGAAGCCATCAACGCGAACACCGTCGTCTCCAGCTCCGCGCTCAAGCGCGCATACCGCGACGTGCTGCGCGAAAACGTCCCCGTGTTCTTCGTGCACCTCACCGGCAGCCACGAACTCATCAAGGAACGCCTCGCCGCACGCAAGGGGCACTTCATGCCGCCCGCACTGCTCCCCAGCCAGTTCGCCATTCTGGAACCGCTCGAACCCGACGAGCCCGGCATCGAGGTCTCCATCGAGGGATCCGTCGAGGAAATGGTGGATCGCGCCGTGCAGGCCGTCGTCGAGCATGCGGCCAAGGAGGAACGCGCACTCACGCCGGTAAGTGCCTGAGACACCGGGCCAACCGCCGATTCACCGCCGATCAGGCCGTCAAGTCAGGCCGCTCACACGCCGTCACGCGAGAACCCACCTTCCGCTCTCGCCCCACAGTTCCCACCCCGCTCACCTCTCCCACGCACGCACAACAGTTCGCATCCCAGCTCAGCATTCAAAGGAGAATCTGACATGCAACTCATCACCGCCGCAATAGCCGGCATCCTCACCATCGTGCTGCTCATCGCAGTCGTCAAACTCCACCCGTTCATCTCGCTCATGGTCGGCTCGTTCATCATGGCCATATGCGCCGGCGTCCCCTACGACAAGGCCTTCAGCAGCTTCACCACAGGCGCCGGCTCCACGTTCTCCGGCGTCGGCCTGCTCGTCGCGTTCGGCGCCATCATCGGCACCATCCTGTTCGCCTCAGGCGGCGCGGACGTCATCGTCGACACCATCATGAGCAAGACCCCCATGAAACTGCTCCCCTGGGCCATGGCCCTCATCGCCTTCACCGTAGGCATCCCCATGTTCTTCGAAGTCGGCGTGGTCATCCTCATCCCGGTCGTGCTCTTCGCAGCACGTCGCGCCAAGATGCCGGTCATGCTCATCGCCATCCCGGCGCTCGCCGGCCTGTCCACCCTGCACGCCTTCATTCCGCCGCATCCCGGCCCGCTCGCCGCCATCGACTCGATCCACGCGAACCTCGGCCTCACGCTGGGTCTGGGCCTGCTTGTCGCCATCCCGACCGTCATCATCTCCGGCCCGCTGCTGGGCAAGGTCATGGCACGTTGGGTGCCGATCATGGCTCCCGAACAGAGCGCCGCCGAAAATGCCGAACAGTCGCCCGAACACCGCCCCACCTTTGCCCAGGCCATCACCGTCATCCTCTGCCCGGTGGTGCTGATGCTCGCCGCTTCCGTGGTGGATCTGACAGGCCAGAGCAAGACCGCGTGGGGCCGCGTGCTCGCCTTCATCGGCACGCCGCTCACCGCGCTGTTCATCACCAGCGTGCTGGCCATGGTGTTGCTCGGTTTCATGCAGCATTCCACGCGCGACGCCGTGAACGGCATGGTGGGCAAGTCCTTCGGCACAGTGGCCGGCATCGTCTTCATCGTGGCCGCAGGCGGCGGTTTCAAGCAGACCCTGGTCGACTCCGGAATCAGCGACGTGATCGCCAACAGCATCACCGAATCCGCCATGAACCCGCTGATCGCAGGCTGGATCGTCGCCGTGCTCATCCGTCTCGCCACCGGTTCCGCCACGGTCGCCACCGTCACCGCAGCCGGAATCATGGCACCGCTTGCCGCCAACCTGAGCCCAGTGCAACTCGCCCTGCTCGTGCTCGCCATCGGCGCCGGATCCGTGTTCTTCTCGCACCTCAACGACGCCGGATTCTGGCTGGTCAAGGAATACTTCGGCATGACGGTCGGCCAGACGCTGAAGACCTGGTCGCTTATGGAAACGGTGCTGTCCGTGGTCGGCCTCGGCTGCGTCATGCTGCTCTCGCTTATCTTGTAGCGGTTGCGGCCAGAACAAACCGCAAAACCGCGCAAACATCACGAACCGCAAACCCTTAAATCGCATTACACAAGAATCAACACATCACAGTCAACGCATAGCAAAGGAGCTCATCATGCAAATGGGAATGATCGGACTTGGCCGCATGGGCGGCAACATGGTTCGCCGTCTGCGCGAAGGCGGCCACAAGATCGTGGGATTCGACATGAATCCGGATTCGGATAGGGACGTCGCGTCGCTCGAAGAGCTGGTCGCCGCACTGCAGCCGCCACGTACGGTGTGGGTGATGGTGCCTTCCGGGGAGCCGACCGAGGCCGTGATCACACAGCTTGGCAACCTGCTTGACGCCGGCGACATCGTGGTGGACGGCGGCAACTCGCATTACACCGACGACACCCGCCATGCCAGCGAGCTCAAGCGCAACGGCATCGATTTTCTGGACGCCGGCGTATCCGGCGGCGTATGGGGTGCGGAACGCGGCTACGCGCTGATGGTCGGCGGCGAGGAACGCGTGTACCGCAAGGTGCTGCCGATCTTCGAAACCCTCAAGCCGCAGGGAGAACACGGCCTGGTGCTTGCAGGCCCGGTCGGCGGCGGCCATTTCGCGAAAATGGTGCACAACGGCATCGAATACGGCATGATGCAGGCGTTCGGCGAGGGATTCGCCACCATGATGCGCAGCGAATACATCACCGACCCGGCGGCAACGATGACGTCCTGGTGCGACGGATCGGTGGTGGCCAGCTGGCTGCTCGACCTGTTCGAGAACGCGACGGAGCACGACCATACGTTGGCCGGCATGCCTCCTGTGGCGAACGAATCGGGCGAGGCCCGCTGGATGGTCGAGGCCGCGTTGGAGCTTGGCGTGCCCACGCCGGCCACCGCGGCGGCGCTCTGGCAACGTCAGACCTCCCGTGGCGGCGCGGATGACATTCTGCGTGTGGTGACAGCGCTGCGAGCGCAGTTCGGCGGGCATGTCACCAAGGTGGATGAGATCGCCACGCATTAATTGGGCGTCACGAGTGGCATGAGGCGCGTGCCGGTACGCGGGCTGCACGATTCAGCGACCTACGTTCCGGCACGTTCCCGCCCCTGCATTGTCTTGCACTTTCCTTGTATTTCCTTCCCTGGCAGGCAGGCGGGAGGCATCGCCAATCCATGTCTTCCGCCTGTCTTCCGCCTTCCCGACCACTATCCCCTCACCCGAGTCATCCGTTCAAACGGCGTTCACCATGATTCAACACACGTACACCGCCACGTCGTTTTGCATTTAGGCGGGGGTCGTATTACAGTTAGGTGAGTTGTCCTGCGAAGCAGTACAACATCCAAGGGGCTGTAGCTCAGTTGGTAGAGCGCTTCGTTCGCATCGAAGAGGTCGTGGTTTCGACTACCATCAGCTCCACGAAAGCCTTCCGGAATTCCACCTCCGGAAGGCTTTTTTCTTTGTCTGCCGCCTGGTCCATCGGCTGCCTGTGGAATCGGCGCAGCTCATCCATTCTGGCGGAATTCACCAGGATGCGGGAAAGACGGAAGGCACCTCGAACAACTCGGTCTTACTTCAGGGATTCCAACAGTTCACGCGCCTCCGCCAAGTATTCCCTCACATCTCGTTTTCCAATCCTGTTCGAGAACAACGTGTCATGCGATGCGAGACGTACCGCCACCACTGCCACGGAATCGCTGTCTGCCATGTAGACAAGAAGCACATCCGCGCTCACGTGAAGCTCGCGGAACCCCCGCCATTGGCCGACGAGAGCATGATCGCGGTATTTGGTGGCCAAGGTGTCCCCGTCCGCGTCGGAAAGCGCTTCGAGGGCACTTCTCACAAGTGCGGGATCGAAATGCTTTTTCAGCAGACTCCGGTAATCCTTGGCGAAGCGTTTGGTGACATGAATCGTTCTTTTCCCGCTATTCGCCATTGTTCAGGTACTCCATAACGTCGTCCACGGAGTCGGAGCTGAAGACGTATTCGCCTGCCGTGGCCTCGCGCCGGGCCTCCTCGTTGATGAGTTCCTCCACCAGCATGCCGAGTTCCTCGACGCGGCGGTCGGCTTCCTGCTGCCGTTCGTAGTCGGCAGGGCTGATGACGAAGTAGGCTGGCCGGTTGTTCTTCAGCACAGTCACGGGTGTGTTGTCCTTGACTTTGGCGAATGTGGCGGATGCCTTGCCGTGGTTGAAATCGCTGATTGATACCAGAGTGTCCAGCGGCGCTGTTGCAGTCATGGCTTCTCCTTGTTTCACGAACAGATGGTATTACAATTATAATACTTTTGCCTTGCGAGATGAAACCCATCAAGAGGAACAAGACCCCACGCTCGCAGACACATGTATCGACAAGCGTTACTCATATTCCACCCGCCCAGACCATGCCCACCCATACCCGACCTGCATCCGGCCTGTATCCGCCCCAAAGCCGGTTGTGCGGGGCGTGGGCGATACTGGAAGGCATGACTGAAGAGCAAGGCACGCATGTGGATACGAATGTGATGGTTCCTGAGGGCACGGTGGTGCTGGCCGCGACCCCGATCGGCAATATGGGAGATGCTTCCGACCGCCTCAAGGCGCTGCTGGAGCACGCCGACATCGTGGCGGCGGAGGACACCCGCCGTCTGTACGATCTGGCGAACCGTCTCGGCGTGCACGTGAACGGCCGCGTGGTCGCCTACCATGACCACAACGAGCGTGAGAAGGCCGACGGTCTGCTCGACAATGTGGAGACGGGTTCGACCGTGCTGGTGGTTTCGGACGCGGGCATGCCCACCATCAACGATCCCGGCTTGGCCATCGTGCGCCGCGCCATCGAACGCGATCTGCCTGTCACCTGCGCACCCGGCCCCAGCGCCGTGCTCGACGCACTGTGTCTGTCCGGCCTGCCCACCGACCGCTTCTGCTACGAGGGGTTCCTGCCACGCAAGCATTCCGAACGCATGCAGCATCTGCGCATGCTCAAATCCGAACCCCGCACCATCGTGTTCTACGAGACGCTGCACCGTATCGCCGACTCCATGGACGACCTGTTGGAATCCTTCGGCCCGGACCGCCGCATGGCGTTGTGCCGCGAACTCACCAAGGACTATGAGCAGATCCGCCGCGGCACCATCGCCGAGATCCACGACAGCGTGGTGAACGATCCGCCGCGCGGCGAAATGGTGCTTGTCATCGAAGGCGCGTCCGACGAGGAGATCAACGCGAACGCGCCCAGCGTGCTCAGCACCGAGGATCTGGCCCGCCTGTCCATCGACAAGGCGGAGCAGGAGGGTCTGCGCATCAAGGAGGCCATCACCCAGGTGGTCGCCGAGCACCCGCTGCCAGACGGCTCCCTGCCGAACCGCAAGCAGGTGTATGCGGCCGCTTTGGAGATCAAGGGCCGGTAGAAGCGAACAACGGCGGCGAGCGCCTAGCCATATTCCGATTCCAACGCATCCAGGGAATCGAACAGCACATTCAGCGCACGCCGCACGCCGGGGCCGCCGGCCTGCGACACGTATTCTAGGAGCCGTGCGTCCGCATTCGGATTGATCACCAGCCATTGCCGCAGCTCCGGTTCCTCGCGGGCGATACGCCACAGTATCTCCGCCTCCGTTCCCGGATCGGCGGCGAGCGCCGGCGTCAGCACCAACGGTGGTGCCGGCGGTTCCAGTACGTCCGTCTGCGTCGAGGGTTCGGGACGGCTTGCGTCCAATTGTTCCAGTCTGCGTACCTGGCGTAGGGAGCGCAGACGCCTTTTGCCTCTTCGTACCGTTCCCCTCTTCGCCTTCCCCTTCCTTATCGCTATCGTTCCTGTTCCCATGATTCCCCTCCACGGAATCCCCTATGCCGCAGCTCCCCGTTCTGCAATTCCGCCGCCTGTTCCTGTGCTTCGTGTTCCTTCGGCGGCACGGTTCGATGCCACAGCGCATCCGTATCGAAACCGTTATTGGTACCGGCATCTGCACCCGTACCAGCACTAACGCCCGCCACAGCACCAGCGCCGCCGGCACCAACCGGCCTCCCCCGCACCTTGGCATGGTTGCGTTCCTCGTAATACATGCGCGCGGTGTTGAGAAAAGCCTTGGCGTGCGGCATCGTGCCGATGCACGGGTTCATGTCGAGAATGTCGTGGCATTCCTCCGGCGTGAAGCAGTAGGCGTGCATAAGGTCGGCCACACGATCCGCGAATATCGCCGTTCCCGGCCGCCTGTTGGCCATGGTCGCGATATCGCAGGCGGTTCGCGGCGGACTGGTGATGTTGAGATCGCCGAGCCGCACCACATGCTCCCGTTCGACCCTTCGCGCGAAGGCGCATATGGGCCTGCTGTGCCGCGTGGTCCGGTAATGGGAGCCGGACAACACATCCACGGTTTCGGGGAACATGCCGCCCATCCAGACCCACAGCGCGGTGCGCATGCACGCCACGGTGGAGGACGGGATGATGTTGTGGACGATGAGCGCCCTGCCGTACAGCGAATCCGCATGTTCGGACCAATACCCGCTATGCCCGTCCAGGGAGCATACCGAACCGACCCGCGAAAGCCTGTGCAGACTCATGGGGCCGGGCAGTTCGTGCGTATGCAGTAACGGCGGGACTATCGGTCTTGCCCGCGGCCTGTGGTCGCGTTGGCGTGAAGTGAAACTGTTCATGCGCAGACCGTAGAACGAGCCGACAGCCGGACGCAACAGCCTGCGTGCGGCCGGTGGATATGTGGATACCTTCGCCCATACGACCGGTGAAATGTGCGCGCGCATGTGGATAATTTTGCGTTGTCCACATTCACGTTCCGGTGTCCCCGCCGCGCCGGATAATCGGGCATTATGAGTCATATTTTGGTGAATGTTGCATGGCCGTACGCGAACGGCCCGCGTCACATCGGTCATGTCGCCGGATTCGGCGTTCCGTCCGACGTGTACGCACGATACGAACGTATGAAGGGCAATGACGTGCTGATGGTCTCGGGTACCGACGAGCACGGCACCCCGATCCTGGTGGAGGCGGACAAGGAGGGCGTAAGCGCCCAGGAGCTCGCCAACCGCTACAACCGCGTGATCGCCAAGGATCTGTGCGATCTGGGCCTGAGCTACGATCTGTTCACGCGCACCACCACCGGCAACCACGAGAAGGTCGTGCAGGAGCTGTTCACGCAGTGCCTGAAGAACGGCTACATCTACAAGGGCACCCAGAAGGTCGCCATCTCCCCGTCCACCGGCCGCACCCTGCCGGACCGTTACATCGAGGGCACCTGCCCGATCTGCGGCGCCGACGGCGCCCGCGGCGACCAGTGCGACGCCTGCGGCAACGAACTCGACCCGGACGAGCTGATCAACCCGGTCTCCAAGATCAACGGCGAGACCCCGCGCTTCGAGGAGACCGAGCACTTCTTCCTCGACCTGCCGGCGCTGGCTGAGGCGAACCTGGCGTGGCTCAAGACCCGCGAAGGCTGGCGTACCAACGTCATCAACTTCTCTATCGGCCTGTTCAAGGAAGTCAAGCCGCGCGCCATCACGCGCGATATCGACTGGGGCATCCCGGTGCCGGTCAAGGATTGGATCGACAACCCGAACAAGAAGCTGTACGTGTGGTTCGACGCCGTGATCGGATACCTGTCCGCATCCATCGAATGGGCCCGCCGCAAGGGCGACCCGGAGGCATGGCGCGCCTGGTGGAACGACCCGACCACCCCGGGCTACTACTTCATGGGCAAGGACAACATCACGTTCCACTCCCAGATCTGGCCTTCCGAGATGCTGGCCTACAACGGCCAGGGCTCCAAGGGCGGCGAGACCGGCAAGCTCGGCCCGCTGAACCTGCCGGAGCAGGTCGTGGCCAGCGAGTTCATGACCATGGAAGGCAAGAAGTTCTCGTCCTCCCGCGGCATCGTCATCTACGTGAAGGACATCCTGTCGCGCTACCCGGTTGACGCCGTGCGCTACTACATCTCCATCGCCGGACCGGAAAGCTCCGACTCCGACTTCACGTGGGCCGAGTTCGTGCGCCACAACAACGAGGAGCTCGCCTCCTCCTGGGGCAACCTGGTCAACCGCGTGGCCAACCTGATCGCCAAGAACTTCGGCGAGATTCCGGCGGCCGACGAGAACGAGATGACCGACGAGGATCGTGCGCTGCTGGCCGAGACCAACGAGGCCTTCGCCACCGCGGGCAACTTCATCGAGAACCACCGTCAGAAGGCGGCCCTGCTGGAAGCCATGCGCGTCGTCGGCGACATCAACAAGTACATCTCCGCCACCGAACCGTGGAAGATCAAGGACAATCCGGCTCGCCTCGGCACCGTGCTGCACGTGGCCGCACAGGCCGTGTCCGACGCGAACCACCTGCTCGCACCGTTCCTGCCTCACGCCTCGCAGAAGGTGTGGGAGGCTCTGGGCGGCAAGGGCACGTTCTCGCCGCTGCCGCACATCGAAGAGGTCGAGGATCTTGACAAGCCAGGCTTCATGTACCCGATCATCACCGGCGACTACAAGCTGGGCGTGAACGTGCACCCGTGGAAGAGCGAACCGATCGAGGTCGGCGCCCCCGTGGCCAAGCCGACGCCGATCTTCGCGAAGATCCCGGTCGAAGCCGTGCAGGAAGAGCTCGACCGTTTCGACGCCGAGCTCAAGGCCCGCAAGGAGGCCGAGGCGCAGCGTCTGGCCGCCGAAAAGGCAAAGCTCGCGGAATGACGGTTCGCGTCACGTCGTAACGACGTGACGGCATAATCGCCGCATCGCAATCGGAAAGCCCCGGTTCCACTGGCAATCGCCGGTGAAGCCGGGGGCTTTTTGCATTCTGTCTCTCATATCCGGCCGTATCCAATCCCCCTACACCGCTCCCGTTTCCGCCTGAACGTTCACTTGCAGCCACCTCGCCAACCCCCGAAACGCGCCACCGCACATCATCCGTTCAGGAAATCTTCACACTTCTTCATCGAAACTGACAAGAATCCTTGCATTTTTGCCACGAACTGCGTGTCACACAGTCAAACCAAGTACCCTTTCCGCGGAAACATTGCTAGAAGGGGCGGTGGCTCCACGAAGTCAGGGGTGATCCGATTGCCGGAGAACGCCATACCGATGCATATCGGCAAGAACGTGCAGGGGGAACATATGTACCGCATTGCTGTAGTAGATGACATGCCGGCACAATGCAAGGCGCTGGCGGACTCGCTTCAGGAAATCTGCGACTCCCCGGACGACGGCTACGACGCCGACATCCAGCAGTTCAACGCCATCGCCGACTTCGAACAGGCCCTCGGCACACTGCGGGAGCACGGCGAGACCTTCGACATCGTCTTCATGGACATCCTGCTCTCCGCACCATCCGCAGACAACGCCGGCGAGCACACCGAAAACGGCATCGACGTGACATCACGACTGTTCGATTCCCACCCATCGGAACCCTCAGATGACCAAGACGATTTCGTCCTGCCCACACAGGTGGTCTACGTGACCGGTCACGCCGAATTCTGCACCAAGGTATACGACACCGATCACGTCTCGTTCCTGCTGAAACCGGTGAAGACCGATGAGCTGCGCAACGCGTTGAGGAAGGCCGTGGACCGTTGCGAGGAGTACCGTTCCAGCCCGATCTGCGTGCACAACGGGAAGATGGAGTACGTGGTCTGGCCGCGCCATATCCAGTACATGGAACGCGCGAACCGCACCCTCTACATCCACTACGACGACGGCAGGGTGCTGCGTTCCTATCTCAAGCTGCGCTCGCTCGAGCCGATGATGCCCAGCTATCTCATCAGATGCCACGCCAGCTATATGGTGAACCTGTACTCTGTCACGGCGTTCGCGGGAACGGATTTCGTCATGTGTGACGGCACGCGCATACCCGTCAGCCAGCGTCGCAAGCACAAGACCGAACTGAGCTTCAAGCGTTTCGCTCGCACCGTGCGCTGACCAGGCCGATACGGGCCGGGACGCTAGGCGACGAGCACTGCCGGTCAGACGCTGACGCGCCAGGCATCGCCGCTGGCCTTGTCGTAGAACAGGAATGAACTGTCGCCTATAGGCGCACCATTCCTCATCAACGAATGCGTATCCGCATACCATAGGCGCGCCCGCGAGCGCTTACCGTGAGCGCCGGTGCCGGGCGCGCATCGGCGTGACAGTACCGTGTAGACCGGTGTATGCCCGACAATCTGATTGAAGCCTTGTAATGGATCGTTGGCCAGTTCGTTCATGCCGGCCCAACAGGGTGAAGGGACACTTCCCGCCCAACCGCCGCGTTCTGGACCGACCATGAGTCCGAGGGATCTGATTCCATCACCGATATGGCCATGCGAGAACGCGTTGACCATATCGGCAAGTTCGACGGCGGAAGGATTAGCCGGAATCGATTCCCCAGCCTGTACGAGTTCATTACACATCCATGCGAACCATTGAGCGGTGATGCCTGCATGCGAAGCGAGCACCTCGTGGCCCGCCTTGTCTGTGAATCCAAACATGATCTGCGGCTTCATATCCAACAGCAGCGGGTGTACGTCCGGCCATGAACCGTAGTGGAATCCCGGGCACGTATTGGTGAATGCACGGAAGTCCCGTGTACCTGATTCCACGTAATACGCCAGATCATGATTACCGAGCAATACGATCACCTTGCGGTGACGGCGCTGCTTGCGGACCCATTCGGCAAGCATCTCGAATGCGGCCGCTTCCCCTTCCGCGGTGACGGTCCATTCATTGAGCAGATCCCCGAGCAACACTATGGTCCCTGCGTCCACACGGTTGGCGGCCTCTTCGATCATCGGACACAACCGCGACCCCTTGTTATGGATGTCACCGGTGAACAACATACGATCGTCGCGCGAGCCGGCACTACCCAGCCCACTGCGCCACCGTTTGGCCGGAACGGCTTGTTCCGGCAGGTTGGCCGATTCGACGTTCCGCATCTCCCGCTCCGTCATATCCCCTCCATTTGCTTCGCTGGGCGTGCTTCATTGGCGTCACCCACCACTGTATAGCAATTTCTGTGGGGTTGATGACAACTTGTGCGGGGCTAGTGACAACTGCTGCGGGGTTAGTGACAACTTCCGCGACGAAGGTGACATATGCTGTCACTTTGCCCGCAGAACGTGTCACTAACCCCGCAGTTATTCGGTGTGCAACAGGCGAGCGCACGGCTAACCGCCCCATTCCTCCCCTTGGTCACAGCCCCATTACATTTCTTTCAGGGAATTGACAGGAACACGCATCCTTCCCCCAAGGAACGCGCGGTTATATAGAAGACGTCAGCAGAACACAACAACGCAGACGAGGTTCCTCCCGAACCCCATAATTTAATCCTTTCTTCTCTCTCTTCTCTCTTGCCCGGCGGCTTTCCCTCCGCCGGGTTCTCTTTTTTTCGGCGACTTTTCAGTATCTTTCCGCTATCTTTCCGCCGGCATCCCGCATCAATCCGCGCTTCCCCGCACCGCCGCGACCGCGCGCAAACCGTGCCATGCCGCCATCGCCAGCATTTGGTCAGGGTCTTGTGGGCGCATATCCCCCGCGCCTACAATCAAAACCGTCTATTAAGACCGACCCAAAGAGGAGTTTCAATTATGCTCACCAACGAATACGTCAAGCGCGTGTATGCCCAGGTGGAGAAGCGTGACGGCGACCAGCCCGAGTTCCTGCAGGCTGTCTCCGAGGTCTTCGAAAGCCTCCAGCCCGTGGTTGAGAAGCACCCGGAATATGAGAAGGCAGGCGTGCTGGAACGTATCGTCGAGCCGGAGCGCGTGGTGAAGTTCCGCGTCGCTTGGACCGATGACGAGGGCAAGGTCCAGGTGAACCGCGGCTACCGCATCCAGTTCAACTCCGCGATCGGACCGTACAAGGGCGGCCTGCGCTTCCACCCGACCGTGAACGAGGGCGTCATCAAGTTCCTCGGCTTCGAGCAGATCCTCAAGAACTCCCTGACCACGCTGCCGATGGGCGGCGGCAAGGGCGGCTCCGACTTCGACCCGAAGGGCAAGTCCGACGCCGAGGTCATGCGCTTCTGTCAGGCCTTCATGACCGAGCTGTGCCGCCACATCGGCCAGTTCACCGACGTTCCCGCAGGCGATATCAACGTCGGCGCCCGTGAGATCGGCTACCTGTTCGGCCAGTACAAGCGCATCCGCGACGAGTACTCCGGCGTGCTGACCGGCAAGGGTCTTGAGTTCGGCGGCTCCCTGGCCCGCACCGAGGCCACCGGCTACGGCCTGTGCTACTACACCCAGGAGGCGCTGCGCGTCCTGAAGAACGATTCCTTCGAAGGCAAGACCGTGGTCATCTCCGGCTCCGGCAACGTCGCCATCTTCGCCACCGAAAAGGCCCAGGCCCTCGGCGCGAAGGTCGTCACCGCCTCCGATTCCAACGGCTACGTGTACGATCCGGACGGCATCAAGCTCGATATCGTCAAGGACATCAAGCTGGGCCACCGCGGCCGCATCAAGGAATACGCCGAGCGTGTTCCGGGCGCCGAATACCACGAGGGCTGCAAGGGCGTGTGGACCGTGCCGTGCGACATTGCGCTGCCGTGCGCCACGCAGAACGAGATCGACGGCGAATCCGCCAAGGCCCTGGTCGCCAACGGCTGCAAGGTCGTGTGCGAAGGCGCCAACATGCCGTCCACTCCGGAAGCCATCACCGTGTACCAGGAGAACGGCCTGCTGTACGGCCCGGCAAAGGCCGCCAACGCAGGTGGCGTGGCCGTGTCCGGCCTGGAGATGAGCCAGAACAGCTACCGTCTGAGCTGGACCTTCGAAGAAGTGGACAACAAGCTCAAGTCCATCATGGAGAACATCGTCGCCAACTCCCTGGCCGCCGCCAAGGAATACGGCCACGAGGGCGATCTGATGCTCGGCGCCAACGCCGCCGGCTTCGTCAAGGTCGCCAACGCCATGGTCGCCCAGGGCGTGCTGTGATTGGCTGAATACTGAATACTGATTCGGCTTGCTGAGCCGGTTCGCGTCAACTCAAGTATTTCTCCGAGTACCCGAGTTGATGCGGACCGGCTTTTTGCTGCCCGTTCATCACCCCGCGTGTCCGATTCTCCAGAAACGGACATCCGTGCCATCCCTCAACCACCTCGAATGTCAGATTCGGCCAAATCGGACAAACATCAGTACAGCAAGGCCGCAGGAAACGAGTTTGTCGGCAAAACGGACCCGCTTGAGCCCACGCTTCACTTTTCCAATCCTTGTAGCGGATTTGATGGAATCATCGCATAGTGCTCATTACCAGCCCCTGGAACCTTGACGACAGTGAATCAGCTAATGTAGCTGTACTTAACTTAAGTACAGCTACATTAGCGTCCCGTTTCACAGGCCACCCGGAACAAATATGCCGGCCGGGTGCGTTTCCTCAGCGCCAACGAGCTGTACGGCCACGGCGATTAATGCCGGAAAACGCAGTGCGTTCCCGCCGGGGCCGCCCACCGCATAAGACTGGAGGGCATATAGACTGGTGGCCATGAGCGAAATAAGCGCGTTGAATCTTGAATCCGGCGATGTGGTGGGCGGATACACCCTGATATCCCGTCTCGGGTCGGGTGCCATGGGTTCGGTATGGCGGGTGCATGATGACGGCGGCCATATCTATGCGATGAAGATCCTGCGCGACTCCCTGTCCGACGAAAGCGATTCGCGCGATGCGCGCGACCCGAATCTCAAGGAGAATGTTCCCGCGCGCGAGCGCCTGCGTCGCGAGGCTCTGGCCTTGCAGAAGATCCATAATCCGGGCGTGTGCGGCATTGTCGACATGGAGTTGGACGATGCGGTGGCGTTCATTGTCACCGAGCTGATCGAGGGCAAGAATCTCAAGGAGGATGTCGCCGCGAACGGCCCGTATGTGGGCAATGATCTGGAGCGCTTGGCGCGCAAGCTGATCGAGGCGGTGAGCGCGGTGCATGCGGCAGGCATCATCCACCGCGATATCAAACCGACCAATGTGATGATCTCGGCCACGGGGCCGGTGCTGGTCGATTTCGGCATTGCCATGGGCGAGAACGAGAGCCATGTGACCCGTACCGGTCTGGTCATGGGCACGCCGGGCTTCATCGCGCCGGAGATCATCGATGGCGCGGATTCCAATGAGACGACCGACTGGTGGTCCACCGCGTCGGTGCTGGCGTTTGCCGCTACGGGGTCGCCGGTGTTCGGCACGAAGCCGATGATGGCAGTACTGGAGCGTGCCGCGTCGGGCAATGCGAATCTTGCCGGTTTGCCACCCAATACGCTGGCAGCGTTCCGCAGTGCGCTGAATCCTGATCCTCGTAAGCGCTGCACGTCCGATCAGCTGTTGCATGCCATTGCGTTGGATGCGTTGAATCCATTCGCCTGGCAGACGTCGGGTTCCGATGATCTGTTCGATTCGACCAATGGCGCGGACGCTTCGGAGGTGGTGCGCCCTTTTGACGTGCCGCTCCCCGAGGGCATGCGTGCGCCTGCATCGCAGGCCGGGCGGACCGGACAGACCGGGCAGGTCGGACAGAACAGGCAATCCGGGCAGGCAGGCGACACTACACCACGACGCTCGGCGGCGTTGAACCGGCTTGCGCAGCGTAATCAGCCGGGTAATCTGCGTGCCGATTGGGATACTGTCGACGCCGACGCCGATGGCGCGGACCCTGGGTTCGTCGCCGCCACCATGGCGCTGTCGCCCGGGCAGTGCACTGTGCCGCTTCCCAGCGACCATATGGGCCCGGAACAGGCGACCCGGCCGCTGACTTCCGCGACGGCGGGCGACGCCGCTTCCACACGCGTAATGCCTGCGATGACGACGCCGATCGAAACCGCGCGGACCGCGGTCATGCCGGGTTTGGCGCAGCGGATGGGCCAGGGTCAGCAGACGCCACGGCAGGCAGCACAGCAGGCAACGCAGCGGATGCCGCGATACGCGCAACCGGCCCGGACTGGAGCTTGGCCTGGAGTCCGCCCCGCTCCCCCGGCAGCGCAGCAGCAGCCGTTCCCACGTCCGATGGCGCAGGCACCGCAACCGATGCCGCAAACACAGCAGCCGCAGTATCAGGCCAATCCGGCCGATATCAAGCGCGGCCGCTACCTTGCCCGCAGCACGGTTCCGCTGGTGTTCGCGGCCGTCATTCCGGCGGTCGCCGCCCTGTTCACTCCGCTTGCGGGCCCTGCGGCGGCGCTGCTGCTGTTCTGGGTGCTGCTGACGGTGGGGTTCAGCACCGAATCCCAGCTGGAGCGTGAGGGTAAGCGCGGCGGCAGGCGCAAGGGGTCGGATACGGCCGTGCGCATACTGCAGCTGCCTTGGCATCTGGTGCGCGCGGCCTGCCATGCTCTGCTTCGCACCGTGCTGTTCATGCTGATCGATGTCATCGTGATCGTCATCGCGGTGCTGGCGCTGCACCTGCCTTGGCAGATGGTGTTCATCGGCGACATTTGGCCGCATCAGCTTCCCTACCTGGTCGACGGGCCCTTCACGCTTACCGGCCTGACTGTGGCGTGCGCGGCTGCGGGAACGTGGATGTTGACGGCGTTCTGGCCCAAGGCGCCGATACTCCGTCTTGGCGCAGGCGTACTGACCGGCGGACGTGCAGGACGCGATGTCCCCTCGCCTGCAATACAATCAAGCTGAATTACGCTCCGATGCCTGGCATCGTTTTCAAGGTTCTGTGGGCTACACTGGGCACGGAGCGAATCTCAAGACAAAGGAGCACGCATGTCCAACAAGGACAATCACCGTCAATCCCGTGCCGAACGCCGTGCAGCCAACGAAGCCGCGGCGAAGGCGGCCGCCGAACGTGCCGCCAAGGAACGCCGCCAGCAGACCATCATCGGCGCATGCGTTCTGGGCGTCATCGTGGTCCTTATCGCGGTGATCGCGCTCTCGATCTGGCAGCCCTGGAAGAACAGCAAGTCCTCGGAAAGCAGTAGCAGCAACGTGACCGTGCAGCAGGCGTACGACCAGCTGCAGAAGGTGAAGAACAAGCCGACCACCGCGAACAGCAAGGGCGGCATTCTGCTCTCGAAGAACGGCGTGAACAAGAAGGTCAGCGGCGCGCCCACGGTGGCCGTCTACATGGACTTCATGTGCTCCGGCTGCGGTAGCTTCAACCGCCTGGTCGACCCCACGCTGGAGAAGATGCTCGACGCCGGCCAGCTGAATCTCGAACTGCACCCCATGTCGTTCGGCGACCGTTGGAGCAGCGACAACTATTCCACCCGCGCCGCGAACATGCTGCTGTACATCACCGAGCATGACGACAACCCGAACCATATCCTCGGCTTCATCTCGAACATGTACGCCGACGACTTCCAGCCGGCCGAGAACTCCGGCGTCACCACGTCCGACGATCAGATGAAGAAGCAGGCCACCAAGGCTGGCGTGCCGAAGAAGGTCGCCGACGCCGCCGTCACTGACAAGTACACCGCCTGGCTGGACGCCATCGACACGTACACCCCGAAGCGCAGCGAACTGTGGAACAAGAGCGGCGACCTCAAGGGTCAGATGACCACGCCGACCATCACGATCAACGGCAAGTTCTGGGATATGAACCAGTCCCAGTCGGTGTATTCCGACACCAAGTCCGGTCTGCTTGCGGCTCTCGGCATCGAGGAAAACAAGGTGGGCGTCGAGGGAACCATGCCGTCGATCGGCGAGAACGGCAAGCCCATCGCGCCCTCTGCCGACAAGTAAGTAGGTACTAGGCAAATAAGATAAGTAGACGCAGATACGCGTTTCATTCCAGCGGAACTGATATGCTTCTCTGTGTCTGTGTGCGCAAGCGCACGCGCCTCTTTAGCTCAGATGGCCAGAGCGGCCGCCTTGTAAGCGGCAGGTCGTCGGTTCGATCCCGACAAGAGGCTCTCTCCCCACACAGGGGAGCGTACGACTGGGGTATATACAACACGTCGCGCGAGTAAGAGTGAAGGGCCTCACCCCCTAAAATCGGCCCTTCCATTAATGGGGCAGGAGCGTCCCCCTAAATTGCTCTGCCCCTAGAGGGGGCGGGAACATTCCCCTTCTCTCCCGCCCCCTCTTTCTACTTCTCCCCCGCCTTGGCGCGGGGGATTTTTTGTGGGGAAATGGCTTGTACTTGGTTCCCGCCAACCGCAACTTCAGCCGCAGCCACTAGGATTGGGCGCTAGTATGCCCGATACGCCACCGGCGGCGAGTCAGCCGTTGGCGAGTCAGGAAAGAGGTTGGTATGGCACGCAGATGGACACCGCAACGGTTTATGATGCTGCGCCGCGTCCGCGTCGTCGTCTGTGTGATCGCGGTGACCGCGATGGCGGTGGCGACGTTCGCATTGACCACACGGAAGGCCGTAGCGCTGAACGTCAACGGCAAGACCACCACGGTGACCACATACGCCATGACCGTCGACCGTCTGCTGCAGGAGCAGCACATCGCCGTACGGTCGCACGACATCGTGAAATCCACGTCCGGCGGCACTCTGACCGATCATGCGGTCGTCACCGTACGCAACGCCTACCAGACCACCGTGAACGTCGATGGCGAGGAGATCCCGTTCTGGACGGTCGCCGACAGCGCCGATCAGCTCATCGGCTTCTTCAAGGCCAACGAAAGCAAGGCCTCCAGCATCACCGTCAATATCGACAACGTGTACAAGCAGCTCACCGGCGGCATGGTGATCAACAAGAAGGGACCGGTCACGGTCATCGCCGACGGCAAGAGCTCGCAGGCTCCCAACGGCAAGCTGCCCGCCGCCTCGATCCTCGATGCCAAGGGCATCACCGTGGGCAAGGAAGACAAGGTGAGCGTGACCGAGCAGGGCTCGCAGACCATTCTGCGCGTGCAGCGCGTGACGCATGGCCAGGAGACGCGCACCAAGGTCGTACCGTTCGAGACGCAGACCATAGAGGATTCCTCGCTGCAGCCCGGCGAAACGGCGATCCGCCAGCAGGGCGAGAACGGCGAGCTCCAGCAGGTGTACAACGTGACATACGTCGACGGCGTGGCCGCAAGCGAGACGCTGGACAGCGAGACCACCACCAAGGCGTCGGTGAATCAGATCGTGGCGGTCGGGCCGGCGAAGCCCGCGCAGTCCGACAGCGACAGCAAGTCGGATGGTACGTCGAACAGCGATTCCGACAGTAAGTCCGATAATGACCAGAACACGTCGAAGAACAGCAAGTCCGATACGTCAAACGGCGCTTCGGATGCCAAGAGCGATACCAAGACTGATACCAAGGCGGACAGCAAGACGGATACCAAGACGGATTCAGGCACATCCGATACCGGCACGAAGAGCGACAGCGACAAGAAGCAACAGCAGAACAGCCAGTCGCAGAATCAGAACAATCAAAACAATCAAAACAACAACCAGAGCAGCAACCAAAACAACCAGCAGAACAACAACCAATCGAACCAGAATCAGAACAGCCAAAACAACCAGAACAGCCAGAACAACACCTCCACCAGCGGCCGCCTCTGGCACCCCAGCCCGGCACAGGCTCAGGCCTACGCGGCCGCCGCGGCGGCGCAACGCGGCTGGACCGGCGCGGATTGGGACGCCCTGGTCTGGATCTGGAACCACGAGTCCAGCTGGATGTGGAACGCCGAGAACCCCTCCTCCGGCGCATACGGCATTCCGCAGGCACTGCCACCCGATAAGATGGGCGCCGGCTATAGGGACGACGCCGCCGTGCAGATTGACTGGGGTCTGACCTATATTGCTGGACGCTATGGCAGCCCAAGCCAGGCCAAACAATATTGGCTGCAGCATAACTGGTACTGATCGAAGGCTTTACGATGACCGACATTTCCGATACCGCATCCGCCGCGCACCTGCTCGGTGCCGCCGACATCCGCCGCATCGCCGACGAGGCTGGCGTAAGCCCCACCAAGAAGTTCGGGCAGAACTTCGTCATCGATCCGGGCACCGTGCGCCGCATCGTGCGCGAGGCGCACGTCGATGCCTCCACGCATGTGCTTGAGGTGGGACCGGGCCTTGGCTCGCTGACGCTGGCGATTCTGGAGACGGGCGCGACCATGACCGCGGTGGAGATCGATCCGCCGCTGGCCGAACGCCTGCCGCAGACCGTAGCGGAGTTCATGCCGGACGCTTCCGGCCGCCTGACCATCGTCAACCGCGATGCACTCACCGTGGGCCCCGATACGCTACCGGAATTCGCTGACGGCAAGCCGTTCACGCTCGTGGCGAATCTGCCGTACAACGTGGCCACGCCGATTCTGCTGACGCTGCTGGAGCGCTTCGATAATCTCGATTCCTTCCTGGTCATGGTGCAGAAGGAGGTCGCCGACCGTCTGGCCGCGGCTCCCGGCAACAAGATCTACGGCACCCCCAGCGTGAAGCTCGCCTGGTACGGCGAGGCGAAGCGCGTGGGCACGATCGGCCGCAACGTGTTCTGGCCTGCCCCGAACGTCGATTCGGCACTGGTGCATTTCCAGCGTTTCGATACGCCACGCCCGCAGGAGCTGCGCGCACGTACCTTCTCGCTGATCGATGCCGCCTTCGGCCAGCGCCGCAAGACCCTGCACGCGGCTCTGAAGAAGGTCGTTCCCGCCGAGGCGTTCGCCAAGGCCGGCATCGATCCGACCAGGCGCGGCGAGACGCTGACCATCGACGAGTTCACGGCCTTGGCCGCAGCCGTGGAAGGCGCGGAAACCCCGAAGAACGCGGCAAACAAGGAGAAGCGCTCATGAGCGAATCCCCCCGCAGCGTCGTCGTCGAATGCCCGGCGAAAACGAATCTCACCCTTGCCGTGGGCAAACCGCGCGAGGAGTGGGCGGGCCGCCACGAGCTGGACACCATCTATTGCGCCATCAGCCTGACGGATACCGTCACAGTCACCGAAAAGCCCGCAGACACGGGGTTCTCGCTGGAACTTGACGGCACGCATCTGGGCGATCTGGCCTCCTCGCAGGCGGATATGCGCCGCAATCACGCCGTACTCGCCCTGTTCGCCATGGCCAAGGCCGCGAACCGCGAACCGAACGTGGGACTGTCCATCACCAAGCGCATTCCGGTGGGAGGCGGACTTGCCGGCGGATCGGCCGATGCCGCCGCCACGATCCTCGGATTGAACGAGCTGTGGGATCTGCACTGGCCAGCGGAACGCCTGCGGCAGGTGGCCGCGACGCTGGGTGCCGACATGCCGTTCTGCGTCACCGGCGGATATGCACGCGGCACCGGATACGGCGAGCGCATCGAATGTTTCGCGCCCGATTCGCCCACGGCCACGGATCTTCGCGCACAGGGCTATGCGGGTTCGCTGGTGGTGGGTGCCTACCAGTCGCAGCTGAGCACACCGGAGGTCTACGCCGCGTTCGACCAGATCGGGGCCGGCGAGGGCGATGCCAATCACCTACAGAAGGCCGCCGTCAGTCTTCATCCCCGCAGCGGTCAGGCCATCGACGCCGCGCTGAAGGCAGGCGCATCGCATGCCTTCGTGTCCGGTTCGGGCCCGTCCGTCGTCGCATTCACCCCCACCCCGGCCATCCGTCAGGCCGTTGTCGAGGCGTGGAAACAAGGCTCCTGCGTCGACCGCATCATCGCGGCGAGCGCACCGGCGGTACCGTCCATCACGCGTCACGGTGACGCGATACAGTGAAACAGCATTTCGAAGCGAAGGGAAAAACGCAATGACTGAGCCGTATGACGAACGTGCAGCCCGCAAAGCGTATATTCGTCGCCGTCAGAAGACGGTGTTCACCGTTATAGCCGTGATCCTCGTGATCGCGCTGGTTGTTTCCTGCCTGATTTCCTTCAAGATCATCGATGTGGAGCCGCATTCGAAAAGCGTCGTCCAGCCAAATTACGGCCAGGCAGTTCCCTGCGCCGCCAAGAACCAGGACGGCACCGCGATGAAGTGGGCGGATAACAACACCGTGCCCGTGCGCGTGCGCAACGGCACCGAGTTCGCCGGACTGGCCAAGGCCGTGGGCGAGGCGCTGCAGGATCGCCAGTTCAATGTGGTGACGATCGACAACTACCCCACTTCCAACGTCACCCGCACCACGATCTATTTCGGTGTGAACGCCATCAATCCGGCCTATACGCTCAACGCGTATTTCAAGGATGCCGTCATGGTGATGGACGACCGTCAGGATCGTCTGGTCGACGTGGTGATCGGCGCCACGTTCAACGACCTGAACAAGGAGAAGGAAGTCAAGAAGCAGGGCGATACCATCAAGGACTTCAAGGGCTGCAAGACGGTCGACGAGCTGAAGAAGGCCGGCCTGCCGAAGGCGTCCGAGCATACCGCCGTCAACTGATCGGAATCGCTTGGCCGGCTGAACCTGCGATTCAGTCCGCAAGCGACAGGAAGGGCCGCTCCCGTACCATTCGGGAGCGGCCCTTCGTCGTTCATAGGCCGTCCAGGCCATTCAGACCGGGCTCAGTCGACCTTCTGACTCTGCTCACCCTGCTGCTCGGCGTACCAGCGCCGCAGCTCGGCCACGGCCACATCATGCTCCACCGGCCCGTTATCGAGACGGTAATCCAGCATGTGCTTGTACGCCTTGCCGATCACCGGGCCGGGTTCGAGGCCCAGCAGATCCATGATCTCGTTGCCGTTGAGGTCGGGGCGGATCGCGTCGAAGTCCTCCTTCTTCTTCAGCTCGCGCACGCGCTCCTCCATCTCGTCCATGGCGCTGGCGAACACCATGGCCTTGCGGCGGTTCTGCGTGGTGGCGTCGGCGCGGGTAAGGCGGTTCAGGCGCTCATACAGGTGGCCCGCGTCCTTCACGTAGCGGCGGACCGCGGAGTCCGTCCACGGTTCGTCCACGTAGCCGTGGAACCGCAGGTGCAGGTTCACAAGTTCGCTGACGTCCTCGACCATATGGTGGTCGAAATGCAGCGCGCGCAGACGCTTGCGGGTCAGCTTCGCGCCGACCACATCATGGTGATGGAAGCTCACCTTGCCGCCCGCTTCGAAGCGGCGGGTCTTCGGCTTGCCGATGTCGTGCATCAGCGCGGCGAGACGAAGCGTCAGGTCGGGGCGCGGCACCGGGCCGTCATCGTCGGTTTCCAGCGCCACTGCACGGTCGACCACGATCATGGTGTGCTCGAACACGTCCTTATGGCGGTGATGCTCATCGATCTGCAGTTCAAGCGCGGGGATCTCCGGGAACACGATGTCCGCAAGCCCGGATTCGACCAGGGCCTCGATGCCGGCGCGCGGCCTGTCGGACAGCAGCATCTTGACCAGTTCGTCGCGCACGCGTTCGGCGGAGACGATGCGTATGCGATCGGTCATGTCGTACATCGCCTCGGCGGTTTCCGGTTCGATGCTGAAGCCCAGCTGCGCCACGAAACGCACCGCGCGCATCATGCGCAGCGGGTCGTCGTCGAACGACTGCCTCGGGTCGACCGGCGTGCGCAGGATGCCCTTGGCCAGGTCGCTGGCACCGCCGAACGGGTCGACGAATTCCAGTTCCGGCACGCGCAACGCCATGGCGTTCACCGTGAAGTCGCGGCGGGACAGGTCGCCTTCAAGCGTATCGCCGTATGCCACTTCGGGCTTGCGTGAATCGGGGTTGTACGCGTCGGTGCGGTACGTGGTCACCTCGACCTGCACTTCGGTGCCGTCGGGGCGGCGGCGCATGGCCCCCAGCGTGCCGAACTTGCGGCCCATATCCCAGAACCCGTCATGCCCGAACCGGCGCAGGATCGGCTCGAACTGCTCGGGGCGCGCCGACGTGCAGAAATCAAGGTCGTGGCTGCGCCGATGCAGCAGCAGATCGCGTACCGGCCCGCCGACCAGAGCCAGTTCATAGCCTTCGGCGGCGAACATTTCTCCCAGTTCCATGGCCTCCGGCCATACTTCGAAATTCACGCGGAACCTTTCCCATCATGTCTTTTTTACTGCCAACAAGCATAACCGTTACCCTATATCCACACGGGTTTGAGTAAGGTAGGAAGCATGATTACTCCCGCGGACCTGGCCCGCATGCTTCAGCATGCCGACGATGACGCGGATAACCATACCCAAAACCACCCCGGCGAGGAGCGCCCGCTGTGGACGTCGCAGTCCGCTCCCGCCAACGGTCGCAGCGATGATTTCGCGTTCGCCGCCATCGCCACGGTGGCTTCCACGCACGTAAGCAGCGGCCCCACGCCGGCCATGATGCCGCAGAAGCGCACCACGGACGGTCCGACGACGTTCGCCTCGCTCGACGCACAGGAGCTGCCGGTCGTACGCGAGTATTCGGCGGGCGGCCTGGTGTTCGACGACAAGGGCCGTGTGGCGATCATCGCACGTCATTCGCGCAGCGGACACCTGGAATGGTGCCTGCCGAAGGGGCATATCGAAAAGGGCGAGACGCCTCAGCAGACGGCCGTGCGCGAAGTGCACGAGGAGACCGGCATTCTGGGCGAGATCATCGATTCCATCGCGACCATCGACTACTGGTTCACCGGCACCTCGCAGCGCGTGCACAAGCTGGTGCATCACTTCGCGCTGCGTCAGATCGGCGGCAGCCTTACGGTGGAAGGCGATCCCGACCATGAGGCGGAAGATGCCATCTGGGTGGATTTCAAGGATCTGGACGACGTGCTCAGTTATCCTAATGAACGGAAAATCGTGTGGCTTTATGCCAAAAAAATGAACAGGCAGGCGGAAGCGTGAGCCAAAACGCCCCCCATATGCTGCGCCGCAGCATCATCGGTATACTCAGCGCGGTGCTGTCCATCACCTGTGGGCTGGCTTGCATGCCGGCGCAGGCCATGGCGGCACAGGCGCAGACCACAACGCAATCAAGCACGCAGCACAAGCAGGTGCTGTCGCTGGACGAGGCGACCTCGGTCGTCACGGATACGTCCGGCTACCATTTCAAGGTCACGATCACCAATACCGACGACCAGCAGTGGCAGGCAGGGCAGCTGTCGCTGAACATCAATTCCGAGTACACGTTCACCTCGCGCACCGATATGCAGGAGTGGGCGCAGGCACAGAACATGATCCCCGCGCCGAACCAGCTCGGTTCCGTTGCGGTGCCGGCCCTGGCCCCCGGCCAGAGCACGACGGCGACCATCGACGCCAAGGCCGATAACGAAGCGCTGAAAAGCATCGTGACATGGGGTCCCAAGCCGCTGCTGGCAATCTACACGCATGATGGCCAGGATGAGGCGCTGCGCAGCTTCCTGACGCGTTCCTCGGCCGGCCTGGCCGCGGCGCAGACGCCGGCCATGCAGATCACGATGGTGGCGCCGTTGTCGAGCGGCCACTGGCAGATATCGGACGATACGCTGGCCTCGATGGTGAGGGATCCGGTCGAATCGGATTCCGGGAACGGCAAGACGGCGAACGGAACCGCGAGCGCCAACGGAACGAATGCCGACGGTACGAACGGATCGTCGGCCGTGGCGCTTGAAGACAATCACGCGCGGTTCGACCGTACGCTGAACAACGTGCTGTCCAGGCATGCCATGCTGCAGGTCGTCGCCGACCCCACGTATCTCGACGCATTGAGCCTGCCGCCGAAGGTGTCCGCGCTGATGCAGCCCGCGGCGTTCGATATCACCGCGTATGCGGCGGAAAGCAACGCGCAGCGCTATACCGGGGCCGGCGTGGAGAGCAGCATGTGGAGCACTGCGGCCGCCGTGTCGCAGTACCGAAGCGCGATCGGCAGCAATACCGCCGACATCGCCACTGTGGCGTGGCAGGGCAAGGGGCATTGGACGTTGCAGGCGCTCACCGAGGCACGCCGTCACGGGTATGACACGGTGATCTCCACCGCCGATTTCGAGGCTTCCAGCAGCGATACCGTGCGTACCGGCACCAATGTGGTCTCCACGGATGCCGGAGATGTCACCGTGCTGGTCGAGCAGCGCGAGTTGAGCAAGCTTGCGCAGGGCACCGCCACCAGTCGTAAGGCGCGTGCGGAGCGCAGCGAGGCGGGACGTTTGGCGCGGTTCGTCGCGCAAAGCGCGTTCTACCAGATGGAGCAGCCGTATACGCAGCGCAATCTGCTGGTCAATTTCGGTTTCGGTGCCAGTTCCTCGACCTTGGATTCCTTCATGAGCGCGGTCGAATCGTCCCCCTGGCTGCAGGCCACCGATCTGGCGACGCTCTGCCAGGCCAGCCCGCAAGCGTCCGACGAGATCACGCAGAGCGATATTCCGAGCGAAAGCGGCATCGACAAGGATGACGCCGCAGTGACGGATTCCGCCATCGCGGCGCTTACGGCAAGCCGCAACAGCATCGTCCAGTTCCGCAATAACATCATGAAGCCCGCCACGTCCCGCGACCAGCGCGATGACGGCGCGGCAGACGGTCAGGAGGCGTGGATCAACCGCATGCTCACCGCCCAAAGCGCCATGGCGTTGCGGGCCTTCACCGCCGACGATTCCAATGCGGCATTGCCCAATGCCATGGTCTCCGGCGCGCAGCGGCTTTCCGGCGCCCTGCTCAACAGCATCGCGCTCACCCCGTCCGAGGCCATCACCATGGTTTCTGAAACGGCGACCATGCCGGTGACGGTCAGCAACGGCACGCCTTTCCCGGCCGAGGTCACCATCTCTTCGATCACCGATTCGTCGGAGATCGCTACCTCCCGACGAACCACCATCACCGTGCCGGCCCATGGCGAGGCCCAGGCGACGTTCCGCCTGAGGGCCGCCACATCGGGCTCGGCGATGACATCCATCACGTTGGAGGACCGCGCGGGGGTTCAGTTCGGGCAAGCGCAGCAGACCGCCATTTCCTGCATATTGAAGATCAGCGATATGACCGGTTTCATCATCATCGCCGCGGCAGTGGTCCTTGGATTGCTTGGACTCTGGCGCCAATTCCATCGAAAAAAGGACCCTGACGAATGAGTTCCAGTGTCGGCCGTAATTCCCTGATCATGGCGTCCGGAACGCTGGCCTCGCGCATCACCGGCCAGATCCGCACCATCCTGCTCGCCGCCTGCCTCGGCACCACCGGCATCGCGGCGAATGCATACCAGACCGGCGCCATGATTCCCCAGGTGCTGTTCACCGTCATTTCCGGCGGCATCTTCAACGCCGTGCTGGTTCCGCAGATCGTGCGCACGCTGAAGATGGCCGACGCGCATGAGCGACTGAACAAGCTCATCACCGTGGCCATCACGCTGCTGCTGGCCATGACGCTGCTGATGATGGCGGCCACACCGCTGCTCACCATGCTGTACCTGAATTCCAGCTGGGGGCCCGCGCAGCGCGCATTGGTGAATTCCTTCACCCTGTGGTGCATGCCGCAGATCTTCTTCTACGGCCTGTACACCCTTCTCGGGCAGCTGCTCGCCGCAAAGGACGATTTCGCCACGTACGCGTGGAGTTCGGTCGGCGCCAATATCATCAGCTGCGCCGGTTTCGTCGTGTTCCTCTGCCTGTTCGGCCGCGCGAGCCATGAACCCATGTCGTTCTGGACCACGGAGAAGGTCATGCTGTCCGCAGGCACATGGACGCTCGGCGTGGCGTTCCAAGCGCTGGTGCTGTTCATTCCGTTGATCCGTCTGGGGTTCAGATACAAGCCGAAATGGGGCATCCGCGGCATCGGCCTGCGTTCCATGGGCCCGGTGGCGGCATGGAGCCTTGGCGTCATGGGCGTTCAGGAAGTGGCCAATATCGTCAACGCCCGCATCACCAACGGCGCCCCGTTCGCCGGTCACGACCTGTACGGCATCGCGGGCAACGGCTCGTACCAAAACGCCTTCACGCTGTATATCCTTCCGTACTCGCTGATCGCGGTGTCGATCGGAACGGCGATCTTCCCGAAGATCTCGCGCGCCGTCGCGGATAACAATCTGGACGAGGCGCGTGGTGATCTGAGCCAGGCGTTGCGTAACGTCGGCATCCTGATGATGTTCTTCACCGCGGCCTATCTGGTCATGCCGGTGCCGATCATCATCGCGCTGCTGCCGAGCGTGGGAATCCAGGAGGCGCAGTTGATCGCCGGCCCCATGATGGCGCTTGTGCTGGGCCTGCCGCTGACCAGCGCCTACCTGCTCATCCAGCGCACGTTCTTCGCGTTCGAGGACGGCAAGCACCCGTTCCTGTTCCAGTTGGCCATGAACATCATCCAGATCGCGTTTTCGCTCACCTGCATGTCGCTGCTGCCACCGAAGGACTGGACCATCTGCGTCGGCCTGTCCATCACCGTCGGCTACGCGTTGAGCTTCCCGATGCTGGTGGTCATGCTGCGCCGCAGGCTCGGCGGCAGCATCGACGGCAGACGCATCGCCGTGACCTATGGCAAGGCGCTGGTCGCCATGATCGTGACCATTGCGATCGGCAAGCTGTTCACCGATCCGTTGTTCGCCCTGCTGCGTGCGGATATGCAAGGCAACCGCATCATGGGACTGAACTGGTTCCAGGCGATCGCATTCTGCGCGATTCTGGCGGTGATCATGGTGGTCGTATACGCCGGCATGCTCATCATCCTGCGCTGCCGGGAATTCACGAGCATCCTCGCCTCCGTGGCACGTCGCTTCCACCTGCTGCCGGCCGATGCGGAATCCGATTCTGCAAACGCGGCGGCCGAAGTGATCGACGCGCCCTCCGAAATCACCGGCACCGTTCCCGTACCGGATATTCCCTCGTTCGACGCTGCGGCCCAGGAACCGCAAGCGACAGCCGCCGAGCCCGATTCCGAAGCATCGCAGGAAGCGGACATGCCAGCCGCCGACGCATCCCCCACCAAAACATCACAAACAACTGTTGAGCCAGCCGTGATTTCGACCAGTCCCACAGCTAAAATGACACCAGCGTCAACGCATTCGGCGTTGCATTCATCTGCGCAAATCGGAGTCGAGAACATGACCAAGCCTCAGCTGGGAGACACCCTGTTCAATCGCTATACACTGATTGCACTGTTGCGCGACGAACCTGGCATCCAAGCTTGGAAGGCCAACGACCGCGTGATGGCACGCGATTGCCAGGTGTTCATCCTCACCGCCACGCAATATCTGGAGCATGTTGCCGCGGCGGCATCCACCTTGGGTCGTACCAAGGGATTCACCCACGTCGTACAGTTCCGTAAGGCCGGCAATGCGGCCGTGCTGATCACCGACATCGAATCCGGCCTGTCGCTTACCGACTATCTCCAAGGGCAGTCCGGCGGCATCCTGGGCTACGAGGCGATTCGTTCCATCATCGGCAGCGCTGCGGCCCTGGCCGGCAACCTGCACACGCCCCGCCTGTCGACCGCCACGCTCCGCATCTCCACCAACGGTCTGGAAATCGCGGACACCGCCATCGCGTCCATGCTGGAGGAACCCACGCAGGCCGAGGACCGTGTACGGGGCGATCAGCTCGTCATCCGCCAGTTGGCGGCTCTGCTGTACTCCCTGCTTACCAAGACGCCGTCGTCGAAGGATATGACCTTCGATCTTCGCAAGCTGAACGATTCCGTTCCCAGCGAGTTCCGCATGATCATCATGCGCGGCCTGGGAATGGATGACGGCACGAACCATACGATTCCGATGGTCTCGCTCAGCGAGCTGACCGCGTTGCTGGGCGATTGGATCCCGCTGGCCCAACTGCCGACGCAGGACATCGCCCTGCCGAGCGCCGCCGGCGAGGGCTCCATCGTCACCGCCGAGGTCGTTCCCATCGACAAGGAGACGCTTGCGGATCTTCCCTCCGCCATCATCACCACGGAGAAGCTGCGCGAACTGACCATCGAGCATACGCCCCAGCCGCGCACGGCAAGCTCCAAGCCCAGCAACGAGTCCGAGCTGCGGCGCAAGGGCGAGGAGAGCCTTTCCAAGCTCGCCACGTCCACCGAAAACACGATCTCCGCCGTGTGGCACAAGGGCCAGGAAGGCGAGGAGGCGTTCAAGGAGCGTCTGAACCGCCCGTCCAAGCACACCAATGCCAAGGAATACAGCAATACCGACCTGTTCGAGGACTTCTCCTTCCAGGCCGATTCCGAGATCAGCTCCGGTGCCGGCAAGTTCGATATGACGACCCAGATCCCCGTCTTCGAGGATGCCGATTCCCCGACCCAGGCGATCCGTCTCAGCGATATGCCGGCCAAGAGCAGCACCCCGGAAGCCCAGCCCCCGGTCGTGCCGCCGGCACCCTCGTATCCGGCCTCGTACCCAGCAACGCATCAGGCCGCCAGCACGTCCATGCAGCAGCCTCCGAGCTTCGCCCCGCAGGCCAAGCCCGCCACAACAGGCAGCGAGGACGACGATCTTGCGGACACCCGTCTGTTCGGCAAATACACCACCGCAACCGTGGTGGTGGCCGTGGCGGCCGTGGTCGTGTTGCTGGCGCTTGGCATCGCGTTGGCCATTATGCATGCCAACAGCAATTCGAACGATCCGACGTCCAAGCAGAACGAATGGTCTGATAGCAACATCGACAATGTGCCGTTCGGCGACGAAGGCAGCGATGAGGGCAATACGTCCTCGGGCAAGGCCGATGGTGCCAATAACGCCAGCGATGAAGGCGAGTACGACTATATCGAGGTAACGGATCTGTTCACCAAGTAGCTTCGATTATGGGCCTGTGACCTATAGGTGTCCTGTATGAATGGGGTCTGGAGCGATTGACGTTCCCGACCCCTTTTTTGTATTGGCGGCTGTTGCATTGGCGGCTGGAGGTTCGACTGTTGGTGATGACCGGCAACTAACGGCAACTAACGGCAATCAACGGCAATCAACGGCGATTGACGGCGAAAGTGCGGCCTGTCCCTATGCTTCCGGCATGTGCGCTACCGGCGTTTTACCCTAGAGATCGCGAATATGGGTTTCGCCCTATGCATGCCCGGAATATAGCCGCTCTCCCTATGGATGCACGGACTTCTTCGCCCCGCAGAAGGCTGAATCATAGCCATATAAGGGGTGACGTAAGGGCATATAGGGCCATACCTATGCCTCTGGTAAATCACAACCAGTTGTTTGCGTCTTGTTCCACTGTTTTCCCTTCGTTTTTCCCCTTCATTCCCTCTCTTTCCTTCCCTTGTACCCCTCTTTTTTCACTCCCCCCCCTATTACACCGATTACACTGCCGATTTTCGCGATTCCGACGGCCATATATCGACGTTTCCTCGCGTTTTTGCCTTTATCAGCGTCGATACGGCTCTCAATGAGCTTCAATGAGCGCAGAAGGAAGACCATAGGCCAGGAACAAGCCTTGATGAACGAGCCCGATGCGGCGATATAGGGCTACACGCAGCCACAAGCGCCAGGAATGACGGCTTTGACGGCGCAATGACGGTACAGCCAAGCATGTTCGGGCGTATCGATGCCTATGTGCCTTGAAAAAGCACTGGGAAAGCCATGAATATTCAGGGGGTTGTGTCGCATTGAGGGCATCTACCAGAGCTCGGTGGATGGTGAGGAGTGAGTTATCCACAATGCATCTCGTCTTCGTGATGACCTTATATTAAGTCCTACTGAAACGCTTAAGTAGTTGGAAAATAAGGGTTTTGCAATGCTATTTTTGATGTACTTTTTTAAAAGTAACTCACACAACCAGCACTTTTGAGGGTATTTCGCCATGCATGCACCGCATGCCGGCACAGTTATCCACAATACCGCTTCCCTTGCAATACTTGGGTTATCCACTGATTGTGGATAACTTATCCACCGATTTTTGGCACGCTGTGCACAACCTGTTTTAAGTTATCCACAATGGCTTCGGGCGTGTCGCGAGCCTCTATTTCCCATTGGTGACCACCGTCTGCGGTAGACACGTGCGTATGGCAGACATCACAGGATGGGCATTACGTACCTTGAAGCGCTTCTACGGCTACGATTCGTTCCGCGGCAAGCAGTTGGACGTCATCACTGCGATCCTGCAGCATCGCGACGTGCTGGCCGTCATGCCGACGGGTGCCGGCAAATCGATCTGCTACCAGATCCCGGCCTGTGCGCCAAGCAAGGACGGCGCACCGGCCTTGGTTCTCGTCATCACACCGCTTCGTGCACTCATGCGCGACCAAGTGTCCCATCTGGGATCACACGGCATCCCTGCCGCCTTCATCGATTCTGAAACCACCGCCGCCGACCGCGGCATCATCTACCAGGCGGCCCGTGAAGGGCGTATACGCCTGCTGTACGTCGCTCCAGAGCGTCTCCCCTCACCGGAGTTCATCCGGTTCGCACAATCGCTCAGAATCCGCCTCATCGCCGTTGACGAGGCACATTGCGTGTTCCAATGGGGGCAGGATTTCCGCCCGGACTACCTCGGCATCGCCTCGTTTATCGAACAGCTACCGGAGAGACCGGTCATAGCCGCATGTACCGCCACCGCAACTCCTGCCGTACGTGACGGCATTGTCCATAACCTGCAACTACAGGATCCTTTGCAGGTTGTTTCCAGTTTTGATCGTCCTAACCTATACTTTGGACGGTACGAGGCGCATTCCAAACAGGATCGCACCACACGAATAACGCAATATGCCAAGGCTCATCGCACCGAAAGCGGCATTATCTATTGCACATCACGTGCACGAACCGAGGAACTGACGGAAGAGCTGCGTACGGCAGGGGTACAGGCCGAATACTTCCACGCCAGAATGGATGAGGATCGCAAGGCCTATGTGCAGGACGCGTTCCTTGGCGGAGCCATCAACGTCATCGTCGCCACCACGGCGTTCGGTATGGGGGTCGACAAGCCCGACGTGCGATGGGTCATCAACGACGGCATGCCCGGCAGTCTTGAGGAGTACTACCAGGAGGCCGGACGTGCGGGGCGCGACGGCAAACCGGCCAGCTGCACGTTGATCTGGGGGCGGTACGAGTTCGATCTGCTCGAACAGCGCATAGACGAGTCGGCGGGATCGGCGTTGGAGGACCGAGAACGCAGATTGGCCAAGACAGCGGCACTGGAACGATGCCAGGCCATGGAGGACTACTGCACCACACGAAGCTGCCTGAGAGCGCATATGCTGCGCTATTTCGGCGAGGAATCGGTGGGACGGCATTGCGGTGCCTGCGACTGCTGCACGGGTAACAGTGGGTTTGCCGGTGCCACAAGCACACGGGATACCCCTGCGGTGTTCGGGCGCACGGCATCGTTTCACGTGGAACATGTGGAACATTCCGATGAGGAACAGGTCATCGACACCGATCTGGTTCAATCCGTGCTGCATTTCATCCAAGCCGTGCATCGCAAGCAAGGCACCGGATATAGCATTGTCAAAATCGTCAACGCGCTCCATGGGTCGCGCAGCGTGTCGATTGTGGGAAGTGGACTGGATCGCATCGAGGGATACGGCTCGTTGGCCGACTACAGCGGCACGCGAATCCGGGCCGTGATCCGGCTGCTCATGGATGATGGTCGACTGGTCCACGGGAAACAGGGCATCGTTCTTCCGGCATCGGACGAGGACGACCAGTAGTCTCATACCCGCTAGATCCGCACAGGCGTACTGCCACACAGAGCGGAACAAATAACGGCGTGCCCCTCCGTATTGCCGGAGGAGTCACGCCGTTGAATATGCTTCACAGCGAACAGCGCAGCAAACGAATCAGGCGACCCGTCTGCCAGGCCGAGGCATCACGCCTTGCCTTGTTCCTTGCCCTGCTCTTCGTTCTTCTGCTCGTTCTGCTGATCACCTTTCTGATCGGGCATCAGCAGGCCAAGAATGCGATCCATGTCTTCCGGCGAGGAAAACACGATTTCGATATGCCCATGCTTTGGTGTTCCCTTGATGGAAACCTTGGTTTCAAAGCGATGCTCAAGGTTAGATTTGATAGGAGAATTCGCCCAGGGGTCTCCCCTCCGTGCACGTGGCTTCTTCGGCTTGGTGGAGTTCAGGTTCGCCATGGCAACGATTTCCTCGGTGCTACGTACAGAAAGGCCCTCGGCGATGATGCGGTTGGCGAGTTTGTCCATTTCCTCCGCTTCGCTCAGGCCGAGCAGCGCACGCGCGTGACCTGCGGAGAGAATGCCTGCCGCGACTTTCTTCTGCACGCTGGCAGGTAGGTTCAGCAGACGCAGGGTGTTGGCGATCTGCGGGCGGGACTTCGACACCGACTTGGACAACTGCGCCTGGGTCAGGCCGAATTCATCGACCATCTGCTGGTAGGCTGCGGCTTCTTCCAACGGATTCAGCGCCACGCGATGCAGATTCTCCAGCAGTGCGTCGCGCAGCATGTCGTTGTCGGCGGTGGTCTTGACGATGGCGGGAATGGTATCCAATCCGGCAAGCTGCGATGCGCGCCAACGGCGTTCGCCCATGATCAGCTCGTAGGGGCTGTCCATGCGTCCGTCGAAACGGTTCGCCGGCTTCGTGCCGGCCTGCGCCTTACGTGCCTCGGCGATCTGCTCGGCGGGGCGCTTCCGTACCACGATGGGCTGGAGGATGCCGACTTCCTTGATGGAGGCGGCAAGTTCGTTCAGTTCGTTCTCATCGAAGATGGAACGCGGCTGATGAGCATTCGGCCCGATCTCATCAAGATTCAGCTCGGCAAGGTACCCGCCTTCGACCGGCTTCAGCTTGGCTTGGTTGGACTGCTCATCCTGCTGCTTGGTATCCGACGGCGCATCGGTTTTCGTTGCATCGGCCTTGCCACGGCGCTTGGGCTGAAGCGAGACGGTATCGTCGAAGAACATGTCGCTGGGGTGCGCGATGTCTTCGATGCCCGGCATGGTGACGCGTCCCTTCGATGTGCTGCTATGCGGGGACACGGCATGCTGGATGGACGGGATATGAACCGGAGCGTCTTCCTCCACAACGCTGGTCGGCTTCGTGGACTGGGTTGTAGTCTTCGGTTCGGTCGGCTTTGCGTTCTGTGCGGCGGCACTGCGTGGCTCGCCAAGCACGACCTTCCGCTCACGCTCCGCAGCCAGGGACTGTTTCATATCGTCACGTGCAGTTTCACGTGAAACAACGTGTTGCTCATGGGAACCCTCGCCGGGCAATGCGGGGAACAAAGCGCCGAGGCCCTTCCCAAGACGGGATTTCGATGCCATATCAGGCCTCCTTCATTCGAGATGCGATCGCATCCAGCACCACCGGGGAACGGCGTGCGATCTCCAGCGCCGCTTCGCCGTACGCGATGGCGCCCATGCCTCGCGGATCATAGGAGATGACGCTCTTGTTGAAACTCGGGGCCTCGGAGATCTTCACCGTTCGGGGGATCGTGGTGTCCAGCACGATCGACGGGTAGTGGCTCTTCACCTCGTTGTACACTTCGCGGCTCAGCAACGTGCGCTTATCGAACATGGTGACCATCATGGTCGAGACGGTGAGGATCGGGTTGAAGTGTTCCTGAACCAGACCGATGGTGTTGATGAGCTGGCCGAGACCTTCAAGCGCATAGTATTCGGCCTGAATCGGAATAAGCATCTCGCGCACCGCGCACATGGCGTTGATCACCAGCAGACCCAGGCTCGGCGGGCAGTCGATGAACACGTAGTCGAAATGCTCGTTGCTTTCGTGCAGGAACTGCTGCACCGCTTCGTTGAGCAGATTGTTGCGGTTCTCGAACTGCGCGACCTCAAGCTCGGCACCACTCAAATCGATGGATGCCGGCACGACGTCCAGGCTGGGGAAATCGGGGCACTGCCTCTTGACTTCCGCAATGGTCATGCGTCCTTCCAGCACGTCATACACGGAAGGTTCGCCGGATTCATGCCTGACGCCAAGGGCGGTCGAGCAGTTTCCCTGCGGATCCATATCGATGACCAATACCCGCGCACCATTCTTCGCAAGAGCAGCGGCAAGATTGACGGTCGAAGTAGTCTTCCCCACCCCGCCTTTCTGATTGGCGACTGCGATCAGACGCGTACGTGCGGGCTTGGGAAACTTCGCTTCCTGCAAACGGGAATAGCGATTGAATTCGTGCGTGATTTCCGCCCCCATCGTCGAATCACCCGATGAGAAAATACGATTGATGGTATCTTCGGCGGACTCAATCGGCATGTCCTGATCTGCCATGAACAACTAACTCCTTGGTGTACTAATCTGTATCCAGTTTTGCCTTTTGTATGGACAGAGGAACCCTGTTTTCCGATTTGTGGATAACAATGTGGGCAACTGTGGATAAATCGGGTTTTTCTGTGGATAACCTATTATTGCCGTTCGCGGTCATCCCCTCTGCCTGAACGTTTTTCGAGGTTTTGCGACAATGTGGAAAACTGTGGATAAGTTATCCTCATTATGCCCGGCTGGCCCCTGCATCCGACCCCCGCACGCCGACGCTCAGGGCGGATCCACCACCCTGCGCACATGAGATGTTTCACATGAAACACACAAGAGTTCCAGCCGCGTCCATTCGCGCCCCATCTATATACCAGATTGACGACGCTGTGCCTTCACCTCCGCAAGCCGTCAACGCCATCCCCTGCCATCTGCCGAAGCCGGCAGACGTCGAACGTTTCACATGAAACATTCCTTACAACCCCACCGAATGTCGCCTATTGATACGGCTAGTGACCGCCTATCACGACTACCTATAACGAATTCGCCCGTCCAGGCGCGATATTCGGCACGGCTGCACGACCTGCAACGTATCGTTGAACCATGGCACAAGAACATCACGAACAAGACGTCATCATCATCGGATCCGGCCCCGCGGGATATACCGCGGCCATCTACCTCGGCCGCGCGGGCCACTCCCCCCTGGTCATAGCCGGCGCGCTGACGCCCGGTGGCCAGTTGATCAACACCACCGAGGTGGAGAACTTCCCCGGCTTCCCCGACGGCATCCTCGGCCCCGATCTCATGGACGCCATGAAACGTCAGGCGGAACGTTTCGGCGCGACCTTCCTGCAGGACGATGTCGCCTCCGTGGAGGATCACGGCGACTATAAGACCGTTACCACCAACCAGGGCGAGACGTTCCAGGCCCGGGCGGTCATCATCGCCACTGGCTCCCAGTACAGGAAGCTCGGCATCCCCGGCGAGACCGAGTTCTCCGGCCGCGGCGTCTCGTACTGCGCGACCTGCGACGGATTCTTCTTCCGCGGCAAGCCGATCGTGGTGGTCGGCGGCGGCGACAGCGCCTTCGAGGAGGCCGAGTTCCTGTCACGCTTCGGTTCCTCCGTGACGCTGATCCACCGCCGCGATTCGTTCCGCGCCTCCAAGATCATGGTCGACCGGGCGAAGGCGAACGAACGCATCAACCTGCTGACCGACTCGGTCGTGGAAGAGATCCAGGGTGACGATCAGGGAGTGCAGTCGTTGGTCGTCAGGAATGTGCTGACCCAGGAGACATCCACGCTCACGGCGAACGGCGTCTTCGTGGCGATCGGGCATACACCGTCCACGGACTTCCTTGACGGACTGGTGCAGCGCGATCAGTCCGGCTACATCACCGTCGACGGGGCAAGCACGCGGACCAGCACCCCGGGCGTCTTCGCCGCGGGCGATTGCGTCGACAGCGTGTATCGTCAGGCGATCTCCGCTGCGGGTATGGGGTGCCGTGCGGCACTTGACGCGCAGACATATCTTGCCGAACAGGCGGACTGACGATTCGTACTCTGTTTCCATAGCATATAACGAGGGTCTCGGCGGCATGAGTCGAGGCCCTCGTTGCATATATATCGCACGGATATCGCCATATTATCGGGCAAAATGCGTGCACAGACGTAAGAAATGTGGATAAAGAGGCCAAATTGTGGATAAGTGTGGATAAATCCGGTGATTTTTGTGCATAACCCACATCGGAATCGCGCGAAAAGCTTGGTAGCTCAACGATTTCCCGACTATCAACTGCCTAAGGAAAAACCTGTGGATAACTTTTTCATCCACCTGATTTTGTGGATAACTCCTCTACGAACGGTGCCAAGCATCGCTCGTTGCACCCTGATTCCACACTGAACCACACTCCCCCGCTAAACCGCTTTCAGCCACTCATCTTCCCCATACCAGGCCAGCGCCTACACGCCTTCGCCTGTCACCATGCCGGCCGTCGCGAATATCGACCCGTCCGCCGCCGTGCACATCGCAATCTCATGCAACACATTGCCAATAGTGGAGATTCCCCGCGCACCCCACAACCCGCGCAAACAAAAAAGCGGTGCCCGCAGCCGCATATGCAACCACGGGCACCGCTTCCGGCATCACCGACTATGCGCTCTCACAGGCACTTGCCTGGCACCTATTTCCTATCCACCAGCACAACATGCGTGGGCTCCAGTCCCGGGCCCACAGGCGCCTCCACAACGCGCGGACGCACACCCTTGTACTTGGCGATCATCTTGGCGGCCTTGTCGATCTCCGCCTGCGCGGAACGGCCCTTTAACGCCACCAGGCGTCCCTGCGGCTTGAGCAGCGGCAGGGTCCACCCGGAAAGCTTCGTCATGGGTGCCACGGCTCTGCAAGTGACCACGGCATAGGGGTGCATGCTGCGATCCTTACGAAGCACCGTGATGACCTCCTCCGACCGCGCACGGACGATCGAGACATTCTCAAGCCCCATCTCGTCCACACATTCCGTGAGCCATTCGACGCGACGCTCCATCGGCTCGATCAGCGTGAACTCATGATCGGGCAGGCACGCCGCCGCGACGATGCCGGGGAACCCGCCGCCGCTGCCGACATCGGCGACCGTCTTGAACCGCATGCCATCCGTCGTTTCGCGGACGAACGGCACAATGGCCGCGGAATTGAGGATATGACGTTCCCAGATGATGTCGACGTCCCTCGGGCCTATCAGGCCTCGCGGCTCGCCTTCCTGCTCCAGCTTCGCGTGAAACACCTCAAGCTTGGGCAATGCGTCGCCCAGCACTTCCTTGAGAATCGGAGAACCGTTCAGTTCATCTGCCATCGGCACTGCTCTTTCCTACTCGCCTGCTCGTTTGATTACTGCTCGTTGTCGTTTGCTCTCCCGCCCATACGCAAGCGGGGAGCCCATAGCGCTATGGGCTCCCCGCTTGCGTATGGATCGTTACTCGTCGTCCTCGGCCTCGGCCGCGGAGGCCTTCAGGTAGATGGTCACATGGCGATGAGGCTCTTCGCCGTGGGAGCGGGACTTCAGTCCCTCCTCGCGGACGACGTCGTGGACCACCTTGCGTTCGAACGAATTCATCGGCTTGAGGTCAACGGGCTCGCCGGTCTCCCGGACTTCGTCGATCGCGTCCAGGGCGATGTCGTGCAGGCGCTGACGCTTACGCTTCAGGAAACCGTCGACGTCGACGATCAGACGGGAACGCTCGCCCGTCTTCTGCTGGACCGCAAGCCTGGTCAGCTGCTGCAGAGCGTCGACCACTTCGCCGTCACGTCCGATCAGATGCTTGATGTCGGTATCGTCATCGGCGACGATCTGCACCGTTGGGCGACCATTGCGGACACCCATCTCGATATCGCCATCGTAGTCGGCGATATCCAGAAGCCCTTCAAGATAATCGGCGGCGATATCAGCTTCCTCGTTGAGCTGATCCAAGGTCTTCTCGTCATCCTGTGCCATGTATTCTCCTTTTTGGCGCGTATAGGTACCAGTCTAAACCAGCTGCCGGAATTGCTCAACGACAGCCCAAAGTCAGAATAAGGTCTGATGTTTCATGTGAAACATCAGACCTTATCGTCACTTCTTCTTTTTGTTTTTGCGTTTGCGATGGGGCTGCTCTCGCTGATAGCCCTGGGTGAGTTTCCGCTCGGCCTCGGCCTTGGCCTTCTGCAGCTCCTCCTCCTCGATCGAGGGCTCGCCGGCGCGGGCGCGGCGCTCGTTCTCCCTCTTGTGGTCGCGGTGCTCCTTGGCTTCGGCTGCCGGGGAACCGGGCGTCGGGAAGGCGTAGATCTGCCACACGGAACGCAGCAGGTTGCACACGTTGTTGGTCAGCCAGTACACCAGCACAGCGAACGGCATGGCGACACCGGAGAAGATGTACATGATCGGGAAGATCCAGAGCATCATCTTCTGCATCGTCTCGGCCTGCTTGTTCTGCGCGTTGTTCTGCGGCATGTTGCGCTTCATGCTGTTGTACTGCATGAGCCACAGGCAGAAGCACATCAGCGCGACGAAGATGCCGATGACGACCTTGCCGGAGGCGGCTGCCGTGGTGAAGTTATCCGCCACGTTCACGCCGAACACCGTAGTCGAGGTGAATTCCTTGGCCGTTTCGACATCGAATGCGCCAAGCGCCGCGCGTTTGCCGCGTGCGATGTACGGGATGGCGGACAGCATGTAGAACATGCACATGAAGACCGGGCCCTGCACGAACATAGGCAGCATGGAGGTGCAGCCGCCCATCGGGTTCGCGCCGGTGTCCTGATACAGCTTCATCGTCTCGCGCTGCATGGCCTCTTTGCTGGCCGGATCGTTCTTGCCCTTGTACTTGTTCTGGATGCGCATCAGCTTGGGCTGCAGCACCTGCATCTGGGCCTGCATCTTGCGCATACCCTTGATGGACTTATAGAACAGCGGGAACACACAGGCCTGAACCACCAGCACCAGGAAGATAATGGACAGCACCCACGAGAAACCGATCGGATGCATGCCAAGCATGACCATGAACTTGTGGAATACGGCCATGATCTGCGTCATGAGCCACTCGATCGGCGTCAGGAGCTTGTATAGCCAGCCCCAGAACCCGCTATCGAGGAGGAATTGATCTTGATTACCCATTACAGGCCATTCTCCTTATCGTCTACGACCAGAGGAGTGAGTCGAGGCTCCTCGTGTGCCTTCGACCACGGAAATCTATAAAAAACGGAATAGCGCTGCGGAACATCATCGATGCCCCCACAACTCCAAGGCAGGCATCTCAATAAGCGTAGAACAGCCAGCAATCCCCCACGGAATGCGCCATAACGCCGCACAGCCTGAATCGCATAATTGGAGCAACTCGGGTAGAACTTGCAGCATGGCGCGGCGCGCTTCGCCGACCAATGCCGCTGATACCAGCGAATCAGATGCACGATCGCATCGCCGGCGATACTCATATCAGTCCTGCTGAATCTTCATGGCCACCGCTTCGAATCCGGTGGCCATCTGATGTTCCAGTGACTGGAAGGAAGCGCTGGCTGCGGACGGCTTCGCACGCAACACCACATCGATGCCCTCAGGCAACGTATGCTCGTAACGCGAAGCCAGTACGCGGAAACGGCGCTTAACTGAATTGCGTGTGACGGCATTGCCGACCGATTTGGATACGGCAAGCCCCATCCGTCGTGCACCAGGCGTCGCAACACCATGCGCCTTGGCCTCATCGCGCATCGCGTAATGCACGATGAAATCATGACGCGAGACCTTGCGGCGTCGTTTCAGTACGGCGACGAAATCGCTATGGCTCTTCAACCGTTCCACGGTAACGATGCCGTCAGCAGCGACAATCAGGCAGACAGGTTCTTGCGGCCCTTGGCGCGGCGACGGTTGATCACGGCGCGGCCGGAACGGGTGCGCATGCGCAGACGGAAGCCGTGCTTCATGTGACGACGACGGTTGTTGGGCTGGAAGGTCCTCTTCATAATTAGCTCCTAGGTTTCTTCGGCCACGCTTGCGCGCGGCTCTCACGTGAGTCAAGCTCTATAAAACTACTCTCACCCCTGCCCTAACGTCAACTCAGCGGTTATGTTCCATGCCCGGCAAACCCGCACGACATGCCGTAAACCGTTGCAACGGCACGGGAATACGGGCGAAAGTTATCCACAAATTACGCATTTGCCGCGCATAACGCAGTAATTGCAACACGCTAGGCGGTGGATAACTCATGCGGTGCGAGTAACAATAGTTGTCTGAGTGTCCCTACTTGGAAGAGGCGAGAAAGGAGTGTCATGACCATGGACGCCGAGAACCCAGCAGTGCAGGCCAAGAATATTTGGTCAGACGCCCTTACGCTGTTGAGACATAAGAAATCCCTCTCCCCCCGCGACAAGGGCTGGCTGGAAGGGGTTTCGCCCGAGGCCGTGTACGGAACGACCATCGTGCTGTGCGTCGATAATGCCAGCACGCGTCAGGCGCTGGAGAACGAGCTCATGCAATCGCTGCTTGAGGCGCTGAAGATCGTCACCGGCCAGGACATGTTCCCCGCCTTCAAGATCGTTCCGCCGCAGACCGCGCCGGAACCGAAGATCGAGCCCGAGCCGGAACCGCAGGCCAAGCCGAAGCAGACGGCCCGTGTGGAGGAACAGCCCGAACTACCGTTGAACGGCCCCTCCCCCTCGCTTGCTGATCTGAGCAAGGAGCCCTTCGGAACCGCAGGCCCCGTGCCGACCGTTCCTTCGGCGCTGCAGCCGCAGGTCGGCGGCGATGTCGAGGGACAGTTCAGCGTCGACCGCAACAAGGTGCAGCGCGATCCCGAGACGCATCTCAATAAGAACGCGACCTTCGATACCTTCGTCCCCGGCGACTCGAACCGCTTCGCCCGCACCGTGGCGCTGGCCGTGGCGGAAGGCTCCGGCAAGGACTTCAACCCGTTGTGTATCTACGGCGGATCGGGCCTGGGCAAGACCCATCTGCTCAATGCCATCGGCAACTACGCGCTGGTCAAGGATCCGACACTCAAGGTGCGCTACGTCAACAGCGAGGAATTCCTCAACGAATTCATCGAGGCGCTGCAGATCCCATCCCAGAGCCAGGGTCGTATCGCGGAATTCAACCGCAGGTACCGCAGCGTGGACGTGCTGCTTATCGACGACATCCAGTTCCTTGGCGGCAAGGAAGCAACCCTCGAACAGTTCTTCCATACGTTCAACGCCCTGCACCAGGCGAACAAGCGCATCGTCATCGCATCCGATGTGGCGCCGAAGAACCTCAAGGGGTTCGAGGCACGTCTTATCTCGCGTTTCGATTCCGGTCTGACCGTGGATGTGAAGCCGCCGGATCTTGAGACCCGCATCGCGATCCTTCGCATGATGGCCTCCATGAACCACAGCAACATCCCCAACGATGTGCTCGACCTGATCGCCGAACGGTTCACGGAGAACATCCGAGAGCTCGAAGGCGCATTGACGCGAGTGACCGCCGTGGCGTCGCTGAGCAACCAGCCGGTGACCCGTGCCATGGCCGAGCAGACGCTGCAGGATTTCTTCACCACCGATGTGGAGATCAAGCCCACGGACATCATCAGCCAGGCGGCGAAGTACTTCCATCTCACCTTCGACGACATCGTCGGGCGTTCCCGCATGAAGAACATCGCGTTGGCCCGCCAGATCGCCATGTATCTCACCCGTGAGATGACCAGCATGAGCCTGGTGGATATCGGCAAGGTGTTCGGCGGCAAGGACCACACCACGGTCATGCATGCCTGCGACCGCATCACCAACGAGATGCAGCAGCGGCAGGATATCTACAACTACGTCATGGAGCTTACCGTCCGTCTGAAGCAGGGCTCCAACTAAATTCGCGGAAAATTCAAGCGCCGTCTCTGAGAATCGTTCTGAGAGACGGTTTTTCGCGTTTTTCGGGGTGGTTTACCCAAAACGCCGTTTTCGGTCGCTCAGAACGATTCTCCCAGCCGCAACACTCCGGCGGAGCCGGAAATTTTGAAAAAAGTTATCCACATAGTTATTCACAAATGTGGGTAAAGCCTGCGAATAAGTCGTGGACGACCGCCCGTTTCATTGTGGATAACTCGTGGATAATGACGAGGCGATTGTGGATAACTTCGAGCGCCCAAAACGGCTGTGGATAAGTCGGCTGGTTATACACATGACTCTTCGAGTTATCCACATCCACCCACTTATCCACAATGTGAGTCGGCAGAACGGTTTTCGCAAGTTACCCACATATCCACCGTGCCTTATTACGAGTATTACTTACGTGTGTACCTGTTCTCATCGCAATAACAATAACGCGATGGAGCCGTCCCGAAAACAACCCGCTTCAGACCGCTACAATGAATTCCAGCTCAAGAAACACCCATATTCACAAGTTCTTCACATTGAAAGCAGGCTTTTATGAAGGTCGAAGTCAATTCCGCAGCCCTCGCCGATGCAGTGGCATGGACGACTAGGGTCATCGATACCCGTCCGTCCAACCCAATCCTCGCCGGCATCCGTCTCGATGCAGTGGATGGGGTTTTGCAGCTTTCCGCGTTCAATTACGAAATTTCCGCTCGCCATCACATCGAAGCCGGCGTCGACGAACCCGGCACCATCCTCGTGCTGGGCAAGCTGCTCGCCGACATCACGAAATCCCTGCCTTCCGAGAAAACGTATCTTGCCTCCAACGGCACCACACTGACCATCACCTCCGGCAAGTCCACCTTCACCATGCAGCTCATGCCCGCCGCGGAATACCCGGATCTGCCGACCATGCCGCGCATGCTCGGCCAGGTCGATGCCCCGACCTTCGTGCAGGCCGTGTCGCAGGCCTGCGTCGCGGTCTCCCGTGAGGAGAACCGCCCGGTGCTCACCGGCGTGCGCATGCAGTTCGAAGGAAACAAGGTGGTTCTGACCTCCACCGATCGTTTCCGTCTGGCTCGCGCCACCTTCTCCTGGAGCCCGCAGGATCCGGATGTGAGCACCACCACGCTGGTCCGTGGCTCGCTGCTGCGCGACATCTCCCGCTCCCTCGACGAGCGCCAGAACCTCACCCTCGACTTCGATACGCAGAACCCGTCGCTGCTGGGCTTCGACAACGCCGGCCGTTCCTCCACCACCCAACTCATCGACGGCGAATTCCCCGCAGTCGACCGTCTGTTCGCCGACGACTACCCGATCCAGGCCGTCATCGACAAGCAGGCGCTGATCGGCGCCATCAAGCGCGTCGCGCTGGTCGCGGAGCGTGACGCCCCGATCCGCATGGTCTTCTCCGGGCAGGAACTCACCCTGAGCGCGGGTGCCGTGGACGAGGCCCAGGCCAAGGAGATCATCGACGTCGACATGGACGGCGATGACATCACCGTCGCCTTCAACCCGTCGTACCTTATTGACGGTCTGAGCGCCATCAGCGAGCCCTACGTGCGCATGAAGCTCACCACCGCCGTCAAGCCCGTGGAATTCAACGGACAGCAGGAGGCCGATTCCGACGAATCCATGGACTACCGCTACCTGCTCGTTCCGATGCGTTTCAATAACTGATACAGCTGCACCAACCCCCGAACACACCGGCGGCAACCCCGCCTCCTACCCCAAGCCAGAACATCATGTACATTTCGCGTCTTGCCCTCGACCACTTCCGTTCCTGGAACCAGGTCGTGGTCGATTTCCAGCCCGGCGTGAACGTGCTGTATGGTCCGAACGGCCTGGGCAAGACCAACCTGGTCGAGGCCGTGGAGGTGCTGTCCACGGGCGGCAGCCACAGGGTATCCTCCTCGCTGCCGCTTGTGGAACGGGGCGAAGGCAAGGCGACCATCCGCGTCAACGCCCATGCCGATGGCAATACGGACGGCACCGACCCCGCTCGAACCGTCACCACCTATGAGGTGACGATCGCGGCCCGTGGCGCGAACCGTGCGAGGATCAACTCCGGTCCGTCGCAGTATCTGCGCGATGTGGTCGGGCTTGTCCCCTCCGTGTCGTTCACACCGGACGACCAGCGGCTGGTGAGCGCCGACCCCGCTACCCGACGCGGATTCCTCAATCAAAGCGCCGGCATGCTGCTCACCGGCTATGCCGGTCTGTTGCAGCGGTTCACTCAGATCGCACGCCAGCGCGCCGCACTGCTCAAGCAGCTTGGGCAGCATGAGGGATCCGCCGATGCGGTGCTCAGCGGTCTGGAAGTCTGGACGGGGCAGTTCATCGAGGCCGGCGTCGCCCTGACGCGAATGCGCGCCGAGATCCTGCACACTTTGGCCGAGCCCTTCCACGACATCTATGCGCGCTTGGCATCGGGGCAGGGCGAGGCGCGCATCGAATATGAGCCGTCGTTCGCCGAAGTACTCGGCGGTGACAGCCCGGAATTGGAGATTTCCGAGCATTTCCAGCGTCTTTACCCGGGAGAGGTGGCTCGCGGCGTGAACCTCATCGGGCCGCAGCGCGACGACTTTTCGGTGTTGCTTGACGGCGAGCCGGCTCGGGAATTCGCATCGAACGGCGAGATGTGGACCATGGCGCTGGCATTGAAGATGGCGTTGTTCGAGGCGATCGCCGAATCGCGCGGCACCAAGCCCGTCGTGATCCTCGATGATGTGTTCGCGCAATTGGATGAGTCGCGCCGGCGCCAGATTCTCGCATTCGCCAACGATCAGGATCAGGTGCTCGTCACGGCGGCGGCCAAGGGCGACATTCCCCAGGACGGCAAGGCGAACATCATCGATGTCGCCTCGCTGAAGGCGCAACAGGACATCTTTGATGTCAGTGCGATCCCGATGCCACATGGGGGCGAGCAGTCATGAAACCGCCGATAACGGTGACGCTGAAACTCAATCAGAGCACCCTGCCGGCCCAAGTGTTCGAACGGTACGCCAGACGCGAGGATTCGCGCAAGCTCCGGCGGATGCGCGCCGAACTCGCATGGGAGAACTTCGGCAAGCCCGGCCGCGATCCGGCCAAGCTGGGCGGTGTGGCCGCGGCCATCGCCAAAAACGGCAACTGGATTCCCCATCTGAAGATCTCGCAGCTCAACAACCATTGGGATCAGGTGGTGGGGCCCGCCATCGCGCAGCATTCACGCGTGGTGAGTTTCCGTGACGGCGTGCTGACCATCGGGGCCGAATCCCAGGTGTGGGCCACGCAGCTGACCTTTCTCATTCCGCAGCTCACCGCCACCATCACCGAAAAACTCGAAGGCCTGCCGATCAGGGAGATTCGGGTGAGTGGGCCGTCGGTCGGATACACCAGAAAATGGGGCAAACGTCGTTAACGGCTGTATACAGCGCTAGTCGTGGCACATGACTAGAATCACATGCAGTATAGTCAAAACGCCTCAAGGGGCCTTAGAAGGCGTTTTTGAGGTAATGGACCGCGAAAAACCCCTTCGCGAGCCAGTGACGCAGGAAGGAAGCTCCTTGGCGGATTCGCTGGAGAATGCTACGAGCAAAGAAGAACAGCTCAAAGCCGTAGACGAACATATCAATAATGCCGAACTGCAGGCCGGAGAGCTCGACGAGTCGATGACTCCCGAACATTACGACGCCTCCGACCTGAAGGTTCTCGAAGGACTTGAGGCCGTGCGCATCCGTCCGGGCATGTACATCGGCTCAACCGGCCCGCGAGGCCTGCACCATCTGGTGTACGAGATCGTCGACAATTCCGTGGACGAGGCTCTGGCCGGGTTCGCGAGCCACATCGAAGTGACGATCCTGCCGGACAACGGCATCCGCGTCGTGGACGACGGCCGCGGCATCCCGGTCGACATCGTGCCGGGCGAAGGCATCTCCGGCGTGGAGACGGTCATGACCAAGCTGCACGCCGGCGGCAAGTTCGGAGGCGGCGGCTACGCGGTCTCCGGCGGCCTGCATGGCGTGGGCATCTCCGTGGTGAACGCGCTGTCCACCCGCGTGGACGTCGAGGTGCGCCGCCAGGGATTCCACTGGACCCAGACCTATAAGGACCAGCACCCCACGGCGCCGCTGGCCAAGGGACAGCCCATGGCGGACGGCGAATCCACCGGCACCTCCGTCACGTTCTGGGCCGATCCGGCGATCTTCGAGACCACTACATACGATTTCGAGACGCTGCGCAGCCGCTTCCAGCAGATGGCGTTCCTGAACAAGGGCCTGAAGATCACCCTGACCGATCTTCGCCAGCTGGACGAGGCCGGCGACGAGGTGGCCGGCGATGGCGACAATGCTGCGGAGGAGCTGCATCAGACCGTCACCTATCAGTACGTCAACGGCATCAAGGACTACGTGGACTACCTGGTGAAGTCCCGCAAGGCCGTGCCGGTGGAGGACGAGGTCATCAACTTCGACGCCGAGGATCTGAAGCTGGGCATCTCCGCCGAGATCGCCATGCAATGGACCACCGCATACTCCGAATCCGTGCACACTTTCGCGAACACCATCTCGACCACCGAGGGCGGCACCCACGAGGAGGGCTTCCGCGCCGCGCTGACCTCGCTGGTCAACCGTTATGCGCGTGAGAAGAACATCCTTAAGGACAAGGACGAGAACCTGTCGGGCGACGACGTGCGCGAAGGCCTGACCGCGGTCGTGTCCGTCAAGCTCACCAACCCGCAGTTCGAAGGCCAGACGAAGACCAAGCTCGGCAACTCCGAGGCCAAGACCTTCGTGCAGCGCGTGATGACCGACAAGCTCGGCGACTGGTTCGACGCACATCCGACCGAGGCGAAGAACGTCATCCAGAAGGCCATCGAGGCCTCCCGCGCACGCCTGGCCGCCAAGAAGGCGCGCGAGAACACCCGCCGCAAGTCGATCTTCGAATCCGCCGGCATGCCGGACAAGCTCAAGGACTGCCAGTCCAACAATCCGGAGGAATGCGAGCTGTTCATCGTGGAGGGTGATTCCGCAGGTGGTTCCGCCATCCAGGGCCGTAACCCCATCACCCAGGCGATTCTGCCGTTGCGCGGCAAGATCCTGAACACCGAGCGCGCGAGCCTCGACCGCATGATGAAGTCCGAGACCATCGAATCGCTGATCACCGCGGTCGGCGGCGGCTACGGCGAGGACTTCGACATCAACAAGGTGCGCTACCACAAGGTCATCATCATGGCCGATGCTGATGTCGACGGCGCCCACATCGCCACGCTGAACCTGACGCTGTTCTTCCGCTACATGCGACCGATGATCACCGCCGGGTACGTGTACGTGGCCATGCCGCCGCTGTACCGGCTCAAGTGGACCAAGGGCGCGCATGATTTCGTCTATACCGACGCCGAACGTGACCGCGTGCTCGCCGAAGGCAAGGCGAAGGGCCGCCAGCTGCCGAAGGGCGAAGGCATCCAGCGTTACAAGGGTCTGGGCGAGATGAGCTACCAGGAGCTGTGGGAGACCACCATGGATCCGGAGCATCGCATCCTGAAGCAGGTGCAGATCGAGGACGCGGAAGCCGCGGACGAGACCTTCTCCATGCTGATGGGTGACGAGGTCGAGCCGCGTCGACTGTTCATCCAGCGCAACGCGCGCAACGTCAGCTGGATCGATGCCTGAGCGCATCTGACGATCCCCGCCCGGCCTTCGAAGCGACACCGGTCGCCATATGGAAGCCTGGCGGGCATAGGAACGTAACGGGAGAAGCCGTTGTCGGGCTTCTCCCCCGGTCGGCCGACTGGCCGGCAGCTTCCCGACGGGAAGCATAGCTACGGAGGAAAAGTGGCAGACGAAAACAACAATGAAAACGGCCAGTTCGTGCCGGACGGTTCGATGGAACCGCTCAGCCCGCAGGAAGCGGACAACACCGATTACGGTCTGATGACCGGCGAGCGTATCCAGGTGCGCGACCTGCAGACGGAAATGCGCGAATCCTACCTCGCCTACGCCATGAGCGTGATCGTGGATCGAGCGTTGCCCGACGTGCGCGACGGCATGAAGCCGGTGCATCGCCGCGTGGTGTATGCCATGTACGATGGCGGCTACCGCCCCGATCGTGGCTACTCCAAGTGCGCCCGCGTGGTCGGCGAGGTCATGGGTAAGTACCATCCGCACGGCGACTCCGCGATCTACGACACCCTGGTGCGTATGGCGCAGTCCTGGTCCATGCGCTACATGCTCGTCGACGGTCAGGGCAACTTCGGCTCCCCCGGCGACGATCCGGCCGCGGCAATGCGTTACACCGAATGCCGCATGGCACCGCTCGCCATGGAAATGGTGCGTGACATCGACAAGGACACCGTCGACTTCCTGCCCAACTACGACGGCAAGACCCAGGAGCCGACCGTGCTTCCGGCGCGATTCCCGAACCTGCTGTGCAACGGTTCGTCCGGCATCGCGGTCGGCATGGCCACCAACATTCCGCCGCACAACATGCGCGAGGTCGCCGAAGGCGTGCACTGGGCGCTCGATCACCCGGAAGCCAGCCGCGAGGAACTGCTCGACAACCTGATCCGCATCATCAAGGGGCCGGATTTCCCAACCGGCGCCACCATCCTCGGTCATAAGGGCATCGAGCAGGCGTACCGTACCGGCCGCGGCCTGATCACCATGCGCGCCGTGGTCAACACCGAAGAGATCAAGGGCCGTATGTGCCTGGTCGTCACCGAGCTGCCGTACCAGGTCAACCCCGATAGGCTGGTCGCCTCCATCCGCGAGGCCGTTCGCGACGGCAAGATCCAGGGCATCGCCGATATGCGCGACGAGACCTCCGGCCGTACCGGCCAGCGACTGGTGCTCGTGCTCAAGCGCGACGCCGTGCCGAAGGTCGTGCTCAACAACCTGTACAAGCATTCCCAGCTGCAGCAGACCTTCGGCGCCAACATGCTGGCGCTGGTCGACGGCGTGCCGCGCACGCTGAGCCTCGACGCGTTCATCCGCCATTGGATCAACCACCAGATCGACGTGATCGCACGCCGTACCGCCTATCTCAAGCGCGAAGCGGAGGAACGCGATCACATCCTGCAGGGTCTGCTCAAGGCACTCGACGCCATCGAAGAGGTCATCAAGCTGATCCGCAGCAGCCAGGGCCGTGAGGACGCACGCCCGAAGCTGATGGAATTCCTCGACATCGACCAGATCCAGGCCGACGCCATCCTGTCGATGCAGCTGGTGCGACTGGCCAACATGGAAGCGCAGAAGATCGTCGACGAGCACAACGAGCTCATGCGCAAGATCGCCGACTACAACGACATCCTCGCCAACCCGGGCCGCCAGCGCAAGATCGTCGGCGACGAACTCGACGAGATCGTGGCCAAGTACGGCGACGACCGCCGCACCAAGATCCTGCCGTTCAGCGGCGAGATGAACGTCGAGGACCTCATCCCCGAGGAGAACGTGGTGGTCACTGTCACGCACTCCGGCTTCATCAAGCGCACCAAGGCCGACGAATACCGTGCACAGCATCGCGGCGGCAAGGGCATCAAGGGCGCGAAGCTGCGTGAGGACGATGTGGTCGACCACTTCTTCCTGACCAGCACGCACAACTGGCTGCTGTTCTTCACCAACAAGGGTCGCGTGTACCGTTTGAAGGCTTACGAACTGCCGGAGGGATCGCGTGATTCCAAGGGCCAGCATGTGGCGAACCTGCTGCAGTTCGGCCCGGGCGAGACCATCCAGACCGTGCTGTCGATCCCGAACTACGAGGTCGCCAAGTACCTGGTGCTCGCCACCCGTTCCGGCAAGGTGAAGAAGACCGCACTGGCTGAATACGATTCCCCGCGCCAGGGCGGCCTGATCGCGGTGCGTCTCATGACCGACGAGAACGGCGAGAACGCCGACGAGCTCATCGGCGCCGCGCTGTGCAACGCCGATGACGAGATCATCCTGGTGTCCAGGCAGGGCATGAGCCTGAAGTTCGAAGCCAATGATGAGCAGCTGCGCCCGATGGGCCGCCAGACCGCCGGCGTGCAGGGCATGAAGTTCCGCGACGGCGACGAGCTGCTGGCCATGGATGTGGTGTGGGGCGATTCCGACAAGGATCTGCTTGTGGTCACCAACGAGGGCTTCGCCAAGCGCTCCGCCGTCAGCGAATACCGTCTGCAGGGGCGCAACGGCTACGGCGTCAAGGCTTTGCAGCTGGCCGAAGGCCGCGGCTCCCTGGTCGGCGCGCTGATCGTCTCCGAAGACGACCAGGTGATGGCCATCATGAAGTCCGGCAAGGTGATCCGTTCCGATGTGGCCGAGGTCAAGCGCACCGGCCGTAACACGCAGGGTGTCACGCTTGCCAAGCCCGACAAGAACGACGAGATCATCTCCATCGCGCTGAATGCCGACAAGGACGATGCCGACGAGCAGGACGACGCCCAGCCCGCAGGCCAGTCCGAGCCGTCCGATTCCGCCGATCAGCCGGCCGGGCAGCCCGTTGACGGACAGAATGTGAACACCGGGGCCGATGCCGAGTAATCGTCGGTAAAGATTGCTAGTCTCGGCTAGAGATAGCGAAGCATGAAGGAGCAACATGAGCGACGACAAGCCTGAAGAGAACGTGACCCCCGAAACCGCCGAGGCTCCGGCGAACGCCAACGTGGCCGCGGCGGCCGATCAGCCGCGCGATACGGTCGACGCTCCGCGCGAGGCACGTTCCGTGTCGAGCCAGTCCCCCGCCGTCGAGAAGCCGCATACCTTCCCGAAGGCGACCTCGACCACGCCCACCGGTGTTCCGGTGCGTCCGGCTCCGAGCGGCAAGCGCGGAACGCCGCGCGCACGTCGTATGAACCTGTCGCTCACCCGCCTGAACGCGTGGAGCGTCGCCAAGGTGTCGTTCATGATGTCGCTTGCATGGGGCATCATCCAGGTCATCGCGGCGGGCCTGATCTGGATGCTGCTGAACGTGATCGGCGTATTCGACCAGCTCACGCAGATCGTCGCCTCCACCGGTCTTGACGCCGGCGGACTGAACCTCACCGACGTGTTCTCGCTGAGCTCGGTGCTCTCCGCGGTCACGATCTTCTCCATCGTCGAAATCGTGCTGTTCACCCTGCTCGCGTCCATCGTCGCACTGATCTACAACGTGGTGAGCTCGCTGGTCGGCGGCGTGCACATCACACTCGGCGACGACTGATACGACCGATACGGCAGATAGCAAAAACCTCAAACGGGTGGCGGATGATTCCGCCGCCCGTTTTTTGTTGGCCGCGGGCTCGACTGTGTGGTGAAACGGCCGTGTATGCCGGCATTACGGTTGCCGGCTATGTAATGTGATATGGCTCACATTCGACCGTCGGGTGTGAAACATGCCGATTGACGGATCAGGGTGAACGTGTATAGTAGGCAGAAGGCTCAACGAGGAGGACCTCGCTGAACCCAAAACCAAACAAGTAAACGCAGAAGTTTGCGGTTTGCCTGAATGTTTGCAGCGATGCGAACGGGCAGGTGATTCACAGATCGAAGCACCGAAAATCCCTTTACAACGGATCGTGAGGCACGTACCTGCCTCTGAAAGGATTGCAATTATGGCAGAAGTCGTATTCGACCACGTCACTCGTATCTACCCGGGCAACGACAAGCCCTCTGTGGATAATCTGAATCTTGATATCAAGGATGGTGAGTTCCTTGTGCTCGTCGGCCCGTCCGGCTGCGGCAAGTCCACCACCCTGCGCATGCTTGCTGGCCTTGAGGAAGTGAACAAGGGCAGCATCCGCATCGGTGATAAGGATGTCACCACCATGCAGCCGAAGGATCGCGACATCGCAATGGTGTTCCAGAACTACGCGCTGTACCCGCACATGACCGTCGCCGACAACATGGGCTTCGCCCTGAAGATCGCCGGCACCCCGAAGGACGAGATTCGCAAGCGCGTTGAGGAAGCCGCCAAGATCCTGGATCTGACCGAGTACCTCGACCGTAAGCCGAAGGCTCTGTCCGGTGGTCAGCGTCAGCGCGTGGCCATGGGTCGTGCAATCGTTCGTAAGCCGAAGGTCTTCCTGATGGATGAGCCGCTGTCGAACCTCGACGCCAAGCTCCGTGTGCAGACCCGTACCCAGATCGCCGCTCTGCAGCGTCAGCTGGGTGTCACCACCCTGTACGTGACCCACGATCAGACCGAGGCTCTGACGATGGGCGACCGCATCGCCGTCATCAAGCTTGGCGTTCTGCAGCAGGTCGGCGCTCCGACCGAGCTGTACGATCACCCGGCAAACGTCTTCGTCGCAGGCTTCATCGGCTCCCCGTCCATGAACCTCAACACCCACCCGGTGGTGAACGGTAAGGCCAAGATCGGCGAGGATACCGTGGATCTGCCGGCCGAGGCCGTCAACAAGCTGACCGCCGAGGACAAGGGCCAGATCGTCGTCGGCTTCCGTCCGGAAGACGCCTCCCTGGCTACCTCCGATGATCCGAACGCCTTCTCCCTGAAGGTCGTCAACATCGAGGATCTTGGTTCCGACGGCTACATCTACGGCAACATCCTGACCGACGGCTCCGCCGCCGAGGCCACCCAGGTCATGTCCGACCAGAACAAGCTCACCACGGTTCGTGTGAACCCGCGTGCGCTGCCGAAGGTCGGCGATACCGTCAAGATCAAGATCGATCCGGCCAAGATGCACCTGTTCGCTCCGTCGACCGAGCTGCGTCTGAACTGAGTCGAGTGACGGGCCGCAAGGCCGGTCGTTTCAGACTTGACCAGATTCTCGACTGAGCTGGTCAACCATTAAACGAGACGTTTTCTCTTCCTCTCTAACCGTCTCGTTGGAGAAGCCCCGCTATGATGCGGGGCTTCTTTTGTTGTCTTTCCGCACGGTCTGTGCACGTCGGCCAATTCGCTCGTCGGCCAATCATGGAACACGATAGTTCATTCATAGTCCATGGGGAGGTGGCGCGGGTAAAATCATGAGCCATGATCCCAAATCCAAATGATGTGTCCCAATTGGACCCCCGTGCCGCCATGGCGACTTCCGTGAACGCGGAAGGCGATTCGGACGACGCGGCAGAACCGCAGGCTCTGAAAATCACAGCGGCGAGCTCCAACCCGAAGATGTTCACGCTGCCGTGGTACCAGCCGCTCGCCTCCTGGCCGCAGGATCTCTTGGCCAATCTTCCGCGAGGCATCTCAAGGCACGTTGTGCGCTTCGTGCACGTAGGCGATGAAGTCTACGCGATGAAGGAAATCACCAAGCAGATGGCGGAACGCGAATACGAGAACCTTCGCCGTCTGCAGAAGCTGGAACTGCCGGCAGTCACGCCGATCGCCGTGGTCACCGGGCGCCACGACCGCAACGGGGAGCCGCTGGAGGCCATTCTGGTCACCAAGCATCTGAAGTTCTCCCTGCCGTATCGCGCGCTGTTCGCCCGCAACCTTCGCCCCGATACCGCCGAGCGTCTGATCGACGCCCTGGCCGTGCTGATGGTGCGCCTGCACCTCGCCGGCTTCTACTGGGGCGACGTGTCCCTGTCCAACGTGCTGTTCCTGCGTGACGCCGACGCGTTCACGGCGTTCCTGGTGGATGCCGAGACCGGCGACCTGCAGATCAATCTGACGGAAGGCCAGCGCGAATACGATATCGATCTGGCACGCACCAACATCATCGGCGAACTCATGGATCTGAGCTATGGCAAGCTGCTGCCGGGCGATGTGGACGAGATCGAGATCGGCAACCGTCTGGTCGACCGCTACCATTCGCTGTGGAGCGCGCTCACCGACACCGACAAGTTCAAGCCCGACGAGATGTGGAAGATCGAGAAGCGCGTCAACAAGCTGAACGATCTCGGCTTCGATGTGGACGAGCTGGAAATGAAGACCACCGAGGACGGCAAGCGCGTGCTGGTCCGTCCGCGTGTGGTGGATGCCGGCTATGCGTCCCGCAAGTTGCTGCGTCTTACCGGCCTTGATGTGCAGGAGAACCAGGCACGTCGACTGCTCAACGATCTTGACGCGTACCGTGCCTCCACCTGGCGTGAGGGCGAGGACCTGGAAATCGTGGCTACCGATTGGATGCGTGAGGTGTTCGAACCGACCGTCCGCATGATCCCGCGCGAATACCGTTCCCAGATCCAGCCGGCGCAGTTCTTCCACGAGGTTCTGACCCATCGCTGGTACTTGGCCGAAAAGGCCGGCCATGACGTGCCGATGGCGGAAGCGGTGAAGAGCTATATCGACAACGTGCTGCCGAACTACAAGCTCGACGACAAGGCCATCAGCGCCCTGCTGGAAGAAGCGGATTCGGGCGTCATCGACGATGACAGCACCTATGGCGACGATGACGGCTACGACCCCGATTACGATCCCGATGCGGTCGTGTGGAGCCACTGATCGGCGTCTCGTCGCCGGGGATCCGCTGAATGGATCTTAGGCTGCTATATATATATCCCGTCTGGACGATTGTCTGGGCGGGATACGCATATCTGCATGCATCGAGCCGTTCGGGCATGGCGAGCCGGGCGCAAAAGAAAACCCCGGCGCGGGGAACGCCGGGGAGAGAAGAAAAAGGAGAAAGAAGAAGAGATTGAATTATGCGGGCCTTGCGGTTCCGCCCGAATTGCTTCGGTAATTGCTATATAACCACCCGTTGCTGTGTTCCCCGCTGGGATTTCCTGAGAGTTCGCCGCTATAAGCTGGGAAAAGTCATAAAAAATCGCCCTCTGGAACCTCCAGAGGGCGATTCAATAATCATTCGTGCCTTGCTGGCACCGTGCTGATCAAGCGATTGGATGATCAGCGGTCGGCAGCCTTGCGGCGCTCATTGGCCACGGCATACAGGCTGATGCCAGCCGCGACGGACGCGTTCAGGGATTCCACTTGGCTGGAGATCGGAATGCCGGCGATGGCGTCGCAAGCCTCGCGGACCAGACGGCTCAGGCCCTTGCCCTCCGAACCGAGCACCACGACCAACGGATCGGTTTCGAAGCCGGTCTCGCCCACCAGCTTGTCGCCGCCGCCGTCAAGACCCACCACATAGTAGCCACGGGCCTTCAGCGCCTCGATGGCCTTGGTGAGGTTGACCACGCGGCACACCGGCAGATGGGCCGCGGCTCCGGCCGACACCTTCCACGCGGCGGCGGTCACCGAAGCGGAACGGCGTTCCGGCAGAATCACGCCATTGGCGCCGAACGCAGCGGCGGAACGGATCACCGCGCCGAGGTTCTGCGGGTCGGTCACGCCGTCCAACGCGATGAACAGCGGGCGTGCGCTGATGCGCGCGGCCGCGGAGTTGGCGGCCTCCATGGCGCGGGACTTCTTGTCGGCCCTGTCGGCAAGCTCCGCCAGCGAGGAATACTGGTACGGTTCGACCTTCAGAATCACGCCCTGATGGTTGCCGGACCTGGCGATGCGATCCATCTCCAGACGGTCCGCTTCCATCATGCGCAGCCCACGGGCGCCTGCGATCTTGACGATTTCGCGGGTGCGGTCGTCATGCTCGATGCGGGACATCATGTACAGCGTGTTCGACGGTACGCCTACGCGCAGCGCCTCAAGCACGGAGTTGCGGCCGAATACCAGATCCGTGGTGTTGCCCGTCGAGAACTTGTCGGCGCGACGACGAGCCGCCAGTCGCGGATCGGACATCTTGCGTCGATCAGCAGCCTTCTTGGCCGCATATGCCTTGTGATACACGCGATCTTCCGCCTTGGGAGTCGGTCCCTTGCCGCGAAGCGCGTTCCTATGCTTTCCACCCGACCCCTTGGTCGGTCCTTTCTTAAGTGCCATGTGTCCCATTGTCCCAGCACCCCGCGTCATACCGCATGCCGCTGATGGCATGGGGCGGTGGGTTACGGGGCGAATAAAGAACGGCACCCCGTTGCCGATGGTGCCGTTCTGAAAGCCGTTGCGGATCTATCGTGTATGGGACCGGCTGATGGTCCTCGCCCGATCCGCTCGGGAATCAGTTGCCGTTATCGCTGCTCTGGCAGGAGCCGTCCGTGGAACCGTCGCATTGGCTGTTCTGGTCCTGGTCGGTCTGGCCGTTGGTCGTGGAGTTCTGGTTCTGATTCTGGTTTTGGTTCTGGTTCTGATTGTTGGCGTTCTGTTGTTCCTGCTGACTGCGCTGCGCGTCGGCATCGGCCTGTTGCTTGGCGCTGATCGAGGCGTTGACGTCGGAGGTGGCCTTCTGCAGCTGTGATTTTGCGTTGTTCACATCGGACTGGGCCGGCTTGCTCTGGCCTGCGACGTTGTTCGCGTTACTGATCGCGTTCTGTAATGCGGTGCGCGTGCTTTCGTCCGCGACCTTGCCTGCGGAGTTGTTCAGCACGGTCTGCGCGTTGCTGATATTGGCGTTCAGATCAGATTTCAGCGCGCTGATGTCCTTGTCACTCTTGCTGCCGTTCGCCGCATCCAGGGCGTCTTCGATTGCCGTGCGCGCTTCCTTGGCCTGCTTGGCGGCGTTCTTGAAGCTGGTGGTGTTGCTTTTCAGCTCGGCTTTCTTCATGTCCGCGGAGCAGGAGGCCTTGGTGGTGACGGACGAGGCATTGGAAATCGCCTGATTGAGGTCGGTCAGCGTCTGCTGGTTGTCCACGGTTCCGGCGGCGGGCGCGTTCTGCTGGGCTTTCGTGACTTCCGCATTCAGCTTCTTGACGGCGCTGTTGTACGAGGATTGCGCGCTTGTGCAGGCGGCGTAGGCGAGTTTTCCGCTGTTCGACCGGAAGAACGCCACGCCTCCGGCGATAAGCGCTATGACCACGATGACCGCAATGACGATTCCGGCGATCTTCCCCTTGGAAAGCTTCTTCGAACCCTTGCCTGAGCCCGATTCGTCCTTGTCCTCATCGTCCTGCTCGTCCTCGGGCGGAATGCTCGGCGGCAGAATCGTGGGCTGCGTTGGCGTGGAGATGGTACGCGGGGTGGTCTGTCCGGCCATGCGCGGCTGCATGGTTTCGGGGTTGAAGACCTGCGTGGACTGGGTGTTCTGATCGGCGAACATGGTGCCCGGCATGCCCTGTACGTTCTGTGGCATGGCCTGCGTGGCCTGCAACGGCGACATCGTCTGGGTTTCCTGTGCCGACGGCATGGCGGGCATCGCCTGGGTTGCCTGCGGTTGGGCCGGCGTCATGGGCGTGGCCTGATTCATCGGCATTGTGGAGAACGCCTGCGTAGGCTGTGCTACCTGCGGCATGGCCTGAGTGGGTTGCGCGGGTTGCGCTGCCTGCGTGGCTTGCATTGCCTGCGTGGACTGCACGGGTTGCGGCACGGCCTGCGTAGGTGCTGCCGTTTGCGCACCGGGCGCAAATCCCTCTTCGAATTCCCATAACGGCGGCATGGCCTGCGTCTCACCCAAGTCACGGGGCTCCTCCGCAGGGTCCACAGCGGGATTCGCACCGGGGGCGAACGCCTGCGTTGCCCCGGTGCTCCAGGTCTGCTGTTGCGACTGGTTCAGTATGGTGGTCTCCTCGTCGGACGGGCGGGCGGCATGGGGCTTGTGCTGGAAGTCGAAATTGAATTCGCCATTGGGATCGGTCATGGTTGTGCTCCTTATATATGCGAAGGCGGCCGGTAAAGGCCGCCGAAACGAGTGATGTGCGCCGTCTGCGAAGTCGATCAGTCGGAGATGTGCGCGCGGTAGAAGTGCTCATAGGAACGACTCGGTGTCGGTCCACGCTGCCCTTGGTAATGCGATCCGACGCCGGCGGAACCGTACGGATGCTCGGCCGGGGAGCTGAGTTGGAAGAAGCACATCTGGCCGATCTTCATGCCGGGCCACAGCTTCACCGGCAGTGTGGATACGTTGGAAAGCTCCAACGTGATATGCCCCTCGAAACCAGGGTCGATGAAGCCTGCCGTGGAATGGGTCAGGATGCCCAGTCGGCCCAGCGAGCTCTTGCCCTCCAGTCGTGCCGCGATGCTGGCATCGAGCTTCACATATTCCCATGTGGATCCCAGCGCGAACTCCCCCGGGTGCAGAATCCACGGCTCGTCCGCCTTGACCTCGAACTGTTCGGTCAGTTCGCCCTGATTCTCGGCGGGATCGACATAGGTGTAGGCATGGTTGTTGAACAAGCGGAAGAAACGGTCGAGCCTGACATCGATCGAAGCGGGCTGCACCATCTCGGGCGTCCACGGATCCAATGAAATATGGCCCTCGGCCTGTGCGGCCAGAATGTCGCGGTCGGACAACAGCATGAAAGCTCCTCGAAAACGGAAACGGTACTGACCGTCAGTCTAGTGCCTGCGGCCTATCGGTTCATAATCGATGCCCCTGGCATCGGAAGCGTTCAGGAATTCTCAGGAATTTATCAGACAACCGTATCGGTAAGCACAGAAACATGCGGTTATATGGAACATGTCGAAAGCAATCGAAGCCTTCGGCCCGGGCCATTGGCTCCGATAATTGAATCTTCTTCTTCTCTCCTTTCTCTGTCCCCGGTGGTAACCCCACCGGGGTTTCCTTTTATCAGAGCAAATCCAGGCAAAACCGGCCTGCCGGGTTTCCGCGTGCAGCGCCCCGGCAGACCCGGATCACATACCCGAATCCGCATCCACCTGCATCACATAGATATTGCGGCGCAGCGTCCTGGCCTGCGTACGCGTGATATCGCCGGCCTCAAGCATGTCCTGCACGATGCCGAGCTCGATGCCATAGCTGTCGCGCTTGATATCCGCCGCCTGACTGGCCGCGGCGGTACTGCCCTCAACATTCGGACGCGACTTCAGCGAAGCCTCCGCCCGTCGATAATCGAGAATAAGCGCGGAACAGAATTCCGTATTGTAGGTGTCCTTGGTCATCTCCTCGCTCAGCCGGCCGATGACATGATCGATGGCCTCGACCTGAAGCACCTGCGTATGCGCGAAGATCTGATCCTCACTCACCAAAGGCGTGGTACGGCGAATACGATTGCCCACACGCTTGACGACATTGCCGGTCCGGTGCTGGAAACGGCGCAAACGCCCGCGGATCTGGGAGACGGTATGACCCGACTCCGGGTCCGCAGCCGCGTGACGCAGCGAATTCATGATCTGATCGAGCATGCGCTCGCAGGCTTCCAGATTCAGCTCCTGGACCGCCTTGTTGGGGTTCGGATGCGCCTTGACCTCGGCCTGCCTGTTGCGCACGAATTCCTTCTCCCAATACAGCGCCTGAAGCTTGAGCTGTTCGTAGCCCTGCAAATCCGTGATGCCGGCGAGTTGCTTCAGACGGCTGATGCGTTTGGTGTACGAGTCGATGACCATGAGCACCGCGCGGCGGTTGTCCGGGGTGATGCGGGTGGTGAGTTCCTCCACCGTGCGCCGCAGCACCTCGATGGTGACCTCGCACATCTCGGACGACGTGTTCTCCGCATGGTTCGGGGCCAGCAGCGGCAGGGTGAAGTTGGCCAGCAGCAGGGTCATGACGATTACGCCGGCGGCGATGAATATCAGTTCGTCGCGCATGGGGAATTCCGCGCCGGCCGCGATGGTGTAGGGGATGGTGAACATCAGCGACAGGGTGATGGCGCCCTTGGGGCCGCCGAAGGTCATGACCGCCGCGGAACGCCAACGGTCGGGCGACATCTTGCGCCGTTTGCCGGTTTTGGTGTCGCGTGCGATGCGCAGCATGAACGCTACCCAGATGAATCGCAGCGCGATCACCACGACGGTCACGAGCAGGATCACGGTCAGCAGCTGCTTGTTGCTGACGTCGGGGTCGGACCAGCTCGCCGTCATGGCCTGCGGCAGCAGCATGCCCAGCAGAATGAACACCGCGCCGTTCAACGCGAACGACAGCACGCCCCACACGCTTGACGAGACGATGTTGGTGCGTGCCACATTGGGGCCGATACCGGTGCGGTCGAATCGGATCAGCAGACCCGCCACGACCACGGAAAGAATGCCGGACACATGGCATTCCTCCGCTCCGACGTACAGCAGCACGGGCAGGAACAGTTCCATCAGAATACGGGTGGTGGTGTTCTCCCAGCCCAACGAGCGTACCGTCTCGAACAGCCAGTTGATGAACAGGCCCACGACGAGGCCGAACAGCGCTCCCCCGATGAACGAGACGATGAACTCCCCCGTGGCCTTTCCCACGGCGAATTGCCCGGTGATGGCGGCGGAGATCGCGAACTGGAAGCCGACGATGCCCGAAGCGTCGTTGAACAGCGATTCGCCCTTGAGCACGCTGCGTTGACGCGTGGTCAGCGACGCCTCCTTGCCCAGCGAGCTGACGGCGACCGCGTCGGTCGGCCCCAGTGCCGCGCCAAGCGCCAATCCTGCGGCCAGCGGCATCGCGGGCCAGATGGTATGCAGGGCGAATCCGACCGCCGCCATGGTGGCGATGGCCAGTCCGATGGCCAGCGACAGGCTCAGTTTCACGGTTTTCAGCAGTTCGGATTTGTCGATGTCGTGCGCCTCAAGATACAGCAGCGGCGCAATGAACAGCACCATGAACAGTTCCGGGTTCAGCTGCACGCCTTGGAAGAACGGCAGCTGGCTGGCCAGCGCGCCCAAAGCGATCTGCACGAGCGGCGTCGATACCTTGGGTATGAACCGGCTGAGGAAGGACGATGCCACGACGATGGCGATGATGCACAGAATGAGTTCGATAACGGCCACAAGCTTCCTTACCTTGGAGGGACGTTTTCAACAGTATAGAAAGGTCTGCAATACAACGTTACACGTCTTGCGCCATGCGGCATGCGGGGCTTCGCTGCGGGCTGTATGCGGGAGGACATGGGAGGGTGGTGTCTGGCCGTGCTCGGGTAGACTGGCGGGTATGAACGATGACAAGGCGATGCGTTGCGCGTTGGATCTGGCGATGCGTGCGGCGGAGCACGGCGATGTGCCCGTGGGGGCCGTGGTGCTGGACGCCCAGGGGCATATCGCGGGCGAGGGGTGGAACACCCGCGAGGTCGATGGCGACCCGCTGGCCCATGCGGAGATCGCGGCCATGCGGGAGGCCGCCGAGCATGGCTGGAACCTTGCCGATTGCACGTTGGTGGTCACGTTGGAGCCGTGCCCGATGTGCGCGGGCGCCTGCGTGCAGACGCATATCGGGCGCATCGTGTTCGGCGCATGGGATGCCAAGCTCGGTGCCTGCGGGTCGGTGTGGGACATTCCCCGTGATCCACATGTGGGTTCCATGCCGGAGGTGTATGGCGGCGTTATGGAACGGGAGTGCGCCCGGGTGCTGCGTGAGTTCTTCGCAGCTCGTCGCTGAGTCGTTGAGTCGTTGAGTCGTTAAGTCGCTGGTCGCTGAGCTACTGCGACAGCTGCCGGCCCCTACTCGTTCCGATCGCCGGTATGGTTGCCGCGTGAGATGCGCGCCACCAGTCCGCTTGCCGCCGGCGTGATCTTCAATGCCGTCCACAGGCATCGGATGCCGATGACGGTCAGATAGATGATGAAGAGGTTCGTGCCGACGCGTGGACTCACGGCGCTCGCGATCATGGTGCCGAACGGTGCGGAGAGTGCGGATACGATGCCGATGATGAGCCCGTCCCTGACGATTACGAGGTGCCGTTTGCTGTTCGCCACGGTGGCGGTGATCGAACTGGGGAACATGGCGAGCAGCGAGGTTCCGCGTGCGATGAGGTCGGAGGCGCCGAAGATCAGCGAGAGCGCGGGCACGGCGATCGATCCGCCGCCGATGCCGAGCAGGCCGGCCAGCGTTCCGATGAATACGCCTACAAGGACGATGGCGATGCCGGTTACCGGCGTCAGGGCGATCGAAGAATCCCTGGACGGCGTGAAACATATCTGTGAAACAACCACGAAGCACAGGAAGACCGCATAGAACCAGCGCAGGAACATCTCGGAAAGCCTGGACAGCAGCCAGCTGCCGATCTGGGAGCCGACCATCATGCCCACCGCCAGAAGCAATGCGGCGATCCAATCCACGTCGCCACCGTGCGCATAGGAGACCACGCCGGAGATCGAGGTGATGATGATCGCGCAGATCGATGTCGCCGCCGCTTGGCGCTGCGTCAATCCGATCCAGACAAGTGCCGGCACGATGACGGTGCCGCCACCGATGCCGAACATGCCGGAGAACAGTCCGGAAATCAAGCCGACTGCAAGAAGAATGCACAGTGTGCGCCGTGCGCTGCCGTGAAGTGCCGCCTGTTCGTGGTCCATGGAATGAATCGCCTCCCCTTGTTGTTCCGGTTCTCTCTTCCGGAATCCAACGAAATACTAAGTCGTGTGCGGGATGACGCAATGAATTACTTTCTGAAAATAAGAAACACGCTGATGCGAGTAAAAAAATGCGTCAGGGCATACTATGGAGGGGCACAGAATCCCCGAAGATTCCACGAAGAAAAGGATGATGCAATGTCGCGCATTCAACAATTCCAAGGCAATATCGCAAACGGCACGGCGATCACCGTCGTATACGCGGAACAGACAGACGCCGACGTGGCGGTGGCATTCGCGTTCGTCGGCAGCGACCTGCCCCGACTCGTGCACTGGGGTCGTCCGCTCAGTGCACCCGAAACGCTGTTGGGCGCCTACGATGCACAGAACCCGCAGCGCGTGTCCGGTGCGCTCGACTACACGCCATGGCCGAGCGTTCTGCCCACCCAATCCGAATCCTGGATCGGTGCCGACCGCTTCGACGTTCGCCGTGACGGACGCAAGCTGTTCTGCAAGTTCATCGTGAGCGACATCTCGGCCACCAACATGGAAGCCGGCAACGCCTATGACATGACGGTGAAGGACGGCTACCCCCAGTGGAACGTCGCGGATCGTCCCAAGGCAACGCCGACCATCGTGGTCACGGCCGAAGACGCGGAACAGGGCGTCAAGATCATCTGGACCTGCGAACTCGACATCAGCGGCCTCGTACGTCAGAAGGCAACCGTTATCAACACCGGTTCCGGCAAGCTGGAAGTCGGCAAAGTGGAGCTCGCCTACACCCTCCCCGCAGACGCCACCGAAATCCTGACCACCACGGGCCATCATCTTCGCGAACGTTCGCCGCAACGCCAGCCGCTCACCGTCGGCAGGTTCGAAAAGGTCTCCATGGTCGGGCGCCCGGACTTCGACGCCACGCTGCTGCTTTCCGTAGGCGAGACCGGATTCGGATTCACCCGTGGCGAAGTGTACTCCGCACACGTCGGTTGGAGCGGCAACAGCGTGCTCTCCGCGGAGCGTCTGCCCTACACCGCCGGTGTGCTGGGCGGCGGCGAGGTGCTGCTGGGCGGCGAGATCAGCCTGGGCGAAGGCGAGGAATACGCCACTCCATGGCTGTACGGCTCGTACGGCACCGGACTCAACGAGGTCTCGGCCCGATTCCATTCCTACATCCGCAACGTGCACCGCGACTGGCGTGCGGAACACGGCATCGCCGCAAAGCCCCGCCCGGTCATCCTCAACACGTGGGAGGCCGTCTACTTCAACCACGATTACGACACCCTCACCGCGTTGGCCGACAAGGCCGTGGAAAGCGGCGTCGAACGCTTCGTGGTCGATGACGGCTGGTTCGGTTCCCGCCGCGACGACACCTCCGGTCTGGGCGATTGGGAGATCTCTCAGGACGTGTGGCCGGACGGACCCAAGTCGCTCAAGGCGCTGGCCGACTACGTGCACGGCAAGGGGCTCGAATTCGGTCTGTGGTTCGAGCCGGAAATGGTCAACCCCGATTCCGACATGTTCCGCAACCACCCCGACTGGGTGATGAAGCCTACTGCAAACCGACTGCCGATGCAGGGCCGCACCCAGCAGGTCGTCGACCTGACCAACCCGGACGCCTACGCCTACGTGTACGGCGCAATGGACAAGCTGGTCGGCGAACTCGGCATCGACTACATCAAGTGGGATCACAACAAGCTCGCCACCGAAGAGGTGTCCCCCCGCACCGGCCGTCCGGCCGCGCACGCGCAGACCCTCGCCGTCTACAGGATCTTCCACGATCTCAAGGCGACGCACCCCGGCCTGGAAATCGAAAGCTGCTCCTCCGGCGGCGGCCGTATCGACGTGGGCATCCTCGAAGTCGCGGATCGCGTCTGGGTGTCCGATTGCGTCGACCCGGTCGAACGCGCCGACATCCAGCGATACACGTCGCTGCTGGTGCCCCCGGAAATGATGGGCGAACACGTCGGCGACAGCCCGGCACACTCCACCCATCGCGCCACCTCGCAGGAAATGCGCATGGCCATGGCGTTCTTCGGGCATATGGGCGTCGAATGGAACCTGCTGAAGCAGCCGCAGGAAGACATCGACAAGCTGCACGAATGGATTGCGGAATTCAAGAAGCATCGCGAATGGTTCGCCGTCGACACGGTCGTGCACTCCGATGCCGCCGATCCGGCCGTACGCGTGGACGGTTGCGTCATGCCCAACAAGGACGCCGCCATCTACCGCTTCACCCAGCTGACCACATCGCAAACCTACCCTGCGGCACCCGTGCGCCTGCCAGGGCTTGATCCCGACGCTGTATACGAGGTGTCCCCGCTCGATGTGAGCCTCGACCTCGCCAAGCAGGACATTGGCAACGGCCAGAGCCCGCTGGGCTGGTGGAACGCCGAAGGCGTGAAGATGACCGGTCGCGCGCTGGCCACCTACGGTATCCGTCCGCCGGCGTTGCATCCTGCACAGGCCTGCCTTTTCAAGGCAGTCCGTGCATGATGCCTTCGCAGCAAGCTGCTCACTTCGCCTACGGTGAGCCCACTGGGCTCCCCGTTTGACGGCTCAGCCTGCACAGGCCTGCCTTTTCAAGGCAGTCCGTGCATGATGCCTTCGCACAATGATTAAGGCTGGGAGGCGGTTCATGATATATGAATCGCCTCCCAGCCTTTCCGTTTTTCCGGTGACTTATCGGGTCAGCCGATATGATCCACAATCACTCGCGATGCCGCGGCCTTGGCCCATAATGCCCAGTCGTGGTCGAGAATCTCGAACTCCACCGGCGAGGCCTGCTTATGCCGGTACGCGCCGATGCCGTCGCGCAATGCGTCGAGCCCCCGCTGCGCGATAAAGGCAGACTCCCCCGCGATCATGATCTTCTCCGGCATCGCGATATTCGAGATGATCGCGATCAGCGTTCCCAGCCGGAAACACGTACGATTCACCAACTTGGTCGCCTGCGGCACATTGTTGTGCACGTCCCGTTCGAAATCGTCGAACGAGACCGGTTTGCCGAGCAGCTGGGAATACTGGTCGGCGATGGAATCGTTGGTCAGGCATTGCGAGCAGCCGCGATGCCCCGATTCACAGCTCGGGCCGTCCGGGTCCAGGGGGATATGCCCCACCAGGCCATAGCTTTTATCCGCGCAATCGATGAGCTTGCCGTGCATGGCCAGCGAATACCCCACGCCGGAGCCGATGGTCAGCGCGGCGAAGCTACGCGACCCCACCCCCGGTCCGAACCAGCAGGCGTCCACCAGCATCGAATCGATATCGTTGTATATGCCGGTCGGCAGGCCGGTGGCGTTCTTGATGAGCGCGGAGAGATCAACGTCATGCTCCCAGTGCAGGAACGGTGCGAACGTGACGGTCGTATCGTGCTCGACATGCCCGCCGATGGCGATGCCGATGGCGCAGGGGCTCGGCAGACCGGCGGTTATCGCCTCGCTGGAACAATCATCGACCAGTCGAAGGATGACATTGACCACCATGTCCGGCGCGGTGTCCGTGATCGCCTCTTCATGGCATCCGGTGACGATGCCGCTGCCCGCGTCGACGATGACGGCGGACGCCATGGTGCCGCTGAGCTTGATGCCGACGAAGGTCTTGGAACGGCGGTTCAGTTTCAATCCTGTTTGGGGTCTGCCGCGGCGTTCGGTGGTGGGTGGAATCGTGAAATCCTTGGGCAATATGGTGGACATGGGCTCGCCGGGATCCGTCTCCACAATGACGCCGCTGTGGATGAGGTCGCTGGTGATGCGTGAGACCGCGCCCTGCGATAGTCCCAGGATATGCGCGAGCGTGATGCGTGATATGGGCCCGTACTTTGTGATGCAGGCCGCTACCTCATGCGTGTATTCTGATCCCTCGAACCATTGAGGGATGGGGTGTGTCGCCATAGACTCTTCTCTTTTCGTAATTACTCTCCAAGAATAACTAATTATCGGAACTTGCCAACAATGCGTGGCGTGGCGCGGTGGATGCCTGTCATGTGGAGGCCGACATGACTTGCAAAAGTTCCGCTTCCTGCCTTGCGCCTTGTTCTCCGATTAATTTCTTTCCCTCTGCACGTAATTCACCGCTGTTTAATTACGCGCCACATTGACACGCGAATGGAGTGGGAATGAAAATGCCGAAAACCTAACATGAAACCATGTCGGTTGCGGTAATGGTGCCGCACTCCAAGGAAGGGAAAAGGATCGATGATGAGAACCGGATCTCATATACAACACGGAAGGTTGGCACGTACGTTTGCGCGTACGGTGACGGCGGCGTGCGCGGTCATGATGGGACTGAGCGTCGCCGGCTGCGGTACGGCGAACGCCGGCACGGTAACGTTGGATTTCTTCCAATACAAGGCGGAAGCGGCCGATTGGTTCACCGCCAAGGCCCGTGAATTCGAGAAGACCCACCCCAACATCAAGATCAATGTCAATAATTCGTCCGACGCGACCACCGATCTGCGCACGCGCTTGGTGAAGAACCGCGAGCCCGATGTCATCACCATCAACGGCGACATCAACTACGGCATGCTTGCCGAGGCCGGCGTCTTCCACGATTTCACCGGCGACAAGATCGTCGACAAGCTCAACCCGGGCATGGTGAAGATCGCCAAGAACCTCGTGCAGACCACCGACCAGTCGAAGAAGCGCCTGTACGCGATTCCCTACGCCGGAAACGCAAGCGGCTACATCATCAACGTCGACGTGTGGAAGCAGGCCGGCGAAGATCCCGAGAATCCGCCGCAGACCTGGAGCGAATTCATCGCGCTGCTCAAGCGATTCAAGGCGAAGGGCATCACGCCGATCGAGGCGAGCACCGGCGACCCCTGGACGCTGCAGGCCCCGCTGTCGTCGCTCAACTCCACGTTGGTTCCGGAAAGCGAATACACGAATCTGAAGAACGGCACCAAGAAGTTCTCCGACCTGTGGACTCCGGTCAGTAAGAAGCTCATCGAGATCTACCAGAACTACACGCAGAAGAACCCGGCCGTCACCTACCAGCAGGCCACACAGGATCTGGCCGCCGGCAAGGCAGCGATCCTGCCGCTCGGCACGTACGCGATTCCGCAGGTGCGTCTGATCAACAAGAACGCCAATCTGCGATTCGCACAGATGCCAGCCACCGACAACATCAAGGAACAGCAGCTCACCGCGGGTGACGACGTGATGCTCACCATGGGCGCACACACCAAGCATGAGAAGGAGGCGCGAGAGTTCATCGACTTCCTCATGAGCGAGAAGGTCGTGAAGGATTACTCCAGGCAGCAGTCCGCCTTCACCCCATACAAGAACACCTATGTGGGCGATGAGGCGCTCAACGGCGTGCTGAGCTTCTACAAGGCCGGAAAGCTGACCGATTTCTGCGACCATTACGTGCCGGGCAGCATCAACACCGCAGGCTTCCTGCAGACGCTGGTCCAGTCGGGCAATGTCGCCAATTTCGTCAACGGCATGCAGGCCGAATACGACAAGATCGAAGCCAGGAACTTCAGGTGAGGGGAGGAACGACAATGACTGGCACTACTGCTGTAAAGCTTGACAAGAAACCGAAGAAGAAGGTTTCGAAGTTCTCCAAGCGCAAGGTCGACCCGGCGTTCTATTGGATGACGGTCCCGGCCGCGATCCTGGTGGGCATCTTCCTGTACTTCCCGTTCCTTCAGGGCGCGATGTACTCGTTCACGAACTCGCAGGGCTACGGCGATTTCAAGTTCATCGGATTCAAGAACTACATCGCGATGTTCCAGGATTCGCGTGTGGGCCACGCCTACATGTTCACGATCTTCATCGCCGTGCTGATCACCATCGGCACGAATTTCCTCGGTATGTTCCTGGCGGTGCTGCTTAACTCCAAGATCGCCTTCAAGAACGGGTTCCGCGCCATCTTCTTCATCCCGTACACCCTGTCGGTGCTGGTCATCGGCTACGTGTTCAAGTACATCTTCATGACCCCGCTGCCGGCGCTCGGCCAGGCCCTGCACATCGACTGGCTGTCCACGTCGATGCTGTCCAACCCCGACCTGGCATGGTTCCCGATCGTGTTCCTGTCGATCTGGCAGGGCGTGGCCTACTCCACCTTGCTGTATCTGGCGGGCCTGCAGACCATCGACAACGAGATCTACGAGGCCGCGGCGATCGACGGCGTGAGTGCATGGCAGAACTTCTGGCAGATCACCTTCCCGCTGATCGGACCGTTCTTCACCATCAATATGGTGCTGAGCCTCAAGAACTCGCTCGGCGCGTTCGATCAGATCATGGCCTTGACCAAGGGCGGCCCGGATTCCAAGACCGAAACCGTCTCCTACCTGATCTTCCAGAACGGCCTGGGCAATGGCGAATACTCCTATCAGATGGCGAATGCGGTCACGTTCTTCATCGTGCTGGCGATCCTCGCGTTCGTGCAGCTGAAGTTCTTCGGCGATAAGGAAAAGGTCTGAAAGGTAAGGGGCGATTATCATGACTTCCGCAAATGTTTCGATTACTGCCAAGGGCTCCGCGGGCCATACCAAGGTCCGCCGGGATCACAAGATCAACTGGTGGCTCACCGCGGCCGTCGCGGTGCTGAGCCTGACGGTTCTGGTGCCGTTGTACTTCACCGTGGTCACCGCGTTGAAGACGCCGGGCGAGGCCGGCACGTTCGGCCTGCCGTCCTCATGGCAATGGCATAACTTCGTCGACGCGTGGAACAAGGTGAATTATCCGAAGGCCGCGCTCAACTCCGCCATCATCACCGTGTGCGCGGTGGTGCTCACGCTGCTGACCAACACGTTCGTGGCGTACGCCGTAGCAAGGAACATGGATAAGCGGTTCTTCCGCTTTCTGTACTACTTCTTCCTGGCAATGATGTTCGTGCCGTTCACGGTGGTGATGCTGCCGATCGCCAAGGAAATGGGCACGCTGCATCTCGACAACCAGCTCGGCCTGATCGTGCTGTATACGATTCTCGGCATCGGTACGAATCTGTTCATCGCGATCGGGTTCATCCGTTCGATTCCGATTTCGCTGGAAGAGGCCGCGCGCATCGACGGCGCTTCGACCTGGCGTATCTTCTGGAAGGTGATCTTCCCGCTCATGGGGCCGATCAACGCCACGATCGCCATCCTGACCGCACTGTGGGCATGGAACGACTTCCTGCTGCCGCTGATTACGCTGACCGACCAGAGCAATCAGACGATTCCGCTGGCGCAGTACGTGTTCCAGAGCCAGTTCACGTCGAACTACCCGATGGCTTTCGCCTCCTACCTGATGGCCATGGCTCCGGTACTCATCGTCTATGTCTTCGCCCAGAAGTGGGTCGTCGGTGGTGTGATGAGGGGAGCCGTTAAATGAACAGCCCTGTGGGCTGTTCATAGGCTCCCCCTGAGTGAGCCGATAGGCGAGCGAAGGCAGGAACAATGCGGCCGTAGGCCGTCTGCTTGTGAAGTAAAACTTCACAGCGCCGAGCGGGACGAGCCGTGAAGCGGAGAGCCCAGTGGGCTCTCCGTAGGCGAGCCGAGCAGCTGTGCTGCGAGGTGTAATCCCGCGAGGTAAATATTGAGTCCGTGCGTAGCGCGGTCCTTAATTGCAGGACGCCGTTAAATGAACAGCCCTGTGGGCTGTTCATAGGCTCCCCCTGAGTGAGCCGATAGGCGAGCGAGGGCAGCGGCGATGCGGCCGTAGGCCGTCCTTATCCCCCTCAACCTGCGGTTGGTCGGATATTCCTTCGGGAATGTCCGACCAACCGCGTTTCTGTAAGTGTTTCACGCTATAAATGGTCATTTGTATGGTTCTTATCTAAAGTGAGAGTCACGAGGAAATGCAGTCCGGAAAGCAAAGGAGCTTTGTATACCATGACCAATTCGAATCGTCCCGTCCTTCCCGATTCCGTGCGCACCAACGGTGCCACACCCAACCCGTGGTGGTCCAACGCGGTGGTCTATCAGATCTATCCGCGTTCCTTCCAGGATTCCAATGGCGACGGCATCGGCGATATCAAGGGCATCACCAGCCGTCTTGACTATCTTGCCGGTCTTGGTGTGGATGTGCTGTGGCTCTCCCCCGTGTTCAAGTCCCCGCAGGACGACAACGGCTACGATATTTCCGACTATCAGGCCATCGACCCGCTGTTCGGCACTATGGAAGACATGGATGAGCTGCTTGCGGAGGCACACAAGCGTGGGCTGAAGATCATCATGGATCTCGTGGTGAACCACACGTCCGATGAACATGCCTGGTTCCAGGCTTCCCGCGATAAGAACGATCCGCATGCGGACTGGTATTGGTGGCGTCCTGCCAAGCCGGGCCATGAGCCGGGCACTCCGGGCGCGGAACCGAACCAGTGGGGTTCCTATTTCGGCGGCTCTGCGTGGGAGTATGACCCGAAGCGCGGCGAATACTTCTTCCACCAGTATTCCAAGAAGCAGCCCGATCTCAATTGGGAGAATCCGGAGGTGCGCAAGGCCGTCTACAAGATGATGAATTGGTGGATGGATCGCGGCATCGACGGTTTCCGTATGGATGTGATCACGCAGATCTCCAAGGTCGTGGACGCCAATGGCAAGCTACCTGGTGAGGACGGCAGCCTTATCGCCGACGAGCCTGTCGGTCCGGAGGGCTATTCCAGCCCGTTCCCGTTCTGCTCGGATGGCCCGCGTATCGACGAGTTCCTGGCCGAGATGCGTCGCGAGGTGTTCGAGGGGCGTGACGGCTATATGAACGTGGGCGAGGCTCCCGGCGTCACCCCCGCCCGCAACGAGCACATCACCGATCCCGCCAACGGCGAGCTGGACATGATGTTCCAGTTCAATCATGTGGGCATCGATCAGTCCGGTTCCAAGTGGGATACCGTGCCGTTCAAGGTGGCGAATCTGCGTCGCGAACTGGCCGAGCAGCAGGATGCCGTGTCCAAGGTCGGTTGGGCCAGCCTGTTCTTCTGCAATCACGATCAGCCGCGTGTGGTGTCCCGTTGGGGCGATGATTCCACCGAAGCGAACCGTGTCGCCTCCGCGAAGGCGTTCGCGCTGCTGCTGCACATGCATCGTGGCACGCCGTATGTGTACCAGGGCGAGGAACTGGGCATGACCAACGCCCATTTCACGTCGCTTGATCAGTACCGCGATCTTGAGGCGTTGAACGCATACCGTCAGCGTGTGGAAGAGGCCAAGGTGCAGTCTTCCGAATCCATGATGGACGCGCTTGCGCTGATCGGCCGCGATAATGCGCGCACCCCCATGCAGTGGGATGAGTCCAAGTTCGCCGGATTCACTGACGAGCATGCGCCAGTCGAGCCGTGGATCAGCGTGAATCCCAACCATGTCACGGTCAACGCCGCCAAGCAGGTCGACGATCCGAACTCCGTGTATGCGTTCTATCGTCAGCTGATTGCCCTGCGTCATGGCAATCCTGTCGTCGCCGCGGGCGAATGGCAGCTGATCGATGCCAATGACGAGTATGTGTACGCGTTCACCCGCAAACTGAACGGTACGACATTGCTGACCATGGTGAACCTGTCCGGCAATCGCGTGGCCATTCCCTCCGATAGCGCGGCGCTGGTGGCTTCCGGTGTTTCCGAGCCTCAGATCGTGATTTCCACGCATGGCGCGTCTCATGCCGTGGTCTCTTTGGCGAACAGGGAGCTGAGCGCCTGGGAGGGCATTGTCGTCGAACTGTGACGAATGGTACGCACGGCCTGGCATACCGCACGTGCGCGCATGATTGATTGCATGGGGAGAGCGTGAGAATATCGCGCTCTCCCCTATTGATGTCGTGCATTGTCCGCCTGCCGCACGCGGTTTGTGGCGCGTCTGGTCTATCCAAGTGCGAGAAGCGGTTTGCCCAATGACAGGAGCGACTCTTACAATGCCATTTATGGAACAAAAGGACGTACTGAAAGCACTGCAGCGTGACCATGCAGCCGAACTCAAACTCGCAGCGAAGCGTTTGAAGGGCACCGCACGTCATACTGAGATCATTCCCTCCCCCGTGCTGAGCGAAATGACCGGCCACGAGATTCTTCTGAAGCCGGAGAACCTGCAGGTCACCGGTTCGTTCAAGATCCGTGGTGCGTACAACAAGATCGCCTCCCTGAGCGAGGAGGAACTGTCCCACGGCATCGTCACCGCTTCCGCCGGTAATCATGCCCAGGGCGTGGCCTATGCCGCTCGTGAACGTGGTGCCAAGGCGACCATCTGCATGCCGCAGATCACTCCCCCGCTTAAGGTCGATGCCACCAAGGCCTACGGTGCCGATGTGGTGCTGTACGGCGAGGTGTTCGATGAGTCTGCCGCCCGTGCCCAGGAACTCAGCGATACCGAGGGCATGATCTACGTGCCGCCGTTCGACGATTATGAGGTGCTGTGTGGCCAGGGCACCATCGGTCTTGAAATCCTTGAAGACGTGCCGAACGTCACCGATGTCGTCGTTCCGCTGGGCGGCGGTGGTCTGGGTGCCGGCGTGGCGCTGGCCATCAAGACGTTCAAGCCGGAAGTGCGTGTGATCGGCGCGATTCCCGAGGGCAGCCCCGCGTGGAAGAATTCTCTCGCCGCCGGCCGTGTCGTGCCTGCCGACGATGTGGTTACTTCCGCGGAAGGTGTTGCGGTCAAGCGTCCGGGCGACCTTACGTTCGCGCTGCTCAATGAGTTCCTTGACGATCTGGTTACTGTGTCTGAGCGCGATATCAACGAGATGATTCTGCTCATGCTGGAAAAGCACAAGCTGGTGGTCGAGGCCGCCGGTGCGGTGTCCCTGGCTGCGCTGGAACACCTCAATCTCCGCTCCCGCAAGTTCGCCGAGGCGCAGGGCCCGCATGTGGTGGTGCCGATTCTTTCCGGCGGCAACGAGGATACCGTCTCCATCGGCGCTGTGATTCAGAAAGGCATGATCGCCCGCGGGCGCATCATGAACTTCGAGGTCGAGCTTCCCGATAAGCCCGGCCAGCTGGTCAAGGTGGCGACCATCCTGGCCAATGAGCGCGCCAATGTCATTGCGCTTGATCATGACCAGTTCAAGGCCTCCGCCCACTACACCAATGCCGTCGCTCTGGGCGTGACCGTGGAGACGAACGGTCCGGATCATATCGACCGTATTCTTACGGCGTTGCGCGAAGCCGGCTTCCAGCCCAAGCGCATCTACTGATTGCAGTTCGCGTCATGCATATGACGCTTGCGGGTACTTAAAAGGTCCGGTTCACAATGAACCGGACCTTTTGTTTGTGCGGTTGGCTGCCCGTCGGCAACCGGTCTGTCGTTCAGCTGTTTGCCGCGATTGTCTCGTCGACCAATTGCGGCAGCGCAACCGCGATGTCGTCGCGAATCAGTCGCGTTGCCAGGCGGTCGTACTGCGTGCGACCCATGTTCATGATGGTGATCGGTACGCCGGCCTGCGCCGCGACGGGGACGATGCTTGCCGCCGGCATCACTTCCAGGGTGGAGCCGATTACCCACAGCTCGTCCGCCTGCGTGGCCAGCCGGTACGATTTTTCCATCGCGCCATCGGGCAGTGCCTCGCCGAAGTAGACGACGTCGGTTTTGATCAATCCGTCGCATGGCATATTTCCGCTGTATGGCAGTTTGCGGTGGCAGTGCGGGTCCGGCTCTTCGTCCAGGTGGTTCATGATGTCTGCGGTGTCGTATTTCTGATGGCACTTCATGCAATGCGACGTGCCAATGGTGCCGTGCAGGTTCACGATGATGTCACTGCTGTTGCCGGCCTTCTCGTGCAATGCGTCGAAGTTCTGCGTGGCCAGCAGTGTCAGCATGCCGGCTTTTTCGAGCTTGACCAGGGCCTTGTGTGCCGCTCCGGGCTGTGCGTTCCATACCGGCGATTCCTTCTGCCAGCGCCACGAGTACTCGCGGTCCTCCTTGTTGGCCATGAAGGCGTCGATGTCGTATACGTTCATTTGCTCCGGGTGTTTGGTCCATACACCGTCCGGTCCGCGAAAGTCGGGGATGCCGGCGGAGGTGGAAATGCCCGCGCCCGTCAATACTGCGATTTTTTTGCTCATGACCACTACCCTACGCCTTTCGGATATATATGCATGGGTCTTGAATACGGTTTGGGAAATGCAACGCGCCGTTGTTTTTCTGTTTTTGTGTTGTTTTTCGTCTTGTTCTCTTTCGTTTTGCGTGTCCTTCTGGGTGTTTTGTCTTGTTTTCGACACGCCGGTGGATGCGTGTGTTTGCAAGGGTTCCGGGGTTGTCTCGGGTGTGCGGGGTTGCGTTGGGGGCGTGGTTGGTGTAAGTTTTTCTCTTGCTGCTCGGCACGGGGGTTCGCCCCTTGGGTCTGGTTCCTCCGGGTCCGGTGCGGTGGTGGTTTGAGAACTCAAGAGCGTGTCTGTACTACTTTATG
>NZ_JAAIIF010000019.1 GCF_012932675.1 Bifidobacterium erythrocebi
GCACGGCGATCCGCGACGCCCTGGCCGTCACGGGAGACGCCGAGCGGCTGAAGCGCCTGGAGGAAACGTTCAGGCGGATCACCGGCCGGGAATTCGAGCCGGCCGAGAGGCCGTCGCCGGCACCGGAGCGGAAACCGGCGCGGGCCGCGGCCGTCGGGAAACCCGCCGCCGCACGCCGCGCCGGCAGGCCTCGCACGGTCCCCGACCCCTACGCGCAGCAGGCAGCGCCGCTGCCGATGCCCTCGCCGGCCGGCATGGCCATGCCATCGGCCGGCCCGGACGCGGGGCCGGGTTTCGGCATCTGAACCCAATTTAAGCGTTGCATACAGTCAGGCTACAACGCTTAAATGGGCGTCGCCCCATGCCGACGGCGGTCTACCCATATATAAGACCTATATAGGTTTTATATAAAACGGCACATGGCCGGCAGCACCGCACGGAGGCCGACGCCCCTTAGAAAAACCTTCCGAAGAATCGACGCCGATCCCCCATTTTGCTCAATTTCAGCATTACGAAGATGCAGATCGCAATGATGATGCCGTCGGCCACGATCCTGTTCACCTTGGGACCGATGAGCTCGACCATCCGTCGCAGCAGCAAGATCATGTCTCTTTTCGTCTGTTCGCGGTAGTCCCTCTTAGGATTTCTGTAATTTTCGGTCGATGGTGTATCCATGGATCTCTGCCTTTCTCGCTAGATTTTTACTGCTGATTCCATGAATACCGGAGCTTTCACGGTCGGCCTTCGGAAAACCGGAAAATGCCGTTTACCGCGGATTCGCCGATTCGAACCGGGTGAAGTACAGGGGCATGGATCACCGGCCCCCATACGTCAGAAAAGCGATTTTCCAAGCCGAAAACCGCAGAAAACCGCCAAAACACAGCTGGAGCCAATGAGAAAAATGCCCCACGGTTTTCCAGATACGCCGATAGCAAAAAGATATGCAGGCGGTTCCAGTACCGCACGAACGGCCATCCGTCTGACCGAACACGATTCACATTCTAGGTGTTATCATCTGTGATAACACCTAGATGGATGGAGGCGATATGGGCAGGCCAATGGCGGAGGACCCGATGCTGGTGGAGATCGCACCGGCGGATCTGGGCGGGGCGTTGGGCCGCTTCGCCCTGGACACCGGGGAGGTGTGCCGTGCGCTCAAGTGCCACCGGCCGTGGATGGCCGTGCACGTCAGGCCGTTCGTGCCCCACTGCTACGTGCCCTCCGGCGTGGCCGCACAGTGGCGGACCGCGCAGGGCATGCACTGGGACCGGGAGGCGCTGCGCCGCCTCGTGGCCGAGCATGCGACATTCACGCGCCGCAATCGGCGCGTGTACGCCTCCGCGCACATGCCGGAGAAGAGGGCCGCGGAGATAGCGGCCGAGAGGGACGCCCTGCAGCATCGCGCGATCGCCGCGCAGGCCGAGGCTGGACTGTCCGGCGACATGACCGTGATCGACGGCACCGTCACCACGATTTCGAGGCTGCTGGACGCCTTCGACCAGGAAACCGTGAGCAAGGCGCTCGACGCCGAGGGCAAACGACTGTGGAACCTGGCAGTCGGCAGGCGCAACGGCCTGCCCTGGCTCCCCGCCGAACCGGTCCCGTTCGCCACGGACGGCTCCTGGCAGACCACCGCGAGCCTGACCGACTGGGGAGATACAAGCGAGATGGTGCAGCGCGGAATCTTCGAGCGGTGCATGACGCGCGTCGAGATCGACTTCCCCGGAGGCCCCGGCGTCAAGGTCATGTACTTCGACGACCCCCGCAACATTGAGCCATACGACATGGCAATCGGGCTGGACACGTCGTGGATCGTGCCCGCCGACGCCTGAGCCGGGACGGCCGCACGGCCGCCGTCTAGTGTTATATCCGGTGATAACACTAGACGGCGATAATGTGATATCCTATATAAGAGATATATATGATATATATAAACGTTATATAAGTCATATATAAGGTTTGGAGGTACGGCCATGATCGTAGCAATCGTGAACATCAAGGGCGGGGTCGGCAAGACCACCACGGCCATCGCCCTGGCCACCATGGCGGCCAGGGACGGGCGCGAGGCCGTGGTGCTCGACACGGACGCGCAGTCCAGCGCGAGCCTGTGGGCGTGGAACGCCGAGCAGAACGGGCACCCGCTGCCGTTCGATGTGGAGAGCGCCAACATAGCGACGCTGCGCAGGCTCGGGGACGGTGGCGGGCGGTTCGTCGTCATCGACACCCCGCCGACCGGCAAGATCACCGACGAGGCCAAGGACGCGGCCGACTTCGTGATCGTGCCGACCAGCCCGAACAGCATCGACCTGCAGCAGACCTCGGCCGTGGCCGACACCCTGGAGGAGGCCGGCAAGCCCTACGCGGTGCTGATCGTGAGGGCCGAGCCGCACACCATCGCGCTCAGGAGCGCGCAGGAGTACTTCGCAGAGAGGGACGCCAGCATCTTCGACACCGTGATCCCCAAGCGGGCCGACCTGGGCAACGTGTACGGCCAGCCCTTCGGCAGCAACATGCACGGGTACGAGGACGCCTACAGGGAACTGGAGAAGGCGACGGGGGAGGCGGTCTGATGGCGATCAAACCGGTCAAGACGAGAAGGCCCGGAGGCAAGCCCACCGACAGGCTCATGGACATGCAGGACACCAGGCACAAGGGCGACGGCAGGGGCGGCGACAAGGTAATGATGACCTTCATGATCCCCGCCGACCTCAGACAGGAGCTCAGGGAGCGCGCCGACGAACTCGGCACCAGCAGCGCCCGGCTCATCCTGGACGGCATCAGGATGCGGCTCGGTCAGGACGACTGACTGCACCTATATAAAACATATATAAGACCTATATAGCCCTTATATAACAATGGGGCTGTATGGGTCTTTTAATTTTCCTTGGAACGCCGCCGATTCCCCGGCTTGACAACATTTTAAGTGTTGTATATAATTAGAGTACAACGTTTAAGGGAAAGGACGGCGGCCATGAGCAGGGGACTGGGCAGGATCGAGAGGGAGCTGCTGGAGGAGATCTCCACCGGCGAGGGGCGCACCATCGTGGCCACGCCCGGCCTCACGCCGGCCGAGAGCGAGGCCAGGCGGCGGGCGGCGCGGAGCCTGGACCGCAAGGGGCTCGCCTGCCTGCGCGCGGGACGGCGGTACACGCGCAGGAGCCTGCTGATGACCGCCAGGGCCGCGGCCGAATGGGACGCCAGGGCCGGCGAGGAGGCGCTGGAGAGGGCGCAGGACCGCCAGGACGAGGCCAGGCGAGACGAGATGGCCGCCTTCCAGGCGATCCGCGCGGCCAAGGGCGACAAGGGACCGGCCACGGAGGGGGAGCGCAACACTGCGCGGATCACCATCAAGCCAATGCACGGCCGCGAATCGACCGCCGATTTCCTGCTCTCCGACATCGAGGCGGGGCTTGGCACCACCTGGAGCCTCGGCCGGCCCAGGCAGACCAAGGACGGCATCACGCTCACCGCGACGCTCCGCCCAGGCATCGAGAGCCACGGCCCGGAGGCCCCCGCCACCCTCTTCTAAAGGTTGCCAACACCTGTTGCACAACACTTATAGATGGGGTATGTCACCTTTTTAAGCGTTATGAACGACCTCACATAACGCTTAGAAGAGGTCAGTCGAACAGGGGCACGTCCATCATCTCGGCACCCTCGCCGTGATGTTCCTCGTTGCGCTGATCGAACTTGCAGAAACGACAATTCTCGCGGCGCACCAGCGCATCGCGGTGCTCACGGGCGGCCGTGACGTCGAACAGCTCGGACGTGGTGAACACCTCCCATTTCGCATCGAACTTCTGCCAATGCCCCGTGTCCTCCGGATCAGCGGCCTTCACCTCCGCGCCGCGAGAATCATGCACCCGCTCCAGGCGGGCCCGCTTCTCCGCGGCGCGAGTCTGCGCGACGGTCGGCACACTGGTATTGCTTGGGAAAATGGTCACACGCTGCGGGCCGACCGTGACATCGGCCGGATACACAGCCAACACGTCGGCCAGAGCCTCCTTGAAATTCTCCTTGAATTTCCGCAATTCAGAATTGTTACCGAACTGCTGGTAGAGCTGCGCCCAGGTGATCGTGGACGGTTTATGCAAGTTATAAACGCGTTTGGTCAGCCACCAGTAAATGTCAAGCGCCATCGGCTTACGTAGACGGGATATCACCTTGAGATCCACCGGTACAGGGTACTCACGCAACATGTCAACGTAACCCTTGCTCAGCTGCACCCAGTTCTCGAAGCGACCGGTTCTCTGCGGCTTATCCCGCAGCCAGTCGATATGCGCCTTCTCAGCAACGACGAAGTTACGCATATTCGTCTGAGTCTTGGTGTTGTTGGAAATATGGTAGGAACATTCGAACAGTCGTTCCAGCTGCGGCTTGACGCTCTTCAGCTGCCGCCCGCCAATATTCACGCCGATCAGTCGCAGGAATTCACGGAAGGTGGCACCCAGATTCAGAGTATTGGTCTCCGGATCGAAGCACGGATCGCCGGTCTTGATCATCGTGCAGGCCCACAGCTCGAAAAGCCTTGGATATTTGCCGTAAGGCAGGGAATCGGCTCCGGTGGCGAATCTGACCTCCAATGTCCCGTTGCGCCTGACGATCTCCTTCGTGCCGTCCTTGGGCCGACGGTAGGGCAGGCTCACCTGGGCCGCGATCTTGGAAACAAAGCCGTGGGACATCCACGGCTCGCCTTCGGGCGGAACCAAATCTTTCGACGGAGTATTATCTACCATTGCGAATCACGCTCCTAACGTGGTTGCCACGCCCTCGGAGGTTCCAGCCTCGCGGGGGCATTTTCATCAGTTAACTGTGTACTTTAGGGATAATCCGACCCTAAAACACAGTGTGTACTTTGAGGATGCTAGAAAAAGCTGTGTACTTTAGGGATATTGTGGATAACTCTTGTGTACTTTAAGGTCATCGCTTGTGTACTTTGGGGATAAATGAGGGGCTTTAGGGACGAAATGAGGGGCTTTAGGGACGAAATGAGGGGCTTTAGGGACACCATTGTGCTCTCAGCCCTACTGCGAGTAGGGCTCGCTGGGGGTCCCCTGTATACCTGTATACAGATACTTAGAAAAACAAAAAAGAAAAAGCAATCACGAGAATGTGGATAACTGCCCTTATAAAAGTTGTCTACAGATTTAATGCAACAGTTAAAGAATCGTGTGGTGGCCAAAGCCCACAGATTGTTTTGTGGGCTTTGGCCACCAGTGAGGGGCTTTAGGGACACAGAGGGACTTTAGGTAGGAAAAATTCTCCAGCCCTACTCGCAGTAAGGCTTACAGGGGATAACACCAGTGCTCATACCCGTAGTACACAGACGGTTTTGTGTACTACGGGTACCAACGAGGGGCTTTGGCCACCCAGGGACTTTGGCCACCGGCACCCGTGGACTTTAGGTAGGTGAATGCGCCCTCAGCCCTACTGCGAGTAAGGCTGAGGAGAATATACAGCACAGTCATGCCTGTAGTGCACATATGCTTTTTGTGGACTACAGGTACCGGTAGGGATTTTGAACAGGAAAATGAGGGGCTTTGGCCACCGAGGGACTTTAGATACGGTCAGGGGGAAACTACCGCCTCGCGTGCCTTGCCATCACGTCTGCCTTGCCAATGGCGTCCAGGTGCAATCTCACCCAGTCCGTCGTTTTCCGCATCAGGGCGGCGCCCCATCGTCTCCAAACGGCCGACAGCAGCCACAGGGCGGCGCGAGCCATGAAGTCGAGGGATTTGCCGGCGACCCACTCCGGCATGAAACGGGCCATGTATTCGATGATCTGAATGATGATTTCGCTCATGACCGCGTCTATGCGGGCTGAAAACAACCATGCTCCCAGGCCGGCCACGTGTCATTTAAGTGTTGCCGTCGACGCATGGATAACACTTAAAGGACGGATGAAAGACGGATCGGCAGATGTGTTCGCGCCTGCGGTATGCGAAGATGCCGTACTTTGGGTACCTCATATCCAAAGTACGGCGATGGCCGACACCTTTTAAATGTTGTTTTATGCAGTTATACAACGCTTAACTTGGTCAAGTCGGACGCGGAAAACCCGGTCTCATTTTGGGGGAGGGTTTTCCGCATGGTCCCTGGCGGACAAAATGTCGCCCCTGGAAACAGTCGGGTGCATGATTGAGCCATGACTACAAAAAAGCGGATCCAGGAGTTCATTGACCGGTGGAACGGCCACGGCGACGAGAAGCAGGAGACCCAGAAGTTCTGGCTCGACCTGATGCAGAACGTGCTCGACGTGCCCAATGCTATCCACGACACGGAGTTCGAGCACAGGACTGCCGGCGGCGGCTACATCGACGTGCTGTGCCCGGACGCCCGGTTCCTGGTCGAGCAGAAGAGCATCGGGATAGACCTCGATAAGAAGGAGCCACGACAGGGTGAAATGGTCACGCCCGTGGAACAGGCGCTGCGCTACGCCGGCGCACTGCCCTTCAGCCTGAAGCCGTCCGTCATCTGCACATGCAACTTCCAGCGGTTCCGCTTCTACGATTTGGAGAAGGACCCGCTCGCCAAGGGTGATCCCGCAGCCGATTTCACACTCCAGGAGCTCGGCGACCACATCGACACCCTCACCAGCGTGTTCGGCGCAAGTAACAGCCGCCTCGTGGCCGAACAGCAGCTCTCCGAGAAGGCCGGCATCCTCGTTGCCAACCTCCACAACGCCATCGCCGCCCAATACGCCGACCCAGACGACCCGCAAAGCCACCACAGTCTCGCCGTGCTCACCGTCCGGTTCGTGTTCGCGCTGTACGCCGAAGACGCCGGACTGTTCCCGCAGAGCGCGTTCAGCCGGTACGTGGAATCGTTCGACGCCTCACATCTGCGCAGGGCAATCATGGACCTCTTCCAGGTGCTCAACACCAGCCCGGAGAACCGCGACAAATATTTGGAACCCGAACTGGCCCAGTTCCCCTACGTTAACGGCGGGCTGTTCGCCGCTCCCATTGAGATCCCCCAGTTCGCCGACCAGATCCGCGAATCGCTGCTCACCGCCGGCGACGGTTTCGACTGGCGAAAGATCAGCCCCGTCATCTTCGGCTCGCTTATGGAGGAGACCCTGAGCCACGACCAGCGGCGCAAGGGCGGCATGCACTACACCACCGTAAAGAACATCCACAAGGTCATAGATCCGCTCTTCCTCGACAACCTCAAGGCCGAACTTGACGGTATCCTAGAACGTCATGCTGCCGAACTCGAAGCCCGGCGCAAGAAGGAAAAACTCGGCGTCAACTACGTCTCCGCCAAGACACGCGCGAAACGGCACAGCACGGGATTCGACGCGGAAAGCGAACTCTACCGGTTCCGCGAGAAGCTCGGAAACCTCCAGTTCCTGGACCCGGCCTGCGGATCCGGCAACTTCCTCACCGAAACATACCTACAGCTGCGCGCGCTGGAGAACCGCGCTCTGGAAGCCGAACTCGGCGGACAGGGAGCCATGGACTTGGGCGACGATGAGGATATGGTCAAGGTCCGCATAGACCAGTTCCACGGCATCGAGATCAACGACTTCGCAGTATCCGTGACCAAAACCGCCCTGTGGATCGCGGAACAGCAGGCATTGGAAGACACCGAGGAAATCGCCGGCCAGGCGTTGCAGCACCTTCCGTTGCACGACTCCGGCAACATCATCCAGGCCAACGCGCTGCAGTACGACTGGAACGAACTGCTGCCGGGCGACCGATGCTCCTGGGTGATGGGCAACCCGCCGTTCATCGGCCATCAGCAGCGCACCGGACAGATCAAGCAGGACATGGAACTCGTGTGCGGCAAGGACGGAGGCAGCCTCGACTACGTGGCCGGCTGGTACTACAAGGCCATCGACTACCTCGCTGATAATCCGGCGGCTGAATTCGCGTTCGTGTCCACGAACAGCATCACCCAGGGCCAGCAGGTCGCCCCGCTGTTCGGCCATATCAAGGAGCAGGGTTGGCACATCCGGTTTGCGCACCGCACGTTCATGTGGGATGCTCAGACCACCGACAACGCGAACGTGCACGTAGTCGTCATTGGCTTCAGCCGGAATAGTGAGGCGCCTCGCCTGTACTCGTACACGGACATCAAGGCAGAGCCGACCGAAAGCCGGCCGGAGCACATCAACGGCTACCTCCTGGCCGCGCCCGACGTGTTTGTGACTGCACGTAGCCAGAAGAAGGGTACGTTGTCACCGATGCTGAATTTGGCGAACTTCGGCTCCATGCCACTCGATCACGGTAACCTGCTAATCGAGACCCCTGAAGAATATGCGAAAGCCATGGCCGATCCGATAGCCGCCCAATATGTCCATCCGATTCGAGGAGGTAAAGAACTAATTGAAGGCAAGGACCGCTGGTGCCTATGGTTGGTAGATGCTGAGCCGGGAGACATGCGCAGATCGAAGTTCATCGCCGGACGAGTGACTGCGTGCCGCGAGTACAGAGAAAACGCCACCAAGACGGGCGACGCATATAAGAATCGCTCTACACCATGGCTGTTCAGGGACAATCATCAGCCGCAACGAGAGTACCTGGCTGTTCCAAAAGTCTCTGGTGAAAGGCGAGAATATTTCCCGTGTGAATTATTGAATCAAGGTGTCATTGCTTCTGATCTTCTGTTCACTATCGACGATCCCGAAGGTTTTAATTTCGCCATCATGGAATCGTCCATGTTCATAACATGGCTGGAAACAGTCGGCGGGAAACTGGAATCTCGCTATCGTTTCTCCAACACCGTTGTCTGGAACAACCTCCCGCTGCCGCAGCTGTCCGACGAGCAGCGCCGGGAGGTCATCGACGCGGGACGGCAGGTCATCGAGGTGCGCGCCCGGCATGAGGGTCAGTCGTTGGCCGACCTGTACGATCCGGACTTCATGCCGGCCGACCTGCGCAAGGCCCACCGCCAGCTCGACAAGATCGTGGACGTGGCATTCGGTGCGAAGAAGCCATGCATGGACAATACAGAACGGCTTCAGATCCTGTTCGACCGGTACGTGGAAATGACCGGGGCCGGGGAATAGCAGAAGGGCAGGCGGGGAGGAAACCCGCCGGCCCAGGAAAAAGAGATCATAAAATTTGGACGACTTTATGATTCACCCCGTCATTGTATCAGCTGTCCGCCGCCGTCGAACTGTGGCTGCCGTATCGGAGCCCCGTGCCGCCTCCGCGCAATACTAAGTGTTGCCAATAAAGATGTTGGCAACACTTAAATATCTAATGGAAAAGACATACAGATCCAGAAAGAAGAAGGAAGAGAATCCATACAGGCCACAGAGCCATCAGCAGCACAGCAGAAGAGACAAAGCCCCAAGGACAGCAGCACCAGAAAGAGACAGAAGGAAGACCCATTCCAAGAGTCAGAGAGAAGACAGCAGAGAATCAGAAAAGCACCTATGCCCGGTACCGGGCCTTGGGGTATGATCGGGGGTATGCGCGGAAGTCTCACCAAGGTGACGGACGGCGGTGCCGCCCTGGAGAACTACCTCGACGCCCTTGGCGGCGGCGGGGTGTTCGAGGGGTACCTTGGCGGCGGCATCCGCTTCGAGCGCCTTGTGGGCGGCGCGGGCGTGGAGGACCGCGTGCTGCAGAAGGGCGGGCTGACGATGCTGCTGGCGGGGAAGGACCCGACCAGCGGCGAGACCCTGAAGAAGTTCCTGGCGCTCAAGGCGGGCAGGAAGCCGCAGGTGCGCGCCTACGAGGTCCCGATCAACGACAGCAAGGAGCTGAACACGGCGGCCGTGGCCTTCGAGGACGTGCGCGCCGCGTACATGGCCGCGCAGCAGACCGGCGCGGCGGCGGTGAAGGAGTACCTGGCGGGGCATCTGACCGTGCGCCTGCGCGACGGTAGGGGCGGGCGCACGTGGGTGCGGCCCGACGAGATCATGTTCGCGTCCGTGACGCACTTCACGAGCCGCGACGGGGACCCGCAGCTGCACCAGCACCTGGAGCTGATCAACCGCGTGCGCGTGGGCGGCAAATGGTACGCGGTCGACAGCGTGAAGCTGTTCGGCATGTACGAGAATCTGCGCAGCGTGTACGAGACGGCCGTGTACGGCGACCGGCGTCTGGCGGAGACGCTGCGCGCGCACGGCATGAGCCTGGACATGGAGGGCCGCATACCGGAGATCGGCGCGGCGGCCGACGTGTTCGGCAAGCGCCGCCACGAGATCCAGGAGCGCTACGGCGAGCTGGTGGCCGAATGGAAGGCCGGGCACGGGGAAAACGTGCCGGACGGCATGCTGATGCGCCTGAAGATCCAGGCGTGGCAGGAGACCCGCAGGGCGAAGGGCGAGGACAACACCCGCGTCGACTACCAAGCCTGGAACGACGAGCTGAAGGCCGCGGGATACGACCTGGAGGCCATGCTCGCCGGCCGCTCCGGCAGGCCGCGCGCCGACGCCGCGGCCGTGTACGACGCGGCCACCGGCGACCTGTGCGCGCTGAACGCCGTCCACGAGCTCTCCGGCATGCGCAGCGCGTGGAGCATGCAGGACATCGAGGTCGCCGCGTACAGGCAGATCCGCCGCATGAACGTGACCGGCACGCCCGCCGAGCTGGCCGCCATCGCCCGCGACATCACGGCGAGGGCCGCGCGCATGTGCGAGAGCCTGGAGGACGATCCGCGCGCCGACCGGCCCTGGGCGCGCCGGCTGACCAGCCACGCGGTCATCGAATGCGAGGAGGAGCTGAGGGGACGGCTCGCCGCCCGCGGCGCGGAGCGCACGGAGAACCCGGATCTCGAACCGATAGCGCGGGAATACACGCTGGATCCGGGCCAGCGCAAGGCCATGGAGACTATCTGCAAGGGAGACCCGCTGACCGTGGTCGAGGGCGCGGCCGGCGCGGGCAAGACCCACATGCTCACCGCCGTCAGACGGTGCTGCGACCTGGCCGGCCGGCGTCTCATGATCGCCGCGCCGATGAAGAAGGCCGCGATAGTCGCGCACGACGAGACCGGCGCGGACACGTGCACCGTCATGAAGCTGCTGGAGGCGTACGGATACCGGCACGACGAGGCGTCCGGCACATGGAGCCGCGTCGAGGTCGGCGGCACCGACTTCCGCGGCAACACGTACCGCGGTGTGCCCGACGCCTTCCGCATGGACGCCGACACGCTGCTCGTGGTGGACGAGGCCGGCATGATCGACCAGGAGCAGGCGCTCCGCCTGCTGCGCGTGGCCGACGAGACCGGCGCGAGGATCACGCTCATGGGCGACACGATGCAGAAGGGCGCGGTCGGCAGGGGCGGCGTGCTCGCCATGGCGAAGCTATACGCGGAGAACTCGGTCGACATGGCCGACATCCACCGGTTCGAGGACCCCGACTACGCGGAATTCACCCTCCGGCTTCGCGACCACTCCGAGGCCACCGCCCCGGCCCTGGCGCGCGAGCTGATGGACCGCGGCATGGTCCACGCCTCCGCCACGGACGAGGACACCGTCGCCGCGATAGCGGACGAGTGGATGCACCGTCCCGGCACCACCGTCAGCACCGCCACCAACCGGCAGGCCGACATGCTCAACGCGGCGATCCAGGCGCGCCGTCTGGGGGCCGGCCAGCTCGGCTCCAGGAGCGTGCAGGGCATGGTCGCGGGCGAGGCGATCCGCGAGGGCGACACCGTGATGTGCCGCAGGAACGACGAGAAGGCCGGCGTGGCCAACCGCCAGCTGCTCACAGTGCGCGCGATCCACGCCGGCGGCGGCATGACGCTCGTCGACGCCGAGGGCGCGAAGCGCCGGGTGACCGGCGCGTACGTGCGGCGGGCCGTGCAGCTCGGCTACGCGTCCACCACATACGGCGCGCAGGGCATCACAAGCGACAGAGCCATCTACTGGGCCGCGCCCGGCGCGGACGGCGCGGACATGTACGTGGCGCTCACCCGCGGCAGGAGATCGAACGACGTGTACCTGGCCGCCGCCGACCGGCAGGACGCGCTGGAGACGCTGGAGGCGATCATCGGCCGCTCCGGCGGCGACATGGGCCTGGAGGCCGCCCGCCGCGACCTGCGGGAACAGATCGCCGCCTCCGCGCCCGCGGATCCGGCCCGCGGCCGGCTCGAACGCCTGGAGAACTTCATGCGCGATTCACTGGACGCCGCCGAGATGGCCGCGGCCATGTGGTCGCGCTACCTGGCCACCCAGGGCCGCGAGAAGGCCCTGGAGGCCGACGCCGAACGGGCTGGTGCCGAGGCGCGGGAGGCCCGCCTGGACCTGGACGCCGCGCGCGGGGGCCGGCCGGCCCGCCTGGACCTGGAGGCCGAGTACACGGCCGCGCTGCGCGCCGACCCCGCGTACAGGGCGGCACTGGCCGACGTGAGGGCCGACGCCGGCCGGCTGACCGGCGCGGAGGCCGAGGAACGCGCTCTGCGAGACCGGATGCGCCGCCTGAACGGCCGGAACGCGATCATGCGCCGCCTGGAGGCCGGGAGAAGGGCCGGGACGGCCGACGCCCTGGCCCGCGCCGCCCGCGAGGCCGACGCGCTGCGCCGCGAATGGACCGCGAAGTGGGGCGAGACGCCGGCCGCGGCCGGCGACCGGCGGGCCCTGGAGCGCATCGCCCGCGAGGCGGCCACCGAAAGGCTCGACCCGGCCGGCGAGGCCGGCCGGCTGAGGGCCCTGGTAGAAGGCCGGGAGACCGAACTGGAGGAAAGGGCCGCGAAGACGGCCGCCCGCGCCGCCGAGCTGGGGAGGCGCGCCGGGGAGGCGCGGAAGGGCACGGCCGACGCCCTGGCCGACGTGCCCGCCTGGTACCGCACCGCCGCACGCCGCGCCGCCCGCGAGGCCGACTGCACGGCGATCCGCGACGCCCTGGCCGTCACGGGAGACGCCGAGCGGCTGAAGCGCCTGGAGGAAACGTTCAGGCGGATCACCGGCCGGGAATTCGAGCCGGCCGAGAGGCCGTCGCCGGCACCGGA
>NZ_JAAIIF010000002.1 GCF_012932675.1 Bifidobacterium erythrocebi
GGTTCCGTCTCCTGGCTTCCAATCGCGGTTTTTTGTTTTGGCGAATGAAAATCGTACACAGGACGCGGGCCATGCCCTCCTGCGTCAGGGCCGGAATCCGAAAGTGCGCAAGATTTCGGACGTTATCAAGAGGGATAACGTTTTATTTACAAACGTTTGCAATTTGACGGAGTCCAATGCCGTATGGCAGAAAATACAATTTTTTCAACAAATGCGTACGCTGGGAACGTTGCTAGGGTCAAAGGGGGAAACGCCGAAAATGACAACGTTTGACATACGTTTCCGCGACACGTACCATACTAATACGTCTTGCATGAGGGTGTGCACGTCACGTCAGAGCATGCAGGAAGTGCACCAGCACAATAAAATTGGAATCCATACACGATGCAGTGTTATGGACTCAAGGAGGAGGAAGTGGTGTTTCATGATTAGCATGGCTGGAAAGGCGATACGGAGGTGGTGGGCGCTATTCGCACTGCCTACGTTCGCAGCATTCATTATCGGATTCGTGGTGCCGTTCCTTATGGGCGTGTACCTGAGCTTCTGCGAGTTCACAACGGTGACCGACGGCGAGTGGGTCGGTCTCAAGAACTACGGCAAGGCTCTGCAGGATAAGGAATTCCTGCACGCACTCGGCTTCTCGACCGCATTCACCATCGTGACGACCATCGTGATCAACGTGGTCGCGTTCGCCATCGCCTACATGCTGACCAAGGCGATCAAGGGCTCCAACATCTTCCGTTCGGTGTTCTTCATGCCGAACCTCATCGGCGGCATCATCCTGGGCTACATCTGGCTGCTGCTGCTCAACGGCATTCTGGCGCATTGGGGCAAGGCCCTGACATACTCCGCCACATACGGCTTCTGGGGCCTGGTCATTCTGGTCTGCTGGCAGCAAATCGGCTACATGATGATCATCTACATCGCAGGCATGCAGTCCCTGCCCACCGACGTGCTTGAAGCGGCCGCCGTGGACGGCGCAAACGGTAGCCAGACCATGTTCAGGATCATCATCCCGCTCATGATGCCGTCGATCACCGTGTGCTCGTTCCTGTGCGTCACCAACGGCTTCAAGCTGTACGATCAGAACCTTGCATTGACCAACGGTGCTCCGAGCAACATGTCCGAAGGTCTGGCAATGAACATTACGCGTACGTTCTACGGACGCATGGGCTGGGAAGGCGTCGGCCAGGCGAAGGCCGTGCTGTTCTTCATCCTGGTGGCAGTGATCGCGCTGCTCCAGAACAAGCTCACGACAAGCAAGGAGGTGGCGGCCTGATGACCGACAACAACAAGGTCAAGCACCCGGCGCTGTGGACCGTTCTTTTCTCCGTCGTCTCACTGGCATGGATCTTCCCGATCGTGCTGGTCATCATCAACTCCTTCAAGCAGAAGGCGTACATCTCCAACAACGCGTTCTCCATCCCGACCGGCAAGGCATTCGTCGGGCTTGAGAACTACACGCGCGGCATCGAGACCACGAACTTCTTCGCCAGCTTCGGCTGGACCCTGCTGATCACGGTCGGCTCGGTGGCTTTGATCCTGCTGTGCACCTCGATGTGCGCATGGTGGATCGTCCGTGTGAACAACTGGGCTGCCAAGCTGCTGTACACGCTGTTCCTGTTCAACATGATCGTGCCGTTCCAGATGGTGATGTTCACCCTGTCCAAGCTGGCCGACATGCTCAAGCTCAACACCCCGTGGGGTCTGTGCATCGTGTACCTCGGCTTCGGCGCCGGTCTCGCGGTGTTCATCTTCACCGGTGTGATCAAGGGCATTCCGCAGGAGCTTGAGGAATCCGCCATGATTGACGGCGCGAACGTGCCGCGCATCTTCTTCCAGATCGTGGTTCCGATCATGAAGCCGAGCGTCGTGTCCGTGGCGATCCTTGAAGCCATGTGGATCTGGAACGACTACCTGCTGCCGTACCTGACGCTCGACTTGGGCAAGTACAAGACCATCTCGGTGGCTGTGCAGTACCTCAAGGGCGGCTACGGTTCCGTGGATATGGGCGCCATGATGGCCTGCCTGGTGCTCGCCATCATCCCGATCATCGTGTTCTACCTGATCTGCCAGAAGTACATCGTCAAGGGCGTAATGGCTGGTGCGGTAAAGGGCTGAAAGCCCTTTACATAGGCAGCGCGGTGCGCTGCCTATAGCACCAGCCTGAGCGAAGCGACAGCTGAGCGAAGGCAGTGACGAGTCCGGCCGACGGCCGGTCAATAGTGGCTGGGCCGGAGGCGGTGCGGTAAAGGGCTGAAAGCCTTTGCATAGGCAGCGCAGTTGCGGCCGATAGCTTCTACAGACTGACATCAATCAACCGATAACTCAATATACGGAGGCGGTAACGGATATACCTTTCTGACTAATAGACACCTGACAACGGGAACGGGGAGAGCGGTTCATGCGAATCGCCCTCCCCGTTCCATATGCGCCGCGCCAATACGGTTCGTTCCTTGGCGTTTGCATCGTGGAACACCCCAGCAAGGCGCAGAACAGCCTTGCAGAGGGGATGGATCCGCGAATATGATTTCCTCTTCGCGTCCGTCTTCACTGAGCGTTCAGAACGTCGTTACGGCACCGCATGGAGGTGCCGGTGGCTATGGTCGCCGATGCTTGCGGCCCCATATTGTGCAGTGGCGGAGTGGGCGGCAATGGAGTTCGGTGGCAGGTGCCCGCGTCAGTGTAGTCTGGTACTGCCAATCAACCGGCATGGGCGTCATCTTGCTGCAGCGGGGTGGCATTGCCGCAGCGAAGGGAGCATAGCCCGTGAATTTTCTGTCCCCCGATTCGAAGTTCATGCAGGAGCTTCGTAATCTTACGGATGCCATCTGGGTCAATATTCTGATGATCGTCACATCCATCCCCATCGTGACGGTGGGTGCCGCCATCACGGCTGCCCATGACGCCAACAGGCGTGCGTTGCAGGGTGAGGCCGGAGGCGTGACCCGCAACTACTTCCATGCTTTCCGGGCGAATTTCGCCAAGGCGACGGTACTGTGGGCGGTGTTCGGCATCACCGGCGCGGCGTTGGCATATGCATGGGTGGTGTTGCAAATCACGCCGTTGCTGATACCGAAAATCGGATTGACCTTGATCTGGCTGATCGGTTTCGAATGGGTATTCGCCCTGCAAGCCCGCTTCGAGAACACGGTGGGGCGGACCTTGGCGAACGCGTTCGTATTCGGCGTGAGCCATATTCTGCTGACCGTGGGCATGATGGTGCTCGACGCGATCTGGGTCGGCCTGCTGGTGGCCTGTTGGTTCATATTCCCGCAGGGCCTGTTCCTGCTGGTGGTTATGGGGTACGGCACCATGATCCTATGCCATATTCCGCTGCTGGAGCGTGGCTTCAAGCAGTACCTGAAGCCTGCCGGGAACAACGACGCGGAGAACGGTTCCACGGCGGCGTAACGGCCTTTGCCGGGGCTTGATAAGCCTGATGCGGATGCGAAATGCGTGTGGCCCGATTCCTGTATGGGAATCGGGCCACACGCATAATGGCGGTTTATGCAGTCTCGGTACCGTCGACACCGGTTTTATATGCGATCACGCATTGGGATCGACGTACGGCGCGGTGGTCTCACGCAGCATGAGCTGCACCTGCGGCGTCTCGAACCGCGGCTCGGCTTCGGAACTGGGGTGTTTGCTATCGGAGGCAATCAGGGCGAGGGTTTTTTGCGCGGCCTTGGCACCCATGGCGTAGGGGTCTTGATGCAACGTGGTCAGGCCCAGGCTGGAAGCATACAGATTGTCGTCGAAGCCGATCAGCGACAGATCCTGCGGGACGCGACGGCCGTACTGACGCAGTCGGAACAGCGCCGGAATAGCCAGCTCGTCATCACACAGGCAGACCGCCGACGGGGTGGGCGAAGCGGAGATGATGCAGTTGAGCACCGCGTTGGCCGGGTCTCCCGCATGATCGAGGGACAGCGGCATGGGCGTTACGCCGGGGTACGAGTTGCAGGCGTCCATAAAGCCCTGCAGTCGGGCGCTGGCCGAATACCGCAATGCGGAGCGGTCGTCCGTCTCGTCATAGCCGATATAGGCGATGCGATGATGCCCCAAGGCGACAAGATGATCCACTGCGATATGTTCGGCGGCGTGATCGTCGATGCTGACGCCGGCGTCGAAGCCGTTATTCGAAGGAATGTTGATGCCGACGATCGGCACATTCATGGACTTGAGCTTGCGGGATTCATCCGGTTCGATGTTGAAGGAGCTCACCACAACGGCATCGGCGTTGCGGCGGACCGGCAGGTCGGTGAAGAAGTTCCGGCGTTCGTCGGCGTTCGTCATGGAGAATACGGAGATGTCGTACCCTGCCGGGTGGAAGACGGAATCGAGGCCGGCGTAGATGCGCGAATTGAACCAGGTGATGATGGATTCACTCAGCAACAGCGCGATGCGGAACGACTGCCCCGACTTCAACGCCGCGGCTGATCGGGAAATGCGGTAGTTGAGTTTTTCCGCAGCGGCCATGACGCGTTCGCGTGTTTCCGGCAAGACGAGATCCGGCTTGGCGAAGGTGCGCGACACTGTGGATACGGAGACTCCGGCCTCACGGGCGACCGCCTGAATGCTTGCTTGTGCCACCAATCCCTCCTGGATGAGAATAAAAAACTATGAAAACGATATCACGAGGTATTGGCACACTCCCGAACACCGATGAGTATGCCAATACCTCGTGAAAGCCCCGATAGGCGGGGTACCTGCCGTATGTTGTCGATTACTTGTTGGTGCCGTCCCGCATGACCTTGGCCAGGGACTGCACGCGCGGCGAATCGAAGACGTCCGGTGTCAGCACGACATGCTGGTCCGCATCCGCCAGGGGGACGCGCCAATTCGAGTATTCGCTGGACGTGCCCGGCTGGTTCTGGCTGCGGTGCTCGCCGACGCCGTCCACCAGCGCGGCCTGCAGCAGCAGGGACGGCGTATCGCACAGCATGGCGTGCATCGCCTCGACGATCTGCTGTTCATGCGCCGGAACGTCCGCCGCGACATCGGCGGTGATGTAGCCGCTTTCGACCAGGCGGTCGAGCATGGCGCGCTGCTCCGCTTCAGCGGACTTGCGGAACGCCTCGGGATCGTCCACCAGATGCAGCTTCTTGCGCAGCTCCACATGCTCGTAGTTGAGATAGCCGGCGGTGGGCGGCAGATCGTGCGTGGTGACGGAGGCGAATGCCTGACGGCGGTAATCCGACGGAGGCATGTACGGGTCGCCGGCGTTCGGCGAATAATCCACACGGGCGAACCATTCGACCTCGGTGCCGAGCACGCCATGCTCGCCAAGCACCTGGCGCACGTAGTCGGGCACGGTGCCCAGATCCTCGCCGATCACCATGCCGCCCACGCGGGTCGCCTCGATGGCGAGCACGCCGAGCATGGCCTCGTAGTTGTAGTTCACGTATGCGCCGTTGCGTGCGCCGAGACCCTGCGGAATCCACCACAGGCGGAACAGGCCGAGCACATGGTCGATGCGTACGGCGCCCGCGTGCTCGTACATGAAGTGGACCATCTCGCGGTACACCTGGTAGCCGGTGGCCTCCAGATAGTTCGGGTTGAACGGCGGCTGGCCCCAATCCTGACCCTGCTGGTTGTAGAAGTCGGGCGGGCAGCCGACGGTGACGCCGCTTGCCGCGAATCGTTCGGGGTTCGCCCATGCGTCGGCACCCAGACCGTGCACGCCGACGGCCATGTCCTGGATCATGCCCAGGGCCATACCGGAATCGAGCGCAGTCTGCTGCGCGTCGTTGACCTGCTCGGCCGCGATCCACTGCAGCCAGCGGTTGAATTCGAACAGATCCTGATTGTCCGCGATGAGCTGTTGCACGGATTCGCTGGAGACGGTGGTCTCCTTGAACCAGGGGTTATCGCCCCACGGCGCGCCCCAGATCTCGAAGCACAGGCTCCATGCGGCGAAGGAGTCCAGGTCAGGGCCGGCGTCCTGCTTGAAGCGCTCGAACTTCGCCTGACGTTCCGGCGAGCGACCAGCGTCGAAGATGATGCGCAATGCCGGGCGTTTGGCATCCCATGCGGCGTTGATGTCCATGGGGCCGGCGTCCTCGTTGTTGGCGGCCACGGAATCGTGCAGCGCGTCGACCTTTGCCTTCGCCTCGGCGTTCAGGCTCGCATACTCGGGGATATCCTGCGGACGGATGTAGGTGACATTGAGGAATCGGCGTGATTCGGGCAGGTACGGCGACGGTTCCAGCGGCGTGAGCGGCGCGCTGGCGTGGATGGGGTTGATGAGCATGAAGTCCGCGCCGGACTTGGTGGCGGCATCTGCCAGCAGGCGCTTCAGGTCGCCGTAGTCGCCCACGCCCCAGGACTCATGGGAGCGTACGGAGTACATCTGCGTCATCCAGCCCCAGCGGTGGTGTTCCGCCACGGCGGCCGGCACTTCGATGTGGGCCGGGGCGTCGATGATGGTGGCGTCGGCGGAGCGGTCGCCGGCGGTGACGTGCAGGGTGTGATAGCCCATCGGCAGGCTGGCCGGGATGGCGATGGTGGGATGGGCGGAATCGAGATCGGGCAGCGCGTCGATGTCTTCCTCAAGGGTGGTGCCGTCTTCCAGCGTGATGGAGGCGGTGATGTCGCAGTCGGCGCTGCAATTGATTTCCACGGTGGTGGTCTTGCCGGTGGTCGCGACGATGGTGGGGGCGATGAGCTGTTCGCGCTGCTTGCGCGCATGCTCCTCAAGGGACTGTGCGATCGCCTCATCGTTGGAGGCGTCGACGCCCAGCGCCGCGAGCACCGCCACGAGCGCTTCGTCGCTGATTTCGGTGTATGTCCCCAACTGGTCGAAGAAGGATGTTGACAATCCGCTTGCCTTGGCAAGCTGGATAAGGGGTCTGGCAAGACGTTCGGCGCTTTCTTCGCGCTGCGTGGCATTGGTCATAGTAGGTGCTCCTCTTCGAGTTTTCCGCAAACGACGCCATGGCCTTCGCCGTGACGCTGGTCCTGTTTGCTGGTTCCTCCATACAGACTACAAGATAGCTTATATTGACAACGATTGCAAAAAGGTCTCTACACGCGTTTCTTGCAATGTCGTTTTTGGCGGATTTCGTTGTCTTTTCGCAATGAATAGGTATGCATGAGTGGCATGTTCTCAAAAACTTGATAGAAACTGGCTCAAGTTTTTGGATTTTTTGGGAATAAAAGTTGACAGAGGGAAGTTGAGTGATGTAGGCTCAAGTTTTGGAACGGGTCGGAAGGCCCGAAAGAAACGTGAGCGGGAAACCGTAGAACGAGAACAACGTTCCGCCGCAGTCGACGGAACACATATATGTAAGGAGTCAAAGTTATGGGACGTGCAGTTGGTATTGATCTTGGCACCACGAATTCCTGCATCGCAACGCTGGAAGGCGGCGAGCCGACCGTAATCGTCAACGCCGAAGGCGCTCGCACCACGCCGTCCGTGGTGGCATTCAGCAAGTCCGGCGAGATCCTGGTGGGCGAAGTCGCCAAGCGCCAGGCCGTCACCAACGTCGACCGCACCATCAGCTCCGTCAAGCGTCACATGGGCACCGACTGGACCGTCGAGATCGACGGCAAGAAGTGGACCCCGCAGGAGATCTCCGCGCAGGTCCTGATGAAGCTCAAGCGCGACGCCGAGGCCTATCTGGGCGAGCCGGTCACCGATGCGGTGATCACCTGCCCGGCATACTTCAACGACGCTCAGCGCCAGGCCACCAAGGACGCCGGCAAGATCGCCGGCCTGAACGTGCTGCGCATCATCAACGAGCCGACCGCCGCCGCACTGGCGTACGGCCTTGAAAAGGGCAAGGAAGACGAGCGCATCCTGGTCTTCGATCTGGGTGGCGGCACCTTCGATGTGTCCCTGCTGGAGATCGGCAAGGACGACGACGGCTTCTCCACCATTCAGGTGCAGGCCACCAACGGCGACAACCGTCTGGGCGGCGACGACTGGGATCAAAAGATCATCGACTGGCTGGTCAGCGAGGTCAAGAACAAGTATGGCGTTGATCTGAGCAAGGACAAGATCGCCCTGCAGCGCCTGAAGGAAGCCGCCGAGCAGGCCAAGAAGGAACTGTCCAGCTCCACCAGCACCTCCATCTCCATGCAGTACCTGGCCATGACCCCTGACGGTACCCCGGTGCATCTGGACGAGACCCTGACCCGTGCCCACTTCGAGGAGATGACCTCCGATCTGCTGGGCCGCTGCCGCACCCCGTTCAACAACGTGCTGGCCGACGCCGGCATCAGCGTCTCCGACATCGACCACGTCGTGCTCGTCGGCGGCTCCACCCGTATGCCCGCCGTCAAGGAGCTCGTCAAGGAGCTCACCGGCGGTAAGGAAGCCAACCAGTCCGTGAACCCGGATGAGGTCGTGGCAGTCGGCGCAGCCGTGCAGTCCGGCGTCATCAAGGGCGACCGTAAGGACGTGCTGCTCATCGACGTGACCCCGCTGTCTCTCGGCATCGAAACCAAGGGTGGCATCATGACCAAGCTCATCGAGCGCAACACGGCCATCCCGACCAAGCGTTCCGAGGTGTTCTCCACCGCCGAAGACAACCAGCCGTCCGTGCTGATCCAGGTCTACCAGGGCGAGCGTGAATTCGCCCGCGACAACAAGCCGCTGGGCACCTTCGAACTGACCGGCATCGCTCCGGCTCCGCGTGGCGTCCCGCAGATCGAGGTCACCTTCGACATCGACGCCAACGGCATCGTGCACGTGTCCGCCAAGGACAAGGGCACCGGCAAGGAGCAGTCCATGACCATCACCGGCGGTTCCGGCCTGCCGAAGGACGAGATCGATCGCATGGTCAAGGAAGCCGAAGCCCACGAGGCCGAGGACAAGAAGCGCAAGGAGGACGCCGAGACCCGCAACCAGGCCGAGGCCTTCGCCTACCAGACCGAGAAGCTCGTCAACGATAACAAGGACAAGCTCTCCGACGACGTGGCCAAGGAAGTCACCGAGAAGGTCAACGCCCTGAAGGAAGCCCTGAAGGGTGAGGATACCGAGACCGTGAAGACCGCGCAGAGCGAGCTGATGACCTCCGCCCAGAAGATCGGCCAGGCGCTGTACGCCCAGCAGGGCGCTGAAGGCGCTGCCGCCGGTGCCGCGGGCGCTGCAGGTGCAGGTGCCTCCGCGGGCTCTTCCGACGACGACGTGGTTGACGCCGAAGTCGTGGATGACGACGACAACAAGGACAACAAGTAATCATGTCCGAGTTCAACAAGGACGATTACCTGAACGACCTGCCCGACGCCGATGATCTGGCCGGGCAGGCCGCCCCTGCCGCCAACGACGCCAAGCCGGCCGACAGCCAGGCTGCCGCTGACCAGCCCGCCGCCCCGAAGCCCGAGGAGGGTCCCGCCGATGCCGGCAACGGCGACCAGCAGGATGCCGACGAGGACACGCTGACACCGCTGGGCAAGGCGAAGAAGGAAGCGGCTGATTACCTCGAGGCGCTGCAGCGCGAACGCGCGGAGTTCATCAACTACCGCAACCGCGCCAAGAAGGAGCAGGATCGTTTCCGCCAGCACGGCATCATCGATGTGCTGACGGCCCTGCTGCCCGCCCTGGACGATATCGACCGCATCCGCGAACACAGCGAGATGGACGATTCCTTCAAGGCCGTGGCCGCGAAGATCGACAAGGCATTCGAGAAGTTCGGCGTCGAGAAGTTCGGCGAAAAAGGCGAGGACTTCGATCCGACCAAGCATGACGCGATCCTGCATAAGCCGGATCCGGATGCCGAGAAAGAGACCGTCGACACCGTGGTGGAAGCCGGGTACCGCATCGGCGACCGTGTGATTCGTGCGGCCCGTGTCGTGGTCGCCTCCCCACAGGCCTGACCGTTTTCCCTCAAGGCTTCCCGACTCGCCGGCGCTGACTGCCGATCAGCGTCTGCGATTCGGGAGGCCTTGCTGTACCAGTATGAAGACTTTACGAAAGGCTTCATGAAACAACTCATGAAAACCTCTTGAAAGGAGGCAGTGATGGCTGAGAATGAATGGTTGAACAAGGATTTCTACAAGGTCCTCGGTGTCTCCAAAGACGCCACCACCGACGAAATCAAAAAAGCCTACCGCAAGCTGGCGCGCAAGTACCACCCCGACGTCAATAAGACCAAGGAGGCCGAAGAGAAATTCAAGGACATCTCCGAAGCCTACGACGTGCTGAGCAATAAGGACGAACGCCAGAAATATGACGCGATTCGCCAGTTCGGCATGGGTGGCGCCCGCTTCGCAGGAGGCTCCGGCGCAGGTGGATTCGACGCCAGCGGATTCTCCGATATCTTCGGTTCCATGTTCGGCGGCGGCGCACCTGGCGGCTCCCGTGTACGCTTCCAGACTTCGGGCGGCGGGCAGCCGAACCTCAACGACATCTTCTCGATGTTCGGTGGCGGCGCCGGCGCGCAATCCGGTGCGCCCTACGGCGGTGGCTACGGCGCAGGCTATGAGGAGCCGGCACAGCCCGAACGCGGCGAGGACCGCAACTCGAAGATCACCTTGACATTCCGCCAGGCGGTGAAGGGCGTGACTGTGTCCTTGTCCGCGGACGGCAGGAAATTCAAGACGCATATCCCGGCCGGCGTCAAAGACGGACAGAAGATCCGGCTGAGCGGCAAAGGCAAGCCCGGCCGCAACGGCGGCGCTCCCGGCGACATGTATCTGCAGATCAGCGTGACCGAGGATCCGCGTTTCAGCATGCGCGGCCATGATCTGGTGATGAACCTGCCCGTTACCGTGGGCGAAGCCGTTGCCGGCGGCAAGGTCGAAACCACTGATATCGACGGCAACACGGTGTCGTTCAAGATTCCGGCCGGTTCATCCAGCGGCGCCGAAGTCAAAGTGGCAGGCCACGGCGTGCATTCGGGAAACCAGGCAGGCGACTTGATCGGCCGCGTGGAGATCCACGTGCCGGCAAAGCCCAGCATGAGCGCCAAGCACGCGGCTAAGAAATTCGATGAGGCAGCGGGCGCATACCTGCAGCGCTGATCGGTTTCCGCTCGGTGCTCCGCAGGCAGCGGCCTGAACACCCAAGGAAACGACACAACGATGCCTTATAACGCCAGGGAGGTGAATGATGGCGAAAACAGCACGACAGATGCGCCAGCTGTACGCGCTGTGCGCGACGGCGCTCGTGTTGGGGCGAGCCGATCTTGACGGAGCGGATAACGCCGGATTCGACATTGCGATGCCGATCTTCACCGTCGGCCAGGTTGCCGAAATCGCCAACATTCACCCCCAGACCCTACGCCAATACGATCGCGTAGGCCTGGTGGTGCCGCAGCGGACCGCGGGCGGCGCGAGGCGCTACAGCCTGCGCGACGTCGACCGCCTGGTTCAGGCGCAAAAACTCAGCCAGGATGAAGGCATCAATCTTTCGGGCATCACGCGCATCCTCGAATTGCAGGAGGAAACCCGGCAGCTGCGCCGTCAGATCAAACGCATGCGCGCGGAAAACGACGGCAGCGTATTCACAGCCGGGCGCGACGGCGACATCGTCGAAATGCAACGATCCAACAGTGCACGTCGTTGGCGGCGCGACATCCACGCCACAGTACGTGAACTGCCATCCGGCGCAAGCGGCTACGATCCTGATGCGCGCACCGATTCCAAGTCGGTGATTCTTTGGGGATACCGCTGATTCCTACCGTGGCGCGGCGCGTAACGGATACGCATGATGCTGTCGAGTTGATTTGGTGTACTGGTGGCGTACTTCCACTCCTCAGCAAGGAGAAAACATGCTGTTGAAAGCCGTATTCTGTGATCTTGACGGCACCACCATCGATTCCGAACCCCTGTGGCATGACGGCGAGATCGAACTCGCTACGCAACACGGCGGCTATTGGGATGAGGATCTCGGTTGGGAATGCTCCGGCAAACCCGTTCCCGAAGTCGCCGAACATATGATCGAGCACGGGTGCACACTAAGCATCGAAGAAATCGACGTGCAGCTTAAAGCCTACGTGTTCAACGCCGAACAGGAACGTCTGCCGTGGATCGACGGTGTGCGCGAAACGCTGCAATCCCTGCGCGACGCGGGAATCCCCGTGATGCTGGTAACCACATCGCCAAGGCCCATGGCCGAAAACATCATGGAACAGGCTGGCGGATTGTTCCTCGACTACGTATGCGGAGACGACGACTGTGCCCATAAGCCCGACCCCGCCCCATACCTGCTTGCCGCGAAGAAGCTCGGCATCGCCCCTGAGGATATGGGCAAATGCGTGGTGTTGGAAGACACCTTCGTCGGTCTGGAAGCGGGCGCGGCCTCCGGCGCCACGACCATCGCGCAGACCTGCACCATTCGCACCGATACGTCCTCCGGCCCGCAGTTCGCCTCCATCAACGGATACGACGGAATCGACGCGGCCGCATTGGATGGTTTCGTCCGTCAACGGCTCGCACAGTAGCGCCGGCAATGCCGGCAGTCGAGGCCAAACGGCACATTCCCCGGAAATCAAGACGATTCGCCGGGGAATATTCGTATGCGCGGCGACTTATAGGAGTGCTTGCGGGAATGTGCAGATTTGGACAGGTAGCGATACTGGCAAGGAATCGCGGTACGGTCTGCTGATAGGGTTGTTGACGGTTTGCCGGAAACCGTCATTGCCGGCCGATCCGGGTATCGGACGAAGGAATAATTGGGAAACGCATGAATATTATTAACTTCTTTGTGGAATTGCTGAAGGATCCGCGCGCGGCCATCGCCAGCTGGATCGCGATGGGCGTGGCCCCCACCTTGGGCTTCATCTTCATCATCATCTTCGTGGAAACGGGCGTCGTGTTCTTCCCGTTCCTCCCCGGCGATTCGCTGCTGTTCGCAGCCGGCGTGTTCGCCGCCCCCGACAGCGCGACCGGCAAAGCGGCACTGCCGTTGATGGCATTGCTGCCCGTAGTATGGTGCGCTCCGATCATCGGCGACCAATGCAACTATTGGATCGGCCACTTCTTCGGACGGCGTATTCTCGAATCCGGCAAAGTCAAGGCCATGACGCCGGAACGTATCGAAAAAACCGAAAAGATGATCGAGAAGTGGGGGCCGCTGGCAGTGTTCCTCGGTCGATTCTTCCCCTTCATCCGCACATTCATGCCATTCATTTCCGGCATTTCCGGCATGCGTTGGAGCCGATTCACACCGTTCTCCATACTGGGAGGCCTGTGCTGGTCGTCCCTGTTCACCCTCATGGGCTACTTCTTCGGCGGCATCCCCGCAGTGCAGAAGCACTTCGAGCTCATCATCATCCTGATCCTGGCCGTGTCGCTCGTGCCTACCATCGTCGGCCTGCTCAAAGCCAAGTTCGGCAAGAAGAAGCCTGCCGAAGACGCTCCCGCCGAAGTGCGGGCCGAACACTGACGCCACACGGTGAGGCAGTCATCACAATCCCGCATGCTGCAGCCGTTCCCGTTTCGTAATACACGAAGGAACGTGCCACGGCATGCGGGATTGCCATATCTACGACTATTCCACCGCCTTGCGGTATGAAGGACCGCAGCCGATGCGCGTTCGTCACGGGGACGCGCCACTATGGCGCGTATGAGCAAAAAGAAGCATCGCGACCGCAGCTGGGCCCCCGCGCCGGAGGCATTGCCCGCCGACGCACAGGTGATCGACGACCACACCCACGTGGCATCGGTCGTCCCGTTCTCCCGCGCCATGAGCCATGAAGCCGCGGAAAAAGGACAGCCGGAAATCCCCGTATACAGCGTGGACGAGCTGCTGGAACAAGCAGCCTCGGTCGGCGTGACCGGAGTGATCGACTGCGGCTGCGAACTGCCGAACCTTAAAGCCGCGGTCGATATGGCGCTTGACCATCAGAACGTGCACGCGGCGCTCGCCATCCACCCCAACGAGGCCGTACGCCACGGGCATCGCGCGGTACCAGGGCCGGACGGATTGCCGGTGACGTACCAGCCCTGGCACGACACGAGCTTCGAGGACGCGCTTGCGGAAGTGCACCGGCTTGCGGTCGCCTACCCCGAACAGGTGGTGGCGATCGGGGAGACCGGCATGGATCTGTTCCGCACCGGCGAACAGGCCAAGGAATTGCAGCGCGAGGCGTTCCGCGCGCATATCGCGCTCGCCAAGGAACTGGATCTGCCCATGCAGATCCACGACCGGGACTCCCATAAAGAGGTCATCGAGACACTGCTCGCCGACGGCGCGCCGGAACGGACGGTGTTCCACAGCTATTCCGGCGATGCGGAAATGGCCGAAATCGCCAGGGAGCACGGCTGGTATCTCAGCTTCTCCGGCACCTGCAGCTACAAGGGCAACGACGGCATCCGCGAATCGCTGCGCATCGTGGGGCTGGACCACGCCATGGTGGAGACCGACGCGCCCTATCTCACGCCCATGCCGTACCGTGGCCGCACCAACGCCCCGTACATGATCCCCTATACGCTGCGTGCCATGGCCGATACGCTCGATATGCCCATAGCTGAAGTGGCCCGCGGAACCCGCGAAACCACGCGGAAGGTGTACGGCATCGACTGATATCGGGATGCCGGTGTACCCGTAGAGTACTAGCATATCTGTGCGTTAGAGAGAGCATAAGCGTATGCGAAGCTTGTAGGGAGGCCGAGCATGGTTCAGTCGAACGATACAACAACCAACAATCAGAAACGAAAACAGTCGCGCAACGCCGTCGATCCGACACTGCTGCGTGCGGACCGGTACACCAACGCGCCCAAGGTCTCGCGCAGCACGTTGACCAAGGAGGAGCGCGCGGAACTCGTCAAGCGGGCTCAGGCGGAAAGCAAGGAAGCGGAGAAGATCGCCATCGCGCACAAGCGCGGTCCGATCGGACGTTGGTGGGCGCGCTTGCAATCCGGGCCGAACAAGATCAGCTTCGGCATGGCCATCGTGGCCTTGGGCGTGGTCTACGGGGACATCGGCACGTCCCCGCTGTACACCATGCAGACCTTCCTGAATGGGCAGGGAGGACTGGCCAACGCCGACCGCGAGGCCGTGCTCGGCGTGCTGTCGCTGGTGTTCTGGTCCATCACGCTGATCACCACCGTCAAATACGTGCTGATCGCCATGCGCATCGACAACAACGGCGAAGGCGGTATCTTCGCCCTGTATTCGCTGATCCGCAGGTATGGCGGCTGGCTCATGTTCCCGGCCATGCTGGGTGGCGCCGCGTTCCTCGCCGATTCGGTGCTCACGCCGGCCGTGTCCATCAGCTCCGCGGTCGAGGGCCTGGAGACCCTGCCCGCGTTGGAGAACCTGTTCACACAGAACAAGGAGCTGACCCTGATGATCACCGTGGTGATCATTGTCATACTGTTCTGCGTGCAGTCGCGCGGCACCGAAAGCATCGGCAAGGTGTTCGGATCCGTGGTGATGGTATGGTTCACCTTCCTCGCCGTGGTCGGTCTGGTGAACCTCAGCCAGGATTGGAGCGTGTTCGCCGCGCTGAACCCCGTGTACGGCATCCGCTTCCTGTTCAGTCCGCATAACGCCGCCGGCATCGCCGTGATGGGCACGGTGTTCCTGTCCACCACCGGCGCCGAGGCGCTGTATTCCGATATGGGCCATGTGGGCCGCGGCAACATCTACTTCACCTGGCCGTTCATCAAGGTCGCGCTGGTGCTGTGCTATTTCGGCCAGGGCGCGTGGATGCTGAACCATTGGGACGATGAGGCGTACGACCATCTGCACGGCCTGAATCCCTTCTTCGAGATGATGACGCCGTCCGTGCGCTACGTTGCCGTGGTACTGTCCGTCACGGCGGGCGTCATCGCATCCCAGGCGCTGATCACCGGTGCCTACACCATGGTTTCCGAGGCGACCCGTCTCGACTGGATGCCGCATCTGCAGGTCAGATACCCGGCCCGTACCCGTGGCCAGCTGTACATTCCCGTGGTCAACGGCGTACTGTGCGTGGCGACGCTGGCCGTTCTGGCCCTGTTCCGCGACTCGGAGCATATATCGGCCGCATACGGTCTGGCCCTGACCATCACCATGATCACCACGACGATCCTGCTCGCCGTGTACATCTGGCACAAGGTGAGCAAGGTCTGGTCGCTGGTGTTCCTAGTGGTGTTCCTCGCGATCCAGTCGCTGTTCTTCGTGGCGTCGATGGCGAAGTTCCTGCACGGCGGCTGGTTCACCATGCTGCTGACCTTGGCGATCCTGTTCATCATGATTACGTGGAACGACGGCACCGCCATCGAACGGGCGCAGCGCCGGCACATGAAGCAGAAGGACTTCCTGCCCGTGCTGGACAAGCTGCATGGCGACAATCACATCCCGTTCTTCGCGGACAACATCGTCTACCTCACCTCCGATAGCGAGATGAAGCGGCTCGACACCGACATCTTCTTCTCCATCTTCGCCGACCACCCCAAGCGCGCCCGCGCCTGGTGGGCGGTCAGCGTGGAGACCACGGACCAGCCGTTCACCCGCGAATACAGCGTGGAGAACTTCGGCACCGACTACCTGTTCCGCGTCAAGATGCGACTCGGATTCAAGGTGTCGCAGTCCATCCCCGCCTACCTGCATCAGATCATGCACGACCTGGAGCATACGGGCGAACTGCCGCAGCAGAAATCCATCTATCCGAAGGTCGACGCGGATCCCGGCATCGGCACCATCAGATACGTGCTGGTCCACAAGGCCCTGATGCCGGAGTCGAAGGTGTCGCGTCGGGGCGCGCTGTCGCTGTCCGTCAAGTACGCGATCAGGCATATGGCCGGATCGGCGGTCACCTGGTTTGGTCTCGCGCCGTACAATCCGCTGATCGAAGTGCAGCCGCTGTTCGTGCCGACCAACAGGCCGCCCAAGCTCAAGCGCACCTCGGAATGAGGTTCTTCGCCCCCGCCGCGTACGGCGGGGGCGAGCTGCCTGCCGATGCCTCATATGTCGGCGGGGTATAGGCAACGGTTATAGCGCTGACCGCGCGTCGAAATGCATGCGCGGTACAGTGCCCTACTATGTGCAGATTACTGGGATACGCAACGGCAGGTGCCAACCTGAGCCTCAACGATATCCTGGGAATCCCCACCGTCGAGGAATTCCGGGAACTGAGCCGCATCCACAATGACGGTTGGGGATGCGCATCCCTCTACGATCCGCCCGAGACCCCGGGCACGCTGGACGGCGGCGCACCCTCGCCGGAAACCGGCACCAAACTTTACAAGTCCACCGTCGCGGCGAAGCACGACCCCCTGTTCCACGAACTCGTGCGCGAAGGCGCCCGCGGCGCGCTGTTCCACCTGCGACTCGCCTCCTCCGGCATCCCGCTGATCCTCGAGAACCAGCAGCCGTTCTTCAGCAACGGGCTGAGCTTCATCCACAACGGCGACATCTCCGATTCGCACGGGCGCAACATCGTGGAGAACAAGCAGTACCCGGTGAACCGCAGCACGTTCCTCGGCACCGGCGGCCGCTCCGATTCCGCCATCTTCTTCTCGATCATCCTCGAATACATCGCCTCCGGCTACGAGCTGGACGAGGCGGTGGCGCAGACCGTGCGCCAGCTGCGCCAGGACTACCCGAAGTCGAGCTACAACTGCATGATCCAATCGCAGGACACGTTCATCGCGCTGAACGCGGCCGGACGCGAACGCACCTCGTCGCGCATCGTGGAGATCTACGAGGAATACGGCATGGGGGAGAAGGCGCTGGACTACCGCGTAATGCGCTACCGCCCGCTCGCCGACGACCAGAACAACGCCGCCGGCATCGTGGTGGCCTCCTCCGGCTTCGACCAGTTCGAGGCCGACGGTTGGAAGGAACTCGGCAACGACCAGATGATCGTCGCCTCCAACCGTACCGGTCAGTGGCGTATCCGCAGCATCTGACGACGCACGGGTGCGTAGTCGGCACGGCACCTCGGCCCGGCCTAAGATGGTGCGTATGACTGGCTATATCCCGACTCTCGAACAAGTCGATGAACTGCACCGTCGCATCGCGCCCAGCGACGCGGCATACGATCTCATCCACCGCCACTGCGTGATCGTGGCGCGTATCGCGCGTGCGCTCGCACGCAGGCAGAACGCGCTGTTCACCAGGCGTTGCACGCTGCCGCAGGATGCGGCGGAACTGGCCGGACGCGGCAGCTCGCCGGCAACCGGCACGGAAAGCGAAGCGCAGCACGTGGTGCCGCCTTCGGACGGTGTGACCGGCGGCAAGGTGCCGCCAAGACTCATCGACGAGCATCTAGTGGTCATCGGCGGCCTGCTGCACGACATCGGCACCTACCGCGTGCTCAAGCATGACGGCACCGACGGCGAACCGCTGCAGTTCAACGGGCCCGAATACATCAAGCATGGCATCCTGGGCTACGAGTACCTGCTGGAACAGGGCGTGGCGGAGGAGATCGCGCAGTTCGCGCGCAATCATACCGGCGTCGGCCTGACCAAGGACGATGTGATCCGCCAGGGGCTGCCGTTGCCGCCTGCGGACTATGTGCCGGTGAATCTGGAACAGGAACTGGTGATGGTGGCCGACAAATACAACAGCAAGTCGTTGCCCCCGAAGTTCCTCACCGCGGACGCGTATACGGCCCGCGCCGAACGGTTTGGCGAGGAGAACAAGCGGCGCTGGCTTGATCTGCTGGACCAGTACGGTGTGGTGGACGTCGAGCCGATGGCCGCCGAATACGGCATGGTGCTCAAGCGCTGAGCGGTGGTCTTGCGCGGCAAGCGCATGGCGATATGTATACGAAAGCGCCGGGCGGATTGGATTCCGTCCGGCGCTTTCGTTGTCATATCTTGCTCTGGGTATGCGGTTCTGCGGTGTATGCCGATTTGCAGAACCACAGAGCCGAGAATCCGTCAGTCGGTCAGATCGTAGACCTTCTGCGCGGCGTCGGCCACGGCGTCGCTGCTGGTGATGATGATGACCACGCGCTTGGGATCGCGGCCGCGGGCGATACGCCGCAGCAGGTCGAGCAGTTCGGCCGCGTCGGCCTCATCCAGCCCCTTGGTCGGCTCGTCGAGGATCACGGTCTCCGCATCGCAGCACAGCGCGCGTGCAATGGCCACACGCCGCTGATCCAGCAGCGACAGCTCGGACACCTTCTTGCCCTTGGCCGCGCCCGTATAGCCCACGCTCTGCAGCATTTCACGCGCGACCACCGGCTTGGGCTTGAGGAAGCCGCGACCCGAACCGTTCATGGCATACAGCAGGTTGCCCTCGGCGTCGAGATCGCCGCGAACCGCGTAGCGCTGCGGCACCAATCCGAGACGATGCCCGCGCAGCTCGCTCAGCTCCAGTTCGGTGAAGTTCGAGCTCTTCGACATCACCTCGCCGGAAGTGGGCAGCTGGAACGCGCCCATCACGGCCATCAACGTGGTGCGCTGCTCGGGGTCCTCCTCATCGCCGAGCACCTTCACCGCGTACAGCGTGCCGGCATAGAAGGCCAGTGACAGGTCGTCGAGCATGTGCCTGCCGGTCTTGCGTGCGGTCGTGGTGACGTGGTTCAGCGAGAACGTCGGGTACGACTTGAGCAGCACACGGTCGCGCACCTGCCTGTCGAGACGATGATTCGTCTTGGCATAGGCGTTGCCGTCCGAAGCACCGGTCTTCTGTCCCTTGCCCTTGGTTGCGCCCTTGACCAGCTGCATGGTCTGGTCGACGTGATCCGCATTGGCCGAGGTCGCCGCAGTGTTGGCGTCGGTTTCGTCGGCAGCGGCATTGGCACCCGGCTGCTCCTCGGATTCCTTGGAAGCGCTTGACGCGGGTTCTTCCTGAGCGGCCGCAGCGACGGCCTCGGCGGGCGTCTCGTCGGCGTCGCCAGCATCGTCGTATTCGACGCTGAACTCAAGGGACTCGATGCCGTTCTCGGCGGCCTTGGCGTCTTGGTCGTTCCCGGTGTTCTGGTCGTTGTGATCGTTCTGTTCGTTCGTGGTGTCGGTGCTCATTGCTTCGTCCTTATCGTCGATGCCGTTGCTCATGCCTTCGCCTCCGCTGCGGGGGAAGCCGGCTTGAAAAGATTGGCGGTACGGAAGACCACCGGACCGAACATCGCCACAACGGCGAGGATCGCGATGCCGCCCAGCGAGTTGCGGATCGCCGACGACACGATCGCCATGCTCATCGGCGTCGAGAACCCGCACAGCGCCTTGCCGAGCGGTTGCGCCGCGAATCCGCCGACCAGCAGGCCGACCGCGATCGGCACCACGGTGAGCATCAGCGTCTCCAGAATGAACTGCCAGGCGAGGCGCGGCTTGGTGACACCGGTGACCAGGCCCATGCCGATCTCGTCGCGACGGGTGACCCACGTGCGCATGATGGTGATGATCACAAGTAGCACGCCGCCCGCGATCACCACCACGGACTTGGCGATGCGCATCCACGACGCGGTGCTGTCAAGCGGGGCGAGCTTCGTGTTGTAGGCCTCCAGCGACGGCGAGGAGATCTCGTACCCCTTGGGCATGGACTTCTTGGCGAGCTTGGCGAAGGACTGGTAATCGGCCGGGCTGCTGAGCAGGAAGGTGATGTCGAGGTCCGGCATGGCCCAGGTGCCCTTCGGGGACTTCTCCGGGTCGAGACCATTGGTGTATGCGGTGGCGTAGGCCGTGTAGATCACGTTGTCGGGGTTCTGCTTGGCCAGCTTGTACGACTTCGCCGAGCCGGCGTCGGCGTACTTGTAGATGCCCTGCACGGTGTAGGTGTACTTCTTCGAGGCGTCGGTCGGGTTCGCCACGGTGAACTTCGAGCCGACGGACAGCTTGTTCTTGGCGGCCAGAGCCTGCGAGACCAGCGCCCCGGTGAACTTGGTGTCGGTGTACTTCAGCTTCTTGCCCTTGACCAGGGTGATCTCGCCGAGATCGTTGTTCTTCAGTGCCTTGGCGTCGTAGAAGCTGCGCAGCAGCAGTTCGCCGCCCGTCTTGTCGGCGGATTCGTCGGCGGTTCCGGCAATGGCCTTGATCGAATCGCTCTGACGCACCGGAAGGGTCTCGGTGAAGGAATAGGTGAACGACAGCGACTTGTTCTGTGCGGCCACGGCGATGGGGGAGTAGTCGTTGAAGGTCAGATAATGCTCGGTCGTGGCCTTGGCGTCATCGCCTTTCAGCTGGGACTGCAACTTCGCGCCCGGCCTGATCACGGCTGTGGGCTTCTGCGCCTGGTATTCAGTGCCGTGCGCCGCGGTCTGCTTGGCCAGCACCGCGGAGGTTGTGATGGCGCTGAACGACATGATCAACGCCAATACGATGGTCAGGATGGAATACGCCCGGTGCCTGCCGAGGGCATGCCAGGCGTTGGTGAGAACGAACATGTGATGGTTTCTCCAGTTCTCTCAAAGCTGTACAACGGTTAGTTCCAACATAAGACAGTAGGCCGGATTTGTTGGAGGTTGTCTCGCTCAATGCTGGTATGCGGCTCGGTGATGCCTGAGAGATTCCTGAGAATAATTCGGGGCCGAAGACGATCCTGCCGTGGGAGCACACCGGGGGCACGGCGAGAACACGTCGGAATCGTGGCGATTGCAGCCAAGGTGGCTGATTACATACGGAAACCTGGACGGCGCTCGCGGACGTGCCGTCAGTTGATGCTGGTGCCGCGCAGGGTGAGCTTGGTGGCGAATTTCAGCATGAAGGGGACGGGGGAGACGCTTCGGTTGCTGAGTTCCTTGTCGAGGATCTCAGCGGCCACGCAGCCCATCTGCTCGGTGTACACCGTGACGGCGCTGAGCTGCGGGAATACCTGCTTGGCGATGGCGGTGTCGTTGAACGAGATGAGGCTCACCTGGTCGGGAACCTTGATGCCGGCCTCCTGCAGCGCTCGCAGCGCGCCGATGGCCAGGGAATCGTTCGCCGCGAAGAAGGCCTGCGGCAGGTCGTGCGGGTGGTCCTTGATGGCCTGCTTCATCAGCCGGTAGCCGTCGCTGGTGGTGAAGTTGCCGACGTACACGTTCGCCGGGTTGTACAGTTTCCATTCGCTCAGGTAGTTGCGGAACGTGTAGTAGCGGCGGTCGGCGAGCTTGACGGACTTATCGGCCGTATACTCCTCGCCGGCGATCATGCCGATGTTGGTCTGCTTGTGGCGCAGGAAGTGATCGATGACGCTGGTCACGGAATTGATGAAATCCGGCATGATGCAGGTGTGTCCGGCGTTCAGGGTGTCGCTGTCGACGAACACGATGTGCTTGTTCAGTTTGCCGAGGGTGCGTACCTGGTCGGCGCTGAACTTGCCGACCGCGATGATGCCGTCCGCGCCTTCGATGTCGCCTGCGGGCGAGTCGTTGAAGATGCGGGTGATGGCGTAGCCGAGCTCTTCGAGCCGGCGTTCGATGCCGATGCGGATGGAGTAGTAGTACAGGTCCTGGAGCTCCTGGCGTTCGGTGTACCACTGGACGACCACGATGCGGCGCTGCTTCTTGGTCTTTCCGCCGGCCCTGCGGTGCTTCTTGTAGCCGAGCTGCTCGGCGGTGGCGAAGATCTTCTTGCGGGTGTTCTCGTTGACCGACATGGTCTCGTCCTGGTTGAGCACGCGCGACACGGTGGCGATGGAGACCCCTGCAATGGCGGCGATGTCTTTGATGGTGGGGGCTTTGCCCTTGTGATTGGTGGCCGTCATCGCGATCTCCTTCCGTGCTGCGAGGCGAGGAGGCTGTTCCATTATGGCACAGAAATTTTAGTAAACATACGGGTTCTCAGGTAAAGCGGCTACACTACAGGTGTAGGACGTCAAAGAGGCCGTCCCACACAACCACAGATCCGCGTACCGAATTTTTCCTCTTCCCCCATCGGTGCGCGGTATGCCTAAAAAGCGGCCTCTTTTGAAGAAATTGTGAAGACGCCTAGGTTAACCTATGTAATTTTTTACTAAAATTTATTTGTGAAGAAATGGTGTAGGCAGCGGCTCATGGCGTGTCTGAATAGTGGCAAAATACTGAAATACAGCCAAAACTACTTTTTAAGTAAAAAATTTTGCAAAAACGTAAAACTAGGTAAAATTAAGGGCAACACCAGCAGTTACAAACGAAGGAGTTTCTCATGGATACTGCCGAACTGACCGTCAAGTTCCAGGATGTCTTCGGAGCCCAGCCCGACGCCACGTTCTTCTCCCCGGGCCGTATCAACCTGATCGGCGAGCACACCGACTACAACGGCGGCCATGTGTTCCCCGCCGCGATCACCCTGGGTACCTACGGTGCCGCACGGAGGCGCGACGACAACAAGCTGCGCTTCTACTCCGCCAACTTCGAGCAGGTCGGCGTCATCGAGTCCAGCCTCAGCGAGCTGGTCTACAAGAAGGAAGACAACTGGACCAACTACGCCAAGGGCGTGCTGAAGTTCCTCGGCGAGGAAGGCCACACCATCACCAGCGGCATGGACGTGTTCGTCTATGGCAACATCCCGAACGGATCCGGCCTGAGCTCCTCCGCATCGCTGGAACTGCTCATCGGCATCATCGCCCAGGAACTGTTCGACCTGAAGCTTGAGCGCGTGGACCTGGTCAAGATCGGCAAGCGCACCGAGAACGAGTTCATCGGCGTCAACTCCGGCATCATGGACCAGTTCGCCATCGGCATGGGTGCCGAGAACAAGGCGATCTACCTGGACACCAACACCCTGGTCTACGACCTGGTGCCGCTGGATCTGGGCGACAACGTCATCGTCATCATGAACACCAACAAGCGCCGCGAGCTGGCCGACTCCAAGTACAACGAGCGTCGCGCCGAATGCGAGAAGGCCGTCGAGGAACTCAACGCCAAGCTCGACATCAAGACGCTGGGCGAGCTGGACGAGGCGAGCTTCGACGAATACGCCTACCTCATCAAGGACGACGCCCGCATCCGCCGCGCCCGCCATGCCGTTTCCGAGAACCAGCGCACGCTGAAGGCCCGCAAGGCCTTGGAATCCGGCGATCTCGACCGCTTCGGCCGTCTGATGAACGCCTCCCATGTGTCGCTGGAGCACGATTACGAGGTCACCGGCCTTGAGCTGGACACCCTGGTGCACACCGCCTGGGAGCAGGACGGCGTGATCGGCGCCCGCATGACCGGTGCAGGCTTCGGCGGCTGCGCCATCGCCATCGTGAACAAGGACAAGGTCACCGCGTTCACCAAGGCCGTCGGCGCCAAGTACGAGGAGGTCGTCGGCTACGCCCCGGCCTTCTACATCGCCGAGATCGCAGGCGGCTCCCGCGTGCTGTCCCGCAACAACTGAACCTCCCGTTCCCTCGGGAACTAGGATGATCGTGCGCGGCCCCGCCCGCCGTGCGCCGCGCACGATCCCACCGCCTTGGCAAGCCAAGAGCGGCACCGCGACGGGCGATATGTGACTGTGAACTATCGGATATGAGGTAAGGAAGGCCTGATATGGCACAAGGTTTGGTGGACGAATTCGTCAGCCAGGTGATCGCCAACAGCGATTACGAAGAAGTCGATCGCGTGTACTTGACGAACCGCGTCATGGCGATCGTCGGCGAGGACGGTGCCGATGCGCCCGCCACCGCCGATGCCAACGACATCGTCGATCTGAAGGAAGAGCTTGCGGATCTGGCCGCACGCAACGGCAAGGTCGGCGACACCGCCGCGGAGAAGGACACCGTCGGCGCACAGCTGATGGACTTCATCACCCCCGCGCCGAGCGTGGTGAACCACCGCTTCTGGGATACCTACCAGCAGGACCCGGCCGAAGCCATCGCCGATTTCTATGCGATGAGCAAGCGCAACGACTACGTCAAGACCAAGGCCATCGCCAAGAACATCTACTTCCCGGTGCCCACCGAATACGGCGACATCGAGATCACCATCAACCTGTCCAAGCCCGAGAAGGACCCGAAGGCCATCGCCGCCGCCAAGAACGCGAAGACCTCCAGCTACCCGAAGTGCCAGCTGTGCATCGAGAACGAGGGCTATCAGGGCCGCATCAACCACCCGGCACGCGCCAACCACCGCGTGGTGCGCTTCGACATGGACGGCGAGGAATGGGGCTTCCAGTACTCCCCGTACGCATACTTCAACGAGCACTGCATCTTCTTCTACGGCAAGCACGAGCCGATGAAGATCAGCAAGGAGACCTTCCACCGTCTGCTTGGCATCGTCGAGCAGTTCCCCGGCTACTTCGCCGGCTCCAACGCCGACCTGCCCATCGTCGGCGGCTCCATCCTCGCCCACGAGCACTACCAGGGCGGCCGCCACACCTTCGCCATGGAGAAGGCCCCGGTCGAAACGACGTTCACCTTCGAAGGCTTCGAAGGCGTGAAGGCCGGTATCGTGAAGTGGCCGATGTCCGTGATTCGCCTGGCCGGCAAGGACCGCGACGAGATGGTCGCGCTCGCCTCCAAGATCCTCGACGCGTGGCGCTCCTACTCCGACCCCGACGCGCAGGTGCTCGCCGAATCCAACGGCGAACCGCACCACACCATCACGCCGATCGCACGCAGGAAGGGCGACGAATACGAGCTCGACCTGGTGCTGCGCGACAATCAGACTTCCGAGGAATTCCCCGACGGCATCTACCACCCGCACCCGGATGTGCAGCACATCAAGAAGGAGAACATCGGCCTGATCGAGGTCATGGGTCTGGCCATCCTTCCCCCGCGCCTGCAGAAGGAACTTGCTGAGGTTGAAAAGTATGTGCTTGGGCGCGATAATGACATTGCCGATTATCATCGCGCATGGGCGGAAGAAATCAAGCAGTCTCACCCGGAGGCGACGGAAGACACCGTCACCGGCATCGTTCAGGACGCCGTGGGCAAGGTCTTCAGCCGCGTGCTGGAGGATGCGGGCGTGTACAAGCGCACTCCCGAAGGCAAGGCTGCGTTCATGAAGTTTGTTCAAACCCTCGGAACAAAGGAGAAGTAAACAATGACTGTTATGGTCCTCGGCGGAGCCGGCTACATCGGCTCCCACATGGTTGACCGACTGGTCGCCGCCGGCAAGGAGAAGGTTGTCGTGGTGGACAGCCTGGTGACCGGTCATCGCGCCGCCGTGAATCCGGCCGCGAAGTTCTACCAGGGCGACCTGGCGGATCAGGAGTTCATGCGCGGTGTGTTCCGCGAGAACCCGGACATCGACGCCGTGATCCACTTCGCTGCGTTCTCTCTGGTGGCCGAGTCCATGAAGGAACCGCTGAAGTACTTCGACAACAACACCGCGGGCATGGTCAAGCTGCTTGAGGTGATGAAGGAGTTCGGCGTCAAGAAGATCGTCTTCTCCTCCACCGCCGCCACCTACGGCATTCCGGAGAAGATGCCGATCCGCGAGGAGGATCCGCAGAAGCCGATCAACCCGTACGGCGAGAGCAAGCTCATGATGGAGAAGATCATGCGCTGGTGCGATCAGGCCTACGGCATCAAGTTCGTGGCCCTGCGCTACTTCAACGTCGCCGGCGCCAAGCCGGACGGATCCATCGGCGAGGACCACGGTCCCGAGACCCACCTGCTGCCGATCGTGCTGCAGGTCGCCCAGGGCAAGCGCGACAAGCTGATGATCTTCGGCGACGACTACAACACCCCCGACGGCACCAACGTGCGCGACTACGTGCACCCCTTCGATCTGGCCGACGCGCACATCCTCGCCATCGATTACCTGCGCAAGGGCAACGATTCCAACGCCTTCAACCTCGGTTCCTCCACTGGCTTCTCGAACCTGCAGATCCTTGAGGCCGCCCGCAGGGTGACCGGCAAGGAGATCCCGGCCGAGATGGCCCCGCGCCGCCCCGGCGACCCGGACACTCTGATCGCCGCCTCCGACAAGGCGCGCACCGTGCTCGGCTGGAAGCCGCAGTTCGACAACATCGACAAGATCATCGAGACCGCTTGGGCATGGCACTCCACCCACCCGAACGGCTACGACGACCGTAAGTGATAACGGCGGTAGCGCCGCTGCATGGGCCCTTCTTCGGAAGGGCCTTTTTGTTTACTAAAACAGAGGTAATGTTTGCTAAATCTGTAGTAAACTAATTTACGAATCAGTTCCCAGAGCAAGGAGGCTCCCATGGATGGCGCAAGCTCTACGCAGAGCGCGGACCTGAGCTGGCTTGATAAGCCAGGCGTGTTCCGCGTGAATCGATTGGACGCGCACAGCGATCACCGATGCTATGCCACGCAGGATGAGGCGGCGCAGGACGCCAGCAGCCTGGTCATGCCGCTCGACGGCACGTGGAAGTTCAAGTATTCCCCCAACCCGCAGGCGCGCCCGGCCGACTTCTACAAGCTTGCCGAAGCACCCGCGGACTTCGACGACATCGCCGTGCCCGGCCATATCGAGATCGCGGGCTACGACAAGAACCAGTACATCAACACCATGTACCCGTGGGAAGGCCGCAAATACCGCCGCCCCGCAGGCCTGACCCCGGACGATCCCGGCATCGGCGCATTCTCCGAGGCCGACGACAATCCGGTCGGCTCCTACCTGCGCACCTTCACCCTGCCCGAACACATGCGAGGCCAACGCATCCACGTGGTGTTCGAGGGTGTGGAGCAGGCGTTCTACCTGTGGCTCAACGGCCATTTCGTGGGGTACGCGGAAGACACCTTCACGCCTTCCGAATTCGACCTGACGCCGTACATCGACGAGACCGGCGAGAACATCATCGCGTGTGAAGTGTTCAAGCGCTCCACCGCGGCATGGATCGAGGACCAGGACTTCTTCCGCTTCTTCGGCATCTTCCGCCCCGTGAAGCTTGTGGCACTGCCCAAGATTCATGTGGACGACATCTCGGTGCGCTCCCTGCTGAGCGACGACCTGCACACCGGCACCATCACCGTCGACATGCGGCTGAGCGCCAAGGCTGCCGCCGACCTTGCCGGCGCGCAGACGGAAGTGGTCGTGACCGATCCGCAAGGCAACCGCATCGCATCGCAGACAGGCTCCCCGGAACATGACGGTGACGCCACCCTCGTGTTCACCGGCATCGCCGAACCGCAGCTGTGGGACAACGGCAGCCCGAATCTGTACCGGGTGGAGGTACGCCTTGTCGACGCCGCCGGCGAGACCTGCGAGGTCGCCCAGGTGGACACCGGTTTCCGCAAGCTGGTGCGTGACGGCGTGAAGGTGACGCTCAACGGCCATAGGCTGTACATCCTCGGCGTGAACCGCCACGAATGGAACGCCGATTCCGGCCGTTGCATCACCGTGGACGACATGCACCGCGACATCGACACCATGCTGCGCAACAACATCAACGCCGTGCGCACCTGCCACTACCCGGACCGGCTGGAATGGTACCGTCTGTGCGACGAGCACGGCATCTACGTGATGGCCGAGACCAACCTGGAATCCCACGGCACCTGGCAGAAGATGGGGGCGGTGGAGCCCTCGTACAACGTGCCGGGCAACAGCAGCGTATGGGAGAAGGTCGTGGTGGACCGCGCCACCACACAGTACGAGATGCTCAAGAACCACCCCTCCATCCTGTTCTGGTCCATGGGCAACGAATCGTACGCCGGCACCGCCATCGCGGCGATGGACGCCTACTACAAGAGCAAGCAGGACGGCCGTTTGACGCACTACGAGGGCGTGGTCCACAACCGCGCGTTCGAGGACGTCATCTCCGACCTGGAAAGCCGCATGTACGATACGCCGGAAGGCGCCCGCAAGTACCTGAGCGAGCAGCCGAAGAAGCCGTACATCCTGTGCGAGTTCATGCATGACATGGGCAATTCGCTGGGCGGGTTCGGCGACTACATGGAACTGTTCGACGACTGCGAGGGATTCCTCGGCGGATTCATCTGGGACTACATCGACCAGCAGCTGTATGCGCCCGATCCGGTGACGGGCGGGAAGATGCTGTGCTACGGCGGCGATTTCGACGATCGCTGCTCCGACTACGAGTTCTCCGGCGACGGTCTGCTGTTCGCCGACCGCACGGAGAAGCCGGCCATGCAGGAAGTCAAGTATTACTACGGAAGGTACGCAGATGGAAATCATATTCGGTGACGTGGTGACGGGCGTCCATGGCGACGGCTTCGAATATCTGTTCTCATGGCAGGCGGGCGGTCCGGTCTCGTTCAATGTGAACGGGAGGGAATGGCTGTACAGGGCCCCGCGTCCGGCGCTGTGGCGCGCGACCACCGACAACGACCGCGGCAACGGGTTCCCGGTCCGGTCGGCGATGTGGATGGGCGCGGATATGTTCGCCACCTGTTCCAAGACCGAGCTGAGCGTGGACGGCGAGCCGGTGGCCAAGCCGCTCGCTCCGGACAACAACGCGTTCGGCGGTGCGGTGCAGGCGCAGACCATGACCATGACCTATACGTACACGCTGCCCGTCGTTCCCGCGACGACGGTGACGGTGGCCTACACCGTGACTCCGGACGGCACGATCGGTGTAACGGTGCGCTACGAGGGCAAGGAAGGCCTGCCTGAACTGCCGGTGTTCGGCCTGCGGTTCGTCATGCCGACCCCGGCCAAGGGATTCACCTACACCGGTCTTTCCGGCGAGACGTACCCGGACCGTATGGCCGGCGGTGTGCCGGGCGAATACACGGTGGAGGGCATGCCGGTCACGCCGTACCTGGTGCCGCAGGATTGCGGCATGCATATGCGTACGCAGCAGGTGACGGTGACGCGCGATTCCGTGCTCGACAATTCGAAGCGCGGCGACCGAAGCGAGTTCTCGCTGACCTTTGCCCAGGCCGAGGGCGGCGAGCCGTTCGCCTTCTCCTGCCTGCCGTATACGCCGGAGGAGATCGAGAACGCCACGCATCCCAACGAGCTGCCGCCGGTGCGCCGTACGGTGCTGACGGTCTGCGGCGCGGTGCGCGGCGTGGGCGGCATCGACAGCTGGGGCTCCGACGTGAGGCCCGACTACCACATCGATGCACAGCAGGACCACGAATATAGTTTTGTGATTAAACTATAGTTTTAGTAAAAATGGCACGCGATAAGGCGGCATCCGATGGGTGTCGCCTTATCGCTATCTTGTGGAATATGGCCGTTTGGGATGTCGGGCGAGCAGGGCTGCGAAAGAGCAATTTTTTAAGTAAAAAACATGGCTTCAGTAAAAGCATGTTATCGTAAACATCGTACATGTAAAGAGAAGCAAGGAGGCTTCACATGAGCAACGGCAGCTCTGCTGAACAATCCAAAGGCAAGGTAATGACCTCGCGCATCGCGTACGCGACCGGCGCATTCGGACATGACATCTTCTACGCCACGCTTTCGACGTACCTGATCATGTTCATCACCTCCCACCTGTTCAACTCCGGCGACGCCGCACACAACAATCGCATGGTGCTGTACATCACCACGATCATCGCCGTGCTGCGTATCGTCGAGCTGTTCATCGACCCGTTCATCGGCAATATGATCGACAACACCACCACCAAGTGGGGCAAGTTCAAGCCGTGGGTCGTCGGCGGCGGCGTGGTCAGCTCCGTCATCCTGATGGTGCTGTTCACCGATATGGGCGGTCTGAACGAGACCAACCCGGTGCTCTACCTGTTCATCTTCGCCGTGCTGTACATCGTGATGGACATCTTCTACTCCTTCAAGGACATCAGTTTCTGGTCCATGGTCCCGGCCCTGACTTTCAGCTCCGAAGAGCGTGAGAAGACCGCTACCTTCGCCCGTGTCGGCTCCACCATCGGCGGCAACATCGTCGGTGTCGTGATCATGCCGATCGTCCTCTTCTTCTCCGTCACCAAGTCCGGCTCCGGCGACAAGAGCGGCTGGTTCTGGTTCGCCTTCATCGTGGCCCTTGTCGGCATCATCTCCGTGCTCTGCGTCGCGCTCGGCACCCACGAGGTCGATTCCGCACTGCGCCAGAACAAGACCAAGACCGGCTTCAAGGACGTGTTCCGCATGCTGCTCAAGAACGATCAGCTCATGGCCATCGCCCTTGCCTACCTCGCCTACACCACCGGCGTGAGCATCCTGAACGCCTCCGAGCTGTACTACTTCCAGTACATCCTCGGCGACGCCAGCAAGTTCTCCATCCTGGCCACCATCAACACCCTGGTCGGCCTGGTCTCCGTCTCGCTGTTCCCGAAGCTCGCACAGCAGTTCAGCCGCCGCAACGTGTTCGTCGTCTGCCTGGGCATCATGCTCGCCGGCATCGTGGTCTTCTTCTTCGCCGGCAAGTCCCTGGCCCTCGTGCTGGTCGCCGCCGAGCTGTTCTTCATCCCGCAGCCGCTGGTGTTCCTCGTGGTCCTCATGACCATCACCGATTGCGTCGAATACGGCCAGCTCAAGCTCGGCCACCGCGATGAGGCCCTGACCCTGTCCGTCCGCCCGCTGCTCGATAAGTTCGGCGGCGCCGTGTCCAACTGGGTCATCGGCTTCGCCGCCGTCGCCGCAGGCATGACCGCCGGTTCCGAGAACCACGTCACCGCCCAGGGCGAGATGAACTTCAAGCTCATCGTGTTCGTGGCTCCGCTCGTGCTCATCGTCATCGGCCTGATCATCTTCCTCACCCGCGTGAAGCTGACCGAGGAGAAGCATGCCGAGATCGTGGCCGAGCTGGAGAAGACCTGGGGCAAGGATGCGCTGAACTCCAACGCCTCCGCCGACGCCCCGGCCGCCGTCGCCGAGTCCGCTGCTCCTGCCGCAGCCGATGCCGGTGATGCCTCGGCACGATAACCCCGCAACCAACTCCACAACGGAATCGCCGGCCTGTACAGCCATGCCGGCCGGTGATTCCCCTCCCCATCGGGCGGCGGCCCCATTGCAATAACCGCCCGGTGCAGCAGGTGACGAACGCACGCAGTTTCCCCCTTTCTCTGCGGGCGGTCACCGCACAGGCCGGAACCTTACGCTGGTAGGGTTCCGGCCTTTTCGTATGCGGGTTTGCGTGTGGCGGATGCGGTCTGTGCGCCGGCCGCCATGGGCCGGTCATGCTATGGTTGCAAGTAAATTCATTTAGCTAGTGTGATGGTTGGGAAGGCTGGGATCCGATGGCCACGATCAAGGAAATCGCGAAGCATACGGGCTTCTCGCAGGCCACGGTGTCGAGGATCCTGAACGACGATCCCTCGTTCTCCGTCAAGGAATCCACCCGCCAGAAGGTGCTGACCGCCAGCCTCGAACTGGGGTATGAGAACGTCTCGCAGTACCAGCGCATCATCATTCCGCGCGATATCGCGATTCTGAACAACGTTGTCCCCGACAAGGGCCTGCAGGACGCGTATTTCGACGAACTGCGCGAGGTGCTGACCGCCCAGGCCAAGGAACAGCGCATGAACGCGACGATCTACGACAGTGCGGACGAGCTGATCGCGCATGGCGACGAATACGCAGGCTTCATCTCCATGGGACCGGCGGTGCTGCCGATCGAGACGCTGCGCAAGCTCCATAAGGCGCTGCCGCATGGCGTGTTCATCGACATCAACCCCGCACCGAATCTGTTCGATTCCGTACAGCCCGATCTGGAGCAGATCGTGCTCGACGCGCTTGACGCGTTGCAGGCCAACGGGTGCCGCCGGATCGGGTTCATCGGCGGTGCCGGCACCATGATGGGGGAGCATTTGTATCCCGAGGATATCCGCCATTTCGCATTCTGCAACTGGGGTAGCCGACTGGGCTTGGAGACCGAGGGCATGGTCTATGCCGATGGCCCGTTCACCGTGGCCAACGGCCGCGAGCAGGGTGAACGGCTGATCCGCGACCATGCGGACGACCTGCCGGATGCGGTGCTGGTGGCCGCGGACACGCTGTCCGTGGGGCTGTTGCAGGCCTTTGCCGCCAAGGGCATTCTAGTGCCGCGCGACATCACAGTGGTGAGCATCAACAATCAGGAGATTGCAAAGTACACCTCCCCGGCGCTCTCGTCGTTCGACATCGACAAGGAGGAGCTGACGCGCACGGCGGTGCTCATGCTTGCCGAATCGCTGGTGGGCAAGCGTACCGTGAAGCAGCACACGTGCATCTCCTCGCATCTGGTGGTGCGCGAGAGTTTCGTGCCGAAGGGTTCCGGCGTTTCCGACTGAATCAAGTATTCCGGGTGGCAGTGCCAGGGGAGTGTGGTGCCGGCGCATGTGGGCGCGGCATATAGGGGTATCGGCTGGACGCTCGATTAAGTAAATCTGTTTAATCAATAGTGCTGGCTGCGGGGTTTCTCCGCTGAAGGCGCAGATGTCGGCGTTTGGCGTCAGACTGCATGCCTATGCCGTAGTTTTCCATATCATCAGTGCGATGCCTGACTGCGTTTCGGCAATGTCAAGGCGCATTTATTTAGTAAACAATTTTACTTATCACAATAAAACATATAGACTTATGTACACGATCAATGGATGATCTAGAAATCTTCTAAGGAGAAGAAGCATGGGAAATGAAACCACCATCGCCAACGGCGGCAATCGTCGTGGTCGAATTGGCCAGCGCGTGGCATACGCGTTCGGCAACCTCGGTCAGTCCGCGTTCTACAACGCGCTGAGCACCTACTTCATCGTATATGTGACCAGCTGCCTGTTCTCCGGCGTCGACAAGGGCGTTGCGGCCAAGCTGATCGGCATCATCACCAGCCTCGTCGTGGTCATCCGCATTGCGGAGATCTTCATCGACCCGCTGCTGGGCAACATCGTGGACAACACCAGCACCAAGTGGGGCCGCTTCCGCCCGTGGCAGTTCCTCGGCGGCCTGGTCTCCGCCCTGCTGCTCATCGTGGTCTACACCGGCATGTTCGGCCTGGTCAACGTGAACACCACCTGGTTCATCGTGCTGTTCGTCATCTGCTTCGTCGTGCTCGACGTGTTCTACTCCCTGCGCGACATCTCCTACTGGGGCATGATCCCGGCGCTGTCCTCCGACTCCCATGAGCGCTCCACCTACACCGCCCTCGGCTCCTTCACCGGCTCCATCGGCTACAACGGCATCACCGTCGTCGTGATCCCGATCGTCACCTACTTCAGCTGGGTGTTCACCGGTTCCCACACCGAAAGCCAGAGCGGCTGGACCGCCTTCGGCATCATCGTGGCCCTGCTCGGCATCCTGACCGCATGGTCCGTCGCGTTCGGCACCAAGGAAAGCCAGAGCGCTCTGCGTTCCAAGGCCCAGAAGAACGGCGGCCCGCTGCAGGCGTTCAAGGCCCTGTTCCAGAACGACCAGCTGCTGTGGGTCGCGCTGAGCTACCTGCTGTACGCCATCGCCAACGTGGCCACCACCGGCGTGCTGATCTTCCTGTTCAAGTTCGTGCTGGACAACCAGGCCGCCTACTCCATGACCGGCGTCATCGCACTGGTCGCAGGCCTCGTCATGGCGCCGCTGTACCCGATCCTCAACAAGCGCATCCCGCGCCGCTACCTGTACATCGGCGGCATGACCTCCATGATCATCGCCTACATCATGCTCGGCATCTTCTCGACCAACATGATCATGGTGTTCGTGGCGCTGGTCCTCTTCTACGTGCCGGGTACGCTCATCCAGATGACCGCCATCCTGTCCCTGACCGACTCCATCGAATACGGCCAGCTCAAGAACGGCAAGCGTAACGAGGCCGTCACCCTGTCCGTCCGCCCGATGCTCGACAAGATCGGCGGCGCCATGTCCAACGGCATCGTCGGCTTCATCGCCATCGCCGCCGGCATGACCGGTGACGCCACCGCGGCCGACATGACCGCCGCGAACATCAGCACCTTCAAGACCTGCGCGTTCTACGTGCCGCTGGCGCTGATCGTGCTGAGCCTGCTGGTGTTCATGTTCAAGGTGAAGATCAGCGAGAAGATGCACGACGATATCGTCAAGCAGCTTGAGGCCAAGCTGGCCGCCGGCGAGCTGGAGGACGAGTCCGGCGAGGAATCCGAAGGCGCTGCCGAGGATGCGCCCGCAGAAGTCGCCGCCGCTGGTGCCGCTGAAGCCGGTAGCGCCGCCGCTGCGAAGTAACCCACTTGGTGGTCGATTCGGTCGAATTCGAGCCCGAATTCGACCGAATCGACCACCAACTACGTAAAGGAGCCCTGTACCGAGTGAGGTGCGGGGCTCCTTTGTATGGCCGGGGGAGTGCTGGGGAATACGGAAAGGCCGCGACCTTGTGCGGGTCGCGGCCTTTCGGAAGTGTTATGCCGGGCTGGCGATTACATCGCCGGTGCCTGATGCATCACTTGTTGATGATGCGCTTGAACAGGTCGGAGGAAGCCTTGGCGAGGGCGAACTGGTAGAAGCCCGGATCGACGGAGGCGAGGTTGCTGCTCAGGATCTTATCGAGGGTATCGTTCTTCATGATTGTTTCCTTTCGTGCGCGGCCAGTTGTTGTATTGTCTGTTGTCGTTCTTGCGGCCGCATGGTGTGCGTTCTTGCGTTCGGGGCATTCCCTTGCGCGGGGTGCCGCCTTACCGGTTCGCCCGGGCTTGCTAAGCGGCATCGTGTTGTGTCGTTCTTTTCTGTTGTGATTTCAGTGTATGCCCGTTGCCGTGCGAAATCATGCTGTAGTCGTTGAATTCTTTGTATATTTATCGGGTAATCTTGAAATGAACATATAACGTGTGCGATTCCGGCCTATCTGCTGTCGTGTTTCACATGAAACGTAGTGCGGACCGAGTTGGATAAAAGGCGCGATGGGATGCATGACGGAGCAGGAAGAATAGCGTGCGAAACCGTGGGTGGGGCTGCGGTGCGACTCGATAGTACAATGCCGGGAGACGCATATATATATGAAGGTATATGGAAAGCAGACGGTCGATGACTGGCGGAACGCCGTGAGACAACGGATGGGCTGTCCTGCGATCGGTAGATGTGTGACCGGATCGATTCCGGATCTTCATGTGATTCATGGGATGAAATGAGGCGAATGTGGTAGGAATGCGCGATGTCGCGAAGCGGGCCGGCGTCTCGCTGAGCACCGTGTCTCTGGTGGTGAACGGCACGGGGTATGTCTCCGATGATATGCGTGAGCGTGTGCGGCAGGCCATGGAATCGTTGCATTATGTACCGAACGATTTGGCGCGTAACCTGTCGCGGAATCGCGCCAACACCGTCGGTATCATTGTTCCGACGATCCGTCACCCGTTCTTCGCCACGCTTACCGCAAGCCTGCAGCATGTGCTGTCCGAACAGGGCTTGCAGACCTTGCTGTGCTCCACGACCGATGCGGTGAACGGCGAGGCGGAATACGTCGATATGCTGCGCAGGCGTCTGATGGACGGCATTGTGATGGGTGCGCACACCGAGCACGCGCCGGATTACTGGACGTCGATTCATCGTCCGGTCATCGCGTTCGACCGTGTGCTGGGGGAGGGGATTCCCTCCATTGGGTCCGATCATGTGCAGGGCGGGCGTTTGATCGCAGATTTGTTGATCCGCACGGGCGCGCGGCGCGTTGCGGTGATCGGCGGACCTCGGACGCAGTTCGGGGCTTCGAGCGTGGAACGGACGACGTTCCCGACGGTGCGCTACCACTTGGCATTGGAGCGTGAGCTGGCCAGGGCCGGTGTGCATTACGAGTACGTTGAGGCGGGTGAGGTGATGGATTTCGCCGGGTATGCTTCCGCCGTGCGCAGTGTGTTCGACCGTGGCGCAGACTGTGCCGTGGATGCGGTGGTGAGTTCGGATATCGGCGCGTCGCTGTGCGTGCGTGAGGCGATGGCCAGGGGCGTGAGTGTTCCGGACGATATGCAGATCGTGGCGTATGACGGGACGTATCTGACCGACTTGGCCGGCATGCCGTTGACGGTGGTGCGGCAGGATTTTCAGGGCATTGCAAGGTGCATTGCCGACCAGATGATGCGGCTTATCCACGGGAAAGAATCCAAAGGGGCTGTCAGCGATGCCGGTGCGGCCAATCGGGCCGCTTACCCCGTGGGGGAGGCTGAGCAGCTGATTTCCGTTTCCCTGGTCGAGGGTGCAACTACGCGTGATCGTCACTGAGACTGACGTATGGTACGTGGCGCGGTTTGCTGCAGTGCAGTACGTCGCATACCGATCGTCGCGTGAAACACATTCATTGTTTCATGTGAAACATTCCGCGTGAAACACAGGTGCTTGTCATACCGCGAAGTCAAAATAACGCAAAAATCCGATTTCCTGCCGTTCGGATGGTCGAATAGTGCGGCTTATTTCCTGCACTCCCGCACGGAGCCGCGGTCGATGAATTCAGGCGGGATAACCGTTTTGACGCCGGGGGTGAGTTTCTCTCCGTTGCGCTGCCTCTCGATCATGGAGAACGCCTCACGCCCGATATCGTGGAACTTCAGCTTCATCGTGGTCAGTTCCAGCCTTGGCACCAAGCCTTCGAGTGAATCATCGACACCGATGATGCTCACATCCTCCGGCACCCGCTTACCGGCCGCCCGCAAGCCCAACATCGCGCCGTATGCCATTTGGTCGTTTGCCGCATATATCGCGGTGCACGTGTTTTCGTGAGCAAGAGCCAGACCTGCCTGGTACCCGCTGTCGGCCTCCCAGTCGCCGATATAGGCGGGAGGAATCGGCGCCCCGGCTTGGGACAAGGCATCGCGCCACCCGCGCATACGGCTTTGCGCCGCCCGGGAAGTAGAGGGGCCCGCTATGTGATATACGGTATGGTGCCCTTTGGAGAGCAGATAATCCACGGCGGCGGTGGAGCATCCGTATGAATCGGAGTCGATGGTGACGCAATGATCGGACGGCTCCTCGGAGATGAGCACGACCGGCAGGTTCTGCGACGGCGTGAATTGGTTGAAATCGGTGAAATCGCGTTCCATAATGACGATCACGCCGTCCAGAGGAAGACCCTCGACGAGTTTCAGCGCGCCGGCCAGGGAATGATCCTGCAGGGTATCGAGCGTGCGGATGGTCGTGGAATACCCGTGCTCTGCGGCCACATCGACTATGCCTTCGAGAATGCGTGCATTGCCGAAGGCCGACATGTGGGAAAGCAGTACGCCGATATTGTTGAATCGGCCCCTTTTCAGGGCTCGTGCGGCGTAGTTCGGGCGATACCCTAGTTTGCGCATGGCGATTTCCACACGGCTTTGCGTTTCCGGGCGGACGGCGGCGCTGCCGTTTGCGACACGTGACACCGTTTGTGGGGAGACTCCGGCCTCCTTGGCGACGTCCTGTAACGAAACGGAGATGCGTTCCATGGGTCTGTGACTGCCTCCTGCAATATCATTCCGCCAAATCAGGCTTGTTTCATCCTCTATCCTATATGAATCCCGCCTGCATGTTTTCGTTACCATAACGTAGGCGTTCAAGAATGAGCGGTATTTGTGCATATTGCTTGAAGATTCAGCATTTTATGAATGTAGTGTTACAATGGTAACGCAAACATTTGTACGACTCGCATCGAACATTCGCTCTTGGAATCGCGATGCGACGGCACCTCGAAGAGGAGGAAGCAATGGCTCAGCGCAGAGCGTTTCGTTGGCCGCAACCGCTGAAGGGCCAGCAGGCCCGCATCTGGTATGGCGGTGACTACAACCCGGACCAGTGGCCCGAAGAGGTATGGGACGAGGATGTTCGTTTGATGGGCAAGGCCGGCGTGAACCTTGTCTCCGTAGGCATCTTTTCGTGGGCGCGGATCGAGCCGCGCGACGGCGTATACGATTTCGATTGGCTTGACCGCATCATCGACAAGCTAGGCAAGGCGGGCATCGCGGTAGATCTTGCGTCCGCTACCGCCTCGCCGCCGATGTGGCTCACTCAGGCCCATCCGGAGGTGCTGTGGAAGGACTATCGTGGCGACGTCTGCCAGCCGGGTGCCCGGCAGCATTGGAGGCCAACGAGTCCGGTGTTCCGCGACTATGCGTTGAGGCTGTGCCGTGCGATGGCTGAGCATTACAAGGACAATCCGTATGTGGTGGCATGGCATGTGAGCAACGAATACGGCTGCCACAACCGCTTCGACTATTCCGAAGACGCCGAGCGTGCGTTCCAGAAGTGGTGCGAGAAGCGTTATGGCACGATCGACGCGGTGAACGATGCGTGGGGCACGGCATTCTGGGCGCAGCGCATGAACGATTTCTCCGAGATCATCCCGCCTCGCTTCATCGGCGACGGCAACTTCATGAATCCGGGCAAACTGCTTGATTTCAAGCGGTTCAGCTCCGATGCGCTGAAGGAGTTCTACATCGCCGAGCGCGATACGCTGGCCGAAATCACCCCCGGCAGACCGTTGACCACGAACTTCATGGTCTCTTCGGGCAACACCACCGTGGATTACGACGATTGGGGCAGCGAGGTCGACTTCGTCTCGAACGACCACTACTTCGTGCCGGGGGAAGCCCACCTGGACGAGCTCGCGTTCTCCGCGTCACTGGTGGACGGCATCGCCCGCAAGGAACCATGGTTCCTGATGGAGCATTCCACCTCGGCCGTGAACTGGCGTCCCATCAACTACCACAAAGAGCCCGGTCAGCTGGTGCGCGACTCCCTGACCCACGTGGCCATGGGCGCGGACGCGGTGTGCTATTTCCAGTGGCGCCAGTCCAAGGCCGGCGCGGAGAAGTTCCACTCCGCCATGGTCCCCCACGCGGGTGAGGATTCCCAGACGTTCCGTGATGTATGCGAGCTTGGCTCCGATCTGAATGTGCTGGCCGACAACGGGCTATTGGGCACGAAGCTGGCGAAGTCCCGCGTGGCCGTGGTCTACGACTATGAATCCGAGTGGGCGAGCGAGCACACCGCTACGCCGACACAGAAGGTCCATCACATCGACGAGCCGCTGGCATGGTTCCGCGCATTGGCCGACAATGGCGTGACCGCCGACGTCGTTCCGATCCGTTCGAATTGGGATGAGTACGAGGTGGCCGTGCTACCGAGCGTGTACATCCTTTCGGAGGAGACCACGCGTCGGGTGCGTGACTATGTGGCGAACGGCGGCAAGCTGATCGTTACGTACTACACCGGTCTGTCCGACGAGAAGGACCACATCTGGCTGGGCGGTTACCCCGGATCGATTCGTGATGTGGTCGGCGTGCGTGTCGAGGAATTCGCCCCGATGGGCGATGACTGGCCGGGTGCACCGGATCATCTTGACCTCAGCAACGGTGCCACGGCGCACGATTTCGCCGACGTGATCGGTTCAATCGGCGAGAACGCCACGGTGCTCGCCTCGTTCAAGGACGATCCGTGGACCGGTATGGACGGGCGTCCCGCGATCGTGGCCAACACGTACGGCGAAGGCCGCAGCGTGTATGTCGGAGCGCGGTTGGGACGCGACGGCATCGCCATGAGCCTGCCTTCGATACTACAGGCGCTTGGCGTTGACGCACAGGATTCCGCCGATCCGAGACTGCTGCGCATCGAGCGCGTGGACGAGGCGACCGGGGCGCGATTCGTGTTCCTGCTCAACCGTACGCATGAGCCGGTCGAAACCGTACAGGAAGGCGAGCCCATCGTCGTATCCCTCGCCGAGGGGCGCGATGGCAAGTTCGTCATCCAGCCGAACGGCATTGCGGTGCTGAAGCGCTAGCCGTGGTTTCGATTTCAAGCTGATGCCTGCATGAGGTGCGCCGTGGCCGATGTGGCTGCGGCGCACCTTGCTGTATGCGGGTCATTTTCGATGCCAGAGGAGGTTGCCGGGAATTGGCGGGATCGTTTGTGGCGCGATGCCCCTAGGCGATTGCGAGCCGGCCGGATAGCCGCAAAACGGTATCGAACAGCAGCGAACGGCATCGAACCGGTTCGACACGCGGATTCACTTGCTTTGGCGGTCTTTTCGGCGGTACTATCGAACCGGTTCGATGCAGCAATGAGCGAACTTCCGGAATCGTTGCCAATCCGCCCGGAAACGGAGCCAAAGGAGGTCCCATGAAAAACAAGGTGCAGCTCATCACCTACGCCAACCGTCTCGGCGACGGAACCCTCAAATCCATGACCGAAATCCTGCGCACCCGCTTCGACGGCGTGTACGACGGCGTGCATATCCTGCCGTTCTTCACCCCGTTCGACGGCGCCGACGCAGGCTTCGACCCGATCGACCACACCAAGGTCGACCCGCGCCTCGGCAGCTGGGACGACGTGGCCGAACTCTCCAAGACCCACGACATCATGGTCGACGCCATCGTCAACCACATGAGCTGGCAGTCCAAGCAGTTCCAAGACGTGCTCGCCAAAGGCGAGGAATCCGAGTACTACCCGATGTTCCTCACCATGAGCTCCGTCTTCCCAAACGGCGCCACCGAAGAGGATCTGGCCGGCATCTACCGCCCGCGCCCGGGCCTGCCGTTCACCCACTACAAGTTCGCCGGCAAGACCCGTCTGGTCTGGGTCAGCTTCACCCCGCAGCAGGTGGACATCGACACCGACTCCGACAAGGGCTGGGAATACCTCATGTCCATCTTCGACCAGATGGCCGCCTCCCACGTGAGCTACATCCGCCTCGACGCCGTCGGCTACGGCGCCAAGGAAGCCGGCACCAGCTGCTTCATGACCCCGAAGACCTTCAAGCTCATCTCCCGCCTGCGCGAGGAAGGCATGAAGCGCGGCTTGGAAATCCTCATCGAAGTGCACTCCTACTACAAGAAGCAGGTCGAGATCGCATCCAAGGTCGACCGCGTCTACGACTTCGCCCTGCCGCCGCTGCTCCTGCACGCGCTGAGCACCGGCCACGTCGAGCCCGTCGCCCACTGGACCGACATCCGCCCGAACAACGCCGTCACCGTGCTCGATACGCACGACGGCATCGGTGTGATCGACATCGGCTCCGACCAGCTCGACCGTTCGCTCAAGGGCCTCGTGCCGGACGAGGACGTGGACAACCTGGTCAACACCATCCACGCCAACACCCACGGTGAATCCCAGGCGGCAACCGGCGCCGCGGCATCCAACCTCGACCTCTACCAGGTCAACAGCACCTACTATTCGGCGCTCGGATGCAACGATCAGCACTACATCGCCGCCCGCGCCGTGCAGTTCTTCCTGCCGGGCGTGCCGCAGGTCTACTACGTGGGCGCGCTCGCCGGACGCAACGACATGGATCTGCTGCGCAAGACCAACAACGGCCGTGACATCAACCGCCACTACTACTCCACCGAGGAGATCGACGAGAACCTCAAGCGCCCGGTGGTCAAGGCCTTGAACGCCCTGGCCAAGTTCCGCAACGAGCTCGACGCCTTCGACGGCGACTTCTCGTACGAAGCCGACGGCGACAAGTCCATCACCTTCACCTGGAAGGGCGCCAACACCTCGGCATCGCTCACCTTCGAGCCGGGCAAGGGCCTTGGCGTGGAGAACACCGCATCCGTCGCGTCCCTCACCTGGACCGACGCCGCGGGCGAACACCACACCGACGATCTGATCGCGCAGCCGCCGGTCGTGCAGTGACGGCCAATCCGAATCCATACGCACGAACGGTGCGCGGATAACGCACGGATACCGTGCCGGCACACATCAAGCGGGAAGTCTGCCACAGCGGGCTTCCCGCTTCGCATATTCGGCATGATGGCCTGGTGTGCTGGAAATCCGATGAGTGGCATTGCAAGCGACACCGCAAGCGACACCGCAAGCGACACCGCAAGTGACACCGAAACGACATCAAAACGACACAACCGAGATACGCCCCGCAGCGTACTGTAAAACCATACGAAAAACCATACGAGAGTAGCCGTCTGCGGCATGCCGAACAGGTATATCGAAAGGCATATCGAACAGGCGTATCGAACAATACGGCCGACCGGTTCGCCGCATCGAGGGATTGAGGGACAACAATGCTGGAACCATATAAACCATATATTCGCCCAGGCATCGATGATCGCCCTGATTACGACAAGGCCTTAAGCCCGGAAGACAAAGCCTCCGTGGAAAGGCTCACGCGCGAGGACCGCAGACTGCCGCCGGAAGCCTCGGCCAAACAGCCGGAAACCCAGGCAGCCCGCCTCACCGCGTCCGGCGGGGCCTCGGCCGCAGCGGCCGGCGTCGACACCGCCGTGCCCGACTACGCCTCATCATTCCTCGACATGCGCGATCCCATGACCGCCGCCGATGGTACGAAACCATCCCGAGCCGCCGTACTGCGGCTGAAGTGGGCGTTCGCGCTCGCCGCCGTGCTCATCACGGCACCGTGGACGATGCTCAATCTCATCGCCATTCCCAATCACATTGCGCTGATGAGCGGCGTCGACACGTCGCTTGCGCTCACCGACATCGCTGGTACGAGCGCATTGGCCACGCCGTTGGCGGTGATTGTCGCCATCGGCGCGGTGCTGTCCATCGCGGTCACGCCGGCCATCTCCACATGCTCCGACTGCACCCGCGTAATCGTCGGACGCCGCACGCCATGGCTTGTGGGCGGAGGATTGCTCGCAGCGCTCGCGACATTGATCCTGAGCGCATCGGATGCCATCGGTGGCCTGGTCATCGGCTGGATTCTGCTGCAACCCGCATACGTGATGCTCACCGTGCCGCTCGCCGCGGCCATAGCGGAACGAGTACCAGACAAATTCCGCGTAGCTGTCGAACGATGGCATGCGGTCGGCGTCCTGCTCGGCGAAGCCGCGGGCGGTGTGATCGGCGGCATGTCCATCGCATTCGGAGCGACCGACATCTTCATGTGCGCGGCGGTACTGTTCGCCGTATCCGGAATCGTCACAGTGCTCGTGTGGCCGCGCGAACGGTCGAGCGTGGATCAGAAGTGGGCGCGATGTGACTGGGAAGGCGCGTACCTGATGCTGCGCGGCCCGCGCGGCGACCGCTCGCGGGACTTCTACCGGCTGTTCTGCTCCCGCCTGTTCATGATGGCGGCCGCGGCGCTGACCAGCGTGTTCCTGTGGTACATCGTGCGGTTCTCCATGTACGGAGGCCGTACGGATCCCGCCGACCCTTCCGATCCCGTATCGCTCACCCTGCCCGCTGGCACGCTGGTGATGACATTCTCCATCGTGATGTTCGCCGGCGCACTGCTGGCCACCGGACTGTCCGGCATCATCGTCGATCGCGTCGACCACATGCCTGGCCTGCACAACCGTAACCTGCGCATCGCCGTCGTGATTGCCGGCGGCATCTATGTGATCGGCCTCATGATCGGCATGACGACCGTGCTCATGGGTTGGGAACGGGCATTCCTGCTGTTCGCGTTCCTCACCGGATTCGCACTGGGCGTCTACGACATTCTCATGCGCCCGCTGGTGGTCGAATCGCTGCCCGACCCGCGTAACGCCGGCCGCGACCTGGGCTTCTACGCATTGTCGAAGCCGCTGGGACTGGTGCTGGGCGCCGCGCTGGGTGCCGTTGCGGTGTATGCCTTCGCCCCCTCGTTCGGATATACGGCGGTGTTCCCGGTCGCCATCATCTGCGTGTGCGTGGCGGTGGCGGTGCCGTTGACCATACGAAAGATCAGCGGCGACTGAGAGGAGTGCCGAAGGAGCCGGTGATTGGTGGGCGTCCCGCTGCCCGCCTGCCGCCCGCACAACAGATGTTATGTTCACATAGTGAACACCCGGTAGATAGTCCGGGAGCCGGCTCCTATGGTCACACCGTAGTTCGGATGGAAATCCGAAGGAAATACTTCGAAAACCGAAAGGAGGTTCGCCACGATGACTGGATTCAATGCGCTCGCACTGCTGTCCGCACGAATTATTATTCCGTCTTCGTTGGCGGACTGATTCGGCATACAGCTTGAGCCCCGCCAACGAAGGCAGGGCGACAAGCGAAAATCTTGAAGCCCTGCAACGCGCGGGGCTTTTTTGTTGCCCGCCCACAAGGCACCTGCAGCAAAGGCAAGCGAGAACGAAGCGCACACCACAACAGTGGACGGCGTGACCAGAAGGGGCCGCCGCCCGCACGGAGAATGAGTTAAGAAGGACATTCCTCATGACTGCAGCCGATGTAACCACGTCCGGCAAGCTGAAATCAATGGCGCGAGATTCCGTCAAGACCGTCATCGCGGCCTCGATGGTCGGCACCGCCATCGAATTCTATGATTTCTACGCATACGGCACCGCCGCTGCGAACTACTTCCCGAAGGTCTTCTTCGGAGACACCACCAACCCGACCGTCGCACTGCTGGCCAGCCTGCTGACCTTCGCCATCGCCTTCATCGCCCGCCCGCTCGGCTCCCTGGTATTCGGCCACTTCGGTGACCGCATGGGCCGTAAGACCACGCTGGTGGTCTCCCTGCTCACCATGGGCGTCGCCACCTTCCTGATCGGCTGCCTGCCGACCTACGACCAGTGGGGCGTCGCAGCCGTCGCAGTGCTGTGCCTGTGCCGCTTCGTGCAGGGCATCGGCCTGGGCGGCGAATGGTCCGGCGCCGCTCTGGTAGCCACCGAGAACGCTCCGGAAAGCAAGCGCGCACTGTACGGTTCCTTCCCGGAACTGGGCGCCCCGATCGGCTTCTTCCTGTCGAACGGCACCTACTTCCTGCTGGAAACCTTCAACGATGACGACGCCATGCTCGCCTGGGGTTGGCGCGTGCCGTTCCTGCTGTCCGCAATCCTCGTGATCGTCGGCCTCGTCGTGCGCGTCCAGATGGAGGAGACCCCGATCTTCCGCCTCGCCCAGGAGCAGAAGAAGGTCGTCAAGTCCCCGCTGACCGAAGTCTTCAAGAAGAGCTGGAAGCAGGTCCTGCAGGCCACCTTCCTGGTGGCTGTCACCTACACGCTGTTCTACACGCTGGCCACCTGGTCCCTCGCCTGGGGCACCAAGACCACCGAGCAGGGTGGCGGCGGCCTCGGCTTCACCAACCAGGAATACCTGCTGATGCTCATGATCGCCGTGTGCGTCTTCGCCGCGTTCATCGTCATCTCCTGCGTGAATGCCGACAAGTTCGGCCGCAAGCGCGTGATCATCATCTCCTCCTGCTGCCTCGTCGCCTTCGCACTGCTCTTCCCGTTCCTGCTTGACCCGGCGGTCGTCGGCCAGCGCAACTTCGCCACCAACCTGCTGTTCCTGTGCATCGGCTTCGCGCTCATGGGCACCGCATTCGGCCCGATCGGCGCGTTCCTTCCGGAACTCTTCGACGCCAACGTGCGCTACTCCGGCTCCGGCATCGGCTACAACCTGGCCGCCATCGTCGGCGCGGCATTCGTGCCGACCATCGCCACCTGGCTGTCCCACAACTGGGGCGTGCACTCCGTGGGTCTGTACCTCGGCGTGATGGCGCTGTGCTGCCTCGTCGCGGTGCTGAGCTGCAAGGAGACCAAGGACGTTGATTTCACCAAGTGAAATCAACGGCTGGTTTCTGCCCTTACTCAGCTGTCGCTTCGTTCGGGCGTCGCCTACCGGCAGTCCACCGGACTGTTCGTTTGGCGGCGCCGCACGGACGCCGACCCAGTCGAATGAGAGCGTGAACAATGGCGGATTTCCGCCGCATAGACTTCGCCCGAAAGGGCAAGAACATAACTGAACAACAACTGAACAACATAATTGAAAATCGGGCGTTCACTTAGTGAACACCCTTGGTGCAATCCTTGGCGAAACGGACTAAACCTGCATAGCGGAAACGCCCACAAGGACAACCAGAACAGAAGGTTTCTGCACAACCAAAGCAGAACGTTGAATATCGAATAACAAAAGAAAAAATCAATAAGGAGCGCCATTATGGCAGCAACTATCTGGTACGAAAAAGATGCCGATCTCTCCGTGTTCGAGGGCAAGAAGGTCGCCATCCTCGGTTACGGTTCCCAGGGCCACGCTCATGCTCTGAACCTGCGTGACTCCGGCGTGGATGTCGTCGTCGGCCTGCGCCCCACCTCCAAGTCCGTGGAATACGCCAAGGAGCAGGGCCTGGAAGTCAAGTCCGTCGCCGACGCCGTTGCTGAGGCCGACGTTGTGATGATCCTGCTGCCTGATCAGTACCAGGCTGCCGTGTACAAGAAGGACATCGAGCCGAACCTGAAGCCGGGCGCAGCTCTGGCCTTCGCTCACGGCTTCAACATCCACTACGGCTACATCAAGCCGAGCGAGGATCACCCGGTGTTCATGGTCGCCCCGAAGGGCCCGGGCCACATTGTGCGTCGTGAATACACCAACGGCCGTGGCGTGCCGGTCGTTGTCGCCGTGGAGCAGGATCCGGATGGCAAGACCTGGCCGCTGTGCCTGGCTTACGCCAAGGCTCTGGGCGCTCTGCGTGCAGGCGCCATCAAGACCACCTTCACCGAGGAGACCGAGACCGATCTGTTCGGCGAGCAGGATGTGCTCATGGGCGGCATCAACCACCTGTGCGACATGGGCTTCGATGTGCTGACCGAGGCCGGCTACCAGCCGGAGATCGCCTACTTCGAGGTGTTCCATGAGCTGAAGATGCTGGTTGACCTGGCTAACGAAGGCGGCCTGAACAAGGCCCGTTGGTCCTGCTCCGACACCGCTCAGTACGGCGATTACACCTCCACCGTCATCACCGAAGAGACCAAGAAGCGCATGCAGTACCAGCTCAAGCGCATCCAGGACGGCTCCTTCGCCAAGGAATTCATGGACGATCAGGCTGCCGGCGCTCCGAAGTTCAAGAAGCTGCAGGAAGAGTACAGCCACCCGCACCTGGAGACCGTTGGCCCGAAGCTGCGCGCCATGTTCTCCTGGAACAACCAGGTGGACGCCGATGCCGATATGGCCGAGTCCTTCAACGGCAAGATCGCTCGTACCCAGGTTCAGTGAGATCGCCTGATTCCGAGCTGAGAGCCGGAATCTGAAGCATTGCGTGAGACCGTCGCCCGATTCGTTCGGACGGCGGTCTTTTGCGTTTGCTGGCAGGTGCGGTGTGTGTTGGCCTGCCGTGTGTGTTGGCCTGCGTGTGTTTTCGCACGGTATGTGACCCGCATGGCGGTCGATTCGGTCGAATTGCCCCATATGGCAGCCAACTCGGTCGTTTTCGAGCCCGAAAACGACCGAATCGACCACCAAAGCGCGGATTTCGACCGAATGGGACGGAAGAGGCGGCGAGCAGAAGGGGTGCCGGACGGTTGTGCGGATGCAGCATGACGGTTGCGCGGCTGCCTCATGACGGTCGGATGGCAATGGATTGACGCGGCTTTTTATGTGACCTAGCTCACGTTGTGGACGGCGGCGAAGCTGGGGGAGCGTTACCGGTAGGATGGAACACGGTTTTGAAGGACAAAATCCTTCGCAAGACGAATAATCTGCACAACGTAGATACCCCGGCACATAGTGCCACACCCCACTACATATAAAAGGAGTGCCATTCATGGCTGCACAAATCTGGTACGAGAACGACGGTGATCTCTCGGTCCTCGAAGGCAAGAAGGTTGCCATCATCGGTTACGGTTCCCAGGGCCACGCTCATGCTCTGAACCTGCGTGATTCCGGTGTCGATGTCGTTGTCGGCCTGCGCCCCACCTCCAAGTCCGTCGAGCACGCCAAGGAACAGGGCCTGGAAGTCAAGTCCGTTCCGGAAGCCACCGCCGAAGCCGACATCATCATGATCCTGGCTCCCGATCAGTACCAGCGCAACATCTGGAAGAACGACATCGAGCCGAACATCAAGCCGGGCGCTGCCATCGCCTTCGCTCACGGCTTCAACATCCACTACGGCTACATCAAGCCGTCCGAGGACCACCCGGTCTTCATGGTCGCCCCGAAGGGCCCGGGCCACATCGTGCGCCGCGAGTACGTGAACGGCCGTGGCGTGCCGGTCGTCGTGGCCGTCGAGCAGGATCCGCGCGGCGACGCATGGGACATCACCCTCGCCTATGCCAAGGCTCTGGGTGCTCTGCGCGCCGGTGCCATCAAGACCACCTTCAAGGAAGAGACCGAGACCGATCTGTTCGGCGAGCAGAACGTGCTCATGGGCGGCGTGAACAAGCTCGTCGAAATGGGCTTCGAGGTCCTCACCGAGGCTGGCTACCAGCCGGAGATCGCCTACTTCGAGGTGTGCCACGAGCTGAAGATGCTGGTCGACCTCATGAACGAAGGCGGCCTGAACAAGGCTCGTTGGTCCTGCTCCGACACCGCTCAGTACGGCGACTACACCAACACCTGCATCGACGAGCACGTGCGTGAGCGCATGCAGTACCACCTGGGCCGCATCCAGGACGGTTCCTTCGCCAAGGAATTCATCGAGGATCAGGACGCCGGCGCTCCGAAGTTCAAGGCTCTGCAGGAAGAGTACTCCAACGTCCGCATCGAGACCGTCGGCCCGAAGCTGCGCGCCATGTTCTCCTGGAACAACGGCCAGGACGAGGACGCCGATATGGCGACCTTCAACGGCAAGATCGCTCGTACCCAGGTTCAGTGATTGCCGCTGGTCTGATATAGACAGCTAGCAAAAGCGCCACCCGTTTATTCGGGCGGCGCTTTTTGTTTTGGCGGTCGGTGCCGTGTTGTGTGATGCGGATGTCTCCGACGCGGTGCTGGTGGGAGGTTGATTCGGACGATATGGGCAAGATGGTGGTCGATTCGGTCGTTCTGGGGGTTGAAAACGACCGAGTTGACTATCAAAGTGCGGATTCCGACCGAATGGACCGCCAAGTGGGCAGCGGCGACGCGGTGGTAACTGGGGCAGCTGCGGGGCAAGAGGTATACAGACGGAACTAGGCGCGGTGGGAGGAGACTATGTCAGGCATGCGCCTGGCGGCGCGGCTGGTGCGGTGCTGGTGGGAGGTTGATTCGGACGATATGGGCAAGATGGTGGTCGATTCGGTCGTTCTGGGGGTTGAAAACGACCGAGTTGACTATCAAAGTGCGGATTTCGTTCGAATGGACCGCCAAGTGGGGTGACAGTGGTGGCGCGGAGGCGACCGGGCAGCTAGGGGGTGGCGGCAGCCGGGTCAGCTGTGGGGCAGAGACTGCAGGCGTAACCGGGCAGCTGTGGTGCGGCGGGACAAGCGGCTTATAGGGTGCGCCTGCCGGGGGCTGCGGGGAGGTTGGCTGCGTTGAACAGGGGAGCAGGACCCCAGCTGCGCCACGCGTAGCGGACGGCGGCGGGATTGATGCCTTCCGGCAGCGTGAGCAGTACCGTGCCGACAGCGGAATCAGCGGAATCAGCGGAACCCGTGCGATCTTGTTCAGGGCCGGTGGCCGAGCTGGTTTTGGCACAGTCGCATTCATGCTGATCTGCGGGTAGGGAAGTCGACGCTACCGATTCGCCTGCAACAGCGGAGTCCATGCAATCCGCGCAACCTTGGTCGTCCTCGTCATCGGCCACGATTTGTGCTGCGACGGGCTGGAACACACCATCGGCACCGGCGATCTCGAAGCCCGACTGATCGGCGCCACGCACCGTCACGGAAGCATTCTCTCGTGCTCGCCGTTCGGCGTCACGCCTGCTCGCCGGATCGGACCCGTCGAAATGCAGTCCTGCCGCGTGGCTGAATCGGACCGCAACCCGCCTATCGCCGGAAACCCGCGCATCCAACAGTTCCGGGCTGCCGACCGGCTCGCTGTCAAACCCATACACGTACCGCAGCGCGCAGGCCGCCAGACGTTCGCCTGGCGTGCGCTTGTCGGTGGGGTGGATGTTGTCGTATTCGCCGCAATCCATCAGACAGACCGCATGCACGCCGCTGATGGTGTGCGCCGCATCCCACTGCGCGGCACGGGTGACGGGCCACAGCATCGGATCGCCGGTCGATTCGTCGACCTTCTTATCGATCCACTGTGGCAACTGCGCCAGCAGGAACGGCAGATCGGCACGATGCCATAGCTCACGCCATTCCGCGATCATCAGGCCGAGCAGTTCACGGTACGTCTCGCAATACGGTTCGTCCTCCTCGCCCTGGTACCACAGCACGCCCTCGATCGTGTACGGCGCGATGCGCTGGACCATGGCCTCGAACGCTCCGCAGGTATGCCATTGCGAGAACGGCGTGACGGGCGGCGGCCACGGGCAGGCCCCGTACTGTTCGTTCAGCGTGTCCCAGGTGACATCCGGGTCGGCCTGACGTGCGGCGGCGATGGCAGCGTTCCACGCATCGAAGTCATGCTGCCAGGCGTCCGCGGCCGCATGCAGTTCTTCCATGCTTTTGCCGGCGACGGCCTGGTCATAGCGGTCCAGATACGCGCGCCCGGCGTCACAGCCTTCCAAGGTTGTGCGACTCATCCAGCAGGTGACCGACGTGCCGCCTATATAGCAGTCGACAATGCCCACGGCGATATCCGGCCCGAGCTTGGCGCGAAGCCTGCGCGCGAAATAGTAGGCGATCGCGGACATCACGCCGCTGGTCTGCGCAGAACTTTCCTGCCATGCGGAGGCGTTCTCGGCGGTTTCGTCGACCACGCCGGTTTTCGGCACATTGTAGAAACGCAGCAGCGGGTCGGCGCATTGCGCCAGCGCTTGTTCGGCATTGTCGCTGTTGCGCAGCTCGACCTCCATATTGCTTTGCCCGCCGGCCAGCCACACCACGCCGATATGCACATCCGTGAAGCGCAGCCGGTCATCGCCGGCCTCGACATGCAGTTCGTAAGGCCCGGATGCCGGCAATGCGGGCAGCTGCGCCGTCCACTGGCCGGTCGCCGTGTCGGTTTCGGCGTTCGCAGTGGCGGCCTGCCGGCCGTTCCCGTCGATAAGACGGACAGTGACGGTAGGTGTGCCGCTACCGCCGTTCGTCCGGACCGAGCCGAATACGGCGATCGGGGTCTCGCGCTGCAGCACCATGCCGTCGCCGAATATCGCCGGCATCGACAGCGCCCCGCAGGTATTGCGGTGCGGGCGTGCGTTGGCGTTGTCGTGATTCATTTCGGATCCGGGGGCTGGTCCGGTTGCGGTGACCATACGGCATCTCCTTCGATAGTGATGGTTCGGCAATGATTACGGTGTGCGCGGCCTGGGTTGTTGTGGGTTCAGCGCCACAGATCCGGCCCGAACGACCTGAGGTAGGACGTGAGCTCCATGGCCATCTCGCGCTGTTCGCTGACGCGGGGATGGCCCGGCGTGGCAGCGCCGTTGCGCAGATACATGAAGTGCTTCACGCGCGGATCGGCCACGGTCTCGCACACATCGTCGATCGCGCGGTCCCAGGCCGGGTCGTGCTGCAGGATCGTGGTGGTGAGCACGATCAGCGCATGCGGGTACTTGGCGCGCAGGGCATGCACGAAATCGACGTACCGTGCGCGCCAGTGCCGTGCCTGCTCGCCGGAATACTCTTCGGCCATGAAGTCATACGGGTGCGAATCGTTCTGCCCGATCGCCACCACGACCACCTGCGGGGTGTATGCCGAGAAGTCCCACTGCGGCGTCTCGCCGAGTTCGGGATTGTATGCGGCGCGATCCCAGATACTCTCCAGACCGAGGTAGTCGGGGGCGTGGAACCATCCGATGCCGTCGATCAGGCTCGCGCCGCCCTGCGCCACCAGATGCGCCTGCGCGCCGAGATTGCGGGCGGTGACGGCGGCATAGGAGTGCCAGGCGTTGCTGTAGCCGCTCAGGTCCACTTCCGGGTCGGCCTTGCCTTCGTAGCAGATGGCCTCGCAGCGCTCGCCGCAGGTGACCGAATCGCCGTAGAACTCGATGCGGCGGCTGGATTGCGGTTCGGTGGGTGCGGCGATGGTGGCGTCGTCGTCGATGAGCACGCCGTGCATGTCGAAGCGGACCCCGCCCTCATCCTGCCGTTTGAAGATGATGACGTCGTGTTCGATGTTCGGCAGATGCTCGGCGAGCATGATGTCGACCGGCTGGCGTGCGTCGCGCGTTTCCGCCTGTTCGGGCTCGACCCTGCTGGGGTACCCGTTGACGAGCGATACGGCGTCGTGCGCGGCGTCGATGGGGACGGGCACCTTGACCTGCATGCCGTCGATGACGGCTCCGAGATAGATGTCGCCGTAACCCCAATGGTGCACGAGCCTGGCGCCGATGGCGGTGCCGGTGCAGCGGAAATGCACTTGGGTGTAAGGGAAGGCCCAGATTCGGCGGGTGGGGCTTGGCGCGGCCATGCGCCCCATGGTGTGGCTCAGTGCCGGGTTGGCGAAGTCGATTAGCTGCATCGTTCTCCTTTGACGTCTGCGGGTGGTACCGTTCTTCCCCAAGAATATGGCAAGTATGGATATGACTGATGTTAATCGCTTAAGTAAAAAATGCCAATCCGAAGGTGTTTTGGAGGCGGTGCCGGCCGGTTTCCATAGTCGCAATCGATGACACGCCGCACGCAAAAAAGTGTTTTGAAAATGTTGTCACGCCGCTATTTACTTGGGTTTTCGGGTACATATGCCGAAAGCGCTGAATAAGTTGTCATCGGCATAAACAGTGCGATACGGCACTTTTGGCCGCTTGATGGCTTACTTAAGCGCTTGACATACTGAAACAACGCGTTTATTCTGTGAGATACCGCTTCACCGGAAGGTAGGCAGAGAAGCCTGAGGGGGTTGCGGTCATCGCCCACGGTTCGGTGAAGAATCCGTAAGCGATGGCGCGAGGAGGCAGGCGTCGAATCGCAAGCGTTCCATGAGGAAGGACACGGAAATGAACTTCAAGAAAATCATCGCTGCGGGTGTTGCGGCCCTCAGCCTGGTCAGCTTCGCCGCATGCGGCAGCTCCAATGGCAGCTCCAGCGGCCAGACCGACATGACCTACGACAAGATCGAACTCGGCAAGACCGGCAAGGACATCAAGACCAGCATCAAGTTCTACAACGGCCGCACCGATATGAGCCTGGACTCCTACCCGGGCAAGAACTGGAAGTCCTACATCGCCGACTTCAACAAGCTGTACCCGAACATCAAGGTCACCGCACAGTCCGACTCCAACTACGCGGACAATGCGCTCACCCGCCTGCAGGGCGGCGACTGGGGCGACATCATGATGATCCCGTCCGTCGATAAGTCCGAACTGAGCAACTACTTCATCTCCTACGGCTCCCTCGACACCATGAAGAAGCAGGTCAAGCTCGCCTCCGAGAAGGCCTACGACGGCAAGTCCTACGGCGTGGCCACCGACGGCCAGACCTCCGGCGTGGTCTACAACAAGGCCGTGTTCAAGAAGGCCGGCATCACCACGCTGCCGACCACCCCGGACGAGTTCATCAAGGACCTCAAGCTCATCAAGGAAAAGACCAACGCGACGCCGCTGTACACCAACTATGCGGCCGGCTGGACCATGGGCGCCTGGGATGCCTACATCGGCACCACCGCCACCGGTGACAACACCTACATGAACCAGAAGCTCGTGCACACCAAGGCCCCGTTCAAAGATCCGGGCGACGGCACCCACGCCTACAACGTGTACAAGGTCCTGTACGACGCCGTGGCAGACGGCCTGACCGAAGACGATTACTCCACCACCGACTGGGAGACCTCCAAGGGCAAGATCAACAACGGCGAGATCGGCACCATGGTGCTCGGTGCCTGGGCCGTGACCCAGATGAAGCAGGCCGGCGACCACCCGGACGACATCGGCTACATGCCGTTCCCGATCTCCATCAAGGGCAAGCAGTACGCCTCCCTGGGCGGCAACTACTCCATGGGCATCAACAAGAAGTCCTCCAAGGACAACCAGGAAGCCGCCATGATCTTCGTCAAGTGGCTCACCGAAAAGTCCGGCTACGCCAAGAACGAGGGCGGCATCCCGATCAAGTACGGCGACAACACCCTGCCGTCCATCTATGAGGACTTCAAGAACGTCAAGATGGAAGCCGACGCCGATGCGCTCAAGGGCGAGGACGATCTGTTCGCCGACGTCAACTCCGACTCCGAGCTTGGTATCAACTCCAACGGCAACAAGCGCGTCCAGGCCATCGTTGAGCACGCGGCCAAGAAGGACAAGTCCCTCGACAGCATCGTGAGCGAGTGGAACAAGGCCTGGTACAAGGCCATGCAGGACGACGACGCGGAAGCCAAGTACTGATCTCATCCCCTCCCCATCCCACCGGCGGCCGCCGACCATAGGCAGGCGGCCGCCGGTTTCCTTTCCACAGACATCGCAAGAAAAGAGAGCATCATGACTACCGCGCAAACGGAAGCGGTCGCCGTCTCGTCGGACGACATTCCGTTCAATACCCACAAGCGCGACTGGAAGAAGGGCGCCATCATCGTCGCCTTCTGCATCATCCCGGTCGCCCTGCTGGTCATCTTCACGTACTGGCCGTTCATCCAGATGTGCGGATACTCCTTCTACAAGATGAAGTACATCGGCACGCCGCGATTCATCGGACTGCGCAACTACCGTGACATCTTCACCCGTCCGGAACTGCTCGCCACACTGAAGCTCAGCCTCTACTACATGGTCGGCGCGCTCATCCAGGTGGCCCTGGCCCTGTACTTGGCGACCGTGCTGGCATTCAAGGTGCGCGCCGGTGGCTTCTTCAAGGCCGCCATGTTCTTCCCCTATCTGATCAACGGCATCGCCGTCGGCTTCATCTTCAAGTTCTTCTACACCCGCGGCTACGTGCTCGACACCGTACTGCAATGGTGCGGATTCAGTCAGGATTCGCTGCCGTACTGGCTGAAGGACCAGTCGATCAACAACTGGGCTCTGGTGGGTTCGTCGGTCTGGCGCTACCTCGGCTCGACCCTGATCCTGTTCATCGGCGCGATCATGTCGATCGACTCCACGCTGTACGAGGCGGCGGAGATCGACGGCGCCAACAAGTGGCAGCAGTTCAAGCACATCATCCTCCCCGGCATCCAGACCATCCTGGTGCTGAACATCATCCTCTCCATCACCGGTTCGCTCTCCGCCTTCGAAGGCCCGTACGTCATCACCTCCGGCGCGAATGGCACCGGCACCTACATGGTGCAGATGGACAAGATCGCGCACACCGACCAGAAGGTCGGCCTGGCATCGGCCATGGCCGTGGTGCTGCTGGTCATCATCATGGTCTGCGCATTGCTGCAGAAGATCATCATGGGCGTGCTGTTCCGCGATGCCGACGATGGCACCGCCAAGGCTCGCAAGAAGGCCGCAAAGATCGAAAAGGCCCGTCGCCGTGAACTGAGGAAGGCCAACAGGGTCGCCGCAGGCAAGGCGCCGATATTCAAGAACGGAAAGGCGGTGGCGTGATGACAAGCGCAACTGTTCAGGCACAGCCGGTGCAAAAGGTGAGCTTCTGGTACCACTTCAAGCAGTGGGCGCTGACCTTCCTGAAGTACCTCAGCCTCATCTTCGTCACCTTCTGGATGCTGCTGCCGCTGGTCACCTGCTTCTTCACCGCGGCGAAGGACACCAAGGAATGGCAGAGCACCTCCGTGATGGCGCTGCCGAAGAACTTCTTCAACTTTAGCAACTACGTCGAGGCATTCAAGCTGTCGAACATGGGCGTCGCCTTCCGCAACTCCCTGATCGTGCTGGTCGCGGTCTGCTTCCTGACCACCATCATCGGCACACAGCTGGCCTACGTGCTCAGCCGCTTCACCTTCCCGGGCAACGCGGTCATCCGCACCGCCTTCCTGCTGGCCTCCCTGCTTCCCGGCATCGCCATGCAAGTCGCGGTCTACAAGATCATGGGCACGTTCCACCTGATCAACTCGCTGTGGGGCTACATCATCATGTCGATGGGCACCGATGTGATCTCGATCTACATCTTCATCCAGTACTTCGAGAACATCTCCATCTCCCTCGATGAGGCCGCCCTGATGGATGGCGCAAGCTATTTCACCATCTACAGCTGCATCCTCCTGCCGCTGCTCAAGCCCGCCATCGTGACCTGCCTGATCCTCAAGGGCGTCGGCATCTACAACGAGTACTACGCGGCCAACCTGTACCTGCAGGACAAACAGAGAATCGGCACGGTGGCCATCTCGCTGTACGCCTTCACCGGTCCGCAAGGCTCCAAGTACAACCTCATCTGCGCAGGCGTGATCATCACCCTGCTGCCCGCCCTGATCGCCTTCCTGCTCTTCCAGAAGCAGATCTACAACGGCGTGGCCGCAGGCGCCGTGAAGGAATAACGCCGATCAGCCGCATGGAAACCGCCTGGAACGTGCCGCCTCGCACATTCCGAAGGCGGTTTCCCTACACCATCATCATTCGTAAAAGGACTCATGAAGATGACCCACACACCTAGCACATTCGCGCCGCTCGCCGGCACGTGGACGCTCACCGCGCTCAACCCCGCCGCAGTGCCCGAAGAACTCCGCGACCGCCTCACCGCAGGCATTCCCGCCACCGTTCCAGGAGAGGCGACGCTCGACCTGCTCAACGCCGGACTGATCGACGATCCGTTCGATGGCGACAACGAGAACAAGCAGCAGTGGATCGGCGACGTCGACTGGCGATTCACCTGTACGTTCGACTGGCACGACGACGGCTCCGACCGCCACGACCTCGTCGCCTACGGCCTCGACACCATCGCCGCACTCGCCCTGAACGGTCGCCCGGTGGCGCAGACCCGCAACTGCCATCGCTCCTATCGCTGGGATGTGCGCGACCTGCTGGTCGACGGCACCAACGAACTCACGGTGAGCTTCACCTCGCCGGTGCGCGAATCCGACCGCATGGAACAGCAGCGCGGCTACTACCCGCACACCGAGCACCACGCCTTCAACCAGATCCGCAAGCCCAGCTACTCCTTCGGCTGGGATTGGGGCATCGACGTGGCCAACGCCGGCATCTGGCGCGAAATCGGCATCGACTCCTGGAACGACGTGCGCCTGGCCGCCGTCCGCCCGCTCGTGGACGTGGACAAGGACGGCAACGGCATCCTGACCGTCACCGTCGAAGTGGAACACGCCGGCGCGGGCCGCATCATGAGCCCGTACGACTCCCACCCCGCACTCAAGCCGCTGAGCGTGAACGTGGCGCTCGCCGGCCATGGCGTCACCACCGATGTGGATATGGAGATCCCCGAAGGCCGCAATACCGGCGTCGCACGTCTGGTGGTGCCGGACGTCAAGCGTTGGTGGCCGATCGGCTACGGTGACCAGCCGCTGTACACCCTGCACGTCTGCGCCGGCGGATGCGCCCAGTGGCAGGGCAAGGTCGGCTTCCGCACCGTGCACGTGGACACCCGCGCCGACGAGATCGGCCGCCCGTTCCAGATCTACGTGAACGACGTGCCCGTGCACGCACGCGGCTACAACTGGATCCCCGACGACGCGTTCATCGGTCGTCTGTCGAGCAAGGACTACGAGCGCGGCATGCGCGACCTGGTGGAGTCCAATTCCAACATGGTGCGCGTGTGGGGCGGCGGCATCTACGAAGCCGACGAGTTCTACGATCTGTGCGACGAGAAGGGCATCATGGTCTGGCAGGACTTCATGCTCGCCTGCGCCGCATACCCCGAAGACGAGGAGACCAAGACCGAGGTGGAGGCTGAGGCCCGCGAGCACATCACGCGCCTGAGCGCCCACCCGAGCCTGATCGTGTGGAACGGCTCCAACGAGAACTACGTGGCCTACTCCGAATGGGGCGGCTACAAGCAGGCCCTGCGCGACGACGACCGCAAGCCGAACGCGTACGGATACGGCGAAAAGCCGTGGGGCGACTACTATTATTCCAAGCTGTTCCCCTCCCTGCTGGCCGAACTCGACCCGGGTCGCTCCGTGTACCTGCCCAGCTCCCCGATGGCCTTCACCCCGTTCGTCTCCGCCAACATGGACACCGACGGCACCATGCACATCTGGGACGCATGGAACCGCGCCGACTACACCGTGTACGCGCAGTACACCCCGCGCTTCGCCGACGAATTCGGCTACCAGGCACCGCCCGCCTTCAGCACGCTGACCCGCGTGGTGCACGACGAGAAGCTCGAACCGTTCGGCAAGCAGATGCTCGTGCACCAGAAGGCCTCCGGCGGCAACTACAAGCTCGCCCGCGGCATGCGTTCCCACCTGACCCCCGGCCACCTCAACGACGTGAGCTTCGGCGGCGTGGTCAACGGCAAGCCGTCCGACGGCGAGCACAGCTGGCTGATCCCCACCGACAACTGGGCGGATATCGAGGATTGGCACTGGGCATGCCAGCTGCAGCAGGCACAGGCCATGCGTTTCGGCGTGGAGCACATGCGCTCGCTGGAACCGGTGAACGCCGGCGCGCTGATCTGGCAGCTGAACGATGACTGGCCGGTCGTTTCCTGGGCCGCGGTCGACTTCGACGGTCACCGCAAGCCGGTGTGGTACGCGTCGCGCGACTTCTTCGCGCCGAGGCTCGCCACTATCCAGCCGCGTACCAGCGAGGAATACCGCGAAACCCACAGCTGGGAAGGCGTGAAGACCGACACTGATCACCTGGAGCTCATCGTGCTGAACGATACGCGCGAGGAGTGGGATGGCGTGTGGTCCGTCAAGCGCGTGACGCTCGATGGCAAGGTGCTCGCCTCCGACGAGTTCTCGGTGCATCTGGGTGCCGTCGATCATCAGGGCATTGCGCTGGGCGAGGATCTGGCCACGTTCGACGATCCGTCCAACGAACTGCTGGTGGCGTCCGCTGTCGACGGTTCCTTCGCCAAGGTCATCTACAATCCGGCCGAAGTGATCGACCAGGCACTGCCCGCGCCGTCCGAGGCGTTCGCCGCCGAGGCCAAGGCCGTGGATGGCGGCTACGAGCTGACCGTCACCGCCAAGGGCTACGTGCGCGACATGTTCTGCATGGTGGACAAGGTCGACCCGCAGGCCCGCGTCGCCGAAGGCATGGTCTCCCTGCTGCCGGGCGAGCAGGCGACGTTCCATATCGCCTCCGGCAAGCAGATCGATCCGGCAGCGTTCACGGCACCGAACGTGCTGCGGTCCGCCAACGACCTGAAGCGGTGAACGGCGGCGGCAATCATATGCCGCCTGACCTGCGCATAGCGGCTGCGAAGTAGCGGCCGAGCAAGAGAGGAAGCGCTTCGGCCCACAACGGGCTGAAGCGCTTCTTGCCTTGTAATGCATGGGTTTTGGCGTATGCTGGACACTAGTGCGGATGTCTGTTGCGACAGGTATCATCCGCGTTCGTTAAACGCTTTGCCGAATTCGTGGAGCTTTCGGCAGGCAAAGCAAGGAAAGGAGATGCCGTGGCTGGTCAGAAGAACAAGGTCACCATTTTCGATGTCGCCAAGGCCTCCGGTGTCTCCAGCAGCGCCGTCTCCTACGCGCTGAACAACAAGCCCGGCGTTTCCGAGGCCACCCGCGCCAAAGTGCTGAAGATCGCACGCGACCTCGGCTGGAAGCCGAACGGTGCCGCCCAGTCGCTGGCCCGGTCGAATACGAGCCGTATCGGCGTGGTTCTGGCGCGTGAGGAAACACAGCTGCTTTCCGTCGAACCGTACATGATGGAGCTGCTGGCCGGCTTGGGAACCGAGCTGGAACAGCACGATTACTCGATTCTGCTGCGTTTCGCCGTCGGGCGTGACGCCGAAATGGCGATTCTCAAGGACTGGATCGCCACCGGCAACGTGGACGCGCTGCTGCTGGTCAATCTTGAGATGGACGATCCGCGCGTGGAGCTGCTGAAGAACAATCCGGAGATGCCGGTGCTCGCGCTGTGCGACCCGTCGCTGTCCGGCGGTCTGCCGGTCATGCGAAGCCTCGATATGCAGGCCGTCACCAGAGCCGTGTCGTATCTGCACGATCTGGGCCATGAGCGCATCGGGCGCGTCGGCGGCCCGGAAAGCTTCGGCCACTCCTATATCCGCGACGCCGCGTTCTCCGACGCCGCCGCGGAGCTCGGCGTCCGCTACCGCTGCCTGCACGCCGACTACACGCCGTCGGGCGGCATCGAGGCGACCAAGCGCCTGCTGTCCGTCAGCCCCAGGCCCACCGCGATCATCTACGACAACGACGTGATGGCCCTGGCCGGCATGGGCATCGCCCGCGAAATGGGCTTCGACATCCCCGGAGACCTGTCGATCATGGCGTGGGACGATTCCTTCATGTGCACCGCGGTGTTCCCGCATCTGACCGTCATGGGCCGAGACATCGTCGGTTCCGGCCGTCGTGCCGCGCAGCTGCTGCTGAAGATCATCGACGGCGAACAGGTCGATGTGGCGGACGAGGCCCCGTACGATCTGCGCGAACGCGCCTCGACCGGCCCGGTCCCCGCGGAGACGGCCAACAGGTAGTCGCTTCGTCGCCAAGGGGTTGTACCATAGGAAAGTTGCTTGTTTCAGGTCATCCGACCGCAAGCAGCGCGTATACACACTCCTGCCATGGAACGTCCGTGGCCGAATAGTCCGAAGGAGGTGGGTGATGTCTGCGCACAAGTACGAACTGATGTTCATCGCCGATCCTGAGCTGGATGAGCGCGGTCTGAAGAAGCTGACCGAGCAGTATCTGGAACTCGTCACCAAGGAAGGCGGTTCTGTTGACGAACCCGATTACTGGGGCCGTCGCAAGCTTGCTTACGAAATCGCCGGCAAGACCGAGGGTAACTACGTTGTGGTGACCTACTCCGCCGAGCCTGCTACGAGCGACGAACTGGATCGTGTGCTCAACCTTAACGAATCCGTGATCCGCACGAAGATTCTTCGCAAGGACGCCAAGTAAGTTTTATCGTCAGCGTCACGCTGGATAGAGATAAGAAGGACACGTCATGGCAGGTGAAACCGTCATCACCGTGGTGGGCAATCTCACCGCGGATCCCGAGCTGCGCACCATCGGAAGCGGCGCTTCCGTGTGCAGCTTCACCATTGCTTCGACTCCGCGCACCTATAACCGCCAGACCGGCCAGTTCGAGGACGGTCAGGCGCTGTTCATGCGCTGCAGTGCATGGCGTGACCTTGCCAACCACTGCGCGCAGAGCCTGTCCAAGGGCATGCGCGTGATCGCACAAGGCCGTTTGCAGCAGCGTTCCTATCAGGCACAGGACGGTTCCAACCGCACTGTGTTCGAGATGCAGGTCGATGAGATCGGCCCGTCGCTGCGATACGCCACCGCACAGGTGCAGCGCCAGTCGTCCGGTCAGGGCGGCTTCGCCGGCCGCAACAACGGCAACTCCGGCTATTCCGGCGGGGCCAGCGGCTTCGGCGGCAACGCGGGCGGCTACAACGGCGGCAATACCGGCTTTGGCGGTAACTCCGGATTCGGCGGCGCTCCGAGCGCCCCGTCCAATCCGGCGGCCAATCAGGCACCCGCTGCCGACCCCTGGGGTAACGGCGGCGACGGAAGCAACAGCTTCTCCACGTTCGGCGGCTCCTCCGATTTCGGTGGTGGCGACGACGAGCCTGAGTTCTGATCATCCAGCACACTGCATTTTCAATCGTTCATAAGGAGAACATCATGTCACGTAAGAGGCCGCAACCGCCGGTCAAGCCGTTCAAGAAGAAGCCGAACCCGCTGAAGGCGGCGAAGGTCACCGAGATCGATTACAAGGACGTCGCTCTGCTGCGTAAGTTCATTTCCGATCGCGGCAAGATCCGTTCCCGTCGTATCACCGGTGTCACCGTGCAGGAACAGCGTGAGATTTCGAAGGCCATCAAGAACGCCCGCGAAATGGCTCTGCTGCCGTACGCCACCTCTGGTCGCTGAGTTAGGGAGGCTATGAATCATGGCTGAAACCAAGGTTATTCTTACCAAGACCGTTGCCAACCTCGGTCACTCCGGTGACGTCGTCGAGGTCAAGCCCGGCTTCGCTCGCAACTACCTCATCCCGCAGGGCCTCGCCTTCGCTTGGAACAAGGGCGCTGAGAAGCAGATTCTCGCTATGAAGCGCGCTCGTCTGGCTCAGGCCGTCGCCACCCGCGAGGATGCCGTTGCCGCCAAGGCCGCCATCGAAGGCACCGCCGTCGAGATCACCGCCAAGGTGTCCGAGTCCGGCAAGCTGTTCGGTAGCGTCTCCACCGAGCAGATCGCTCTGGCTCTGGAAGACAAGGCCGTTGTGGACCCGAAGTCCATCGAGGTCGAGCCCATCAAGACCACCGGCGAATTCCCGGCAAAGGTCGCTCTCCACCCGGAGATCACCGCTTCCTTCTTCGTGAAGGTCGTCGCTGAGTGAATCCGGCCCGGTCGCTAGGCGTTTGCGTCTAGCGGCTTTCTCAGACTGAAACGTCTTGAGCTTAAGCATTGAGTGCCCCCGTACGTTCCGCGTGCGGGGGCACTCGTATATGTGCGTACATATGCCGTGCTGTGCCGTGTGCTTGTGTGCCGTGTGCTTGTGTGTTGTGTGGCGGGGCGTGAGGCTTGTGTGAGGGCTGGAAAGGCCTGTGATGGGGGATTGCGCTTTGGGTCCGTGCGCACCTGCGCGTGGGATTGTTTGACGGCTGTTCCGGTGGCCGCTCGGCGGTCGTTCCTGTCCGGTAATACCGGAAGAGAGTTGCATAGTCGAAGCGTGCACGCGGAGAAGGGCGTGCGCGGCGAGAGGAGCTGAGAGAATGCGATGCGATAACTGCGGCGCGCAGGTGGGACAGGAAGACAGATTCTGCGAGCAGTGCGGCAAGCCTGTGGCGCATGCGGATGTCCAGCAGCAGAACACGGTGCAGCCGGATACGGCCCAGAGAGGCATGGAATCCGGCGATGCCATGCCGGCCGCTGTACAGCCCAGTGAGGTGAGTTGCCGGTTCTGCGGTTCGCCGGCAGAGCCTGATATGCGGTTCTGCCAGAATTGCGGCATGGCATTGGGTGGCGATGATGCCGGTGCCGGAGGTACGGGCGCGAGACCGGTCCAGACGGCACCCGTCGGTGCCGGTACCGGTGCCGATACCGATACGGCTGTCGTGCCGGCTGCGAATACGACGGCATACGGTACGCAGACAGTCGGCACGCAGTCTGTCGGATTGCCGTCCGACGGTTCGCAATCCGCAGGTTCCCGTCCCGGCTCCCATCGCAAGGCCGTCATCGCCATTGTCGCGGTGATCGCCGTCGTGGCCATCGTCGCCGCACTGGTCGCATGCTTCCAGCTGGGCCGCCGCTCCGCATCCAACGACGCCGGCCGGGCATCGGCATCCGCTTCGGCATCGCAGTCCGGCACTCACGCCCGAAGCGGCTCGCATGGCGATACAACGTCGAAGTCCAAGGATTCGGACTCGACCGTCGTGTGCGACTCGACGCCGACCGCCGAAGTGGATTCGGTGGATCACAGCGGGTCCACGATGATCGCCACGGTCCGCTTCTCGGCATCGTCCTGCGATGGTGAGTTCAAGCAGCGCGACGTGCGCATCGCCTTCAAGGACGGCGACGATACGGTGGCGGCCGCGGTGTTCGACTTCTCCGCCAAGCCGCTGCGGTTCAGCGACGGCGAGACTACGGCGAAACTGGCGTTCTCCACGTCGCAATACTGGCGTCCGTACGATCTGATCGACGCGTACACCACCAGCGTCTCGCTGCGCACCAAGACAAGCGGCGAAGGCAAGGGCAACACCGATACGCATGGCGCATACGGCGGGGCGAATGTGGACGCCACCGAGATCGAGCGGTACGCGCATGATGCGCTGGAATGGCAGGTCGACCACGATCAGCTGGATATCAGCAGGTTCTATGATGCCCCGACCACGCAGCTGTCCAGCAAGAAGTACGGCATGGAGATCGACGGCAAGGTATGGAAGTACGGCGACATCTACGCGCAGTTCTTGGACTTGCGTGCGAAGTGGCCGAGCGCGGTGATGCTGTGGGCCTCGGACTACACGTACTACACGCGCAACGGCCACGAGTCCGACTTCTACGTGGTGCTTTCCGGCGAGACCTTCGACTCCAAGGACGCGGGCAAGTCGTGGTGCAGCGAGAACCATTTCGGTGCCAACGACTGCATGGCGATCCAGCTGGACTGAATTTCGGGTCGAATCGGGCTGAATTGTGCCGGCAATGTTCCAAAAGAGCATGCAACGGCGCTTTTCGGCAGTGTTGTGGAATCGTTGGAATTCCAACGATTCCCAGCGCGACACGCCGATGTTTGCGCCTAGGGTGATTCTGAGTATAGTTATCTCTTGGTTCAAGCAATGGCCAACGCCCCTTTAGCTCAGTTGGTTAGAGCAGCTGACTCTTAATCAGCGTGTCCAGGGTTCGAATCCCTGAGGGGGCACAGATAAGACCCAAGCCTAACGGCTTGGGTCTTTTTGTATTCGCAGAAGGCCGGGCGGCCGGCGTCGGAACAGCACGGAGGCGGACACCATGAGCCAGACAATGCATGTTTGTACGGAAAGCGACCTGGACGCGCTGCGCGACCTGTCCATCGCCACGTACAGGCAGACCTTCGCCGCCGTGAATACCGAAGAGAACATGAACGCCTACCTGGAGGACGCGTTCGCCGCCGACAAGCTGTTGCGAGAGCTGCGCGACGAGAGCTCGGAATTCGTGCTGGCGGAGAACGACGGCAGACCGGCAGGATACCTCAAGATCAACGAGGCTCCATCACAGACGGAATTCAACGACACGGCCTCCCTGGAGATCCAACGGATCTACATCGACGGCAGGGCACAGGGCAAGGGCTTGGGAACGCGTCTGATGCAATACGCCATCGACACGGCGAAGGAACGCGGGAAGCAATATGTGTGGCTCGGCGTCTGGGAGCACAACGACAAGGCGATCCGCTTCTACGCGCGCAACGGCTTCTACCGGATTGGAGAACACGCCTTCATCATGGGCGACGACAAGCAGACCGACCACCTCATGCGCAAGGACCTGCGGTGACGGTCTGCCACGCGTGCGGATGACCTGTATGCGGTGGTGCCTGCGCATAAGCCATTGGATGCTGCTGGGGGATTGCTGCAGGACTTCCGGCGTGAGGAGTAATGTTGTACTACTGTTGTCCGCTTAGAGCGGAAATCGCAATACCCTGTTTTATCTCGAGAGAAGAAGCAATAGAGGAAACTGCAGTGGAATACTCACTCTTTACCAAGCTTGCCGCGGAATTCGTCGGCACCGCTATCCTGATGGTCTTCGGCAACGGTTCGGTCGCCAACGCGGAACTGAAGAACACCAAGGGCTACCACGCCGGTTGGCTGAACATCGCCATGGGCTACGGTTTCGGCGTGATGTTCCCGGTGCTGATGTTCGGCGGCATCTCCGGTGCCCACATCAACCCGGCCATGACCATCGCACAGGCCGTCAACGGCATGTTCCCGTGGAACGAAGTGCTGCCGTACATCATCGCCCAGCTGCTCGGCGCGCTCGTCGGCCAGCTCATCGTGTACATCACCTACTACCCGCACTACAAGGACACCGACGATGCCGAAGCCATCCTCGGCACCTTCTGCACCACCGACGCCCACAATGACCGCATCAACTACTTCCTCAACGAGTTCTTCGGCACCTTCATGCTGGTGCTCGGCGCGCTGTGCTGCCTGAGCCTGCCGTGGGGCAAGGCCGATCTCGCCGCCGCGTCCATCGTCGTCGGCTTCATCGTGTGGGGTCTGGTCACCTCCATGGGCGGCCCGACCGGCCCTGGCCTGAACCCGGCCCGCGACCTGATGCCGCGTCTGCTGCACTCCATCCTGCCGATCCCGAACAAGGGCGATTCCCGTTGGGGCGAGGCCTGGATTCCGGTCGTGGCTCCGATTTGCGGCGCGATTCTCGGTGCGTTCCTGTTCAACGTGCTGTTCGCCTGAACCGCGTTGATTCGCTGATTTGCTGATTCACGTTTGCGCGTGATCGCCCAGCCCGTCGCTTCGTGCGGCGGGCTTTTTCATTGCCGTTGCACGTGGCTTGCACGTGCCTTCGTGCTGCAGCCTCACGCATGGACTTGCCACAGGGCGTAGCCGTTGCGCTGAGCGCAATATGGGATTATCGCGCATTCCGCGCCGGGATATGGTGTGATTGTTTTCGGAACATTCGGAAGGGAAGGTGCCGTATGCAGGCTGCGATTGCGATTGCCTTGGCCGTGCTCATCACGGTCGGGATCGCCTGGTTCTTCTTCGCGCCGCGCAAGGCATATCGGGCCCGCATCGACGGCGATATGCAGGAAGCGGTGATCGAGGTGAAAGGCGGGTACAGCCCGTCGGTCATCGAGGCCGAGGCCGGCATGCCATTGCGGCTGGTGTTCGACCGCAAGGAGGACGGCGAATGCTCGTCCCACGTGGTGTTCTCCGATTTCGGCGTGGACCGCATGCTGCCGGCGTTCCGCACCACCACGCTCACCTTGGACCCAACCGATCCGGGGGAGTACGGCTTCGCCTGCGGCATGAACATGCTGCACGGCATGTTGAAGGTGATTCCCGGCAAGCATCGCGCTTCCTCTTCTGCGGTTTCCGCGTCTTCCTCTTCCACCCGCGTCGGCGTGCCCGACAGCGATTCCTCCGCCCAATCGTCCCGCAACCCCGCACCGGCCGGCGAGCCCGGCGGTACCATCCCCGAAGCGGACGAGGAACGCATCCAAGACATCAACAACGCCCACGAGATCACCACCCTGATCCGCAGACTCGTCGTCTCCGCAATCTGCACCATCCCGGTGTTCTGCTCGTCCATGCTCATGCTGTACCCCATGCCGGCCTGGGCACAACTGCTGTGCATGCTGCCCGTAGTCGGCTATGCCGGCCTGCCGATTTTCCGCAGCGGCTGGGCCGCCATCACGCATCGCGCCCCCGAAATGAACGCGCTGGTCACCATGGGCACCGCGGCCGCGTTCCTGTATTCGCTGGTCGTCACCTTCGCACCGGGCATACTGCCGCAGAACGCGCGCGAACCCTACTACGAAGCCGTGGGCGTGGTGATCACGCTGATGCTTGTCGGCCAGCTGCTCGAAGCGAAAGCGCGCAAAGGCACCGGCGAGGCCATCCGATCGCTGATGGGCTTGAGGCCGGCAACCGCATGCGTGATCCGCGGAGGCGAGGAACAGAACATCCCCATCGACAGCGTTGCCGTAGACGACATCATCGTGGTACGCCCGGGGGAGCGCCTGCCCGTGGACGGCATCGTGGTCGAAGGTACCTCGTCGGTCGACGAGTCGATGATCACCGGCGAACCGATGCCGGTGCGCAAAACCACAGGCGACGAAGTGACCGGCGCCACGGTCAACGGTGCCGGCGCGCTGCGCTACCGCGCCACGAAAGTCGGCAAGGACACCGTGCTCGCGCACATCGTGTCGATGGTGAAAACCGCGCAAAGCTCAAAAGCACCGGTGCAACGCCTGGCCGACCGCATCAGCTCCATATTCGTGCCGGCGGTAGTGCTCATCGCCGTATGGTCGTGCGCACTATGGTTCGTCTTCGGACCGGATCCGCGCATCACGCACGCGCTGGTCGCAGCGGTATCCGTGCTGCTCATCGCCTGCCCGTGCGCGCTCGGCCTGGCCACGCCGCTGTCGGTGATGGTCTCCACAGGCCGTGCGGCGCAGATGGGCGTACTGATCCGTTCCGCCGAGGCACTGGAACTATCCGGGCACGTGAACGCCGTCGTACTCGACAAGACCGGCACCATCACCGCAGGCCGGCCTTCGCTCACCGACGTGCTGCCGCTGGGTGCCTGGAGGTCGAACACGGACGGTCTACTGGCGCTCGCCGCCGGGGCCGAACACGACTCGGAACATCCGCTGGCCGCCGCGATCGTTGCCGAAGCGGAGCAACGCGGCCTTGCGCCGGGCGATTCGCAGCGTGAGGCATTCCAGGTCCATGCAGGTCTCGGTGTGACCTGCACCGTGGACGGGCATGCCGTGGCCGTAGGCAACACCGACCTCATCGACCGCCTGGACGTGGGCATGCCGAGCGTCGGCAACGAGGATCTGGATGACATCATCGCCGACATGGAACGGCTTTCCGAACAAGGCAAGACGCCGATGCTGGCCGCCGTGGACGGCGAGCTTGCGGGCATCATCGCCGTGGCCGATACCGTCAAACCGGATTCGGCGCAGGCCATCGACGCATTGCGCTCGCACGGCATCACCGTCACCATGCTCACCGGAGACAACGAGACCACGGCCTCCGCCGTCGCACGGCAGGTGGGCGTGGATCATGTGATCGCCGGGGTGCGACCGGAGAACAAGGCCGACGAGATCGCCAGGCTGCAGGCGCAAGGCTACACGGTGGCCATGGTGGGCGACGGCATCAACGACGCGCCCGCCCTGGCCCGCGCGGATGTGGGCTTCGCCATCGGTACCGGCACCGACGTCGCCATCCAATCCGCCGACGTCACCCTGATGAGCGGTTCGCTCATGGGTCTGGTGCACGAGATCGACCTTGCCCACGCGGCACTACGCAACATCGGCCAGAACCTGGGCTTCGCGCTCGGCTACAACAGCGTGGGCATCCTGATTGCGGCGGGTGCGTTGTACCCGTTCACCGGCATGATGCTCAACCCGATGATCGCCGGCGCGGCGATGGCGTTCTCGTCGCTGTGCGTGGTGACCAACGCCAGCAGGCTGCGCCTGTTCGACCCGGCGAAACACCATGACTACCAAGTAAAGAACAACACACAGAAAGGAACCATCATGGGTTTGTTCAGTGATCATAAGGCCAAGAACGGCGGCTGCTGCGGCGGCCATGCCAGCGTTTCCGAAGGCGCGAAGGACCCGGTGTGCGGCATGAGCGTGAACCCGGCCTCCGCCGCTGCCACCCGCGAATACGAAGGCAAGACCTACTTCTTCTGCAACCCCGGCTGCGCCGAGACCTTCGACAAGGATCCCGCGAAGTACGCCGCCTGAGACCGGAAGCCGTGGAGTACTGCGGCTGCCTTGACGGCTGCTCCCAGGAGATCTCTTCAGGAGATTGCCCCCCCCGGATTGCCCCAATAGGCGTGTATTTCGCCTACGTGTGGCAGATTTTCGGTCGTGCCAGCATGTATCTCGCTTACGTGTGGCACCGATTGCGTCATACCCGAGACCTCACCCTTGGAATACCAAGGGAAGAGGCCTCGGGTTTCGCATATCACCTGCCACACGTAAGCGAGATACATCTGGTCTGTATGCGCAATCTGCCACATGTAACGCGAATAGCAGCCTGTAGCGTGGGGTTGCCATACTGAAAACCATGAACGTGACTTGGATTCTCATGGTGTTGACGTTGCTGATCGGCTTGGCGGTGGGGGCCGTCGCCGGATTCAGCGTAGGCAGATCGCGCGCCCAAAGCGACACACGCCAACCATATGCCGGCAACGGCGAAGACGTCGCCTCCCTGACCGAACAGCTCGAAGCGGCACGGATCGAAATCTCGCAGCTGGAAACCTCACGCGCCCAGCTGCGCGCCCACCTGGACGGGGCGAACCAGCAGCTCGCATTCGTCAAGAACCAGCTGGCCCAAGCACAGCAGGCCGAACAGATCCGCATCGAACATGAGCGCGAACGCGCCGCGGCACAAGCCGAAACCCAACGGCAGGAACAGGCCCGCCGTCTGCAGGAACAGAGCCGTGTGATCGAAGCGCTCGCCCCCGTGCAGAAGAACCTCGACGCCTTGCAGCACAAGGTGGAACAGATCGAGGAAGGACGCAAGCGCGAAATGGGTGCGCTCGGTCAGCAGCTCAAAGGCCTGGGCGACCAGCAGGCGCGTCTTGACAAGGAGACGAACGCGCTGTCCGCCGCGCTGCGCAACAACAAGGTCCGCGGTGCGTGGGGCGAGGCGCAGTTGCGCAACATCGTGGAATCCGCCGGACTGCTCGAACATGTCGACTTCGATACGCAGGTGGTGGTCACCGATGCGGAAGGCCATGTGCAGCGCCCGGACATGATCATCCATATGCCAGGCGGCAAGACGATTCCGATTGACGCGAAAGCCCCGTACGCCGACTACCAGCGTGCCTGCGAGATTCCGGACACCGCGCCTGCCGAGGAGCTGGCCCGCAAATCCGAATTGCTGCAACGCCACGCCAAAGCGGTGCGCGAGCATGTGAAGACCTTGGGAAACAAGGCGTATTGGAACGCGTTCAGCGATGCGCCGGATTTCGTCATCGCGTTCATCCCCAACGAATCGTTGCTGCAGGCCGCGCTCGAAACCGATCCGACGCTGATGGACGACGCGTTCGCCCAGAAGGTGGCGCTGACCTCGCCGGTCACCCTGTGGGCTGTGCTCAAATCCGTGGCCTACGCTTGGCAGCAGCAAAGCCTGACCGATGACGCGAAGATGCTGTTCGACCTGTCGCGCGAACTGTACGATCGGTTCGTGGTGCTGGGCGAACGCGCCACCAAACTGGGGTCGGCAATCACCAAGACGGTCAGTGCTTACAACGCGTTCGCCTCGTCACTGGAATCGAGGGTGCTGGTCACTGCGCGCAAACTGCAGCGCGTCGACCAGAGCAAAGTCATCGAGCCGGTCGAGATGATCGCGCCCGAGAAAGCGGATATTCGTGAACTGACCGCTCCGGAGACCAGCAAGGAGTGAGCGGGAGATTTGCGGGAAGTCCGTGGAACGGTCCATGGAAAGACCTGCGGAAAGGCTTGTGGGAAGAGGGGTTCGTACACTGGCAGCTATGACTGATTCTGGATTCCGCCCCACCGGCGTGAGCGGGTCGCACGCCGACGCCGCCACCACGAGTTTTGCATCCCTCGAACCGCGCGACCAGCTGCTTGAGCTGCTGCGCGAACGTGCTGCCGGCAAGCCGTTCTCCGAACTGTCCGCAGTGACGTTCGACCATCGCGGTGCCACGGTGGTGGGCCATCTGCTGCTCGACGCGCTGGAGGACGCCGGGTATTCCGTCGATGATTTCGACGCGGTGGGTGCGCTGACCGCCGCCGCGGTGCCGCTGGTGATTTCGGTGGTGCAGGCCGCCGCATCCCGTGGCGAGGACGTCGACGGATTCGTCATGGATTTCGTATATCCGTCGATCAAGGGGCCGTCGATCACAGGCAAGCGCGTGGTGCTGCTCGACGCCTGGCTGTCCGAGAAATCCTACGTGCAGACCTCATCACTGGTCACCCTGCGTAACGGCAACGAGCTGAGCCTCGACTTCTCTGTAGTCGAGCATGAGGGCGCGAGCGTGGTGGCCGTGGCCTCCATGGTGGGCGGTATCGGCGGCGGCGATACGAAGCATATCGAAGTGATCAACCCCGTCACCGACGAACGCCATGAGCTGCCGTTCGTGCAGCTGTTCGACGAAGCCGAGTTGCACTGATGCACGCGCCGCACCCCATCGACGTGGCCGCAAAAGTCTCCGGCGAACCCACGTTCCGCGAGATTGGCGTAGGGCCTTGGGAGGAAGCACACCCAGGTGAGCCGCGTCCTGTCGGCCCGCAATACGATCCGCAGCTGCTTGACGAGGGCGATCGCCGCAATGTGCTCGACCGGTACCGGTACTGGTCGGTCGCCGCGATCAAGGCCGATCTGGATGAGCGAGGCCGCCACGATTTCGAAGTCGCCGTGGAGAATTGGACGCACGATTTCAACATCGGCTCCATGGTGCGCACGGCGAACGCGTTCCAGGCCCGCCGCGTGCACATCGTCGGCCCGCACAAGTGGAACCGCAAGGGTGCGCTCATGACCGAGCTGTATCAGCATGTCGAAAACCATCCGTCGATCGCCGAACTGGTGGAATGCTGGCACAATCGCATCGCCGGCGAAATTGCCGCCGCCAAGGCCGAAGCAGGTGCCGCAGCGTTCCACGCGCACAAGGCCGCCGCTCAGGGCAATCAGATCGCACTTGCCGCATGCACCGCACAGGTGGACGCGGCCGAGGCGCGTATCCGCGAGCTTGAAGCCTCCCGCGTGATCGCCATGGACATCATTCCCGGCGCGGTTCCGATGGAACGGTACGTGTTCCCCAAGCGCTGTCTGCTGCTATTCGGTGCCGAAGGGCCGGGATTGAGCGAGAAGGCCCTTGAACTGGCCGACGATGTGGTGTACATCTCGCAATTCGGGTCGGTGCGTTCGATCAACGCCGGTGCCGCCGCGGCCGTGGCCATGCACAGCTGGATCGCGCAGCACGCGCGGATCGGCGGTGTGGCCGAATAATCGCCCGCTCTCTCCCGTCAGGGCCATCTAAGCGGTTGTTTTTCCCACTGGCTGGGTGTTTTTGGCGCGCTGGCGGTACCTAAGCGTCTGTTTTCCCCACTGACTGGATATTTTGGGCGTCTGAGGAGTGCGCAAGAGGGTGTTTTTATCCAGTCAGTGGGAGGAATGACCGATAAGCGTGATCTGAGCGTCCGTATTCATCCAGTCGCTGGAAGAAATCACCTTGAAGTGGCCTCTAGTCGTCCATTTCCCTCCATTGACTGGATGTTTTTGTCGTGCTGGCGGTATCTAAGCGGTTATTCTTCCCACCGGCTGGATATTTCGGTCGTCTTGAAGACACGTAAGAGGCAGAATCCTCCAGCCAGTGGATGAATCGGACGAGTGGGACGGGATTTATCGATCGGGTCCGGCCGAGGCTGATAGGACCCCATCGGTCGGACAAGATTATTCAAGAATTCAAGAAACCGTCGGCACTCCCGCCCTTCGCAGCTTCGCCACCATTGGCTTTATTTGCAGTACATCATTGAACGTGAGCCGTACGATTTCCGTAACCCCGGCGCGACGAAGCCCCTGCTCACGATTTCGCTCCAATTGGACGGTCTCCTGGATGCTTCTGTTGCCGGTCATTTCCGGATCGACGTATTTGGCCGTACCGTCGAACTCGCAGACAATGATCCTGCCGTCATCGGTGTGCCAAAGGAAATCGACCCGGTACTGCTGCCCGGTTGCGGGATCCGTGATCATGACCTGCAATCGCGGTTCCGCAAAACCGGATTCGATCATCGTCCCGCGTGCAAAGGACTCGCCGCCGTTCTCGCTTGCCGCATTGGTGTGACGCAACAGCTTGATGATATTCGAACAATCGCGAGTGGTGAGCGAGCATTCCTTCAGCAGCGCTTCCTCATTCAGCCCATCTTTTGCCGCGGAATCGAAAATCGGCAGTGCGCCGCGGAATCCTTGCGTATTGCCGCAATCGACAAGCGTGCGAGCCTTGTTGGTGGACGGAATGCCGTTCACGGTTACCACATCGTGCTTCGGATATGGGCTGTAGATGACGTGAAGCTTGTCATGCGGCCGGTATGAGCCATGCGTGGGAAGCGTGATGGTTATTTCATGATGAAGGAACCACTGGTGTTCGAAACCGTATGCGGCCGCTGCGGTGAGCCCGGCAAATACCCAGTTCGGGTGCTTTTTCGTAAGCGCGCGTGCCATATGCAGTGATTGTTCGGCGCCGTTGAGCCGATTCCAGTATTCGCAACGGGAATACAGTCCGGGGTACGGTTTGGCCAGCTCGCCTGCGAGATGCCTTCGATAGAGTCCTTTGTGGATGAGCGGATCGGTGCTGTAGGCGCAACATTGCGCTTGTTCGGACTGATCGAGCAGTCTGTCGATTTGAGGATAAGCTTTCATGATTTGACGCTATCCTGTGGCGGATGCTCTTGAAAAGCCCGAACGCCGATTGTGGATAACTCATGGCTCTTCTGCGTGTCGGCGGATCGCGATGTTGCGCGGATGGTGTGGCTCGGCGCGAGGAAGAGGGAAATTGCTCCCGGGATGGCTTCCATTCGTCCGATTTCCTCCACTGGCTGGATATTTTGGTCGTGTCATCGGTACCTAAGCGGTTGTTTTCCCCATTGGCTGGAGGTTTTGGTCGTGTTGGCGGTGTCCAAGCGGTTATTTCTCCCATTGGCTGGATATTTTGGGCGTCTAAGGGGTATGCAGAAGGGTATTTTTATCCAGCCGGTGGGAGAAATTGGCTCCTGATTGGGTCCTGAGCGTCCGTATTTATCCAGTCGGTGGATGATTTTGCCTGTTGATGGGTTCTGAGCGTCCGGATTCTTCCAGTCAGTGGGAGGAATGGTTGTTAAGTGGTCTGCAAGTGTCCTGATTTCCCACTGGCTGGATGTTTTTGGCGTCTGAGAAGCGTGTAAGGGGGTGTTTTTATCCAGTCAGTGGGAGGAATGGTCGGTAAGCGGGGCTTGAGCGTCATGTTTCTTCCAGTGACTGGGTGTTTTTGGTCTGTTGGCTGGTTCTCAGCGTCCGTATTTATCCAGTCGCTGGATGATTTGGGCGTCTAGACGATGATTATGCGGGCGATTTATCCAGTCAGTGGGGAATTTTGGCTTTTGTGATTTGTGATTTGAAGCGATAACGAGTGGAGCGGAATGGTTTGGAATGGTCTGGAGTGGTCTGGAATGGTTTGGGATGGTATCAGCTGGGTGTTGATTGGATTGACATCGGTTGTGTACTGAACCGGCATCCATTGGGCGCTAATCGGAAGTCTATCCGGCGTCAATCGAACACCAATCAAACATCAGTTGAGCACCAATCGGATCGATACGGCGGCGCAATGCGTCTGTGCGCCGGTCTGGGGGAATGGCGCGATTGAGCCCGCAGTCGGTCGTGGCCCGAAGCATAGATGGCGGAGATGGGACATAAATGGCGGAACTTGATCCGTTGTCAGCCGGGAGCCGAGCTGCGGCCGGATAGGACCTAAGTCGCCGCTAACCGGTCTCCAAGCCGTAGATGGCTATAGTTCGAGCCGCCGTCAGCCGCGGTCCAAATCGCTGCCGGCCAGTGCTGCGACCGGCGTGAAATAGGGCACGTGCTCGTCACACAGACGCGATACTGTTGAAGCCATGCCTACTTTCACCAAAGAAGAAATCGTGCATTTGGGCGATCTGGCCCGAATCGCACTGAGCGATGAAGAAATTACCCGCCTGCAGGGCGAGCTGAACGTCATTGCCGACTCCATCGATATGGTTCAGGAAGTCGCCACCGACGACGTCGAACCGACCGCAAACCCGGTTCCGCTGGAAGCGTACCTGCGTCCCGATGTTCCTGAGGAACCGCTGACCCAGGCCGAGGCGCTTGCCGGCGGCCCGAAGACCGAGGCGGGCATGTTCGTTGCCCCGCGCATTCTGGGAAGCGAGGAGTGAGCATGGCAAACGTAGCAGATCTGGTCAAGCTTTCCGCCGCCGAAATGGGCGCGGCGATCAAGAAGGGCGAAGTGTCCAGCCGCGAACTGGTCGACGCCCATCTTGAGGTCATCGAAGCCGCCGAGCCGAGTGTGGATGCCTTCCTGAAGGTCTCCGCCGACGAGGCCCGCGAGCAGGCCGATGCCTTCGACGCCAAGAGCGCCGATGAGAAGGCCGCCATGCCGGAGCTGGCAGGCGTGCCGATCGCGATCAAGGACATGATTGTGACCAAGGGCATCGAGACCACCGCCGCATCCAAGATCCTCGAAGGCTGGATCCCCCCGTACGACGCGACCGTCATCGAAAAGCTCAAGGCCGCCGGCATGCCGATCCTCGGCAAGACCAACCTGGATGAGTTCGCACAGGGCTCCTCCACCGAGCATTCCGCATTCAAGACCACCCACAATCCGTGGGATACCGACCGTGTTCCCGGTGGTTCCGGCGGTGGTTCCGCTTCCGCCGTCGCCGCGTTCGAGGCCCCGCTGGCCCTCGGCACCGATACCGGTGGCTCCATCCGTCAGCCGGGCGCACTGACCGGCACCGTCGGCGTCAAGCCCACTTACGGCGGCGTCTCCCGTTTCGGCGCCATCGCCATGGCATCTTCGCTGGATCAGATCGGCCCGTGCTCCCGCACCGTGCTCGACTCCGCACTGCTGCAGGAGATCATCGGCGGTCACGACAAGCGTGACTCCACCTCCATTCCGGAAGGCCCGCGTCCGATGGTCGCAGCCGCCCGCGAAGGCATGAAGCGCGATCTGAAGGGCCTCAAGGTCGGCCTGATCAAGGAGCTCGGCGGCGAAGGCTTCCAGCCGGGCGTCGTGGCCCGCTTCAACGAGGGCGTGAAGAAGCTTGAGGAAATGGGCGCGGAGGTCACCGAGGTGTCCCTGCCGCACCTGCCGTACTCCCTGGGCGCGTACTACATCATCATGCCTTCCGAGGTCAGCTCCAACCTGGCCCGTTACGATGGCATGCGTTACGGCCTGCGTGTGATGCCGCCGGACAACGTGCCGCAGACCGCGGCCAACATGATGGCCTACACCCGTGAGGCCGGCTTCGGCGACGAGGTCAAGCGTCGTATCATCCTCGGCACCTACGCGCTGTCCGCCGGCTATTACGATGCCTGGTACGGTTCCGCGCAGAAGGTGCGCACCCTCATCATCGACGACTTCAAGAAGGCCTTCGAGAAGGTCGACGTGCTCGTCGGCCCGACCAGCCCGGTCACCGCCTTCAAGTTCGGCGAGAAGACCGAGGACCCGATGGCCATGTACGCCATCGATATCACCACCATTCCGGCCAACCTCGCCGGCGTTCCGGCCATGAGCATCCCGGCCGGCCTGAGCGACGACGGTCTGCCCGTCGGCTTCCAGTTCATCGCACCGCAGCAGCGCGACGAAGTGATGTACAAGCCGGCAGCAGCCCTCGAAGCCGCGCTGGAAGACGAATGGAACGGCCCGATCTGGAAGTCGCTGAACGCTTCCTGGCTCGGCCAGGCCAAGTGATCGACGGATCGGAAAGGATTTAAGGAATCATCATGGCTGAAAAACTGATGAAGTACTCCGAGGCCGTCAAGCAGTTTGACCCGGTGCTCGGTCTGGAAACCCACGTGGAGCTTTCCACCAAGACGAAGCTGTTCTGCCCTGCCGAGGTCTCCTTCGGCGGCGAGCCGAACAGCCAGCTGACCCCGGTCTCCCTGGGTCTGCCGGGCTCCCTGCCGGTGGTCAACAAGACCGCCGTCGACTACGCGATCAAGCTGGGTCTCGCTCTGCATTGCGAGATCGCCGAGTGGAGCCAGTTCGCCCGTAAGAACTACTTCTACCCGGATATGCCGCGCGACTACCAGATCTCGCAGTACGACAAGCCGACCAACGGCAATGGCTACCTCGACGTTGAGCTCGACGACGGCAGCATCTTCCGCGTGCCGATCGAGCGTGCGCATATCGAGGACGATGCCGGCAAGAACACCCACGTCGGTGGCGCGGACGGCCGTATCGAAGGCGCCGACCACTCCCTGGTCGACTACAACCGCGCCGGCGTGCCGCTGATCGAGATCGTGACCAAGCCGATCGAGGGTGTGGGCGAGCGTGCCCCGGAGATCGCCGGTGCCTACATGCGTGCTATCCGCGACATCGTGCGTGCGCTGAACATCTCCCATGCCCGCATGGAGCAGGGCAACATGCGTGCCGACGTGAACGTGTCGCTGCGCCGCAACCCGAGCGATCCGTTCGGCACCCGTTCCGAGACCAAGAACGTGAACACGTTCCGCGGCATCGAGAAGACCGTGCAGTACGAGATCCGTCGTCAGGCGCAGATCCTCTCCGAAGGCGGCGAGATCCTGCAGGAGACCCGCCACTGGGATGAGGCCTCGCAGACCACTGCCGGCGGCCGCGTGAAGTCCGACGCCGACGATTACCGCTACTTCCCGGACCCGGATCTGGTGATGCTGCACATCACCAAGGAGCACATCGAGGAGATCAAGGCCCAGATGCCGGAGATGCCGCGCGAGCGTCGCAACCGTCTGAAGGCCGAGTGGGGTCTGACCGATCTGCAGATGCGCGACATCCTCAACGCCGATGCGCTCGACCTGATCGAGGCCACCGTGGCCGAAGGCGCTTCCGCCGCCGGTGCACGCAAGTGGTGGCTGGGCGAGCTCTCCCGCGAGGCCAATGCCAAGGGCATGACCCTGGAAGAGCTGCCGATCACCCCGGCCGACGTCGCCGAAGTCGAGAAGCTCATCGCAGACGGCAAGCTGAACGACAAGCTCGCCAAGCAGACCGTTGCCGGCGTGCTCGCCGGTGAAGGCACGCCGAGCGAGGTCGTCGAGAAGCGCGGTCTGAAGATCGTCTCCGACGATGGTCTGATCGACAAGGCCGTGGACGAGGCGTTCGCAGCCAACCCGGATGTCGTCGAGAAGCTCAAGAGCGGCAACATGAAGCCGATGGGCGTCATCATCGGCGCGGTGATGAGGGCCACGCGCGGCCAGGCCGACGCCAAGGCCGTCACCAAGGTCGTGATGAGCAAGATCAAGTGATGCTCATATAAGGGCTATATAAGGCTTATATAGGTTTTATATAGACCGGCGGGCCATGCGGTTCGCTGAAGTGCGGGGCGTACGTCGTGTTCGGCGTGCGCCCCGCGCGTTTATACGGGGGCTGCCGGTGTGTGACGGTTCGTGCGACGGTTTATGTGATGGCGATGCCGCCGTATGCGCCTAATGCACGCGCCGATACCCCCGTTCATACCCCCGATATTCGGCCGCGTCATGCGGTATCAAGCCGGGTGTTCATGGTTGTTCTGCACCGATACAACCACCGTGTTCCCAGCAATCCTCCAGTCGGGTAGAATACCGTCGGAATGGATGTGGTCAAACCACACGATGTCAATGACGCAAGGATGAAATACACATGCCTGAAAACGCTGCACAGTCGGAATCCCGAGAGCTGCCGGCCCGTATCACCATCCCGCCCGTACGCGGTGAAATGGTGCATCTGCGCCCGGCGACCGTTGAAGACCTCGACAAGATGGATGTGATCGACGCCTACCCGGGTGCCTCCGGAATCACCGGCAAGGATCGCGTGGCCGAACGTGCGGCCGTGCACGCGTGGGTGCGTCGTTCCGTGGCCTGGAGCAAGGGCGAGGCCCCGACCGAATCCGGCGTGGGCGACCCCGAGGCCCGCCGTACCATCGCATGGTCGATCATCACCGAAACCGATCATGACGGCGACGGCGAGATCGATTCCCCGGAAAGCGACAACGTCATCGGCATGATCTTCCTGATCGACATCGACGGCTGGGCACGTTCCGCGCGCATCCAGGTGATTCTTGGCCAGGACTACCGTGGCCGCGGCTATTCGCGTGATGTCATGCCCCGCGTCATGACCTACGGTTTTGCGCCCGAACCCGCGGGCCTCGGCCTGCACCGCATCTGGGTCGCGGTTCCCGAACAGAACACGCGCGCCGTTTCCGTGTACCAGTCGTTGGGCTTCGTGCTTTCCGGCACCTCGCGCGACGCCTTGTGGAACGCCTCGCAGAACCGCTACCAGGACCTGATCGTGATGGACACGCTGGCGGACGAATACGATCCGATCCGTTCCCTTGACGCCTTCGGCATGCATGTGATCGAAGACAATCCCGGCGTGAAGGAGGCCATGGCCGCGCGTGAGCATTCCATCGCCATCCAGCAGGGCAGCGTTGAGCGTAATGCCGATGGTGCTGAACGGCCTGAGACCGCACCGGCGGCCGATCCGTCCGCCGCGCCCGTGAGCGAGCCTTCGCAGCAGGCCGGAGAGCCGCGGCATGATGAGAAACAGCAGAGCAAAGGCGATTCCTCTGCGGACGCTGGTGCCGACAGCGAATCGAACTGGCCGTACGCGCAGGGCAAGTCCAAGACCTCGAAGGGCGCATGGTGGCGTACGCTTGGCCGTGGCCGCAAAAGGAACAACGACAAGTAACCATCCGGCAGCAAGGCCGGGGCTCGGGTTGGCACAGCGGGCATCGGGTCCACGCCGACCCGTCACATCATGGCCGCAGGGCCGTAGGAATATGAAGGCAAAGGAATGAGCGCCGAAGACCTCGATAATTACGAAACCGACGCCGAACTGGCGTTGTACAAGGAATACCGCGACGTCATCAAACTGTTCACCTACGTGGTGGAGACCGAACGGCGGTTCTATCTGGCGAACAAGGTCGACTTCAACGTCCGATCCGCCGGCCAGGACGTCTACTTCGACGTGCAGCTGACGGATGCCTGGGTGTGGGACGTGTACCGTCCCAGCCGCTTCGTCAAGAACGTGCGCATCGTGACGTTCAAGGACGTGAACGTCGAAGAGGTGCAGAAGACCGACATCGACATCCCGGACGGCATGGGCTGATCGGCGCTTCGCCCCTTTGACGGGCGGGGAATCTATAGTTGCACTGTAGGGAAGAGCAAGCCCGATTGGGCCTGCGTGTTTGGAGGAACGATGTGGAACCGGTGGGGAACCGGGTCTCGTTCCCTAGGCTCTAGTAGAATATGCGTGATTTGACGTAAGGAGAATGGACGTGACCGACAAGCAGTCCGTAGTGATTATCGGCGGTGGCCCTGCTGGCCTGACCGCGGCTTGGGAACTCATCAAGGACGGCGGCGCCGACAAGTACGACGTCACTGTTCTGGAGGAGACCCACGAATTCGGCGGTATCTCCCGCACCGTGAAGCACAATGGCAACCGCATGGACATCGGCGGTCACCGGTTCTTCTCGAAGGACGACCGCATCATGGATTGGTGGAAGAACACGCTTCCGCTGCAGGGTGCGCCTTCCTATGACGACAAGAAGCTCCACCGCGAGCACGACATGGAGCCGGGCGGCCCGGATCCCGAGGTCGAAGACAAGGTGATGCTCAAGCGCCACCGCGTCTCCCGCATCTACTGGAACAAGCACTTCCTGGATTACCCGATCTCCCTGAGCGCGGGCACCCTGAAGGCCATGGGCTTCAAGCTGACCATGGTCGCCGGCTTCAGCTACCTGAAGTCCATGGTGCACAAGCTGCCGGAAGACAATCTGGAGAACTTCTACATCAACCGTTTCGGCCGCAAGCTGTACTCCATGTTCTTCGAGGGCTACACCGAGAAGCTGTGGGGCCGCCACCCCTCCGAGATCTCGGCCGACTGGGGCGCACAGCGCGTCAAGGGCCTGAGCATCCTGGGCGTGCTGAAGAACGCCTTCCAGAAGCTGCTGCCGAAGAAGCGCGACAATTCCGAGGTGGAGACCTCCCTCATCGAGGAGTTCTGGTACCCGAAGTACGGCCCCGGCCAGCTGTGGGAAACCGTGGAATCCAACTGCGAGAACGCGGGCGTGAAGGTCGTCACCGACGCCAAGGTAATCGAGGTGCGCCAGAAGGACGGCCATATCGCCTCCGTGGTGACCGAGGCCGCCGACGGCACCCGCACCGAGTGGAACGCCGACCAGTTCATCTCCTCCATGCCGGTCAAGGACCTGGTCGAGGCCATCGACGCCGCAGGCACCGATGCCGAAGCCGTGGCCACCGGTTCCAAGGAGGCCCCGGCGGCCGTCACCGAAGTGGCCGAAGGCCTGCCGTACCGCGACTTCGTGACCGTCGGCCTGCTGGTCAACCACCTGAAGCTTGAGAACACCACCGACATCCCCACCCTCGGCAACCCGCCGATCGTGCCGGATTGCTGGATCTACGTGCAGGATCCGGGCTACAAGGTCGGCCGTATCCAGGTGTTCAACAACTGGAGCCCGTACCTGGTCAAGAACGTCGACGACACCGTGTGGATCGGTCTGGAATACTTCTGCGAGGAAGGCGACACCTTCTGGAACATGAGCGAGGAGGACGCGGTGAAGTTCGCGATTTCCGAGCTGATGCGCATGGGCGTCATCGAGAACCCCGAGGACGTGCTCGACTCCCACCGCGAACGCGTCAAGAAGGCATACCCCGCCTACTTCGACACGTACGATCGCATCGACGAGGTCATCGACTATCTCGACGGCTTCGGCAACCTGTACTGCGTGGGCCGTAACGGCCAGCATCGCTACAACAACATGGACCATTCCATGGCAACCGCCATCGAGGCAGTCGGCAACATCAAGTCCGGCAAGGAAACCAAGGAAAACGTCTGGTCCGTGAACACCGACAAGTCCTACCACGAGGAGAAGTAGTCGGCGTAGCCGTGATATAGGCGGTATGACGGTTGCCTGACGGCAAAGCAAAGGCAACCCGTTGGTTTGTGCATACAAGGGCGCATACTGGAGCAATCCGGCGTGCGCCCTTGGCGTATTTCCATGCGCCGCGGCCGGGAATCACCCTCTGCGCGCACTGCGATCACAACGGCGCAAAACCCGCATGGAAAGCGCGATATGCCGGCGTGTTGCGTTGTCCGGGACGGCGTTGTACAGTGAAGCAAGTTCACGTGCATGGTTTGCCGTGGATTCTCATCGCGGCGTGAAGCCGCAATCACTCTTCAGAATCGTCAAGGGAATACGGTTTGGCGAATGCTGTGGAAAGGTATGTAACGTGGCCAATAGCCAAGATCTTGAGAGCATGAAATTGCCGGAGCTCAAGGAGCTTGCCAAGCAGATGGGACTGCGCGGCACCTCTACAATGCGCAAGCCGGAGCTGCTTGCCACGCTTCAGGCCGCCCGTTCCGGTGGTGAGGCACCGGCCGGCGTCACCGTCAAAGCTCCGAAGACCAGCACGCCCAAGGCCGCCGAAAAGGCGGAAACCAAGGCTGACAAGGCCGAAAAGACCGTGAAGGCCGACAAGGAAGACAAGGCTGACAAGCCGGCGAAAGCCGAAGCCGTAACGCTTGCCGAGGCTATGCCCGCCAAGTCGGATGAGGCGAAAAGCGCCAAGCGCGATCGCTCCGCCAAGAAGGACAAGGCCCAGGAGGCCGTGGATCTGCTGGCCACGCTGGATCTCGACTCCGCGAAGGATTCCGAGCGCAAGGAGCGCAAGCCGCGTCGTCGCATCCTCGATGAGGATGACGAACTGATCGCCGGCAATGTGCGCCGCCGTCGCCATCGCAAGGATCACGACGCACCCAGCGAGGAAACCGCGCGCGATCTTGACGACATCCTCGCATCCCTGCCGTCCAATAAGGATTCCCGCAACGAGAACGACTCGTACCGTGGCCGCGAGGAGCGCGGCGACCGTGACGGCCGTGATGGACGCGACAACCGCGATCGCCGCGGACGCCGTCTGCGTGGGCGCAACCGTGATTTCGAAGATCGCGACGAACGCCGCAACCGCAACGATCGCAACGACCGCGCCGACCGCAATGCGGAAAACAACGAGAACGACGTTCGCGACAACGGTCGCAACGATCGTGCCGACCGCAACGACCGCGCGGATCAGCAGGCCGATCTGGTGCCGGTCGCCGGCATCGTGGACGTGCTGGAATCCTACGCATTCGTGCGCACCTCCGGCTACCTGCCCGGCCCGAACGACGTGTACGTTTCCATGGGCCAGGTCAAGAAGTACGGGCTGCGCAAGGGCGACGCCGTGCATGGTGCCATCCGTGCGCCGCGCGAGGGCGAACGCCGCAACCAGCGCCAGAAGTTCGTGCCGCTGCAGTCCATCGATTCCATCAACGGCATGAGCGTCGAGGAATCCATGGGCCGCCCGCAGTTCAACAAGCTCACCCCGCTCTACCCGCAGGAGCGCTTGAAGCAGGAAACCACGCCCAACAAGCTCACCGGCCGCATCATGGACATCATCTCCCCGATCGGCAAGGGCCAGCGTGGCCTGATCGTGTCCCCTCCGAAGGCAGGCAAGACGATCACCCTGCAGAACATCGCCAACGCCATCACCACCAACAATCCCGAAGTGCATCTGATGGTCGTGCTGGTGGACGAACGCCCCGAGGAAGTCACCGACATGGAGCGCACGGTGCAGGGCGAAGTCATCTCCTCCACCTTCGACCGCCCGGCCTCCGACCACACCATCGTGGCCGAACTGGCCATCGAACGCGCCAAGCGCCTGGTGGAGCTTGGCCAGGACGTGGTCGTGCTGCTCGATTCCATGACCCGTCTGGCCCGCGCCTACAACATCGCGGCACCGGCCTCCGGCCGTATCCTGTCCGGCGGTGTGGACGCGCAGGCACTGTACCCGCCGAAGAAGTTCTTCGGCGCGGCCCGCAATATCGAAAACGGCGGCTCCCTGACCATCATCTCCTCTGCACTGGTGGAAACCGGTTCCAAGATGGACGAGGTGATCTTCGAGGAGTTCAAGGGCACCGGCAACATGGAACTGCGCCTGAGCCGCGAACTGGCGGAAAAGCGCATGTTCCCGGCCATCGACGTGAACGCCTCCGGCACCCGCCGCGAAGAGCTCATCACCGATCCGCAGGAACTGCCGATCATCTACCGTCTGCGCCGCCTGTTTGGTGGCATGGAGGCCGAGCAGGCCTACCAGACCCTGGTGCCGCGTCTGAAGAAGACCGCGTCCAACCGCGACTTCCTCGCCGCCATCGTGCAGCAGGCCAACGCGAACAACGCCACCAACGGCAACTGATAACGGTGATTGTGGCGCAGAGACGTAGCGTTCTTGCTGCCTGCGCCACCTGATCGTTTCGGCGGGTTCCGGCTATTGCCGGGCCCGCCTTCTTGTTTGCCGCTTGCGGATGTTCGGGAGTGGAGGAGTTCGATGCGGCCGGGGCATTCGGTGGGGTAGTCTGGCCGTATGAGTGATTCCGAACATAGCGACTGGCAGAAGACCACCATCGATTCGGCCCAGGCCGAACAGCACCCGGAAACCGCCCGGGCCGTCGCGAAAATCAAGGCGTTGCGCCAATCCATCGACAACATCGATTCCGCGATCGTTTCGCTGCTTGCGGAACGCTTCAAGGCCACCTCGCAGGTCGGCGTACTGAAGGCCGAAGCCGGATTCGCACCGGAAGACACCAAGCGCGAGGATTATCAGATCGAGCGTCTGCACCGCATCGCTGTCGATGCGGGACTGGATCCGCAGATTGCGGAAATGTACCGGGAATTCGTGGTCACCGAGGCCAAGAAGCGCCATCAGCGCATTGCCGACGCCGGGGGAGATCCTGGCGTGCTCGACGTATTCGCGTGAGATTTTGCCGCGGGATATAGGTGAATACATATCGGTCTGCATCGCTATCCAATAGGGCGATGCAGACTTTTTGTATCCGTATGGACTGAGATAACTGTCGCGTTCTCAGACCAATAACGGTGAATCCGTTCTTTTCAATATTGACAGTCTGGAAGGGTGGGCTGTCGTGGGGCGTGTGAGACCGTAAGCTTGGCTGCTGAGCCGTGAAGCGAAGAGCCCTGTGGGCTCTTCGTAGGCGAGGTGAGCGGCTGTGCCGCGAAGACCGCGTAGCGGTGCCTTGAGTGTGTCGAACACGCCCCACGACAGCCCAACGCCGTTTATATCGTCTAAACTGCGAAGGCCTCTGACCACATGATGGAGTGGTCAGAGGCCTTCTTCCTGTCAGAGCGGTTTGCTCACTTCTTCTTAGGCTTCTTAGCCGGCTGAGCCGTTAAGACGGCAGCCCTGTGGGCTGCCGGTAGGCTCGGCCCGAGCGAGGCGGTAGCCGAGTGAGGGTGGGATTAGCCCACCCTCCCGTTGCTCAGTTCTTCTTAGGCTTCTTAGCCGGCGGCTCGCCGAGTTCGGATTCCTCGACGATCACTTCGGCGGCGGCCTCGGTTTCGGCCTTGGCCTTGTCCATGGCTTCCTTGGCGGCGTCGGCGGTGGCCTTGACGGCCTTGACCGCGGCGACGGCACCGGCGAAGCTGATCTTGCCGACCACGCGGCCGGCTTCGGCGATATCGCCCAGCGCGCTCTGGATGGATTCGCGCACATCGTCGGCCACGCCCAGCGTCACGGAGAGGATCGGGGTCTTCATGGAGACCTTCGCCTTGGACTTGATGCCACGCAGCGCGGCCAGTGCCTCACCGGCATGGGTCAGCAGCTCCGGGGAGACCTTGAATGCGGCAGCCTCATACACGTCCGGGGTAGGCCATGCGGCACGATGCACGGAGCCTTCGCCGGCGTGCATCCAGCTCCACACCTCTTCGGTGGCGTACGGCAGGAACGGGGCCAGCAGGCGGGCGAACGCGTCCAGGCCAAGGCCCAGCGCGGTGCGTGCGGACTTGACCGCGGTCTCGCTCGGCACATTGCCGGTCGCGTCGGCGGTGCCGTAGGCGCGGTTCTTCACCAGTTCGATGTAGTCGTCGCAGAACTGCCAGAAGTAGTTCTCGATGGCCTCCAGAGCCTTGGAATGCTCGTAGGCGTTCAGGGCGGCGGTGGCTTCGCGCACCACCAGAGCCATCTTCGCCATGGCGGCGCGATCCAGCGGCTCGGTCACATCGGCCGGGTTCCAGGTCGCGGTGGCGGATTCGGCCACGTGATGGTTCTCGTCCTCACGGCCGATGGCCAGGGCGAACTTGGTGGCGTTGAGCAGCTTGATGGCAAGACGGCGGCCGATCTTCATCTGGCCTTCGTCGTACGTGGCGTCCAGGCCCAGGCGCGCGGAAGCGGCCCAGTAGCGCACCGCGTCGGCACCGAACTGCTTGATCGGCTTGTCCGGCACGACCACGTTGCCCTTGGACTTCGACATCTTCTTGTGGTCCGGATCGAGGATCCAGCCGGACAGGGTCGCGTGGGCCCACGGCAGGCACTTATTCTCCAAGTGCGCACGGTCCACGGTGGAGAACAGCCAGGTGCGGATGATGTCCTGGCCCTGCGGGCGCAGGTCCATCGGGAACGTGGCGTTGAAGATCGCCTGGTTCTCTTCGCCCGGCTCTTCCCAACGGGTCACGATCTGCGGGGTGAGGGAGGAGGTCGCCCAGGTGTCCATGATGTCCGGCTCGGCGGTGAAGCCGCCCGGCACGTCACGCTGGTCCTCGGTGTAGCCTTCCGGCACATCGTCGGTCGGATCGATCGGCAGGATGTCTTCGCTCGGGGTGATCGGGTGGTCGTAATCCGGGGTGCCGTCTTCCTTTACCGGGTACCACAGCGGGAACGGGACGCCGAAGAAGCGCTGGCGGGAGATCAGCCAGTCGCCGTTCAGGCCGTGCACCCAGTTCTCGTAGCGCACGCGCATGAAGTCGGGGTGGAAGTTGAGCTCCTTGCCGCGTTCGATGAGTTCGGCGTTGAGCTTCTCGTCGGTGCCGCCGTTCTTCAGGTACCACTGGCGGGAGGTGACGATTTCGAGCGGCTTGTCGCCCTTCTCGTAGAAGTTCGTCATACGCTTGGTCGGCGTCGGCTCGCCGTCTAGATCGCCGGATTCGCGCAGGTGATCGACGATGATCTTACGTGCGGAGAACGTGGTCTTGCCTTCGGTCTCCTCGAAGATCTTGCGGCCTTCCTCGCTTTCGATCCAATCCGGCACTTCCATGATGATGCGGCCGTTGCGCTGGATGATGGAACGCAGCGGCAGGTTCAGGTCGCGCCACCATTCGACGTCGGTCACGTCGCCGAACGTACAGCACATGGCGATGCCGGCGCCCTTGTCCATTTCGGCGGCCTTGTGGGCCAGGATCGGGACCTTGACGTGGAACAGCGGGGAGTACACGTACTGGCCGAAGTACTTCTTGTAGCGCTCGTCGTCCGGGTGCGCGATCAGCGCGCCGCAGGCGGCCAGCAGTTCCGGACGGGTGGTCTCGATGTAGATCGGGGTGCCGTCCTCGAAGCGGAAGGCGACCTTGTGGTAGAAGCCCGGGTATTCGCGGGATTCCAGTTCGGCCTGAGCCACAGCGGTCTGGAAGGTCACGTCCCACAGGCCGGGGGCGTCCTTCTGGTAGGCCTCGCCGCGGGCCAGATTGCGCAGGAACGCCTTCTGCGCCACGCGCTGCGGGTGCTTGCCGATGGTGTGGTAGGTCTGGGACCAGTCGATGGACAGGCCCAGGGAACGCCACAGGGCCTCGAACTGCTTCTCGTCCTGGGCGGTGAGCTTTTCGCACAGCTCGATGAAGTTCTTACGGGAGATCGGCACCTGGTCCTTGGCGTTGATCTTCTTGCCGTCGGTGCCTTCAAACGGCGGCTTGAAATCGGGATCGTACTTCAGCGACGTGTCCACGCGCACGCCGTAGTAGTTCTGCACGCGGCGTTCGGTCGGCAGGCCGTTGTCGTCCCAACCCATCGGGTAGAACACGTCGTAGCCCTGCATGCGCTTGAAACGCGCGATCACGTCGGTGTGCGTGTAGGAGAACACGTGGCCCACGTGCAGGTGGCCGGAAACGGTGGGCGGCGGGGTGTCGATGGAGTAGACGGCCTTGCGGTCGCGGGTGTTGTTGAACTTGTAGGTGCCGTTCTCGTCCCAGACGGCACGCCACTTGTCTTCCAGACCGTCCACGCCGACTTTGTCGGGCAGCGGGGTCAGATTTGCATCGATGGATTTGGCTTCAGTCATACGCGCCAGTTTAAAGCTTTTGCATGACAAGAAAGCGCCATTTTCCGCCATAGTGCGGGTAGGGCGGCTACTGCTTGGCGATGTTGGCGAGCGGCAGGCGTTCGTCGGCCATCTGCGCCGAGTACCCGGCGAGCTGCGTGGACGCCACGACTGCCGTCTTGCGGGCGTACAGCCAGTCGCTGGCGGCCGTGGAGCTGACGGTTCGAGCGTATGCCTTCATGCCGTTTTCGTACGCTTCCTGCGTGGTCGACCGCATCGCCTGCGTGTACTGCGTCTGCGCGTCGGCGTTCGTGTAGCGTGAGATGCCGTTCGGATCGGCGAAGTCGGCTGTGCCGTCAACGCCGTCGATGGTGGTGAGCAGCAGCTGGAAATTGCGCTTGCTGATGCAGTCCTGTACTCCCGCGTCGCTCAGTGCGGACACTTCGACCGAAATGCCCTGCTCCTGCAGCTGGCTTGCGATCTGCTGCGCGAGCGATTCATAGGTTTCGTTGGTCACCAACTTCAGCGTGCCGATATAGCTTGACGAGAAGTAGCTCATAAGCTGGCGTCCCCTGTCCGCATTGTGGGCAATCAATCCGGTGAGATCCTCGTAGCCGGGTTCGAGCGGCCCGATGGGTCCGCCGAGCACCTGGGCCACATCGGAACGATTCTGCGTCAGCGCGGTCTTGTCGAGCATCATGCGCAGGGCCGTACGCGCCTGCACATCGGAGAGGATCGAATCGGCGTCGTTGTTGTACAGCAGCGTGACCTTGCGCTCGCTGGTGCCCGATGCGACGCGCAGGTTCTGGTCGTTATCGGCGGATTTCGCGGACGAGGGGTCCGTCGGGATCGCAAGGTCGACATCACCGGCCTTCGCGGCCTTCATTAGCGCGGTGTCGTCGTTGTAGTTGCTGATGACGATGGTGCTTGTTTTGGCGGTGGATTCGCCGGTTGCGGCAAGGGTGATGCGCTTGTTCGGCGTGAAATCCTTGACGCGGTAGGGGCCGGAGCCTGCCGCCTGGGTCTTGTAGTCGATGCCTGCCGCACGGTCGTATACGATGCCGAGCCGCCCGGCGAGCGTGCGCGGCAATGTGGCATCCGGCTGTTTCAACGTGATGACCACGGTGCTGGTATTCGGATTGGAGACCGAGGCGAGCGAGGCGAGTTTGGTGTCCGCGCCGGGCCACTTGTTGGAGACCGCCTGTTGCAGCGACCACACCACGCTGGACGCGTCGAGGGTATGGCCGTTGGCGAATCGCAGCCCGTCCCGCAAGGTGAACGTGAGTGTGAGACCGTCGGACGAGGTCTTCCATGTGGACGCGAGACCGGCGGTGATTTTGTTCTCGTTATTGCGGTCCAGCAACGTCTGGTAGACGTTTCCGATGAGCACGCGGTCGAGTGAAGTGCTGTTCGCGGTGCGTATGTCGAGGGTGTCGGGCGTATCGGTGATGCCCACGGTGACGGTGCCGCCAGACGTTCCCGCAGCGTCGCCGAACAGGCTGCGGTGCGTGATGCGCGGAACCGCCACCAGCAGGGCCACGGCCAATACCGCGGAGACGCCAAGGAATATGAGCCAACGGCTCAGCTGGTTTGCGGTGGATTCCCGATGCTGCGACTTCTTCGACATGTGTCCCAGTGTATCGGTGTGGGTAACGTTCGCGGGCGAGGGCGGTACAGGGACGCCGTGCGATGGAGGGGCGTCGGTGGGACGGCTACAGCGAGATGGCGGTAGACGGCTAGTGTGCGGACGGGCAGGTGCCGGCGAGCGGGCATTCGCCGCAATCGGGCTTGCGCGCGTGGCAGATGGCGCGGCCATGCAGGATTAGACGATGGCTCAGATCGGTCCACTGCTCCGGAGGGAAGCAGGCGGTGATCTCCCGTTCGATGGCCACCGGATTGGGATTCGCGCGCCGCCAGTCGCTGCGCCAGCGCAGTCGCCCGGTCACGCGCATCACATGGGTGTCCACCGGAAAGCCCGGAATATGGAACGCATTGCCCAGCACCACATTCGCCGTTTTCCTACCCACTCCCGGCAGGCTGGTCAGCTCGTCCATAGTGCGCGGCACCTCGCCGCCGAAACGGGTATCCAGCTCCTGTGCCAATCCCAGCAGATGCTTCGCCTTCGCATGGTAGAAGCCAAGCGGGCGTATGATGCGCTCCACATCCTCCGGGTTCGCGGCGGCCAGATCACGGCAGTCCGGGTAGGTTGCGAACAGTTCGGGGGTGACGGTATTGACACGCCTGTCGGTGGTCTGAGCGCTCAGCACGGTTGCGATAAGCAGCTGCAGCGGTGTCTCGAAATGCAGCGCGCATTCGGGCTTGGGGTAGAGGTCGCGCAGAATCGCATACTCGGCATGCATGCGTTCCAGACGAGCCTTGCGGGATTCCCGCCCCCTGCCGGCTGCGGGTGTGGCTGCAGCCGCGGATGATGGCGTGATTGCGGATGGCATGGCTGCCACGATCCGACTACTTATCGGCCGGAAGCGCCGCGGACTTCGCCGCCGACTCCTCGGAATCCTCATCCGGCGGGTCGAAACGGTACCCCACGTTACGCACCGTGCCGATCAGATGCTCGTATTCGCCACCCAGCTTGGCGCGCAGACGACGAATATGCACATCGACGGTTCTGGTGCCGCCGTAATAGTCGTAGCCCCACACCTCCTGCAGCAACTGCGCGCGGGTGAACACGCGGCCGGGATGCTGCACCAGGTACTTCAACAGTTCGAATTCCTTATATGCCAGGTCGATCGGATGGCCGTGCAGCGATGCGGTATAGCCGTTCGTATCCACCACAAGATCGCCGGAACGGATCTGGCCGTCGGCAGCGGCGGTGTTCCCCTCCATGGCGGGCAGTGCGTTCGCCGGCGCATTGCCGCGTTCGGACACGAGCCGCAATCGGCCTTCGACCTCGGCCGGTGAAGCGGTTGAAACCACCACATCCGCGATGCCCCATTGCGAGTTGACCACGGTGAACCCGCCTTCGGTGAGCACCAGCACGATCGGTGTGGATAGTCCGGAAGCGTGAATCAGATTGCAAAGCGTCTTGGCAGTGGCCAGGTCGTCGCGTGCGTCAAGAAAAAGAATCGTGCTTTCAGGCATCTTCACCAGACTGGCGGCATCCATCGGAAGAACACGGATGCGATGGGAGAGCAGCGCAAGTGAAGGCAGCACGGAAGCGGGGTTGCTGGCGGACGTCATAAGCGTCAGGTCAGTCACGTCAAACCCCCTGTTTCTGGTTGCTTATCGATTTGTGGATATTTTACGCGCATATCGTGGACACGCCGGATACGCACTACCCTCCAGAATGCACCCCATTTGTTTAGAGCGTGTAAGGCGTGTGGGGGATTGAGTAGGATGAGTGGGGAACTGAATAAGAATCAGGAGTTGACATGAGCGAAAGCATGGAAAAACGTGGCGCCAAGTGCGCGCGAATGTTGGGCGTGCAGGCTTTGGCATATGCGGTGTTCGTCGTGGTGGCGCTGGCGTTTTCCGCCATGCAGGGGCCATCGGGCACGACGGGTGCGGCGGGCATTGCCGTAGTGGCAGTGGCGGTGCTGGCCGTGTTCCACGTGTGCTGGCCGTTCCGCGCCGGAATCGCGGACCGTATTATCGGAGCCGTCGCAGGCGTGCTGTCGCTGGCATGCGTGGCCACCGCGCTCGGCTCGAAGATCGTTCCCGCCAGCGACGCGATCATGGGCAATGAGCTGACCCGCAGCACCTACCCGATGATGCGCTGGGCGGCCGCCGTCGCAGGACTGCTGGTGGTGCTTACCGTCGTGGCGTTCGGTCGTCAGATGGCCCGCGAGAACAGGTCTCACCTCATCCGCGCGCTGTCGCATTGCGTGACCGGCGGAGCCGCGTCGATCTCGCTGGCCGGTTGGGTGTTCCTGCCGTACGTGGTGGCGGCCGGGCATCATGCCGGCGGTTCGCTGGGCATGCCGGGTTATGTTGCGTTGATCGCCGTGATGGTCGTGGTGGCGCTGCTGCTTGCCTATGCATCCGTGTTCTGGCTGAAGGAACTTGACCCCGCGGACGATGCGCGCGCACCGTGGGTCGGCGTGGCCATGCTGCCGGTCATGCTGTTCGGGTTGATGGTGTTCGCGGCCGCGCTGCTGGTCCAGATCGTCGGCTGAGCTGCGAGACATACCGATACATACTGATACGTACTGAAAAAACGTTGAGGCCTGCGGAGAGAATCCGCAGGCCTCAACGTGTATGTGGCGTCTCGTGCCGTTCGCCAATGCGTTTACATGCTTTACATGCCGAGAAGACTCAGATGCTCAAGCAGCACCTTCACGCCGATAAGAATCAGCACGAAACCGCCGACGATCTGCGCCGGCTTCTGCCAATGCGAACCGAACAGCCGGCCGATGCACAATCCGGCCACCGCGAACAGACCGGTCGTCACGCCGATAATGGCGACCGACAGCCAGATATTAAGATTCATGAACGCGAAACTCACGCCAACGGCGAACGCGTCGATGCTGCACGCGAACGCGATCGGCAGCATGTGCCGCCAATCGAACTCCGGCGTCTCCTTGGCGTTCTCCTCGTCCTCCTCGAACGCCTCGCGGATCATATTGCCGCCGATCAGCGCCAGCAAACCGAAGATGATCCAATGATCCACGGCCGTCACGTACTTGCTGAACGTGGACGTCGCAAAATAGCCGATTATCGGGAACAATGCCTGGAAGCCGCCGAACCACAGCGCGGTCTTCAACGCGTCGCGCTTACGCAGGCGCTTGACGGTCAGGCCTTTGCCGATGGAAACGGCGAACGCGTCCATGGACACGGAAATAGCAATGAGAAATGTCTGCAACAACATAGGTAAGTGAAAGGTTCATCCCGCCGGACTCCCCACGGGATGGGCCTCGACGGGGGCGACCCGCCTACGCCTAGGGGCACCGACACAGAACTGCCGCGCCCACAGGCGGGCTTTGAATTCCCAAGCGAATACTGTTCGCATGCCGAAAAATTACAAGAGACCACTATAACATGGCATGGGGAAATCGCACGGCTGCATTTCCCTCCCTCGTCAGGCCTCCCCGAATCTCCCACTGCGACCCGAATCTCCCACCACGGCCCGAATCTCCCACTGGCTGGATGTTTTCGATCGCTGAGTGACTTCTGAGTGTCCCCTTTTCCCACTGGCTGGATGTTTTGGGCGTCTGGGTGCCCCTTGATCGTCCCTTTCTCCCATTGGCTGGATGTTTTTGGTCGCTGGGCGGCCCCTTGGTGTCTATATTTCCCATTGGCTGGGGGATTTTGTCTGCTGAGTGGCTTGTGAGCGGGCATTTTTCCCAGTCAGTGGAGGTTTTAGGCGTTTGGGGATGGCCTAGGCGTCCGTTTTCCCCATTGGCTGGGTGTTTTTGGCGCGTGGGAAGGTGTTGAGCGTCCTTTTTCTTCCAGCCGGTGGGTGATTATGGCCGCTGAGGAGATTATGGGCGGTGGATTCGTCCAGTCGGTGGGTGTTTTTGCCCGCTGAGAGGTGAATGAGTGGTGGATTCGTCCAGCCAGTGGGTGATTTGGGCCGCTGGGTGGTGTGTGAGCGGGAAATTCCTCCAGCCAGTGGAGCATTTGGGCGTGGGGATGGCTTGTGAGAGTCCGTATTTATCCAGTCGGTGGGGGAATTCGGACGTGGAGTAGGGGAATTCGGATGTGGAGTGGGGAAATTCAGGCGGAGATGGGGGATTTGGGCGGAGATAGGGGGACTAGGGCAGAGATGGGTGTGGGTGTGGATTGGGGAATTCGGACGCAGGCAGGGATTTTGGATGCTGAGGGGATGGGGGGGGCTGGGTGCAGATACAGGAATTAGGGCGTGGATTGGGGAATAAGGAGAGGGAATTCGGGCGCAGAGCGGGGGAATCCGGGCGCTGATCGGGGAAAAGGAAAGCCCACTGCCGAAACAGTGGGCTTTGCAATAGAACAGAGAAGAACTCACTTCTCGCTTTCGGCGAGGCGCTTGCGGGCCGCGACGATTTCCTCTTCGGCCTTGGCGGCACCGGTCCAATAGTCACCCGGCAGGACTTCCTTGCCCGGCTCCAGAGCCTTGTACTGCTCGAAGAAGTGCTTGATTTCGGCCTTGTGGTACTCGGACACGTCGTCGACGTCCTTGATATCGTCGAAGCGGACGTCGGCCGGCACGCACAGCACCTTGTCGTCTCCACCGGCCTCGTCGACCATGTGGTACAGGCCAACGGCGCGGCACTCGACCACGCAGCCCGGGAACACGGAGTTCGGGATCATGACCAGGGCGTCGAGCGGATCGCCGTCCTCGCCCAGGGTGCCGTCGATGTAGCCGTAGTCATCCGGGTAGCCCATAGCGGTGAACAGGGTGCGGTCCAGGAACACGCGACCGGTCTCGTGGTCCACTTCGTACTTGTTCTTGGAGCCACGCGGGATCTCCACCACGACGTTGAAGGTTTCTGCCATTGTTTTCTCCTTGATCGATAAGACCAGCAGTAATTCGTTACCTACGATACCCGCTTTTGCGTCTTGCCGACGCTGTATGCCGCATCGTAAGCGATTCACGTTTGCCGCAGCAGCCACTCCGCTGCCGAATGCGCCACCGCGCCTTTGGCCTGGAATCCTTGTTCGATGCGGAGCACGACATGCCGTTGCTGTTCGGGGATGCCCAAAAACTCGCCTACAGTGCTGAGATGGCGTGCGAAATTGTCTTTATAGGTTTGTCCCGATTTGATCTCAATCAACATGGGAGCGCTCGCATTGGTGAAGTCCAGCAAGTCGACTTCGATTTTGCTGTCGTCCCGGTAAAAGAAGAGCTTGGGCTCCTCGCCGTTGTCGATATGGTTCTTCAGGGTTTCGGCGACGATGAGATTTTCGAAGATTGCGCCGAGATGCGGGCTGAAAAGCAGTTGCTGCCGATTCGTTATTCCTAGGAGATAGCAGAGCAGGCCTGTATCATGAAAGTACATTTTTGGTGTTTTGATGAGTCTTTTGCCTTCATTGGAGAAATAAGGCGCGAGCTGGAACGTGATATAGCTCGAATTCAACATTGACAACCATGTTTTTGCGGTTTGCGCATTGATATCGGCGTCTTTTGCAAGTTTGGCGTAGTTCATCAGATTACCGGAGTTGAGCGCGCACAGACGCAGGAATTTTTGGAAAGATGTGAGATTGCGTACGTCGAGATAATCCGCGACGTCGCGTTCCACGTATGTGCTGACGTAATTCGAGAAAAACACGTCTGTGGGCATATGGGTTTCGAACAATCTTGGATATCCGCCGGATATCATGAAATCATCGGCGGAAAGATTCGTCTGTGCGATACGCGCTTCCTGGAATGAGAAAGGGAGCAGTTCCACGAGTCCGACACGTCCGGCGAGCGATTGCGTGATGTTCTTGAGCAGTCTGAAGTTCTGGGAGCCGGAAAGCACGTATTGGCCAGTGCTGGATCGTTCGTCGGAAGCGACTTGGATCATGGAAAACAGGTCAGGGGCATATTGGACTTCGTCGATGATGAGGTGCTCATTGCGATTGTTGATGAAACCGACGGGATCGTCTAAGGCCTCTTTACGGGTCTGTGGATTTTCAAGGTTGACGTACTGATAGTCCGGAAATACTGATTTGACGATGGTTGATTTTCCGCTTTGCCGAGGTCCTGTGACCGACACCACGGGAAACCATCGTGCCATTTGTGCGATTCTCTCGCCGAGAAGACGTGGGACCATTCGTTTTTTCTCCAATATGTATTGAGTCGGGCTTGCGATCATGGTGCGAGCGGGGTGTGATGGACATGTTGCAATTACCATAATCTTACAATAAGAAAAACCATAATCTTATGGTAGAAAACTCCATAATCATACAATAGGAAACTCCGTAATACCACAATAATGAAAACGTTGAAACTGATCCTGAGTGATTACGCGAGCGATCGTAGTCATTGCGGTATCACGGTATAGGTATATGTAAGACCGTCCTGTGGGTATTCCGCCATCGTTGGGCGGCATATAGTGTGTCGTTGGTTGGATGGTGGTACTCATTCCATCCGAATTCGCATTCGTCCTGTTGAATGGCGGCCATCGGTGTGGTCGGTGTCAAACAAAGGCACGGCGGCTTCCAGTGTCCACTGGTCGTCGGAAGCGGAAATGGATAATTCGCCGCCTAGAGCCGCGAGCCGTGTTTGATATGAACGTATGCCTGTGCCGCCATGAAGCGATGGGTTCATATCGGTTGACGATTCGTCCGGCATCTCCGGGGCATTCGACGGGGCGTCCGATGATATCGGTGAAATGTTTGACGGGATGTTCTGCCAATAATCCGGGCGGGGCGAATCGCAGACGCCGATATGCAAGGTGATGCCGTCGCTCCTTGCGGTAAGGACATACCCTTTTGCAGGGTCGGCGTATTTGAGCAGGTTGCCGAATATCTCCCGAATCAAGCCTTCTACAAGCGTAGCTGTGGTTCTGGGCATTGCCGCGGTCCCCATATCCGGCGCGGCAATGATGCCGCTGATGCCGATATGATCGAGTTTCTTTTGCCCTTGCTCGAGCAACGTCGCGATATCGATTGTTGTCTTGTCGGCATTGCTGCTGGCCAGGTCCATACTGCCGGCGATATGTGTTTCGTGGGATTCGGTATCCGCCGATTGCAAAGTCGTGATGGCTGTGCGTGTGTATTGCAATGCCTCGGTGATGCTCTGCCGTATTTCGGCCAACGAATCGGTATGGTTTCCCGCGTCCGCTGGGTGTTCCTGTACCGTTTCCAAAGCATCGATTTGACGCAATGCGTATGCAAGGTCATTGCAGACGACATCATGCAGTTTGCCGGCGATCATTTCCTGACGCCGATGCATTCCGAGCTGCGAAACGGCATGGTTCCGGTCTTGGTATAGTCGAAGCACGAATCCGCCGCAAGAAGTCGCAAGGAACACTAGACTCATAAACACGGTGTCTTCCAACGAGGAAACCCTGATGAAGAACAGTATCAGGGCGGAAGCCAAGCATGTGCCCAAAGCCAGACGGAACCGCAGATATCCGAGAGTGGCGGCTGCGGCTAATACTGCGAAAACATAGGTGTACGGCAAATTCCACGGTACGTAGCGTTCTGCCGTCCACAGAAGAAGCATGGCCGCTGAAGAGGCTTGCGGATACAGACGGAAAAATACCAGCGTGCCGATATCGCAGCAGATGGAAAAACCGATATAAGGAGAATTCCACTGGAATCCAAAGCTGGGAAGTGCAATATTCGCGATGTAGAGAAGGCCGCAAGCAAGTGCGATACAGGTAAGTGTCTTGTCAAATGCGGATCGCGTATTTTCATTGTGATGACCGCGATTACCTGAATGATGCGCAATAACGTCGAGGCGTGGTAGTGATTGTGGCAGGCGCGTCATAATAGATCGTATTTTTTGCACTCTTTGATGGCCTCCAAACGATTTTTCACGCCGAGTTTTTGTGAGATTCTATGCATATACGTGAATACGGTATTGGTGGTGACTCCGAGTTCCGAAGCGATTTCGGTAGTGCTGGCATCATGCGCATAGCGGCGAAGTACTTGCAGCTCACGTGTGCTGAGTTGCTGAAGTGAGGGTTGGTTCTGGGCTTGCTGCGCCAGCTTGTCGTGCGCCTGTGCGGCGGTCATGAACACAGTCGGATCGGAACTTTCGCCTTTGGCTACAACAGGCAGCAGTTTTTTCAAATCAGCGGCAAGACACTCCTTTGCGACAAGAGCCTGCGCGCCGGCCTGCGCCAGATCGTCGATATATTGCTTGGAATCGTATGCTGTGACGCCGATTATGCCAATGGAGGATGTATATTTTCGTATCTGCGTGCATACGGATGGCCCTGATGCGTCGTTCAATGCCATGTCGAGAATGAGAACATCGGGCTTATGCATTCCGTATAAACAACGGTGAAGCGCTTCCGCGGCGGATGACGTCTGCCAGATGACATGGATTGATGGTGCACTGTTCTCAATCCATTGAGCAAGGGACCTCGCACTCCAAGGATCATTATCCAAAACAGCGACTGTAATAGGTGCACTCACATTAGTGAATATACCCTGCCATGCTTCCGCGGCGAATTGTGCTGTTTTTCTATAAGCAAGATGCGTCTGCGGGGCGTGCGTTCTTCGATCTTCTACGGGGTCAAGTTTTTCTTGACAACCATTTCATTTGACGTTCATCGGAGCATATGTTGAACAGTACCTTCTCTGATGAGGGGGAGGGCGAATGGAGGAAATCATGCTGAAGAAGATATGCAGTGCTGTTGGCGCTATCGTACTGTCAGCAACCATGTTGACAAGTGGAACTGCCATGGCGTTTGCGTCGGATAATACAAATAATCCGGAAAACGTAGTATGCACTGGAGCATGGAATGAATATGAGATCTCCGGGGGAACTCTGGTGTCTCCGTTGGCTGAAGCATATCCTGCTGAAGGCGGTACATGGCAGTATGGATCCAATCCCGCGAAGATGTGGTCTAATTATTGGCATGCAAGTAGATGCCATGGATCATCTGTTGTGACAAGCACCGCCAAGAGCCGTTCCATTGATACCGCTTCGGGGCATTGGTCTTATGCTCAAATCTGGGGCCACGGGTTCGGAATTAAATACTATTACCGTGTTTGCTGATTCCTGTACCGGCGCATGGAGATTTGGCTGACTCAGTTCAATGGATGCATTCCGCTGGATGTTCCGAAATGTTCGAGGTAACGGATATTTCGGAACATCCAACGGAATGGAACCGTGCGATTCTGCATCGGAGCACAGAAGATAGAGGCAAAATGGCAAAGAGGATTCTTGCGGTATTGGGTTTGATCATGCCGTTGTTTGTTTCGTATATCATCGTCGCTACATTGGAATCGTTGGATACGGTGTATCCCATCGGAACCACGACGTTTGTTTCCGTGGATTTTTCGAAGTCCAAGGCGCAGAAGACGGATATTGCCGCGGCACTGGATGCGTTGCCGTACCGCAAAGGCGAATTCGGTGCGCTTTCTAAAACGAAGATGACTTCTGCGGCGGATTCCTCATCGGATTCCGCGGTTTCGGAACTGTTTGTTTTTGGAGACGAATCGCAAGCCGAGCGAGATCTGGCGAACTATCAGTATGGAGGATTCCGTTCCGTCACATTGTCGCCTCTGTCCGATTTGGCGGATGCGAGTATTTCCGGAGCGTATTCGTTCTCGGATACGGCTGCGATAAACTCGTTCGAGAAACTGGTGAAAACCTATGATGGCTCCATCGTCAACGGCGGACGTCGAGTTTCGAATGCCGATGTATTCGGGTTGCTGTCCAATAATCAGTCGGGCGCTTTCGGCGTTGCCGTGCTTTGCGTGGCGATATGTGCGACGGGTTGGTCATGGGCGGGCAATCGGGAGAAGCTCCATTCGGTGCTTATCCTGAATGGCGTTGGCAATGGGCGTATTCTTTATCAAGACATCGTTGATTTCTCGAAGATCTGTCTGCCATGGTATTGCCTGAGTGGAATAGGCGCGTCTGCGGTCGTTCTGCTGACTCATGCGGTGAATTCCATTGCCGTGTATTGCAAAGCGTATCTATCGGTAACTGTGGGGCTTGCGCTGCTGTTCGGCGTGGTGATTGCGGTGTTCTCGTTGCTGACGATGCCGTCGATTCGACAGTTGGCCGCGCGCCATACGCTCTCCAAACGACTGCTATGCGGCCAGATTGCATGGAAATTCGTCTGCGTGGTGCTCGCCTTGGTTGCCGGTGTCACATCCTCGTACGCGTTCATGGTTGCTTCGCAACAGCTGAATTCCGCCAGACAATGGCAGAATTTGGGGGCAGTGGTTTCCGTGGAGACCCTTGCTGATCCGGCGGATTCAAGTGCGGAAGCAAGCGGGGCTTTCCAACGGTTCCTGGATGCCGAGGACGCAGCGGGGGAAATGTACCTATCGTATTCGGTATCTCCAGCGCTGGTCTATGGCAGTAACGGAAACGCTCCTACGAAACGCGAAACGTTGCAACAGATAGCACCTTATGACGATGTTGTCATCGTGAATACGTCGTTTCTGAAACTGATGCATATCTCCGAGAACAGCTTGAAGAAAACAACATCGGCCCATATTCCGAATGTCCTCGCGAAATCGTTGAAAGATTACGATGGAATATGGATGAACAAGCAATCCCCAATAACAATGGAGGATTGCCTATACGAATGGAAAGGCGACAAAGCGTTTCCATCCTTGGAATACAACGCTCAATCCGGAGTGTTCGCATCATTGCGTAATCCGCTGATAATTCTCACCGATAACGCCAGCTCGATGTTCGATCTGAATAGCTTCCTGTATCCGGCTATGTCTTCAACGAATATACAGTTCGTCAACGCTGATTCCGTGAGTAGAATCGCCAAGGAATCGGTAATGGCTCCATACATCACTTCCGTGAGCCGTGTGGCCGATGATGCGATGTACCAGTATCGTCTTGATATTCAGCAGCGCAATCTGAATCTTTGCTTCGTGGTCGTCATTTTGTGCGAGACGTTTTTCTGCATGATGCAGGATGCGGTTCTCTGGATGTATGAGAAGCGGAGGATGTTGTTCATCCGGCATACATCGGGAGCTTCCTACGCGCGCATCGTGCTGCCTTACTTCATATCGCAATTGGGGTTGCTGCTTGCCGCATTGCTGGCTGCTTGGTGGTACGTCGGGCAGCGTCGGCTGATGGTGGGAAGTGCTTCATTACTGATGCTGCTGCTGTGCTTGGCGTGTGCGGTTGTCGAGTTCGTGTCGTTGCTGTTGGCAGCACGGCAATGCTTTGCTGATGTTGTGCAACGGGCGGCTTGCTAGATGCCGGCCGGGCGATGAAACGGAATTACATGAATGAAGGAGTTTGCCATGACCGTCGAACTTGATGATGTTGCATGCGTGATTCAGGGGAATACCATTTTCCGTCATATCAACGCCCGGGTTGACGGCGGCATGATGGTTGCGCTTACCGGCCCATCCGGCAGTGGTAAGACGACATTGCTTGGCATCATGTCGTTGCTGATGAAACCTTCGGAGGGTGATGTCGTCGTCAATGGCGAAAGCACCTTGCGGTGGACGGATCGTCAGCGTCGAGCGTTCTGGAGAAACGCTGTGTCATTCGTCTATCAGGATTACGGAATGATTGACGAGGAAACCGTATTCTACAATCTGACTTTCAAGCATAAGCATTACAATCCCAAACGGAATAGACTGCCTAAAAAGCTTTCGCGGCTGTTGTCTGAAACCGGCATGTCGGGCAGGCTGAATGATTTGGCGGCAGTGCTGTCTGGTGGTGAGAAGCAGCGTGTTGCCTTGGTGCGGGCGCTATGGAAACGATCCGCCTACATTTTTGTGGACGAGCCTACGGCGTCGTTGGATGAGATTAATCGGGGAATCGTGATTGGGCTTCTGCGTCAGGCTGCCGCGAGAGGTGCCTGTGTGGTCGTTTCGACGCATGATGCCGCCTTGGTGAATATGTGCGACCGGAAAATTCTTCTCGGCGGGGCGGAATCTGGTAAATGATGCGGTCCTGTCGGTTATATGGTGTTTTGTTCCACCGGCTGGATGTTTCAGGCGTGTGGATGCGGCGCGATATAGGAAAAGACGCGGATGGAATGTGTGATGCGTTCCAGCCGCGTCTTTATTCATCGCGATTTTTTGCGGTTCTGATTTTCGATTAGACCGAAAATCAGTCCTCGACCACCGTCAGCACGTGCGCCACATCGGCCCATGGAGCCAGTGAGACGAAGTTGTCCCAACCCCACGTGAACTCGCGCCCGGTGAGCTCGTCGCGCACATGGGCGCCCTGCTTCGGGTCGATGCCGAAATCGGGCATTTCCAGATGCACTTCGGACTGGTGCGCGTTGTGGCCGTCAAGGTTCACCACCACGATCAGCGTCTCCGGCTTGCCCGTCGCCGTCAGCTCGGCGGGGGTGTGGCGGGCGAACGCGAGGATGTTCGAATCGGACGACGGCAGGATGCTCACATTGTGGTAGCTGAAGGCGTCCACATGCTCGCGGCGGATCTTGTTCAGGCTGGTCAGCAGCTCGGCGATGCCGTACTTGTCGGCATCGGCCCAGTTGCGCACCTTGACCTCGTACTTCTCGTTGTCGATCTGCTCCTCGAAACCGGGGCGCTGCTTGTTCTCGATGAGTTCGAAGCCGTTGTAGATGCCCCAGCTCGGGGATCCCATGGCCGCCAGCACCGCGCGCACCGCATGGCCGGCGATGCCGTTGTCGCGCACGTAGGCGGTGAGGATATCCGGCGTGGTGGGCCAGAAGGTGTTGTGCTGGTAGTAGCCGTCATCGCCGTTGGTCTCCAGCAGATACTCTTCCAGCTCGTCCTTGGTGTTGCGCCACGGGAAGTAGCAGTGCGACTGGGTGAAGCCCGCGTAGCTCAGTGCACGCATCATGCCCGGGCGGGTGAACGCTTCGGCCAGGAACAGCACTTCGGGGTGCTTCTTGGTGACGGCCGCGATCACGTCCTGCCAGAAGCGTACCGGCTTGGTGTGCGGGTTGTCGACGCGGAAGATGGTCACGCCGGCCTTGACCCACAGGTCCATGATGCGTTCGACTTCCTTTTCGATGCCGGGCATGTCGGCGTTGAAGTCGATGGGGTAGATGTCCTGGTATTTCTTCGGCGGGTTCTCGGCGAAGGCGATGGTGCCGTCCGGCTTGGTGCGGAACCAGTTCGGATGCTGCTTGACCCATGGGTGGTCGGGGGAGCACTGCAGCGCGAAGTCGAGTGCGACTTCAAGCCCGAGCTCGTGTGCACGCGCGCAGAACGCCTTGAAGTCGTCCATGGTGCCCAGCAGCGGGTCGACGGTGTCATGACCGCCAAGCTCGGAGCCGATGCCGAACGGGGAACCGGGGTCGTTGGGGCCGGCGACCAGGGAATTGTTGCGGCCCTTGCGGTTGGTCACGCCGATCGGGAAGATCGGAGGCAGGTATACGATGTCGAATCCTTCGGCCTTGGCGCGTTCCAGTCCGGACAGCGCCGTGACCAGCGTGCCCTGCTTGATTCGGCCGTTCTGATCGTCGTAGGTCGCGCCTTCGGAGCGCGGGAAGAACTGGTACCATGCGGCGAAGCTGGACTTCGGGCGTTCCACCTTGAAGCGCTGCGGGGCGCTGGGGGACAGGCCGTCGCGCAGCGGGTTGGATACGTGAAGCTCGGTGATCTCATCGCTGGTGGCGGCGGCGAGACGCTCCTGCGGGGAACGCGTCGTGTCGGCCATGGCAGCGGCGGCGGCCTCCAGCGTCTTGCGCTGACGGGCGTTGAGCTTGGCGTCGCTCGTGGCCGCCCAGCGTGCGAGCAGCTGGGAGCCGGAGATCAGCGCGTTCTCCACGTCGTCGTCCACCTGCACCTTGATGGTGGCGTCATGCAGCCAGGACAGATAGGTGTCTTCCCAACCCTCCACGGTCACGGTCCACTCGCCCAGCTGGCGCTTTACCTTGGCGAATTCAGGCTCCCACGGCTTGGCGTCGCTGCGCTCGCCGCATACCAGCGTCATGGTCCAGCGGTCCAGGCCCGGGTTCACGCAGGTCATCGTTCTGCGCAGCATCTCCTTGCCGCGCGGATTGCGCACCACGGCAGTGGCACCGACCTTGGTGCGTCCTTCGATGAACACCTGCGCGGTGACCTCGAACGCCTCACCGAGTTCTACGCGGCCGGGGTAGATGCCGCGTTCCTCGTTCGGGGTGATGTCCAGGACGTTGATGCGGCCGAACTGGCCGGCTTCGGTGACGGGGATGACCTGTGCCGGCACCTCGCCCTGGACTGCGGGCGTGGCTGTTTTGGCGGTACGCCTTCTCTTCGTTGCGGCGGTCGTACGTTTTGCCGTACCCGTCGTTCGCTTCGCGGGTGACGCGGTTTTCTTTCCCGTGGCGCTTTCAGTGGTCTTCGTCGACATGGCAGCCCTCTCCTTGCTCCTTATCAATAGGTTTCGTTCCCATTGTAAGTGCGCGGCGGCGTGATATGTGGACGAATCTGTGGACGGCTGCCGCGCTATGTGCATAACTTGCCGATAGGGGCAGAGTGAGCGGCGAAATGTGGATAACCTGCGGGTCGAGTTATCCACAACACGCCCGGCAGAGGGAGTTCCGACCACAGGGGCGGAACAAGTGCGGGTGGAAGCGCCGGTTCTGGCAGGCTCGATGGTATCTGCCCGGCACGGTGGCCGGATGGAAACACCATATATATAGGAGGAAGAACTATGGCTACACGATTGCGGCGATGCCTGACCGGCTTGGCGGCGCTTCTCATCGCGTTGGCGGTATTGTTGGGCGCATCGCCGGCCGCGTTCGCCGCGGCGCTGGACTACCCGCCGCCGGGCACGAACCTGTGGTACCGCATCGACGGCAGGAACCTGCTGATCGGCGCAATCAAGAAACTGCCCGACGGCAGGCTCGCATACTGCATGAAGGCCGGCGCGGACGCCAGCAACGAGTATTCGGGCGAACGGAAGATCGAAGACAATACCAATGTGCGCCGCATCGCGTGGCTGGCGAACCGCTACCAGAACAATCGCGACGCGAACATCCACGCCGCCATAGGCGTGCTGGTGCACAGGCACATGGAACTGGACCCGCAGGCATGGGCACGCCATTGGGCCGTCATCTCCGCGCAATACCCGGGCCTGGACGCCATCGCCAACCGTCTGTGGGGCGAAGCGGGCGCGAACATGCCGCTGGGATTGCAGGTCACCAGCCAGACGGTGGAAGGACTGCGCTCCGGTTGGGTGGATGTCGTGGTGAAAAGCGACGGCAAGGCGCTCGCCGGCGTCCCTTATTCCGTGCGGCTGGAAGGTCCGGCCCGATTCGACACCGGCGGCCAGACGGTGAACGGTACCTCCGGAAACACCACGATTCGCCACGCATGGCATGCCACCGGCAGCGGCGAGGTCAAGGTGAGCACGCAATACGAGTCGCCGCGTGCGTTGCAGCTGATCAGCAACCAGGACTACGCGTGCTATGGCAGCCAGGAACAGGTCGCGGGCGATGGCGTCGCGTTCAAGGTCCGTAAGGACTTCACGCCGGCCGTGGCCACGGTCACGTCCAAGAAGATCGTGGACGCGGGCGAGACGGTGAGCGATAAGGTCACGTCGAAGGTGACGGGTGCGGACAGCCATTGGCCCAAGAATGTGGAAATGCTGGCGACGGGCTACTACTTCGACGGGCTCTCCGCAAGCGATCTGACCGATCCGATGCAGCCGAACGCCGGGGAAAGCATCGAGGCGTTCCTTGAACGCATCGCAAAGCGGGGCTATAAGCCGGCGGCGTACGGTACGGCCACCTTCACCGGACCGGAACAGACGAAGACCGTGACGGCCACGACCGAGCCGGGCGGCACGGAGGAATACCGGACGCCGGCACGCGGCGGCATCGGCACGTGGGTGTGGGCGTTCGACGCCTCCAAGCAGCAGGGGAAGTCGGGGAAGTACCTGGTTCGGGACTCGGTGAGCGGGTTCCTTGAGGCCGAGGAGACCAACTCGAATCGCGCCAAAGTGGAGGTGGAATCGACGATTACCGAGCACAGTCCGGCGCTTGGCGCGCAGTTGAGCGACACCATCACCGTTGCGGGCTTCCCGGATGATCACGGGGAGTTCAAGGGGTCCGAGGAATTCGGCATCGGTGCCGACGAGGAGTTTGCGCAGGTGAGCGTGTGGTGGGCCGGCGACAAGGACGATCCGGGCAGCGATGCGGAGTTCAAGCCTTCCGGTACCGACATGCCGCAGGAGGACGAGCATCACAAGCTGATCGGCACGTGGGATGTGCCGGCGAAGAACGGCACGATCCGTGTGGGCGCCGGTTCCCTGGACGCGCACGGCGAGCCGATCAACATCGTCGCCGAGGATCACGGCTGGTACGTGTTCGTCTGGAGCTTTGCGGGTGACGATCGCGTGATGCCTGCGGCCAGCGCCTACGACGACCAGTGGGAGCAGGCATATGTAGGTGTGGAGCCCGAAGACGAGGAAGAGGATGAGGAGGAAGAGGACGAGGAGAAACCGGTCGAGGAAAACGACGAACCAGAAACGCCTTTGGCCTCGACCGGCAGCGACGTGGCCTTCGCCATTGCCATGGCGTTCATCGCGCTTGCGGCCGGCAGCCTGATCCTAGTGTTGGCGCACAGGCGGGAGTCGCTGTGACACTGACCGTGATCTGATACGAAAAAAGCTAGGAATCATGTGATTCCTAGCTTTCGGATTGGTAGCGGGGCATGGATTTGAACCATGGACCTCTGGGTTATGAGCCCAGCGAGCTACCGAGCTGCTCCACCCCGCGACGGCTTGTCTTTCAGACAGCTCAATCAACCATAAGCGATATGCAGAATATGTCAACCATCGGCGTGTCGTGAATGGTGCCGAGAGGAATTGGCGCGTTTCGCTGCATAATAAGAACCATGCCTATCAAGATCCCCAGTGGCCTTCCGGCCAGAGCAATTCTCGATTCAGAGCGCATCTTCGCCCTGGAAAAACCTGAAGCGGAGCGCCAGCGCGTTCGTCCGCTGAAACTGGTGATCCTGAATCTCATGCCCAAGAAGATCGAAACCGAGACGCAGCTGCTCAGGCTTATCTCGAAGAGCCCGCTGCAGGTGGAGATCGACTTCATGAAGACCTCCACGCACGAGGCGACGCACGTGTCCGCCGATCACCTGGTCAAGTTCTACGAGACGCTTGACGCGCTGAAGGACAACTATTACGACGGCTTCGTGGTGACCGGCGCGCCGGTGGAGCATATGCCGTTCGAGCAGGTCGATTACTGGGAGGAGTTCCAGCAGATCCTCGACTGGGCCTCCACGCACGTGTTCTCCACCATGTACCTGTGCTGGGGCGCGATGGGCGCGCTCTACCAGCGGTACGGCGTACACAAGGTGGATTTGCCCGAGAAGATCTTCGGCGTGTTCCCCCAGTACCTGCAGGACGAGTACTGCTTCCTGACCAACGGCTTCGACGAGATCGCCCTGCAGCCGCATTCCCGCCTGGCCGGCGTGAGCGAGGAGGATGTCCGCGCCAACCCGGATCTGCAGATCCTGACGTGGGGCCCGGAATCCGGCCCCGGCCTGATCGCCACGCGCGATTTCTCCGAGGTGTTCGCCCTGGGGCATTGGGAGTACGGCAAGATGACGCTCGCCGAGGAATACGAGCGCGATATGGCCAAGGGCATGACCAACGTGCCGTTCCCGAAGAACTATTTCCCGCACGACGATCCGACGCTGGAACCGCTGTTCGCATGGCGCGCGCATGCGAACCTGCTGTGGCGCAACTGGCTGAACTGGGTGTACCAGACCACGCCGTACGACCTGACGGAGGTGCCGGAGCTCAGGGCGCATAAGAAGCTGGGCACGGACAGGTCCATTCGCCATGAGCCTGCCGGCCCGCGCGCCGATGGCTTCAAGCCGTTCCTCAGCGATGGGTATGGCGTGATCTGCTCGAAGGATGCGGATGACGCCAAGGGGCGTTGAGGCTTCGAAGGAGGGGCTGAGACGTTCATCGTTTGACGGATATGCGGCGGTCATTGCGGGTCATGACCGCCGCATATCCGTATATTGACCTCCAAAAATCCCGCATTATGACCATCTTTAAGTCCATATATTAAGACAGATAATTCTCCTTGATGGACGCGTCCAAGGAGGGCGTATCGAGACAGAAAACGTTGTCATGTCAACATTGTTAGGGCTAACGCAAAACCTCGTTTTGTCAACAGGGCGCGTTTCCACGCATCTCGAAACGCCGAGCGAATCCGTGCAAAATCACGGTTTATCGTCGTGGCCGTTGCGTTCGTCTAGAAGACGGCGAATAATCTTCACCTAGCCATTCGAGATTGAATGCCGTCGCAGGCAGTTCAGCCCCTCGATTTGCGCCCAGCCGACATGAGCCAGCGAGCCAAACCGAGATGGCCGGAGATGTTACCGTGCGGTCACATTTACCGGTCGTTTAGGGATAAACTGGCAGCAGACATGAAGAAGTAGGAGGCGCGAGAATGCACGAGACACTTTTGTCCGGGCTCACACTTGCCGCGAACGGGCCGGAGATCCCCACCGTTGATGAATTCCTTCCCCCGGAGATTCTCTTCCAAGGCACTCCGTTCGCCATGAACCGCATCATTCTGGTGCGTGTGGTTATGACGGTCATCATGCTGATCGTCCTCGGTGTGAGCGCCGCAAAAGCAAAGCTCATCCCCGGACGTTGGCAGGGATTCATCGAGTGGGCCATCGAATACGTGCGCGACAAGATCGTGTACGAGGTGATGGGCGAGACGCGAGGCAAGCGTTACGTCCCGATGATCACGACATTGTTCTTCACGATTTTGCTGTTCAACATCTGTGGCATCATCCCCGGCATGAACATCGCCGCCACCGCGACGATCATGATGCCGCTGGCGTTCGCCCTGTGGACCTTCGTGCAGTACTGGCGTACCGCCTGCCGTGAGCAGGGCTTCTTCGCCTACCTGAAGAAGGAATGCATCCCCCAGGGCGTCCCTGCACCGGTGCTGATCATCGCAATCCCGATCCAGCTCCTCGACGTCGTCGTCATCCGCCCGGTCTCCCTGACGGTTCGACTCTTCGCCAACATGCTCGCAGGCCACATCATCGTGGCGCTGTGCTTCTCCGCAACGCAGTTCTTCCTGATCGAAGCCCACAACTGGATGGCCGCATTCGGCGCCGCCACCTTCGTATTCGGCTTCATCATGACCCTGTTCGAAGGTTTCGTGGCGTATCTGCAAGCGTTCATCTTCGCCACGCTGTCCACCGTGTACATCAACCTCAGCTACCCCGAGGACTGACGTACCGCAATACAGATTTGTAATTCGTCACTCACGAATTCAGTTAGAAAGGAATCAACCCATGGATATCATCACGCTCGCTGAGGTTTCCGGTAATCTGAGCGCCATCGGCTACGGCCTCGCCGCCATCGGCCCCGGCATCGGCGTCGGCATCGTGTTCGGCAAGGCCATTGAGTCCACCGCTCGCCAGCCTGAGCTCAGCGGCAAGATCCAGACCCTGATGTGGATCGGCTTCGGCCTTATCGAGTTCCTTGCCCTGCTGGGTATCGTTGCTGGCTTCATCTTCGCCTGATCCGAAGAACCGGTAATACAACGAACGAAGTGAAAGGAGGCGGATATGGAGACATTGGCTGAAAGCGGCATCATGCTGTTCGTCCCGAAGATGTACGACATCGTCTGGTCGGCCGTCATTCTTGTCATCGTCGCCCTGTTCTTCTACAAGTTCTTCCTGCCTAAGTTCCAGGCCGTGTTCGACGAACGTGCCGCAAAGATCGAAGGTGGCATCGCCAAGGCCGAGCAGGCCCAGAAGGATGCCGACGAAGCCAAGGCCAAGTATGAGGCTCAGCTGAGCAACGCACGCGTCGAGGCTTCCAAGATCCGTGATGACGCACGTGCCGAGGCATCGCACATCGTCGCCGATGCACGTTCCCGTGCGGAAGCGGACGCCAGCCAGATCACCGCCAGTGCACAGCGTGCCATCGCATCGCAGCAGCAGCAGGCTCTGGTCTCGCTCAAGGGCGAGGTCGGCGCTCTGGCAACGGCCCTGGCAGGCAAGATCCTGGGCAGCGAGCTTCAGGACGAGAAGGTGCAGTCCTCCATGATCGATCAGATGATCGACAGCATGGATTCGGACAAGCAGTGATATCAGGCAGAGAGAAAGGCAGGTGACATCATGCGAGGAGAAGCATCTCGTATTGCGGATCGTGAATCGCGTGATTTGCTGGCATCCAAGCTGCGTGATACCCGTGAGGATGCATGGCGCATCGGCAATGAGCTGTTCGTCATCACCTCGCTGCTCGACGGCAACATCCGCATCGAGCGTGCGCTGACCGATGTGTCACGACCTCTTGAAGACAAGGTTGCGGTCCTGAAGACCCTGCTGGGCGATCAGGTGCATCCCATGACGATGGAGATCATGACCGAGGTCGTCAAGCGCCGCTGGAGTCGCGCCACCGATATCGCGAACGCGGTCGAGGATTTCGGCGTGGACGCCATGATGTATTACGCGGATGCCACCGACAGCACGCTGCAGGTGTCCATCGAACTGGCTGAGCTGCACTCCGCGCTGCTGAACGCGCCCGTGGTGCGTGCCAAGCTCTACGACGAAACCGCGCCCAGCGAGGTCCGCGTCAAGTTCTTCCACGAACTGTTCGACGGCAAGGGACTGAATAAGGTCACGATGCGTCTGGCGGAGCACGCCACGGAGAATCTGCGCGGTCGTCGCTATCTGGAAACCATTCAGTGGCTGATCAACAAGCTCTCGCGCCATATGGGCGAGACGATGGTCACCGTGACCACGGCCACGCCGCTGAAGCAGGAGCAGATCGACAAGCTCATCGCGGTGTATTCCAAGAAGCTCGGTCGCGCGGCCCACATCAACTGCGTGGTCGACCCGTCCGTGCTCGGCGGCATGCGCGTGCAGGTGGGCGACGAGGTCACGGACAACACCGTGGTCGCGCAGCTGGAGAACTTGCAGCGCAGCGTAAAGGTCGTATCCTGAACGGCCCGAACCGCTGAACAAACAGATTTTTACACAACAATAAAGGAGAGATCATGGCAGAACTTACCATTGATCCTGCCTCGGTGCGCAAGGCGCTTGACGATTTCGTCCAAGCGTACAAGCCGACCGACACCCCCACTCAGGAAGTGGGCTATGTCGCGACGGCCGGCGATGGCATTGCGCACGTGACAGGTCTGCCTGGTTGCATGGCCAACGAGCTGCTGACCTTCGAGGACGGCACGCAGGGCCTGGCGTTCAACCTTGATGCTCGCGAGATCGGTGTGGTTATCCTCGGTGATTTCGCAGGTATCGAGGAAGGCCAGGAAGTGCGTCGTACCGGCGAAGTGCTCTCCGTGCCCGTAGGCGATGGCTACCTTGGTCGCGTCGTTGATCCGCTGGGTCGTCCTATCGATGGCATGGGTGAGATCAAGACCGAAGGCCGCCGTATTCTGGAAGCCCAGGCTCCGGACGTCATGCATCGTCACCCGGTTGACGAGCCTATGTCCACCGGCCTGAAGGCCATCGACGCAATGACGCCGATCGGCCGTGGCCAGCGCCAGCTCATCATCGGCGACCGCCAGACCGGTAAGACCGCTATCGCAATCGATACGATCATCAACCAGAAGGCCAATTGGGAGACCGGCGACCCGAAGAAGCAGGTTCGCTGCATCTACGTGGCCATCGGCCAGAAGGGCTCCACCATCGCATCGGTGAAGCAGTCCCTCGAAGAGTCCGGCGCCATGGAGTACACCACCATCGTGGCCTCCCCGGCATCCGATTCCGCTGGCTTCAAGTACATCGCACCGTACACCGGTTCCGCCATCGGACAGCACTGGATGTACCACGGCAAGCACGTCCTGATCGTCTTCGACGACCTGTCGAAGCAGGCCGAGGCCTACCGTTCGATCTCTCTGCTGCTGCGCCGCCCGCCGGGGCGTGAGGCGTACCCGGGCGACGTCTTCTACCTGCACTCCCGTCTGCTGGAGCGCTGCGCCAAGGTTTCCGATGACCTCGGCGGTGGCTCGATGACCGGCCTGCCGATCGTCGAGACCAAGGCAAACGACGTGTCCGCATACATTCCGACCAACGTGATCTCCATCACCGACGGTCAGATCTTCCTGCAGTCCGATCTGTTCAACGCCAACCAGCGTCCGGCCGTGGACGTCGGTATCTCCGTCTCCCGAGTCGGTGGCGCGGCACAGACCAAGGCACTGAAGAAGGTCTCCGGCACGCTGAAGATCTCCCTGGCCCAGTACCGTTCGCTGGAATCCTTCGCCATGTTCGCCTCCGATCTGGATGCGGCATCCAAGGCCCAGCTGAACCGTGGCGCGCACCTGACCGAGCTGCTCAAGCAGCCGCAGTTCTCGCCGTACTCCATGGAGCAGGAAGTGGCTTCCGTGTGGGCCGGTACCCACGGCAAGCTGGACGACCTGCCGCTGAAGGACGTGCTGCCGTTCGAGAAGGGCATGCTGGACTACCTGGACCACAACACCGATATCCTCAAGACCATCCGCGAGACGGGTGATTTCACCGCCGACACCGAGGCTGCCCTCGACAAGGCCGTGGAGGAGTTCCGTGCAACCTTCGTCACCAGCGAAGGCAAGCCGCTGGTCGAGAAGAAGCCCGATACGGAGCACGCAGCCCCGATCGAGCAGGAAAAGATCGTCGCGGGAGAGAAGTGATCCATGGGCTCGCAACTCGCATTGAAATCTAGGATCGCCTCCACCAGCTCGTTGGAGAAGATCTTCAACGCGCAGGAGATGATCGCGTCTTCGCACATCGCCAAGGCGCGCGACGTCGCCTTGAACGCGAAGCCGTATAGCGATGCGATTTCCGACGCCGTGCAAGCTCTGGTACAGCACACCCATATCGATCATCCGATCGTGAAGAAAAGCGAGAACGGCAACCGAGTGGCCGTTCTCGCCCTCACCTCGGATCGTGGTATGGCAGGTCCCTACACCTCCTCGATCATCCGCGAAACGGAATCACTGCTGGCCCGCCTCGACGAGCAGGGCAAGCAGACCGAACTGTACGTGTATGGTCGTCGCGGAGTGTCGTACTACAAGTATCGCAATCGCGATATCGCAGGTACTTGGGAAGGCAATACCGACAAGCCCGGCGTTGAAGTCGCCGAAGCGATCTCGAAGGCACTGGTTGATGCCTACATGAAGCCCGAGGAAGAGGGCGGGGTCTCCGAACTCTACATCGTCTTCACCGAGTTCATCAACATGGTGGTGCAGAAGGTGCGCGTGCTGCGCATGCTGCCTGTCGAAGTCGTTGCCGATCAGCCGAGCGTCAACACCGACCAGGATGCCGAAGCCAGCCCGCTGTACGCATTCGAGCCGAGTGTGGACGAGGTGCTGGACGCCATTCTGCCGAAGTACATTCAGTCGCGCATCCACGAATGCCTGCTCACCGCAGCCGCATCCGAAACGGCAAGCCGACAGAATGCCATGCACACGGCGACCGAAAACGCCCGCAGCCTGATCGACGATCTGACGCGCAAGCTCAACGCTTCCCGCCAGGCTTCGATTACCCAGGAACTTACCGAAATCATCGGCAGCGCCGACGCGCTGAATAAGAAGGAAGAGTAGGAACGCATATGGCTGAGAACCAGACTGCAGAAGCTACTGAGCCGATCGCCGGACGCGTTACGCGTATCCAGGGTTCGGTTATCGACGTTGAATTCCCGGTTGGCCATCTGCCCGACATCTACAACGCACTGACCGTTGAGCTGTCCGACATGGGCACCAAGGAAGAGGGCGAAGGCGGCAGCCACATCATCCCGCTGGAAGTCGAACAGCACCTTGGTGACTCCACCATTCGTGCAGTCGCCCTGAAGCCGACCGATGGTCTTGTTCGTGGTGCCGCAGTGCACGACACCGGCAAGCCGATCTCCGTGCCGGTCGGCGACGTGACCAAGGGCCACGTGTTCGACGTGTCCGGCAACATTCTGAACAAGAAGCCGGATGAGACCATCACCGTGACCGAGCGCTGGCCCATCCACCGCAACCCGCCGGCATTCGATCAGCTGGAGTCCAAGACCCAGATGTTCGAGACCGGTGTGAAGGTCATCGATCTGCTTACCCCGTACGTGCAGGGCGGCAAGATCGGTCTGTTCGGTGGTGCAGGCGTCGGCAAGACCGTGCTGATTCAGGAAATGATTCAGCGCGTGGCCCAGAACCACGGCGGTGTGTCCGTGTTCGCCGGCGTCGGCGAGCGTACCCGTGAAGGTAACGATCTGATCGGCGAAATGGACGAGGCCGGCGTGCTTGAGAAGACCGCACTGGTCTTCGGCCAGATGGATGAGCAGCCGGGTACCCGTCTGCGTGTTCCGCTGACCGCACTGACCATGGCCGAGTACTTCCGTGACGTGCAGAACCAGGACGTGCTGCTGTTCATCGACAACATCTTCCGCTTCACCCAGGCGGGTTCCGAGGTGTCGACCCTGCTCGGTCGTATGCCTTCCGCCGTGGGCTACCAGCCGAACCTGGCCGATGAGATGGGCGCCCTGCAGGAGCGCATCACCTCCACGCGAGGCCACTCCATCACCTCGCTGCAGGCCATCTACGTGCCGGCCGATGATTACACCGACCCGGCTCCGGCCACCACCTTCGCCCACCTCGACGCGACCACCGAGCTTTCCCGTGAGATCGCCTCGAAGGGCATCTACCCGGCAGTGGACCCGCTGAGCTCCACCTCGCGAATCCTCGATCCGCGTTACGTGGGCCAGGCTCACTACGAGTGCGCCAACCGCGTCAAGGCGATTCTGCAGCGTAACAAGGAGCTGCAGGACATCATCGCCCTGATCGGTATCGACGAGCTGAGCGAAGAGGACAAGACCACCGTGAACCGCGCTCGTCGTATCGAGCAGTTCCTCGGCCAGAACTTCTACGTGGCCGAGAAGTTCACCGGTCGTCCGGGTTCCTACGTGCCGGCCGACGAGACCATCGAAGCCTTCACCCGTATCTGCGACGGCGTGTACGATAACGTGCCCGAGCAGGCCTTCTCCGGCATCGGCGGCATCGACGATCTCGAGCGCAAGTGGCACGACATGCAGAAGGAATATGGTGACTGATGAGTGACAAAGCCACGATGCAGGTGAACATCGTCTGCGCCGCGCACCCTGTGTGGAGCGGCGAGGCGTTGCAGGTCACCATTCCCGCTTCCGGCGGTCAGATGGGTATTCTGCCTAATCACGAGCCCGTGCTCACGCTGATTAAGCAGGGTAAGCTTGCCGTGGTTGAGAAGGACGGAACCCGTCACGTGATCGAGGTCGCTGACGGATTCATCTCCTTCGACTCGAACAAGCTCACCGTCGCGGTCGAAGACGCCGGCACGCTCAAGCGTGCGGAAGTCGAAGAGACCGAATGACCGACTGACGATATCGTCTCCTGACGGGGCGGCACTCCATGCGGGTGCCGCCCCGTTTTGTATTGCTCCGCTTTTCCGGGTTCGGTGTTCCAGGCAGCGACGTATGCCGCACGAAGTCAGGCCATGCGCTAGGGTGGGCTCTTATGCGAATTCTGGTTGCCGATTGCTCCGCCGAATATTCGGGCCGTCTCAACGCCTCGCTGCCACTCGCCAAGCGCGTGCTGCTGGTCAAGGCCGATAACAGTCTGCTGATCTTCTCCGAACTCGGGTCGTACAAGCCGCTCAATTGGATGGCGGCACCCTGCACGCTCAAGGACATCACCCCGGCCGACGCGGACGATGATGCGGATACGCCCGCGCCCGAAAAGGTGCTGCGCGTCGCCTCCGCCAAATCCTCCGACGTGCTGGAGGTCACCCTGCAGCACGTCTATTCCGACGAGACCTACGATCTGGGCGAGGACCCCGGACTGATCAAGGACGGTGTGGAGGACCACCTGCAGCAGTACCTGGCCGAACAGATCGAACGCATCGGCAAGGGCGCGAAGCTGGTGCGCCGCGAATACCCCACCGCCATCGGCCCGGTGGACATCATGGCCATCGACGCGAACGGCGAGCACGTGGTCATCGAAATCAAACGCCATGGCGGCATCGACGGCGTGGAACAGCTCACGCGCTACTGCGAACTGCTTAACCGCGACCCTCTGCTCGCGCCGGTGCACGGCATCTTCGCCGCACAGACCATCACCCCGCAGGCACGCGTGCTGGCCGAGGACCGAGGCTTCCGTTGCCTGATCCTCGACTACGAGGAGATGAAGGGCACGGAGGACGATTCGTTAAGGCTTTTCTGAACCGCGGCCCGCAGTGCGGTAGGGGATCGTGGCATGGAAATCCCAACGGTTCTCCGACTGTTCGATGTTCCATTGCCCGTGGCATGCTTCGACGGTACGCCGGTAGCGTTCCAAACCCGAGCGCAATCCAATAGCGTTATTCGGTTTCGGCTTGTCGGAAAGGTCGATGCTGCAGGAATCGTCTCCCCACGCGATCAGCATGGTATATCCGCCGGATACGTCGGCGTGTCTGGCGATGTTGCCGAACAGTTCACGCATCAGACCGACGACCAGTGATGCCATATCCGCGTCGATGGTTGTCGGTTCCGTGCCGAGACGCATGACCTCACCGGTGAAGCCGCTTGCGGCAAGGCTGCTTCGGCACGTGTGGATGATGTCATCAAGTTCACCCAGACCGTTTTCGGCATACTGCCGAAACGGTTCGTGCGATTCGTGCGATTTATGCGGTTCGCGCGGTTCACGCATGTCGCGTTGTCGTATCGCATCGCCGTCGTCTTCGAGCGTAAGGATGGCTTTTCTGGTGTGGGTCAAGGCATCGACCGCCATGTTGCGGACATTCGACCACGCCTCGCGCTGGTCTTCCGCGCATAGCGTCAACTGGTATTCGGCCATCATGATGATGTCGCTCAGATCATTCGTCGTATAGTCGTGGAGATTCTGCGCGATGCCCGCATTGGCGAGCAGCGTCTGCTCCCGTTGCATCTGCCGTTGCCGTTCGCCGTTCCTGCGTATAAGCGTGCTGACGCACAGCGTCAACGCAACGAGGCACGGGAAGGAAAGCAGATTGTTGTCGATTGTCGGGAACGCGACGGTATCGGGGGAGAACACGATGGCGCCAAGCAATGCGATGCCGGCCAAAGCCGCTTCGACGAGATTCGAATAACCGATGAATCCCACCGCGAGCAGTGCTAGAAGCAGCATTGGCACGAACGCGATGCCGCCGAACAGGAAATCGGCCACGGATAAGGCGATGATGGCATAGCAGCCGCGACCCGGAACAAACGTGAACCAGCCTACGGCGAGGATGGTGATGATGGCGCAGCACAGGTATTTGGGCCAGTATGAGCCGTCGTTCGCCCAGATGAAACCGATGTTGGCGATCGCGATGCAACCGAGCAGGATGGTGGTCACGGCAAGTGCGCCGTGGGGCATGGCCACGGTGGTTCCGTGACGGACAGCAGTGAGACGTTTCATGGTTCCTAGGCTCATGGGCGGAAATCGGATTGCATCTGCTGATCAGATGATATGTGCGTCGCGGCATGCCGTAATGACGTCATGCCATTCGGAGGCGTGGAATTTCGCTTTGATGTTGCGGCGATGGGAGAAAACCGTGTCGGCGGAGATGCCAAGTCGTGTCGCGATCTGCTTCGCGTTCAGACCGGAGGCGCTGAGTGTGAGAATGCGTTGCTCGGCGCTGGTGAGTCTTGGCATGGCTGTGGGTTCGCGGCCGGTTGGAACGGCGGCTGGCGTGAAGGTGGGGTGCGGGGTACGCAATACGTCGATGATCGCCGAAGGTAGTTGTTCGGAAAGCGTTGTTTTGTCCAGAATCGTCGGAATGCCGGCCTGTGTTGCCTCCGCCCGGTAAAGCTCCGGTTCGTATGAAGTCATGCCGATGATTGCGGTCTCGGGGGAGACCTGGTGAAGGATCCGCGCGACTTGTGGTCCCGTGACTCCGTTCAAGGCCATGTCGAGAAGCAGTATGTTGGTGGGGCTGTTACCGGACTGGCATTCCTGTATGGCTCGCGTCGGGAACGTCGTCGACCAGAGGCTCAGCTCCAACCCGTTTCTGTGATTCAGCTGGTTCAGCATTAATGTGATGTATTGCATTGCGCAGGCGTCGTTGTCGAGCACACCGATGCGTACGTTATGAACAGTCATATTCCCCCTAGGCATCATGCTTGCAGTGTATCGCATTGCCTCGCTGTGGAACGATGCCGTTTCGGGAAACCGTCTGCAGTTTACTGCAGGCGCGTTGGGCTGATCGGCCGTGCCCGCATACATTGGTCCCGTAAGACAAACTGTCTTGCCAACCATGCAGGGACACCATGCAGGGACGATATACAGAGACGAGGAGGGATGACGGGTGATCAATGCCATGCTGTTACAAGCGCAATTGCGAAGAGGCCTGTTTAGCATTCGGTTTGCCATTGTCGTGGTGTTGTCGCTGTTCCTGGTCGGATTCCAATGGTGGACGATACGACATGCGGGATATAGACTGCCATATCACCAGCCGACGTTCTTGGACGAGACGCTGTTGTTTTCCAGCTATGGCAGTGGAACTACGCTATATCAGTTTCTGTTTCCTTTTCTGGCCGCATTAGCTGGAGGAAGCACACTGGCCGTGGAACGCCGCAGTGGCAGATTGACGTTTCTGCAGGCTCGTTCAAGCTATGGCGTCGTGGAACGCACCTCCTTGTGCTCGGGTTTTCTGCTGGGAGCTCTGGGAGGCGTGCTCCCCTACGTCATCGATGTTCTCCTTGCTGCTGGGGGAAATCCCCATTTGTCGTTTATCGATGGCGTGGAGAGTTCGGATGTCGATATTGCGAGCTTCCAATTCATTCTGATTTCCACGAATGGATGGGTTTATCCGATTTATCGGTTCAACCAGGTGCTGTGCATTGTCGTCGTCGGACTGCTAATGGCGGCGCTGTCAGGATTGTTTGTATGCTTGGCTGTTGCGATTTCGCCGTTCGTAAGGCATCGGAACGTGGAAGTGCTCGTGCCGGTTGCCTTCCTGCTGTTGTGGTGGATGCTTCCGGGGATAATCCAGCTTTCCTCCATATCAAGCCATGTTGAGGAACTGAATCCAATTCTCTATCTCCAACTTGATGGTTTCGAAACGCCTGGGGCGAACATCGCGAACCTTATTGGCATCGCTATGACCTTGGTCGGTTTTCCGGCGATAGTAGCCGTATTATGCTGGCTGCAAAGGAGGTTCCATGACCGGTGAGCTGTTCACGCCGCTGAGGAGGCTGTCCCCCAACGCGAAGAGCATCATGTGCTTGGCCGGAATATGCGGCATGGCGTATCTCGTTTCGTTGCCTTCGAACGGTTGCTGCGGAGTCTCACCGACGAGTTTCGCTTGAACGCCCTATGGTCGGTGCTTGTCGATCATCGCTTCTCTGTGTCTGGAGTCGTATTTTCCCTAGGCGCATCATGCTTGCAGTGTGTTGCATTGCCTCGCTGCGGGACGATCGTTTCGGGAGACCGTCTGCAGTTTACTGCAGATACGCTGGGATGGCCGGCCGTGCCCGCATACATTGGTTCCCGTAAGACAAGATGTCTTACAAACCATACAGAGACAAGGAGTTCCAAAGATGAAATCTCTGAGTATGAACAAAGTGGGGAAATGGTGCGCAGCCGTTATAGTCGCGATTGCCTCCATGTTCTGTTTCGCGGCACCGGCTATGGCTAACAATCATGCTGATACCGCATGGAGCGCATATCTGAAGAAATGGGAAACCGCAGATACGCCGAATAGGCAAAAGCAGGATGCTTCCTATGCGTACATCAAAGCTGACGCCATTACCGAAAATCGAACTGTCAGAGTTTGGGCGCTCTCATTCAATAACGGTGATGTTGGATCTGACACAGTAAAAATAAAGGCTAAGAATTCATACTTCATTAGCCAATATGCGTATGAATGGAATGGCTATAAGCCTCGGCAAATCCATCTTCGGCTGCAAAATGATTTAGCATACGGAACAACAACGCAGGCATGGGGAGTTTGGAGTCCTGATTCCGTCTGATGTGTTGTTTGTGTGGTGGATAAGCATATATGCCCATCCACCACACATGGCTTTAGGAATTTGCATGATTAGTAAAAAAATGCTCTTTACGCAACTGCGAAGAGGCCTGCTTAGCATTCGGTTTGCCATTGTCGTGGTGTTGTCGCTGTTCCTGGTCGGATTCCAATGGTGGACGATGCGGCATACGGGCTACAGGATTCAATGGCATGAGCCGACGTTTTTGGATGAAGTGCTGCTGTTCGCGCCTGATGGTAGCGGCACGACATTGTATCTTTTTCTGTTTCCCTTTTTAGCCGCGTTGGTAGGTGGCAGCGTGCTTGCCGTGGAACGACGCAGCGGAAGGTTGTTGCTGCTTCAGGCTCGTTCTAGTTATGGCGTTGTGGAGCGTACATCGTTGTGCTCCGGGTTCCTGCTCGGGGCTTTGGGAGGAGTGCTTCCGTATGTCATGAGCCTCGTGTTTTCGGCGGTCAGGAATCCCCACTTGACGTTTATCGACGGTGTGGAGAGTTCTGATATGGAAATTCGGAGTTTCCAATACATATTGGTGTCGTCGGAGTCATGGATATATCCGATATATCGTCTGAACCAACCACTGTGCATTGTTGTTCTTGGATTGCTGGTGGCCGTTATTTCAGGATTGTTCACATGCATAGCAGTTGCGATTTCGCCGTTTGTGAAGCGTGGGCACGTTGAGGTGATGGTTCCGGTTGCTTTCATGCTGTTGTGGTGGATGCTCCCGGTTTATGTTCCGCACCTTCCATATACGGAAGACGCCAATCCGATCCTTTACCTAGATGTCGATAGTTCCCGTCCTTGGGAAGCGAAAACCGCCAATCTCATAGGCATTGCGATAACGCTTGTGGCCCTTCCCGCGATAACCGCCGTGCTGTGCTGGCTGCAAAGGAGGTTCCATGACCGGTGAGCTGTTCACGCCGCTGAGGAGGCTGTCCCCCAACGCGAAGAGCATCATGTGCTTGGCCGGAATATGCGGCATGGCGTATCTCGTTTCGGTGTTGCAGCAACCTTTTTCCCTACTTGATCTGTACCAGGGGTGCATGGTGGAAGTGTCGGAACGTGTGGTTCTGCCCGCGAACCTCATACTGTTCTGCATGGGGTGTGCACGGTTCGGTGCCTTCGAACGGGTGCGGCGTAATCCCACTGACGAGTTTCGCTTGAACGCCCTATGGTCGGTGTTCGTATCGGTCGTCGTCTCTCTGATCGTCTGGTGCGTTTTCATCATCGCGAATGTGCTGAAGGAGAGTCTGAACGACCCGCGGCAGTGGGTGCTATGCACGATTATGCTGGCGCAACTGTTCATGATGAACATGTCGGTGACATTGGCCGTCTGGCTGTTGATGAACATGGGTATGGATTGGGGTCAGGTGCTGCCGCCGATCATCGTCGTCTTCATCATCGCCGACTTCTGTCTGAAGCCCATGGCCGGCGATCTGACCCGATACGCCTTCTACTTCTGGTATCCGATCAGCGATTCCTGGGTAACGGTGTTCGTGCGGCAGGTGTTGCCTTTCATCGGTTACTGCATGCTTATGGCCATGATGAACATGGCTGCTTTCCATCGCGCCGACAGATTGAGATTGACATGATGGTGTGGAAGAGGACTCTGCAGGTGCTGCGCGAAGGCAACGGTCTTCGTCTGATGCTTGTGCTCATGTACGCGGTAATGACGTACCGTTTTTACACGAGCGGCCAGGATTGCAGGATTTTCATCGGCATGTTCCGCGCCCCCGAGTCATACATGCCGTCCGGATTGGAAAGCAACTTGTACGCCATCGGATTCATGGTGGTTGGCGTGGCGTTGATGCTCGAACGCCCTTCGGAATACCTCAGTATTCCCGAAACGATGGTGTACGTGCGCAGACCCCGAGGTCTACTGAGATTCCTTGGATATTGCGCGATAGTGGGGGCGTATTGCCTCGTCTATGCCGGCGTGCAGCTGGCTGTGGCTCTTCACGTGGTGTACGCGTCCCCCAAACAGCTGATGATCGGTGCGGTATGCGCGGGCTGGACGTTGCTGGTGCTGGCATTGATCATCAACCTGGGCTACCTCGGTAGGAACCGCCCCTACGGTTATCTTGCGGCAATGGTGCTGTACATCGTGCCGTTGTCGTATATGCCGTTGATGCGCTGGCTGCTCGAATCGCCTCTGGGCGTACCGAATTGGAGCGTGGCATTGGGCGTTCTGACGGCGGCGCTGATCGTGGCGAATTATGCGCTGTTCGAGCGTCTGGAAATCATCTGAATCATAGTCGTTTCGTAAGGAGAACATCATGTATATCACCATCGATCACGCGTCGAAGACCATCAAGAACAAGCAGGTGCTGCGGGATGTCAGCGCCGGGTTCGAACGCGGAAGAATCTACGGCGTGGTGGGCCCGAACGGTTCGGGCAAGACCATGTTGCTGCGTGCGATCTGCGGGTTCATCCGGTTGGACGCGGGCACGGTGACCATGAACGGCGAGCCTGTCGTGTTCAATCGGAAGCTGCCGGACTCCGTGGGTGTGATCATTGAGAATCCGGGATTCGTGCTTTCGGAAACCGGCATGCAGAACCTGAAGTATTTGGCGGGCATCAATAAGGATTTCGATCAGGAGGAAACGGAACGGCTGCTGCGACTGTTCGATCTGCTGGATCATGCCGACGCCAAGGTGAAATCGTATTCGCTGGGTATGCGGCAGAAGCTCGCCATCGTGCAAGCGCTGATGGAACACCAGCACCTCATCGTGCTGGACGAGCCGACGAACGGATTGGATCAGGAATCCGTGGCGATGTTCCTTGAGGAAATGCGACGTCAACGGGATCGGGGCGCCACCGTCATCATCGCATCCCATCACTTCGATGAACTCAACCAGATCGCCGATTATTGCTATACAATGCGTGACGGCGTTCTCCGCGCTGAGGACTGAACCGCGGCTCGGGCCACGCTTGGGCAACAGGCCGAGCCGCAAACTGAAAAGGAGTCTTCCCGATACCCGGGAAGACTCCTTCGCTATATTAGCCGAAATCCGCCGATTGGAATCCGCTGCGGAACGGCTAGGGCAACCGATCAGTACGCGGCGAGAATATCGACCACGAACACCAGCGTCGAATTCGCCGGAATCGAGCCGGTGGCCTTATTGCCATAACCCTTGTCCGGCGGAATCACCAGCAGCACCTGGGAGCCGACGGTCTGGCCGATTAGGCCATCCTTCCAACCTTGGATGATCTGGCCGGAGGAGGAGACATCGGCATCGAAGGTGGTGTTCTTGTCCCACGAGGAATCGAACTGCTTGCCGTCGGTCGTCCAACCGGTGTACTTCACCACCGCGGTCATGGAATTGGTGATCTTCGTGCCCTTGCCCTTGATGAGCGTTTGGGTGATCTGCTTATCGACCGAACCCTGGCCGTTCATATCGATGGAAGGCTTGCCGTCCTTCGCCAGCGTCACCTTCGGCAACAATGCCGGGATATCGGCGACCTTATCGCCTTCCGCACGGGTGAGGTCCTTCGACTTGGAGACGAGCGTGTAGACGAGAATGTAGGAGGTGTTCGCGGAATTGCTGTCGTTGATGCCGAATGCGATGGAAGTGTTGAGCTTCTGGCCGACCATCGCCTTGTATGGTTCGATCTGCTTGAGGTTCGAGTCGGACAGCAGGATCGAGCAGTCGGGGGTGTTCTTCTCCCAGGAGCTCATGAGTTCGGAGCCGTCCTTGACGTTCATGGCGATGCCTTGGGCGCAGACGCGGTCACCCTTCTGGATGGTGTCGCCGTTACCCTTCTGCAGCACCGCGTAGGTGTTGTTCTGCACCGTCATGGGGGTCTTGAACGTGACCTTCGGTTTCTCCCCGAGCTTACCGGTGGCGGTGATTCCGGAGATCTGGTCCATGTTGACCGTCTGCTTGCTGGAATCCTTGGACGAGGAGTCCGACGAGGAAGATGAGCTATTGGAACAACCCGCAAGCGTGGCGCACATGGCCAGCGCGCATCCGGCCGCCAGAGCGGAGCGGAGCAGTGCGGTGATTTTCTGTGAATGCATGACAAACCACTGTAGCCGGAAACCTTGATTTTCCAGCAATACCGCCCTTTGTTAGAATGGTGGGGTTATGAGTTTTTTAAAGCGGACAAACGAATCCGAGGTCGAAACCATGGATAACGAGCCAAACGCTGAGAGAAAAGCACGCCGTCATGCGGTGCTGATGCGTGGTGTAGTGACGCCGATTCTCGGCCTGCTCGCCGTCGCGGCCATCGGACTTGGCATCATGAACGCCACCGAATGGAAGCCCAGCCGCACGATTACGGCGCAGACGCAGATTTCCGGTAGCCGTTATGTCGTGACGGATCCCGGCGTTGCCGGTCTGGTGGACAGCGATGTGACGGTGAAGGTGCTGTCGGGCGGATCGGGGAAGGTCTGCGTGGCCGAGACTTCCGCCAAGGACGCTGCGGGGTGGCTGTCCGGCGAACGGTATGTGCGCCTGACTGGGCTTGATACCTGGGAGACGCTTGGTACGGAGAAGGCCGGTTCGGCCGGTTCCGCGAGCACGAAGAGCGCCGATGCGGCGCAGGGCGACGCGGATGGCGTCGACTTCAAGGATTCCGACATGTGGCATTCCGTGACCTGCGACGCGAAAAGCGTTGAGACGGAAAGCGATGTGAAGGACGATTCGACGGTGCTGCTCATCGATTTGGGTGAAAAGCAGGATGCGGATATCTCCTTTACCTGGACGCGTAAGACCCTGCCTGATTTCGCCACGCCGTTCTACTTTGTCGGCGGCCTGCTGGCGGTGGCTGCCGTGCTGACCGCTTCCGTATTCGCCATGCCGCCGCATCGCCGCCGCAAGCGTGTGGTGACGGGTACTGCCGGCCAGCTCGAAGAGCGTGCGCAGCAGACCGAGGAACATGCCGAGGAAGTGACCATTCGCGAAGCCTTGGCCGGCAGCGTGAGCAGCCTGATCGCCGCGTTCAAGCCGAGCAAGCGTGGCGGTCGCCGTCATGCCGCTTCCTCTTCCGCGGCCGGTGAGTCGTTTGAACAGCCGACCGTGATCGATCCGTCCGCACGCAATCTGGTGGCGGATGCCTCCGATGGCGCGCAGTACGATGACGAGTCCGTCGGCGAGGAGACCTCGGTCATTTCCCCCGATGAATTGCAGGCGTATTTCGCACGTTTGGCCCAGGAATCCGGTGAATCCTTCGGCACTGAGACTGCCGGCGATAATGAGGCTGCTGATTCCGCTGATGTTGAGGTTGCCGATGCTGGTGCCGCGGATGAGTCGTTGGGCGAATCTGCGGACGAATCGGATGAACCTGCGGAATCCGAGGAGCCGGTCGGCTCCGATGAGACCGATGAAGCCGATGCTGCTGAAGCTAGTGGTGCTGAAGCCGACAGTGCCGATGATGCCGATGATTCTGCCGAATCCGGTGAATCTGACGAATCTGACGAAACTGACGAATCTGACGAATCTGACGAAACCGGCGAAACCGATGAAACCGATGAAACCGTGGCAGAGACCGACAACGCGGAATCGGACGATGACGCCGACGACGAACAGGGCGATGCGGACGTTGATGCCGATGCCGACGGTACGGATGATGAATCCGAAACCGATTCGGACGGCGAATCCGAGACCAACGGCGAATCCGAGACTGACAAGGAATCCGAGTCGAGCGATGAGCCTGAGTCGGACGAACCCGAATCAGACGAACCCGAACCTGAAACGGAACCGGAATCCGAACCCGAGCCGGACGACGAATCCGAAGATGCCGACGAATCGGACCAGCCTGAGCAGCCCGACGACCAGCCTGAGCAGTCCGACGAACAGCAGTCCGAACAATCCGACGATGAGACCGAAGACGGAACCGGCGAAGACGATACCGCCGCCGAGGAATCCGCCGAGGAGGAATCCTGATGAAGAAACACACCCTTACCAAGGTCGCGGCCCTGCTGGTCAGCGCCGGCATGCTGGTCTCCCTCGCGGCATGCGAGGGCCAGGTGCCACAGGTGACGTCAAGCCAGTCGTCCGAAAAGACATCGCCCGACCTGACCACGGCGCAGGAGAAGAAGATCCGCAATAAGATCCTCGACGTGATCGACGCGGCCGACGCCGCCAAGAACCCCGCCGCACTGGCCGAACGCGTCACCGGACCGCAGCTCGACATACGAACCAGCGAGCTCACCATCGCCAAGGCCACCGGCAAGATGCCGGCCAAGGCCACCATTCCGCGCAAGATCACCCAGACCGTCATCCCCGTCAACGACGGCTGGCCGCGCACCGTATTCACCATCACGACCACAACCGACGACCAGCAGTCCAAGAGGCTGCTGGTACTGACCCAGGATTCCGCCCGTGACAACTACAAGCTGTGGGGCGTCGCGCGACTGTTCCAAGGCGCGAAACTGCCGAAGTTCGAAGTGCCCAAACTGGGCAGCGAGATGGGCACCGCCAAAGACGCCAAGCTGGTGGCCACACCGGCCGAAGCGGTGAACGAATACTGCGACCTGCTGAACAAGGGCGACGCCAGCGCCTACAAGAAGGACTTCGCCGACGACATGTTCCGCGACGACCTACAGCAGCTCGCCGCCACGGTGCAGCAGGGCATGGAGGCCAACAAGGGCACGCAGCAGCAGGTCTTCACCGTGCCGAAGGACCAGATCAAGATCATGCGTTCGGCCGCGGACGGCGGCGACCTGGTCGTGGCGCGCATCGACTCCACCTGGACCAGGCAGGCCGGCGAAGGACGCGAATCGCTGCCGGCCTCCGACGAGGAAAAGGCATTGTTCGGCAACGGCAAGGCCACCAGCACCATGAGGGTCACCTATGTGAACGTGATCGCGCTGTGGATTCCCGCCGCCGGCTCGAATCAGCAGATCGTGGCCGTGGGCGCGGAACGTCAGCCCGTCAAGGTGGAGGCGATATAGGCCGCACTGGCCGTAGCGGGCATCCGCTAGCACAAGTCGCACCCGCAATACAGCGGATTTTGCGCAGCATGAAATCGTTGCTGGTACTTATAGTTAAGCCAGCAACGATTTTTGTTTTTGGAGGGTACCATGGCAGGTCAGCAGCAGTTCAATCCGGGGGTTTCGTTGGCGGGGGCGGTCGATCTGGAAGCGTTGAAGCACCAGGTCAAGGCCGAGCCCGGCCAGGCCGGCGGCGCCCCGGCAGCCGGCGGTTACGTGATCGACACCACCGAGAACACGTTCCAGGCGATGGTGCAGACCTCGACCACTTTCCCGATCCTGCTGTTCCTGTGGATTCCGACCGACGATCGCCTGTTCCCGATGGCACGCGCGCTCGCCGACGCGGTCAACGCGATGAACGGCCAGATCCAGCTGTCCCGTATCGATATCGCCTCCAACCCGTCCATCGCCCAGGCGCTGCAGGTGCAGGGCGCTCCCGCGTTGTTCGCGTTGATCGGCGGCCGTCCGATGCCGTTGTTGCAGGGTCTGCCCAGCGACGACGAGATGAAGCAGATCACCGACCAGGTGCTGCCGAAGATCGTGGCCATGGCCCAGCAGGCCGGTGTGAGCGGTACTGCACCGTATTCCGGCGATCCCGATTCCGCCGACGCGAAGGGCGAAGGTGCCGCGGGCCCGGCATCCGTGGTGCCGCCGGAGCATCAGGAGGCGTACCAGCTGGCTCAGTCCGGCGACTATGCCGGTGCCGCCGCCGCATACGCGCAGGTGCTTGAATCGAACCCCAACGACACGCTTGCCGCCCGCGAGCGTGCCAAGGCGCTGCTGCTGGCACGTTCCGCCAACGCCGATGTGCGCGATGTGCGCGCCGCCGCGGCCGATCGCCCGGACGATGTGGAAGCACAGCTCGCCGTGGCCGATATCGACATGATCGGCGGGCAGATCCAGGACGCGTTCGACCGTCTGCTGGATTTCGTGGCCGCAGGTCATAAGGCGGATATCGAGCCGGTCCGCCAGCGTCTGCTTGAATATTTCACCATTCCCGAGGCCGGCGATCCCCGTTTGGTCGCGGCACGTCGCCGCCTGGCCACGTTGATGTACTGATTGCTGGTTGCTGGCCAAGGTGCTGGGTGCCGATTGCCGATGCGTCGGTGATGCGCCGGTGAAGCGTTGGCATTAATCGCAGTCTGTTGAAGACGAAGAATCCGGCGGAGCCGTTGTGGTTCCGCCGGATTCTTCGTTTGCCGTGCATTGCCGCGCGTATGCCCTGTCTGAGCGTGGGTTCGGGCGTATGGGTTCGGGCGTGCGAGTCGTCAGATGTTGTTTTCGGCGGGTGCAGCGGACGTTCCGTAGATACCCGGTCAGTCGCCCCGCTTGTTCGTGCCGAACATCTGCTGGAAGCTCGGGCCGTGCTCGCTCAGTTCCGCCTCGAACTCGCCGGCCCACCTGCTGAACGGCTGTGCGGCCAGGCTTTCGTTGTTGAATCGTGGCTGGTCGGTGATTTCGGTCAGGCAGAACGTCGGAATCGTCAGGTTGGTCACCGGTGTGCGGCGTGCGGCCTCCGCAATGATCAGCGGCGCATTCGTCGCACCGAACACGTCCACGTTCCAACCGTCCTCAGCGATCCACACGGGGTAGCGGTTCTTGATGATCGTGTCGCCGCCGCGCTTGACCAGTTCCGAGGCGATATGGATATCGATCTCCATCTCCTTCTCATACCGCGTGCCCAGCGAGGCCGGCCCCTTCACCGTCACATACGCGTGGGAGAACTCGTCGCGGTATTCATGCAGCACGTCGATGGGGTAGGTGTCGCAATCCATGCCGAGGTTGATGCTGTCGGAGGTGAGCCGTACACGCAGCGCATAGTTGCCGGAATGCACGTAATAGCTTTGGATGATCAGCTCGGGTGGATTGTTTCTGCGGTATTCTGCGGGCAGCGTGTGGCAGAAGAAGCGCCGCTCGTATTGGAAATCATTCGTTGGCTCAGACATAACTCAAGTCTAGATGGTTTTATTGCACGGAATGCGCGGGATTTGGCGATATAAGCCGTATGGTCGCGGTTTACGGCCGATGGTGTTGCGGGCGTGCATGATTTGGTGTGCGTTGGGGATCGATTCGAGGTGTGCCGGGGCGTATCGGCTGATTGTGGCGATGCCGTGTCTGTGGCTGAGGTTTTCTCTCAGATGGTGTAGAGTGGGGGAGTTGCTTGGGTTTGTAGCTCAGTGGATAGAGCGTCTGTCTCCGGAACAGAAGGTCGTGGGTTCGACCCCCATCAAGCCCACCGGTAGGGTTTCAGTCATTCGACTGAAGCCCTTTTTTCATGCGCGCAGTTCGTATGCATATGCGTGCGGATGACTGCATCTTGTGCGCACGCGTCCTGTTATGTCGCGGCACCTTTGCCGTCAACCTGTCATGATGCCTTCTGCTCTCCTAACCTGTCATGTTTTGCCATGAAGTCTGACACCCGCCGTCATTTCGCGACAAATAGGCCTGCCTGTTGTCGCGAAACCGCATGAACCCCGCTGTCTGCCGCCATTTCACGACAATTTCGTGCCGATGTTGTCGCGTTTTGCCATGAGATTTCACGTATGCGGGTATTTCACGACAGCTGGGGGATCAAGTTGTCGTGAAACCGCATGGATCGCGACGTGTGCGGTGATTTTGCGACAAATGGGGGCGCGGATTGTCGTGTTTTGCCATGGCATCCGTCGCCCGCCGCTATTTTGCAACAGCACAACATACGTCATGGCCGGATTGCGGGCAGAGAACGGCGGGCTTTCAGCGCGGGCAAGTAGACTGCTGGGAAAGAGCCGGCGTCGGTTGCCGGCTATGGCTTAGGCACGCGTGCACAGGCGCATGCCCCGATCGCAAGGAGCACATCATGAGCGATTCTCTCGAAGCAGTTGCAACCCCGCAGGCCCCGGCCGCGCTGGGCGCGTACAGCCAGGGCGTGAAGGCGAACGGTTTCGTGTTCGTCTCCGGACAGCTGGGCATCGACCCCGCCACCGGCGAACTGGCCGGTGCATCCGCCGGCGAGCAGGCGGCGCAGGCGCTGAAGAACATCGGCAACATCCTTGAGGCTGCGGGCAGCGGCTTCGACAAGGTCGTTCGCGCCACCATCTACATGAAGAACGTCGATGACTTCCATGAGGTCGACGATGTGTATGCCAAGACCTTCACCGGTGCCGTCAAGCCCGCCCGCGTGGCCTTCGGTGGCAACAACATCCCGAAGGGCGCCCTCGTCGAGATCGACGCCATCGCCGTTCAGTGATTGGCCGATTGACTGATTGACCGATCAGCCGATCAGTCAGACCGAAACGATCGTCATATCCCGTATCAAACGGGATCGCTGATCCCCATGATTCCCGCCGTCCGCACGTATTCCCGGCTCACTTGCGTATGCCAAGCTTCTCCAGCAGCGCGTCGCGAAGCGAGACCTTGACAAGATACGAGCGGACAGCGGGAATCGTATGATGCACGTTGTTGCTTAGCAGACCGCGCGCTCCCGAGGCCAGCGCATGGTTTACGGCATGGTGGCTGTCCGCCTGCCCGACATATACGGGGACGTTATGAACCTTGGCCTCGAACATGAACTTTCGCGTGACCTCATGGGAGCGGATCACCACGAAATCCATGGGCTGCCGCCAATCCACCCGCTTGGCGTTGCCGCTCAGGCACCAGCCGACGTGCCAATCCGGGTGGAGCGCATGCATCACGTCGACAGCCTGCCTGCTGGTCGACATGACCATGGTGCGTTTCGCAAACCCCAGCTTTTCCACGGCGTGCGACATGGTGTACGCCAGCTTCGGCGCGTGAAGATCGTCGGTCTTCATTTCCATCAGCAGACCGAGATGGTCGTTCGTCCGCTGCGCGGTTTCGATCGCCTGGTCCAAGGTGGGCACATGGTAGAAACCGGCGTGATGGTTGATCCACGGCTTGCCCATGCGCATGCCTGCAAGCTGCCGGTATGTCAGGCTGTTGACCTTGCGGTTCAAACCGCTGGTGGCCAGCCTTCCGGTCTTGCGATCATGGAACACCACCGGTCTGCCGTCCGCGGTCAGGCGGACATCGATTTCCGCATAGTCGGCGTGCGCCCTGCCGGCAGCGGCGATGGATTGTGTTGAATTCTCCGGCGCATGCGTGGTGTCGCCGCGATGCGCGATGATCAGGGGCATCTGCCAGGTCGGCACGTATTCCAAGGCTCGGATGCAGAACTGCAGGGCGACGGCGCAGGGGATGGCGACCAGTGCGGCGATCAGTGCCGACACGACTGCGATACGAACGCTTCGTTTGCCCATGATGCCCCCTATCCGTTCACACGCCGCCCAGTCTTTTCGGATTCGCGGCTGTGTAATCTGCCCTTATTGTATCGGCGGTTGCTGGGAACGCGGCCGTTCCGTGCAGGCTTGTAATCCGGTGCGATCAGCATATGTCGCTGCCGCACCCGGCAAGCCCGCGTGGCCGCAGAGCAAGCCATGGAGCATGGCCACATACTTGTATGCTCCGGCCTTCGATTCGCCTGCCTCACGTATAGTGTTGCGTTTGGGCGGCCTGCCAATTCACGCCGCTTCCCAAGCTGATATCAAGCTGATATGAAGGAGCCGTAAGCAATGGCCGAATCGCAAGTTGCCGCCGAATCAGCCGAATCCAAGCTCTCGCCGTCGAGTGATGCGGACGAGAAAGCCAAAACGGACGAGCAGGGCGGTCTCGAACGCAAGATGAGCGCCCGCCACCTGACCATGATCTCGCTGGGCGGCGTGATCGGCACCGGTCTGTTTCTGAGCTCCGGCTACACCATTCACCAGGCCGGCCCGTTCGGCGCGATTCTCGCCTACGGCATCGGTTCGCTGCTGGTGTACTTCATCATGCTGAGCCTCGGCGAGCTGTCCGTTGCCATGCCGTACGCCGGCAGCTTCCACCTGTACGCCAAGAAGTTCATCGGCCCCGGCACCGCATTCACCATCGCCGTGCTGTATTGGCTGAACTGGGCCGTGGCGCTCGCCTCCGAATTCACCGCGGCGGGCCTGCTTATGCAGCGCTGGTTCCCGCATTCGCCGGCGTGGGTGTGGTCGGCGGTGTTCATCGTCGTGGTGTTCCTGCTCAATATTCTTTCCGTGCGGTTGTATGGCGAATCGGAATTCTGGTTCGCGTCCATCAAGGTGGTGGCGATCGTCGCGTTCATCGTGATCGGCCTGTTGGCGATCTTCGGCATCATTCCGATCAAGGGCTACAGCCATGCGCCGATGTTCGGCAATTTCGTGTCGGAAGGCCTGCTGCCGAACGGCATCGTCCCGGTTTTCTCCACACTGCTCACCGTGGTGTTCGCGTTCTCCGGCACCGAGGTCGTGGGCGTGGCCGCAGGCGAGACCAAGGATCCGCAGAAGGCCATCCCCAAGGCCGTGCACACCACGGTGCTGCGTCTGGCCATCTTCTTCATCGGCTCCATCGCCGTCATGTCCGCGCTGATCCCGTGGCAAAAGGCCGGCGTCGACACCAGCCCGTTCGTGCTCGTGTTCCAGTCCATCGGCATGCCGTTCGCCGGCGACATCATGAACTTCGTGGTGCTCACCGCCGTGCTGTCCGCCGCGAACTCCGGCCTGTACGTGTGCTCGCGCATGGTGTGGTCGCTGGCCAAGGAGCATATGATCCCGTCCGCGCTCGCCAAGACGAACTTCCATGGCGTGCCGGTGTTCGCCGTGCTGTTCAGCATGGTCGGCTCCCTGCTGGCGCTGCTGTCTTCCGTGGTGGCCGCGTCGACCGTGTATCTCGCGCTCGTGGCCGTGTCCGGTCTGGCCACGCTGGTGGTGTGGATGTCGGTTTCCGTATGCCATATCCTGTTCCGCAGGCGTTGGATCAGCGAGGGGCATACCGTGAGCGAGCTGCGATACAAGGCGCCGGGCTATCCGTTCGTGCCGATCGCCGCGATCGTGATGTGCATCGGTGCGCTGGTGCTGGTGGTGCTTGATCCGTCGCAGCGTTCGACCCTGCTGTACATGATTCCGTTCGTCGTGCTGTGCTACGTGGGCTACTACCTGTCCGTGGCGTGGCGTCGCCGCAGGAACGCCAGGCGCTGACTCGTTGGTTCCGCCGGTTTTTCGACCGTATGCCTCTTCCCCCGTTCGGGCTTCCAAGCGTGCATAGGCTTGGAAAGCCGGGGCGGGATGGAAGGGGCGTTTCTGTCTGCGCGCTCGGTAGACTTGGAGGAATGAGTCCAGAAGCGCTTAGTGAACTGATTTTCAACATCGTCAACGACCTTGTGAACGAAGGCAAGGCCGGTACGTTAACCGCAGATCTTATCCCCCCGCAGGCCAAGTTCGCCGTCATGCGTCCGAAGGACCGTGCGCACGGCGATTGGGCCTCCAACGCCGCCATGCAGCTGGCCAAGAAGGCCGGCATGAAGCCCCGTGATTTCGCCGAGCTGTTCGCCGCGGAACTCACCAAGGCCGACGGCATCAAGTCCGTCGAGGTGGCCGGCCCCGGCTTCATCAACATCGTGCTCGATTCCGCCTCCGCGGCTGCCGTGGTGGACGCCGTGCTCGAAGCCGGCGACTCCTACGGCAAGAACGATCATCTTGGCGGCGAGACCCTGAACCTTGAGTTCGTTTCCGCCAATCCGACCGGCCCGATCCACATCGGCGGCACCCGCTGGGCCGCGGTCGGCGACTCCATGGCCCGTGTGCTCGAAGCCAACGGCGCCAAGGTGGTGCGCGAATACTACTTCAACGATCACGGCGAGCAGATCAACCGTTTCGCCAAGTCCCTCGTGGCCGCCGCGCATGGCGAGGTCACGCCGATCGACGGCTACAAGGGCGCGTACATCGACGAGATCGCCAAGCGCGTGATCGACGAGGCCACGGCGGACGGCGTCGACATCCTGAACCTGCCTCGCGTGGACGGCGGCGTCGACAAGGACGGCGAGCCGCTGGGCGAGGGCGATTCCGAGCAGCGCGAGGAATTCCGCAAGCGCGCCGTGCCGATGATGTTCGACGAGATCCAGAAGTCCATGAAGAACTTCCGCGTCAACTTCGACGTGTGGTTCCACGAGAACAGCCTGTACTCCGATGGCGAAGTCGACAAGGCCATCGCCGATCTGCGCGAACGCGGAGACATCTTCGAAAAGGACGGCGCCACCTGGTTCGCCTCCACCAAGCATGGCGACGACAAGGACCGCGTAATCATCAAATCCGACGGCAACTACGCATACTTCGCCGCCGACATCGCCTACTACCGCAACAAGCGCCACCGCGAGGTCAACCCGGCCGACGTGGCCATCTACATGCTTGGCGCCGACCATCACGGCTACATCGGCCGCATGATGGCCATGTGCGAGGCGTTCGGCGACAAGCCGGGCGAGAACATGCAGATTCTCATCGGCCAGCTGGTCAACGTGATGAAGGACGGCAAGGCCGTGCGCATGTCGAAGCGCGCCGGCAACGTCGTCACCATCGACGATCTGACCGACGCCATCGGCGTGGATGCCTCCCGCTACTCGCTGGCACGCACCGACTACAACTCCCCGGTCGACATCGACCTGAACCTGCTCGCATCCCACAGCAACGAGAACCCGGTGTACTACGTGCAGTACGCGCACGCACGTTCCTGCAATGTGGACCGCAACGCGGCGGCGGCCGGCATCACCTACGAGGGCGCCGACCTGAGCCTGCTCAACACCCCCGCCGACGGCGAAGTGCTCGCCGCGCTCGCCCAGTGGCCCGCCCTGCTGCGCGAAGCCGGCGACCTGCGCGCCCCGCACCGCGTGGCGCACTACCTGGAAGACCTCGCCGCCACCTACCACAAGTGGTACAACGTGGAACGCGTGGTGCCGATGGAACTCACCGACCTGGAAGCCCGCGGCGAAGAGGCGGAAGCCCTGCGCATCGCCAAGGCCCCGGAACCGGCACGCGCCGCCGCACGACTCAAGCTCAACGACGCCGTGCGCACCGTCATCGCCGAAGGGCTCGACCTGCTCGGCTGCACCGCACCGGAAAAGATGTGATCAGGCATGGCAGTCACCCCGATCTGGCCTGAAGCCAGCGCCGTCAACGAGAACGGCGAAATCACCTTCCACGGGCGCACCGCGGGAAGCCTGCTCGACGAATTCGGCTCGCCGCTCTACCTCATCGACACCGACGAGGTGCGCCACCGCGCCGAACGCTTCGTGCACGCCGCCGCCAACGCCTTCGACAACACCGTCACCCACGTGAGCTTCGCCGGCAAGGCCTTCCTGAGCAAGGAAATCTGCCGCATCGTCACCGGTGCCGGCATGCTCATCGACACCTGCTCCATGGGCGAGATGCGCATCGCGCTCGCAGCCGGCGTGCCCGGCCGCAGACTGGTGCTGCACGGCAACAACAAGTCCGACGAGGAAATCGCGCTCGCCATCGAACAGGGCTTTGCGAAAATCGTCGTCGACGAGCCTGGCGAACCGGAACGCATCGCACGGATCGCACGCACAATGGGCAAGCGCGCACGCGTCATGCTGCGCGTGACCTCCGGCATCCATGCGGGCGGCCACGAGTTCATCTCCACCGCGCACGAGGACCAGAAATTCGGCGTCGCGCTGCTTCCCGCCGGCGCGGATACAAGCAAGCTCAGCGTTCTGGACGACCTGACCGACGTCACGCCGGCCGGCTCCAACGCGCGTCTCGCCGAGAACGAGGGCGCCGCAGTCAAGTCGGACGGCAAGCCCGCGCAGCGCGAACTGCAATACGACATCAAATACCCGTACGACCTGAGCCACGAGAAGGTCTCCGAAGGCGACCGCAAGCTCGCCGACGCCATGACCATGGTGGCGGACGGCCCGGCGCTCGCCGTGCTCAAGGAGATCTACCGTCATCAGGACGTGCTCGAACTGGTCGGCGTGCATTCGCACATCGGTTCCAACATCCACGACGCCGACGCGTTCATCCAGGCCGCCAAGCGCATGATGCTGCTGCGCAAGACCTTCTACGCCACCGACGCCTACACGCTGCCGGAAGTCGACTTGGGCGGCGGGTATTCCGTGGCCTACACCGACGGCGAGGATTCGATGGACATCGATGCGGAGCTTGGGCGTCTGTCCCAGGCCGTGTCGTCCATCAACCGTGCGCTCGGCATGCCCGCGCCGGTCATCTCCTTCGAGCCGGGCCGCTGGATCGTGGCCCCGGCCGGGGTGACGCTGTACCGTGTCGGCACCGTCAAGCCGGTCCGACTCAGCGGCGACACCACGGACAAGGCCGGCAACCCCGTCACCGAACGCGTGTACGTGTCCGTCGACGGCGGCATGAGCGACAACATCCGTCCGGCGCTGTACGGCGCCGATTACGCGGTGAAGCTGGCGAACCGCAAGGGCTCCGATGAGACGAAGCTCTCGCGCGTGGTCGGCATGCACTGCGAGTCCGGCGATATCATCGTGCACGAATGCCAGCTGCCCGCCGACATCAAGCGCGGCGACGTGCTCGCGGTGCCGGTCACCGGCGCATACGGCCGCACGATGGCCAGCAACTACAACCAGGCGCTGATCCCGGCGGTGGTGGGTGTGTCCGAAGAGGGCGCGCATGTGATGATCCGCCGTCAGACCATCGACGACCTGCTGGACTGGGACGTCAGCGAATAGGCGAGTCGAAGAGACGAATACCGGCATGGCGCACGGGTTGTGCGCGGCCGGAACGCGGCGTGCGTCGGGCGATACTGCTCGGCGTGCGCCGTTTCGCATATCGGGGCGCCTATAGGGATGCATATCGGGGCTCGTGCCGGCCGCCGGCGGTATTGCCCGGTGGGACGCCCGGGGCGCTCGTCATATTGCGTTCGTAGAATGAACACAAGTCACGCATGCGCAAGCATAGAAAGGTTAAGGGTTCACAGTGGCAAACGAGAACGAAACCCCCATCCGCGTCGGGCTTTTGGGCGCCGGCACCGTCGGATCGCAGACCGCCCGTCTGATCGTCGAGCAGAAGGACGAACTGACCGCACGCATCGGTCGTCCGATCGAACTCACCGGCGTCGCCTGCCTTGATCCGGCCGAAACCGACCCCTTCCCGTGGATCGACAAGTCCATCGTCACCACTGACACCATGTCCGTGGCCACCAACAGCGACATTGTGATCGAACTGATCGGCGGCACCGGTGTGGCCCGCAAGTTCGTGCTCGCCGCCATCGAATCCGGCGCATCCGTCGTCACCGCCAACAAGGCGCTGCTGGCCAAGTACGGCCCGGAACTGTACGCTGCGGCCGAGGCCAAGGGCGTCGACATCTACTTCGAGGCAGCCGTGGGCGGCGCGATCCCGTTCCTGCGCCCGCTGCGCGAATCCCTCGTCGGCGACAAGGTGACCAGCATGCTGGGCATCGTCAACGGCACCACCAACTACATTCTCGACGAGATGACCACCAAGGGCCTCGACTTCGACGATGTGCTCAAGGACGCGCAGGCCAAGGGCTATGCCGAGGCCGACCCGACCGGTGACATCGAAGGCTACGACGCCGCCAACAAGGCCGCCATCATGGCCACGCTCGGCTTCCACACCGCCGTCACCATCGACGACGTCTCCGTCGAGGGCATCACCAAGATCACCGCCGACGATATCGCCGCCGCCACCGCCGAGCACAAGGTCATCAAGCTGCTCGCCGTGGTCGAGAACGGCGACGAGGGCGTGTCCGCCCGCGTCTACCCGGCACTCATCCCCGAAACCCACCCGCTGGCCAGCGTGCACGGTTCCTTCAATGCCGTGTTCGTCAAGGCCGAGGCCGCCGACGACCTCATGTTCTACGGTCGCGGCGCAGGCGGCGCGCCGACCGCTTCCGCCGTGGTGGGTGACGTGGTCACCGTGGCCCGTCATATCGCCGCAGGCTGCACCGGCCCGTCCATCCCGCTGTACAAGGATCTGAAGAAGGCTCCGATCGAGGCGTCCAAGGCCGCGTTCGCCGTGCGCTTCCTCATTCACGACAAGCCGGGCGTGCTGGCCGCCATCGCCGCCGAATTCGCCAAGCGCGGCGTATCCATCAACGGTGTGAACCAGGATCTTAAGCCGTCCGTCACCGATCCGGGCTATGACGGTGAGATTCAGCAGCTGCGTCTGGTCACGCACCTGACCGATGAGGTCACTTTGCGTGAGACCGTAGAAGCCGTGCAGGGGCTTGATTTCGTTGCCGGCGAACCGTCCATTCTGCGAGTGCTTGACTGATGAAGCCGATTTGCAATCGCGTCCATGTGAGCGTGCCGGCGACCAGCGCGAATCTGGGTTCGGGATTCGACACCGTCGGTCTGGCGCTCGACTATCACGACGAGCTCGTCTTCACGCTGAACGAGGATCCTTCGGACGGTGTCGCGCATGTCATCATCCATGGCGAAGGCGAGGATACGCTGCCGCGCGATGAAACGCATCTGGTGGTGTCCACGTTCCGCCGTGCCTGTGCCACCTTTGGGCTGGGTAATCTCGGTTTCACGCTTGAAGCCACGAACAATATTCCGCAGGCGCGTGGCATGGGCTCTTCCGCAGAGGCCATTGTCGCGGGCATCGCAGCGGCCGCCGCGTTTGCGCAGGATGGCGAGTTGAATCGTGCCGCCATTTTCGACATGGCCGCGCATTTCGAAGGTCATCCGGATAATGTTGCGCCGGCGGTGTTCGGTGGGCTTACGGTGAGCTGGGATTTCGAGATGCCCGAGGGCGTCGGTTCCGTGCCGGTTCCCGGTGGCGAGCCGTTGCATGGTGGTTTCCATACGGTCAACTATCCGGTCGATCCAGCCGTGACCGCGGCCGTGTTCGTGCCGGATTACGAGCTGTCTACGGAGAAGGCGCGCGAGGCTCTGCCGAAGGAGGTCGCGTACCGCGATGCGGTCTACAACGTCTCGCGAGTCGGACTGCTGCCTGCCGCGATGAATCCGGTCGAGGGCGTCGAGCCGAACGCGCTGATGTACGTGGCCACGCAGGACAAGCTTCACCAGCAGTACCGTGCGCCGCTGATGCAGCCGTCCACCGATCTGATCGCGCTGTTCCGCTCGCACGGGTATGCCGCGGCCGTGTCCGGCGCGGGTCCGTGCGTGCTCGTGCTGCACTATGGCGACGCTCGCGAGGCCATCGATACGGTGGCCGCCGAACAGCTCGCCTCCGGCCATTGGAGGGTGCTGCACCTGCCGATCAACACCAAGGGTGTCGAGGTGGAGCGCAGCTGATCCGCCATGGTTGATCGGCGATTCGCTCTTCCTGTTCACGGGGTCTTCCGCCTGCACCGGCGGAAGACCCCGTGGTATTTGACAAGGAATCCGTGTGCTGTGTCTTAGAGCGCGCTCAGAGCCTCGTGCTTAAGCGTCTCTGTTGTCATGTTGGCGATATTGATAGGTGGTACCTCTCTGAATGATCCCCTGTCATTGCCGCTTAGCATGGCGATAATGGCTCTTCCGACATGAAAAGAAAGATTGCATGGTACCGCATTGCCTATTTGCTTGTATTGGGAGGCAATCGAGCCTGCAAATTTCCAAGTATCGGGGAAACTCTGAATTCGCGCATATTCTCGAACAGTCAGAGGTCTTGTTTCTGAGGGATGACAACGTTCCGTTTGTTTTTGAGCAGGTGCGCAGGTCAGGGTCAGAGAAGGTTCATTCCAAGCGAGACGTCGTGCCATTCCTGTTTTTCCGCCAGGAAGGTTATACGACCCCTTCAGATATGACTTCTGTATGTCTGGGGGGAGGTCTTTCCAATAGCCGCCGGGAGGTACCAAACTAAGTACCTTCTTTTTGGCCGGAGAGTACTCCATTCCCTCTGATTTAGGGCAATCTCCGATTGCGTCCCAGAGCGTGAGAATGTCACTTGTCTCTTTTGGATAAAGAATTGGCATGTCGAGATCTTTGCGCACTCCTATAAGTACGAGTCTCTCGCGTTTCTGGGCAACATCGAGAAATTGGGCGTGTAGGACTTTTATGGCTACTTTGTACCCAATGTCATCAAGGGTATGAATCATTGTCATGATTGTTCTGCCATGGTCATGGGTAAGTAATCCACGAACATTTTCCATCATGAGCACTTTTGGCTGTACTTGCTTAGCTGCGCGAGCAAATTCGAAAAACAGAGTTCCGCGTGTGTCTTCAAATCCTCGGGACAAACCTGCATAAGAAAAAGCTTGACAAGGCACACCACCTTGAAGCAAATCTACTTTTCCCTCGTATTCAGTGAAATCAACTTCATGCACATCGCCTTCTACGACATTCCAGGAAGGCATGTTAAGTCGTAAGGTTGCACATGCGTTTTTGTCAAACTCGTTAAGCATTATGTGCTGAAATCCGGCGTTATGCATTCCAAGAGCAGTTCCTCCAGCTCCAGCAAATAGCTCTAGGCTTACATAATTTGTTGGCTGCGCTGTAAGAACTTTAAATCGAGGTTTACCCTCAGGTACTGGAGTTTCATGCCTGTGCCTTACGCGACGAATTTCTTCAAGGTCAAACAGGCGGTTGTTGTTTTTATCCCGAGTGCAACGCAGTAGACCGAGTTTTGACCAACGTCGAATCGTGTCGGCTGATACATCCAAGAGATGACTTGCTTCTGTTACTGTTACTTGCTCCATAGTTTCATGATATAGGGTAACCCTTGCTTAAGCAAGGGTTACCCTATATCATGAAACTCGGTGGTTTCCGTTTATCGATGGGAGTCGTATATTGCTAGACTGTTGTCCAGTCTTTCAAACGGGCAGAAGGATTGGAACGACAATGGAACATGATTATGGCTTAGATTGGATTGATCAAGAAGCATTGTATGAAAAGACAAAGCATGTCTTTGGATCAGCGCTTAAGAGGAAGAGTGAGAAAAAGAATCCACCAGATCCTTTTACCTTAATGGCTCAGGCAATTATTGCCGGGAGTAGTTTGGAGAATGTGCTTCATTTTGAGGTTGAGAGGAAAATAAACAAGACTTTGTCTAATAGTGTTGGCTTATGGCATCAGCATGTTTTGAGTCTTGCCCCTGGCTGGGTAGATCTTGGTTCAAATGGCGGTGGCATCGATCTCAAAATGGAACCGGGGGTTATTGAGCCTCGTTTTGGGAAGCCATTGGTTGCGGAAGTCAAGAACCGCTTTAATACGATTAAAGCCTCTGATGAAAAGGAAGTATGGGATACACTAGATCTCGCTGCGAAAACTCATGGAGCAGTGGCATACATCTTTCAGATCGTTCCTAAGACATCCGAACGTTATGACCAGCCTTGGAAGGTGTCGGGTAGGCCTGTGAAAGAGCACATCCGCTGCTGTGACGGAGCTACAGCGTATGACATGGTCTTTAAGCGAGAAAATGCGCTTAAAGATCTTTACGAGGTCTTCCCTCTTATCATGGATGATGTCGTTGGTGATAACGTCCAGATAGACCATGACATTGCTGAGAAAATGTATTCCGAAAGCATTCCTGAGTGATTTTTTAGATAGCCTTCTCTACGCAACATATGCTGAATAGATAACCATGGCTGATTGGCGATTCGCTCTTCCTGTTCACGGGGTCTTCCGCCTGCACCGGCGGAAGACCCCGTTTCGTTTCCCCTTAGCCCGAGGCGTCGGGGTGGCAACATAAGGCGCAGGGGTGCGTGGCATGTGGGTTATGCCGGTTCGTGTGCGCCATGGTGCGCTATGCTGTGGCTCACAAGGTTTCCGTGAATACGACGGTAGAGGAGTTCGACATCATGGCCATTCCGCTGATTCTGGCATCCAAATCCATGCCGCGCCGCAACGTGCTGAACGCGGCTGGCGTGTGCCCCACGATCCGCGTCTCACATGTGGACGAGCTGGCCGCATTGGCGGCCGCCGCAGCGAAGGACGGCATCGACGTCGGCGAGCTGTCCATCGGCGAACGCGTGGCCATTCTGGCCGAGGCCAAGGCCCAGGCCGTATATCAGGCGTACCGCAATGTCGCGGCCACGGCCGATGCGGCGAGCGGCGAGTGCGTCGTCGGCTACCCGCTGAAGGCTGCCGGCCAGTCGCAGGCCGATGCCGAAGCCGCGCGCAATGAAACGGAGCCCGGCAAGCCGATCGACTATTCCACCGCGCATATCGCTACCACCCGTGACTTCTCCGGCGTGAGCATCCCCACCGAGACCCAGCCCATCAACGTGTTCACCGCTAGCCGCCCCGGCCTGGTGCACAGCAGTGTCGGGCCGCTGATTCTCGGCTGCGATTCCATGTTCCTTATGGATGGCGAATGCTACGGCAAGCCGCATAGCGTCGAAGCCGCCCGCGAACGGCTGAAGCATATGAGCGGCGCTACTGGCGAACTGTGGACAGGCCATTGCCTTGTCGACTTCGCCACCGGCCGCGTGGTGCGCGACGCCAGCCATGCTGTCGTGCATTTCTCGGAATTCAGCGGTGATGACATCGAACGTTACATCGCCACCGGCGAGCCGCTGGAAGTTGCGGGGTCGTTCACGCTGGAAGGCTTCGGTGGGGCCTTCATCGACGGTATCGAAGGCGATCCGAGCGGCATTATCGGCTTGAGTCTGCCGTTGGTGCGCCGTCTTACGGAACGGCTGGGCATCGCATGGCCTGATTTGTGGAATGTGCGCTCCGAGCTTGCGCCTACGGAAAGCAAGGCCGAAGGCGCCGGGCATGCGGGCATCGAACCGCCCAAGGAGAACGTGCACCAGCCAGGCGATGGCTGGATTGATTGTGATTGCGGGCGCAAGCATTGGGGTGTGAACGGCGCTTCCGGTGTGCTGCTGGCCCGCCGCGACGAGCGGACCGGCAATGTCACGCATGTGGTGATGCAGCATCGTGCCGTCTGGTCGGCTGAAGGCGGCACATGGGGCATTCCAGGAGGCGCGACCGCCCAGGGGGAGACCCCGATCGAAGGCGCGTTGCGTGAAAGCTATGAGGAGGCGAACATCACGCCGGAAGACATCGACGTGGTCGGCTCCTATTGCGAGGATCACGGTCCGTGGGCGTACACCACCGTGTTCGCGTTCGAAAAGCCCGGGCACACGGTCGAGCCGAAGGCGAACGACGATGAAAGCATGGAGATCGCATGGGTGCCGATCGAACAGGTCGGCGGATTGAAGCTGCTCACCGCCATGCGTACCGATTGGCCGCGTTTTGCGGCACGTCTCAACGCGCTCGCCGCAGCCTATCGCTGACGTGCGTCGCTGACATCACCGTTGAGCGTGCGGCATCTCGTCGCTTACCGTTCCCACGCCGGCGCCGTATGCGGGCACGGCCTGTGGTCATTCCTTCGGATGAGGTCAGGCGCGTCGAATCCTCCCAACGTCCGATGGAGGGGAGGGCTTCGGGGGCATAGCGTGTGACATATGAAACGGAATCAGAACGTCAACGCATCGGTCGCCGCACCGAATGCCTATACAACGAACGCCTACGCGGCGAGCGACCGCACGGCAGCGCATGCCCTCATTCCCGTAGGCAGGCCGGTCATCACCGCAACCAACCTCATCATGGACTATGCGGCGCGACGCAGAACCGCGAACCGTGTCGGCGCGACTCCGATGAGTGCGCTCGCCAACACCGCACCGGCGCTCAACAACGTGAGTTTTCGTCTCAACGTCGGCGAAACGGTCGCCATCATGGGCCCTTCCGGCTCCGGCAAATCCACGCTGCTGCACATCCTTGCCGGCATCGACCTGCCCACGTCCGGCCAGGTTACCTACCATGTGCGCAACAATTGCGCCTACGAGCTCACCGGCATCTGTGATCAGGACCGCACCATGCTGCGCCGCAACGCCTTCGGCTTCGTCTTCCAATCCGGGCAGCTGCTCCCCGAACTGCCTGCAGTCGAAAACATCGCGCTGCCGTTGATGCTCGGCGGAACGGACTACTCGCAGGCCACCGATACCGCCATGCTTTGGCTGGAACGTCTCGGCCTCAAACATCTCGCCTCGCACCGCCCCGGCGAGATGAGCGGCGGCCAGATGCAGCGTGTGGCCATCGCCCGTGCGCTCGCCACGAACCCTTCGGTCGTATTCGCCGACGAACCCACCGGAGCACTCGACCAAGCCACCGGGCGCGAAGTCATGGGCATACTCATGGACGCCGCACAGGCCAACGGGTCGGCCGTGGTTGTCGTCACCCACGATCCGAACGTGGCCGCCTTCTGTAGCCGGACGGTCACCATGTGCGATGGGCGACTGCTCGGAGGCGAACAATGAACACCTTCACCCTATGGAAACTGTTCCACCGCCGAGGCGCTCGCGGCATAGGCGAACGCACATCGGCGCTCGCGGTCATTGCCTTTGCGGCGGCCACCACGATTTTCCTGACTGTGCTGGGAGGCGTGCACGGTTTCATCTGGCGTGCCTCCGCCGATCATACGCTCGGTTGTCTGATCAATTCCGCTTCCTGTGCGCCCGGCACCCATGAAGCGTGGGAACGTGCCAGGAACGAGGCAGGCATGTTCGTCGCCGCGCCGGGAACGCGTTGGACCGCCGAACGTTCCGCGGCGGTTATGGACACCTATTCGGACGGCTATGTAATATTGGCCGCGTTCGCTTGCCTGATGCTCGTCGTTCCGTTCGTTTCGCTTGCGGGCTCCGCGGCCCGTTTGGCCGCATCCCGTAGGGATGCGCGATTGTCCGCGCTCAGGCTGGCCGGCGCGACCACCGCTCAAGTGGTCAAACTGACCGCGCTCGACGCTGCGATCCAGGCATTGTTCGGCGCTGGTATCGGCATTGTCGGTTATTGTGCGGTCATGCCGTTGATCATGCTGCTGAAATTCCAGAACCGTCATTTCATGTTCCAGGAATTGTGGGTTGGCCTGCCGGTGCTCGTGGGCGTGCTCGCCGGAGTCACCGTGCTCGCGCTGGTATCGTCGCTGATCACCCTGCGCCGCGTTGCCATCACCCCATTGGGTGTGATGAGCCGCGCCGCGCAGCCTCTGCCAGCCACATGGCGTGTACTGATCTTCCTAGTGGTGATGGCGGGCCTTTACCTGCTGCTGAACAACGTCTCGATGTTCGCCGGTTTGGGTGAAAACGCGGTGTTCGTGCTGGTGTTCGGCGCGTTCTTCGTCGGATTCACGATGGTGAACGTGGTCGGTACGTGGGTGATTGCCAAACGGGCCAAAGCGCGTGCCCGTAGGCCGAAGGACGCAGCCACTATGATCGCCATGCGCCGCATCCTTGACAATCCGAAGCGTGCGTGGCGCAACGTGTCCGGTGTGGGATTGGCTGTGTTCATCGCCGTCATCACGTCGATCGGGACACTGGTGGGGCAGGACCGTGGCGGCGATCCGCTTGACCCTTCGATGCTGTACATGCGCGATATCGGCACCGGTGGCCTGTTGACGCTCACGTTCGCCGCCGTGCTCGCCGCGGTCAGTTCCGGTGTGATGCAGGCCAGCAGTGTGTATGATCAGGCCGCCGAATACCGCATGCTGCGTCTGGAGGGCACCGATGAACGGACGCTGTCCAAGGCGCGATTCAAAGAAGTGTTCACGCCGCTCAATACGGTGGTGCTGGTTTCTGGAGGCGGTTCGGTGCTGCTGTTGTTTCCGATCGTTGCGATGACGCTGTTCGATCCGGTGACGTTGTTCAGCCTGTTCTCCGGTATCGCGTTGTGCTACGTGCTGATCGCCGTGGGCGCGTGGACCGCCAATCGTGCGGCCCGCACGCTGAACATGGTGGGGTACCGCGCCGACGACTGACGTCGGTGACATCGGTGACGTCGGTAACGCCTACCCGGCATCAACACGGTTCCCAAGCACATGGCCGAGATGGTTCACGCCATCCCGGCCATGTCGTTTTCCGTCGTGCGATGCTGTTTTCAGCTGAGCAACGCTGCGATGATCGCGATGAAAATCGGCGAGGATAGCGTAGAGAACAGGATGCCGTCACGCGCGAACGAGAGTCCCACGTTGTACCGGGCGGCGTAGTTGTATACGTTCTGCCCGGTCGGCAGCGCGGCGAGCACCACGCATGCGTATAGCGTGGCGCCGCGGAAGCCCATCACGAAGTAGCTCAGCAGGAATGCGATGATCGGCATCACGATGTTCTTCAGCGCGGCCACGGTGAACACCGCGGGGATGTTCGACTTGTCCTGCAGCGGCTTGGTGCCGTGCAGCGACATGCCGAACGCCATCAGGATCATCGGCACGGCGGAGTCGCCGATCATGTCGATCGGATCGTAGATGCAGCTCGGCACGACGAAATGCCCGGCCTTCGCGGAGATGGCGGAGACGGCGATGCCCAGCAGCGAGCCGATGAGCAGCGGCTGGTGCAGCGGCTGCTTGAGGATCTCCTTGGCGGACACCTTGCCCTTGGTGGTCACGTCGAGCACGGTCAGGCCGATCGGCGTGAACACCGCCTGCTGCATGACCAGGATCGGCGCGACGAGTGCGGGATTGCCCAGAATGTACGTGGCGATCGGCAGGCCGATGTTGTTGGAGTTCAGGTACAGCGAGTTCAGCGCGCCGATGGTGGCGTCGGCCGCCTTCAGATGGAAGAACAGCTTGTTGAGAATCAGGAAGACCACGCCCACGAGCACCGCCGAGAAGAACGCGACGATGATGGAGGAGTGGAAGATCTCGAAGATCTTCTCCTTGGAGAGGATCGCGAACATCAGGCACGGGCTGGATACGAAGAAGCTGAACCTGTTGAGCACCATCTGCGCGGTCGGGCCGCCGATGCGCATACGCGCGGCGATATAACCGGTGGCGATCACAATGCCGATGACGCAGAAACCTTCCATCGCACTCAATAGACCCGGCATATCACGTTCCTCTCTTGATCTTTCGACATCTTTCGACGATCAACCCTCAAGTGTGGCACGGTGAGGGTGCCGCCAGTCGTTTTATCTCAAAACGAAGTCCATGCTTGGTGCGTGCGGTGCGGTTGTCGGATAATGGGACGCATGAGTGAATACGAGATTGGATTCGATGCCGCCGCAGGCAAGCAGGAAGCACTGAACGCCCTGATGGACCAGATCATGAACATCTACTCCGTCAGCGATGAGGAAGGGGCGCTCGCCGACGCCGTCGAGGCGTTCCTGAACAACCAGCCGCATCTGACGGTCCGTCGCCACGGCGACACCTTGGTCGCCAGCACCGCATTCGGCAGGGAGCATCGCGTGATTCTCGCCGGTCATCTCGATACCGTGCCGGTCATCGACAATTTCCCGCCGAAGTGGCTGGAACCCGGCGACCCGCTGATCCGCGAGGATGTCGCCAAGGCTCATCCGGGCGAGCGGGTGATCTGGGGGCGCGGTGCCACCGACATGAAGGGCTCCGACGCGGTGATGCTGTACCTGGCCGCAACCCTCACCGATCCCAAGGTCGATCTGACATACGTGTTCTACGACCATGAGGAGGTCGCCGCCGAGAAGAACGGCCTGCGCAAGGTGGTCGAGGCGCATCCGGATTGGATCACCGGCGATTTCGCGATCATCGGCGAGCCGACCGATTGCGGCATCGAGGGCGGCTGCAACGGCACCATGCGATTCGACGTGGTACTGCACGGCGTGGCGGCGCATTCCGCCCGCGCCTGGATGGGCCATAACGCCATCCATGATGCGGCCGAGGTGCTGAACCGTCTGAACGCGTATGAGAACAAGTGCATCACGGTGGACGGCCTGGACTATCAGGAAGGGCTCAACGCCACGCTCATTTCCGGCGGCAACGGCACGAACGTGATCCCCGATTGGTGCCGCATCCACGTGAACTATCGTTTCGCGCCGGATAAGACGCTGCCCGAGGCGAAGGCGTTGATGATGGGCGCGGATGCTGGTGCCGAACTGGGCAACGGCGAGCACAAGGCCACGGGCGGCGTGTTCGAGGGCTTCGGCATCGAGATGAAGGACGAGTCGCCGTCCGCACGCCCCGGTCTGGATTCGCCGCTGGCCGCCTCGCTGGTCAAGCTGGTCAAGGAGCGCACCGGCCGCGACCCGCTGGCCAAGCTGGGGTGGACCGACGTGGCCCGTTTCTCGATTCTGGGGATTCCTGCGGTCAATCTCGGTGCGGGAAGCCCGCTGCTGGCGCATAAGCATGACGAGCAGCTGCCGGAATCCGATCTGGTGCTGATGGCCGACCTGCTGGAGGACTGGCTGAAGCAGGACTGAGTCGGACTGAGTCGGAACGCGGTGCTGGCGCTCGCCGCTGTATGGCGTAGTCGGTGTCAATCCGCCCGTTTATCTGCATATGCATCGGTAAAGCCGATGCATATGCAATTTGATATGCCCATTTTCGACACGGCCAGTCCCCAGTTGTGGCATACTGGAGGGTGGTGGTTCTGCAAACCGCCTACGTGCCAGATGGCGTTGATCCCCTTGCACTTGGATCGTATTCCCGTGCAAGCGCCGGTGTCCGCCTCTGGGCAGACAGACTTTGACTGGAATTGCCCCGTTAGTAGCAATTGATGCGCGGCCACGGTGAGAGCGTGGTGTGAGAGACTGCGGAGCCTGAGAGCCGACGCGATGCAGCGCGTCTGCAAGGAGCATTGTGCCCATTGTGAACAAGGGTGAGCTCGGAGAAACCGATGCTCAGAACACCCAGGAATCGCCCGTAACCCCTGCCCGTCGCCGCCGTGGAGGCCGTCGCGTGGTACGCGACACCGGTGCCGCCGGCGCTTCGCTCAAGCTTCAGGTGGAGGATCATTCCGCCCCGCTGTTCGAGGAGCCCAAGATCGCCGCGCCCGAGCATGCCGAGGCGTCCGAGGAACAGCCGGTTCGTCGCCGTCGCCGTCGTCTCGACACCGAATCCGCAGCGTCCGCCGCTTCCAAGGCAGCATCTTCGAACGAGGAATCCCCGCGGTCCCGCCGCCGTTCGTCCTCCGCATCCGACGCCGATGTGGACGCACGTGCCAACAAGGTGGCCGAGGAGCTGTTCTCGTCCACGCCGCATGCGGTTCATACCCGTTCGTCCCGTCCGATGACGTCGCTCCTGTTCCAGGAGCCCGTGATTCCCGCCGGCAACGCGTCTGGCGACGAGCGTGGCGATCGCGATGCACGTGACGATCGTGACGATCGTGACGAGCGCGAGGAGCGTTCCACTCGCCGTCGCCGCCGTAATCGCGGTGAATCCCGTAACGACCATGATGCCGATGAGCGTCGCGAAACCCGTGGCGGTCGTGACGATCGTGACGACAGCCGTGAGGATGATCGCAGCGATCGCGCACGTAGCAGCCGTGGCAGCGCCGACGATGACCATGAATCGTCGTCCCGCCGCGGCCGCAGCCGCAGGCTGAACGCGCAGGAGCGCCGTGCCGCGGCCGAGGTCGAGCAGATTGAGGAGGACCTTGAGCTCGACGACATCACCTATCGTCCGATCGACGAGGAGGAAGGCTCCGACGAGGAGCCGCGTTCCACTCGCCGTCGCCGTCGTCGTCGCAACAAGTCCGAGCAGAACTCCGACGAGTCCCGTTCCGAACGCGAGGGCAGCGAATCCCGCGACGATCGCGACGAGCACGAATCCCGTTCCGAACGCGACCATGACGCCGAGGAAGGCGAGACCGTCACCCGTCGCCGTCGCCGTCGCCGCAACAAGTCCGAGCAGAACGGCGAGGACGAGCAGCCGCTGACCCGCCGCTCCCGCAAGCAGCAGTACATCGACGAGATCACCGACGTGGAAGGCTCCACGCGCCTTGAGGCGAAGAAGCAGCGCCGCCGTGACAACCGCCGCGAACGCAGCCGCCAGTCGCAGATCATGGAACAGGACTTCCTCGCACGCCGCGAGCAGGTCGAACGCTTCATGGTGGTGCGTGAAAAGGAGAAGCACACCCAGATCTCCGTGGTGGAGGACAACGTGCTCGTCGAGCATTACGTCTCCGACATCCAGGAGGTGCAGACGGTCGGTAACATCTACCTCGGCCGCGTGCAGAACGTGCTTCCGAGCATGGAGGCCGCGTTCGTCGACATCGGTCAGGCGCGCAACGGCGTGCTGTATGCCGGCGAGGTGAACTGGGACGCCGCGCGTCTCGAAGGCCAGCCGCGCCGCATCGAGCTGGCGTTCAAGAGCGGAGACCCGGTGCTGGTGCAGGTCACCAAGGATCCGATCGGTCACAAGGGCGCGCGTCTGACCTCGCAGGTCACGCTTGCCGGCCGTTTCTTGGTGCTGGTGCCGTCCGGCGGCATGACCGGTGTGAGCCGCAAGCTGAGCGAACGTGAGCGCAGCCGTCTGAAGAACATCGTGTCGAAGGTCGCGCCGAAGGATATGGGCGTGATCATCCGCACCGCCGCCGAGGGTGCCTCCGAGGACGCCATCGTCAAGGATCTGGAAAGCCTCGTGCGCCAGTGGGAGCGCATCAATGCCAAGCGCGAGGAATTCTGGCATGGCAAGCGTCCGAAGCTGCTGCAGGGCGAGCCCGATGTGGCCATCCGCGTGGTGCGCGACATCTTCAACGACGACTTCACCAAGCTCATCGTGGAGGGCGACAAGGTCTACGACCGCATCGAGGAATATCTCGACACCATGGCCCCCGACCTGAAGTCCAAGCTGGAGAAGTGGGATCCCGCCGAGCATGAGGGCAAGGACGTGTTCGACAAGTGGCAGATCGACTCCCAGCTGCGCAAGGGCATGGAACGTCAGGTGTATCTGCCGTCCGGCGGCTCGATCGTCATCGACCGTACCGAGGCCATGACCACCATCGACGTGAACACCGGTCGCTTCATCGGCCGTGGCAAGTCGCTGGAAGAGACCGTGACGCGCTGCAACCTGGAGGCGTCCGAGGAGATCGCCCGCCAGCTGCGTCTGCGCGATATCGGCGGCATGGTGATGATCGATTACGTCGACATGGTGATGCCGGCGAATCGCGATCTGGTGCTGCGCCGTCTGGTGGAGTGCCTGGCCCGCGACCGCACCAAGCATCAGGTCGCCGAGGTCACGTCGCTGGGCCTGGTGCAGATGACCCGCAAGCGCATCGGCCAGGGTCTGGTCGAGGCGTTCTCCGAGGAATGCCCGACCTGCAAGGGCCGTGGCTTCATCCTGCACGACAAGCCCACCGTCAGCGCCGAATACGACGATCCATACGCCATGCGTGGCGGCGATCCGTTCGTCAAGACGAACAAGCACGGTCACGGCACCACCCCGGCGCCCGAGCCGCAGGGTTCTTCGCCCGCAGTGAAGGCCAAGCTGGCTCAGATCGCCGCAGCTGCGGTGGCCGCGAACAATGCGGAGCAGGACGAGGAGCGATAGTTCGGCGGGATTGGCGCGTCTGCGCGTGTCGCACTTGACACGACTTGCGTTAGTCCACGTTGGAGTGTAGATTAGTTTGCTGGTGTCTGGCCGTGAGCTCGGTGCTACCGAGATGCCAGGCAAGGAAGCTTTCCCAAGAAAATAAAGGAACGATTATGTACGCGATTGTGAAGGCCGGTGGCCATCAGGAAAAGGTCGAGGTCGGTGACGTTATCCTTGTTAACCGTCTCGACGCCAAGAAGGGCGATACCGTGGAGTTCCCGGTCGCGCTCGTAGTCGATGGCGCCAAGGTGACTCTGGCTGCCGCCGATCTGGCCAAGGTTTCCGTCAAGGCTGAGGTTGTTGATGATGAGGCCAAGGGTCCGAAGATCAACATCCAGAAGTACAAGAACAAGACTGGCGTTGCTCGTCGCAAGGGTCACCGCCAGCCGCTGACCGCCGTCAAGATCACGGCGATCGCCTGAGATTTGGCAGTAGCTTAATCAGAGTCGAAAGGAACCAATCATGGCACATAAGAAGGGCGCGTCCAGCTCGCGTAACGGTCGCGATTCATCGCCTCAGTACCTCGGCGTGAAGAAGTTCGGTGGCGAAGCCGTTGTCGCCGGCAACATCATCGTCCGTCAGCGTGGCACCAACTTCCACCCGGGCCAGAACGTCGGCATGGGCAAGGATCACACCCTGTTCGCTCTCACCGACGGCTCCGTGAAGTTCGGCGTCCGTCGTGACCGCAAGGTCGTCGACGTCATCGCCGCCTGAGCACGCGAATAACGCTTAGTAGAATCCCGTTTCCGCTGTATGCGGAGACGGGATTTTTCATATCGTGGGATTGGCTGCGTGTGATTGGAAAATGTGGTTCAAACGATTGATGCCATGTTGAGGTGGAGTATTGTGTTGTCTTGACATGCAACTGTGTCCGGCGTCGTTGCGGACGTTGGGATGTGCTGTAAGGTCGGGGAAACACGATGAGGAAGCCAAAGCATAGCGGAAGTTGTATTTATAGAACTGAACGGCACTGCGGCAGGGGGTTGTCTGCTGTGGTGACGGCGTTGGTGACGGCGGTGTCGTTGATGATGCCGCTTACCGTATTCGCCGAGGGTACGGGAGGTACGGGAAGTTTCAGCGTCCCGTTGATATCCGCCTCTTGGGTGAGTTGTGAGCCGTCAACCGAGTGTGGCGTCGACGATTCCGGTCGCGCCCTTTCCTTCGATACCGGTGGTAGCAGCAGTAAGATCACCGCAAAGGCGAAGTATTCGCTGCAGATATCGGCGCAGACCGGTACCGAGACGGCAGGCGTCGATATGCCTGCAGGTACGCTGGAATGGCGTATTCCTCAGTATCTCTTCAAAGGCCGGAGCAACGAGAACGTAGGCTCGTCGGCCATAGACCTTCCGCAGTGTACAACGGCGAAGGACACGGCATCATGGTGCTATACGGTTGATGCGAAGACGTCGGAATATGTGGTCACCAACCATCTGCCGATCACTGAGGCCCGCAGCGTGGATGTGACGGTCTCGTACATCGCCTCGCCGAACGATATTGTGGACAAGGACGTCTCGAAGGACAAGTCGTATGCGTCCAATGGCACATCAACGGCGCATTCGACGGTCACCACATCGGATGGCACCCCCCAAGAAGAGCAATGACATCACCGCTCAGGTGGACACGTCGGTCACCTTGGACAATGTGACGAAGGCCAATGTGGGCGGTATTTACGACACTTGGCCCAGCACATGCCCAAATGACTGCTGGTATGAGGAAGGCGCCAGCAGCGGCAAGCCCGCGGATGCCGACCAATATGTGTATGCCTTATGGAAAGTGACGGTGGAGAAAAGCGGCAACCAGCCGGGGACGCTGACGATCAGCGACAAGATCACCGATCAGTTGGGCGGCAAACCTCTCCAGACCGTTTTCATCAGTAATCCGAGCGCTCCTGGCATGCTGATTCCTTCGGGCGGGCACCTAGGCCAGCCGTTGCCGTCGGATGCGGATAAGCATTCCGCTGAACCGGGAACCTACTACATCGTCACCGAATATCCGAAAACCATCGATCGTGACGAAGCGAAGCTGTCCGACGAGGCTACCGTCACATTGACGCCGGCCGATACCAATAAGCCTCAGACCAAAACCGATTCCGCAACGTACTCTGAAGCGCCGAAGACTCCGTTCACGCCTCCACAGACCATGTATCGGCTGCAGAAAGGCGTCGAGGATCCACAGAATGAGGATGATGGCGTCAACTGGTCGAGTCGATACGACTACGGCAATGACAGCGACGAGAATGATGTCCAGATCAATGGTGGACTGACTGCCCTTGCCAATGGGAAGCCCGTCATCAGCGATGATTTCGTCAATCATTACTACGCCAACACCTACAATCTGACCACCAGTGATGGCGATTCGTCGGATAGTCAGGATGATTACGGCCAGACCGCAGTTCGGCATGAATTCATCGACGACATGTTCGCCTTCGGCGATGCCAAGGCAAACGAGATGGAGCAGGACGGCGACGATCCTTCCGACGGAAGCGATGCCCCCAAGCGTGGATTCGCCCAACTGCAGCCGGGCGACTACTCCATCAGCAAGGTATCCATTCCTCGTGGAAGCTGCTTCATCAAAGGGTGCAGCGAGGCAGGTGACGAATACAGCAGCGGGTTGACGCTGTACAAGTACGGCTATAAGGCGTCCAGTGGTGATTGGGATATGATCAGCGATCCAGGTTCCGACGAGCAGATCGAAATCTGGATGAAGAAGGGGAACGACTGGCACAAAATCGACACCAGGAAAGCCTCGGACATCGCGCAGAACGGTTACGAGACCACGGTCGGCGGAACGGCCGTGAAAGTGGTGTGCACCGGCACGGATATCGGCGCCGTCGAGCTGAATCTTCACGTGCAGGTCACATTGAAGCCGACCGAGCACGTGAAACAGCTGCTGTATACGGTGGACGACGACACCGGGGAGGATACGGATGAGCTGCGCGACGCCGCCTATCTCACCGACTTCAACACGATGAAGGTATACCGTGGGGATGAACTGCTCGATGATGACGGCAATGCGCGGGAGACCGCGGATGGTTCGGATTATTCGGATGATCTGCGCGGGTTCTGCATTCCGACAGGTGACGGCTCATGCGATCTTGGCGCGTCTTCGCAGGATTTCGGTCCGGATAGCGACAACGATACCGTGTCGTTTACGGGATGGCAGGATCACTTCAACGTCCTGCCCTTCGGCCCGCAGAAAAAGGAATCGGACACAGAGGATCAGTACGGTCCTCCCTCTCCCTGGTTGCTGCATGCCACCGCCCAGCAGAAACTGACCCCATTCCAGCCTGTTTCAGGTATTCGGAAGACCGTCGGAACCACAAGCAACGACATCGCGAACCGACAGGTGAAGGTTTCCTGGAACGTGAAGATCGGCGAATGCGCGACATCCGTCAAGGACGGTCAATGCACGTCGGGTAGGAACCGTTTCTTCACGATGTATGTCGACGACCTCAACGGCCGACCTCAGAACGACGGCACGTTCTGGGATTTGCTGCCGGCCGGACTCCATCCGGATATGGACAGCATCACGGTGACGGGAACCAACGGGAAACCCCTGAAGGTCGCCTCGGCCGAATTCTTTTCCAATTGGAAGGGTTCCGGCAGAGACATGCTCAAGGTGACGGCTGAGGGATCGAAGAACTACGATTCCGACGGTTCCGGTATGACCCTGGCATTCGATTCGGCCATCGACTATGACGACATTTGGGACATGGGCCGTGGAACCCTCGATCTGCATAACGTCGTCTCTTATGAGACCGGCAACCCGTCCATAGCCGATGGTGCCCAGAACTCGACGAGCGCGGGTATGCCGTTCTCGGACTTCTCGGATCAAGAAAAAGCCTGGATGACGGGACTGAACGGCAGCGGCGGCATTTCCAGCCAAGAGCGTTTTCTGTACGATGCCGCTTTCGTCAACGTCAGTGTCGATTCGGTCTCTTCGTCGGGCCTGACCAAAACCGTGCGTGGCGGGCAGTATAGCTTCTGGACGAACGGCAAGAACAATCAGGTGACCGTCCGAGCGGATGGCGAATACCAGTATCGTCTTCGGTACGGTACCGACAGCGATACCAGAGCCAAGAATGTCGTGCTGTACGATTCGCTGGAGAACTATCTGTCGACGGACACAAGCACCACGGACATCCAGGTCGACGGCAGTACGCCGCGTTGGCGTGGCACATTGCAAAGCGTGGATCTTACACGCATCCCCTCGGACGTTCAGGCAAAGGTCTATTACTCCACGGTGGATGATCTGAAATTGTCTGGTGCCACGACCGGCAATCACGATCTGACGGATACCTCCATATGGACGGAGTGCACGCCAAGCGCGACGAACGACTGTTCATCGCAATATGCGAAGGCGCACGCCGTGGCCATCGATCTTGGCAAGAGGACGGATGGCGGCGATTACGTGCTTCCTGCCGATAGCGCGTTCAGTGTGGTGCTGAACATGAAAGCCCCCTCGGATACCGCTGCGGTCAAAAACTACGTGGACAAGGACGCGCACGCCTACAACGGTGTACATGCGACCTTCGAGAACATCAATACATCCGACGTGAGTGGGCACTACCTGGACATCGGTTACACCAAGGTCGGCCTTCTCGGCGATGAGGCGCAATTCACTTTCGCCAAGGTGGATGGATCCTCGACGGAACGCAAGCCGCTTCCCGGCGCGAAATTCAAGTTGTTCCAATGGAAAGGTGTCGGTTCTGCTTCGGCATCGGGGCTGATCGATACTGTTCGCCCCGGCGCGGATTGGGTGCAGCGTGGCGGAACGCTGACCAGTGGCAAGGACGGCAAAGTGAACTTCGGCGGACTGCCCGAGGGCACCTATCGCTTGGCGGAAGTCGAAGCGCCGGAAGGATTCGCCTTGCCGGACGTGCAGTGGCAGATCGTTGCGCCGAGACCCACGGCCGATACCGCTGGAACGAAGATCATGCGGCATGACCTCATGACGGTGACGGCAGGCGGCGGCATGCAGCAAGGTGCGGGCGGGCAGTCTGCCGACGCCTCGGATCCTTATTGGTCCGATTCCACGAAGGGCCCCGCCTCCGGGTTGGTCCTGGCCAATTACGGAGCACCCTTGCCGTCCACCGGCGGCCCCGGCCTGTGGTGCAGAACGGTGGGCTGCGTTGTCCTTGTGACGGCTGGTATCGCTATGGCGGCCGCACTGCTGTATAGAAGGCAACGTGCGCGCGGCTGAAACACGGCAACGATTCTGCGGCTACCGCTACAGTGGTGCGTATGAGTGATTTTGTGGATCGAGTAACCGTCCATGTCAAGGGCGGCGACGGCGGCAACGGTTCCGCCGGTATCCGTCGCGAGAAGTACAAGCCCCTCGCCGGGCCGAATGGCGGCAATGGCGGTGACGGCGGCTCCGTGATCTTCGTGGCCAGTCGTAATGCGACCAGCCTGCTGGACTACCGTTTTATGCCGCATCGCGTGGCACCGGGCGGCACCATGGGCCTGGGTGATAACAAAGACGGGTCCAAGGGCGACGACCTGATTCTTCCGGTGCCGTGCGGCACGGTGATCTTCACCGCCCGAGGCCCGCAGGGCCAGCCCAAGCATCCGGGCGAACAGCTTGCCGACCTGCGTCATGAAGGCGACCGTTTCGTCGCCGCTGCAGGCGGTGCAGGCGGTCTGGGCAATATCGCATTGGCCAACCGTACCCGTCGCGCCCCGGGCTTCGCACTGCTCGGTGAGCTTGGCGAGGAACGCGACGTGATTTTGGAGCTCAAGTCCATCGCGGACGTGGCTCTGGTGGGTTTCCCCTCCGCAGGCAAGTCCTCGCTTATCGCGGCGATGAGCTCCGCCAAGCCGAAGATCGCGGACTATCCCTTCACCACGCTGGTGCCGAACCTGGGTGTGGTGGTCGCGGGCGATACGCGCTATACGATCGCCGATGTGCCGGGTCTGATTCCCGGCGCCTCGCAGGGCAAGGGACTCGGTCTGGAGTTCCTGCGCCACATCGAGCGCACCGAGATCATCGCGCATGTGATCGATTGCGCGACCTTGGAACCGAACCGTGATCCGATCAGCGACTATGAGGCGCTTGAGAAGGAACTCGCCGAATATGCGGATTCCCTGGAGTTGCCGTTGGGTGCCATCCCGATTCCGGAGCGTCCGCACATCGTCATCCTGAACAAGGCCGATGTGCCGGAGGCGAAGGAGCTCGCGGAATTCGTGCGTCCCGAGTTCGAGAAGCGCGGCATGAAGACCTTCATTATCTCCACGGCATCGCACGAGGGCTTGAAGGAGCTGAACTTCGCCCTGGCCAAGATGGTCGACGAGATGCGTGGCGAGGTCGCCAAGCGCGAAAGCGAGGAGGAAGCCGCCCGCGTGGTGATCAAGCCGCTTGAGAGCGCGAACCGTCGCCGTCGTAGCAGCGACGAGCGCGGCACTGCGCTTGATTTCTCCATCGAGCGCAAGGAGCTCGGCAATGGCGATGTCTGGTTCGAGGTCACCGGCCGTAAGCCGGAACGCTGGGTGCAGCAGACCAATTTCGACAATGACGAGGCCGTGGGCTACCTGGCCGATCGTCTCGCCAAGCTTGGCGTGGAGGACGAACTGCGCCGCAAGGGCGCGCATGCCGGTGACGAGATCCGTATCGGGCGTGGCGACCGTGCCGTCGCCTTCGATTGGGATCCGACCATCGCCGCGGGCGCGGAGATGCTGGACGGCACGCAGCTGGGCGCCCGTGGCAAGGATCTGCGTCTTGATGAGGACGAGGGTCGTGCCCGTCGTCGCACCAATGCCGAACGTCGTCGCGAATACCACGAGATGATGGATGCCAAGGCCGCCGTGCGCGAGGCCATGATGGCGGAACGCAAGGCTGGCCACTGGGCCGATCCGAGCGTGGATGACGATCGTCATGATGAGACGAGCCTGTTCGGGCGCGGCGAAGGCGTGGAAGAATAGGCGCATGACCACTCCATCGCAGGCTGAAGTACGTAGGGCTATCGCCGAGGCGCAGACCATTGTCGTCAAGGTCGGTTCGAGTTCGCTGACCGAATCGTCCGGGCATCTTGATCCCGAGCGGTTGAACGCGCTGGTCGCCGCATTGGCGCATGTGCGTCTGATGGGCGGTCGCGTGGTGCTGGTGTCTTCCGGTGCCATCGCCGCCGGCTTCGGGCCCTTGGGGTTCACGGCCCGTCCGGCCGACGTGGCCGACCAGCAGGCCTGCGCGGCCGTGGGCCAGGGTCTGCTGATGGCCCAGTACGAGACCGCGTTCGCCCGTTACGGTCTCAAGGTAGGGCAGATCCTGCTTACCGCGGCCGATACCATGCAGCCGCAGCAGTACCGCAATGTGCGCCGCACGTTGGACCGTCTGCTCGACCTTGGCGCGGTGCCGATCATCAACGAGAACGATTCCCTGGCCTCCAACGAGATTCGTTTCGGCGACAACGACCGCCTGTCCGCGCTGATCGCGAACATCGTGGTCGCCGATGCGCTGGTATTGCTCACCGACGTGGACGCGCTGTATACCGCGCCCCCGTCGCAGCCGGATTCCAAGCGCATCGCCTATGTGCCGAACGTCGAGGACGCGTTGAACAAGGTCGAGGTTGGCGGCAGCGGCTCGAACGTCGGTACCGGAGGCATGGTCACCAAGATGGAGGCCGCGCGTGTGGCCGCCGTGTCCGGCATCCCGTCCGTGCTGACCTGTGCGCGGAACGCCGGCCCGGCCATGATGGGTGATCCCGTCGGCACGGTGTTCGCTCCGATCAACGGTCGCGGGTCGTCGCGCCGTCTGTGGATCGGTTTCGCGGCGCATCCGTTCGGCACGCTGGTGGCCGATGCCGGTGCCGCGAAGGCGGTGCGTGGCGGGCAGGCGAGTCTGTTGGCGGCCGGTGTCGTGGAGGTGCGTGGCGAGTTCTCCGCGGGCGATGCCGTATGGATCGATGATGAGGCCGGCAACCACCTGGCCAAGGGGCTCGCGGGATTCGATTCCGAGGAGATTCCGCAGATGCTGGGGCGTAACACCACGCAGCTCAAGCGGTTCCTGGGCGAGGAATATGCCCATCCGCTGGTGCACCGCGACAATCTCGTTCTCGTCTGATCGCCGTACCGCCCGCGCGCTGTTCGCATTCATATAGTGAATTCCGTTGTTTGCGGGCGTTTCCTTTTTCTTCCGCAGGGTCTAGCATGACAATCATGACTATGGCTGATTGGCAAAGACTCTCCGACCGTATTAACCATGTGGCGCCAAGCGCCACCCTCGCCGTCGATTCCAAGGCAAAGGCTATGAAAGCCGCCGGAATCGATGTGATTGGCTTCGGTGCGGGCGAGCCGAATTTCGCAACCCCCGCCCCGATCGTGGACGCCGCCGCCGCCGCGGTGCGCGACCCGAAGAACTACCGTTACACTCCGACCCCCGGTCTGCCTGAATTGCGCGAGGCCATCGCCAAGAAGACGCTGCGCGACTCCGGATACGAAGTGGATCCGAGCCAGGTCATCGTGACCAACGGCGGCAAGCAGGCTGTCTACGAATCTTTCCAGATCCTGCTCGACGAGGGTGACGAGGTCATCATTCCGAGCCCGTTCTGGACCAGCTACCCCGAAGCCGTCAAGCTGGCCGGTGGCGTGCCCATCGAGGTGTTCGCCGGTGCCGACCGTGGTTTCGAGCCGTCCATCGAAGCCATCGAGGCCGCTCGCACCGAGCGCACGAAGGCCATCATCGTGAACACGCCGAACAATCCGACCGGTGCCGTGTGGAAGCCGGAAACCGTCAAGGCCATTGCCGAATGGGCCATCGAGCATCACGTCTGGGTCATTTCCGACGAGATCTACGAGCATCTCAACTACGACGGCGCCAAGACCACCTATATCGGTGCCGCCGTTCCCGAAGTGCGCGATCAGCTGCTCGTGCTCAACGGCGTCGCCAAGACCTATGCCATGCCCGGCTGGCGCGTCGGCTGGATGATCGCCCCGCCGGAGGTCGCCAAGGCCGCCTCCAAGCTGCAGGGCCATATGACCTCCAACGTGAACAACATCGCCCAGCGTGCCGCGATCCAGGCCGTGTCCGGTTCACTCGACGCCGTATACGAGATGCGTGAGGCCTTCGACGCACGCCGCAAGGCCATCGTCTCCGCGCTGAACGATATCAAGGGCGTCAACTGCCCGACGCCGACCGGCGCGTTCTACGCATTCGCCGACATCACCGCGCTGCTGGGCAAGCCGCTCGGCCCCAACGGTACCGTGTCGAACACCTCCAGCGAATTCGCGGCGGCCCTGCTGGACGAGGCCCATGTCGCCGCAGTGCCCGGTGAGGCCTTCGGAGCCCCTGGCTATCTGCGTTTCTCGTATGCTCTCGCCGACGATCAGCTGGCCGAGGGCATGCGTCGCATGAAGGCCTACGTCGAGGCGTGACACGCGCGGGCGCCACATAATGTGCGCTCGATTTGTCTAAATCGCAACCTCCTGCTAAGGTATCGACTTGGCGGTTTTCGTCAGGCGAAGCGTTCTCTGAATGGGAGCGTTTTCATGGCGGAGGTTCACCTAGGGAAGTGGCGCAATTGGTAGCGCAACGGTCTCCAAAACCGTAGGTTGTGGGTTCGAGTCCCGCCTTCCCTGCCAAGTTTTCCTGACGGCACCTGAACGAAGAGGATGATTATGGCTAAGGCAAACAAGGCTGAGAAAGTCATGAAGCCCAACATTTTCATGCGCATCGGTTTGTTCATCAAGCAGATCATCGACGAACTTCGCAAGGTGGTGACACCAACCGCCAAGGAGCTGTTCTTCTGGTCGCTGGCCGTGGCTATTTTCGTGCTACTGCTGATGGCCTTGGTTACAGGCATGGATTACGGCCTAGGCAAGCTTGTTCTGCTTGTGTTTGGCTGATCGTTATTACTACGAACGCGAACATAAAGGTGACTGACGCATGAGTGATGAAGTAGATTTCGAAAACGTTGATGCGTTGCCTGACGTTGACGACAACGTCGAGGCGGCTGCTGCGGAGGAACCGCAGGAAGCGCCAGTCGAAGCCACAGAGGAAACCGACGCTCCGGCAGAGCAGGCCGACGAGACCGTCGATACCGAAGCCACCGAGAATGCCGAATCGGCCGAATCTCAGGATTCCGCCGACGGCACCGAAGACTCCAACGAATCCGAGGAAGAACCCCTTGACGCCGGCCAGACCGCAGTCGAGGAATTCTCCAAGTCCCTGCGCACCCTTGAAGGCAAGTGGTACGTTCTCCACACCTATTCCGGGTACGAAAAGCGCGTCAAGACCAACGTCGAATCCCGCGTCCAGAGCTTCGGTCTCGAAGACAAGATCTTCCAGGTCGAAGTCCCCATGGAAGAAGTCGAAAAGCACACCGAAAAGGGCAAGAAGATCCTCACTCGCGTGCGCGTCCCCGGCTATGTCCTGATTCGTATGTGGCCCGATGAGGAAGCCCGTCGCATCGTCCGCGAGACCGAAGGCGTCACCGGCTTCGTCGGCCCCACCAAGGATCCGGCACCGCTCAGCCGCAAGGAAGTCGTCTCCATGATGGCCCCCATGATCGCCTCCGAAGCCCTCAAGAAGGCCGGCGATAAGCCCGCCGCCGCCAAGAAGCGCAAGCTTGAGGTTTCCTACGCTGTCGGCGATCAGGTCACCGTCACCGACGGCCCCTTCACCACCATGCCCGCCGTCGTCTCCGACGTCGAGCCCACCACCCAGAAGCTCACCGTGCTCGTGTCCATCTTCGGGCGTGATACGCCGGTGGAGCTTGACTTCAACCAAGTCGAAAAGCTCTCCTGAAAACACGAAACGCACGCGCTGGCTGCGTTGCTCCTCGGTCGACGTACTTTCGTACGCCTTCCCTCGGTGCGCCTTGTCATCACGTGCGTTTCGTGTTTTCAGCGTTGTCTGGCCGTTATCCCATGATCCCGTTGCCACAACAGGCAGCGGGATTCGTTGTCTTCGGCAACACGCATAATAGGAAAGCTTGTGTCTGGAGGGGAGACCCGCTAGCACAGCACAGCGATATAAGTTGCGGGAGGAGACCGTGGCAGTGCCGAACCGCAAGGTGAGGCGGCGCAACGGCGACCGAATGTACCGCGTTATAGAAAGTAGACCATAACTATGGCTAAAGAAAAGAAAGTATCCGCGCTGATCAAGCTGCAGATCCAGGCTGGCAAGGCCAATCCTGCCCCGCCGCTGGGTCCGGCTCTGGGTTCCCATGGCGTGAACATCATGGACTTCTGCAAGGCATACAATGCCCAGACGCAGGACAAGATGGGCCAGGTCATCCCTGTCGAGATCACCGTTTACGAAGATCGTTCCTTCACCTTCATCCTGAAGACCCCGCCGGCAGCAGCTCTGCTGAAGAAGGCCGCTGGCATCGAGAAGGGCACCGAGAACCCGTTGACCCACAAGGTCGGTTCCGTCACCAAGGCCCAGGTCCGCGAAATTGCTGAAACCAAGATGGCTGACCTGTCCGCTCGTGACATCGAAGCCGGCATGAAGATCATCGAAGGCACCGCCCGTTCCATGGGCATCACGGTGACCGACTGATAAGGAGAAGGACAGATGGCTAAGCATTCCAAGAAGTATCGTGAAGCGGCCGAAAAGGTCGATCGCAACAACCTGTACACCCCTGATCAGGCCATCGCGCTGCTCAAGAGCATGCCGACCCGCAACTTTGACGAAGCCGTTGAAGCCGTGGTGCGTCTGAACGTTGATCCCCGTAAGGCCGATCAGCTCGTTCGTGGCACCGTGAGCCTGCCGAACGGCACCGGTAAGACCGTCAAGGTTCTGGTGTTCGCCCGTGGCCCGCAGGCCACCGCCGCTCAGGAAGCCGGCGCCGACATCGTCGGTGACGATGACCTCATCGCTAAGGTGCAGGGTGGCTTCCTCGACTTCGATTCCGTCGTCGCCACCCCGGACATGATGGGCAAGGTCGGCCGCCTGGGCCGTGTGCTCGGTCCGCGTGGCCTCATGCCGAACCCGAAGACCGGTACCGTGACCATGGACGTGGCCAAGGCCGTCAAGGACATCAAGGGCGGCAAGATCGAGTTCCGTGTCGACAAGAACGGCAACCTGAGCTTCCTCGTGGGCAAGGTCTCCTTCGACGAGAAGGCACTGGACGAGAACTTCCACGCTGTGGCCGACGAGATCAAGCGTCTCAAGCCGTCCACCGTGAAGGGCCGTTACGTGACCAAGGCCACCATCACCTCCACGATGGGCCCCGGCATCCCGGTCGATCCGGCTGCTCTGTGAATCTAACCCCATGCATGGCATTGCCATGTAATGGCTGACGATTCAATAGCCAATACGAAGGCCTCCCGCATTTCGGTGCGGGAGGCCTTCGTCGTAGCAATCCGTCTCAATCGCAGTCGCAGCTTGGCGCTGTTCAGCGTCGTTCAGTGCCGTTCGGCATGTGCGATCCGGCCCAGGGCGATGGCTGTGGTCAGCACCATCGCATCACGCGGGTCGGTGGCGTCCCATCCGGTGGTGTCCGCCATACGCTTCAATCGATAGCGCACGGTATTCGGATGCACATTCAGCATGCGGGCGGTGATTTCAAGGGACCTGCCGGACTCCAGGAACGAGGAGACCGTAAGCATGGTCGGATCGTCCTCACCTTGACCCAGCAAGCTGGCATATACGCCATCGATCAGCTCGCGCCGAGCATCCTCGTCCCCAAGCAGCGCTCGTTCGGGCAATGCGTCCTCGGCTCGCAGCAGCGGCTGACTGATGACATGGGATGCGGGGGTCGATTCGATGATCGCATGCAACGCGGGCACCGCGCGCAGCGTGGTCAGCGCCGCATGAATGGTTCTGGCGGCACCGGCGATGCCGCGTCTCACCGGTCCGAGGCACAAGGGCTCGCCTTGAACGAAAGCGCCCGCGACCGCGGTGCAGGTCAGATCGGGGCTCGCAGCATCCTGCAAACGGAACAATGCCACCAACGTTTCCCCTTGCATGCCGATCAATGGCTCCATGCCGCCTATATCGGCTACGGCCCGGCGAATGGTCTCGGCGGCACCATATTCGGATTCCGCAGGTCGCCCTGCAACGGCGCAACAGGTGAAGTCCCCATCAAAACCAAGGATTCGCAGCACGGATGCCGCGCGTTCGTCAACCACATTGTCAAGCAGGCATTCGAAGGCGACCGCGCGAATCAGACGGGTGGCCGTCGAGGCATCCGCCTGTTGCGGATCCTTGCCGTCGGCATCGGCAGCGCTCTTGTCCAAGAGCATGTCCAGGAAATCTTGGGTCATATCAGGTCAGTCTAATCCGTCGGTCTGTCGGAATGGGCGCTTGTGTTCGTCGCAAGGCCACCGGTATGCCGGGTCGCATGGCTGTCACGCCAGAACGTCAGGCACAGGAACATGAAGCAGAAGGCGATGGGCAGCATATGCCGTTCGAAGTTGTTCGCCGGTGCGGTGATCATGACGCCCATGAGCAGCAGCAACGGCAGATGCCAGGCCAATGCGCGCCAGCGTCGCAGGATCACCTCGGCCGCGCCGATGAGCAGTGTCAGGATCACGTAGAAGTTGCCGTGCATCGGCCAGCCAAGAACCGGTGTCCTGTTGATTTGTCTGGTCGTATTCGCCACCCACGCGCGCCAATTTGCGTTGTAGTACTTGATCCATGTGGTATTGACCGCCACATGGTCGTTGTACACGTAGTAGTCCATCGCAACATACGGCAGATCCGCGATGTCGAAGTAGCCGAAGCATTTCGCCATCAGCGCGTCTATCGCCACTACCGGGTTCGCGCGTATGGTTTCCAGCCATGCCTCGTTGAAATGCTTCATGCTTTCCGGTGTGACGGAACGCCAACGATAGCTGACTTTCTTGGATTGGATTCCGGACGATTTCACCGGATCGGCGTCCTGCTGGAAATACGCTTCGGCCATCTGGTCGAGATTGAAGACTGGGGCAAGCTTCTTCCGCGCGGATTGCGGGATGGTTTCGGGGGCTTTCTTCGCGATGCGCGCGATTTGCTGCAACTGCACGCCATGGCTTTCGATCGGATCGCCACTGATGATCAGTCCCGAGTTGATCGCCATCGAAATGCCTCCGTGGATGAGCAATGTCGGCACGAGCAGCGCGAACACATACGCCCTCCAATGTCTGCGGTCGGCGAACATCGCAAGCACGAATTCGAACAGCAGGATGTACCACGCGTATTTCGCGCTGGCAAGCATGATGATGTTGGCGGCGAGGAACGCGAGGAACGTCCGTGGCGGCAGTCGACGGAATCTCGACTGGAGCGTCATGCCATGTGCCGGTGCATGTCGATCGCCGGACGTGGCGTACATCTCGTACCAGATGCCGAATGCCCAGGTGAACGCGAAGGCGAACAGGGGGGATTTGGTCAGCGAGATCGTGGAGAACACGGCCAGCGGGCAGAGTAGGAAGAAGAGAAGCACCACGACTCGTGCCGTTGCATGCGCCGCCTGCGGAGGCAGCATTGCGCGCATGCCGCGTTCAGGATGGCTGAAGCGGGTCGCGGCGAATCGTCCGCCGCGCTCGGGGTGGGCAAAGTCGATGCATTCGTTGCGCTTGAGCCAGGGCAGATTCAGAAAACGATGCAGCGTCGCGGCGATGCAGCCGATTGCGATCAGCCATTGGATCGCCGCAAGCAGTACGATGCCCCAGTCGTTGGAACCGGTCAGATAGCGGGAAATGGCCAGTGTGGAGCCATACCAGAGCGTGAGCAGAATATTGTGCTGATCGGTCAGATAGGTGGGGGAGTCCGGCCACAGGTAGTGCGCGGTCGGGTAGATATCCATCGGCGCGAAGGAGAAGAATCCTATATATGGCTGCTTCAGTCCCGTCCACTGGTTCCACGCCCAACTGAATTCGCGGGCCTGGCTGCGCAGATCGGCGCCGAAGGCCGCCAACAGTGTCGTCGGCACCCATAGCAGACCGATCGCGACCACCAGCGCGAGCTTCCATCGGGTATTGGTGCAGCGTACGATCCAACGGCCGCAGCAGGTGCCGAATCGTCGAAGCGCAGCACCCGTCTTCGATGTACGGAACTCCGCAAGGCGTTTGCCCCATGCGGTTCGCCAAGATCGCGGAATCGGGTTCCTTGGCGTGCGTACGCCGGTAGTGCGATTGGTGGTCCAGCCGAATACCGGTTGGCGTCGTGCCTTGCGCACCAGCGCCATCACTATGAAGAAGTAGATGGCGAACGCGAGTATGCCGAACAGTGCATTGACGATGCCGAAGTTCGCGATGGAGGAATCGTTCCAGTACAGCGGGCCCACTGCGGTGCACCAGGCGAGCCACAGGCATGCCGCCACGGCCAATGCCCATCGTGCCGTCGCTCCGATGCGGGCAAGGGCGTTGTGCCGTGTGCCTTGCGCTGTGGGTTCGGTTGTTTGGGAACCGGTAGTAAGGGAAACTTCGTGTGTTGTCGACTTGGTCATTGCAATCTGCTTGGTATGGCTGCCATGGTTGGCATGGAAGCTACGGTATGTGCGTTCTTCTCGGCCACGCGCCTTGCGTGGCGAGTGTGGATGATGTCTGCCCGGCGTCGGCGGACGGAGACGCCACCTGCCGCTGGCGGGGCGACATCCATTAGAGGCCATTCTAGGCTTTGCCCTGCCGTTGACGTATGGCTCCCTCATACGTGGATGCCGGCAGTGGGGAATATTGCGCAATGGGTGCAAGCCTGATGCGGCGATGCCGCGTATGGCTCCTTCATATGTGGATGTCAGATAGGGCGTTTTTTCTTCTTTCCATATGCGGTGCGATGTGGTCGACGCTGATGCGGCGGGGTCGCGCAGGCGAGGGTTGTGCTTTTCTTCGCTCGCGACACGCCCGTGGCTGTTGTGTCTGGTGTTGTTTCGGTCGTGTTTTCGTCTGTTTTCGGTTTGTTCTGTGTCCGTCGGGGTGTCGTTCCGGGTGTTTCGTCTTGTTTTCGACACGCCGGTGGATGCGTGTGTTCGCAAGGGTTCCGGGGTTGTCTCGGGTGTGCGGGGTTGCGTTGGGGGCGTGGTTGGTGTAAGTTTTTCTCTTGCTGCTCGGCACGGGGGTTCGCCCCTTGGATCTGGTTCCTCCGGGTCCGGTGCGGTGGTGGTTTGAGAACTCAAGAGCGTGTCTGTACTACTTTATGCAAGTCAATGATTGCCAGTCCGCCGTCCGCTCCCGTTGGGAGTGGCCGAGGGGCCTTGAA
>NZ_JAAIIF010000020.1 GCF_012932675.1 Bifidobacterium erythrocebi
CCTCCCCGCCTCCGCCCGTCCCCACTCTCATCCCCAAAATCGGACAGAATCCAGGCAAAATTGTCTGAAAATGGGGAAACGCTGCGGGACTTGGAGCTCCAGAAAAAAACGAGGACCAGGACAAAAGACAAAACGAGAACCAGGACAAAAGACAAAACGAGGACCGGAGCCGCCGCATACGCGGGACTCCGGTCCTCCACACAACCAGCAGGAAGAAAAAGGAAAGATCCTGCGGTTGATTCACATGGCCCGAACATGCGTTCAGGCCGACTGGCCGATCGGCCAGTTGATCGATCAATCGGCTACCCGTCCGGTCGGGTTGGCAAGTAGACAAAAGCCAACCCAACCGAACAGGCAAGCAGACAGTCGCCGATCAGTCGACCACGAATAATCTGCGCCCACGAATGGGGACATCCGATCCGACGGACATCCAACCGCCCACGGGCAGACAACCCAGGGACACGCTCACGAGCAGCCCACGGGCGCACTCGCAAACACCTTCACGGGCACACCTGCACCGCACCGTACCGCACCGTACCGCACCGCAAACGCAAACGCAAACGCAAACGGCAAACGCAAAACGCACCCGCAAAACGCACCCGCGAGCGGCAAGCCCGGGCATAATCCGCTCAGTCCAGTACGAAGGTGTTGAACGAACGCGGGGCAAGCGTTGCCTTGAAGCCGCGGCTAGCGGCATCGGGGTCGGCGAATTCGAACGGGCGCTCCTCGTCGAGGGCGTTCTGTGCCACGACCACCACCGTGCCGTCCGGATTGCGGAAGGCGATGGCCATCGAGTTGAAGTGGCCGGTGGTGCCGAGCACCTTCGCGCCGGGTTTGACGTAGTGCGAGAAGTGGCGCATCACGTAGTATTCCGGATTGCGGCGCACCTCGTGCTTGTCGGCGGTGATGGTGAACAGGGAGTTCTGCCACCAGCCCCACGTGGAATCCTGGTCGTCGAGGATCATGTTCCAGTAGGTGTATGCGGTGGCGCCGTTGCGGAAGTAGTGGTTGATCAGGTGGAAGATGTACTCCGCGTACTCCCAGCTGTTGTCGCCGGTGCCGCATTCGGACTCCGACTGGATCAGCTCGATCTCCGGCCATGATTCGTGCGTGCGGGCGATGCAGTTCTGGCCGGCCCACTGGTAGGCGATGCCCTTGATGTACTTGCGCGCGCCGTCGTCGAAGAGGATGTTGTCGACGAAGCGGTTGTAGTTGTTGAGCTTCATGCCGTATCCGCCGCCGGTCCAGACCATGTCCTCCGGGCCGTTGAGGGTACCCAGCCAGATGTCGGTGTCGAGCCCGGCCTCGTCGAATGCCGGTCCGAGGTAGTCACGGATGAACACCTTGAGCGCTTCGGAATCCCACAGGGCGCTCGGGAACTTCTGGTCGGCGAACACCTCGTTCTGCACGTGCAGCTGGTTCACGGTGATGCCGTGTTCGGCGTAGGCCTGGATGTATTTGACGAAGTACTTGGCGTAGGCCCTGAGGTTCTCCGGGGTCTGCACGAGTCGGCCGTAGTTGTAGGCCTTCGGGCGTTTCATCCAGGTGGGCGGGCTCCACGGGCTGGAGAACAGCTGCATGTTCGGCTGCCATTCCTGCGCACGGTGGATGTACGGGATCAGGGTCTTTTCGTCGTGTTCGACGGAGAAGTGCTCCATCTCGTAGTCGCCGTCGGTTTCGTCGTAGCTGTACCACTGGTCGGCGAAGTCGTTGGCGCCGACCGGCGCGCGGTTGAAGGTGAAGTTCATCTCGTCGGGGCTGAACAGCTCCTTGATGATCTGGTCACGTTCTTCCGCGCTGACGGTTTGCAGCGGAAGCCAGCCGAGTTCGTTGAAGCAGCCGCCGAAGCCGCGCAGGGCCTGGTATTCGTTGCCGTCGAGCTGGAAGTCGGGCGCGGTGGTGGCGTTGGTGTATTCGATGGTGGAGGATTTGTCGACGAGCTTGTCGTCTTGCGTTGTCGCGATCCAGGTGGTCATTGGGGGTTCCTTAGTATCGTCGTTGATTCTTCGGATGTTGTATTGCGTATTGTGGTTACCGGCAGGATTGCCGGCAGGGTTACCAGCAGGATTGCCGGGCTGCATGTATTGATTGTGGTATGGAAAGCCCCGGGCCCGATTGAGAGAAGGGGAAGACAACGGGCCCGGGGCGCGGTCATCATGACCGTTCGGAGGCGAAGATCACTTGACCTTCTTGATGATCATGATGAAGAAGCAGCCGATGATGGCCAGGGCGATGGCGGTCGGGAACGCGAAGTTGTAGCCGAGGCTCACCACGATGGCGGACATGACGACCGGGCCGCACATCTGGCCGAGGGTGGTGGCCATGTTGAGGATGCCCAGATCCTTGCCTGCTTCCTCCTTGCTCGGCAGCACGTCCACGAGCAGGGCCTGGTCGACTGCGGAGTAGACGGCGTAGCCGAGGCCTGCGATGCCGGCGAACAGGTACATGCCCAGGGTGGACGGGATCAGCCACGGCATGGCGATGCCGACTGCGAAGAGCACGGAGGCCACGATGACGGGCACCTTACGGCGGCCGATGATGTCGGAGACCGGACCGGAGATGAAGGAGCCGACGAGGGACATGACCATCATGATCATGGAGACGACGGACACGGTGACGGCGGACTGCTTGACGGACTGGCCGATGTAGTTCTGGATGATGTAGAGCTGGTAGACGTTGATCATCTGGTAGCTCATGAGCATGCAGAAGCGGCCTGCGAACGCCTTGTAGAAGTCGTGGGCGCCGGAGAACTTCGGCGGGCGGAAGGAGGCGAGGATGTCCTTGGCGGAGCCTTCGTCCTTCGGCAGGAAGTCGGCGGACTGTTCCTTCGGGATGATGATGACCGCGACGATGCCGCCGAGGAACATGAGCACGCCTGCCACGGCGAAGCCGGTGGTGAGGTTCTCGATGAAGTACGCGCCGATCATGGTGCCGATCGGGGCGCCGATGGTGGAGCCTGCACCGTAGAAGGCGGACATGGTGCCGCGGATGCCGGAGGGCACGCGGTCGGACAGGATGGCGACCAGCGGGGCGATCATGCAGTTGAGGCCGAACATGCAGGCGCAGTAGAAGATGGTGAGCAGCACGGCGTTATGCGTGGTGCCGGTCAGGAACAGGGTGACGCCGCCCAGGATGGCGCCGAAGACGATCCACGGGGTTCTACGGCCGAAGCGGGAGCGGGAACGGTCGGAGAAGTTGCCGAACATCAGGTTGGCGACCAGCGACGCGACCGCGGTGAACGCGTTGACGATGCCGACGAGGGCATCAGGGTCGGCACCCTGGATGGTCTTGTAGTGCATCGGCAGCAGCACTGCCGACACGATGCCCAGACCGGACATCCACAGGATGCCGAATGCCAGGAAGCCCGCGCCGAAGCGCATGGTGTTCACCTTCGACAGCGGCTTGCCGGTTTCCGGGGACAGCGACGGATCCTTTTCCGCGGCTGCGATATTGGCGTTGTAAGCGGCGAGGCGTTCCGCCTTGCTTGCGATTGCTTCACTCATGAAACTCTCGGTAGTGCCCGAAAAGTTGCGCACTTTGGATCATGGCCGTCCATGGCGCGATGATCAGTTCGCTTCCACGAGGTTGTCATCGAGCCGGGACATGTCCAGGTAGCGGCGGTTCGACCATTCGTTCGC
>NZ_JAAIIF010000021.1 GCF_012932675.1 Bifidobacterium erythrocebi
GGGGGCGTGGTTGGTGTAAGTTTTTCTCTTGCTGCTCGGCACGGGGGTTCGCCCCTTGGGTCTGGTTCCTCCGGGTCCGGTGCGGTGGTGGTTTGAGAACTCAAGAGCGTGTCTGTACTACTTTATGCAAGTCAATGATTGCCAGTCCGCCGTCCGCTCCCGTTGGGAGTGGCCGAGGGGCCTTGAAGGTCGGCGGGGTTTTCGTGCGATGCGCCTTTCCTTATAAGGCGATCGTCAATTTTCTTTTTTTTGGAGTCACATGTTGATTCCTTTCACGAGGTTTTTTGTGGAGGGTTCGATTCTGGCTCAGGATGAACGCTGGCGGCGTGCTTAACACATGCAAGTCGAACGGGATCGGCTGGAGCTTGCTCCGGCCGTGAGAGTGGCGAACGGGTGAGTAATGCGTGACCGACCTGCCCCGTACACCGGAATAGCTCCTGGAAACGGGTGGTAATGCCGGATGCTCCAGCTGATCGCATGGTCAGCTGGGAAAGATTTTATCGGTATGGGATGGGGTCGCGTCCTATCAGGTAGTCGGCGGGGTAACGGCCCACCGAGCCTACGACGGGTAGCCGGCCTGAGAGGGCGACCGGCCACATTGGGACTGAGATACGGCCCAGACTCCTACGGGAGGCAGCAGTGGGGAATATTGCACAATGGGCGCAAGCCTGATGCAGCGACGCCGCGTGCGGGATGACGGCCTTCGGGTTGTAAACCGCTTTTGTTGGGGAGCAAGCCTTCGGGTGAGTGTACCCTTCGAATAAGCACCGGCTAACTACGTGCCAGCAGCCGCGGTAATACGTAGGGTGCAAGCGTTATCCGGAATTATTGGGCGTAAAGAGCTCGTAGGCGGTTCGTCGCGTCCGGTGTGAAAGTCCATCGCTTAACGGTGGATCTGCGCCGGGTACGGGCGGGCTGGAGTGCGGTAGGGGAGACTGGAATTCCCGGTGTAACGGTGGAATGTGTAGATATCGGGAAGAACACCAATGGCGAAGGCAGGTCTCTGGGCCGTTACTGACGCTGAGGAGCGAAAGCGTGGGGAGCGAACAGGATTAGATACCCTGGTAGTCCACGCCGTAAACGGTGGATGCTGGATGTGGGGCCCATTCCACGGGTTCCGTGTCGGAGCTAACGCGTTAAGCATCCCGCCTGGGGAGTACGGCCGCAAGGCTAAAACTCAAAGAAATTGACGGGGGCCCGCACAAGCGGCGGAGCATGCGGATTAATTCGATGCAACGCGAAGAACCTTACCTGGGCTTGACATGTTCCCGACAGCCCCAGAGATGGGGCCTCCCTTCGGGGCGGGTTCACAGGTGGTGCATGGTCGTCGTCAGCTCGTGTCGTGAGATGTTGGGTTAAGTCCCGCAACGAGCGCAACCCTCGCCCCGTGTTGCCAGCACATGATGGTGGGAACTCACGGGGGACCGCCGGGGTTAACTCGGAGGAAGGTGGGGATGACGTCAGATCATCATGCCCCTTACGTCCAGGGCTTCACGCATGCTACAATGGCCGGTACAACGGGATGCGACATGGCGACATGGAGCGGATCCCTCAAAACCGGTCTCAGTTCGGATTGGAGTCTGCAACCCGACTCCATGAAGGCGGAGTCGCTAGTAATCGCGAATCAGCAACGTCGCGGTGAATGCGTTCCCGGGCCTTGTACACACCGCCCGTCAAGTCATGAAAGTGGGTAGCACCCGAAGCCGGTGGCCCAACCAGTTTTCTGGGGGGAGCCGTCTAAGGTGAGACTCGTGATTGGGACTAAGTCGTAACAAGGTAGCCGTACCGGAAGGTGCGGCTGGATCACCTCCTTTCTACGGAGAATACAGGCCACTGTCCGGTGGCCGGTGCGAACCCCGAGCCCGCGGAATGGTTCCGTGGTTTTTGTTTCGGGGATGCTGGTGTGGAAGAGATCATGCGCTTGCATGGTGCGGGCATGCTTTTGGGCTCCCGGACCGCCACCCCGCAGGTTTCCTGCGGTGCGGTTCCGATGCCCATGCGGAGTACGCGGGTTCCCCTCGGGGGCTTGCGGGAACGCGTGGCGCGTGGTGGTTTGAGAACTGGATAGTGGACGCGAGCGATTCGGAAGGAATCCTGTTTCTTCCGTTTTGCTTTTATTGTTTTTCGATCGAACTCTTTAGATTGATTCTGATTTATTGTTGTTCGTCGATCGTTTTGTGATCATTTCAGATGTGATGATTTGTCGTCTGGGAATTTGCCGATAGGGCGCTTGCGGGTCCCGTACGGGTGTATGGGTTGCCTGCAAGGGCGTGGGGTGGATGCCTTGGCAGACAGGACCGATGAAGGACGTTGGAGGCTGCGATAAGCCTCGGGGAGCCGCCAACCGGGCTTTGATCCGAGGATTTCCGAATGGGGAAACCCGCCGGCCGTCATGGGCCGGCACCGCCTTCGGGCGGGGGGTACGCAGGGAAGTGAAACATCTCAGTACCTGCAGGAGAGGATATTCCGTGAGTAGTGGCGAGCGAAAGCGGATCAGGCCAAACCTTGGGCGCGCGATACCCGTCGGGGGTTGCGTCCTGGGTGTTGTGGGAAGCCCTGTCCCGATGCCGACGCGTCGGGCGGGAGTCACAAAACCATGTCTTAGGCGAACCGGGTTGAATACCGGGCCGCAGAGGGTGATGGCCCCGTAGCCGTAGGGACATGGTCTTCCGATGGGTTCTCCCAAGTAGCACGGGCCCCGTGGAATCCCGTGCGAATCCGTGCAGACCGTTGCATAAGCCTAAATATTCCTGTCTGACCGATAGCGAACGAGTACCGTGAGGGAAAGGTGAAAAGTACCCCGGGAGGGGAGTGAAATAGTCTCTGAAACCGTGCGCCTACAAACCGTCGGAGCCTTTAGGGGTGACGGCGTGCCTATCGAAAAATGAGTCTGCGAGTCAGTGGCATGTGGCGAGGCTAACCCGGGTGGGGGAGCCGTAGCGAAGGCGAGTCTCAAAAGGCGTTTTGAGTCGCGTGCCCTGGACCCGAAGCGGGATGATCTAGCCCTGGGCAGGTTGAAGCGCGGGTAAGACCGCGTGGAGGACCGAACCCACTTAGGTTGAAAACTGAGGGGATGACCTGGGGCTAGGGGTGAAAGGCCAATCAAATTCCGTGATAGCTGGTTCTCTCCGAAATGCATTTAGGTGCAGCGTCGCGTGATTACATCCGGGGGGTAGAGCTACTGGATGCTTGCGGGCCCATACCGGGTACCAACAGCAACCAAACTCCGAATACCCGTGATGCGTATCGCGGCAGTGACTCAGCGGGGGATAAGCTCCGTTGTGGAAAGGGAGACAGCCCAGATCGTCGTCTAAGGTCCCCAAGCGTGTGCTAAGTGGGAAAGGATGTGGAGTCGCATAGACAGCCAGGAGGTTGGCTCAGAAGCAGCCACCCTTGAAAGAGTGCGTAACAGCTCACTGGTCTAGTGGTTCCGCGCCGACAATGTAGCGGGGCTCAAGCACACCACCGAAGACGCGGCAGTACTTTGTACTGGGTAGGAGAGCGTCCCGTGCGGGGCGAAGCGGCCGCGTAAGCGCGTCGTGGACTGCACGGGAGTGAGAATGCAGACATGAGTAGCGAGAGCGGGGTGAAGATCCCCGCCGCTGGATGACCAAGGGTTCCGGGGCCACGTTCATCGTCCCCGGGTTAGTCGGGTCCTAAGGCGAGGCCGACAGGCGTAGTCGAATGGATGAACGGGTCGATATTCCCGTACCGGCTTTGGGCCGCCCGGTCCGAGACCGGGGTGCTAACCTCCGTTCCGGTTTCCGTGCCTTCCTTCGGGTTGGCGTGGTTCCGGCGCGTTGGGAACCGCCCGGCAGTAGGGCAGCGCAGGAGTGACACGGACAGGTAGCCGGCCGCGGAGGTGGTTTTCCGTGGTCAAGCACGCAGCCGGTCGCACAGGCAAATCCGTGCGACGCGTACGGCGAGGTGCGATGATGGGGGCCCTACGGCCCGATATCCGGTGATCCTGGCCGTCGAGAAAAGCTTCGGCGCGAGGACCAATGCCGCCCGTACCCCAAACCGACACTGGTGGTCAGGTAGAGAATACCAAGGCGATCGAGCGAATCCTGGTCAAGGAACTCGGCAAATTGCTCCCGTTCCTTCGGTTCAAGGGAGACCCCCTGCTGTGAACGGGCTTGCCCCGGGAGCGGCGGGGGGTGGCACAGGCCAGGGGGTAGCGACTGTTTACCAAAAACACAGGTGCATGCGAAGGCGAAAGCCGCTGTATATGCACTGACGCCTGCCCGGTGCCGGAAGGTTAAGAGGATCCGTCAGCTTCGGCGAAGCGGTGAATTCAAGCCCCGGTAAACGGCGGTGGTAACTATAACCATCCTAAGGTAGCGAAATTCCTTGTCGGGTAAGTTCCGACCTGCACGAATGGCGTAACGACTTCCCCACTGTCTCGACCAGGAGCTCGGCGAAATTGCAGTACGAGTAAAGATGCTCGTTAAGCGCAGAAGGACGAAAAGACCCCGGGACCTTTACTATACCTTGGTATTGGCATTCGGTGTGGATTGTGTAGCATAGGCGGGAGGCTGCGAGGCATGGGCGCCAGCCCGTGCGGAGCCGCAAGGTGAAATACCGCTCTGTTCGCATTGGATGTCTAACCTCGACGAGTCATCCTCGTCAGGGACAGTGCCTGGCGGGTAGTTTAACTGGGGCGGTTGCCTCCCAAAGAGTAACGGAGGCGCTCAAAGGTTCCCTCAGCCCGGTTGGCAATCGGGTGGCGAGTGTAAGCGCACAAGGGAGCTTGACTGCGAGACTGACGGGTCGAGCAGGGACGAAAGTCGGAGCTAGTGATCCGGTGCCGGCGTACGGACGCGGCATCGCTCAACGGATAAAAGGTACCCCGGGGATAACAGGCTGATCATTCCCAAGAGTCCATATCGACGGGATGGTTTGGCACCTCGATGTCGGCTCGTCGCATCCTGGGGCTGGAGCAGGTCCCAAGGGTTCGGCTGTTCGCCGATTAAAGCGGCACGCGAGCTGGGTTCAGAACGTCGTGAGACAGTTTGGTCTCTATCCTCTGCGCTCGTTGGAATCCTGAGGAGGCCTGCCCATAGTACGAGAGGACCTGGGTGGACGAACCTCTGGTATGCCGGTTGTCGCGCCAGCGGCACGGCCGGTTGGCTACGTTCGGAAGGGATAACCGCTGAAAGCATCTAAGCGGGAAGCCTGCTCCGAGATTAGGATTCCTCGCGGCCTCGGGCCGCGCGACCCCCCATGTAGAACACGTGGTCGATAGGCCGGACGTGGAAGCCCCGCGAGGGGTGGAGCTGACCGGTACTAACGGGGGAAAGGCAATCATACTTTCACCATCCGCTTGGGTGGTGGCCCGTATTGCGTCCTGTTTGGTTGTTCCCTCGGCAGGGAGCGTCCGATCTGCGTCACAAGACGAAATGTTTTCGCGTCCATTGTCCGGTTCCCGGACCGTCACGGTCCGATCCCCCCGAACCGTGTTCGGGGACGGTCGA
>NZ_JAAIIF010000022.1 GCF_012932675.1 Bifidobacterium erythrocebi
TCCGGGAACCCCCCATTTTTTATATTGGACCGCACCCCGATTGTCGGGCTGAAGCAATTCAGACTCGATGATCGGAGGTGCGGTTCTTTCGTATGCGTGAGGATCGAAGAAGACGCTACGACGACGGGTTCCGGCGCGAGGCGCTGGAACCCATCAGGAATGGTACGGGAAGCGACTCGCTCGTCCTTCCTCTCCTCCTCCTGCCGTCGTCCCCACCCCGTCGCACGCGCGGGGCCACGTCAAGTTTTTTCTTCACTGACTCGTTGATAGAGCTTGCTCCGTCGCATGCGGGGGCCATGTCTCCAGCTGGGCGCGCGGGCACGGGATCCCCGAGGGGCGGGGACGATCCCATAGCGTTCCTGATCTCCTGGTCTTTAGGTCTGAGCTAGCTCCTACCGTCCTTCGTCTCTGATGCGGGTCACAGCTGGCCCTTAGCAGCTATCTGATATCCCACCGTCGTTTTCCTGTGCCATTCTTTTGTTGCCTCATCTTGTTTGGGTTTTCATCCTTTTTTGTCGCGGCTCTGTTCCAATGCCAGCAGGCCTGATATATTCGCAATCGGTATCAGCTGTATCGGCATGGGTTGCAAATCATGCCGTCGATGAGCTTGGCCCAGGGACTCTCATTCGATGCATGCTGCCCTTCTCTCTAGCTTTCAAAAAAATCAGGTGCGCAGTTGTGCGTCCGCTGTATAGAGCAATCGATCAATTGGATTATGTGAGCGCATGGCTGGAATGGTGGTGACTTTTGCAAATGGAGCTTCCCTGGTCATGCATTGCTCTTACGAGATGGATTTTTTATGTTTGTACGGTTCGATCCAAGCATGTACATAGCTGTATAGGATTATGCGAGTAAAGACCGCGCTGCCAGCATGACACTGCTTTGTAAACGCAGTGAGGTTCAGAGACAGTTCAAGGCAGGCTCGCATTTGTTGCATTAGGGCTGTCTGACTCACAAGTCTTTAGTTGACCCGCTGCCTTAGGCAAAGGTACCAGAGATGTCTTTCATGGTATCCATCCATTGATTGATGGATGAAGATGGGATAACGGTAGTTCGTCTTTTTGTTTTTGGCTAGCTAAGTCAGCGCTTGACGTATCTGTGATGATGCGTCACCAGAATCTTTGATAGATATCGCCTGACGTTGCAGCTGTGACGACGTCTCTCTGTTTTCGACACGCCGGTGTGTGGGGAGGATGCCGTTGTTCCTGGTTTCTTTTTCGTCTGTTTTCGGTTTGTTCTGTGTCCGTCGGGGTGTCCTTCCGGGTGTTTCGTCTTGTTTTCGACACGCCGGTGGATGCGTGTGTTCGCAAGGGTTCCGGGGTTGTCTCGGGTGTGCGGGGTTGCGTTGGGGGCGTGGTTGGTGTAAGTTTTTCTCTTGCTGCTC
>NZ_JAAIIF010000023.1 GCF_012932675.1 Bifidobacterium erythrocebi
GTGGAATACCCTGATCTGGTGATTGTGGGGGCGGGCCTGTTCGGCCTGACCGTGGCGCAGCAGGCCGTGGAGCACGCGGGCGCGAGGGTCGAGATCATCGACGTGCGCGACCACATCGGCGGCAACGCGTACAGCTACATGGACGAGGAGACCGGCGCGGAGATCCACAAGTACGGCGCTCACCTGTTCCACACGAGCAACAGGCGCGTCTGGGACTACGTGAACCGGTTCACCTCGTTCACGGACTACGTGCACCGCGTGTACGCGACCCACGACGGCGAGGTGTACCCCCTGCCGATCAACCTGGGGACCATCAACCAGTTCTTCCACGCGAGCTACACGCCCGCCGAGGCCAGGGCCCTGGTCGCCGAGCAGGCCGGCGAGCTCGCGGGCACGGACCCGCGGAACCTCAACGACAAGGGCATCAGCCTGATCGGCCGCCCCCTGTACGAGGCGTTCATCAAGAACTACACCGGCAAGCAGTGGCAGACCGACCCGAAGGACCTGCCCGCGGGCATCATCAGCCGCCTGCCGGTCCGGTTCAACTACGACAACCGGTACTTCCGCGACACGTGGGAGGGCCTGCCCACGGACGGCTACACCAGGTGGATGGAGCGCATGATCGACGACCCGCGCATCCACGTGACCCTGAAGGCCGACTTCTTCGACGGGTCCCAGCCGTACAACAGGAAGGCGCTGGCGGCGGCGGGCGTGCCGGTCGTGTACACCGGCCCGGTCGACCGCTACTTCGGGTACTCGCTCGGCGAGCTGAAGTGGAGGACCGTGGACTTCAAGGAGGTGAGGTACGACGAGGGCGACCACTTCGGCTGCCCGGTGATGAACTTCTCCGACGCGGACGTGCCGTACACCAGGGCGATCGAGTTCAAGAACTTCAACCCGGAGCGCCGCGACAGGCAGAACCCGGACAGGACTGTGGTGTGGGAGGAGTACTCCCGGTTCGCCGAGCGCGGGGACGAGCCGTACTACCCGATCAACACGGAGGCGGACAGGGAGCTGTACGCGAGGTACGAGGAGCTCGCGAAGGCCGAGCCGAACACCGTGTTCGGGGGGCGTCTGGGCACGTACAAGTACTACGACATGCACCAGGTGATCGACAC
>NZ_JAAIIF010000003.1 GCF_012932675.1 Bifidobacterium erythrocebi
TGGAGCTGACCGGTACTAACGGGGGAAAGGCAATCATACTTTCACCATCCGCTTGGGTGGTGGCCCGTATTGCGTCCTGTTTGGTTGTTCCCTCGGCAGGGAGCGTCCGATCTGCGTCACAAGACGAAATGTTTTCGCGTCCATTGTCCGGTTCCCGGACCGTCACGGTCCGATCCCCCCGAACCGTGTTCGGGGACGGTCGAAAAGGTTTGCGGCGACCATAGCCAAGGTGAGACGCCCGGTCCCATTCCGAACCCGGAAGCTAAGGCCTTGCACGGCGATGGTACTGCACCTGAGAGGGTGTGGGAGAGTAGCGCGTCGCCGCTTCATACGTCATGGGGGGTTCCCGTCGAGCACAGGCTCCGGGAACCCCCCATTTTTTATATTGGACCGCACCCCGATTGTCGGGCTGAAGCAATTCAGACTCGATGATCGGAGGTGCGGTTCTTTCGTATGCGTGAGGATCGAAGAAGACGCTACGACGACGGATACCGGCGCGAGGCGCTGAAACCCATCAGGAATGGCCCTCCTTATCCCGTTTTTCCTCGCAGTCCCGGTCCTTACGCTCCTTTCCCGTTTCTCATAGGGCGTGGCTCATGCACGGGAGGGGCCATATACGAAGACGGCAATGAGAGGAAGCAGGAGGCGTCGGAAAGGGACATGGTATGTTCTCCACGGAAAGCCTTGGGGAGGAATTGAACACGGACGTTTCGAGGGTGCCGTCTATTCCGGGCATCCCATGCCGCAGTTTGTGTGTGAAATGGGGCTCGTGTTGTGCCAAAGGGGTATGTGTCAGAGGGAACTGCGTACGAAGGCGTACGAAGGTCCATGAGGGGCCTTGAGCATGGTAGACGGGAAGATACCAGGAGAGTGGAACAGTGGCGTTCTGAAGGCCATTTTGAGTTGTATAGAGGGGCATGTCTTCGTTGCTGCGCCCGAATCATTAACGGTGGCATAAAACAGCGTTACGCAATTGGATGCCGAAGCTGCTCGCTACGCTGCGAGGATCCTTGATATTGCTGTGGACAGTAGAAGCGGCATCGGTGCCGGGGCGGGAAACGACAGTATCGGCGAATACTTGAACTCGTTACGTATGCAAAAGGCCGCCCAGGTGTTTCTGGACGGCCCGAATGGAATCAGAACGAAGAAGATCAGCGGTCGAGACGCGTCAGTCCTGTTGCGGCCAAGGAAGCGATGCAGACCTTGATGATGTCTCCGATGACGAAGCCCATGGAGGCGATGGCGACCACCTTGATGGAGAGGCCGGTAAGCGCGGACTGGACGATGAATCCAAGCGCGTAATCAAGCACGATGCAGCCGGCGAACGCGGCGAACAGGTACCGTGTGACGGTCATCAGCGTGCGCAGAGGGGTGCTGGTATCGGCCTTGCCCTTCAGCGCTGCGGTCAGCATGGCCGCGGGAAGAAAACCGATGAGGAAGCCTGCGCTCGGTCCGACCAGTGCCATGGTGGAGGCGCCACCGGCGAACACCGGCAGGCCGATCGCACCGGCGGCAAGATACATGGCGATCGCAGCCCCTGCCTGACGCCAGGTGAGCATCAGACCGGCGAGCATCACCACGAAGGTCTGCAGAGTGATCGGAACCGGGGTGCCAGGAATCGGAATGCTGCCCGCCGCACTGGCCGCCCAAAGCAGCACGGCGAACATCGCCGGCTTGGCCACGGTGCCGATCCGGCCGCGGGACAAGGCGGCGCAGCGTGCGGAAATCAAAGCAAAGGTATTACGCATGAGATGCCTTTCTAGGCGTGACAAATGAAGGGAATATGTCAATTCCGAGTACAGGATACGGCTGTTTACCTACGGTGACGTTTGTAAATCCTCACAAAAGGTTCGTATCGATTTTGTGTTGCGCAAGATTGTTTTGCCGTGCATACGGGCGTAAATAATTAACACTATGGCGTCAAATGTCAAAAAATTACTGATTGCAAACCGTGGCGAGATCGCCCTGCGCGTGGTACGTACCGCACGTGAGATGGGCATAGCCACTGTTGCCGTATATTCCGAGCAGGATCGCGAATCGCAGTATGTCGACCTCGCCGACGAGGCGTTCCTGCTGAGCGGCGATACGTACAAAGATACCTACCTCAATGAGGACGTGCTGATCGATATCCTTCGCCGCACCGGCGCGAACGCCGTGCATCCGGGGTACGGTTTCCTCTCCGAGGTGCCGAGCTTCGCAAGCAAGGTCATCGAAAACGGTGCCATCTGGGTCGGTCCGAGCGCCGACGCCCTGATCGAACTGGGCGACAAGATCAGCGCCCGCCGAGTGGCGGCACGCGCCAAGGTTCCGCCCGTTCCCGGCCTGTCCGAACCGGTGAGCAGCATCCGCAAGCTGCTGGACTTCGCGCACACCTACGGCTATCCGATCATGATGAAGCGCACCGATGGCGGCGGCGGACACGGCATCACCGTCGTGAACGACGACGAGGAGCTCCGCAGGTTCTTCGCCAGCCATGATTCCCTGCAGGGCGGCGATCTCAACGCGTACTTCATCGAGAAGTTCGTGCGTGCCGCACGTCACGTCGAAACGCAGTGCGGACGCGACTCGCACGGCAACTTCACCGTGTACTCCACCCGCGACTGCTCGCTGCAGCGCCGCAACCAGAAGCTCGTGGAGGAGGCCCCGGCGCCGTTCCTGAACGACGACATCATCGACACGCTTGGCGAATACTCCCGCAGGCTCTTCGAAACCGTGGATTACGTGGGGCTGGGCACCTGCGAGTTCATGGTGACCGAGCAGGGCAAGGTCTACTTCCTTGAGGTCAACCCGCGCCTGCAGGTCGAGCACACCGTTTCCGAGGAAGTGTGCGGCCTTGACCTGGTGCGCGAACAGCTCGTCATCGCCGATGGCGGCGAACTGACTCCGGCACCTGCGCCGCGCGGCCACAGCTTCGAGCTGCGCATCACCTCCGAGGACCCGAACACCAACCTGACCCCGGCCGCAGGCACGCTGGAACGCATCGTCTGGCCCACCGGCCCCGGTGTCCGCGTCGATACCGGCGTGATCGAAGGCGATTCCGTGTCCCCCAAGTTCGATTCGATGATGGGCAAGGTCATCGTCACCGCACAGGATCGCGAAACCGCCGTGGCACGTGTGCGCCGAGTGCTTGACGAACTGGTGATCGAAGGCGTGCCCACGCCGATCCCGCTGTTCAAGGAGATCTTCCGCAACGATGACTTCACCGCGGAACACGGCCATCCGTTCTCCGTGCACACCAAGTGGCTGGAGAGCCATTACCTCAACCGCGAGCCCGCTTCGGCGAAGTCCGGCCAGCCCGCATCGGTCAGCGGTGCCGCGAGCGGCGAACCGTCTGATTCCGGCCGTTCCGAAAGCTTCGTCGTCGAGGTGAACAACCGTCGCGTCAAGCTCACCGTCCCGCTCGACATCGTAGAGAACCTCACCGGCTCGGCACGTGCGCGCGACGCCAAGCGCATCACCCAGCCCCTGCGTGGCGGTGCCCTGCAGCATGCCGGCGAGAAGAACAAGGGCGATAACGGCGACGCCGCCAAGTCCGGCATCATCGCGTCCCCGATGCAGGCCGTCGTCACCCGCATCAACGTGGCGGAAGGGCAGGAGGTTGCCAAGGGAGACCTCATCGTCGTGCTCGAATCCATGAAGATGGAGAACTACGTGTACGCGCCGGCGGCCGGCACCGTGAAGAAGATTTTCGTCGGCCCGGCGAACGGCGTGGAAGCCGGCGACACCTTGGTGACGCTGGACGTGAAGGGAGGCAAGCAGTGAGCGATATTCTCGAAATCGCAGCCGCCCACGCGCAGACGAAGCAGCCGTTGCGCCCGGCCGTGGCCAAGGCGGCGGAATTGGCACGCAACGCCGAGGAACGTGCCCGCACCAAGCAGCACGCCAAGCACAAGAACACCGCACGTGAACGCCTCGATCTGCTGTTCGACACCGGTACCTTCGAGGAGATCGGGCGCTTCCGTGGCGGCGACATCAACGGCGGCAACGCCGGCGCGGCCGTCATCACCGGCTTCGGCGAGGTCTACGGACGCAAGGTCGCCGTATACGCGCAGGACTTCTCCGTGAAGGGCGGCACGCTGGGCGCGGAGGAAGGCCGCAAGATCTGCCATCTGATGGACATGGCGCTGGATCTGAAGATCCCGATCGTCGCCATCGTGGACTCCGGCGGCGCGCGCATCCAGGAAGGCGTGGCCGCGCTGAACCAGTACGGCGAGATCTTCCGCCGCACCTGCCGTGCCAGCGGTTTCGTGCCGCAGATCAGCCTGATTCTCGGCCCCTGCGCCGGCGGTGCCGTGTACTGTCCGGCCCTGACCGACCTCATCATCATGACCCGTGAGAACTCGAACATGTTCGTCACCGGGCCGGATGTGGTGAAGGCCGCCACCGGCGAGACGATCTCCATGGATGATCTCGGCGGCGGCGAAGTGCACAGCACCGTGTCCGGGGTGGCGCACTACCTGGCGGACGGCGAATCGGACGCCATCGACTATGCGCGCACCGTGCTCGCCTACCTGCCGTCCAACGCCGGGCAGAAGCCGCCCGTATACGCGTATGCGCCGACCCGTGCCGAACGCGATGTGGCCAAGCGGCTTGCCGGCATCGTGCCGGACAACGACCGCCAGCCCTACGACATGCTCGACGTGATCCGCTGCATCACCGATTACGGCGAGTTCGTGCAGGTGCACGAGCTGTTCGGCGCATCGTCGATCGTCGGATTCGCCTGCATGGACGGCAAGCCCGTCGGCATCGTCGCCAACCAGCCGGCCGTGAACGCCGGCATCCTCGATGTGGACGCTTCGGAAAAGGTGGCGCGTTTCGTGCGGTTGTGCGACGCGTTCAACCTGCCCATCATCACGCTGGTGGACACCCCCGGCTACAAGCCCGGCTCCGACCAGGAGCACGCCGGCATCATCCGTCGCGGCGCGAAGGTGATCTACGCCTACGCCAACGCGCAGGTGCCGATGATCACCGTCACCCTGCGCAAGGCGTTCGGCGGCGCGTACATCGTGATGGGCTCGAAGTCGATCGGCGCGGACATGAACTTCGCGTGGCCCAACTCGCAGATCGCGGTGCTGGGCGCCGCCGGCGCGGTGAACATCATCCACCGCCACGACCTGAACAAGGCGAAGGCCGCCGGGCAGGACGTGGAGGCGCTGCGCGCCAAGTACATCGACGAATACGAGAAAAGCACCGTCAACGCGAACCTGGCCCTCGAACTCGGAGCCATCGACGCGATGATCGATCCGGAACAGACACGCGAATCCATCGTGAGCTCGCTGAAACTGCTCGCCAACAAGACGCACGTGCGTCGTACGGAAAAGCATCACGGCAACCAACCGCAATGACCGGACGGGCACCTGCCGCAGGCCGATCTTCCGCCGCGCGGCAACGCTCCGCACCACGACTTGAGAATTTTGGAATACAAGTAAGGAAACACCATGAGCAACCCCTTCTTCCTCAACCGCCTCGCCAGCGAGCCGCATGCGCTCGCCTTCGCAGGCCAATCCACCCCATGGCCGGTGGCGCTCGCCGATGAGACGGCGAACCCCGTGCTCGATGAGCGTCTGCACGAGCACATGCGCAGCGCGCAGAACCTGCTGTATCCGGTAAGCGCCGACCTGCTGGCCACCACCGGACGTCCCGTCGACCTGTTCGGCTTCACCCCGAACCCGGCCAAGCTTGGCGCCGCCGCCAACGCCGCGGCCAGCGTGCCGGGCATCGCGCTTTCCCAGCTGGGTGCGCTGATCGACGCCGAAGAGCTCGGCTACAAGCCAGCCGAAGCCAAGCCGGTGGCCGTGCTCGGCCACTCCCAGGGCATTCTTGCCGTGCACATGGTGCAGGCCATTCGTGAGGCCGGCAATGTGGAGGCCGCCGCATCGAAGATCGACGAGATCCTTGCCATCGCGACGCTGATCGGCGTGGCCGGCACCCGTCAGGCCCGTCAGCTCGGCCTGGCCGCTCGTCATGGGGACGCGACCCCGATGCTGTCCGTCAAGGACATCACGCGTGCGCAGGTGGACGCGCTGATCGAACGTGTGGACGGCGCACGCGGCCCGATCGCCGTGGCCGTCACCAATTCCGCCACCCACTACGTGCTGTCCGGCTACCCGGAGGATCTGGCGGCGTTCGGCGTGGAAGTGGCCAAGGAGCACAAGCATCAGGCCAAGCTGCGCGAGGAGAAGGTGCGCGGCGGCCGTGTGTTCGACCCGGTGCTCGAATACCTTGATGTGACGCTGCCGTTCCACAGCCCGCTTATGGCCGACGCTGTTTCACAGACTGTTTCATGGGCCGAGGCCTGCGATATCGACGCCTCCCACGCCCGCGAGCTCGCCGCCGAAGTGCTGCTCAACCATGTGGATTGGGCTGCGCGTGTGCGTGCGCTGATGAACTCCACCGATCCGAGCACGCTGTGGGTGCTGGACTTCGGCCCGGGCACCACCGTCGGCAAGCTGTTCTCCACCGTGGCGCAGGGCACCGGCGTCGGCGTGGTGGAAGCCTCCACCGTGGCCGATCGCGCCGAGCTCTCCACACTGGAGACCTCGCCGGAACGCACCCAGAACTGGACGCGCTTCGCGCCGAGCATCATCCACACCTCCGCGGGCGACAAGGTACGCACCGCGTTCACCGAACTCACCGGTAAGGCCCCGGTGCTGCTGGCCGGCATGACGCCGACCACCGTGGAACCGGAGATCGTGGCCGCGGCCGCCAACGCCGGCTATTGGGCCGAGCTTGCCGGCGGCGGCCAGGTGACCGCCGAGGTGTTCGACCGCCATGTGGCCAAGCTTGAGGAAGAGCTGGAAGAGGGCCGCACCGTCGAGTTCAACGCCATGTTCATGGACCGCTATCTGTGGAACCTGCAATTCGGCGGCCAGCGCATCGTGCCGAAGAAGCGTGCCAGCGGCACGCCGATCGACGGCGTGGTCGTCTCCGCAGGCATCCCCGAACTCGACGAGGCCGTCGAACTCATCCACACGCTCAACGCGGACGGCTTCCCGTACGTGAGCTTCAAGCCGGGCACCGTCGACCAGATCCGTCAGGTCGTGCGCATCGCCAAGGCCGTGGCACCCACCAAGGTGCTCATCGAGGTCGAAGGCGGCTCCGCCGGCGGCCATCACTCCTGGGAGGCTCTGGACGATCTGCTGCTGAGCACCTACGCCGAAGTGCGCGAACAGCCCAACCTGGTGCTCGTGGCCGGCGGCGGCATCGGCACGCCGGAACGCGGTGCCGACTACATCACCGGCGAATGGTCGAAGGAATACGGCCGTCCGCTCATGCCCGTCGACGGCGTGCTCATCGGCACCGCCGTCATGACCGCCAAGGAAGCCCACACCAGCCCCGAAGTCAAGCAGATGCTGGTGAACACCCCCGGCATCCCCGCCAAGGACCCGAACGCCGATCCGTTCGCCCCGCTCGGCGAGCAGTGGGTGCCGTCCGGCCAGGCCAAGGGCGGCGTCACCTCCGGCCTGAGCCACCTGCATGCCGACATCTACGAGCTGGAGAACGCCTCCGCCCGTTGCGGCCGCCTGCTGGTGCGCGTGATGAAGCACCCGGAGGAGCTGGAAAGCCGCCGCGATGAGATCATCGAGGCGCTCAACGCCACCGCCAAGCCGTACTTCGGCGACCTGAAGACCATGACCTACCTTGAGTGGGCCCAGCGCTTCGCCGACCTCGCCTTCCCGTGGGTCGACGAGACCTACGCCGACCGTTTCCTGCACCTGCTGCAGCGCATCGAAGCCCGTGTGACCAAGCAGGAGAGCGGCGAATTCGAATCGCTGTTCGCCTCCCGCGCCGACGTGGAATCCGATCCGAACGCCGCCATCGCCAAGCTGCAGGCCGCCTACCCGCAGGCCGCCGAGCTGAAGGTGACCCCGATGGACGAGGCATGGTTCCCGGTGCTCGTGCGCGAGTACCCCAAGCCGATGCCGTTCGTACCGGTCATCGACAACGACCTGCTGCGTTGGTGGGGCCAGGATCAGCTGTGGCAGTCCGAGGACTCCCGCTATTCCGCCGATTCCGTGCGCATCATCCCCGGCCCGATCTCCGTGGCCGGCATCACGACCATCGATGAGCCGGTGGCGGATATTCTCGGCCGTTTCGAGCAGGCGATGGTCAAGCGCGTCTCCGCCGATTCGCCGGCCGCCGACAAGGCCGCCTTCGCCGAATTGGGTGCCGCCGCATCCGCCGAGGAATTCATTCGCAAGTCCCCGAACATCTCGTGGGTCGGCCACCTGATGGCGAACCCGGCGTTCGGCACCGCCAACGGCGACGAACACTACGAGATCCGCAAGGTCGGCACCAAGGGCAGTGTCGAGCAGTACGATCTCGACATCCACCTGGACACCTACTGGGACAACGATCCGGACGGCGGCAAGTCCAAGCACGCCGTGCGTGACATTGTCATTCCGCTGAACGTTGACGGTGCCGAATCCGGCCTGTTCCCGGTAGTGGACCGCGACCGCCTGCCGGAACACGTGTATCGCATGCTCGCCGACACCGCAGGCATCGGCAACACCGCCATCACCGGTGACAAGCTCACCGCGATGCCGCAGATCGAAGCGGCCGACGACAAGACCGCATACCCGTTCGGCATCGCCCACGCCAGCTACACGCTGTCCGCCAACCTCGGCTTCGACCATGAGGCCGCCACCGGCGGCGCCCTGCCGAGCGACCTCGTGCCGTCCCGCATCGCGCCGGACGCGCTCGTCGGACCGGCCTGGCCGGCGATCTACGCAGCACTCGGCTCCGTGTACGTCAACGGATTCCCCGTCATCGAAGGCCTGCTCAACGCCGTGCATCTCGACCACCTCATCGAACTTGAGGTGAGCGAGGACGAACTGCTCAAGCACACCGGCGAGACCATCCAGCTCACCAGCTGGGCCGAGGACTACTTCGAATCCGCCTCCGGCCGCGTCGTCACCATCCACGTGACCCACGCCGCTGCCGACGGCACCGTGCTCGCCAACGAGACCGAACGCTTCGCCATCCGTGGCCGCGCCTACTCCGACGCACTGCCGCCCGAGGCCCCCGACTACGGCGGCATCACGGCCGACATCGAAAACACGCCGCGCCGCATGCTGCGCCGCGTCACGGTCACCGCGCCGCACGAGATGACCGCCTTCGCCCGCACCTCCGGCGACTTCAACCCGATCCACACCTCCCACCGTGGTGCCGCCGTCTCCGGCCTGGCCGCTCCGCTGGTCCACGGCATGTGGCTGTCCGCCACCGCCCAGTACGCCGTGCAGGCGCTCGACGAGAAGGGCGCGCACTACGAGATCGCAGGCTGGACCTACAACATGTACGGCATGGTGCAGCTCGACGACGAGGTGGAGATCTCCATCGAACGCGTCGGCCGCGTGGCACACGCCGGCATGGTGCTCGAAGTGACCAGCCGCATCGACGGCAACATCGTCTCCCGCGCCACCGCCATCGTGCGTGCGCCGAAGTCCGCCTTCGTCTACCCGGGTCAGGGCATCCAGAAGCAGGGCATGGTGCTCGACGAACGCGCCAAGTCCCCGGCCGCCCGCGACGTGTGGGAACGCGCCGACAAGCTCACCCGTGAGAAGCTCGGATTCTCGATCCTCGCCGTCGTGCGCGACAACCCGAAGGAACTGACCGCCAACGGCGTGACCTACCGTCACCCGGAAGGCCTGCTCAACCTCACCCAGTTCACCCAGGTGGCGCTCGCCACCGTGGCATTCGCTCAGACCGCACGTCTGCGCGAGGCCGGCGCCGACATCTGGCCGGCGTACTTCGCGGGCCATTCGCTGGGCGAATACAACGCGCTGAGCTCCTTCGCCGGCGTGATTCCGCTGGAAACCGTGCTTGAGCTCGTGTTCCACCGCGGTTCCACCATGCATCACCTCATTCCGCGTGATGAGAAGGGCCGTTCCAACTACCGCATGGGCGCCCTGCGCCCGAACCAGTTCGGTGTGGGCGACGACGGCGTGCGCGAGTACGTCGAGTCCGTGTCCAAGGCCTCCGGCGAGTTCCTGCAGATCGTGAACTACAACCTGGCCGGTCAGCAGTACGCCGTCGCCGGCACCATCGCCGGTCTGAAGGCGCTGAAGGCCGATTCCGCCCGCCGCGTCGCCGAATACGGCGGCAAGCCGGCGTTCATGCTGGTGCCGGGCATCGACGTGCCGTTCCACTCCACGCTGCTGCGCAAGGGCGTGCCGGAGTTCCGCGACAAGCTCGACGCCCTGCTGCCGCAGTACATCGACTACCGTGGCCGCCTGGTCGGACGCTACATTCCGAACCTGGTCGCGGTGCCGTTCGAGATGACCAAGGAATTCGCCGCCAAGATCCTTGAAGTGGTGCCTTCCGAGCGCATCAAGGCCGCGTTGGACGATCCGAAGGTGTGGGACTCCTACGCCGAGGACGACCAGAAGCTCGGCCGACTGCTGCTCACCGAACTGCTGAGCTGGCAGTTCGCCTCCCCGGTGCGCTGGATCGAAACCCAGGCGCTGCTGTTCGGTTCCGCCGAACAGGGCGGCCTCGGCGTCGAGGAATACGTGGAGGTCGGTCTCGGCAACGCGCCGACGCTGGCCAACCTCGGTGCCAAGACCCTGCGTCTGCCGCAGTTCGCCGGCCGCGACGTGACCGTGTACAACGTCGGTCGTGACGAGGGCCGTGTGTACATGACCGATTCCGATTCGCTGGTTCCGGAAGTTGATGACGAGCCGGTCGAGCAGAGCGCTCCGGCCGCCGCTGCTCCGGTGGCGCAGGCCGCGGCTCCGACCCCGACCGCCCAAGCTTCTGCGGCTCCGGCCGTTCCCGAGGCCCCGGCTGGCGCGCCGTCCGGTGCCGCCGTCGCGGACATCCCGTTCAAGGCGTCCGACGCCATCGCCATGCTGCTGGCCTACTCCGCCAAGGTACGTCCTGACCAGATCGGCGATTCCGACACCACCGACACCCTCACCAACGGCGTCTCCTCTCGCCGTAACCAGCTGCTCATGGACATCAGCTCCGAGCTGGGTGTGGCCTCCGTCGACGGTGCCGCCGAAGCGACCGTGAGCGCGCTGAGCGTCCTGGTGAACAAGGTCGCCCCGAACTACAAGGCCTTCGGCCCGGTGCTTTCCGACATCGTGCGCGATCGTGTGCGTGGCCTGTTCGGTGCCGCCGGCGTGAAGCTGGGCCAGATCACCAAGCGCGTGACCGACACCTGGCAGCTCGGCGAAGGCTGGGCCTCCCACGTGGTCGCCGCTCTGGTGCTCGAAACCCGTGACGGTGCCAGCTCCCGTGGCGGTGACCTTGCGTCGCTGCCCACCGACGCCGCCTCCAACGCCGCTGCCGCGAACGCCCTGATCGATGCGGCCGTACAGAAGGTCGCCTCCGATAAGGGCGTGGCCGTGGCCATGCCGAGCGCCGGTGGTGCCGCCGGTGGCGCAGTGGTCGATTCCGCTGCGCTCGACGCCTTCGCTGCCAAGGTCACCGGTGCCGATGGCGTGCTCGCATCCACTGCGAAGTTCGTGCTGAACCAGCTCGGCGTCGCCGCTCCGGCACCCGAGGACGGTGCCGATGAGAACGCCGCTGTGGTCGCCGCCGTCGAGGCCGAGCTTGGCTCCGACTGGCCGAAGCAGGTCGAACCGCGCTTCGACGCCCGCAAGGCCATCCTGTTCGACGATCGCTGGGCATCCGCCCGTGAGGATCTTGCCCGCGCCTACTACGATGGCAACGCATCCGTGCTCTCCGGCAGCTTCGTCGGTCTGGGTAAGGCGGTTGCGGCCGAAGCCAAGTGGTACGCAGACAAGACCGACGACGCCGAGCTGAAGGCCGCCTTCCAGCGCGTGTCCGCCGAAGCTTTGGAATCCGCTTCCGAAGACGCCTCGAGCAGTCGTTTCGCTGGCGACGTGGCCGTGGTGACAGGCGTGGCCCCGAACTCCATCGCCGCGCAGGTGGTCAATGGCCTGCTTGCCGGCGGCGCGACCGTCGTCGCCACCTCGCACAGCTTCAAACCGAGCGTGAAGGCATGGGCCAAGCAGACCTACCGCGAGCATGCGACGGGCGACGCCAAGCTGTGGCTTGTGCCGGCGAACCTCTCCAGCTACCGCGATGTGGACGCTTTGGTGGACTGGGTCGGCAACGTGCAGAAGAAGACCTCCGGCGCGACCACCACGATCCTGAAGCCCGCCTACGAACCGAGCCTGTTCTTCCCGTTCGCGGCCCCGCCGGTGCACGGCACCCTGGCCGATTCGGGCGAACTGTTCGAATCCCAGGCGCGACTCATGCTGTGGGGCGTGGAACGCGCGATTACCGGTCTGGCGAAGATCGGCGCCGATACGGACGTCCAGCACAAGCTGCACGTGATCCTGCCGGGCTCCCCGAACCGCGGCATCTTCGGCGGTGACGGCGCCTACGGCGAGGTGAAGAGCTCCTTCGATGCGATCGTCAACCGCGCCCGCGCCGAAAAGGTGTGGTCCAGCCGTGTGACCTTCGCCCACCCGAAGATCGGCTGGGTGCGTGGCACCGGCCTGATGGGCGGCAACGACCCGCTGGTCGAGGTCGTGGAACGCCATGGTCTGAAGACCTACTCCACCGCGGAGATCGCGGTGAAGCTGCTTGACCTGGCCACCCGCGAATCCCGCGAGGCCGCCGTCAAGGCTCCGCTCGACGTGGATCTGACCGGCGGACTGGGCTCCGAGCCGATCGACATCAAGGCGCTGCGCGCCGAAGCCATGGCCGACGCCGAGAAGGCCGCCAAGGCCGCCGACGATTCGTCCGAGACCGACGAGACGAAGCAGACCGGCGCGCTCATCAAGGCGCTGCCGAGCCCGCACGTCCCGCAGCAGGCCCCGGTCGACCTGTCCGATTGGAAGAACGTCACCGCACGCCCGGAGGACGAGATCGTGATCGTCTCCGTCGGCGAGCTGGGCCCGTGGGGCTCCGGTCGTACCCGTTTCGAGGCCGAGCTGGGCATCCACTCCGACGGCAAGGTCGACCTGTCCGCTGGCGCGGTGCTCGAACTGGCCTGGAACATGGGTCTGCTCACGTGGAACGACAGCCCGAAGCCGGGCTGGTACGACACCGACGGCAACCTGGTGCCCGAAGAGGACATCGCCGAACGCTACCACGACGAGGTCGTGGCACGCTCCGGCATCCGTCCGTTCGAAGAGGGCATGGGCAACGACTACAAGGACGGCGCCGACGAGGAGGAAGCCGAGGTCTTCCTGGACCACGACGTGACCTTCTCCGTGCCGACCCGCGAGATCGCCGAGGAATACGTCAAGCTCGACGAGTCCCACACCACCATCGCCGCGGACAACGAGTCCGGCGAATGGAACGTGACCCGCCACGCCGGCTCCATGATCCGCGTGCCTCGCCGCGCGACCATGACCCGTACCGTCGGTGGCCAGTTCCCGAAGGGCTTCGACCCGGTCAAGTGGGGCATCCCCGCCTCCATGGTCGGCGACGTCGACAAGATCGCCCTGTGGAACATCGTCACCACGGTGGATGCCTACCTGTCCGCGGGCTTCACCCCGGTGGAGATCCTGCAGGCGGTGCACCCGTCCATGGTCGCCTCCACCCAGGGCACCGGTTTCGGCGGCATGTCCTCCATGCGCAAGCTGTACCTTGACCGCTTCCTCAACCACGAGATCCCGACCGACATCCTGCAGGAAGCCCTGCCGAACGTCGTCGCGGCGCACGTGATGCAGTCCTATATCGGCGGCTACGGCAACATGATCCAGCCGGTCTCCGCCTGCGCCACCGCGGCCGTCTCCCTCGAAGAGGGCGCCGACAAGATCGCACTGGGCAAGGCCGACTTCGTGGTCACCGGCGCGATCGACGACATCGGCGTGGAATCCGTGATAGGCTTCGGCAACATGAACGCCACCGCCAACTCCGAGGAGATGTACGCCAAGGGCATCGACGCGCGCTTCTTCTCCCGTGCAAACGACCGTCGCCGTGGCGGCTTCGTCGAGTCTCAGGGCGGCGGCACCATCCTGCTGACCCGTGGCGATATCGCGCTGAAGCTCGGCCTGCCGGTCGCCGGCGTGGTCGGATTCGTCCACTCCTATGCGGACGGCGCGCACACCTCCATCCCGGCTCCGGGACTGGGGGCGCTCGCAGCGGGCATGGGCGGCAAGGACTCCAAGCTCGTGCACGACCTCGCCAAGCTCGGCGTCACGCCGGATGACATCGCCGTGGTCTCCAAGCACGACACGTCCACCAACGCCAACGATCCGAACGAATCCGAACTGCACAACACGCTGGCCCACGCCATCGGCCGCACCGACGGCAACCCGCTGTTCGTGATCTCGCAGAAGACGCTCACCGGCCACGCCAAGGGCGGTGCCTGCATCTTCCAGGTCAACGGCCTGACCCAGCTGTTCAAGTCCGGCGTGATTCCGGCGAACGCGGCCCTCGACTGCGTGGACCCGAAGCTTGCGCGCGACGACCATATGGTCTGGCTGCGCAAGCCGCTGCACGTCGGCTCCGTCAAGGCGGGTCTGGCCACGTCGCTCGGCTTCGGCCATGTCTCCGGTTTCGCCGCGATCGTGAACCCGGGCGCGTTCGAGGCGTCCGTGGCCAACACCGCCGGCACCGAGGCGCTGAACGAATGGCGTGAACGTGCCAACGCTCGCCTGGCTGCCGGTCAGCGTCGCCTTGAGGAGGGCATGATGGGCCGTGCCGCCCTGTACGAGCCGATCGACAACCGTCGCTTCCATGAGGACAAGCGCGGCTACGACTCGCACGAGGTGGAGAAGGCCATGCTGCTCGATCCGAACGCGCGACTCGGCGCTTCCGGCTATTTCGAGGCCTGAGCGCCCCTGCCGGCCTCGCCGTTTCGGCGGCGACGGCCGGTGGCGGTCGGCGCTGAATAGCGCCGAACAGTGATGAATGGCACGCTGCGGGTGCCCGATTCCCAACGATTCGGGCACCCGCAGCGTATTTTTGTTGTGTGGATGCGCGTTATGCGCAACGCGCAGATTGTACAGACGCAACGCCTGAACAAGTGAACGGGGTGAAAACGATGATGCTGATGGGCCTAGGGCACGATGTGGTCGATATCAACGCGTTTGCGGAGCAGATGGCCGAGCCGGGAACGCGCATGCGCGGCCTGTTCTCGGCCCGTGAGCTGCATCAGTACACCCAGCGCGCTCGGCTGAAGCATGATGACGAATCCGTGCATCTTGCCGCTCGCTGGGCCGGCAAGGAGGCGGTGATGAAGGCGTGGTGCGAGGCGATCGCGCAGTTGCCGCACGGTTCGCAGGGCGCGAATGCGGGGGAGGGGGGCTCCGTTGCCGGAGCGTACCCGTACACGCTTGATGATTTCCCGTGGCGCGAAGTGGAGATTCTGGATGATTCCAGGGGTTGCCCACGGGTTGCGCCGTCCGCGGGCGTTCTGCGGGCGGTGTGCCGGTCCCTTGGCCTGACGGATGCGGAAGGTGACGGGCGGCCCAAGCCGGTGTTCCACGTGTCGCTGTCCCATGATGGGCCCGTCGCGTCGGCCGTGGCCATACTGCGTGTGGACGGCTGAACCGCAGTCGACGGATGTCGAAGCACAGCTGATCAGAACGAAAGAGACGGATGATATGAGCGAAAACACCGTACAGGCCCCAAGCGGCAAGTCAAACAGCGAACGCGAGCAGACCAAGCCGCGCATGCCGCGCACCGAACGCGTGGCCGATCGCGTCTTCGCATATCGCACCATCGATTCGACCAATGTGGAGGCCCGTAGATTGCTGCTCGACGGCACGCTGCACCCAGGTTGCGGCTCGATCGCGGTAATTGCCGCCGATACGCAGAGCGCCGGTCGCGGCAGACTCGACCACACGTGGGTGAGCAGACCGGGCGAATCCTTCGCCGTCACCTTCGTGGTGTCGGTGCCGCGCGGGCTGGCCACGGACGGCTCGGTCAACGGCTGGCTGCAGATGATTGCCGGTCTTGCCGCCATCGACGGATTGCGGGGAGCCGTCCGGCAATGCGGTGCCGAACCGGTCGACGGTGAAAGCGGCTGCATGCTCAAATGGCCCAACGATATTTTTATAGGCGACCATAAGCTCGGCGGCATCCTGTCCGAAATGGCGCCTTTGGCGGAGCGTGCGCAGGCGGGTGGCGATCGCATCGCTATCATCTTCGGCATCGGCCTGAACCTCGCCATCGCCGCCGACCGCCTGCCCACGCCGCAGGCCACATCGCTGCAACTCCACTACGCGCCGCTGCCCGAAGCCGAGGAACTGCGCGACAGCATCGCGGCGGGCATCGCCGAATCCCTGCAACGGCGGTTGCACCGCTTCGAATCCAACCCCGAAACGGAGGCGCACGCATTGCGCGACGAAACGGAACGAATCTGCTATACGTTGGGCCGCCACGCCGTGGCGCACTTCGTCGACGGCAGTGAAATGGAAGGTGAGGCGGTGGCCCTGAACGCCGACGCCTCACTGGATTTGCGCACTTCGGACGGTGCCGTGCACACCATTCGCACCGCCGATGTGGGCGTACTGCCCAATCCTTGTGTATAATGGCACACGTCTTGCCACACTATATGGTACAGTTGCAAGGCAGCGCGGATGTAGCTCAATGGTAGAGCCTCAGTCTTCCAAACTGATTACGCGGGTTCGATTCCCGTCATCCGCTCCACTGGAACCCACCGCAATCGGTGGGTTTCGTTGTTTTGGGGCGGCCGCCTGCCGCGCGGCGCATGCTTGCGCCGATCCACGGAAGCGCGTGCGCCCAGCCGAAACCATTATTATGCTGAAAGAAACACCAGGCTTGAGCAACATCAAGCAACACGAGATTCTCGGGGGCGTCATGGACGAAACCACGCGCAATGCAAGCGCATATGCCGAAACCACCCGTTCGGATCAGTCGGACCAATCGGACCATTCGGACAACGAGGCGAGGGAGATCGTCGGCGGCAAGCTCGAAACGGTCGAAGTGTCGAAGCATCCCGACCCCACCATTCCCGACACAGAGCTTTCCCTTGCGGACATCGAACGCAGCAAATCGCACCCCGTGCGCTGGGTCGTATACAGCATCGGCGTGCTCATCGCCATCGTGGTGCCGTATTGGCTCGGCCGCATGCTTGCAGTGAATCACACCGCATGGGTGACCGACCATTTCAACATCCTCAACCCGCAGGGCATGGCCTTCGTCTCATGGACGGTCACGCTGGCCGCGCTCACCTGCCTGGGGCTGGCGGTGGTCGATTCCACGCATTGGTTGTGGCGCATCCTGTTCGCCATAGCGCTCGCGGGCGAACAGCTGATCGCAGGCCTGGCATTGCTGCGCTTCGACTTCTGGTATTCCACCTACGTGGTGTACGGCAAGTCCTGCGCCATTGCGAACGCCGCGAATCTCGGCATCATCTCCGCCGGGTTCGCCGTGGCCGTATTCGCCGTGGTATGGGTCGGCCTGCTGGTGGTGATCAAGAAGGATTCGCCATTGAACGTGCTGACGCGCAGCTGGGCCTCGTTCATCCTGTTCTTCGCGTTCGAGGTGTGCGCGCTGCTGATCGTGCTGTTCGGCGGTCTGCTGGGTACGGTCTGAACAGGTTGGCCGGGTGGGCGTGAGCCCTTGGCCTGTGCCCGTTTTGAACTCCTGCCTGCGATGTAGACTGGGGTGTTGCGCTCAGAGCAGATGAGTTCGGTGTATTTCACGACGTACTCACATGACATATGGCAAACTTGACAACAGTATTTGTGGAGTCACTGCAAACGCAAGAGAGGTTGATCCGTGGCTGAGAAAAAGAATGACGTGCTGCACGTCGAGGGCGGACGCCCGCTGAATGGCACGATTAAGGTGCGTGGCGCGAAGAATTTCGTCAGCAAGGCGATGGTCGCCGCGCTGCTTGCGCCGGGCGTAAGCGTGCTGAAGAACGTACCGGAGATCCGTGACGTCTACGTGGTCTCCGACCTGCTGCGACTGCATGGCGTTGACGTCGCATTCGACGGCGACAAGGGCACGGTGACCATCGACGCCTCCAACGTCAATCTTGCCGACGTGGCCGATGTGGACACGCTTTCCGGTTCGTCGCGCATCCCGATCCTGTTCTCCGGCCCGCTGCTGCACCGCCTGGGCGAGGCGTTCATCCCCGCGCTGGGTGGCTGCAATATCGGCGGCCGTCCGATCGACTTCCATCTGGAGACGCTGCGCAAGCTCGGCGCCGATGTGAACAAGGAGCATCGCGACGGCATCCACATCACCGCACCCCATGGCCTGCATGGTGCCAAGATCCATCTGCCGTACCCCTCCGTGGGCGCCACCGAGCAGACGCTGCTCGCGGCCGTGCTGGCCGAAGGCAAGACCGAGCTGTCCGGTGCGGCCACCGAACCGGAGATCATGGATCTGGTCGCGGTGCTGCAGAAGATGGGCGCCGTGATCTCCGTCGACGTGGACCGTACGTTCCGCATCGAGGGCGTCAAGGAGCTCAAGGGCTACACGCACACCTCGCTCACCGATCGCATCGAGGCCGCCAGCTGGGCTTCCGCCGCACTGGCCACGCACGGCGACATCTTCGTCAAGGGTGCCACCCAGCCGGAGATGATGACCTTCCTCAACGTGTTCCGCAAGGTCGGCGGCGAATTCGACATCACCGACAACGGCATCCGTTTCTGGCATCCGGGCGGCGATCTGCACCCGGTGGCCATCGAGACGGACGTGCACCCCGGCTTCATGACCGACTGGCAACAGCCGCTCGTGGTGGCGCTCACCCAGGCCAAGGGTCTGTCGATCGTGCACGAGACCGTATACGAGAATCGTTTCGGCTTCACCAAGCCGCTGGTGCAGATGGGTGCCACGGTGCAGCTGTACCGCGAATGCCTTGGCTCCCTGCCGTGCCGCTTCCAGCAGCGTAACTACAAGCATTCCGCAGTGATCTTCGGACCGACGCCGCTGACCGGTCGCGATATCGACGTGCCGGATCTGCGTGGTGGATTCAGCCACCTCATCGCCGCACTGGCCGCCAAGGGGCCGTCCAACGTGCAGGGCATCAGCCTGATCGACCGCGGCTATGCGGACTTCCGCGGCAAGCTTGAGGCGCTTGGGGCCGATTTCGAGTAACGAATAGTGCCGGTCCGGCGGTGCCGGGCTGGAATCATGACGCCACCCACGACAGTGGGTGGCGTTTTGCGTTGTGACGTGATTGCGATAGGGGCTCGGCGTGGCTACGGCGTGTCGCTCTGAAAACGTTTTCCGGCGAATGTCGTCAACAATTATGGACACTTTTTTGTTCGTCCGAGGAACAAAGTGGTACTGTTGTATGCAACATTCGGAATTAATCGCTTCATCGATGGTGCTGAAGACTCAGGGTTTTCGGCTGCTATCGTTGTCACGATTTCTGACATATGTGTCATGCGCGCCGCTGTGGCGGAACCGGTGCAATACGGCTGTCACATGATCGTAACCCCCAACGGCGGGGGTTCGGTATGCATTGGAATTCCGGGCTTTTTCAATTTTTCGGGGGTGTTGGAGGCGCTATAGGGGGCTTTGCCCACAAGGTCGGAAAACTATTGTTCCCAAAACGTAATTGTGAACATTTTTTCTGTGCAATGCCGAAAGGTAGCCTCCCCAAATGCGCAAAGTGCGATTCGCCTTGCAGAACCATGTCTGGCGGGGACTCGTCGCCGTTGTGGCGGCGTGCTCCATCGTCGTATCCGTAGTAGCTGCGGCAGGTGGCGTTATGAACCATAGCGCCCAGGCCAGCGAGACCGGTGCCGCGCCTGCGGACATGACGGAATGGATCACCGGCGTGCGGCTCCAGTACAAGAACGAGAAGGGCGAATGGGTCGAGCTGAAGGACGGCGCGACGCTGACGCAAGGCGCTTCCATCGACTTCGATATGGCCTGGCACATCCCATCCGGCGGCCTGGTGGACGCCGACGGCAACCCGACGACCTCGATGAGCTATTCGCTCGGCAAGAACATCAGCATCGAAAGCAAGCTTTCCGGACGCGTGTTCGAAGGCGGCGAGCCGGTAGGCACCTACACGATCGGCACCGACGGCACCATCACCATCGACTATTACCCCGAATTCGCGCGAAAGAACTGGCCGACCGACAAGGGCGGTGACGGCGAAAGCATCGACGGCAGCCTCTCGTTCGAGGGCTCCGCGCAGATGACGGAAAACAACGAATACGAGGATTTCCAGCTGCCCATCGGCAGCGGGCAGACCATCACCGTCCACCAGAAGCGCAAGTACGATCTGAACGTCAGCAAAAGCGTCGTCAGTCAGGACAGGTCGACCGGCAAGGTCGTCTATTCCGTCGTGGTCGATAGCAGCTACGGCACTCCGTAGGACGTGACCCTGAACGATGTCATGACCGGAAACGGCGGGCACGGTCAGGTTCTTGCCGATATAGACTCCTTCAAGGTCGTCGATGCGAACGGCAACGAGGTCGCGGTCTCCAAGCCGCAGGAAGGCGCCTCCGACTTCAGCCTGACACTGCCCAAGATGGCAAGCGGGCAACGGTACGTCATCACCTACACCACGACGTTCGAGGATTTCTCGAAGACCGCCGACATCTCCGGCAACAACACGGCGACCGCCTCGTCCGGCAACGACTATCAGGACAGCGCCAAAGCGAACGTGACCTTCGACAGCACCAAGCCGGACATCAGTAAAACCGCCGGCGAACTCGACGCGGACGGCAACCGCACCTGGACCATCACGGTCAACTCGGCCGGCATGGATGTCAACGGCTGGACGCTGACGGACGTGCTGGGCAACGGCATGAGCATGGCCGGCAACGACGGCAAGGTGACCATCACCACGTCGGACGGAACCTCCTTCAAGACGACGCTGCCGTACACCTTCGGCACGAACGCCAAAGACACGAACACGTCCGCACGCTATACGATCACGTACTCCACTCGCTTCGACGGCCAGTACAAGAACGAGACCAACAAGGCGTTCATCACCCCTCCCGGCGGGCAGGCCGGATCATGTTCCGGCACATGCGCCTCCACCGGCGAGGTGAGCGTGCCGGGCGAAGGCTCCAACGCCTTGGAGAAAACCGGTCAGACCGTTCCCGGCAGCGAGACCGGCACGACCGTGGACTATCTGTGGACCGCGAAAATCGAAGCCAACGCCTCCGACATCACCGGCCCGTGGACGTTCACCGACACGTTGAGCGACAGCACCGAAGGCTGGTACGGTGCCAAGCAGACCATGCTCTCCTCCAAGCAGGAACTGAAGGAAGCCGTGCTGAGCGCGTTCTCCGATGCCGGCGTGGCCATGAAGGCCGACGATCTGACGGTCTCGGTCACGGATGGCGGGTTCACCGTCACCTCGAACAAGACGATTCCCAAGGGAACCGTGGCGCGCTTCCAGTACCGTTCCCGCGCCACGCTGCCGAACAAGAACCTCGCTGATTGGATCTACCAGGGCGGCTACGGGTATTCGAATACGATCAAGCTGGGCTCGCTGCAGGCCACGGGCACGATGTGCTACAAGCCGGTCAAGGACACCGAGATCTCCAAGCTGAACGATACGTACGGCCATTCGTGGGACATGCCCACCGACAAGCGCGAGTACAAGCTGGGCGACGTTCCCTACTACACGGATGCCAACGGCGCCAAGCGGCGCGTGCTGTCGTGGCGCATCAAGACAAGGATCAGCACCGGTTCCACGGGCGTGAGCATCGTCGATCAGCTGCCGAAGGGCCTGACCTTGCTTGATGGCGCGCAGTCGGTGTACTTCGACAATTCCACCGGCACGAAAACGGTCAACGGACTGGGCGTCGGCGTGCTGAAGGACGGCGAATCGGACGGCACATTGAGCCTGCAGGATTTCAGCTTCAATGGGAATTCCGGCACGGCATCCCTTGCCTTCGGCGGCAGGACCTACCAGCTCAAGGCGAGCATCGGCAGCGACGAGAGCCAGCAGACCATCACCATCGATCTGCCGGATGCTTTGGTGAAGGCCATCGGCACCGCGACACTGAACGTCGAGGTCCGGGCGGTCATCAACGAGACACAGTTCCCCGAAGAACTGCTGGTGCAGCACGATTACGACAACACCGCGACCATCCGCTACACCAACGGTGGCCAGGAGCACTCGAAATCCGCCGACCAGCAGCAGAACGTCTACTCGGACGCCATGGCCGATCTGATCGCCAAGGATGGTCAGGCTGAGCAGGACAACAACCGCATCACCTACACGCTGACCGTCAACCCGGAAGCCCGGTGCCTCACCGCAACGGACGCCAAAACGGGTGACACCTGCGTCCCCGTGACTTTCACGGTCAAGGACGAGGCCACCTACAGCCACTACGGCGCGTGGAACAATGCGAGCAACAGCCAGGACATGGTGATGCGACTGGTCCCCGGCAGCGCGAAGGTGTATGAGATCGGGCCGGGATGCACCCGGTACGACCGCTCGAAGTGCGTGGCGCTCGACCCCCAGTCGTATACGCAGACCTACACCAGCGACCACAGCGATCCCACGGCATACAAGGAGCAGCTGAGCTTCGAACTGGCCAACTGCAAGGGCTACCTGATCTCGTACACCTACGAGTATTCGGGCAAATCGGTCGGCGCACAGCTCGTAGTGGATAACAGCGCCACCGTCTTCGGACGGGTCGCCAAGCGCAACGGCATCCAGACCGCCATCAAGAAGCATTCCGCCACCTCGTACACCATCGGCCTGTCCGTCTACAAGGTGAACGAGGAGAACGAATCCGAATTCATCCCCGGCGCGACATTCGATCTGTACGGCTATACGTCCGACGGCACGTGGGAGAAGCTGTCCGGCAGCATCGTCAGCGGTGCGGACGGCAAGCTTTCCGGGTACGGTGCCGCGAACCTGACCTACAACCGCGCATACAAGCTGGTCGAGACCCAGGCGCCGAGCGGATGGACGGTGAACACCAAGCCGCTGTATTTCGTGATTGTTCCGGAAACCACGGGCAAATACCCCGAACTGTACCCTGCGGACACGAAGGATATACGGTTCGTGCAGAACAACGGCATCCTCTACTTCACGGACAAGAGGGAGACGCCGATGCTGCCCGCGACCGGCGGTGAAGGCGTGAACGGCATCATGGCCGGAGGCGCGCTGCTGGCGGCGGCGGCCTGCCTGGGACTTGCCGTGGCGAACACCGTCAAAACGCGCAGGGCGGCCGACGATAGCGAGGTGATCGGACGATGAAACTGACTAAGGGACATAACATGGCGGTCGGTACGGGCATCTCGGCATGGGCCCGATTCCGGAAGCACCTTGCGGCCGTTGCCGTCTGCCTTGCCGCATGCGCGGGCCTGTTTCTTGGGGCTCCGGCAGCAGGAACCGCTTTCGCGGCCGAAACGACCGCGAATGGTGATGCAGCCGGGAATGCAGCCGACGGTCGTATCACGTTGGAATACCGCTACCAGGGCAACAACGTCGTCGGGGCCACGGTGAGCCTGTACCGCGTGGCCGATTGGAACGGCAAAGGAACGTTCAGCCTCACCGGCGCCTTCTCCGGCGTGGACTACGACTGGGACGGCCTGATGGGCCAGCTTGCGGCATCGACTGCAGGCGGGCACCCCGATGCCTCCGCATTCCAGACCGCGGCCACCACCCTCGGCGCGTACGCCAAGGCGCGGAATATCGAGCCGACGCGCAACGGCGTCATCTACGATTCCGGCGCATCCTTCGGTGGGCTGGGCAAGGGGCTGTACCTCATCATGTTCGACCGCTACGCCGATACGCAGGTCCGCTGCGGTGCCTCGGCAAGCCTGGTGTCATTGCCGTTCAACGACAGCGGGAACCTCGTCTCCGAGGTCACGGTGCAGGCCAAGAACGATTGCGTCCCCGCGCCGCATGCGCCGAAGACCACGCGGCTCAGCGTGCGCAAGGTCTGGAACAAGGACGACGCGCGCTCGCGTCCATCATCCATCACCGTGACCCTGCTCAAGGACGGTACGCCGGCGGGCACCGTCGCCCTGACCGCAGCCGGCGGGTGGAAGCACAGCTGGACCGGTCTGAGCGGCGACCACGACTGGACCGCGGTGGAAACCTCCGTGCCGGACGGCTATACGGTGGCCATCGATCGCAACGGCACCGACCTGACCATCACCAATACGGGTGGCGGGCATGCCGCAACCAACGGGAACATCGCCAGAACCGGCGTGGACGCGATGCCCGTGGTGCTGGCGGTGATGGCCGCGGCCGCGATCGCCCTGCCGGTGCTGATCGTGGTCAAGGCAAGGCGCGAATAGCGCTCGCCGCACCGGGCGATCGGTATGAAGACGATGGAACGGATGACGGCGGATGAAGGCAATTGTGAAGATTTTTGCAAAAATCCCATGGCATCGTATTCATCGTGCCAATGCGACATCCCCTTGGAGTAAATATGTCTGCGTAAATTGTCGTTCGAATTTGTTGTAACCATAATTGAGTACCTTTCCGGGAAGGCCGTGCGTCTGGCGCGAGACCGGCTGAAACGTATGTTTTCGGCGAAATCACGGCATTTCGATGCCGGCCGTGTGCACTCCCCGGAAAACCTGAAAGGGTTGGATCATGGCGACAGCACATAGCCTGTTCACGTTGAAGGAAGCGTCATACCTGCAATCCTTGCCCGCCGTGAAGCGTGTGACGGCCACCCGCATCACCTATGAGGAGTCGTTCAAGGTGGAGTGCGTGCGGTGATACCTGCAAGGCGAGTCGGCGCGGAAGATCTTCCGTGAGGCAGGCCTGGACCCGATGCTGATCGGGGAGAAGCGCGTCGAGCGTTGCATCGCCCGGTGGAAGACCACGAAATCCATCGTGGACGCCGCCATCGAGCGCGAAGGACTGCTGAACAGCGCGGCCACGGGAAGCGCCGAAGGACGCAGGGAATCCGAGCGCGTGAACATGCAGGCGTTGCTGGACAGCTACGACATCGCCAATGCGGCGTTCGCGGCGGTCAGTGACAACAAGAAGGAACGCGAGATATTCGACGTGCGCGACCTCATCATCTATCAGCAGGCGCAGCAGATCAGCTTCCTGCAGAACCGCATCGCCGGCCTGCTCGGCGCTTCGGAGCCGGAGCGCAATGCCGGGCGTAGGCCGGAGCGCACGGCCAACGAGCAGGGGCTTGTCGAATGGGAGCGTATCGGTGCCGGCCTTCCCGGAAAAGAGGAGGGCCAGACGGCGCCTCTTCTCGCAGCGACGTTTAGTGCCTGATGCACAATAGAGACCATGGCATCCAAAGGAAAACCCTCGCCGCGTTCGGCGGTCAAGCCGCTCAGCGACGAACAAGTCGCCCGGCTCGCACAGCGGCATCATCTTGTGGAACCCCTGCACGATCTGCCAAATGAGCCGCGCACCGTCAACGAGGCGGAAATCGCCGCCCAGAACCCCAAAGCGACCCGGCGTCTGCTCACCGGTTGCGACATCGTGCTGCGCAACCGCAGCAAGGTGCGCGCATGGGGATTGGAAAACGTTCCGCAAACCGGCCCCTTCATCACCGCGGCCACGCACGTGACCATGTACGACGTGTTCGTGCCGATGGTGTCCCTGTTCCATCAAGGACGGCGCCCGCGCTATATGGCCAAGGCCGAAATGGCGAAATGGCCCGTGATCGGCAAATGGTTCCAGGCCGTCGGCCTGCAGCCGGTGCGCCGACGCAGCGGCCAGGCCCGCGCCATCGAAGAGACCTCCGTCGAAATCCTCACCTCCGGACGCCCGCTCACCGTCTGGCCCGAAGGCACCCTGACCCGCGACCCGCAGAAATGGCCCATGAGCATGAAGAACGGTGTGGGCATCATCGCGCTGGAGGCCTCGCGCCGAACTGGCAAGCAGATCCCGCTGTTCTGCGCGGTGACATGGGGCGCCGCAAGCATCAACCAGTGGTGGCCGTGGCCGCGCAAGAACGTGGTGATGTGCTACGACACCCGGCTCGACTACTCGGATCTGCTGGAACACCAGGATTCATGGGGCGAATGGCCAAGTGAACAGGACGCCGACGAGCTCACCCGCCGCATCCGCGTGCGCATGACGCAGATCATGGAAGAGATCCGCGGCGAGAAGGCACCGGAAGGCTATTGGGATTTCCGCACGATGAAGCGGGTCACCGACTGATCCGCCGGAACACGGACTCATGACGGCCGCCATGCCGGTTCCGCATGACCTAGAACAGATGTATCGTCAATACCGTTTGCGCGCAAGATAAGGAAGTAGATCAATGACAAATGTGACCGTGCTGGGCGCCGGTGCATGGGGCACCGCCTTCGGGCAGGTGCTCGCCGATGCCGGCAACGATGTGACCATGTGGGCCATCGAGCCGGAAATCGTGGAAGGCATCCGCGACCATCACCATAATGGTGTGCGCCTTCCCGTAGTGGAACAGCTGCCCGCCAACATGACCGCCACCGGCGATCGCGCCGAAGCCGTCAAGGATGCCGAGATCATCGTGGTGGCCATCGCCGCCCAGTTCGCCCGCGTGGCCCTGGCCGATTTCAAGGGCCTGATCCCGCAGGACGCGATCGTGGTGAGCCTGATGAAGGGCATCGAACGCGGCACCAACAAGCGCATGGACGAGGTCGTGCGCGAATCGCTCGACCTGGACGCCGAGCATTTCGCGGCCGTATCCGGTCCGAACCTGTCGAAGGAGATCGCCATGCGTCAGCCGGCGGCTACCGTGGTCGGCTGCGCGAATCTCGACAATGCGGAAAAGGTCGCCCGTGCCTGCACCACCGACTATTTCAAGGCGTTCATCACCACCGACGTGATTGGTCTGGAAATGTGCGGCAGCCTGAAGAACGTGGTCGCGCTCGCCGTGGGCATGGCCCGTGGCGCCGGCTACGGCGAGAACACCGCGGCCATGATCGAGACCCGCGGACTGGCGGAACTCACCGCGTTGGGAGAGGCCGCCGGGGCCGACCCGAAGACGTTCGCCGGCCTGGCCGGCGTGGGCGATCTCATCGCCACCTGCGGTTCCCCGCTGAGCCGCAACTACACCTTCGGTTCCAACCTGGGCAAGGGCATGAGCCCCGACGAGGCGGCCAAGGTGAGCAACGGCGTCGCCGAGGGCGTGCCGACCACGGCAGCCGTGGTGGCATTGGGCAAGCAGTACGGCGTTCCCACTCCGCTGGCCAGCGCCATGAACCGTGTACTTGAAGAAGGCATCTCCTGCGCCGACATGCTGGCGCAGCTCTTCGACGGCAACATCACCGCCGAGTGAAAGGAACGAAAGGAATATGGCTAAGAAACGCATCATGGTGCTGTACGGCGGTCGCGCCGACGAGCATTCCATCTCCTGCATCTCCACTGCCGGCGTACTGAACGCGATCGACACCGACCGCTTCGACGTGGTCCCCGTGGGCATCACCAAAACCGGCCAGTGGATCGTCGGCGGCGAGGACCCGCGCGGTTGGAACCTTGACGGCGGCAAGCTGCCGGAGGTCGTCGCCATGCCCGGGTCGCGCGCAGTCACGCTGGACGTCTCCCGTGGCCAGGACGGCTTCTTCGCGGATGATCCCGACCAGCCGGACCACGTGATCTCCCTTGGCCATATCGATGCCGTATTCCCCGTGCTGCACGGCGTGTACGGCGAGGACGGCACCGTGCAGGGCCTGCTGGAAATGATGGGCGTGCCGTACGTCGGGTGCGGCGTGTTCGCATCCGCGGCCTGCATGGACAAGCATTACACCAAGATCGTGCTGAATGCGGCGGGCATCCCCACCGCGCCCGGCGTCATGGTCGACGCTCGCCGTGCCACGGGCGAATCGGCGTACGAGGCTGTGAAGAAGGCCAAGCTGGAGTACCCGCTGTTCGTCAAGCCGTCGCGCGCCGGATCCAGCTTCGGTGTGACCAAGGTCGAGCAGAACGACGACGAGCAGGCGCGGATCGCCGACCTGGGAGCCGCAGTGGCCGAAGCCGGCAAGCATGACTGGAAGGTGCTCATCGAGCAGGGCATCGATGCGCGCGAGATCGAATGCGCCGTGCTGTGCGCCGCGCCCGGCGACGAGCCCGAGGCCAGCTGGCCCGGCGAGATCGTGCTGGACCACCGCGATCAGGGCGATGATCAGTTCTACGATTTTGACTCCAAGTACATGGATTCCTCCGCATCGCATGTGGAGGTGCCGGCGAACCTCCCTGTGAGCGTGCTGGAGGATGTGCGCGATGTGGCACGTCGCGCCTTCGCCGCGGTCGACGGCGCGGGTCTGAGCCGCGTCGACACGTTCGTCACCCCGGATGGCACCGTGATGGTCAACGAAATCAACACCATGCCGGGATTCACCCCGATCTCCATGTATCCCAAGGCCTGGGAGGCTTCCGGCATCGGCTACACCGAGCTCATCACCCGTCTGATCGAGGGCGTGCTGCGCTGAGCGGACGGCAATACGCCCGGCGATGCGGCTGCAAGCCGTAGGAGCGAATGAAGATGATTGAGGCGTGCGCCCGGGAAACCGGGCACACGCCTCAATTGGTATTCGTAGAGTCCGTGATGCGCGGCGATGCTTCGAGCGCTATTCGCCGGCCTTTCCGGCAGGCTTGCCCGACGGCAGGCAGTTCTCCAACAGCAGGTCGTACACCCTGGTGGCGATCGCAGTGGCATCTTTGTCGGCAAGCACTTCGCTGCCATGCGTCTCGCTCATGTGCAGCCACCGGTTCAAAATGCCCATGATGCCGCCGACGATGAAGTCCATCATGAGGTCGGTGCGCGGATCGACGTCCTCGGGTTCGCGCGACAGCACCTCCAGCAGAGCCTCACGCTCGTTGTCGTGGAACGCCTGGTAGAGTACGGGGTCGGTGTTCGGACCGACGATCATGGTCAGTCGGGCCGTGCGCTTGCGTTCCTCCTCGGTGGAGATGAGCTCGCCGACGTGCTTGCGCCAATGCTGCAGGTCGGGCACCTTGCCTGCGCCGCCGCTCTGCGCCAACGGGGAGCGGTTCACCTCATCATGAATGGCGCGATAGGCAAGATCGTCGAGTTTGTTGAAATGATAGTAGAACGAATTGCGATTCACGTTCGCCTTGCGGACGATATCGGTGACGGTGATGTTTCGGTATTTGCGTTCGCTCAGTAGCTGCCAGAAGGTGTCGATCATGCGTTGCATGGCCGACGGGGTGTCGCAATCAAGACGAGGACGGGGCATCGTTGCTCCTTTTAACAATGTGTCCATTGAGTTATCATAACTAGGCACCAATCATACTAGTTGTTGGGACTATCTGGTGATATTTCGATTGCGAGCCGTGGCCGCCGCCACCAGCATGCGCATGGCCTCCAACAAGTGCTTGCGCTCGTCGGGCGTCAACCCCACGATCGCGCCGATCATACTGGGCAGGGACAATGGCATGGAGGCGATGAGGCCGGAGAAGGTGGTGGCGCCGCTGGCATGGATCACCTGGAACAGCGCGTCGACGGCATGCTCGCGTTCCTCGCGGCTCAGCCCCGTCATCCAACGATTGAACGACGAATTGAACGTATGCGAGCTGGGTGCGATATCATCCACGCGCACGAAGGCGTCCCCTTCCACCTGCCAGGCGAAGGCGAAATGCTGCATGATGCCCTCGCAGTCGGCCTTGACCACCACACACGGCTCCGGCGTTTCCAGCACCATGCCGATAATCGACGAGTCGGGTACGATCTTATGCACCTTGCTCACCGTGGACAGATACGGTTCGCTCGTCACCACATGCTCGGGGAAACCGGGGCCGTCGAGCGAATACACGGCGGTGATGCGCTTGCGGACCTTGTTCGGCACGTTCATCGCCGCATACACCGCCGAATTGCCGCCCTTCGAATGGCCGGTCAGGATCATATCGCCGGGCCAGAGCTTCGCCACGGCGCTCACGTATTCCGCAGCCATGCATTGCGAGGGGACCGGGTATTGGAAGGCCATGTTGAAGTCCTCCTTCCAACCCACCAGCGAATCGTCGGTGCCTCGGAACGACAGCACCAGCGTGCCGTCCGGCAGCAGGAAGGTGACCGCCGCGGTCTGCGTTTGCTCGGCCGTGTCGAAACGCTCCGCGAAGGCGCCCACATGCAGCCCGGAGAAGCGTGGATTGGCGGCTACGGTGCGTACGAACGAATGGGTGATCGCGGGATCGGTGAAGTTGACGGCGTGCACCTGGTGCCGGCAGGCGTTGTCGGCACCGCCGTGCAGCACCTCGTCCATCTGCTTGAGCGTGATGTCGGAGAAGGGCGTGCGGACTAGCGCCCGAAGGGATCGGCGCGGGTCGTGCCGATCCAACGGGAAGTGGCGTACTCTGCCAAGGAACGTGCCGTACGCCTCCTGCTCGGCGTCCAGATCGGGAACAAGCTGCGGAATGTCCTCATATGCCAGTTGCGCCAGAATCAGGGCGTCCACCTCGTTGAACGGAAGTTCCTCGAACGAACGGCGCTCCTCGCGCGCGTAGTCGATGATGTTGCCCACTGCCGTCACTCCTTCAGCTTGCGTACACCGCTATTCTACGGTCGCCGTGCCGCTACGCGCCCTACTCCTCGAACAGCGCCATCGTCTCCTCATAGCTTGGGCATACCGGCACGCCGCCGTCATTATGCTGAATGGCCAGCGATGCGGCGGCATTGGCGATGCGAACGGAATCGGCCAGAGACCAGCCCTTCGCAAGCATGGCGCACATCACCCCCGTATGGCATGAGCCGGCGGAACGGGTGTGCACCGCCTTGGTGGGGAAGCCCTCGATATGCTCCACGTCGCCGCCGGGCTTGCGTACCCACGCACCCCTCGACCCGGCGCGTACCACCAGCGGCGCGCGCAAGGCATTGCCGAGTTCGTCGCACAGCAGCCGCATGGATTCGTCGAACCCGCCGCCAACGGTCATGGTCGCGCTGTCGTCGATATGCACGCCCATGCGATCCGCCAACGTCTCGGCCTCCTGCCGGTTGCAGGACCAGATGGGGCGTGCGAGCACCAGATCCTCGATGAGCTTGTCACTCACCTGATTCAGCGCATTGGTGGAATTGAGTACCAGCGTCCAGTCGCGTTGCTTGGGATCGGTGCCGGCACGGCGCAGGAACCCGTCAAGCCCGACGGCGGTCTGATTCAGCAAGGTGTTGCCGCTGATATGCACCACGGTGCCGCTGGCAGGCTTGATGGCGTCGAAGGTATGCTCGTCGCCCAGCGTTTCCGCGCCGTAATGCGCGATATAGGTCTTGCGTTCCTCCTCGTCCTTGAAGACGAGACGGAACCCCGAATCCACGTCGTCGAGATCGGGGCCGATATGCTCGATGCCGGCCCGCTTGAGCACCGTCCTGACGGCCATCGCCCAGATGCCGTCACCGATGATGCCCGCGTGCTGTGCCCGGACGCCCATGCGGCTGGCGGCGTCGAGTATGCGGTAACTGCCGCCCGGGGTGGGCTTGGTGTTCCTGGTCACCGCGAAATCGCCGGTCTGCGGCATTTCGTCCACGTCCAGCATGATGTCCATCCACACCTGCCCCAGCGAGATCACCGTGGGCTTATCGGCCGCGCTTTTGGCGCGGTCGGAGATGATGCTGCTCAGTCGCATAATATCCTCCTTGATATGGGATGCCGTGCAATCCGAATTTTTCAAGATTCTACGAGCGCAAGCTGGAAGCCAGGTGGGAATCCTATGCGCTCGGCGAACAGGCCCCGCAGTTCCTCGGTGCCGACGCCTCCCTGCGGTTTGGTGGGGATGCGCGGCATATTTGCCAATTGTCAGGGCTGGTTGTATAGTTGAGAAGTTGTGTGTTCAGCCGTTCGGCAACGTACGTCTGAATTACGCAGACTTGCAAGTCAATGTAAACGTAGGGAGACCATCATGGCAGCTCGTTGTGCAGTGTGTGGCAAGGGTCCGCAGGTCGGATACACCGTGTCCCATTCGCATATCCGCAACAAGCGCACCTTCCGCCCGAACCTCCAGCCGGTGCACACCACCGTTGACGGCGAAAACGTTCGCGTCCGCGTGTGCGTCAAGTGCCTCAAGGCCGGCAAGGTTCAGCGCGTGGCCGCGTGAGTGCGAGATACATCGCGTTAAACCCCGTTCGAGTGTTCTGCTCGGCGGGGTTTTGCTTTATCTGAACGCCTCTCCGTTCGTGCTGGCACAGTCGCCTTGCCCGAACGGTTGTCTGCGAGAGGTCTGCACGGTACGGATAATATGGGCTCCATGAGTATTTCGTTGGACACACCTCTCAGCTCGCTGCTCAGCAACAAACGGCGGGTGTCCACGCTCAAATCATTCGGCATCGTCAGCGTCAACGACGCGCTGACCTACTATCCGTTCCGCGTGACCGACCCGGTGCCGCCGCGTGCCATCCGCGAAGCCAGCCCGGGGCAGGCCATGGCGTTCGCGGCCACCGTGCGTCAATGCCGCATCATTCCGATGAACGCCAGACGCGGGTATCGTCTCGAAGCGGTGGTGGATGACGCCGACTTCGCTGCCACGCGCAAGGTTCCGGGCGGTGTGGCCCGTCTGGTGTTCTTCTCGGGGCGCAGGGGGTACGTCGATTGGATGGCCATGCGATTGGCCGAGGGAACGCAGGTAATCGCCAGCGGTGTTCCCGGCGAATACATGGGCCAGTTGCAGTTCACGCACCCGGATATCGTCACCGTGGCACCTGCCGCCGAGCAGCAGGAACCGGCGGATGGTGCCGAACCGGCGGCAGGCGCCCCGCGTCGTACGCGATCCTATGATGTTTCCACGGCCGAAGAGGGATTGGCCCGAGTCTGCCGCCCACGGCCCGTGTACCATGCGTCCGCACGACTGTCGAGCGAACGCATCCATGAGACCATCACCGGCCTGCTGTGGATGTTGGGAGGGCGTGACATGGCAGCCCCCGGTACCGACAGCATCGCGGTGATGAGTGACGAAGACGAGGAACGGTTCGCCGGAACGCTGGCCGAAGCCATTCCCGACATCCTTCCCGAACAGATCCGGACGGAACGCGGTCTTATGCATCGTGCCGAGGCGTTCCGCGCCATCCATGACCCGTCATCCGTGCAGGCATTCCACCAAGGCATAGCCACCCTGCGTTACGAGGAGGCGTTCATCTGCCAGACCGCGCTGTTGCAGGCCAGACGAGCCAACGGCGGCGCATCCGCTCACCCCTGTACGGGCGGCGATCACGATGACGGGCTGGTGGAACGGTTCATCGCTTCCCTGCCGTTCCAGCTCACCGAAGGGCAGCGGCAGGTCATCGCAGATATCCGTGCCGACATGGCGCAGAGTCACCCCATGCAGCGCTTGCTGCAGGGCGAAGTCGGCTCCGGCAAGACCGTAGTGGCGGTCGCGGCCATGCTGCAGGCCGTCGAAGCAGGGCATCAGGCCGTGCTGGTTGCCCCCACCCAAGTGCTTGCCGAACAGCATGCGGAAACCATCCGAGCCATGGTGGAGGGGCTGCGTTCCCAGGCCATCCCCGTCACCCTGATCACCGGCGGCATGAAGCTGGCCGCCCGCCGCAAGGCCCATGCCATTGCGGCAAGCGGCGAACCGGGCATCATCGTCGCCACGCATGCCGCGTTCTCCACCACCTTCCAGGCTTCCAATCTTGCGTTGGTGGTCATCGACGAACAGCACCGCTTCGGCGTGGAACAGCGAGAAAGCCTGCAATCCAAGCCGGCGGACGGCAGTACCCCGCACATGCTGGTCATGACCGCCACACCGATTCCGCGTACCGCGGCCATGACCTGGTTCGGTGATCTGGACATCTCGTGGCTCACCGAGCTGCCGGGCGGGCGCAAGCCGATCCGCACCTTCGTGATTAACGAGGCGGACGGGCACACCATGGCGAATATGTTTTCGCACATCCGTGCGCGCATCGACGCGGGGGAGCGGGCCTATATCGTGTGCGCGCGCATCGACGACCCGTCCGCAGGCGAGACGGGGCGGCAAAGCGGGGAAGGCGATGGCGCGAACGGCGCGGTGCTCGACCCCTATGCCGTCGACGATGAGACGCCGCAGCAGCGTCCGCCGCTCCATACCGTTACGGAAATCGCGGATCGCTTGCAAAAACTGCCGCAGTTCCAAGGCATCGCGTTCGCCACGCTGACCGGTCGCGACAAGGACGATGTCAAGACGCAGGTCATGGCCGATTTCGCTTCGGGCAAGACGCCGGTGCTGGTCTGCACCACCGTGATCGAGGTCGGTGTGGATGTGAAGCAGGCCAGCTGCATGGTGATTTTCGACGCCGATCGGTACGGACTGAGCCAGCTGCACCAGCTGCGTGGGCGCGTGGGGCGAGGCGGCACCGATAGCTGGGCGTTCCTGATCTCCCGTGCGGAGCCCGGTTCGACCGCCGAATCGAGGCTTGAGGTCATCCACGATTCGCTTGACGGTGCGGAAATCGCCCAGGCCGATCTGGAATTCCGTGGTGCCGGCGACGTGCTGGGCGATACGCAGTCGGGCACGCATTCGAGCCTGAAGCTGCTGCGTGTGGTCAAGGACGCCGAGCTGATCGTCGATGCACGGTCCCGCGCCGAGCGGATGCTGGCACAGGACCCGGAACTGAAGGAAAGCGTGCAGCTTGCCGGCGCCGTTCTGGACTTCACCCGAGGCAATGAGGAGTTCCTGACCAGCAACTGACCAGCCGGTCGGCCAGCAACTGACGCGGTGCCCGCCGGCCGGTCGGCTCCTGGTTCTTCCCGCCTTGTAGGCTAAGGCGTATGCGCGTGATTTCAGGACGATTCAAGGGCATGGCGTTGGCCACGCCGAAGCAGGGGACCAGACCCACCACCGATCGCACGAAAGAGGCGATTTTCTCCCACCTGGATTCGTGGGGTGTGCTGGACGATGCGCGGGTGCTCGATCTGTTCGCCGGCACCGGTGCCTTGGGAATCGAGGCGTTGAGCCGCGGTGCCCGTGAGCTGACCGCCGTGGAGGCTTCGCGGCCGGCCGCGGCGTTGATAGGAAAGACCATGGCGCAGCTCAAACGCAACCGGTCATGGTCGTCCGATCTGCGTGCGCAGGTGCTGGTCAGGAAGGCCGAGGCCGTGGCGGCCGGCACCGCGAATGCGCCATACGATGTGGTGTTCATCGACCCTCCGTACATCTTCGCCACGGAGGACTGTAATCAGCTTCTGGCGGCCTTGGCCGAGAACGGTTGGGTGAACGCGCACAGCGTGATCGTGCTTGAACGGTCCGCCCGCTCCAGCGAGCCCGCGGCACCTGCCGGCTGGGAGATCACCCAATCGCGTACGTACGGCGAGACCGCCGTGTTCTATATCGAAGCGGTTTCCGCCGATGTCGAAAGCACGGATTCCGAAGATACGGAACCCGAAGACCAGCGCGAAAGCGAAAACAGCGCCGACTAGCCGCGTTTGCGCGGGTGCTCGCCGCTGACTTCCCAGCCAAGCGCCATCAGGGTTTTGCGATCCGCCTTGTCGAGCGCCCTGCAATCAAGCTCCTCGATCAGATCGGGGCGGATTTCGTTGGTGCGTGCCAGTGCCTCGTCACGGCGGAACCGGTCGACCTTGCCGTGATCGCCGGACAGCAGCACGTCCGGCACGTGCAGGCCGCGCCACTGCGCCGGCTTGGTGTACTGGCGATGTTCCAGCAACGCGCCCTCGCCCGTATACGATTCCTCGACGATCGACTCGGGGTTGCCCATGAATCCGGGAATCAGGCGGGTGATCGCCTCAAGCATCACCGACGTGGCGACCTCGCCGCCGTTCAGCACGTAATCCCCGATGGAATATTCGCGCACATCCACGCCCCGCGCACGGTAATAGGCGGGGATTCGCGCGTCGTAGCCCTCATAGCGGCCGCATCCGAACAGCAGACGATCGGCGTGGCTGAGTTCGGTGGCGTCGCGTTGGGTGAACAGGGGAGCGGAGGGATTGGGGAAGATCAGGACGGGCTTGCCGGCAGCGGCCTCTGCCGTGGCTGCGGTTGCCGTGCCCGCATCCGTCGTCGCGGACGTATCGGCGGCATCGGTATCATCAGTATCGCCCGCATCATCGGTCATATCGACGCCCGCAACATCGCAGGCCTCCAGCCCCAGCAGTTCATCCAGACATTCCGCCCATACCACGGGCTTCATCACCATGCCGGCACCGCCGCCCACCGGCGTATCGTCCACGGAATGATGCACGTCATGCGTCCAGTCGCGCAGATTATGCGTGCGCACCTCGATGAGCCCCTTGGCTTGCGCCTTGCCGAACAGGCTCAGGTTCAATACGTCGAAATACTCGGGGAACACGGAAACGATGTCGATCTTCATAGTTACCCAGAGTAACGGGAGCGGCGGAATAGCAGGCAAACGCCGTTCGCGCCCACGCTGGGCCACACCTAGTCATGCCGATGGCGGCTGACGCGCCGCGGGCACGACGCGGGCACGAACGGTTCCGGCATATCAGTACACGCGGGTCAGGTCGCGCGGATCGAGGATCGAATCGAGGATTTCCGGGCGGATGCTGCCGTCCCTGTCAGCGGCGGCGCGCACGGTGATGTCCTTGGCCAGCGCATCCTTGGCGATCTGCACTGCCTTCTCATAGCCCACATAATCGATCAGCGACGTGGCCAGCGACGACGAGCGCATCGCCTCCTCCAGTCCGGTCTCCTTGTTCACCTTGATGCCGTTCACGCAGCGTTCGCGCAGCGTATCCATCGCGCGGGCCAGCATGTGCATGCCGGTGAGCATCGCGTGCAGCATCACCGGCTCGAACGCGTTGAGCTGCAGCTGGCCGGCCTCCGCGGCGTAGGAAACGGTGGTATCCATGCCCATCACCATGAACACGGTCTGGTTCACGCATTCCGGGATCACCGGGTTCACCTTGCCGGGCATGATCGACGAACCGGCCTGGCGTGGCGGCAGCTGGATCTCGGCGAGTCCGGCTCGCGGGCCGCTGGCCAGCAGGCGCAGGTCGTTGGCGATCTTGCCCAGGTGCAGCGCGGTGCGCTTGATCACGCCGGACAGGGTGACGAAATCACTGACATCCGAGGTGGCGCCGACCGGGTCCGACGCCGGCCGGATGGGCAGGCCGGTGAGCTTGGCGAGGTGACGTGCCGCAAGTTCGCGGAACCGAACGTCGGCGCAGATGCCGGTGCCGATCGCAGTACCGCCCAGGTTCACCACGCTGAGCGGCTCATGCTGCTGTTCCAGCAGCGCCGCATCGGATCCGAGCTGGGTGGCGAACGCGCCGAATTCCTGGCCGAAGGTCATGGGTACGGCGTCCTGCAATTGCGTGCGGCCGATCTTCACCACGGTCATGGTGCGCTGCGAGAGCGAGGAGAACGAGGCGCTGAGCTTGCGGGTGCTGTCGATCAGCGTGCGCGAGGCCTCGATGAGCGCAAGACGTGCCGCTGCGGGGTAGGAGTCGTTGGTGGACTGGGATTTGTTCACCGTGTCGTTCGGGTGGATAATCTCGTACTCGCCGCGCGGGTAGTGACCGAGTTCCAGCGCACGGTTCGCAATGACCTCGTTGACGTTCATGTTGGTGGAGGTGCCGGCACCGCCCTGCAACACGTCGATGGGGAACTGGTCGTCGAGTTTGCCGGCGATCACGTCGGCGCAGGCGCGGTCGACCAGTTCGGCCTGGTAGGCGTCGATGCCGCCAAGCTCGCGGTTGGCGCGTGCGCAGGCGCGCTTCACGGTACCGTAGGCGTGGATGATTTCCGGGTGGTCGCTCACGGTGATGCCGGAGACGGGGAAGTTGCTGATGGCGCGGAGCGTGTGGATGCCCCAGTAGGCGTTGGCCGGCACCGCCGCCGAACCGATGCAGTCGTGTTCGATGCGCGTGGGCTGCGGCTCGATGCCCGGCTCGTTCACGGTTGCCGCCGCGGTTGCTGTTTCCGCTGTGCGCGCGGCTAAGGTCTTCGTTGCGAGACGGGGCATGGTGTGGGATGCGGTGGTTGCGGTGCGCTGTGCCATGGTCATGTGTGGGTTCCTCTCGTTGCTTGTGGCGTTGCTTTGGGTGGCTTGCTCAAAACACGGCTCACCTTAAGCGCAAGTTTTGTATCGTACAAGAGGTGGATATCCTTCGTATCCCATAGGATTAGCCTATGACTATTACGCAGATACGGGCGTTCTACCTCGCCGCGACCCTGGGGTCGTTCACCGCGGCCGCGGAGTACATGGGCCTGACGCAGCCCACGATCTCCGAGCTGGTGCGCAAGGTGGAGGATCAGTACGGCATGGCGCTGTTCGTGCGCAGAGGACGCAGACTGGTGCTCACCACGGCGGGCCAGGCCTTGATGCCGTGGGCGAAGCGGCTGCTCGACGCCGAACTGGGCGCGGACAGCGCATTGACCGCGCTGAGCACCGGCGAAGGCGGCACGGTGTCGTTCGGTATCCTCAAGAACGCCAACTACTACCATCTTTCCGACCTGGCGGCGGTGTTCCGCGAGGCGCACCCGAACGTGCGCATCCGGCTGCTGGGGCAGAACTCCTTCGAGGTGGCGGATGCGGTGCGCAACGGTACGTTGGAGGCCGGCCTGCTGTGCCTGCCGGTGCCGACCGAAGGCCTGCACATCCAACCGCTGATGCGTCATGAGATCCTGTGGGCCAGCAGCAAACCCGAGCGGTGCATGCAGCCGATGCGTCTTGTCGACATGCCCAAGGAACCGCTGATCCTATACGATGCCCGCCATGGCGAGGAGGATCCGACACGACTGCAGCTCACCCAGCAGGCGCAGCAGTTCGGTGTGACGCTGGAACCGGATATCGAGGTGGAGTCGGTGGATGCCGCGATGTCGCTGGTCTCGCGCGGTCTGGGCGATTCGATCGTGCCGCAGGCGGTGGCGCAATCCGAGCATTTCCCGTCGAACATCCATGTGACCACGCTCGAATGCCCGATCTACGACACCTTTGCGCTGGTGCGCCGCGAGAACTGGGAGCTGTCGCCCATCGCCGCCCACCTTGCCGATCTTGCCGTGAGCATGCTGTTGAACAAGGTTTCCGGCGAAGTCGCCTAAAACCGTCAGAAAATCGACCGAATACAGTAAGGCTCCGAACGCAGCGTTGTGAACCGCGTTCGGAGCCTCATCTTTTTACAATCCGGGAATCAGACCTCCCGGCGGGTCGAGGGTCAAGTATCCCTCCTCCAGATCGATCTGCGGCACCAGTTCGTCCACGAACGGCACCAGCGTGGTCTTCTCCACGACTGGCGTGCCGTCGGAGGTGGTGCCGGTCTCGACCGGTTCCGCCAGGCGGATCTTCAACAGCGACTGTGCGGGCGAGTCGATCACGTCGACCACCTTGCCGATCACCTTGCCGGCAGGCGCGCCGATCTCGTTCTCCTCGTCCATGCGCGCCTCAAGGCCGATGAGATCCTTCGGATACCATTCGTCGGTCTCAAGCATGTCTTCCGGATCGTCCGCCTCGCCATACAGCTCGGTGCCGTTGAGCGCTTCGGAGGCGTTGCGGTCGTCGCAGCCCTCCAGCTTGATGATCCAGCGGTTCTTGAACGTTCGCGAACGCTCCACCACATACCGTTGCTCGCCGTCTTTGGAGAACAGCTCCGATCCCGGCTCGAAGCGCCATTCCGGTTCGTCGGTGAACACCTGTACGGTGACCTCGCCCTTCATGCCCTGGGCGCGGCCGATACGACAAACCCTCAGCAGCTCACGCTGCCGAGGGTTCTCTTGCATGTTCTGATCTGCCATGCTGTGCAGTTTACCTCATGGGCACGGATGAGGCGCCGATTCGCGGTGAATCAGCGGCGCACGTCCATGATGTCGACGCGGACCTTGTGGTCGCTCAGCGCCTGCACCACCGTGCGGATCGCATTGGCGGTACGGCCGGAACGGCCGATCACACGACCGATGTCCTCGGGATTCACACGCACGCGAAGCATTTCGCCACGTGCGTTCTCGCGGGACTTCACCGACACATCGTCGGGAAAATCGACGATGTTCTTAATAAGGTGCTCCACAGCCTGTTCAAGCATGATCAGTCAGCCTTTCTCGTTTGCCTTGCGCTATGGCTCAGCTCACTCGGCGTCAGCCGGGGCTTCTTCAGCGGCTTCCTCAGCCGGTGCTTCGGCTTCGGCAGCGGCAGCTGCTTCGGCCTCAGCCTTGGCCTTGGCCTCGGCTTCAGACTTGGCGGCCTTGAGCTTCTGGGCTTCGGCTTCCACGGCCTCGACACGAGCGGCGGCGTCCGGGCCGGCCTCAACGGTCTTCAGGGTGCCTTCAGCACCATCGATGCCCTTGAACTTCTGCCAATCGCCGGTGATCTTCAGCAGCTTCAGAACCTGCTCGGTCGGCTGGGCGCCGACGCCGAGCCAGTACTGGGCGCGCTCGGAATCGATGACGATGGTGGAAGGCTGGGTGTTCGGGTTGTAGGTACCGATCTCTTCGATGGCACGGCCGTCACGCTTCTGGCGGGAATCCATGATCACCACGCGGTAGAACGCGTAGAACTTCTTACCCATGCGCTTCAGACGAATCTTGGTTGCCAAAATGGCTCTCCTTGTATATCTAGGGGTGTGCGTTTCGTGTTCTGTGTGGGGCACGGAATCCGAAACCCACTGTTCCTCACGGCACGGGGTGTAGAGGGCGCCACGCGCGCGCGAATAACTGACCCATTATAGCGCGAGGGTGCGGACGTGGAACGGGCCGCCGGCGTCAGTCGAGTGTGAGGGTGGCGGTGAGCGCGTAATGGTCGGTGCCGTCGATGATGAAGGATTCCACGCCGCTCGGTTTCAGGCCGTCGGTGAAGAGCACGTGGTCGAGTTCGAGATGCGGCCATTTCAGCCAGCTGGGGAACGTGGCGATGAACCGTGTGGCCTGGGTGCGGCTTGCGTCGTGGAATCCGCCGGCGAGCAGGGCGCGGAAGCTCGGGTGTTCGATGGAGGAGTTGAGATCGCCCATCACCACGCCGATGCCGTGCGGTTCGCCGCTGGCCATGCCGGCGATCGCGCTCAGGCCGCGGATTCCGGCGGACCATGCCGGGCAGCCGCGCATGGGGGATTTCGGGTGTGCCGAGGCGAGCATGACATGGTAGGCGTCGCCGGCCGGCGCTTGCGGCGATGGCAGCAGGTCGATGGTCATCGACGGCACGTCGGCCGCGGGGATATGCACGATGGAGGTGGAGGATCGTGTGGGCTGGTAGCGGCTGAACAGCACGTTGAAGCCGCCGTTGTCGGTGGTTTTGCCAGTGCCGGACTGCCGGTAGGGGAGCAGATCGCCAAGCCCGGCCTCGCGCAATCGTTCGATGAGATCGTCGGTGGTCTCCTGAGTAGCGAGTACATCGATGTGCCGTGAGCGCACCGCCTGCACGATGTCGTGCGCATTGGCGCGGCCGTACCGGCAGTTCACGGTCATCATGCGCAGCGAGCGCACCGCCGTTGTCTTGTCGCCGCCGCCGTTGTCGTTGTTGCTGTTTCCGTTACCGTCGGAAGATGTTTCACAGTATGTTTCACGCTGTGCCGCACGGCTACGGGCCGGATTCCAATACGGCCACAGCCGCGCCACCGATGCCGCTGCCGCCAACACGAACGCGCACAGCGGCACCCACGCATGGAAGCATGCGCTGACCACGGCCATCACCAGCGACGGCACCCACAGCAGCGGAATCAACGCGATCAGGTACGGCATCGGCATATGGCCCTCCACGCCCGCCGGCAAGCAGCTGAGCAACAGCCAGCACCACAGCAATACGGCCAGCACCACAAGTGCGATCGTCATACAACCCCCAGTCATCGGTCGTCATGCGCGGCAAGTACGAGATGAAGGCTCGCCCGCGCGTCTTTGGGTATTCTAACGGCTGCTGCGTGAGGCAACCGTGGTATCGGCGGATTGCCGCCGGCGATTTCGCGGCGATATGGCAGGAGCCGGGCGGAATGATCCACCCGGCTCCCACATGATTATTGCCGTCAGATTGCTATCAAACGGCTGCCGACTTTCGTCAGCGACCGAACAGTCCGGCGACGCCACCGCCAAGATTCGGCGGCAGATCGGGCATGCCGTCTTCGCCGGCCTCGCCCATCAGATCCTGCAAACCGGCAGGAAGCGCGGGGTTCTGCGGCTTCTTGGCGAACGCGGAACCGCCGTTGCCGGAGGACTTGCCGGCCAGCTTGTCGCGCAGCGCCTTCTCCTCGGCCTCGCGCTTCATTGGATTGCCGGACTTGGAACCCTTCTTGTTCTTCTTGCCCTTCTTGTTCTTCTTGCCCATGGACGGGCCACCGAAACCGGGCAGACCGCCGCCATTGTTGTTGGACACGCGCTTCATCATCTTCGCCGCCTGCTCGAAACGCTGCAGCAGCGCGTTCACCTGCGAGACGGTCACGCCGGAACCGAAGGCGATACGGCGACGACGGGAACCGTCGATGATGCTCGGATCGCGGCGCTCGGCCGGAGTCATCGAACGGATGATGGCCTCGGTACGGTCGACTTCCTTCTCATCGAACTGCTCAAGCTCCTTGCGATGGGCCGCCATGCCGGGGATCATGCCCAGCAGGTTCTTCATCGGCCCGAGCTTGCGCACCTGCTGCAGCTGGTCGAGGAAATCATCCAGACCGAAGGAACCCGCCGACAGCTTTTCGGCGGCCTTGCGGGCCTCCTCCTCATCGAACTGCTTCTGCGCCTGCTCGATGAGCGTCATGATGTCGCCCATGTCGAGGATGCGCGACGCCATACGGTCGGGGTGGAAGACCTCGAAGTCCTTCAGCCCCTCGCCGGTGGAGGCGAACAGAATCGGCTTGCCGGTCACGGACGCCACGGACAGCGCCGCACCGCCACGGGCATCGCCATCCAGCTTGGACAGCACCACGCCGGTGAAATCGACGCCCTCATCGAAGGCCTTGGCGGTCTGCACGGCATCCTGGCCGATCATCGCGTCGATGACGAACAGAATCTCATCCGGCTGCACGGCGTCGCGGATATCGCGGGCCTGCTTCATCAGCTCCTCGTCCACGCCGAGACGACCGGCGGTGTCGATGATCACCGTGTCGTACAGCTTCTGCTTGGCAAGCTCCACCGCGTCACGGGCGACCTTCACCGGGTCGCCGGTGGTCTGGCCCGGAACCATCACGTCCTCGCCGCCGTCGGACTGCACGCCCTTCTCCGGCGCGTACACCGGCACGTCGGCGCGTTCGCCGACCACCTGCAGCTGCGTCACCGCGTTCGGACGCTGCAGATCAGCCGCGACCAGCAGCGGGGTATGGCCGGAATCCTTCAGCCAGTAGCCGAGTTTGCCGGCCAGTGTGGTCTTACCGGCACCCTGAAGACCCGCGAGCATGATGATCGTCGGCGGATTCTTCGCGAAGTTCAACGGTCGATCCACACCTGCGCCCAGGACACTCGTCAACTCCTCGTTGACGATCTTGACGACCTGCTGCGCGGGGTTGAGCGACTGGGAGACCTCGGTGCCCAGTGCGCGCTCGCGGATGCGGGCGGTGAAGGAACGGACCACGTCGAGCGCCACATCGGCGTCGAGCAGTGCGCGGCGGATCTCGCGGATGGTGCCGTCGATATCGGCCTCGGAAAGCTTACCCTTGCTCTTCAGGTGCTTGAACGCGCCGGAGAGCTTGTCTGTCAAAGAACTAAATGCTGCCATAATGTTCCCAAGTCTAGCCGCCGCGCGGGAAATATCGGGGCATGGCACGTGCCGTCCGGCGGCTTGGCACGGTCCGTTGTGCGGTCGATTCGGACGAAAACGACGAAATGGCGGTCCGTTCGGTCGAAATCAGAGCGGAATTCGACCGAACGGACCACCATTTCGGCAAAGTCCGTATGGGAGGCGGAAACTACATCACTTCAGCGACCAGGTGGAGCCCTGGGGGCCGTCCTCGATGGCGATGCCGGCCGCGTTCAGTGCGTCACGGATCGCGTCGGCCTTGGCGAAATCCTTGGCCTTGCGGGCCTCGGCACGCGCCGTAAGCTGCTCGGAGATCAGCGCGTCGAGCGCATCATGCTCGGCGGATTCCCCTTCGCCGGCCTCGCCGCCCGCGGCGCCGCCGTTCACCCACGGTTCCGCCAACGGATCCAAGCCCAGCGTATCGAGCATCGCGCGTACGGCGAGCAACACCTCGCGCACCTCGGCCTTGGCGGCATCGGAATCGGCACGATCGGCCAGCTTCGACAGCAGCGTGTTGCCGGAGCGAATGGCGGTGAAGATCGCGGCGGTCGCACCAGACACGTTGATGTCGTCGTTCATCGCGGCGACGAAGTCGGCCGGCAGTGCGTCGGCGGAAACGGAAGCGACCTCGGCGCGGCCGGGCTGTTCGCCGATGGCGATGCCCGCACGCTCGATGAAGTTCGAGACGCGCTCATAGGCGGACTGTGCCTCGGCGAGCGTCTGATCGGACCATTCCAGCATCGAGCGGTACTGCACGCCGCCCAGCGCGTAGCGCACCACCCAGGCGGAGTTGTTCGCCAGCACGGCCGGCACGGACAGGCCGTTGCCCAGCGACTTCGACATCTTCTCGCCCTTGGCGGTCACCCATGCCGAATGCATCCAACGCGCGGCCGAATCGTAGCCGGCGGCGCGGGTCTGCGCCATCTCGTTCTCGTGGTGGGGGAATCGCAGATCAAGCCCGCCGCCGTGGATGTCGAAACCGTCCTTCAGATAACGGTGGCTCATCGCGGAGCATTCGATATGCCAGCCCGGGCGGCCGATGCCGAACGGGGTGTTCCAGCGCGCGTCGAGCGGATCGGAATCCTTCGGCGCCTTCCACAGCGCGAAATCGCGCGGATCGTGCTTGTCGGGGGAGGCGTCGGCCGGATCGACGGGATTGTACTTGTCGTCACCCGCATTGTCAACGGACGGTCCCATCGCGTCGGTCACCTTGGAGGCCTCGTCCTCGACAGCGGTCTGCTTCTGGTGCGTCAGCTCGCCGTAATGCGGCCAGGAGGCCACATCGAAGTACACGTTGCCGGTCGGCTTGCCGTTGTCGTCGCGCACCACGTAAGCGTGGCCGTTATCGATGATGCGCTGGATCATGTCGATCATGTCGCTCATATGGCCGGTGGCACGCGGCTCGACGGTGGGCGGCAGCACGCCCAGGTCGGCGTAGGCCTGGCTGAACTCGCGCTCGTAGTAGTATGCGCGGGCCCACCACTGCTGGCCTGCGGCGGCGGCCTTGTCAAGAATCTTGTCGTCGATATCGGTCACGTTGCGTACGAAGGTGACCTGATAACCGAGCTTGAGGAACCAGCGGCGCACGATGTCGAACGCCACGGCGGCGCGGATATGGCCGATGTGCGGCGAGGACTGCACCGTCGCGCCACAGACATACATGCCCACTTCGCCTGGTTTGATCGGGGTGAACGTGCTTACGGCGTGCGAGGCCGTATCGTACAGCTTCAGTCCTGCGGCGGCCTTGGCCACTTGCGCCGAGACAAGCGTGCTCGGCATGACGGAAGCGTTGAAATCCTGCGGTTCCTGAGTGTTTGCCATAGTTCCCAAGACTAGGCATCAAACCAGACAAGGGGCGTGCGCGGCCGGCGCTCACACAGCAAACGTTTGCCGTTTACGTAGGTCGTGCCACAATAGGGGATATGACAAAGCCGCAAGTGTTGATTTTGCAACATGTTCCGTGGGAGAAGCCAGGGCGCATCCTCGACAGTCTGGACGACATGGAACTGCCGTACCGGATCGTGAACGTCGCCAAGACGAAGAAGCCGGAACTGCCGAATTTCAACGAGGTCGCCGGCGTGGTGATCATGGGCGGCCCGATGGGGGCGCAGGATTTCGACGAATACCCGGGGCTGAAGGCCGAAGCCAAGCTGGCGCGTGCCGCGATCGCCGTGAACAAGCCGGTGCTGGGCGTGTGCCTGGGGCATCAGATCATCGCCACGGCGCTCGGCGCAAAGCTCAAATCCGGCAAGGAGCCGGAGATCGGGTTCGCCCCCATCAAACGCACCGACAAGCACGACTACTTCTCCATGTGGGACAAAACCATCAACGTGCTGCACTGGCATAACGACGTGGTCACGCTGCCCGAAGGCGCACAGCCGCTCGCACGATCCGCCGTCACCAAGAACCAGGCGTTCCGCTTCGGTTCGGCGCTCGGTCTGCAATTCCATCTCGAAGTCACGCCGACCCTGCTGGAGGAATGGCTGGACGAGCCCAGCATGGTCAAGGATCTGAAAGCCGCGGGTGGTTCCAAATCCAAACTGCGCGAGGATTTCGCCGAATACAATCCGCGCCTGCAGCCGCTCGCCGACCAGGTGTTCTCCGGCTTCGCGGCCCGTTGCAACTCCTATGCCGCCACGCTGCGGTAGCCGCATGGAATCAGTCGCATCGCGATAGCCGCAGTGCGACGGCTCTCAAGGTTTTCCCAAGAAGACGCCGTACGATCGGTGTCATCAAGGCCGCAACGGCACCGCCGCCCGTGTACAAGGAGGAACACCATGGCCATCAGCACCCGTACTGCGCAAGCACTTCGTACCCTGCCCAAAACCGAACTCCACCTGCATATCGAAGGCACGCTGGAACCGGAACTCGCCCTGCGACTGGCGGAACGCAACGGCGTCACCCTGCCGTTCGACGGACTCGACGATCTGCGCTCTCGCTACCATTTCGCCGACCTGCAATCCTTCCTCGACCTGTACTACCAGCTCATGAGCGTGCTGCGCACCCGCGAGGACTTCGCCGACCTGATGTTCGCCTACCTCACGCACGCGCACGAGGACGGGGTGCGCCGCGCGGAGATCTTCTTCGACCCGCAGGTGCACATGAACAACGGACTCGACTACAACCTCGTGCTCGACGGCCTGCAGGACGGCATCGCACGAGGTCGCGACGCATACGGCATCGACGCCGCGCTGATCCTCAGCGTCGTACGCGACCTGCCGGTCGAATCGGCGCAGGCACTGCTCGACGCTGCGGCACCCCGTGCCAGCGAACTGCTGGCAATCGGCCTGGACTCCGCGGAAGTCGGCTACCCGCCCGAACTGTTCGAACAGGTCTACGAGCGCGCGGCGGGCATGGGACTGCACCTCGTCGCCCACGCCGGCGAGGAGGGGCCGGCGGAATACATCCGGCAGGCGCTGGACGTGCTGCACGTCGAACGCATCGACCACGGCGTGCGCATCGTCGATGACCCCGCGCTCGTGCAACGCGTGGCGGCGGAAGGCATCGGACTCACCGTGTGCCCGCTGTCGAACCTGCGACTGCAAGTGGTCGACGACGTGGCCAACGTGCCGATCCGCCAACTGCTCGACGCCGGCGTGCGCGTCACCGTCAACTCCGACGACCCCGCGTATTTCGGTGGATACATCGCACGCAACTACACGGCGCTCGCCGAAACCGGGCTGCCGGTGACGGCGCTCGCCACTATCGCGGGCAATTCGATCGAGGCATGCTTCGCGCCGGAGGAGGGCAAGGCGGCGATGCGCGCCGAGCTGGAGCGGTGGAAGACGGAATACGCCGATCTGCTGGTATAGTTTCCGCCGGTTTATGCCGGATATATGCAGGATTGCCGGCATAATGCGAATGCCGGAACAGGCGAAACAGACGGAATACATGGCACGAACGCGCGGTATGCGTTTTACGCGGACAACGCGCGCAGAAGGGAAACATATGCATGTGAACGCACAGGCCGGGCGGCACCCGGGCAATCGAATGCTGTACGTCGGCGACATCGCCTTCACATCCATGCCGGACCGGCTGGTCGGCATCAGGCGCGGCGTCGTCGCGGTGGAGAACGGCATCGTTTCGGGATGTTACGAATCCATGGCCGATGTGCCGGCCGATTGGCAGGACGTGCCTAGAACCGACTTCGGCGACGCGCTGGTGATCCCGGGATTCAACGACCTGCACATCCACGCCCCGCAATATCCGACCGCCGGGCTCGGCCTCGACAAGGAACTGCTTCCCTGGCTGGAGACCTACACGTTCCCCGCCGAGGCGCGATTCGCCAGCCCCGACTATGCGCGGATCTGGTACCGGCGCTTCATCCAGCGCATGTGGGAGGTGGGCACCCTGCGTTTCAGCGCGTTCGCGACCCTGCACCGCGAAGCCACGCTGACGCTCGCCCGACTCGCGCAGGAATCGGGGCTCCGGCCGGTCCTCGGCAAGGTCAACATGGACCGCAACGGTTCCGAGGAACTGAGCGAAAGCACCGAGGAATCCCTGGACAACACCGTCGCCGTCATCGAAACGATGCGCAGCGAGACTCCTGATATCGGCTACATTGTCACGCCGCGTTTCGTGCCATCCACCACGCCCGAGCTCATGCGCGGACTCGCTGAAATCGCGCAACGGTATGATCTGCCGGTGCAATCGCATCTGTCGGAAAACCGCGGCGAGGTCGCATGGGTGCGTGAACTGCACCCCGAATGCGCATCGTACACGGACGTGTACGAACAGTACGGGCTGCTGCGGGACGGCAAAACGATCATGGCGCACTGCATCTACCTGGACGACGAGGAAATCGACACGTTGCGCCGCCATGACGTGACCGTGGCGCACTGCCCGCAATCCAACGCCAATCTGACCAGCGGCATCATGCCGGCGCGGCGCTACCTGGAGCAGGGGCTGCACGTCACCATCGCCAGCGACGTGGATGCCGGGCATGTGCCCGACATGAACCGCCACATCGCCGCCGCGGTTGCGGTATCGAAGCTGCGGCAGACTCAATACGCCGACGAGACTGCGCTGCGCCTGCCGGAAGCGTTCCATATGGCCACCAAGGAACCAGGCAGGTTCCTGGCCGCGGCTACGGGGCAGGCACCCGCAGGATCGTTCGAACCCGGCTACGCGTTCGACGCGCTGGTGGTGGAGCCGATGACCTCGCCATGGGAGCTAAGTGTTGCGGAACGGGTGGAGCAGTTCATCTACACGGGCACGCCGGCGAACATCAGCCACCGGTACGTGGCCGGGCATGAGATTCCCCGCCCCTTCGCCGAGTAGGCGCGAGATTTCGTAGTCGTCTGCGGGCCTGACGCAGACAACGGTGTTCCGCCGGCGCGCTACATTGGTGCTTTATGCCGACTTATGATTTGGGACTTGAACACGTATCGCTCGCCTTCGCCACCAAAACCATCTTCACCGATGTGACGCAGGGCGTCTTCGAAGGTGATCGCATCGGCATCGTCGGCAGGAACGGCGATGGCAAATCCACGCTGCTGCATCTGTTCCGTGGCACGCAGAAACCCGATTCCGGGCGCGTGACCATGCGCGGCGGCCTGACCTTCGGCATGCTCGACCAACGCGATCCGCTCGATGACGACGCCACCGTGCGCGAGGCCGCGCTCGAAGGTCGCGAGGACTACGAGTGGGCGGCCGAAACCAAATCGCGTGAAATTGTGGAGGCTTTGCTTGGCGGCATCAGCCTGGACGCGAAGATCGGCTCGCTGTCCGGCGGTCAGCGCCGTCGCGCCGATCTGGCGCGCCTGCTGCTCAAGGATTGGGACATCCTCGCGCTCGACGAGCCCACCAACCACTTGGACGTGGTAACCATCCACTGGCTCGCCGAACACCTTAAAAACCGTTGGAGCAAAGGGCAGGGCGCACTGCTGCTCGTCACCCACGACCGCTGGTTCCTCGATGAGGTGTGCGAGTCGATGTGGGAAGTGCACGATGGCAAGATCGAACCGTTCGAAGGCGGCTACTCCGCATACATGCTGCAGCGTGTGGAACGCGACCGCCAAGCCGACGTGCGCGAGACCAAGCGCCGCAACCTTGCCCGCAAGGAGCTTGCATGGCTGTCGCGTGGCGCTCGCGCCCGTTCCACCAAGCAGAAGTTCCATGTCAAGGCAGCGCGCGAGCTCATCGCCGACGTGCCGCCTATGCGCAATACGCTGGAATTGAAGCAGATGGCCACCTCCCGCTTGGGCAAGCAGGTGGTCGATCTGATCGATGTGACGCAGATCTTCGAGCACGCGCAGGGTGAGGCCGACATCGACCCCGATGTGGCGCAGATGGAGGATTCCGCCTCCCGCGTGGACGTGGTGCCGGCCATGTATGCCGAACCGCAGGTGCATGGGTCCGTTGAGGTGGCGGTCGATGATCTGACCGATCCACGCCTAGTGGATGCCGGTGTCACCGAGGCGCGGCAGGCCGCCGCACAGGCCGCACAGGCCGAGGAACAGGCACAGGAATCGGGTGCTGACGCCGATGATTCCACGCCTGAGGTCACGTCCGCGGCGCAGAAGATCACCGTGACTGGCCGTAAGATTCTTGACGATGTGACCTGGCTGATCGGTCCCGGCGATCGTTTCGGCATCGTCGGCGCAAACGGTGCCGGCAAATCGACCCTGCTGAAGATTCTCGACGGTACGATCACTCCGACCGCAGGCCATGTGAACATCGGCAAGACCGTGAAGTTCGCGGTGCTCTCGCAACGCCTCGACGAGCTGGAGAAGCTGGGCAAGTACAAGATCAAGGAAGTGTTGAGCCGCTACAAGCCAAGCTACATCGTGGACGGCAAGGAGACCACGCCGGGGCAGATGATGGAACGCCTCGGCTTCGAATCCGCGCAGCTCATGACGCCGATCAAGGACCTTTCTGGTGGACAGAAGCGCCGCATGCAGCTGCTGCTCATCCTGCTCGACGAACCGAACGTGCTCATCATGGACGAGCCCGGCAACGACCTTGACACCGACATGCTCGCCGTGATGGAGGATCTGCTCGACACCTGGCCGGGCACGCTGATTGTCGTCTCCCACGACCGCTACCTGCTCGAACGCGTCACCGACCAGCAGTTCGCGCTGATCGGCGGCAAGATCCGGCATCTGCCCGGCGGTGTGCAGGATTATCTCGATATGACCGAGGCCATCAAGAACGGTAAAGACCCGTTCGCGGACGAGAAGGCCGGTAAGAACGGCAAGGGACGGAAGAGTGGCGATGCCGGCGATGCCGCTGCGGCTGGTTCGGCTGGTTCCGCGGCTTCCTCAAGCGATGCTGAATCGAATGTCAGCGACGCCGGTTCGGCCGAATCCACGCCGAAGCTCACCGGCAAGGCATTCCATGAGGCGTCCAAGCGCGTCGCCGCGATCGAACGCAAGCTGGGCAAGTTGGAGGAGCAGAAGGCCGATCTGGAAGCGCAGATGGCTGCGCATGACCCGAGCGATTACGAGGGGTTGAACAAGCTCAACGAGCAGCTGCAGACCGTCACGGACGAGTCCGAATCCCTCGAAATGGAGTGGATGGAGCTCTCCGAACAGCTCGAGTAGCCCCATTCGAACAAACTGACGGTGGCGATTCGCTCAGCGTCAGTTTAACGGAATAATTCGTCGTGGCTGCCGGTGCGTTCGAAGAACGCGACTGTGCCGTTCGATGACCAGATCACCAGCCAGTCCCCGGCGTTGGCGACATGGCATTCGTACCGTCCACGCCAATTGCCGGACAGGGTGTGCATGTTGTGGCGGCGGCGCAGCTCATCCAGTGTTTCCGGGGTGTTCTCCACCACCAGATCGATGACTTTTTCAAGCTCGGCCAGGTTCAAGTTACGCCGCTTGGCGTTCTTTTTCAAATCACGGCTGAAGGCCTTCGCGAAGTCGGCGGTCAGTCGGCCCATCAGCGCATCGCCGCCTCGATCAGGTCATGTCCGTTGGCGAAACGCCCTGCCTTTCCCGATGCCATGAAGCTGTTCGCTTCGGCGGCGGCGCTCCGGCTTTCGTCATTGGGCTCCTCGGGGGCGAACGTCAATGGGATGCGCCCGGTGTTCACCATCTGCTTGAACACTGCGCGCACCACCGATGAGAGATCCAGGCCGTAGTATTCGGCCACGTCGGCGGCCGAGCGCTTAAGATCGTCATCCATTCGTATGGTCAACGTCGATGCACTCATCAGAAACCTCATTCACTTGTATGTACAAATAGTCAATATTGTACGTACATTTTACCAAGGAAAGTAATTCCATCCAAGGCTGACAGCTGATTAGCCGCGTTGCGCGCCAGCTTGCCTAGCGAAGGCAATCGTCGAGCAACGCCTGCAGTAGTTCCAATACGCTGGTAATGCTGAATCCTGAGGATTCGTGCGAAGTCTCAATAGCTCCGTTCTCCGGGTCGATGCTGTAGCCTCCACGCGGTACGTGCCGGAACGCGCCGAATGTGCAAGGCGCCACGCAGCAGGAAATCGCGAATACGACAACGCTACAGATGGTCCCGATGCCATATGCAAGCAGAGGCCTGCAATCTTTTAGCATGAATGCCGATGCGCCGTCGACGGCCAGCATGGGGCGGAACACGAACCACAGCAAGGCCGATTGCGCAATCGCAAATGAGAGACCGGAAAGCAGTTCCTTGATGACGGATGGCGTTCCGCGGCGGAATACCATCGGGCGTGTGGGCGAATAGCTTTGTTCCCCTCGTAGCCCGGAACCGAGGAACGCATACCAGCAGGCGACAGTTGGAACGACCATAAGAACGAACGCGAGTTTGATGTTCTGATCAATGCCGTAAGCCGTTGGCAGACCGGCGTTACTGATGATGTCTTTGATGATTAGACAGGGTAACGCACACTGCGCCACGCAGATAAGTAGTTCGCCGATTACAAGCAGAAACTGAATATGCATGCCTCGTGTGCGTGTGACAAGGATATGCGCATATCGTGGCGTGCCGGATGCAATGGAATCGGGTGTAAGACACGCGGGGCAGACGGAGCTGCATGCCTGATGATACTTAAGACATTGCGCGCACCGTACGTATGCCCCTGAATCACGAGGGAGAAGCCAAGGCAGTGCAATAAGCACGATGCCGATGCATAATGCCGTAATCGCATGGATGGAATCAATCGTCATCTCGTCACATTCCCCAACTACACATAAAACTCTTCCGCAAACCCGTGTCCAGTCTAGTGCTTTTGGATGTATGTTAGCCATTCGTGCGACAGCGAGGTGTGGTGTCGTATGGTTCGATGTCATATTCTCATTTTTACGGGAAGCTGCAGTTGTTCCCGCTGGAGAAACCGATGGAGGTGTCTCATGAATCAAGTGACGCGAAGAAGCCTCGGCTGTGTGTTGTCTGTTTTGCTGCTGTGTGCATGTGTCGGTTGTGCGAATCCCGCACATGAAACCTCTGATGGCAGCGCTGTTCAGAGCAGCAGCAAGAACGATGATGCTGCTGAGCAAGCGTATAAAGCGTTTACTGTGGACGCTCTGGACCGTGTCGCCGTCGATGATCTCAATGACTCGGACAAATTGGTTCTGGTAAACAAGCTGGGCGCGAAATCCGTGCACGGCGATGGCACTGTTCCGTTTTCCAAAAAGGTCGACGAAAACAATATGTACTACGTCGTTTCCATGTGCGAACAGAAGGAACAGGCTCCTTACTCGCTCGTCCTCTACAAAGATGGGCAGCCGCACACTCTGACCACGAGGGAAGCCTGTACGTCCAATGGAATAGAGACGATCTCTCTGCCGGCGAAGAATTTCCCCAGCGCGACATCATTGTCCATTATCAATATCGACAACACGGATCTTGTTGTCTCCGTATATGAAGTAAAGGAGAATCATCGGGAATAACGTTGGCGGCTGGTTTGATTTGCTTGATGGGTTAGCGGAATCGTCAGGGACAATGACCATTCTTCATTTTCTGAATTTATGGTCATTGTCCCGTTACGTTGCCGCACGAATTTTTGTATGAGGGCGATTCCATAGTGGTTCTTCGATTCGCTATCCATCGCGGCGCTGTACGGATTCGATGCGAAGATGTGAGCCTCGCCTGATTCCGCCGATCCTGCTTCCACCGAGAGAATAAAGGCAAAAGGGCCTGGTTTCCCATGTTTTGCGATGTTGTTGAGTATTTCGGTGCAGGCTGTTTGCAACAGTGGCAGCTCCGCTTTGTCTATTACGTTCAAATCCCCACGGATTATTGGCATTCCGGCAAAGCCTAGAGTTCTGAGCCTATTGCATTGGCTCTCGATGCGTTGCTGGAAAAGATCGAGATCATTCCTCTTATCTGTCTCATTACCTGTCTCAAGATCGTTGGCCATGGGATTGATGATTTGGGTGCGAAGCTCATGCAACGCCTGCGTAAGTACCTGTTCGATTTGTGCTAAAGCATCATTGCTTTTCACGGATTCTTCCTTGCGACACAGCAGAATCGCATATGTCATAGACCCTGCAATGGAATCATGCAGTATGTGAGTCTCTCTGAGCCGTTCCTGTTGCCGTCGTACTTGTTCTTGCGCAATCGTCAGGTCGGTCTTCCGTCGCTCTGTCTGTATCTTCCACCGTATGGCAAAGCCGACGAAAAAGGCCCCGATATAGGAGCATGCAAGCACGGGGATGCTTGGATTGTAGTCGATACCGCCTGTCCAATATCCCAAAGGAAGCGCCAGAGCGCAAAGCATCGGTCCTGCGATGGCAAATGCAAATCGTCTGACTTCAAACGCAAGTATTCCGCATGCAAGCCATGTGCCGTACAAGGTCGAAGGGCCGTCGCAGATTGCCGGGATTAGCGCGCACGCTATGTGCGTTGCAAGGATCGCCATACTTGCCGGCATGGGGAACCAGGCTAATAGCAGCAGAGCAATGCAATAAGGCGTCAAATATAGCCATGACCAGAGGGATATGTTTGCCCAGGCGGTCAGTTCGAGCAGAAAAAAGCAAATGCAGATAACGGATCCAGCCAGGTAAGGCTTATGCGCGGTCTTTGCCAATGACATTATGTGTTGTGACAGCTTCATCGTTATATCCAGCCATTTCTCGCACACGTCGCAACAGCTTCGGCGCGACTGTGAGCATGAAGTTTCTCGAAAGCTCGCCGTGCATATGTTTTCACCGATGCTTCGCTGACGTTGAGTTGCCGGGCGATGGCGGAAGTGGTGAATCCGTTTGCATAGCTGGCGATGATCTGCAATTCCTTGCCGGAAAGTCGCATGGATTCCATGCTCTTTCCCGTCCACGACGCAACTTCTCCATTTCCAATGGCTTTTCCGATGATTCGGACCAGTTGAATTGTGGGAATTTCTTTTGGAAGAATCGCATAGAACGCCTCGGTCCATTGCGCTCCGTGCGTTTTTTCGTTTTCGCTGTCCAAAAAGGCGCTGATGCCGATGACGATAATATCTGGATATTGTTCCTTGACATGACGTGCCAATTCCACGCCGTCCATTCCGGGCATTGCGATATCGGTGAGTATGGCCTGCGGTCTTTGCGAAGAGTCCCTCATGGCGTCAAGTGCTTGTTCGGCTGAAGTGACGGTCCATAGAATCTGTATTGGTGCGCATGTTTCGACCAATAAGCTCCGGATTGCGTTCGCGACCAGCGGATCATTGTCCACGATCCCTAGGGTCGGATCATTGGCAAGCGTGTGCATAATGCCCCCATTAGTCTGCTTTTCGCTCCAGAATAGACGTTTTGTTGCTGCAAGGAAATCATAGCGTTGACGGCGGCATGTATTGCGACTGAGTTCAAAAATATATTGTACAAATAATTTGTATATAATAGGAGGCGGCGGAAAGGAGACCTCTGCAATGACCGAGACAATCCCAGACAAAGCACGGCTGACTGAAGATGCCGCAGTAACTGTAACCAATGCCGATACTCTTCGGGCCATGGCAAGTCCGATTCGTATGAGGATTCTTGGAACATTGCGGGTGAATGGCGAGCAGACCGTAGGAAGCATCAGCGAGCAGCTTGGCGAAGCGCCCGGTGCCATCAGCTATCACTTGGGGCAGCTTGCGGGGGCCGGACTTGTGGAGAAGGTGAAGTCTCCTGATGGTGATCGAAGAAAAAGCTGGTGGAAGGCTTGTCAAAGTGCGATTCGTTTGGGAAGGTCCGGGGAAAAGGGCGAAGTTGAGGATGCAAAGGCTGTGGATTTGTTTCGGCGCTCAGCAGCGGTCTCCTATGAAATGGCCTATGAGCGTTTTCTGGACAAGCTGTCGGAATTGCCTCAGGAATGGGCTGATTCATGCACCAGCGATGATCATGTGTTGAATCTGACTGCCGAGGAAATGCGTTTGATGGTTGAAGAACTCAATGAAGTCATACATCGTTGGCGGATCAAAGCTGATATGCACGGCGACGATGGGGCGGACACCAGGCCAGTTGCCTTGATTCTGCAGGCCTTCAGGTGGATTTCGTAGATGTTGTCGGGCTCCCGTGAGTTCATGGACAATCCAGAAGGCGCAAGGAAATGAAATCAGAAATGAAATCACTCTGGCAATCCGCAGGATACGTTCCTTGGTTCACTGCGGATACGGCATCGGCAGCTGGGTCAGCACTGCGTACATTGGCAATCAGCTTGCTCGGATATGCGGTGTCCGGCTCCACCGTCGCTGCCGGTTGGCTTGGAACGGCGTCGATGATTGCACAACAGGTTGCGAGCGTATTCGGAGGCACCTTCGTCGACAGACATGACCGCAAACGCCTCATCGTGGCGAACGCTGTCATCGGCGTTCTGGCTTGGGGTGCGATCGCGGTGCTATTGCTGTGCGACGCATTGTCGTTTCCCATATTGCTGCTGATTGCGGTGCTTGCATCAGGCATTAATGGATTTCTCGGGAGCGCCACGGATGCGTTGCTTCGCTCAATCATCGATATCCGCTATTATCCCAAGGCACGAAGCCTCAACGAGGGACGTGACGCGACCATCACCATGGCGGGAGGCCCCATCGGAGGATTCCTGTACAGCGTCGCTCCATGGCTGCCATTCCTGGTGTCGGCATGTATGTACGCCGTGGCTGGTGTCGCCGCCACCGGCATTCGCGAACATGATTCGGATAACAGGCGTATCGGAAAAACGGATGGCGATGCGGCGAAAGGTGGTTTCTTCCGTGATTTCCTGGAAGGCTGGTCATGGTCGTTGCACAGGAAGACGCTGGTGGTCGTGCTCATCGTGGCGGCATTGCTCAATTTCGGCGTCAATGGCATCCAATACGCCATTCAGCTGCATCTGGTGTCGTGCGGGACTAATGCGACTTCCATCGGATTCATCAGTGGTGGCATATCGCTGATGATGCTTGTGGGATCGTTGCTGGCCGGCAAACTGAGCGATAGGGTTCCGGTTGGTTCAACCGTGTGCGTCGCCTACCTGTTCATCTGCCTATGTGTCTTGCCAGTGGCTTTGACCGACAACTACTGGGTCATGCTGGTTGCCAATTCGTTCGTCGGTCTGCCGTTCCCGCTGTTTAACGCGATGCTGCTCGGCTTCATCTTCGCCAAATCGCCCATGAACATGCAAGGGCGCATCACTGTCACATTGACGGTTCCGGCCCAGGTGCTTTCGATGTTCTGCAGCGCAGTGGCCGGTAGCTTGCTTCCGGTTCTCGGATTCCACGGCACGATGCTGGTGTTTCTCGCCATTCTCGTGGCAAGCGCCGTGCTGGTGATGTGCTCCCGTTCCATTCGTGGCATCCCCAAGGCGTCGCAATGGAAGTCTGCGGCATTGCGGTGAGATATCGAAGCAAATGAAAAGCGGTGTCCCACGAGACGAGTCGTGGGACACCGCTTGCCGTAAATCAGGCAGATTGCTCAGACCGTTCAGCGACCGGTGATCTCGGAGCCGAGCACCTTTTCGCTCAGCGCCTTCGGGCCGCGGGTCACGGCGACCGCGCCGGAACGCACCAGCTCGATCACGCCGTAATGCTCCAGCAGGCCGAGCAGCGCTTCGATCTTGTCTTCGGAACCGGTGGCTTCGATGGTCAGCGACTCCGGATTCACGTCGACCACGCGCACGCGGAACATGCGCACGATCTCCAGCACGTCGGAACGGTTGGACACGTCGGCCGCGACTTTGATGAGCACGAGCTCGCGCTCCACGGTGGAACGCGGGTCGAGCTCCACGATCTTGAGCACGTGCAGCAGCTTGTTGAGCTGCTTGATGATCTGCTCCAGCGGAATGGCTTCCACATCGGCCGTCACCGTGATGCGCGAGATATCGGGGCGCTCGGTGGGGGAGACGGACAGCGAGTTGATGTTGAACGCGCGGCGTGCGAACAGGCCGGCCACGCGGGCCAGTACGCCGGGGCGGTTCTCCACCAGCACGGACAGCGTGTGACGCTCGGAACCGGGCTGGGATGCAGGGTATTGAGGCATGATTCTCTCCTCTCAGTTCTCGCTGGCGGCGGTTACGGGCTCGCCGGTAACGGTGTCGTCGCGCAACGGCTTGATGCCGGGCATGTACGTTACGTCATCGTTGGAGGCGCCGGCGGCGACCATCGGCCACACCATGGCGTCCTTCCACACGCGGAAGTCGATCAGCACCGGACGGTCGTTGATCTCATTGGCCTTCTTGATGCATTCGACGGCCTCGTCCTTGGTGAACGCGCGCATGCCGACGCAGCCGTAGGCTTCGGCCAGCTTGACGAAATCGGGCACTTCGACGGGCATGTTGCCGTCGGCTTCCAGCTTCGCGCCGTCCTCGCCGTGCGCTTCGCCGTCAAGCAGGTTGGTGGCGGAATAGTGCTGGTCGTAGAACAGCGTCTGCCACTGGCGGACCATGCCGTACACGGAATTGTTCAGCAGGGCGATCTTCACCGGGGTGTGGTCGAAGAATGCGGAGGCCAGCTCTTCGGAGGTCATCTGGAAGGAGCCGTCGCCGTCGATCAGCCAGACCGGGCGACCCTTGCCGCCTACGGCGGCACCGATGGCTGCCGGCAGGCCATAGCCCATGGTGCCCAGACCGCCGGAGGTCATCCAGGAGTTCGGACGCTTGAAGTCGATGAGCTGCGCGGCCCACATCTGATGCTGGCCCACGCCGGTCACCCACAGCGTATCGTCCGCAGCCTGGTCGGACAGCTGCCTGACCACCCATTGCGGTGCGAGCGAGCCGTCCGTGGGCTCCTCCCACTTGAGCGGGTACTTGGTGCGCCATTCATCGATGGCGTTCCACCATGGCTTCAGGTTCGGCTTGCCGTGAATGGCCTGGGAGCGTTCGATCTCCGGGATCAGGTCCTTGAGCACGGTGGCCACGTCGCCCACGATCGGCACGTCCGGCTGACGGTTCTTGCCGATCTCGGCCGGGTCGATGTCGATATGGATCACGCGGGCGGCCGGGGCGAACGCGTCGAGCTTGCCGGTCACACGGTCGTCGAAGCGTGCGCCGATGGTGACAAGCAGGTCGCAGCGCTGCACGGCGCCGGTCGCGGCGATGGTGCCGTGCATGCCGAGCATGCCGAGCACCTTCGGATCGGAGTCGGGCACGACGCCACGGGCCGGAAGCGTGGTGACGATCGGCGCATCGGTCAGATCAGCGAGCTGCTTGATCAGGTCGCCGGCCTTGGAACGGACCGCGCCGCCGCCCACGTACAGCACCGGGCGGTAGGACTGCGAGAACAGCTTGGCCGCGTCGGACAGCACATGGCCGTGGGCCTTGGTGGTCGGATTGTAACCGGGCAGGATCATGCGCTGCGGCCACGAATAGTACATGTTGCCGGTCTGTGCGGTCTTGGTCACGTCAACCACGACCGGGCCGGGGCGGCCGGAATTGGCCACATAGTAGGCTTCGGTGAGCACGCGCGGAATGTCCTGCGCGTTGGTCACCAGGTAGGAGTGCTTCACCATCGGGTAGGTGGCGCCCACGATATCGGCTTCCTGGAAGGCGTCGGTGCCGATGGCGTTCACGCCCACCTGGCCGGTGATGACGACCAGCGGGACGGAGTCCATGTTCGCATCGGCGATCGGGGTGATCATGTTGGTCGCGCCCGGGCCGGAGGTGACGATGCACACGCCCACCTTGCCGGTGGTCAGGGCATAGCCTTCGGCCGCGTGGCCGGCGGCCTGCTCGTGACGCATCAGCATGAAGTGGAACTTCGTATCGTCCTTGATTTCGTCGTATACCGGAAGGATCGCACCGCCCGGCACGCCGAACACGTCTTCGACGCCCAGGTCTTCCAGTGAACGGACCAGCGCCTGCGCGCCGGTCATCTTTTCGCCATCGGTGATGGTCTGCGTTTCGTCGTGCGGCTCCTTGGGCACGGCGCTGAATGCCTGCAGAGGGGTAGGTAAGGCCATTGTTCCTCTCACATCTCTTGATTCTTTGGTCCTTGCGCCGCCGGCTTGTGGCCGGTACTGCGCGCTTTGTTTTCCCAGTCTATTCAAAGAGCCAACATTTGTGATATGCGGTTTACGGTATGGACATCCGAACCGGGTGCCATGCCGCAAACCGCACATCACTGGGAAAGATCTATCGGGAAATCCCGAGAAAGACTGAGGGAAGCGATATCAGCCGAGCTTCTTCCAAGCGGCCGCCGCGGCCGCCAGCTGCGCCTTGCGCTTGGATGTTCCCTTGCCCACGCCCAGGATCTCGTCATCGTCGCCCAGCGAGACGCGGGCGGTGAAGACCTGTGCGTATTCCGGCCCGGAAACCGCCATGTGGTACACCGGCTCGCCCTTGCCAAGGTGATGCGCCTTCACCGTCAGCGAGGTCTTCCAATCCAATGCCGGGCCTTCGGTGGCGACTTCGGCCAGCGTATCGTCGATCAGACGATGCACCACCTTGCGTGCGCCGTCGATGCCGTGCTCCAGGAACGTGGCGCCGATCAGCGATTCCACGATGTCGCACAGGATGGAGCTTTTCTGCGCTCCGCCTTGTGCCGCCTCGCCGCGGCCGAGCAGAATGTACGGCTCCACGTGCAGCTTGGTGCGTGCGATGGCGCTCAAAGCCTCTTCGCTGACCGCCTTGGCGCGCATCTTCGCCAGCTCGCCCTCGCTCATGTCCGGGTGCAGGCGGAACAACGTTTCGGTGGACACGAGTTCCAGCACGGCGTCGCCGAGGAATTCAAGACGTTCATAATGCTTGACGCCGGGGTGTTCGTGCGCGAAGGAACGATGGGTGAGCGCCTGGACCAGCAGGTCGGGGCTGATGGTGGTGCCGAGCGCTTCCAGAAGCTCGTTCGCTGCCGGCTGGCTGCCGTCGTTGTGGTAGGTGCGTGTGGTGGACTTGTGCCGTGCTTCGTCTGTCATGGTTCTCTATCTTCTGCTTCCTGGATATGAACAATTCCTGGGATATGAAAAGCCCCGCCACCCGTCGATGGCAGGGCTTCAATCATGCTTGTCCAGCGTTGCTCACTTGGTGTGAACCGACTGGATAGCCTCACGGTAGACGCGGCCGCGGAAAGAACCGCAGCTCGGGCAGGCCATGTGCGGCAGGGCCGGAGCGCCACAGTTCGGGCAGGTCACGGTAGCCGTAGCGGTCGCCTTCCAGTTCGCGCGACGCGAATGAGTGTTGGCGCGCGAGGTCTTGTACTTAGGCAGTGCCATTTCAGTATCCTCTGTTTCGTTCGAACATTTGAGCTTAAGCGTTCAGTACTTTAACGCAACGTGCGTACAAATGCCCGGTGCGGGCATATGCGTGCACGCGTGTCGCCCGTCAGTCCTGCTGCTCGCGTTCCAGTTTCGCCTTGAGATCGGCCAGTCCGGCGAATCGGATGTCGGTCGTCTCATGCCTATGGTCGGGGTTCTCGTTGAGATCCACGCCGCACTGGGAGCACAGGCCGCGGCAGTCATCGCGGCACAGCGGCTGCAGGGGCAGCTCGTCTACCAGCGTGTCGCGCAGCAGCGCCTCGAGATTGGCGAAGGCGCCGTTGTCGAGCAGCGGGTAGGAGTCCTCGGATTCCTCCTCGCCGGCGATGATGTCCACCTCGTCCTGCTGCTTGCGGTTGTCGCGTTCGTCCTGGTAGGGGAAGAACACGGTGACATGCGTGGACCAGTCGCGCGTGATGGGCTTGAGGCAGCGGGTGCATTCGGCGTGCACGGGGGCGTTGATGGTGGCGTTGAGGATCAGGCCGTCCACGATCGAGTCGAACGTTCCGCTGACGTGTACGGGCTCGCCTTCCTTGACGCCGATGATGTCGTCGCCGATGCCGCTGGGTGCGGGGAAATCGTCATCGATCGGCTTGGACTGGCCTGCACGCGACGCGACCTGTGCGACGGGTACGGTCCAGGGGGAATTCTCGATATGTGGCATGGGTTCAGGCCTCCGGGTAGTCGTTCTGGTCAACGTGCGGAAGCTGGTCGGCTGCGGCGCGCTGGCGTTCGTGCAGCACATTCAGACCGGCATCCACATCGCTGGTGAGTTTAGTCAATTGCTGGCGCAGACCCTCCATTACCTTGGCGGAGTAGTCGTCGGCACCTTGCGTGAGGTGATCGGCCTTGGCCTGTGCCGTGTTCAGGATGGCACGCGCCTTCTGCCTTGCCAGGTCGGTCACGTTCTCCTGGCCGGCGAGGAACTGCGCCTGGTCGTTGGCTTCCTTGATGGTGTCGGCGGCACGGCTCTGCGCGGAGGCGACGATGGCGTTGGCCTGGGTCTGGGCGCTTTCCAGACGGCGTTCCGCCTCGCGCATCAGCGCGGACGCGCGTTCGAGCTGCACCGGCAGCATCTTCTTCAGCTCGTCCAGGTTGGTCATCAGCGCATCGCGGTCGACCTTCACCAGGCCGGGGGAGAAGAACCCGCCCTTGGCCTCGTTCAGCGTGTCCTCCAGCTTGCCGATCACATCGTAGACGGTGGTGAACTCCTCGTGGCTCTGTTCCTCGGCGGTGGGGGTGTCCCTCAGGTCGGGCAGCGGGAACGGGGACTTGAAGTTCGGCGTGGCGGAAGACTGGTCGTCATCGGTGAACTGCGCCTGCGCCGCCACGGTCTCCTCCAGCGGTGCCGATGCCGCCGTCGGTGCGGGTGCCGGTGCCGGTTCGGCATAGGCTCCGGTGGGCTGCGCGGCCTGGCCGCCCTGGGTGGGCATGGGCGCGGATGCCGGCGCTGCCGTCGGTGCCGGTGCCGGGGGCATGGGGGCGCTTCCCGTCGGCGCTGGATTCGCGTTCGCGACGTTCGCCGCGCCGGCCACGTTCTCGCCGGTCAGATCCACATATCCGGTCGGATGTTCGACATCGTTCTGGTCACTCATGGGAAGTCCTTTCCTTATGTAACGCCTCGTTCAACATCGGCACCACGCAATCGGGCACCATTCCGGTCACGTCGCCGCCATGGCGGGCCACATCCTTGACGATGGAGCTCGAAATATGCTCCAGCACGGGGTTCGCCGGCAGGAACAGCGTCTCGATGCCGGCGATCTGGCGGTTCACCAGGGCCATGCCCAGTTCCGCCTCATAATCGCCGTTCTGACGCAGGCCCTTCACGATCACCGTGGCACCCACCTGCTTGCAATAGTCCGTGATCAGTCCGTCGGTGAACGAGACGACCACGTTTTCGCAGCCGCGTTCCGCCAATGCGCGGCGGATGATATCCACGCGGGTCTGCGCAGAAAACATCGGTGTTTTGGCTGCGTTCACCGCCACTACCACATGCACTTCGTCGAAGAAACGCGTGCTGCGTTCGATTACGTCAAGATGTCCGGCGGTCACGGGGTCGAACGAGCCGGGGCATACTGCTTTGGTCATAGGAACAAGCCTACCTCTTCGTATGGCAAGAAATGGCGCATCGCGGCGCGCATACAGGAAAACATTATGATGGGAACGGATTGATCGAACGCGTGAAGGAGCACATCGCAATGAACACGTATCTCAACAGCGGCGACCCGCAGTCCACGCCGGATTCCGGCGCGGGCACCTCGGTGCTGGAACGTCCCGAGGTCAAGGAGGAGACGCAGCGCTCCGATAACGGCGACGCGGACCGTTACGCGCACTACGTTTCGAAGGACCGCATCGCCGAATCGCGCATGACCGGCCGCCCGGTCGTGGCGCTGTGCGGCAAGATCTGGGTGCCGAAGCACGACCCCTCCCAGTACCCGGTGTGCCCGGACTGCAAGCGCATCTACGAGGAGATGTTCCGCTAAGCGGTGTGGGGGAGTCGGGTCGGGCAGACCCGGTGACCCCGGTAGTACGTAAACGAGGCCCGTACCCGTCCGCGCGTTCAGCGGGATAGGCACGGGCCTCGCTTACGTCTGTATGCGCGTGCACTAGTAGGCGCGTACGGTGTGTACGGTGCGTGCAGACGTGGGGCCGATTCAGCGCTGGGAGATCTCGTCGATGCGGGCAAGCTCCTCGTCGCTGAAATCGGTGTTGCGCAGCGCGCCGATATTGTCCAGGATCTGCTGCGGCTTCGAGGCGCCGGCCAGCACGGACGTGACCGCACCGTCATGCAGCAGCCAGGCCAGCGACATCTCGGCCAGCGTCTGGCCACGTTCGACGGCGATGTCGTTCAGCTCGCGGATCTGCTGCAAACGTTCCGGCGTCAACGCGGAATCCTTCAGGAACCGCGGGTCAACCGCAATGCGGCTGTCGGCGGGAATGCCGTCGAGATAACGGTTCGTGAGCAGACCCTGGGCCAGCGGCGAGAACGTGATCAGCCCCTTGCCCAACCGCTTGGCGGTCTCCTTCAGGCCATTGTGCTCCACCGTACGGTCGAAGATGTTGTAGCGGTTCTGATTGATGATGAACGGCACATGCAGCTCGTCAAGGATCGCGCTCGCCTTCTCCAGCGTCGGGCCGTCATAGTTGCTCAGGCCCACGTACAGCGCCTTGCCCTGCTGCACGGCGGTCGCCAGCGCGCCCATGGTCTCTTCGAGCGGGGTGTCCGGATCCATGCGGTGATGGTAGAAGATGTCCACGTAGTCGAGGCCGAGGCGTTCGAGGCTCTGGTCCAGCGAGGCAAGCAGGTACTTGCGCGAACCCAGGTCACCGTAAGGTCCTTCCCACATCTCGTAGCCGGCCTTGGTGCTCACGATGAGCTCGTCGCGGTGATGGCCGAAGTATTCGCGCAGCAGTCTGCCGCAGTTGCGCTCGGCGCGGCCGGGCTCCGGGCCGTAGTTGTTGGCCAGGTCGAAGTGCGTGATGCCGTTGTCGAAGGCGGTGAACACGAGCTGTTTCATGTGCTCGTACGGCGTCAGGTCGCCGAAGTTGTGCCAGAATCCGAGCGAGATCGCGGGCAGTTTGAGCCCGGACTTGCCGCAGCGGTTGTAGGTCATGCTGTTGTAGCGGTCGGGCGATGGCGTATAGGTAATGGTCGGTTCGAACATAGGATCTCCTCATTGGGCTGATATGTTGTTGGTCCGATTCCATATCCTCACACTTCAAGTACACTTGAACGCAACCATGGCGCCAAGGTGGCGTGTCAGAGCGGAGAGCGGAAACGGAGGAGTAATGGGATACGGTATTCGCGAGGTCGCCGAACGGTTCGGCATGCAGACGTCGACGTTGCGCTATTACGAGGAACAGGGCCTGCTGACCGATGTGCCGCGCAACGCCAACGGGCAGCGCGAATACGAGGAACGGCACATCAGCCGGCTGAAGGCGATCTGCTGCTTCAAGAACGCCGGCATGACCATCGACGACCTGCGCAAGTTCTTCGTCTACGAGCAGAACGAGCCGGAGCATATCGACGAGATCCTGGAATTGCTGGAATCACGGCGCAAGGCGCTGGACGAGCAGCGCCGCGCGCTTGATGAGGCGGCCATGCAGGTGCAGCGCAAACTGCATTATTACGGCGGTATCAAACAGTCGTTGGAACGCAACGAACCGCTTCCCGATTGGAACGACTACAAGAACCGCGTCTACGACATCGGGTGATAGGCATTGGGCGGCGGTGCCCGGATGACGGGTTTCGTACTACGAACTGGGAGAGCGGCGATAAGAATAAGAAAGACCGACCACCGCAGTGGCGCGGCAGTCGGCCTTCCGGCTTCGATGCAAATGACTCGTGCGTGACGAAACCGCCTATATAAAAATCGCCTACAGTACGGTGATCTCGGTCGGAATCACCGGATCGCCCTTCATCAGGCTCTGCGCGGTGATCGGCAGCTCGTTCAACGCCGCGGCACGGTAGTCGTGCGCGCGCATGATCGCATCATGACCCTGCCAGCTGGAATCGATCTGACCGTGGTCGACGTAATCCACCAGCAGATCCTTCCAACCCTCATCCGGCGTATAGCCGGCGAGCTTGTCTTCGGAACCGGAGATCACGTGCTCGGCCTCGGCCAGATTGTATTCGTAGGAACGGTAGGCGAGCTTGCGGCCCGGAGTGGTGGCCTTGTCCTTGCTCTTCTTCATGACCGGAGCCATCACGCCGTCCGCGCCCTCGCGCTCGGTGAGCTTGTACACCATGGCGCAGGTCGGAGCACCGGAACCGGTGACCAGCATGGTGCCCACGCCATAGGAATCGACCGGCGCGGTCTGCAGTGCGGCCAGCGCATACTCGTCCAGATCGTTGGTGACGGTGATGCGCGTGTTCGTGGCGCCCAGCGCGTCCAGCTGGTTACGCACGCGCTGCGCCAGGGAGGCGAGATCGCCGGAATCGATGCGTACGCCGCCCAGTTCGGGGCCCGCCACCTCGACGGCGGTCTTCACGGCCTCCTCGATGTTGTATGTGTCGACCAGCAGCGTGGTGTTCTTGCCCAGTGCGGCGATCTGCGATTCGAAGGCGCTGCGCTCGTCGTCATGCACCAAGGTGAAGCAATGCGCCGCGGTGCCGATGGCCTTCAGACCGTACAGCTGGGCCGCCAGCAGGTTCGCGGTGCCCTGGAAACCGCCGACCACGGCCGCACGCGCGGCGGCCACGGCCGACCATTCGTTGGTACGGCGTCCGCCCATATCCATGCACGGGCGGTTCTTCGCAGCGCTGACCATACGGCTCGCGGCCGAGGCGACCGCGGAATCGTAGTTCAGGATCGACAGCACCAGCGTCTCCAGCAGGGTGCATTCGCCGAACGTGCCCTCGATCTGCAGGATCGGGGAGTTCGGGAAGAACATCTCGCCTTCGCGGTAGCCCTTGATCGAACCGGAGAAATGGAAGTTCTCCAGCCACTTGATGGTATCCGGGCTCACCACCTTGCGTTCGGCCAGGAACTTCAGATCCTCGTCGTCCAGATGGAAGTGCTCAAGCGCGTCGAGAATACGACCGGTGCCGGCGACCACGCCGTAGCGCCGACCGGCGGGAAGATGCCGGGTAAACACCTCGAACACGCACTTGCGGTCCGCCGTGCCGTCCCGCAGGCAGGCGTCCAGCATCGTGTACTCATACATGTCGGTCATAAGGGCCGGCGAATAATCCACCATTCTTCTGTCCCGTCTCGTGGTGACTAATAGGTAACCAATAGGTAATCCGACTGTAAGCCGTGCCAGCCCCCTTACGCAATGGGGCGGTTCGCCACGCGAACACGGCGGCGCACGACTGCGCGCCCAGGCGCAATGACGGCGTGCGCGTAAGCTGGGGCGCATGGTTGAAATTACAGATATGTTGGGTGAACATTCCATTACTCGTGCCGACGGCCGCAAGGTCGACGAACTGCGCCCGGTGCGCATCACACGTCACTTCACGGACGCCCCGGAAGGCTCCGTGCTCATCGAATGCGGCAACACCCGCGTCATGTGCACGGCCACCTTCACCCCCAGCGTGCCGCGCTGGCGCAAGGACTCCGGCCTGGGCTGGGTCACCGCCGAATACGCGATGCTGCCGAGGGCCACGGCGGAACGCACCGACCGCGAATCCGTGCGCGGCAAGATCGGCGGCCGCACGCACGAGATCAGCCGTCTGATCGGTCGCTGCCTGCGCGGCGTGGTCGACATGAAGGCGCTGGGCGAGAACATGATCCAGCTCGACTGCGACGTGCTGCAGGCCGACGGCGGCACCCGCACCGCTTCCGTGACCGGCGCATACGTGGCGTTGGTGGACGCGCTGAACTGGGCCGAACAGCATCATCACATCCGTTCCGCCAAGAAGGTGCTCACCGATTGCGTGTCCGCAGTGTCGGTCGGCGTGATCAACGGCACGCCGATGCTGGACCTGCCCTACGTGGAAGACAGCGCGGCCATGACCGACATGAACGTCGCCATGACCGGTTCCGGCGCGTTCATCGAGCTGCAGGGCACCGCCGAACATCGTCCGTTCACGCGCAAGGAACTCGGCACGCTGCTCGACCTGGCCGAAAAGGGCAACAAGGAGCTGCAGGCCGCACAGCGCGAGGCGCTCGCCAAGGACTGACCCGATAAGAACCGACCCAAGCATCAACAAGCACCAACAGAAGGAGTAGCGCAATGCGCATCATCGTCGCCACGCATAACGAAGGCAAGCTCAAGGAGATCCGCCGCATTCTCGCCGAGGACCTGGGCGAGATCGCGCAGCAGGTGGAACTGGTCTCCGCCGGCTCGCTGAATCTTCCCGACCCGGTGGAGGACGGCGTGACCTTCCAGGAGAACGCGCTGCTCAAGGCGCGTGACGTGGCCTCCCGTACCGGCTGCCCGGCCATCGCCGACGATTCCGGCCTGATCGTGGACGTGATGGGCAATGCCCCGGGCATCCTGTCCGCCCGTTGGGCCGGCGAACACGGCAACGACAAGGCCAACAACGCACTGCTGCTCAAGCAGTTGGCGGATATTCCGGATGCCAAGCGCACTGCGCGTTTCCGCTGTGCTGCCGCCTTGGTGGTGCCGGGGCCCGCCGATGCCGCGCCGTACCCGATCGCGTCCGAGACCGTGGAGCTTGGCGAGATGCCCGGCGTGCTGCTGCGCGAGGCGCACGGTACGAATGGCTTCGGCTACGATCCGCTGTTCGTGCCCGATGATCAGCCGGCGCGCGCCGTCGAGGCCGGCGAACGCCTTACCTCCGCGGATATGACGCCGGAGGAGAAGAATGCCATCTCCCACCGTGGCAAGGCGCTCAAGGCGTTGGTGCCCGCGGTGCGTGCGCTGTTCTGATTTCGCTGGCGTGCTGGCGTGTTTTAGTGCCCTGTGATGCCTTCTGCCTCCATTGGCGGTCGGCATTGCAGGGCGCTTTTCGTATGTGTGAGAGTGTGTTCCCATGCGCCGGGATGCTTGTGCCCTTTGTCGCGAATCAGCATGAATCGGCTTTCCCGCCGGCATTTCGCGACGATATCGCCCCGTTTTGTCGCGAAATGCACGTGACAGTTGTGGTTCATGTCGTTTCGCGACGGAATCGGGCCCATATTGTCGCATTTCGACATGAGCCGGCATTTCCGCCGATATTTCGCGACAGAATCAGGCCCTTGCTGTCGCAAAACGCACAAGGCCACAGAGCCTCATGCTGTATTGCGACAGCATATGCGGCAACAAGCGTGCGGCAGCGTGTGCCTAGCTCACACGCCCATGGCGGTGAACAGGAAGTGCGCTCCGGTCATCATGACCAGGCTGAGCACGGCGGTGATGGTCAGCGAGAAGCCGGCGAGCTTGGCATTGCCCAGCACCTTGTCGGTGAACAAGGTGGAGAACACGGCGATCGGTGCGAGGCAGCACAGCGCCACGGCCTCGCGGATCGGCGCGGAGAACGGCAGGATGAACCAGGCGGCCATCGCGAACAGGATGGCGAACGGGACGCGCCAGCCGATCACCGTCAGCACGTCCTTCACGTCGCGGCGGGACGCCGGCAGGTCCATCAGCATGCCGACCATCAGCATCGCGCAGAACGAGTTCGCGTTCGACAGCGGCTGCACCATCGTGGCGATCCATCCGGGGATCTTCACCTGCGCCAGCGTAAGTACGATCATCAGCATGTACACGTCGAACGGCACCGAACCGAAGAACCCCTTGAGCACATTACGCAGCAGCGCACGCCGTGCCAGGCGTCGGGCGTCCTTGTCCTTCGGCTTCACATAGGGCAGAGTCGGCGCGTCGCCGGCATGCTGTTCGCTCAGCGTTTTGCCGGGCTGGATGTGTAGCAGCAACTGCGTCATCACATTGGTGCCGGCCGCCACCATCACGCAATTGCCGATATCGAACATGGCGGCCGGAACGATCGCGGCCGTGCCGAGGAACGACGAGACCACGGGGAAGCAGAAGCATCCCACGTTGAAGCCCGACCCGTTCAGCATCATGAACGCTCGTCGTGCCACGGGCTTGTGCATGGTGGCGAGGAAGATCGTGATGGGCGGAATGGATGCGACGATCAGACCGAACACGGAGATCCACAGCAGTTTGATCTCATGCGGATTCGTCGCGAACGAATAGATGATCGCGCCGGGCAGCACCAGATCGAATATCGCCGTCTGCAGAATGCGGTAGTCGCGTTGCCCGAAGAACCCGGCTCGTTTGAACGCGTAGCCGGCCAGAATGATCAGCAGTAACGCAACGGGTTGGATAAGCGCTTGCATCGTGTGGTTCCCTGTTTCTGTTCTCTCGCTGTCGTCTTCAATCCGCCATCTTAGGCGTGAATTGGAAGAAACGAGCCAAGTTTTCCATGGCGCGGGGTTCGATGCTGGAGATTGCGCGGCCGATTCCGCAGCATGTTCCCGATATGTTCCCAAATGTGGGCACAGCGTGGGCAAAAAACGACATTCGGTATTGAAAAAAGGCGGAATAAAGCCGTTTGATGAAGTGCGCGAGATGGGACTTGAACCCACACGTCAAAGACACAGGAACCTAAATCCTGCGCGTCTACCAATTCCGCCACTCGCGCATGCCGTACCGACCTTTCGGCCGATATGCAAAACCCTAGACGGGCGAACCCATCTAGGGTGGTGGAGCCACTTGTCAGAATCGAACTGACGACCTGCTCATTACGAGTGAGCCGCTCTACCGACTGAGCTAAAGTGGCGATGCTGGTGGATTGCATACGCGATCCACGCACAAAACAATAAGTGTACTGGATGGTGTGGAATTGTCCAAATCGGCTTGTCCCCACGTGGCGCGACAGGCCTGAATGCTGCGGAATCGGTCAGGGTCGAAGACCTGTCGGATCATGGTGCGGCAAGTGGGAAATAGGATTCTCGCATGCTTTGACACGCGAACGCACAGGCGGCGTGATTATCCTGATAACCATGGCAACACGGTTCACCAGTCGGCATACGCACGCTTCCGGCACGCGTCACGCATTGCGGCGCAGCGGGAACGCGGGTGCCGTCGCACCCGGTGCCGGCAGTCTCAATGCTTCCGCGACCAGACACAACGCATCAGCAGGCGGCCGCAAACGAATGGTGTCGATCGAAGTGCTCAGACTGCTCGCCATCGTCAGCATCGCCATATTCCACGCGTTCCTCCAGCAATATGTTCAGGCCATATGGATGGGTCCTCATCATCCCGTCTCCGCAGCCGAGCCGGTGTCGGCGCTCGCATCGTCGCGCGGCGCGATGTGGATCGTGGCGATGATCATGTATTGCGGCGCGTGGGGCAACCATATCTTCTTCATGATCTCGGGCTTCTTCCTCATTCCGCGCATGTGCGCCGCAGCCGGCACCCGTGGGTATTGGGGGAGCCAGCTGCGTGCCGCGGGGCGACGCATACTGATGATCCTGGCGACGGTCGCGTTCTACCTGCTGCTTGTCATGGCGATCACCCGCTGGGTGCTGCCGGGTGTGGGCGGCGAACGTTCGTCCAGTCTTGTCTACGAATTGGAATTCGTGTGGCTGTACTTGGTGTTCGTGGCGCTGGCTCCCGTCATCGCGCGCGTGATGGCCCGGCTCGGTATTCGTGGAAGCGCGGTGGCGGCGGGCGTCGTGCTGGTGGCCGTGTACGCGTTGAATATATATGTGGCGGTCACGTGGCAGGCTCAGTACGGGCAGCGCAGTCTGCTGGATTGGCGCAAGCAGATGAGCGCGGTCAGCTATGCGCTCTCGTTCGTGCTGGCGGGTCTGCTCGGATGGACGATGCGCGCAGGCGGGCAAAGCAGGCGCGGCGCGCATGGAAAAGAGCGCGGGGCACGCCATGCCGATAGGCGCCCATGGTGGACGGTCCGCGGATTCTGGCTGTGCGCCATCGCCGTACTGCTTGCCGTAGCCGCGGTGCTCACCGCAGTCACGGCCGCGCGCCCCTCGTACGTGGCGCTCTACGCATTGTCGTTCAAGTCGACGTCGCCGATCTCCTTCGCACTGGCGGTCTGCGCATTGATGGCGGCCGCATGCTCGCCGGGCCGTGCCCGCGTGCATATCGGGCAACGTGCTGAATCCGCGATCACGGCGCTCGCTTCCGGAATTCTGGGTTTCTATGTGGTGCAGACCCTGGCCGATTTCCTGTGGCATGGCGTCAATGCGAGGTTCCTCGATCCGCTGCTGGCGCATGCGGCGTCGTTGCCTGCGGGGTCCGCTTCCATGTTCGGCTGGCTGATCGCATGGATTGCGGTCGGCGCGATGCTTTCGTTGGTGTACGTCGTGGCGATCTGTCTGTTCGATCGTTGCGTGCGCCGTCCGTTGCTGCGTGCTGTGCACCTGTCGAAATGATGCCGGAGAGCGCCCGTTCGCGAGCATGTTCATGAGTACGTTTGCATCGGCGTGATTCCCGCGTGTTGCGATTGCCATGTGCCCTAATCGGCGGCGTATGAGCGTTTGTGGGCGATTATGTGCGTGACTTGCGAACTTATGTGTTCCTGTGTCCCCTTTTGTGAGTATCTTGGTTGCTTGGAAGGAGGCGGTGGCGCACGCCGATTTTAGGCTTGGGCCGCTGCTTCATGGTGATGATGAAAGGACCAATACACATGGCCATCAATCCTCCAGTTGATGCAACTAAGACCCCGGAATGGGCCGCTCTGCAGAAGCACTACGATGAGCTGCAGTCGGAAGGCGTCAGCCTCAAGAAGTGGTTCGCCGAGGACGCCGATCGTGTCGAGAAGCTGAGCTTCGATGCCGGCGATCTGCACTTCGACCTCTCCAAGAACCTGATCAAGCCGGAAACCCTCCAGCTGTTCGCCAACCTGGCCAAGGCCGTCAAGCTCGATGAGCGCACCAAGGCTATGTACACCGGCGTGCACATCAACAACACCGAAGACCGCGCCGTGCTGCACACCGCGCTGCGTCGCCCGGTCGAGGACGAGGGCAAGTACGTCGTCGACGGTCAGGACACCGTCAAGGACGTGCGCGAGACCCTTGACCGCATCTACGCCTTCGCCGACAAGGTTCGTTCCGGCGAGTGGACCGGCGTGACCGGCAAGAAGATCAAGACCGTGGTCAACATCGGCATCGGTGGTTCCGACCTGGGTCCCGTCATGGTGTACGAAGCGCTGAAGCCGTACGCTGACGCCGGCATCTCCGCCCGCTACATCTCCAACATCGACCCCAACGATCTGGCTGAGAAGACCAAGGGCCTCGATCCGGAGACCACTCTGTTCATCATCGTTTCCAAGACCTTCACCACCCTGGAGACCCTGACCAACGCCCGCGAAGCCCGCACCTGGCTGCTCGAAGAGCTCAAGGCCGCCGGCGCCATCGACGGTTCCGACGAGAAGAACGCCGAAGCCATCAAGAAGCACTTCGTCGCCGTCTCCACCAACCTGGAGAAGGTCGCCGAGTTCGGCATCGATCCGAACAACGCCTTCGGCTTCTGGAACTGGGTCGGTGGCCGTTACTCCGTCGACTCCGCCGTCGGCACCTCCCTCGCCGTGGTCTTCGGCCCGGCCCGCTTCGAGGAGTTCCTGCACGGCTTCCACGAGATCGACGAATACTTCGCCAACACCCCGTTCGAGAAGAACGTCGTCGTGCTGCTCGGCATGCTGAACGTGTGGTACCGCAACTTCTTCAAGGCCGCCTCCCACGCCGTGCTGCCGTACGACCAGTACCTGCACCGCTTCCCGGCCTACCTGCAGCAGCTGACCATGGAGTCCAACGGCAAGTCCGTGCGTTGGGACGGCACCCCAGTCACCTCCGAGACCGGCGAGATCTTCTGGGGCGAGCCGGGCACCAACGGCCAGCACGCCTTCTACCAGCTGATCCACCAGGGCACCCAGCTGATCCCGGCCGACTTCATCGCGTTCGTGAACACCCCGAACCCGACCAAGGACGGCGACCAGGACGTGCACGAGCTGTTCCTGGGCAACTACCTTGCGCAGACCAAGGCTCTGGCCTTCGGCAAGACCGCCGACGAGGTGCGCGCCGAGGGTACTCCGGAAGAGATCGTCCCGGCCCGCGTGTTCACCGGCAACCGTCCGACCACCTCCATCTTCGGCGTGGCCCTGACCCCGTTCGCACTCGGCGAGCTCATCGCCCTGTACGAGCACATCACCTTCGTCGAGGGCACCGTGTGGGGCCTGGACTCCTACGATCAGTGGGGCGTCGAGCTTGGCAAGCAGCTGGCCAAGCAGATCACCCCGGCCATCTCCAAGGATGACGACGCCCTGGCCGCCCAGGACGCCTCCACCCAGTCCCTGATCAAGTTCTACCGCGCGAACCGCGAGTTCTGATTCCATCGGAACGCTGTAGCGCGTAGCTGAACATCACAAGACCCGTCTGCATACCGCAGGCGGGTCTTTCTGCATGGCCAAGTGTGGTGGTCGGTCGCACAATCGCATAGGTCTTGCGGATGGGGTATTTTTGACTGTTGATGTGCCGAAAGGTGGGACGCCGCATAATCCCGCTTTTCTTCGGGTCCAGCCGGAAGGCCGAAAGGCTTGCGTTCCGGCGGATTGGCGCCCCTTCGCAGGCAAACCTGCGAAGAACCGCAGGCATGCGCGCCGAATACACATGCATGATGCATGAGCGCATGCCCCAACCAGTGCACTGATATGCGGCAGTGACCGAGGAATAGCAATGGTTAACGCTATTGAAGCATTTGATGCCAAGCACCTGAAGCCGGCCGAGGAGATCCCGGAGTTCCGCGCAGGCGATACCGTCGACGTGAACGTGAAGATCAAGGAAGGCAACAACTCCCGTATCCAGACCTTCACCGGTGTGGTCATCGCCCGTCACGGCGCCGGCATCCACGAGACCTTCATCGTGCGCAAGATCAGCTTCGGCACCGGCGTGGAGCGTCGCTTCCCGCTGCACTCCCCGGCAATCGACTCCATCAAGGTCGTTCGCCGCGGTCGCGTGCGTCGCGCCAAGCTGTACTACCTGCGCGCTCTGCGCGGCAAGGCCGCTCGCATCGTCGAGCGTCGCGACAACTCCAAGTGAGTTTCGCCGCAATGGCATAGTTCTCGGCCTGGAACCCTGTGTGGTTTCCGGGCCGAAACCATATTCAGCCGAGAACGAACAACAGGCAGGGCAGTCATGGACAGCACGAACAACAGTCAGGAAACATCTCCGGCAGGCGGCTCCGGCACGTCGGCGGCCGGTGGGTACGGCACCGAATCGGCGGGCGCATCGCGGCGCAGAAGAAGCACCAAGCCGGCGCATGCAGTCAAGGCCGAACGTCAGGAAGACAGCTTCACCATGCGCGACGCCCTCGTATTCTGCGGTATCCCCGTACTTGTGGTGCTGCTCATCCGTCTGCTGCTCGTAGGCTGCTACACCATCCCGTCAAGGTCCATGGAAAGCACCATCGAACCCGGCGATCGCGTGCTCACCACCAAACTCACCCCGAAGATCTTCAGCCTCAAGCGCGGCGATGTCGTGGTCTTCCACGACCCTGCGAACTGGCTCTCCGGCGAATCCGAAAGCGCATCCGGCGACGACTACCTGATCAAACGTCTCATAGGATTGCCCGGCGATGTGGTCGAATGCAAAGGCTCCGGCCAACCCGTCACCGTGAACGGCGTCGCCATCGACGAAACCCCGTACCTCAAGGCCGGCGTGCAGCCGAGTTCGTTCCCCTTCAAAGTCACGGTAAGCAAAGGACACGTTTTCGTGATGGGCGACAACCGCGCCAATTCCGCGGACTCCCGCTACCACCAGGACGACGGCGACAACGGCCTGGTACCGGTCAACAAGGTGGTCGGCGTGGCATTGGTGCGCTACTGGCCGTTGAACCGCCTGTCGACGATTAGCGGGCATCACGACGTGTTCCGTAACGTTCCGGAACGAGCGGCGGCATGATCACACCGACACTCTATCTTGAACATGCGCTTGCGGATCAGCAGTACGACATCATCGTCGGATTCGATGAAGTGGGCCGCGGCTCCCTGGCCGGGCCGGTCATGGTCGGCGCTTGCGCGATCTGGGCGCAGGACGTGCGCGACGGCGTGAAGGGCGTGCCGCAGGGCGTGGCCGATTCCAAGATGCTGACCGAACACCGCCGCGAGGCGATCGTCGACGAGCTGAAGGATTGGAGCGCGGCATGGGCCGTGGGTTCCGCCAGCAACACCGAGATCGACGACTGGGGCATCTCCTATGCGCTCGGCGTGGCGGCATTGCGCGCGCTGGCCGATGCGGAGCGCTCGCTGGGCATCGCCGACGACGGCACGGCGATCGTCGGGGGAGAAAGGACCCGCGTATCCGTAGGCGCGATTCTCGACGGTCCAAACGACTACATCACCAAGGCGTTGAACACGTTCGACGCACCCGCGGTGCCGGTTCCCGCCGAAGTCGTCACCAAGGTCAAGGGTGACCAGCATTGTGCCACCGTCGCCTCCGCCGCGGTGATCGCCAAGGTCACGCGAGACCGGCTGATGGTGTCCCTCGCCCAAAGCGACAGCCGGTACGCGCCATACGAATGGGAACACAACAAGGGGTACGGCTCCAAGGCCCATCGTGCCGCCATTGCGCAGTATGGCCCGACCTCATTGCACCGCATCAGCTGGAAGCTCACCTGACCGTTCAACGCCCTGGGAGTGGATTCGATATATGTGCGCTTTCCCGGGCTTGTTATCCCGAAGAGCCTTGCCGCACTTATGCCGTCATCCTGCGACCAGCGGGTGGACGGTAGGCGGTTTCAACGCTTTCCTGCGGTAAAGTGAGAACCATACCAACGAACGCGGAACGCGAGAGGAACAACGTATGGCAGCCGGGCGAAAAGCGAATAAGCGCCCTTCGATGTTTGAAGTGGCCAAGCTCGCCGGTGTGAGCCATCAAACCGTTTCGCGAGTCATCAACAATTCCCCGGACGTATCGCCGGCAACGCGCGCCAAAGTGCAGCGCGCCATCGAACAGCTCGACTATCGTCCCAGCAATTCGGCACGTGCGTTGGCCTCGCGGCGCTCGCGCACCATCGGCCTGATCGCCGGTGGCCAGAAGTTCTACGGCCCTATTTCCGCCATCGGCGCCATCGAGTCGATCGCACGTTCCCATGGCCTGTTCATGTCCGTGATGATGGTGCATGAGGCGCTGTGCACGCAGAAGGAATTCGACGACCTGTGCCGTACGTTCGACGAGCAGAACGTCGATGCGTTCATCTTCCTGACACCGACGGACGTGATGTTCTCCGCCGCCTGCCGCGCTCAGGTCAGCCGTCCGCGTGTGCTCATCACCTCCACGCATGGCGGTATGGGCGTGCAGGAGGAGCTGCGGTTGCTCAGGCCCGCCGACCGGCGTAAGGTGACGCTCGTCGGCGTCGACCAGTGGGGCGCGATGGAGGACGTGATGCGTCTGCTCAAGGCGCGCGGGCATCGTTCGGCGCTGTACTTCGCGGGTCCGCGCGAATGGCGTGATGCCTCCACACGTCTGATGGCGTGGAACAAGCTGTGCGCGGCCAACGCGGTGAATTCGATCACCATCCAGTGCAAGACCTGGGAGGGCAGCGAGGCGTACGCCAGGATGAACCATGTGCTGGAGAACATCGGGCGTTCCGGTGGCCGGCTGCCATCCGCGGTGGTCACCGCGAACGATGCGCAGGCGATGGGCGTGGCGCGTGCCATGCACGAGCACGGCGTGCGTATTCCGCAGGATGTGAGCCTGGTGGGCTTCGATGACATGCCGGGCGTGGATAACATGTACCCGCCGTTGACCACCGTACGCCAGGATTTCGAGACGCTGGGCCAGCTGGCGATGCGGGAAGTGCTGTATCTGCTGGGGGAGGGGGCCGAACCCGGGTACGCGTCGTCGCAGCATGGCGTGGGTCTGATTCCGTCCAAGCTGGTCCAACGCAGTTCCGTGGGCATCGCGCCGAGTCGCTGATTGTCGCCTGTTTCCGCGCCGTTTTTGTCGGTCGCGGTCTCTTCGAAAGTGCCAGTTGCTTTATGTGAGGCACCGTTTGGCGCTTATGCTGTGTACGAGCCTTGGGATTCCAACGGTTGTACTTGCGGCTCAGACGTTTTCATGCCATAAACAGCGTGGTTTGTGCGTATGAGACCTTCCAAATAACCATAACGCTGGTCGGCAGCTCGTTCGTGGGGTATTCCGTAGTTTTCTGAGAACGCTCACATCATTTTTGATACAAAAACCATGCATTTTCGCCTAAAAATGCAGCAAATCAACGCCATCATGTCTAAATTGTGAGCAGATGTGAACGTATCACATTGCTCAACACGCCGTAGAAACGGCTTAATATAAGGCGTTTCACCATTCATTGACATTTACAAATGTGAGCGATAACATTTCGAACTAGCGAACGGAAATCCTCACTGCAGACGAGATTTTCCGAATCGCCGTAGCACAACGCGAACCTACCTTCGACGCCGAGTCGCAGGTCCCGTGTGAAGCGAAGCTGCTTCGGCAGGCACGCCTGCCGGTTACGGAACAGAAAAAGGAACAATATGACTGAGAACGCTACGAGTGCTGTCAAGAAGCAGGGCTCAATGAAATATGTGGTCATCCTGGCGTTGAGCGCCGGTATGGCCGGTCTTCTCTACGGCTATGACACGGTGAGCATCTCCGGTGCCATCGAATTCCTCCGCCAGGCGTACAACCTGTCCGCAGGCCTTCAGGGTCTGGTGATCTCCTCCATCATGATCGGCGGCGTGGTCGGCGTCGGCTTCTCCGGCTTCCTCGCCGATAAGATCGGCCGCCGCAAGGTGCTGCTCATCGGTGCCGCCTGCTTCTTCTTCGCGGCCCTGTGGTCCGCCTTCACCTACACGCCGTGGACCCTGATCGCGGCCCGTATCGTCGGCGGCGTCGGCATCGGCCTCGCCTCCGCGCTGGCCATCACCTACATCACCGAATGCGCCCCGGCCAAGTACCGCGGCACCCTGAGCTCCGCCTACCAGCTGCTCACCATCCTCGGCATCTTCCTGACCAACGTCATCAACTTCGGCATTGCCAACGCCGGCAGCCTCGACTGGGGCATCAACACCGGCTGGCGCTGGATGCTCGGCATCGGCTGCATCCCGGCCGCCATCTTCTTCATCGCGCTGTTCCTCTCCCCGGAGTCCCCACGCTTCCTGATCCAGTCCGGCCGTGAAGAGGAAGGCTTCGCCATCCTCGAAAAGATCGGTGGCACCGAGGAAGCCCACCGCGAGGTCGCAGACGTCAAGGCCTCCATCGAACGCGACAAGAACGGCAAGCTGACCGACCTGTTCAAGAAGCCGCTCATCATCCCGTTCCTGATCGGCCTGCTGCTCGCCGCCTTCAACCAGGTCGGCGGCCAGAACGCCGTCTCCTACTACGGCCCGACCATGTTCAAGGCCGCTCTGGGCGACAACATCCCGAACGTCGAGTTCCTGTGCTCCTCCCTCGTCGGCCTGGTCGAACTGATCTTCACCGTCGTGGGCATGGCCCTCATCGACAAGGCCGGCCGTAAGCCGCTGCTGGTCTCCTCCGCGGCAGGCATGGGCGTGTTCGCCGCCATCATGGCCTTCGCCTTCCACGCCAACATCGGCTGGCTCGTCGTCGCCGGCGCCTGCGGCTTCATCGCCTGCTTCGCCTTCGGCCTCGGCCCCGTGACCTGGGTCATGATCCCCGAGCTCTTCCCGACCTACATGCGTGGTCGCGCCTCCGGTCTGTGCACCGTGCTGCTGTGGGGCATCAACTTCTGCGTCGGTCAGTTCACTCCGATGATGTTCCAGGGCTGGGGCGGTTCCGGCACCTTCGTCTTCTGGATGATCATGGACTTCATCGGCGCGATCTCCATCGCCAAGTTCGCTCCCGAGACCAAGGGCAAGACCCTGGAAGAGATCCAGGCCCTCTGGACCAAGTGATCCGGCGCACGGAATCCCAACAAGAACACCTACAAGAACACAAATAAGGAGTCGATATGGTCGACATTGATGACGCTCCCCAGCAGATCGCGGAGAAGATTCGCGGCGGTCGCACCGCGCTTGGCATCGAATTCGGTTCCACCCGAATCAAGGCGGTGCTGATCGACGATACGTATCGCACGATCGCATCCGGCGACTATCAGTGGGCAAGCCATCTGGAGGATGGTCTGTGGACCTACTCCCTCGACGAGGTGTGGAAGGGCCTGCAGTCCGCGTACGCCTCCATGGCGAACGATGTGTACAACGCCTACGGCGAACGCCTGACCTCCATCGGCCATATCGGCTTCTCCGCCATGATGCACGGCTACCTTGCCTTCGACAAGGACGGTGAGCTGCTGGTGCCGTTCCGCACCTGGCAGAACACCAATACGCACGAGGCGCACGAGAAGCTTTCGGAACTGTTCCAGTACAACATTCCGGAACGCTGGTCCGTGGCACACCTCTACCAGGCCGTGCTCAACAAGGAAGAACACGTCGGCAAGGTGGATTACATCACCACGCTCGCCGGCTACGTGCACTGGAAGCTCACCGGTAGGAAGGTTCTCGGCGTTGGCGATGCATCGGGCATGTTCCCCATCGACCCGACCACCAAGACCTACGAGGCCGAATTCCTCAAGCAGTTCGACGCGCTGGATGAGATTGCCGACCAGCCGTGGACCATTGAGGATCTGCTGCCGACCCCGCTGGTCGCCGGAACCCCCGCCGGTGAGCTTACCGCCGAAGGCGCCAAGCTGCTCGATCCCTCCGGAACGCTGCAGCCGGGCATCGTCCTGGCCCCGCCGGAAGGCGACGCCGGCACCGGCATGGTCGCCACCAACTCCGTGCGCGTCCGCACCGGCAACGTCTCCGCCGGAACCTCCATCTTCGCCATGGTCGTGCTTGAGCACAAGCTGGAACGCCTGCACCCGGAAGTCGACCTGGTCACCACCCCGGCCGGCGATCTGGCCGGTATGAGCCACGCCAACAACTTCACCTCCGACCTCAACGCCTGGGTGAGGATGTTCAGCGAGTTCGCCGAGGCGATCGGGCATCCGGTCGACGCCGGCACGCTGTTCGGCACGCTGTTCCGCGCCGCCATCAGCGACAAGGCCGACAGGAACGCCGGCGGACTGCTCAACTACTGCTTCTACTCCGGCGAGTTCCTGGCGGGTCTGCCCGAAGGCCGACCGGTGCTGGCACGCGGCCCCGAATCGAACTTCACCCTGGCCAACCTCATGCGAGCGCAGCTGTTCAGCGCGTTCTCCCCGGTCAAGATCGGTATGGACGTGATGACCAAGGACGAGAACGTGCAGATCGATTCGCTCGTCGGCCACGGCGGCATCTTCACCACGCCGAAGGTCGCGCAGAAGATCCTCGCCGCAGCATTCGACACCCCGATCAAGGTCATGGCCACCGCCGCCGAAGGCGGTGCCTGGGGCATGGCCGTGCTGGCCGACTACCTGTGGCATACCCCCTGCCCGCTCGACGAATACCTCGACACCCGAGTGTTCGCCGACGCGCAGTCCACCACCGAGGACCCCGATCCGCAGGACGTCGAAGGCTTCGAGGACTTCTTCGCCCGTTTCCAGCGCGGCCTGTCCATCGAAAAGGCCGCCATCGAGGCCATCGACTTGGAAACCAAATAGCGTCAAGAGGCTTTCCGTACCCCGATAAGTCGACCGATACAAGACTTGTTCTCAACAAGAAAGGAACACAACATGGCAACTTTGGCTGATTATGGTCCCGAAGTTCGCGCCGAAGTCAAGCAGGTGCGCGAGGTTGTCGCCACCCTGCACGAACAGCTCATCAAGTGGAATCTCGTCGTATGGACCGCGGGCAACGTCTCCCAGCGTCTGCACACCGCCGACCTGATGGTCATCAAGCCCTCCGGTCTGCGCTACGAGTACCTCACCCCCAGCTCGATGGTCGTCTGCGACCTCGACGGCAACGTGGTCGATGGCGCGGAAGCCCCCAGCTCCGACACCGCCTCCCACGCCTACATCTATCGTCACATGCCCGACGTCTACGGTGTGGTGCACACCCACTCCACCTACGCGACCGCCTGGGCAGCCACTGGCCAGAACATCCCCTGTGGTCTGACCATGATGGGTGACGAATTCGGTGGGCCCGTGCCGGTAGGTCCCTTCCGCCTCATCGGCTCGGAAGCCATCGGAGAAGGCGTCGTCGAGACCCTGAAGAAGTATCCGAAGTCCCCGGCCGTGCTCATGCAGAACCATGGTCCCTTCACCATCGGCAAGGATGCGGAGGCAGCCGTCAAGGCCGCCGCCATGACCGAGGAGGTCGCCCACACCATGTGGGCCGCCAAGCAGCTCGGCGACATCATCCCGATCTCGCAGGAGGACATCGACAAGCTGAACGACCGCTACACCAACGTCTACGGCCAGCACTGATGTGACGGAGCGTCCGCCGCGTTGCTCCTCGGTCGACGTACCTTCGTACGCCTTCCCTCGGTGCGCCTTGCGGACGCACACGTCACACCAGTGCTGCGCACTGACCTGACGGGGCGGCTCCTGCCGGATCCGCTCCGCCCCACACAACACGTACCCCATCCAACACAATGAAGTAAAGGAAACAACAATGGCAATGGAAAACCCCTTTGAAGGCAAGGAAATCTGGTTCGGCGTCGGCTCCCAGGACCTGTACGGCGAGGAAGCGCTGCGCCAGGTGGCACAGCAGACTGGCGAGATCGTCGACTTCCTGAACAACACCGGCAAGATCCCCGCGAAGATCGTGCTCAAGCCGACCCTGAAGTCCTCCGACGGCGTCAAGGCCTTCATGACCGAAGCCTCCGCCAACCCGAACGTCATCGGCGTGATCACCTGGTGCCACACCTTCTCCCCGGCCAAGATGTGGATCCGCGGCCTTGAAGTGCTGACCAAGCCGCTGCTGCAGCTGGCCACCCAGCACCACAAGGAGATTCCGTGGGAGACCATCGACATGGACTTCATGAACCTGAACCAGGCCGCGCACGGCGACCGTGAGTTCGGCTACATCGTCTCCCGCCTGGGCATTCCGCGCAAGATCGTCGTCGGCCACTACACCGATCCGGAAGTTGCCGAGAAGGTCGGCACCTGGGCACGTGCCTGCGCCGGCTGGGATGCTTCCCAGAACATGAAGGTCATGCGTTGGGGCGACAACATGCGTAACGTCGCCGTCACCGAAGGCGACAAGACCGAGGCCGAGCGCGTGTTCGGCGCCTCCATCAACACCTGGGCCGTCAACGAGCTCGTCGCCGCATACGACAAGGTCAAGGACGATCAGGTCAAGGACCTGATCGAGGACTACAAGGCCAAGTACGACGTGGCCCCCGAGCTGCTCGACTCCCGCTACGATGAGCTGTTCATCGCGGCCAAGGAGGAAGCGGCCATGGTCAACATGATGCGCGAGAACGGCTGCACCGCCGCCGTCGACAACTTCGAGGATCTGGGCGCTCTGCCGCAGCTGCCGGGCGTCGGCCCGCAGCGCTTCCCGTCCGAGTACGGCTGGGGCTTCTCCGCGGAAGGCGACTGGAAGACCTCCGTGCTGGTGCGCATCGGTGCCGTGATGGGCTACGGCCTTGAGGGCGGCGCCTCCCTGATGGAGGACTACTCCTACAACTTCGTGCCGGGCAACGAACTCGACATGGGCTCCCACATGCTGGAGGTCTCCCCGGCCATCGGCACCATCGAGAAGCCGAAGCTGGCCATCTACCCGCTGGGCATCGGCGGCAAGTCCGACCCGGTCCGTCTGGTGTTCTCCGGCAAGCCGACCGATGCGGTCGTGGTCTCCATGGCCGATGAGCGTGAACGCTTCCGTCTGCTCATGGACGAGGTCACCGTCGTCGAGCCGCAGGGCTCCCTGAAGAGCCTGCCGTGCGCACGCGCCGTGTGGAAGCCGAAGCCGGACCTGAAGACCGCCGTGCAGTGCTGGATCACCGCCGGCGGCTCCCACCACACCTGCATGACCACCTCCGTCGGCCGTGAGGCTTGGGAGGACTTCGCCCGCATCGCCGGCGTGGAACTCGCCGTGATCGACGAGAACACCAACGCCCGCCAGTTCGAGAAGGAACTGGAGATCAGCGAGATGTACCACCGTCTCAACAACCGCCACTGATACGGCGTGCGACCGGGGCGGAACATGCCCGGCATGCTCCGCCCGCCGGTCCGCCCGTCTAGTCATCAGCCCGTGCAGAGGTCTTCTCCTTATATCATCCATGCCTCTGCCCCTTATGCCAGGCGCATCCGAAATCCTCCTCGGATGCGCCTTTCGCATATGTTCTCTTCCAAGAACCATCGGTACGTACGGATCGTTCCGACCGCCATATCCCGCTGTAATCGATTCCGTGATCGCCCCATCTTCCCGCCCATGTGCCTTCGGCAAGCCCATCACGGCCCAGCAACGGGTAGACTGTTACCGATACCGTCGTTCAATGCAATTGTGAGGATTGGTGCGCGATATGCTCATCTTGTTCGTCTGCACAGGCAATATCTGCCGATCGCCCATGGGTGAGCTGCTGATGGCGAAATACCTGTCCGGCACCACCATTCAAGTGGCCAGCGCGGGCACCCGGGGGCTCACCAGGCATGAAATGGACCGCTACAGCGCCAGGCTCATGCGCAGCGTAGACATCGAACCCAGCGGATTCCGTTCACGTCGCCTTACCAAAGCCATGGCGGAGGAAGCGGATCTGATACTCTGCTTCGAAAAGAATCAGCGCAAAGACATCGTCACACTGGCGCCGAACGCCGTCCGTTACACGTTTCTGGTGGATGATTTCGCCAACATGTGCCAATACTGCGCACAGCAGGGGATGATCCAAGGCCTCACCGTCCAGGAACGACTCGAATCGGTCATCAAGGCATCCACGATCATCAGGCCGATGCTTCCCAAGACGAAAGACATCGAAGACCCGCTCGGCAAACCGTTCGGCGCATTCGTGAAGGTGGCCAACGAGCTCAACCACGACCTGTGCACCATGCTGAACGCCCTGAAAAAACGCCATCAGGTCGATTCCGCGCCCGTACGCCGGCAGATCGTCCAGCCGGGTACCGTCTACGCCGCATAGCAAACGACGGAAAACGAAAGAACCGTAAGAATTCGGCAGGATACGTTCCATGATGAGCAACCTTCTGCAACGATGTCATGTCGTATGCAACAATGGGATGCCGTCGGAGGGTGGAGCGCAACTGCATGGCAAACGATACGGATAACGATACAGGCATTGATGTTCACAGCAATCCGGTGAACGATGTGCGGCCGAACAGGCAGCATGGCACCGCCGCGGATTCAATGCCTGATGATGCCGTGACGGCCGATGAGCAGGGGATTTTCGCCCGGCTTGCCGCATCCCGCAATTTCGTCATCGCATTGCGCGCAATCATGGCCGTCATACTCGTCGCCATGGTGTTGCGCATGATCCCAGGCGGCTTCGGCGGCAGAAAATACATTCCCATCATCGTGGCAGTAATGCCATGGCTCATCATCCCCACCGCAGCCATCGCCGTAATCGCGATTGCCCTACGCCGCCGAGCGCTCGCGCTCATCTGCCTGGTGTGCATTGTGACGCAGGTGTGCTGGCATTGGGGCTTCATCGTTCCCACCGACAAGCTGACGATGCAGGCGCGTCTGGCCGTTACGCAAAGCGAGGTGGACACGTCGGACCGCTATGCGCGCATCATGACGCTGAATACCAAAGAGGGTGCCGCCGACGCGGACCAGATCGTGCGAACCGTGCGTGAGGAGCACGTGGAGGTGCTGGCCTTGCAGGAGGTGTCGCATGGACTGGTGCAACGGTTGCGCGACGCCGGCTTGGAAGCGATACTGCCGTATTCGAACGTGGCGAAGTGGTCAGTGCATGACAATGGCGGTGTGAATGCGTTGTGGAGTGCCGCTCCTATGACGGATACCACGGGCGATCTCATTCCCATAGAGGCGTCCAGCATTCCGGCGTCCAGCATCGACTTCGGCGGGGTGACGGTGCGTTTCGGATCGGTGCACCCGTTCTCGCCCAGACCCAGCAATCAGGGGCTATGGAGCAGAGGATTGAGTACCATCGGCCAGTTGCAAGGCAGCAAGGGCAAGTATGTGCTGATGGGTGATTTCAATTCGATTTGGGACCATGCGAGTTTCCGGTATCTGCTGGGCGATCGGTTCGTGGATTCGGGGGAGCGCGCCGGCAGCGGATTCCACATGACCTACCCGGCGAATACGAGACTGCTGGGCTTCATTCCGGTACCTGCCTGTTCCGAGATCGACCACATTGTGCACGATAAAGGTGTTGTGGTGGGTGATCTTGAAGCGCGTACGATCGCAGGTTCCGATCACAAGGCGTTGCTGGGGACCATGGAGGTTGCGTGACGCGTTTTGCCAGCGTTTCACGGTGTTGATACGCTGCGTTGATTGTTATATGCATCGAATATCAGGAAATAATATTTAGACATATATATTTAATTTGCCGTATATATTGCCATTTCAAATGGCAATATCATATGACCAATATTTGATAACGTATTCATCATGGATTAAACTTTTACCAGTATTTACCCGAAGAGCTCGCCAGCATGAGTTCAACCAGATGAGGGAAGATGGAAGAGAGCGAGAAAACAAGACTTGGCCAGGTGACTCAGCATAGATTGCTGAGCGTGGCCTATTGGCGGTTTTCCGTCAACGCGGCACTAACGCTGCTTGACATGGCGATGCTTGTCGTCGCATCTGCGGCGGTCATCACGTTGCGTCATGAAACCGATTTGTACTCGTTCCGCTTCGGCTTTCCCGTAAGCATGTCGGTCTACCTGCTGGTCTGCGCGCTGATCTGGTCGGCTTGCCTGCATGGTTCCGGCGTCTACCACCGGCATGTGATGGGGGACGGCTACCAGCTCAACGCGCTGCTGGTCAAAGGAACATTGCTTGCCGCCATGGTGACGTGTGCCTTTGATTTCATCATGCGCATCGGTGTGTCACTGACGTCGATCGTGTTGTCGTTCCTCTTCGGCCTGCTGCTCACTATGGTGGAACGTTTTTTCATGCGCCTGCTGATTACGCATGGCCGCAGGAAAGGGCGGTACGCCTATTCCACGGTGGTGGTCGGATCTTCGGAGGGTATCGTCCGTGCGCTGGGATTCCTAGGCCAGAAGCAGCAGCTCAACTATAGGCCGGTGGCGGTGTGCCCGATTCACGTCAATGCCGAAACTGGGCTTATCGAGGCCGTTACCGATATCGAAGGACTGAGCGCGCGGGTCAAGGACGTTCTTGGCGCAAGCGTTCCGATCATGACCTATGGCGACGATTTCGCCGAGCGTGCCGTGAGCCTGCACGCTCAGACGGTGATGATCACGGATGTGATGCAGCGGTTCTCCGACAATTTCAATACCTTTGCACTGAATGTTGAATCCATGAACCTGGAGATTGCATTGGTCACTTCTGCCGCCGACGTGAGTGGTCATGAAACGCAGGTGCGCGTAATCCAGGGCACCACGGTGATGACGATTTGCCTGCCGCAGTATTCGCCTGCGGCCATGTTGCAGAAGCGCATATTCGATATCGTGGTTTCGGCGTTGGCGATTGTGATCTCATCGCCTGTCATGCTGGCGGTGGCGATTGCCATCAAGCTTGAGGACCACGGCCCGGCTCTGTACACACAGGAGCGCATCGGATTGCGAGGCAAACCGTTCAAGATCCACAAGTTCCGTTCGATGTATGTGGATGCCGATGCCAAATTGGCCGAAGTGGCCGCTGCGAATGGCCAGGAGCTCGGCGCATGCGTGAAGATCAAGAACGATCCCCGCGTTACCAAGGTCGGTCGGTTCATTCGCAAGACGAGTCTTGATGAGCTGCCGCAGTTCTTCGATTCGTTCATCGGTACGATGAGCGTGGTCGGTCCGCGACCGCAACGCCAGTTCGAAGTGGACGGCTATGACCAGGTCTATGCCACCAGACTGTTGGTCAAGCCGGGCATCACCGGCCCGTGGCAGGTTTCCGGACGCAATGATCTGAGCGATGAGGAAAGCCGACAGCTGGATGTCGGCTATGTGCAAAGCTGGTCAGTGATGGGGGACATCGTCTACATCTTCCGCACTGTCGGCACGATGGTCAATCCCAACGGTGCCTACTGATTGGCATGGTGCACGTATGACGAAGAATAAGGAAGGGCATATGCAGGCTATTCGGTCCGATTCCCCTAAGAACATCTGCATAGCGGTGGCCACGCATAAGGCCTATAGGATGCCCGAGGATTCCATGTATCTGCCATTGCAGGTGGGTAAGGCAATGCATCCTGATGTCGATCTGGGATTTGCCTGCGACAACACCGGCGACAACATCTCCGATAGGAACGCGTACTATTCGGAGCTCACCGGCCTGTACTGGCTTTGGAAGAACTGTGATGCCGACTATAAGGGTCTGGTGCATTACCGGAGGCATTTCGCCACGTTGGATAAGGCGGCGAGAGCGTCCAAGAATCGTTTCGATCGGATCGCCACCAGGGAGGATGTCGAGAAACTGCTCGACCGAGCCGACATCATTGTGCCCAGACGGCGTAACTATTACATCGAGACGGTCTATTCGCATTACGACCACACCTTTGACGGTCGGCAGTTCGACGAGACGTTGAAGCTGCTTCGGGAACAGTGCCCCGAATATGCGCCGGCCTTCGAGCGGCTGATGCGGTCGAAGAAGGCGCACATCTTCAACATGTTCATCATGACGCGCGAGCGCTTCGACGAGTATTGCGCGTGGATGTTCCCGATTGTCGAGGAGCTGACCAGGCGTATTCCGCCAGAGTCCTATGACGCTTTCGGTGCGCGGTACCCCGGTCGCGTGAGCGAGCGGTTGCTGGACGTTTGGCTGGACACCAACGGGTACGGCTATGTGGAAATGCCGGTGACCAGCCCGGAGCCTGTGGATTGGTGGAAGAAGGGGACCGGCTTCCTGATGGCCAAGTTCGGCGGCAGGAAGTATGAAAAGAGCTTCTGAGAGTCGCTGTTGTGACATGATGGCAAGTGATTCCGAAGTGTGGTGCTTTCGACATCGGATTCAGTAGGGGAGATGCGGATGGTGTGGCATCTGTATCATTGTCTGCAGAGTATTGCAGGACAGGTTCTGAAGAGAGACGGTGAGTATGCAAGTTGATGCTTTGCCTCAGGAGGATCTATATCGAAGTCCCTCGTCTAAATTGCGAATTTTCCTTGGCAATATCAGGGGAATCGATGCCTTGATTATCTTTGCGGTGATTGCCGCACGTTATCTTATACAGGATATTGGCGGGACCCTAACCACGGCATGCTGCATGTGTTTTGTGCTGCTTGCCATTATGGCGAAGATTATCTGTTATGTGTTGCCTGTCTATGGATTTCGCTTTATAGGTAGAGCCATACCGATTTTTCTTTTAGGCATAGCGTATTTCATGCCACTGCATCAGATTGATTTGATTATGGCTATGCTGTTGGCTATTGCCTTATGCGACATGCCAGTGGAAGACAGTTTTGAATACGCGGGTTATATCTCTTCGGTTCTTTTTGCCGTTCAATTGTCGTTGTATAAATTCGGGCTGATTGTAGATAAGATGCAGTGGGATCGATACGACGAGGATGTCGCGGTCTCTGCGAGGCACGCAATCGGTTTCGGGCATCCGAATTTTGTAGGTCTTTTCGTTTTCCCGGTTCTTGTTGCTTTTCTTGTTTCAAAAAGAAAGGTAAGCAGGGTTTATTTTGGAATCATCGGATTGGCATATGCGTATATAACATATAGGTATACGGATTCGAGGACTTTCTTCTATACCGCTATTGCGATTCTTCTTTTTGGATTAGCCAGAGGCCTTTTCGTAAACAGCCGTTTTTGCGCCAAGTGTTTGATTTTGACCATACCGGTCACTATCGGAGTGACTTTTGCACTTGCGATATGGGGCAGTTCCAATTACTCGTTGAGTTTGCTGCTTTCCGGCCGACCGTATCTGTGGAATAGAATCATCAGCAGGGAAATGCCTCGTCTGTATGGGCCTACGGGAAGTATCAAAGCCTATTACCAGCAAGGCAAGTCCATAGACAACATATGGATGCATCTGCTTTATGTCTATGGGATTCTAATAACCCTCATCATCATTGTGCTGTTCTGCTATTTTCTTAACAAATGCATTACCAGCGGTCATGTGTATTTGGCGCTTGTTGTAGTTGCCTATTTGATTTATGGCTTAATGGAGCATCATCTTTTTGATTATGGATATTCCGTTTTCCCGATTATACTTTTCGCTCCGTTTTTCAATAGTTCATGGGTGAGGGAAGATCGATCCAATGCATAAATACAAAGAACTTCTTCTTAATACTGGTCTATTTGCAATCAGTTCGGTATCCGCGAAGCTGATCGGATTTGTTCTTGTCCCGTTGTATACGTTCTACCTATCGACGGGGGAATACGGCATCACGGATATGTCTATTACGGTAATCACGTTGTTGACCCCGCTATGCACTTGCTCGATTACTGACGCAGTTCTTCGCTATGCATTGGACGACAAGGAATACCGTACGAAATACATGTCCATTGGCATGTGGGTGACATTGTTCAGCCTGGTGATTGTCGGGCTGCTGCTACCTTTGCTGGATTTGCCGTTCATGGGAGGCCTCGGGCACTACAAGGCATTGTTCTGGCTCAATTTTGCCGTTAGTGTGCTCCAGATCTATTTTGGGACCATCGCACGAATCCTCAACAGAATAAAGCTGATTCCCGTCGTTTCGTGCTCGTCGGCGCTATGCAACGGAATCTGCGCGTATATTTTCATCGCCGTCTGTAATCTGGGAATTCCCGGTTATTTCTATTCGATGATTATCTCCGGTATGGTTGCCATCGGCATCTATGTGGCAAGAGGGCATTTCCTGAGTTACCTCGACATGCGGATCGACAGCGATGACAAAGCACTGCTTAAACGCATGGTGTGTTTTTCCCTGCCATTGGTTCCTAACGCGTTGTTCTGGTGGATCGGCACCAGTCTGAATCGTTTTCTGATCACCAGCATGCTGGGGATTGCCGCATCGGGATTATTCGCGGCTGCCGGCAAAATACCGAATCTGATCACCATGGTGTATCAGATTTTTCAGCAGGCTTGGAATCTGTCTGTTTTTCAGGAATTCAGGAATTCCGGCCTTGCCCGTTTCTACGAGAACATATTTAAATTCGTGATTGCGGGGATGTCCTTAGCGGCTTCGGTTCTGATCATCGCTTCCAAACCGATCGCCTCGATCGTACTGCAAAAGGAGTTCTTCTCCAGTTGGACGCTCATGTCCATACTGGTCATTGCGGTCTACTGCAATTCGTTGAATTCATTTCTGGGAACCATCTCTACTGCGGCCATGAAGACGAAGAATCTATTTGTGACCACGTGCATCGGTGCCGTGCTGAATGTGATCATCACATGGACTTTGATTCCGGTCTGTGGTTTGGTCGGAGCTTGCTTGGGCATGGCATTAAGCAATTTTGTCACGCTTTGCATGCGCTTCTATATATCGCTGCGCATCATGAAATTCAATGTGCCGTGGGCGGAAACGGTTGCTCTGTTTGTCGCTTTGGCCGTACAAGCCTTTGTATCCTTTAGGAGCATGCCCTGTTCGATGGCTGTTCAGATAATCTGCCTGGTACTGGTGAGTGGCATAGCCGTGAAGTTGCTCTTCCCGTTCATCGCCCGCATTGCGAATCGCAACGGAGCCGCCAAGTAGACATAGGCGCTGTCAGAAAGATGCTGTAGATGAAATGGGACGAACATGAACTCATATGATGATGGTGCGCGCAAAACGGTTTTGCATCAGGGACAAGAGGTATCGGCTGCCTTTTTGCCGCTTAAATTGATTAAGAAGATCTCCGATCGCACCAATCGGAAGCCGTGGCCGCGACAGTCACTGGCACCGTTGTATAAGAAGCAGAACGAGCTGCTGTTCGACTATTATGCACGATGCTTTGAGAAGCAGTTGAACGAATTGAACAGGTTGCAGGACAACGCCGAACCGTTTTCGGATGCTTCCCAGGCTCCGATTTGGATGATCTGGCTTCAAGGCCGTCAGGAGCTTCCTCCGGAACTATCGTTCTGTCTGGACTCGGTATACCGGCACAAGGGTTCCCATCCACTGCATGTTCTGGATCTGAACGAGGCCAGGAATCTGGTCGATATTCCGGATTGGCTTATGCGCTTATATGAGCGCAAAGAGATTCGCCCAGCGCTGCTTTGCGATTACATTCGTGCTGCTCTATTGGAGCGGTATGGGGGTATTTGGCTGGATACCTCCATACTGCTGGTGAAGGATATTCCCGATTGGATTCTCGATATCCCATTCTGGTCCGTTAAAGGGCTTGACTTTTTCCCATATTCCGTTGTAGTGCCCGATGGTCGGCAATGGCAGATATATGCGATGGCAGGGCAGCCCCATGCCTTGTTTTATAAGGGTTTTTGCTCGTTGTTCCTTGAATATGCCAAGACAATCAACACCGATCTTGACTATTTCATGTCGTATCAGCTGTCCAAGCTTCTGCGCACCAATGTTGCCGCAATTGCGGAATCATACGGCAGGATTCCCTGCAACAACACGAAGTGCGAAAGCCTGCAAGCCTATTTGCAGGGGTATGCGCCTATACGGCGGCAGGGAAGCGAAAATCTGTTTTGTGAGGACACGTTCCTGTACAAGCTTTCCAGACACGATATCCTGCTCCTGCGCGATAATTCCCAGATCATAACCGATTTGGTCCAGCATTAGCGGGTGTGGAATACCATGCTCGGGAGAGCGTGGTTGTTATCGGCATAGTTTCGGCGCAAGTCCGGGAAGACAGGCGATGATTGCAATGCGCACACGTTGAAGAATCGGGCTATGCATATCCATCAAGGCCGAACACGCAAAACGACGAAGATAGTGTTTTGCGTCTGAAACAATGACATGCAGTTTATCTGTCTCATTGTCCGATTGGCTGTTTACGTGATCACTCATAGCCAGCAGACGGCAATATTCCAGGCAACTCCGAAAATGCAAGGCGTGAAGAATCTCCCGCCCAGGCATTTTCTTCGGGATTTCGTCATTAATCTGGGCAATGGATTGATGATAGTCCTCGATGGACTGCAATGACGCGGATTTGTTCTGGCTGATCGAGTCGTTGCGTTTTCTATATCCATACAGACGGGAATCGATGATAGCGACTTTTCGAGAAGATGCCAGCACTTTCCAAGTCACGGGCATATCCTCGAATTTTCGACCCTCCGGGAAGGGATTCCGAAGCCAGAGAGGTGTTTTTGCCAGTTTCCCCCAAGCGGAGGTACTTGCTTTCTTCTCCGATAAAAGCTCGCACACCGCCGTTTCAGGGGGAACGACCATTAAGGACTGCTTGGTTTGTTCAGGGACGAGACAGTGGTCCTTTTCATTGACAAGCATGAATCTGCATGAAGCACTGTCGGCGTTATTGGATATTGCCGCGGCCAGCAGATCCGAGATGTAGTTTTCAGAGACTATGTCATCGCTGTCTATGTAAATAAGCCAAGGAGCTGAGGCTATTGCGGTCCCAGCATTACGTGCCGCCGACAGCCCTGCGTTCTCCTGATGAATTACTCGGAAACGATTGTCCTGTGATGCATAGGTGTCGCAGATAGTGCCCGAATCATCCGTGGAGCCGTCATCGATCAGAATAACCTCAAGATTATGATGCCGCTGGTTCTTGATGCTTTCCAAGCAATCGGCCAGATACATCGAAACGTTGTATACCGGTACGATTACCGAAACCATGGTGTCGGTGGTGGATTCTCCCATATGCGATATCCCGTCTTTTCCGCGTGCTGCTGTGCGATATAACGTCAAGAGCTAGAATGAACTTTAGCAGAGAATCCCTTTTCCCCGAGTTTGCCAGACGGAGTTCACAGCATATGAAGCACGCGTATCTGATTATTGCCCATGACAGACCGCAAGAGCTGGCGCGGCTTCTGAAGGCATTGGATTATGCAGAGAACGATATCTACGTGCATTTGGATCGCAAATCACAATGCTTCGATTTGGACGATTTGAAGAGAAACGTGAAATCGAGTGGACTGTTCTTCGTCCCCAGGATTTCGGTCACTTGGGGAGGGGAATCCCAGATCAAGGCCGAACTGATATTGTTCTCCGAAGCTTTCTCGCACGGCGGGTATAGGTATTATCATCTGCTTTCCGGCGTCGACTATCCGGTAAAGAGCCAGACGTATATTCATCGGTATTTCGACAAGCATGACGGTGAAAATTTCATTGCATTAAAAGACATTAATGACGTTTCGCCTAGGTTCCGTATGAGATTCGAGCAGTGTCATTTTCTGCATGAACCGCTCGTCGGTAAGAAGCGCAATTTCTGGAAATATGTTGATTTTGCGCTCTGCTATGCGCAGCGGGCAGTAGGTATACGCCGTTTCAAAGGGCGTCCTATGAAACGCCACAGCAACTGGATCAGTGTGACTGATGACGTTATATCACTGATAGTCAAGAATCAGGATCGTATTCTTAAGGAATATAGATGGACCTATTGCTGCGATGAGGTATTTGTCTTGTCTGAGATCTGGAATACCCCTTTGCGCGCGACGCTTTCTCCAAAGGAAAATCTGCGATATATGGAATGGGTACATGTGTCGGGCAGGGATTGGTCACCCCGCCCGATCACAATGGAGGATATCGATATCCTGTCTCAACCCGATATTCTGTTTGCTCGGAAGTTCACTTCGCCGCAGTCCGACTCATTGTATGAATATCTTGATCAGAACGTTCTTCGGCACAATTAAACTTGAGAAATTCAGGATTGCTGTCGCACGATATGCATAAGACCTTGATAGGCTTCCTCGGCTACCTTTTCGATATCGTTTGCTGACGAATACTCCTGGGCGAAGACCGCGAGTTTCTCCTTGAAGGGGATGGGGATAATGCGGCTTCCACTGATTAGACCCAGAATGCATGCATGCATGCGTCCGGATATCGTATAGCTTGCCTGATCTATCAAGTGCATGAATTCGTCCAATGCCGGATAAGGACGAATTGCAATGTCATATGACGTATGAGTGGAACAGTATTTGGCGAAGCGGTGAACAATGGCTTCATCGGTCTGAACCGTTGACGTGATGATGACCTTTTTGCCTGCCTTCTCGTTCTGGCGGGATATGAGATCAGCAAGGTAGCGGAAATAGCCGTTTTCCGACTGCAATCCTAGCGTCTGAAGCTGTTCTTTCTTGCAGGGAACAGGAACACAGACAATGTCTTTTTTGTCGGTGCCATGCTGCGGTTTGAACAGACGATTGTAAGTGAAAACCACGTCTGGCGCATAATGGGCATCTATGCCGTAGCGCTCATGCAGGATATGTTCGGTGGAATGGTCCCTTGCCGATACGTATGCGCATTTTCTGAGCGCTTTCCGATATCGGTTGAGGTAGTAGTCCTGCATATGCAGATCGCCGCTTACGCTAGTGACATAGATGGGTATATGCCTTGACGAGAGTTCCGAGCACCAGGAGACGAACGAGGAATTGAAACCGAAGTGACGCCCAAGTAGCTCGCCCCCACCGATTACCGCAAAATCAAAACGTTTGTCACCAAGAAGTCTACGAATGCGCCGACGATTAAGCACATCCATGATTGGTGAAATCCTCAGCATGCTTTTGGGCAGCAGATCTTTTCGATCGATGGGGAAGGAGAATCGTTGCTCGACCTGTTCGTCGTAGGGCATGGTTTCGGTGGTATATCCCTGCTGCGAGAAAAAACTCTCCATAACTTTAGCTATGGCGATATCTCCCAGATTCGGAGTATGTCCTTGATTGATAAGCAGTACCCGCTGCATGTTCTTTCTGGTCCTTTGCGTTGGTCGGATGATGATTCAGCTCAGTATCTTTGCGGCTACCGTAGGTTCGCCGTCCTTGGTGAGGAGTGGATAGGCACCTTTCCAGGTCAGCTTATAGATAAAGTTATGGCTGTTGAAAATGTCTTGGAACTGCATGTCGGTCGCGGGAATCGGTTGCATCAAATAGTCGCTCAGTAGTTCGCAATTTGGATTGTTATCGGGAACTTGTTCGTATTCGGCTTGGGCTCCGGGAATATCCTCTCTTGCTGCCTTGGCAAGGTAGGAGAACAGAAAATAATCGATAAGTGTGTTATATCGTTCCCAGTAGGCGATAAAACAATCGAAAATAAACGAATAGGTCACCGAATGAGGTTGGGATGCAATGAAATACGCTTGCCATCGAGTTGCGTCACAGGACACCGCATCACGGATGGCATTAGGCTTTATGCCTTTTACATTGTAAATAGGCAATTGGAAAACCTGCTCAGGAATTGGAGCCGTGACAAGGATGGAGGCATCTATCCATAGCCCGCCTTGTTGAGCCAGGAGACCTGATCGCAGTATGTCCGCAAATTGTTGTTGAGGCATGAGACCTTGCTCATATTTGCGAATAATATTATCCGGGATATTGCAGTAATCCTTATAGTTTTTTAGCGAAATGAAGATTACTGGATGTCCGTTGGCATTTGCCCTGATCTTCGTAATCATTCGTTTTACAAATGCCGGTGCATTCTGCTTGCCCTGGAGCCAACATATCCATATGGGGGAATTATGCGTTTCTTTGGCTGTGCTTGCCGGCTTTTTATGCTTATATGAGGCTATTTCATCGGCGAATGTGGATCTTAGCCACTTCATGATGTAGCGCTCTTTTAGAGTAAGGAGCCTATGCGAAAACGGCTTATTGATTCTTAACGAGATCGGGCGATCTACTACGGTAAGCAGTTCGATGAGGGAATACCATGGGGAAAAAACCACGACATGCTCGGCGAAGCGTTGAAAGAGTTGCAATTTATGCCCCATGATGTGTCCTCTCTGCTGTTTATTGCAGATATCAGTCTATAAGAATGACGAGAATGAAATATCCGTGCATCTCATTGAGAAATGCACGGATATCATCAATTATTGTTGCTGAGCGAACGGAATCAGCTCACGGTTACCTTGATATCCGTGTAGTTGGTGCTTCGGGACGACCATACGCGAACGGTGGTGCTGCCGGTGCCGGTGGCATGGAGCGTGCCATCGCCGTCGGCAAACACTACGTCGTCGTTGAAGGAATCGAAGACAGCCAACTTGAACGGGTTGCTGGCGGGGGAGATGGTGTAGTTGATCTTCACCGAATCACCCACCTTCATGTTCAGGGACTGCTTGTCAACCGTGATGGTAGGAGCTGATTCGTAGCTGTACGCATCTACTGTGATCGGGACGGAAGCAGTCTGATCCAGATACGAAACCGTTACGACGCCGGTCGTAGCTGCCGTGCCGAACACCTTGAATGTGCGACCGAGATTATTGGTTGCGCGCAGGTGGTCACCCGTGACGGACCATTCAATCCAGTTTGCATTCGCGTTGTCAGGCAAACCGCTTACCGTGAACTGCATTGTCTCCGGAGCGACACTGTGCGTGCTGCCCACGATGGTCAGACCGCTGGGAGTGTCGGTCACGGTGACAGCCACGCTGGCGGTCTTGTCGCCCGCCTTTGCGGTGATGGTAGCGGTGCCGGCCTTCACGCCCGTCACCTTGCCGTTGCTCACAGTCGCCACAGCGGTATTGCTGGACTTCCATGTCACGGTCTTGTCGGTAGCGTTGCTCGGATTCACCGTAGCGGTCAGTTGCAACGAAGCTCCCTTTTTGATGGAAGCCTTGCCGCTTGAGACGCCAGTTCCGGAGAGCGTGACGGAAGTGACCGGAACGTCAGGCATTTCTTCAGCGGCGCAAACCGGGGTGACGTCGCCGATGAATTGTCCGCCGGCCACGGCCATGCTCGACCCGGTCGCGTAGTAGTACTTGCCGCCGTTGTCGTCCCACGACCTGCCGTCCGTGAACGCGACCTTGACCTTCGCGCCCTTCGTGT
>NZ_JAAIIF010000004.1 GCF_012932675.1 Bifidobacterium erythrocebi
GTCGGCAACCGGATCCAGCGGGGGCACACCCGTCACCGTAACGGTGACGGAAGCGGACTTGCCGCCTGCCTTGGCGGTGATCTTGGCTGTACCGGCCTTCACCGGGGTCACGGTGCCGTCGGAAGCGACCTTCGCCACAGTCTCATCGGAGGAGGACCAGGAAACGTTCACGCCTGCCGGATCGGTGGTGGCGGTGAGCTTGGTGGTCTTCACGCCATTGGAGAGGTCGGCGACGAAGTCCTTCTGGTCGATCTTCACGGAGTTCACGGTAACGACGGTGCAGCTACGCGCCGTCCACGTGCCGGAAGCGGTGGTGTCGCCGTCCCAAGCGTAGTTGCCGTCGATCTTCAGGCCGGCTGCATCCACGCCCTCGGTGGTATCGGCGGGGTACTTCAGCGTGTTGGTGGCATTGCCATCATTGAAGATGATACGAGTATTGTCGTTTGCGAGCTCGTCGGGAATCTCGTACTTGTACTCGCCGTCCTTGCCGCAGCTATCTCCTGTGGAGACCTTCGTCATCGCCACGCCTGGCCACTTCGCGTTCTGCTGCAAGGTGGTGGCGCTCGGATCATCCACATACACGTAGGCGTACAGGTTGCTCCATGCGCTTGGCTTCTTCGCATAAGCCGTGCTCGTGGCGTTCGGATCGCGCTTCGTGCATGTGAATTTGTCGGAGACCGTATCGCCGTCCTCGTCCTTGCCCTGCACCTTCACCGTGATGGTGCCGCCAACAGCGGTGGACGCGCCAACGGTGATGGTGTCGCCGTCCTTGTAGGAGCCAGACTTGCCTTCGGACGTGGTGTAGGTGGTGTCCGTAGCATTATTGGCGTTCAGGGTGACGGTGTTGGTGTCGGTCTTGAACGACTTGGCGCCGCTGACGGAGACCGAAGCGGACTTGTCGGTGAAGAACACGCTGATCTTGCCTGCAGGTGCGGAACCGGAAGTGATCTTGCCACCGGACACGGTGATGGTGCCGCCGGAGACCTGGTCCTTGTAGGTTCCGTCATCGAGGTTGGTGGCGGTGCCGTCCAGTTTCTGGGTGTCGCCCATGTTGGTGATGGTCACACCGTCGTTCTTGGAGTTGCCGTCCTTGATGTAGCGCTCGACCATGAGGCAGGAATTCGCGCCGCAATTGCGCAGGTATTCCGAAGCCTTGTTGTTGTTCATGGCATTGCGGAAATGGTTTACGGCAACGACCTGCGAATCCTTCCAGGAATCCGCGCCGGCATCGCCGAGCTGGCTCTTCTCCGCGAACTGCGGCTGGTTGCCGCCGGAGCCGACAGGTCGATCGAAGTACAGCGGCATGGTCTGGGAGCGGGAGCCGATTACGCCCCACCCCATAGTCATTTCCCATTCGCTCATCTTCATGGACGCGCCATAATCGTCGGGCTTGTTGGAGTAGTTATCGTGCGATTCCACCCAGGAAACGAGATTGTTGCCACCTGCGGCGTTGTCCCAATTGTTGAGGTTGCCAGCATTCAGATTCTTCGAGCTCAACGCGCCGCGGAGCTTGACACCGTAGTAGGAAGCGGTCACACCGCCGCCATGACGGCTGTTGTTGGCGAACAGCTTGGCGTAATCGGCATCATGGGAAATGGAATCCTGCAGCACCTCGCCGTACTGGAATTGGGCGCCGTTGTTCAACACGATATTCCAATACTGGGAGCCGTCATATTCGTTTGGCAGCTCGATATGCTTGGCCGCGTCGAAACGGAAGCCATCCACGCCGTCGTTCACCGCCTGCACGAGGTAATCATGCATCATGTTGGCGGTCTCGGTCTTCGAGGTGTTGATGTCGTACAAGCTGAGCAGCTTGCAGTGTGTCACCTGGTAACGGTTGTTGTAGTCCTGTACGTCGCCATCGTTGCAGTCGTGATGATACAGGTCGGACTTCCTCCAACGATCCGCGATGGCATTCCAGGTGGCGGTCATATGGTTGGCGACCACATCCACGATGATGCGCACACCGTACTTGTGAGCGGTGGCGCACAGACTCTTGAGGTCATCTTCGGAACCCATCACCCAGTTGCCGATGGTAGTGTCGGTCGGCTGGTACACGTAGTACCAGTTCTCGGTGAAGATCTTGCCCTTGTTCCCAGTGTGGATGGCGGAAATCGGCTCGGTCTGTACGGAGGTGTACCCGGCCTTCGCGATTTCGGGAATGTTCTTTTCGATGGTCTTGAAGCTCCATTCCCAAGCATGCAGGGTGGAACCTTCGCTCATCTGCTTTGCCAGACCATACTTCTTGCGGGCCTGTTCGAATGTGGAGTTCTCCACGGTGTCCGCATAGCTGTCGCGGTTCGTGGCTGCCTGCGCCGCCGAGGCGGTGACGGTGACTCCGCCGATGGCGGTGGCCACTGCGGCCACGCTTACGGCAAGCTTCTTCCAGATGGTGTTCTTCTTGTGATATGCATGGGTTCTCTCATGCATTGGGGCATGCCACTGCGCCGAAGAATACATATCTTCTCCGCCGCTTGGCTGATTACCTCTAGCCTTCATCGGCCCTCCCTGATAATGGGGTCATCGTGCAGCGCGAGAGACTTGCCGAAGCATGTCCTTCTCTGTTCTGTGCTGTGTTCCCTGTTGGGGCACGCATCACGGCGTTGTGTATGACCCTATCTCCTTTGACAACGTTCGCGTTGTAAGCGCACTGATAAGGATATCATATTCATATGGGAGTTTTCGGGTCATGATGATTACGATTTCAATCATTTTGTCTAATAATGAAATACCATAATTACCAAGTGGTTCGCAGTGTCTCAACGAATTGGCTTAGTCCTCGGGGCATGGGGATTGCGAATCGGCGATCGTGCGGCTGAAAACGTTGGCGTTTGCCACGGCATTTTGTGTTAAATTAGCATCAACGTGCTTAATACGAGAACGTTGTCAAAGGAGATTCGGCTGAGTGCCGCGCGCGACAAATGCCTTTATTGGAGGAACAGGAACTACTGAATTCCGCTGATTGGCTTAGCGCGCAGGTGCATGGCCAATTGAATAAGGAGTGCCAATGAAGGCTAGTGGATACTCCCCGGATGAGGGCGGATCGCAGTATTCGTCCCAAGGCGGGAATCGTTCACCATTCAGGAAGAGGGCAGTCTGGAAGAAGCTGGCGGCAGGCGCGGTTGCGCTCGCCACGGCGTTTGGCGGCATGGGGTTTGTGTCCTCCAGCGCCTCCGCTTCCACCGACCGCGATAGCTACACGGATACCGTGGCCAATTCCACATTCGAGACCGCACGTGAGAAGTACGGTCTGACCAAGCATATGAAGAACGGCGCCATCCTGCACGCGTGGATGTGGTCGTTCAAGAACATCACGGCGAACATGGAAGCCATCGCCAAGGCCGGCTACACTTCCGTGCAGACCGAGCCGATGAGCAAGATCAAGTACGTTCCGTCCAACGGCAAGAAGTTCGACGAGAACTGGTACTACGTGTACCAGCCGTCCGGCACTTCCATCGGCAACTTCGTGGTCGGCACTGAGGATGACCTCAAGGAGATGACCGCCACCGCCCATAGGTATGGTGTGCGCATCATCGTGGATGTGGTGGCCAACCACTTCACGTCCGATTGGAACGCCATCGAACCCGATTGGCAGAAGAAGGAATATTTCCATAATCGTAATAATTGCCCTTCCACGGATCAGAACCCTGGTGGTGGCGACAAGATTGACTACAGCAACCGTTGGCAGGTCACGCAGTGCCACTTGCTCGGTCTGTGGGATCTGAACACGCAGAACCAAGAAGTCGCGGACCGCATGCAGAGCTATCTGAAGACCGCCGTGGCTGATGGCGTCGACGGCTTCCGCTTCGACGCGGCCAAGCACGTCGAGCTTCCTGACGAGCTGGAGAACGCCAAGTCGAATTATTGGAACACCATTCTTAAGAATGGCGCGCAGTTCCAGTACGGCGAAGTGCTGCAGGGCGATTCTGGCCTTAATTATGAGGCTTATGCCGATATGTTCCGCGACAATTCCTCCGATGGCGGCGGTAACACCGCTTCCGCTTATGGTGGCACGGTTCGCGCGGCCATAAGCTCGGGCAACCTGAGCACCAAGATGGTGCAGAACATCAGCACCGGCGGCGCTGATGAGGATCAGCTCGTCACCTGGGTCGAATCGCACGACAACTACGCCAACAAGGAACAGACCGGTTCCGACGGCGTGAAAAAGGGCGTGTCCACCGAACTGACCGACTACGAACTCATGATGGGTTGGGCTATCGTCGGTTCCCGCAAGGCTGGAGCGCCGCTGTACTTCAACCGTCCGAAGGAATCCGGCGGCAAGGACCAGAACGGCAACATCCGTCCTCAGTTCGCTGAGAAGTCCCAGTTGGGCGATACCGGCGACGACATGTGGAAGGACAAGTCCGTCGTCGCGGTCAACCACTTCCGCAACGCCATGGATGGCAAGAGCGAGTATCTGCAGAACTGCGGAGACAAGTCCTGCCTGATGATCGAGCGTTTCACCAAGGACAAGCAGGCGAATGACGGTGTGACCATCGCCAACATGGGCGGCGAGCAGAACCTTGCCGGCATGTCCACCAACCTGGATGACGGGACCTATCCGGATGAGGTCAATGGCGGCAAGCTCGTGGTCAAGAACGGCAAGATCGAATCCGGCACCGCCAAGGCCAACTCGGTCAGCGTCTTCTATATTAAGGGCAAGATCCTGCCGTACGTTTCCGCCGAACCGGCGTCCATCAACTTCTCCACCGACAACGTGAAGGTGACTCTCCATGCCGTGTACGCCAGCAATCTGAAGTACACGACGTCCGAAGGCAAGACCGGCACGTTCCAGGATGGGGACGTCATCTCCGTCGGCGACAGCCTGTCCGTGGGACAGTCCGCCACGATTACCGTGACGGGCGTCGCCTCCAAGACGGTTGAGAACGTCCAGCAGGGTACCGCGCTGTCCAACACGGTGACCGTGAACAAGGTGGATGTGCCTCCGCAGAACCTCGCCGCGCAGTACAACACCAACAAGGTGGGCAACGGCGTGAAGAAGACCATCAACTTCAATGCCGGCAAGGGCGCGAGCATCTCTGACTGGGATAGCTCCATGCTGATCGCGCAGGGTGCCGCCAACGATGATCCGCGCGTGTACCGCCCGAACTCCATGTATGAGGTTCCGATTGATCTGTACGCACTGTACGGTGCCTACGATGACGACAACCTCTACCTCATGTGGGAAATGACCAACGTTCAGGATGTGGTGGATCGTGGCGATGACTACCCGCTGAGCCAAGGCCACCTGTGGCAGACCCAGAACCTGCCGTTCCACATTGCCATCGACACCAAGGATGACAGCACCCGTATCGGCAACAACGGCGGTCTGCAGACCGGCGGCTCGCTGTGGGCGTCCAACATCACTTGGGGCGGTGAGCAAAAGCTCAATAACGTGGTGACCATTTCCACCAACGGTTCCAACGGTCCGTGGATCTATAAGGGCGATGAGACCGGTCTGAACGCCAACGCCGCGTATGGTCCGGCTGCTAATGCCAAGACCAATACTAAGAAGACCGGCATCAAGTTCGGTTATGGCAATGGCATTCTGAGCAAGGATGTCATCGGCATCGACGGCGGCTGGGGCGACAGCAACGGCCGATTCGTCGGTGACATGAAGTCTGAGAACCAAAGCAAGGCCAAGTGGGTCAACTTCAACGACAAGGGCCACGATTCCGCCGGTATGGACGACCATTATGAGATCGCCATCCCGCTGGATGAGCTTGGTACCACCGCTGAGCGTATCGAGAAGTCTGGCATCGGCATCGAGCTGGCAGCCACCTTCGGTCTGTCCGCCATGGATTCTCTGCCGTACGATCTGGCCATGAACGACAACGCCGACCTGCCGGACACCACTTCGCAGGTGAACAACTCCTATGAGAAGTCCGACGACGATATGTTCACGGTGAAGATGGCCAACATCGGTGGCGATGTGCCCCCGGATCCGACCACGTCCATCAAGATCGACCAGTCGGATTACACCGCTGATCTGTCCAAGGGTGTTACCACCAAGCAGCTGACCGCCACCACCGATCCGAAGGGCAACTCCGTATCGTGGAGCTCCTCCGACAAGTCTGTCGCAACCGTCAGCTCGAAGGGTGTGGTGACCCCGGTGAAGGCTGGTACAGCCAAGATCACTGCCAAGTCCGGTGACAAGACCGATTCGATCACAGTTACGGTGATTGGCGAGATTCCGCCTGACCCAATTGAGAAG
>NZ_JAAIIF010000005.1 GCF_012932675.1 Bifidobacterium erythrocebi
AACACCATCTACGCCGCCAAGCCCTCCGGCTGGGGCGACCTGTACGCGTACGTGTACACGGGTGACGGCGCCACCGCGGTGAACAACGCGGCTTGGCCCGGCGTGAAGATGACCGCCACGACCGCCACGGATGGTTGCCATCAGTCCAACGCGTACAAGTACGTGGTACCGACCAACCTGGCCAAGGACGCGAAGGTGATCTTCAACGACGGCGGATCCCAGCAGCTGCCGGGGTCTCGCGAACCGGGCATCACCTACAACGGCGGCATCGTCAAGTGGGACGGCGCTACTGCCGCTCTGCCCGCACTTGACTGCCCGACTGATGTCCCGGTGACGTCGGTGTCGGTCTCCGGCTCCGGCGTGAGCGGCGGGAAGCTGAGCCTGAAGAAGGGCGCGTCCGCGCAGCTGTCGGCGACGGTGAGCCCGTCGAACGCGACGGACAGGACCGTGGCGTGGTCCAGCTCGAACGCGGCCGTGGCGAGCGTGGACAAGTCCGGCAAGGTCACCGGCGTGAAGGCCGGCACCGCGAAGGTCACCGCGAAGGCGGGCGGCAGGACCGCGGTCGTCGAGGTCACGGTCGAGGACGTGCCGTCCCCGGCCCGGCCGATGACGGTGTACTACAAGGCCCCGTCCTCGTGGAAGAGCGTGAAGGCGAACTACAGGGTGTTCTCGAGCCCGCAGCAGGCCGCGTCCGGCGCGAAGCTGGAGCAGTACTGCGACGGCTGGTGGAGGCTCACGATCGCCGACACGAAGGGCGCGAAGGTCAAGGTCGCGTTCACGGACGGCAGGTCGTGGGACGACAACTCCGGCAAGTACTACTACGCGTCCGGCTCCGTGATGGCGGTGTCCGGCGGCGAGGTGTCCTCGTCCGCCCCGTCCTGCCAGTCGTCGGAGAAGCAGCCGATGACGGTGTGGTACAAGGCCCCGTCCTCGTGGTCCACGGTGAAGGCGAACTGGCGCGTGTACTCCAGCCCGCAGCAGTCCGGCTCGAAGGCCCAGCTGACGCGGGCGTGCGACGGCTGGTGGAGGCTCACGATCGCCGACACGAAGGGCGCGAAGGTCAAGGTCGCGTTCACGGACGGCAGGTCGTGGGACGACAACGGCGGCAAGTACTACTACGCGACCGGGTCGAGCATGGCCGTGGCCGGCGGACAATTCATCGGCGGCATCATGCCGAACTGCGCGGTGACTTCCAAGAAGTAGATGCTACGCAGTCTGCAAGGGCCTGACTCCTCATGTGAAGAGTTGGGCCCTTGCCCATATCAACAACCAAACACTATAACCAAGGAAGAGAATGAAACAATCAGCGACGCTTGCTCATCTCAGCAAGAAGGCCGTAGCCTTTGCCGCAGCCGCGACGACGCTGCTCGCCGGGCTCACGCTGGGCACGGCGGTCACGCCGGAAGCCCAAGCCTCCACTGCGACACGAGACAGCTATTCCGATACCGTAGGCAATCCGACCTTCGAAGCCGCGCGTAAGAAGTACGGTCTGCCCAAGGACATGAAGGACGGCGCCACCCTGCATGCCTTCGAATGGTCGTTCAAGACCATCATGGAGAACATTCCGGATATCGCCAAGGCCGGCTACACCTCCATCCAGACCGAGCCGATCGTCAAGATCAAGGACAACCGCAAGCTCGGCACCGGTAACTGGTATCTCAACTGGTACTACGTGTACCAGCCCACCGACATGTCCATCGGCAACTATGTGGTCGGTTCGGAAGACGAGTTCAAGGAAATGTGCAAGATGGCCCACCAGTATGGTCTGCGCATCATCGTCGATTCCGTGTCCAACCACTTCACGTCCGATTTCGACGTGATCGCCAAGAAGTGGCAGAACAAGAGCTACTTCCATGAAGACAAGCAGATCTCCGATTACAACAACCGTGAGGATTGCACCCAGCACAAGCTTTCCGGCCTGTGGGATCTGAACACCCAGGACGACACCGTCACCCAGGGCATGGCCGACCTGCTCAAGCAGACCGTGGCCGATGGCGCCGATGGCTTCCGTTATGATGCGGCCAAGCACATCGAACTCTCCGATGAGGTGTTTGGCGGCAAGCAATCCCATTATTGGGACACCATTTTGAAGAACGGCGCCCAGTACCAGTACGGCGAAGTGCTTGAGGACGCCAACGTCCGCGAAGCCGACTATGCAAACCTGTTCAACAGCAGCTCTGTTGGCGGAGGCGGCATCACCGATTCCAGCTACGGCCATGAAGTGCGCAACGCCGTGCAGTTCAAGAACCTCGGCGCAAGTCACTTCACTTCCCATAGCAAGGTGACCGAAGATAAGTCCGTGAATTGGGTCGAATCGCACGATAACTTCGCCAATGGCGAAGCCAATATCCCACAGGAACTGTCTGATGAGTGGATCAAGTACGGCTGGGCCGGCGTGACCGCACAGAAGAACGGCATGAGCCTGTTCTTCGACCGTCCGTACAAGGACGGTGGCACCTACGGCACCGGCGGTAAGGGCACTTATGCCGACGGCAGCGGTCCGTTCACCGAGAATTCCAAGCTCGGCGACGCCGGCTCCGACCTGTGGAAGGATCCGGAGGTCGTTGCGGTGAATCACTTCCGCAACGCCATGGTGGGCGAAGCCTCCAACGTCTCCAACTGCGGTGACGACAACTGCCTGATGGTGGAACGCTATGCCGGTTCCTCCGCACAGGACGGTATGGTCGTGGCCAACGCGAACGGCGCGGAGAAGAACCTTGCCGGGCAGTCCACCAAGCTCGCCAACGGCACCTACACCGATGAGGTCACCGGCTCCACCATCACCGTGTCCGGCGGCAAAGTCGCTTCCGGCTCCGTGAAGGCGAAGTCCATCGCCGCATTCTCCAACAAGACCCGTTCCGGCAAGGTCTCCACCGCCGAGGCATACCCGAACAAGGGCACCATTCCTGGAGAATCCAAGCTGATTACGCTGCGTTCCTACCAAGCCTCCGACACCACCTACACCACGTCCGATGGGCAGTCCGGCTCCTACAAGGACGGCGACACCATCAAGATCGGTGCCAAGGCCAAGTCCGACGAAGTAGTGACGGTCACAGTGAAGGGCACCGGCGCTGACGGCGAAGCCATCAAGCACACGTATTCCTACACCAAGTACGGCGACCCGACCTATGATCCGAACGACGGCACCGAAAGCCCGTGTGACAAGGATTGCCAAGCATGGTTCAAGAAGAACAAACTGGATCCGGACTGCTACATCAACTCCAAGGAACCTTGCCATTGGAGGAATATCAATGTCACCGGAGTCAAGGTTTCCGGAGCGACATCCATGGATCTCTCCACCACACAGAGCGTCCAGCTGGCTGCCGATGTGACTACTGATCCAGCAGGCAAGCGCACCAACGTGACTTGGAGCTCTTCCGACACTTCTGTCGCCACAGTCGATTCCACTGGCAAGGTCACAGGTCTCAAGGCCGGAACCGTGAAGATCACCGCCAAGGCGGGCGATAAGAGCGATACCATCACGTTGACGCTGACTGGCGTCGCACCTGTGGCGAAGAACGTCATCTACGCTACGAAGCCCTCCGGCTGGAGCAAGATGTACGCGTACGTCTACACCGGCGACGGTGCAAGCGCGAAGAACAACGCGGCTTGGCCCGGCGTGGCCATGACGGCTATCTCTGGCACCGATACCTGTGGTCAGAGCGGCTACAAGTATGAGATCCCCGAAGGTTTTACCTCGAACGCGAAGGTGATCTTCACCGATGGCGGATCCAACCAGTATCCGGGAGCGCAGCAGGCTGGCATCACCTACAACGGCGGCACGGTGCGCTGGGACGGCAGTTCGTCCTCTTTGGCATCGGTTACCTGTGAATCGGCCAACATTCCGGTGACGTCGGTGTCGGTCTCCGGCTCCGGCGTGAGCGGCGGGAAGCTGAGCCTGAAGAAGGGCGCGTCCGCGCAGCTGTCGGCGACGGTGAGCCCGAGCAACGCGACGGACAGGACCGTGGCGTGGTCCAGCTCGAACGCGGCCGTGGCGAGCGTGGACAAGTCCGGCAAGGTCACCGGCGTGAAGGCCGGCACCGCGAAGGTCACCGCGAAGGCGGGCGGCAGGACCGCGGTCGTCGAGGTCACGGTCGAGGACGTGCCGTCCCCGGCCCGGCCGATGACGGTGTACTACAAGGCCCCGTCCTCGTGGAAGAGCGTGAAGGCGAACTACAGGGTGTTCTCGAGCCCGCAGCAGGCCGCGTCCGGCGCGAAGCTGGAGCAGTACTGCGACGGCTGGTGGAGGCTCACGATCGCCGACACGAAGGGCGCGAAGGTCAAGGTCGCGTTCACGGACGGCAGGTCGTGGGACGACAACTCCGGCAAGTACTACTACGCGTCCGGCTCCGTGATGGCGGTGTCCGGCGGCGAGGTGTCCTCGTCCGCCCCGTCCTGCCAGTCGTCGGAGAAGCAGCCGATGACGGTGTGGTACAAGGCCCCGTCCTCGTGGTCCACGGTGAAGGCGAACTGGCGCGTGTACTCCAGCCCGCAGCAGTCCGGCTCGAAGGCCCAGCTGACGCGGGCGTGCGACGGCTGGTGGAGGCTCACGATCGCCGACACGAAGGGCGCGAAGGTCAAGGTCGCGTTCACGGACGGCAGGTCGTGGGACGACAACGGCGGCAAGTACTACTACGCGACCGGGTCGAGCATGGCCGTGGCCGGCGGACAATTCATCGGCGACGTGATTCCCAACTGCGCTGTCGAAAATTAATGAATCAATGAATTGCGGGCGAGACTTCAGCGTGTAAAGGCTGGAATCTCGCCCGTTTTTTTAATTACCCATTATGCGCTATGAGCTATTTGCCATAACATAATTTGTCTTATTGGTAGAAAATGGTGTTAAATAAACATGAAAAAAGTTTTTTACATATTGTAATGAGAATTGTTTGTTGAACGCCTTTGGCTGAAAAACGCAATTTTCAAAAGAAAAGGAAAGCTATGGCACTGCTTCAAGGATTTGAAGAGATCAATATGTCCGTTCCGACCGGGAAAGCGGTAATGACGGTCACCGATTCCGTTGTCCGGTTCAACAAGGCGACGGCCGCAGATCTGGGTTACCCCGCTTACGTCAAGATTCTCATCAACGACAAGACCCGTCAGATCGCGTTGCAGGCGTGCAATGCGAAAAGCTCCAATGCGGTGAAGTTCAGCAAGCCGGAAGGCAAGCAGTCCACTTCCGTGAACATCAAAGAAGCCGCAGTGCTTGAGGCTCTGCACAAGTATTTCGAACTTCCGCAGGCTCCGGAAGGTGAAGTCGCCTACAAGTCCGTCTCCGGCACAGTTCACGCCGAAGAAAAGGTCATTGTTTTCAACATCGACGCTGCGATCTCCGGCACCATGAAGAAGCGCGGCCGTAAGAAGAACGCCTGATTGTTCCGACAGCAATGCCCTCAAGCCCTATTGGTTTGAGGGCATTGTTACACTTTGAGCGAGGAAGACAGGGAAGGAACGCTGTGGCTGAAGAGAACGAAAAACAGGAAACCGAACAGAACGATTCGGTCGGCAGGTCTTCAGGCATTACATTTGCGGATCTGTTCGCAATCATTCGCAAGCATATCGTCACGGCTGTGATCTGCTTTGTGGCTGTGGTCGCTGTTGCCGGAGGCTATGCTTTTCTTGCCTCTCCCCAGTACTCTGCTACAGCTCAGATAATCGCCACATATAATTCCTCGCAGGACAGCGGGAATGCCGGCGATATCAACCAGCAGAATACTGGCGGTACCTATGTATCAAATCAGATCAAGTCCTACCCGACCCTGGCTACTACGGAAACGGTGTTGAAGCCGGTCATTGCGAAGCTGAATCTCGATATGTCCGTAAAAGAATTGGGAAGTCGACTATCTGTAACGAATCCCTCGAATACGGCATTTGTGAATATTACAGCGACTGCCGGTGCCGCGGATCAGTCAGCAACTATAGCCAATGCGGTGGCGGATTCGTTGAGTGACATCGTTGAGCATGATCTGTATGCCAAAGGCGTCGCCTCCCCCATTACATTGACGGTGGTGCAGCGGGCCGTCGTGCCGCAGGAGCCCAGCGCTCCCAATAAAAAGCTGTGCATTGCGGCAGGCTTGGTTCTCGGTTTGATTATCGGTATCTTTGCCGCCTTGGTGAAGGATCTCTTGAGCACCAAGGTCGAGGAGACCTCCGATGTGCGAAGCATTGTCCATGCTTCGGCGCTGGGATCCATTCCTAAGAATGATGTTTTGGAGGGTACGCGCCCAATCATCATCGCTGAGCCCAATGGCCCTATAACCGAGGAATACCGTCGCATTCGGTCGAATATCAAATTCCTGCAGGTCAACCAGGAGGAGGGAAGGGGCCAGCTGCTGGTCATCTCCTCCACTTCCGCCAGCGAAGGCAAGACCACTACAGCCGTCAATACCGCGGCGGTCCTGGCGGAGAATGGTGCGAGGGTGCTGCTTATCGATGCCGATTTGCGTCATCCCTCCGTGGCTCACCACTTGGGCATTGAAGGCAATGTCGGCCTGGCGCACGTGCTGTCCGGACAGATGACCCCGGTGGATGTGGTGCAGAACTATTGGAAACCCAACCTGCACATCCTCCCGGCGGGCAAGCGCCCGGCCAACGCCAGCCTGCTGCTGAATTCCGACATGATGAAGATGCTGGTCGATCAGGCGCTGCTGCAATACGACTATGTGATTATCGACACCGCGCCGCTCACCGTTTCCAACGATGCCGTCGTGTTCGGCAGCTGGACCAACGGCGTGATTCTCGTCACCGCACGTGGCATCTGCAGGAAGAAGAGCCTAGACGAGATCGCCGAATCGCTGCGTACGGCCAAGGTGCCGGTGCTGGGCTTTGTATTCAACTTCGCCAATCCGAAGAAGGAACATAAGGGCGCGTACTACTACTATTACGACGACAGTCCTCGCCGCAGCTCCAGACGCGGCAGGAAGCACTGAACCTGATATCGCAGGCAAATGTAGCGGGGTGGCATCCATCGCAAGGTGGGTGCCACTTTGTTATATGCGAACGGCGGTGATGTTCTCATGCCGACAACAAATATTGCGGTATGTGAACAGAAACGATATGGGTTGGGTATGCTTCCTCGTATTCGACTAAAGTAACTTGTAAAGCGTGCCTGGTGGCAAAATGAGAAAAGAGCGTAAGGCGAGTACATGGACGAGCAGAAATTCACGGGAGAGCCCCTGAATCTCAGTTTTCCGGCGGTACAGAAGCAGCAGAAGACGAACGGACAGGATAAGCATGTTGCATCGCCTGCCGTATCGGGCGATATAGTCGATACTTCCTGGGATTTCCAGCCACTCACATTCCCGAGTTTCGCCGATGAGATCGATCAGAAGGGGCCGCGTCACGCGGCACCGAAGCGCGGTGTGCGGGGATCGAAGAGCAGCAATGAAGAACCTGCCGACGAATCATCCTCAACACAGGACGACGCAACCGGCAGCGTGCCGGGGCAGGCGGTGCCCAATGCGGTGTTCCTGCCGTCCGTGCCATCTGAAACAGTGCAGCATGATGAACGTAATGGACGCAATGGTCAGGTGTCCGGCAACGACGCACAGCAGACCGCTGTATTGACTTCCCGTCAGTCCCTTGTCGGCGCGGATGCTGGTCAGACGGCGAAGAAAACCTCTGCTGCAGCGGCCGGTACAGATTCGGACGAGAAAACTTCGCGCCGTTCCCGTCAATCCTCCAAGTCTTCCAAGTCAGGCAATTCCCATGGCAGCAAGGGCAAGGGCCGTACGGTCGCCGTCGTGCTGATTGCCATCGTGGTGGTGATCGCGATAGTGGCAGGTGCTGTCGTATTGTGGCGTGCCGGCCAGTCCTCGCGTCACGAAGCGGCGGTGAGCGATTGTGTCAAGGCCGCCGAGCAGTACAACAGTGCGAAGAAAGACCTGGACAAAGCCCTGGCCAGTGCCAAGAACCTGCAGTCCGTCAGCGAATCGCAGGTCGGCGACAGCAAGACAATCAAACAGCTGAAGCAGCAGCTGGATCTTGCCAAGCAGTTCTCCTCGGCACCGAGTTGTGCCGCGAAACAGTCCACGTCGGTGTTGCAGACCAATGCGAAGGCGATGAACGAACAGATCGGCGACATGACCGACAGCACCAAGTCGCTGCGCAAAGCCGTGAACGCGGTATCGTCCAGCAAGGCGGTCAAGGATCTGCAGACGCTGAAGGATACGGTCGCCGCCGCCCAGAAGCTGATGGATAGCAGCCAGGGCATGGTGAGCGACGAATCCACCCGTACCGCGTTGCAAAAGGCGATCGACGCCGCGAACGCATTGATCTCGAAAAACAGCTCCGATGATGCCGCCATCACCGACGCCATCTCCGCGCTGAACTCCGCAAGCGACGAGGTGAATGATTCCATGAGCTCCGCGACATCGCAAAGCCAGAGCAATAACGGTTACGATACGGATTCCTCGACGTCCGGCACCTACGGCTACAACACCTACGGGTATGGCTACGGGAACGGCACGTACGACAATAGCCAGTACCAGTACTACAACGACAATACCGGCGGCCAGCAATCCGGAACGCAGTCGGGCCAGCAAGGCGCCGGAACCACCGGAGGCGATACTTCCGGTTCCGATACCAAGACTGACGGCGGCAAGGGGACTGGCAGCTCCCAGGGCGGCAGCCAGAATGACAATGGTAACGGCAACGGAAACAGCTCTGGCAGCAGCACTGGAACAAACTCAAGCAACACCGGAACTGGTACCACCGGCGGCCAGAGCAGTGGCAAGAACCAGTAAACGCGGCTGAACTCGCCAGTAGCGCGAAGCACAAAACAACAAACGTGTGCCCTGCGGCATCGGATATCACCGATGCCGCAGGGCACACGCAATATAGAGGAGAGATAGGGGATTAGGGCCAAGCAGCCGGCAGGCTCAGCGCTTACCGCCATAGAGATCGCGGTCGATCACCTCGGCGAACACGCGGTTCACCGCCGGGCGCACGATCTTCAGACTCGGCGTCAGGCACTTGTTCTCCTGCGTGAACTGCGTATCGAGCACCACGAACTTACGCACCGATTCGGCGCGGGACACCGTGGCGTTCGCCGTATCCACATACTTCTGGATCTCGTCATGCACCGCGGCGTTCAGCGCCACACGATCCAACGGCGTATCGGCGGACAGATTATGCTTCGGCAGCCACTGCGCCAGCGCATCCGGATCAAGCGTGATCAACGCGCCGATGAACGGCCTCTGATCGCCTACCACCACGGCATGCTCCACGATCGGGCACTTGCTGATCTCCTCCTCCAGCGGGATGGGGGAGACGTTCTTGCCGCCCGCGGTAATGATGATGTCCTTCTTGCGCCCCGTGATGGCGATACGGCCGGCATCGTCGATGCTTGCCAGGTCGCCGGTGCGCAGCCAGCCGTCCTCGGTGAACACCTCGGCCGTCTTCTCCGGCAGATTATGGTAGCCACGGAACACGTTCGGGCCCTTGACCTGCAATTCGCCGTCTTCGCTGATACGCACGGAGGAACCGGGGGCGGGCTGACCGACCGTACCGATCACATTGTCGTCGACACGGGTGGCGGCGAACGGTGCCGCGGTTTCGGTCATGCCATAGCCCTGGATCATCGGCAGACCGATGCCGTTGTAGAAATGCGCCAGATCAAGGGAGAGCGGAGCGCCGCCGCACGCCACATAGCGAATATTCGGGCCAAGGGCGCTACGCACGGTGTGATACACCAGCGCCTCGTACTTGGCATGTTCCGCGATCTCGCCGAGGGTATGCGATTCGCCGGCCTGCTCCTTGCGGCTCCACACGCGTGCGGCCTCGGCCGCCTTGAGGAACAGCCGGCCCTTGAAACCCATGCCCGCCTTGTGCGAGGCAGCGTTGTATACCTTCTCGAACACGCGCGGCACGCCCAGCAGATAGGTCGGGCCGAAGCTACGCAGATCCGGCAGCAGCGACTTCGTATCCGGCAGATAGCCGACCACGCCGTCATCGGAAGCGATCGAAGCGTACTGGATGAAGCGGGCGAAGCAGTGCGCCAATGGCAGGAACAGCAGCAGGCGCGGGTGGTCATCGAGAATCATCTCATGCAGGGCCTGGCTGGCGGCGAGGGTGATGCTTACGAAATTGCGGTGCGTGAGCTCGACACCCTTCGGCAAGCCGGTGGAACCGGATGTGTACACGATGGTCGCCAAATCATCGATATGCACCGAAGCGGCCCGTTCGGCAAGCTCCTCGTCGGAGACCGCCACGCCAAGACCCTCCAACGCACCCAAGGCGTTGCCGTCGATCATGAGGATCTGCTTCAACGCCGGGCAGTTGTCCTTGACGGAATCGAGGCGGTCGTAGCGCTCGCGGTTGTCGGCGATGGCGAGCTTGACCGCGGAATCGTTCATGATGCGCTGGGCCTGGGATGCGGAGTCGGTGTCGTAGATCGGCACGCTTACCGCGCCCACGGCGGCCAGGGCGAAGTCGAGGATGCCCCATTCGAGACGGGTCGCGGAGAAGATCGTCACCGCGTCGCCCTTGGCGATGCCGAGCGCGATCAGGCCCTTCGCCGCGGAGATGACGGATGCATGGAATTCGCCGGTGGTGATGTTCTGCCAGCGGCCGGGACCGAGCTTCTTTGCCGCGATCACCGTGTCTTCGCCGGTACGTTCGATGCGCTGTGTGAGCAGCGAGTAGATGGTCTGGTTGTCGTCCAGTTCGATTGATGCGCCGGGCGTGGTGTATTCGGAGAGCATAGCTGTCTGCACTTTCTTTGTGTCCGTGGCGGTTGTGCCGCACTTCCTTCCAAGGTTACGCTTGCGTAGGTTGCCGTGCATTGTGGGGCGCTCCAAAAACCTGGCGGGTGTTTTGTGCGGTACGGAATGGACGGGTGCGCAACCGATGGATGGTGCTGCTTGGTCTGATTGGTGGGAGCGCGTAACACAACGGTGCCTTTGCACATTACAATGTGGTCGTAATGCGTGCTGGGAGGCTTGTTTCCCCTAGCATGAGGAAGGACAGCCATTTCAGGAAATCGAAGGGAACGATTGTGGCCGAGAACCGTAACGAACTGAACAAGAACCTTGCCCAGATGCTCAAGGGTGGCGTGATCATGGATGTCACGACCCCGGAGCAGGCACATATCGCCGAAGATGCCGGTGCCTGCGCGGTCATGGCGCTGGAGCGCATCCCCGCCGACATCCGTGCCGCCGGCGGCGTGAGCCGTATGAGCGACCCGGCGATGATCCGCGGCATCCAGGAAGCCGTGTCCATCCCGGTGATGGCCAAGGTCCGCATCGGCCATATCGCCGAAGCCCGCATCCTGCAGGCCATTGACATCGATTACATCGACGAGTCCGAGGTGCTGAGCCCGGCCGACGACGTGTACCACATCGACAAGAACCAGTTCGACGTGCCGTTCGTGTGCGGTGCCAAGAACCTGGGCGAGGCCTTGCGTCGTATCGCCGAAGGCGCCGCGATGATCCGTACCAAGGGCGAGCCGGGCACCGGTGATGTGATCCAGGCCGTGCGTCACATGCGTACCATGAACAAGCAGATCCACGAGCTCGTCTCCCTGCGCGACGACGAGGTGTACGAGGCCGCCAAGCAGCTGGCCGTTCCGTACGATCTGGCCAAGTACGTGCACGACAATGGCCGTCTGCCCGTCGTGAACTTCGCCGCCGGTGGCGTGGCCACCCCGGCCGATGCCGCCCTGATGATGGAACTCGGCGCCGAAGGCGTGTTCGTCGGCTCCGGCATCTTCAAGTCCGGCGATCCGGCTAAGCGCGCAGCCGCCATCGTCAAGGCGACCGCCAACTGGCAGGACGCCGATCTGCTGGCCGAGCTCTCCGCCAACCTGGGCGAGGCCATGGTCGGCATCAACGAGGACGAAATCGAAACCATCATGGCCGCTCGCGGCGAATGATCCATCGTCCATAGTCATTCTTGCGAGGACGGGCAGCGGAGACGCTGCCCGCTCGCGTACGCAAGCGATATTAGGGAAACGCATATGGTCGTAGCTGTTGAATATATCTCCAAAGAAGAATCCGAAGACGTGGAATCCGTCAAGCATGGCGTGACCGGCATTCTGGCGGTGCAAGGCGCATTCGCCGAGCACGCCGCCATGCTCGACAAGCTCGGTGCGCCGTGGAAGCTGCTGCGTGCGGCAGAAGACTTCGACGAGTCCATCGATCGCGTGATTCTGCCCGGCGGCGAAAGCACCACGCAGGGCAAGCTGCTGCACTCCGCCGGCCTGTTCGAACCGATCGCCAGGCACATCGCCGCGGGCAAGCCGACGTTCGGCACCTGCGCGGGCATGATTCTGCTGGCGAAGAAGCTCGACAACGACAGCAATGTCTACTTCGGTGCGCTCGACGCCGTGGTGCGTCGCAACGCGTACGGCCGTCAGCTGGGTTCCTTCGCGGCCACCGCTGACTTCGGCGACATCAAGGACTTCCCGCTGGTGTTCATCCGTGGGCCGTTCGTGGTGTCCGTCGGCGATAAGGCGACCGTCGAGACCGAGGTCGACGGCAATGTGGTCGGTCTGCGTCAGGGCAAGATCCTCGCCACCGCGTTCCATCCGGAACTCACCGATGACACCCGCATCCACGAGCTGTTCCTGAGCTTGTAAGATGCTTGTGAATCCGACAGCGGATTGTTGCTCGTGACGCCCGTCTTCATTACAGTGAAGACGGGCGTTAGCATTTCCATGCCGAAACGGCCGCGGCTGCCGCTATGGCCGTCGATATGACAGAAATGGGTAGATATGTTCGATAAGCGGTTGTTCCGACTGGTCCCGGGGGTCACCAGGCTCATCGTCGGCAAGGTCATCTGCCAGTGGCTTGGCCTGTTGGCCGACATTGTATTCATGGTCACGGCCGTGGCGTTGTTCGGCGATGTACTTGCACCGTGGTTGCAGGGCACCGACAATCCGCCGTTCGCATGGATCCTGACTTCCTGCGTCGTCGTGCGCTATCTTGCCACGGTCACTGCGGCGCATCTGGGCACCGAGGCGGCGGAACGCGTCAAACTCGCCCTGCGAAGCAAGTTGTACCGGAAGATGCTTGCGCTCGGTCCCTCGTATTCCACGCGCGTGAACACGTCGGACATCGTGCAGTCCGCCGGCGAGGGAGTGGAACAAATACAGAGCTTTTTCGAATTGTTCGTGCCACAGGTGTTCTATGCGGTGCTGGCGCCGATCACGCTGTTCACGGTGGTCGCGCCGCTGAACATGCCCACTGCGTTGACGCTGCTGGTGTGTGCGCCGCTGATCGTGCTGATCGTAGGCCTGGTGGCGATGAGCGCATCCCGTGCGTTCAAACAGTATTGGGGCCGGTACACCGATATGGGCGCGGCGTTCCTTGACGATCTTCAGGGCCTTGAGACGTTGAAGGCCTTCGATGCCGATGGCCGTGCGGCCCGCGATTTGGACGAGAAGGCCGAGCGGTTCCGCGTGATGACCATGAAGGTGCTGCAGATCCAGCTGCGGTCGCTCTCCGCCATGGATCTGGTGGCGTACGGCGGTACCGCCGCGGGCATCGGCGTGGCGCTTTGGCAGTTCGCCACGACCAAGACGCTGAGCGTGGCCTCGGTGGTGCTCATCGTGCTGCTGTCCGCCGACTTCTTCATCCCGCTGCGGCAGCTGGGATCGTACTTCCATGTGGCCATGAACGGCATGACGTCGAGCAAGCGCATCTTCGTATTGCTCGATGCCCCGGAGTCCAAGCGCGGCGAGGGCACGTTGGCCGGTGTAGGCAAGTCCATCGTCGCCATCGCCTTCGATTCCGTAAGCTACGCCTATGAGTCCGGCAAGCGTCACAAGCCCGCACTCGACGACGCGTCCTTCTATGCGGCCCCGGGCCAGCTCACCGCCATCGTCGGCGTATCGGGCTCCGGCAAGTCCACTGCCGCGGCATTGCTGGCCGGCATGCGTTCCGGGTATGCCGGGTCGATTATCGTCAACGGCACCGAACTTTCCGGCCTTTCGCCGGAAACATTGTCGCGAACGGTCACGTTGGTGGGCGCCCACAGCCACCTGTTCGCGGGCACCCTGCGCGAGAACATGCTGCTGGCCAATCCGAAGGCCAGCGAGAAGGCGATGTGGAACGCGCTGATCGAGGCGCGCGTCGCCGGGTTCGTCCACAGCCAGCCGGGTGAGCTCGACATGGTGATCGAACCGGATGCGGCGAATCTTTCGGGCGGCCAGCGCCAGCGCATCGCCATCGCACGCGCATTGCTGCACGACAGCCCGGTATACGTGTTTGATGAGGCGACCAGCAGCGTGGATGTGGAAAGCGAGAACCTGATTCTGCAGACCATCCATGATCTGGCCCATCGCAAGCATCGTACGGTGATCATGATCACGCATCGCATGGCGAACGCGGAACGTGCCGACCATGTGGTGGTGCTCGATCATGGTCATGTGGTGGAAACCGGCTCGCATGTCGGACTGATGGCTACCGGTGGCGCCTATGCGAAGCTGTATGACGCGCAGCGCGAGGTGGAGCGGTTCGCGGATGTGAGTTCGGGGACGGACGATTCCGCCTTCGCGTTCTCCGATTTCACCGATGCCGGTTCTGGAGCGCGCTCTTCGAACGGTTCGCAGACGAAGGGGAAGAACGGCGATTCGCCGCATTACTCCACCTTCCAGGTCGTGTCCCGTCTACTGGGCGAGGCGAAGCCTCTTGCCGGGCTGATGACGGCCGCATCCGTGGCCGGAACGGTCGGGCATCTTGCGGCGATGTTCCTACCGGTGTTCGGTGTGGCCGCATTGTTCGCTCTGGCCGGCAAACCGGTGTGGGGCATGCCGGTGGCGTTGGCGGTGACGCTGATGGCGGTATGCGCGGTGACACGCGGCGTGCTCAGGTATGTCGAACAGTACCTCAATCACAACGTCGCCTTCCGACTGCTGGCGCTGTTCCGTTCCAAGGCGTTCGCCGCCCTGCGCCGCTTGGCTCCGGCGAAGCTCGCCGGGCATGGCAAGGGCGACCTCATCGCCATGCTCACCACGGATGTGGAACTGCTGGAGATCTTCTTTGCGCACACCATCTCGCCGGTGGTGATCGCGGTGGTCACCACGGTGGTCGCGGTGGTGGTCGCCCTGACGCTGAGCCCCTGGATGGCATTGCTGCTGTTTGCGGCGCATCTGGTCATCGGCGTCATCGTACCGAAGGTCTTCTCCGTGAGCGTGCGTGGGCTTGGTCCGGGCATCCGCGGGCAGGCGAGCGAGCTTGACAACGTGATGATGGACGATATGCGCGGTCTCGGCGAGATCATCCGCTTCGGCCGTGGCGAAGACCGCGCCGAACGCATCGAGAAGCGCACCAGGAGCCTATGGCGCGAACATGCGAAGCTCAGCAGGCGCAATGCGTTGTTCTCCGGCATCGGCGGCATGCTGGTCATGCTGTTCACCCTGGGCGGGGCAGGTGTGGCCTTGGCCATGATCGCCCAAGGTGGTTCCATCGGTTCGTTGATGACAGCATTCGTGCTTATTGCCAGCTCTTTCGGCCCCACGCTGGCACTCGCCGCATTGCCGGCGAACCTCAGTCAGACCTTCGCCTCCGCACGCCGCCTGTTCTCGTTGATGGACGAGACGCCGGCCGTGAAGGAGGAAGGCCATGCCAGGCCGCGGTACAAGGGCATGGCGATGGATCACGTCACGTTCTCGTACTCGCCCGACGCCGCGCCGGTGCTCAACGACTTCTCGCTTACCGTGCCCAAGCATGGCATTCTCGGTGTGCAGGGGCCATCCGGCAGGGGCAAGTCGACGACGATCAAGCTGCTCATGCGCTATTGGGACCCGCAGTCCGGCGAGGTGCGTCTGTCCAATCAGCCGCTGCCGAAGATCGACGCACATCATCGCCGCCGGGTGCAGACGTTGATGGGGCAGGAGACACATCTGTTCGACGGCACGATTCGGGACAACCTGATGCTGGCTATTGCCGATGCCGGAACGTTGACCGATGCGGCCAACGGTGCGGAGGAACGGGCGAAGCGGTCGAAGCAAGACGGTGCTCTTGAGGAACGCTTGCGTGAGGCGTGCCGCAAGGCCTCCGCGCTTGAGCTCATCGAATCGCTGCCCGAAGGCTTCGATACGCCGGTGGGGGAGTTGGGCGACAGGCTTTCCGAAGGCGAACGCCAGCGTATCGGCCTGGCGCGGGTGTTCCTGCGCGACGCTGATCTGGTGCTGTTCGACGAGCCCACCAGCCGGCTCGATGCCTTGAATGAGGCGATCATCCTCTGCTCCATCGACGCGCTGGTGCATGGGGATGAGCATGATCGCAAGCATTCCGGTCACGGCTCCGGGCGTGGTTCCGGGCATAATTCCGGCCATGGCGGCAGGGCCGTGGTGCTGGTGTCCCATCGCGCCTCCGCCATGCGGATCGCCGATCAGGTGATCAGTCTGTAGCCGAATGGACTGTACGGGCGATGCATTGTGTGTCGCCCGTAACCACTATGAACGCCGACCCGATTGGTACGGGTCGGCGCTTTTGCGTTAAGAGGTGTGTGCGGTCATCATCGTTTGACAGCAGGTGGTACAACCGTGTACCATAGCACTTGATACACAGTTGTACCACTTGGACGCAATGAGATTGCAAAGGAACGGACTCATGGCACATCGCAGAACATTCCGCTGGCCGTCGCTGCTGACCGAATCAGGTCGTGGCATTGCATTCGGCGGTGACTACAACCCCGACCAGTGGTCGGAAGACGTGTGGGACGACGACATCCGGCTGATGAAACAGGCCGGCGTCAACACCGTCGCCCTCGCCATCTTCAGCTGGGACCGCATCCAGCCGGAAGAACACCGCTGGGAATTCGGCTGGCTCGACCGCATCATCGACAAGCTCGGCAAGGCCGGCATCGCCGTCGATCTGGCCTCCGCCACCGCCACCGCGCCGCTGTGGCTGTACGAGCAGCACCCCGAGGTCCTGCCGCACGACAAATTCGGTCACCCCGTCAACGCCGGCTCACGCCAGTCGTGGAGCCCCACCAGCCCGGTATTCAAGGAATATGCGCTCACGCTGTGCCGCAAACTGGCCGAACGCTACGGCGAGAACCCCTACGTCACCGCATGGCATATGGGCAACGAATACGGTTGGAACAACCGCTACGACTACTGCGACAACGCGCTGCACGCCTTCCGCGCATGGTGCGAGCGCAAGTACGGCACCATCGACGCCCTCAACGCCGCCTGGGGCACCACGTTCTGGGGGCAGGAGATGAACGGCTTCGACGAAGTGCTCATCCCGCGCTTCATGGGTGCCGACTCCATGGTGAACCCCGGTCAGAAGCTCGACTTCGAACGGTTCGGCAACGATATGCTGCTCGACTTCTACAAGGCCGAACGCGACGCCATCGCCGAGATTTGCCCCAGCAAGCCGTTCACCACGAACTTCATGGTCTCCACCGACCAGTGCTGCATGGATTACGCCGACTGGGCCGGTGAGGTCGATTTCGTGTCCAACGATCACTATTTCCACGAGGGCGAATCGCATATCGACGAGCTGTTCTGCTCCGATGCGCTGATGGACTCCCTGGCATTGGGCAAGCCGTGGTATGTGATGGAGCATTCCACGTCGGCCGTGCAGTGGAAGGACCTCAATGTGCGCAAGCGCAAGGGCGAGACCGTGCGCGATTCCGTGGCGCATGTGGCCATGGGCGCGGACGCCATCAACTTCTTCCAGTGGCGCGCCTCCGCATTCGGCGCCGAGTCCTTCCATTCCGCGATGGTGCCCCATGCCGGCGAGAACACGAAGCTGTACCGCAACGTGTGCGAGCTGGGTGCCGCGCTCAGGACGCTTGGCGATGCCGGTGTGCAGGGCACCGAGCTGGTGGCCGCCGATACGGCGATCCTGTTCAGCGCCGAATCCGAGTGGGCCACACGCAGCGAGACGCTGCCGAGCAAGAAGCTCAACCATTGGCACGACGTGCGCGACTGGTACCGTGCGTTCCTCGACGCCGGAACACGTGCCGACATCGTGCCGCTGAAATACGACTGGAGCGGCTACACGACGGTGGTGTTGCCCACCGTGCTCATGCTGAGCGCCGACGACACCGCGCGTCTGGAACGTTTCGTGCGCGACGGCGGCACCGTGGTGGTCGGCTATGCGACCGGTCTGATCGATGAGAACTTCCACACCTGGCTGGGCGGCTACCCGGGTGCCGGTGACGGCGTGCTGCGCGGCATGCTGGGCATTCGCGGCGAGGAATTCAACATTCTCGGTGCCGAGGCTGCGGGCGAGCCCAGTGAGATCCGCCTGTCCAACGGCATGGTCACGCGCCTGTGGCAGAACGACATCGACGTGGACGGCACCGACGTGGAGGTGCTGGCCACCTACGCCGGCGAACAGGCCGACGAATGGGAGCTGGACGGCACCGCCGCGATCACGCGCAACCCGTACGGCAAGGGCACGGCCTATTTCGTCGGCTGCGATCTGAACGTCGCCGATATCGCCGCGTTCATCGGTAGCCAGCTGATTGACGGTTCTGCGGCAACTGGTGACGGCCCCAGCTACGATCCGGTCACGACACTGCACACCGAGCGCGCCAATGCCGAAGCGGTCTTCGATTTCTATCTGCCGCGCGGCAAGCACGAGACCACCGTGACCGGCGTCGACGGCGAGGTCGTATACCGTTTCCAGTGCGACGAGGGCGCGGAGCCGGAAAGCTACGTCATCCACCGCAACGGCGTGCTCGTGGTGAAACGATACAATCGGCAGTAGCGAGCCGGGCGGCACAGGCCCGGCGCACCCGGTGGCCCGAACGAGGCCAATGACATGGAGGCGGTATTGAGCGAGATGGAATCCGGCAGAAAGCGCGTCACGTTGCGTGATGTGGCGCAGGAGGCCGGCGTCTCGCTCAAAACCGCCTCCAACGTCATCAACGACGCCGGGCGCATGTCCAACGAAACCAGGGCGCGCGTGCAGGAGGTCATCCGCCGGCTCGGGTACCGCGTCAACGTGTCGGCGCGAAACCTGAACCGCAACAGCACCGGTGTCATCACACTCGCGGTGCCGATGCTCACGCCGCCGTATCTCGCGGAACTCGCCAACCGGGTCATCGAACAGGCCAGAACGGACGGCTATCTGGTGTACGTCGTCACCTACGGAGGGGAGAACGCCCGGGGCGCGCGCGAGCTGCTGCGTGATTTCAACACCACGGTGTCCGACGGGTTGATTCTGTCGATGTCGGAGGACGAGGACCTGACGGCTCGTGATCTGAGCGTGGACTACCCGCTGGTCACGGTCGGTGCACGTGACGTGCGGGGCGTATGCGACCACGTGGCCTGCGACGATGTGCAAGCCTCGCGTACGGCCGCCTCCTACCTCTTCGAACGCGGCGCACGGCGACTGGCCGTGGTTGGCAGCCGTGGAACATACGACGAACAGGCCGCGCTCACCGCCACCGACGGCAATGCCGGTCTGCGACTGCGCGGCGTGATCGAAGCCTGCCATGAGCATGGCGCGCAACTTGACCCGGAACTGGTGGTCGACGGCGGCGATTGGGCCATCGGCTGCGGATACAAGGCCGTGCAGCAGCTGCTTGATGCGGGCAGGGAATTCGACGGCGTGGTGGCGTTCAACGATCAGCTGGCCATCGGCGTGCTGTCGGCATTGGCCGCGAACGGCATCAGCGTGCCCGGCCAGGTGCAGGTAATCGGATTCGACAACATCGAGGAGGCGGCGTATCTGCAACCGCCGCTGACCACCATGGACCCCCGATTCGACGTGATCGTGCCGAAGGTCGGCGAGCGCATGCTGATGCGCATCGCCGGACGTGAGGTCGCCCCGGAACATATCAGCATCCCCTCGCGCGTGATCGCCCGCGCCACCACGCGTTGAACGCGGTTCGGTCTGCGCATCCTCCCGGCTGTGGCATAGACTGCACTGCAGAGCCGCATATCAGGAAAGCCGGCGGAACGAGACGGTCGCGTATGAGCGGAAGCGCGGGCCCGGTGCCAGCCGGGCCGTTCCATACCGAAATGAAGGAGCAACGATGACGAACCAGCATCCCAATCCCAACGAAGTCCCCGACATCACGTTGAGCGACGGCAACGCCATCCCGCAGATCGGCCTTGGCGTACTGCGCATCGACGATGACGGCGTGACCCCGGTGGTTGAAAGCGCGTTGGAGGCGGGCTACCGTCATATCGACGGTGCCGCTGGCTACAACAACGAGGGCGGTGTGGGCCGTGCGCTCGCCGCCGCAGGATACACCACCGGCGAGAAGCGCCGGAGCCTGTGGGTCACCACCAAGCTGCGTGATTCCGAACAGGGGTATGATTCCGCGCGCAAGGCGTTCGACCGTCAGCTTGGCCTGCTGCAGCTGGATTATGTGGACATGTACATGCTGCATTGGCCGACCCCGTTCGACTGGCGCAGCGGCGAGACATGGAAGGCGTTCGACGAATTCCGTGCCGAAGGCCGTGTGAAGACGCTCGGCGTGTGCAACTTCCTGCCGGAACATCTGGAGCGTCTGCACAAGGAGACCGGCGAATACCCGGCCGTGAACCAGATCGAGCTGCACCCCACGTGGCAGCAGCGCGAGGTGGTCGCCTACTGCAAGGAGCATGGCATCGCCGTCGAGGCGTATTCGCCCATGGCCCGTGGCGCCGATCTCAACGCCGGCAACGGCACCATCGAACGCATCGCCGCCGCGCACGGCGTCTCTCCGGCACAGGTGATCCTGCGCTGGCATATCGAGAACGGCACGATCATCATCCCCAAGTCCGTGCACGTTGAACGTCAGAAGGAGAACCTCGATCTGTTCGGCTTCGCCCTCACCGCCGACGAGCATGCCGCGATCGACGCCCTGGATGGCCCGACCCGTGCCGGCCACGATCCGATGACCTTCACCTACGCCTGATCGCCCGATACTTCCGCACGCCCGATGCGCCTGATGCGCGTGATATGCCCGATATGCCGGACATATCGGGCGCACAACCGGATTTGCAAAGGATGCCATGAGCCGACGTTCGCGTTTTCCACGCCGCCTGATCGACACCTCCGCCAGCTGGTTCCGTACGCTGGTGATGCTTCTTGCCGCCATCATCATCGGCAGCTGCGCCGCGATCCTGCTGACCAAGCTCAGCCCGCAGGTGGCCGAGATCACCGGCGAGCATACGGCCAGCGGTCCGGCGGCGGATGCGCTGGATGCGCTGAAGGTCGATGATGGCGCGAAACCTGCTGGCTACGACCGCGACCTGTTCGGCTTCCGCAAAACCGACGCGAACAACGACGGCTGCGATGTGCGCGAGGACATCCTCGCCCGCGACCTGACGGACGTGACGTACAAATACCGCGGGTCGTGCATCGTGGCTGGCGGCGTGCTGCACGACCCCTACACCGGCAAGACCATCCGATTCACCCGTGGCGTGAGGACCAGCTCGGCCGTGCAGATCGACCATGTGGTGGCATTGGAGAACGCATGGCGTTCCGGTGCCTTTGCATGGGATGCCAGCAAACGGTACGCGTTCGCGAACGACCCCTACAATCTGCTCGCCGTGGACGGTCCCGCCAACCAGGCGAAAGGCTCCGCCTCGGCCGCCTACTGGCTGCCTACCAACAGCGCCTACCGCTGCGAGTACGTGGCGCGGCAGATCGGTGTGAAGGCGAAATACTCGCTCAGTGTCACCTCCAACGAGAAAACCGCCATGCAGGCCGTACTGCACACCTGCCCGGCGCAGGAGATCCCGCAGTCCTGAAATAGCCGGGCGAACGTTCGAATCCGCTTTCCGCACAGGTAACATGACCGCTAACATGGCCGCGCTATACCGTAACCGGTTATGAAGAGAGGGCGGTATGGAACGAGAGAGCGAATATCCGCAAGACAATGCCATAACGGGTGATGGCACAGCGGACGGTATAACGAAAACAGTGGAAACGCAGACGGATCGCACGGGCGACGCATCCGAAGGAACGCAGGGCGGCGGAAAGCACCATGGGCATGCGCTCGCCGGCATTCTCGGCCCGGCGTTCGTGGCTGCGGTGGCCTACGTCGACCCAGGCAATGTGGCGGCGAACATCACCTCCGGCGCACGCTACGGCTACCTGCTGGTGTGGGTGCTGGTGGTGGCCAATGTCATGAGCGTGTTCATCCAATACCAGTCGGCCAAACTTGGCGTGGTCACCGGCAAATCCCTGCCCGAGCTGCTGGGCGAGCGCATGAGCGACGCCGGGCGTTTCATGTTCTTCATGCAGGCCGAGGTGATCGCCATCGCCACCGATCTGGCCGAGCTCATCGGCGGTGCTATCGCGCTGAACCTGCTGTTCGGCCTGCCGCTGTTCGTCGGCGGCCTGATCATCGGCGCGGTCTCGACGGTGCTGCTGATGTTCGAAGGCGGCAGCACGCAGCGCCTGTTCGAGAAGATCGTGATCGCGCTGCTGCTGGTGATCACGTTCGGATTCATTGCCGGCCTGTTCATCGATCCTCCGAATCCGGTCGATGTCGCGAAAGGACTGGTGCCGCGGTTCACCAACCGTGATTCGGTGATGATGGCCACCTCCATGCTGGGCGCGACGGTCATGCCGCACGCGATCTACCTGCACTCCACGCTGGTGAACGACCATTATGCGGGCGGTCAGAAGAAGCCGTCCGTCCCGCGCCTGCTGCACGGCGCGAAAATCGATGTGGCGTGGGCGCTGCTGCTGGCAGGCACGGTGAACTTGTGCCTGCTGATCCTTGCGGCGAACTCCCTGTACGGCATGAAGGGCACCGATTCGATCGACGGCGCGCAGCACGCCATCGTCAGCGTGCTCGGGCCGGGCATCGGCACCATCTTCTCCATTGGTCTGCTGGCCTCCTCGCTCAGCTCCACATCCGTGGGCACCTATGCCGGTTCCGAGATCATGCACGGCCTGCTGCGCATCAAGGCGCCGATGTGGGCGTGCCGCGTGGTCACGCTGGTGCCCGGACTGGTGGTGCTGTGGTTCGCGCCGAATCCCACCGAGGCGCTGGTGATCGGGCAGGTGATCCTGTCCATCGGCATTCCGTTCGCCATCATTCCGCTGATGCGCTACACGCATAGTTCCTCGCTGATGGGGCGGTGGGTCGACGGGCCGGTCTGCCACGCGTTCTTCCTGCTGATCGTCGTGCTGGTCATCGCATTGAACGCCTTGCTGGTCGTGCTGGAGCTGTGCGGCCAGGTGTGACGCCGGTCGGAAGTTGGCTGGCATTCGGATGACGGACGGGTACCGTGGCAGGTTGCGCCGGGGAGCATTCGCCATCGGCGGATGACCGTCAGCTCGGGGTTCGGCTATTCTTTGTGTGAGCGAAGATTTCGAGGAGGCATGTGATGCAGCAGCAGGATGGGACGTCGTTGGCGTTGAGCGCCGGCGGCGTGGCCAAGCCATTGAATCGGCCGGAGGAGATGCGTGCGATCCGGCAGGCCATGGACGAGGGCAAGAACCCGTTGACGGCCACCGACGTGCCGCGCTGGGAGGATCAGGTCGGTGTCAGCAGGATCGTGAACCGCCGTGTGCTGGAATTCGAGGTGCTGCCCACGCCGGCCCAAGTGCTGTCCGACCAGCCGCTAAGCGAGCAGGCGCAGGAGCTCGTCGCCCGTTCACGCGACGAGATCAGGGCATGCCTGTACGGCCAGGACGACCGCCTACTGGTCATCGTCGGCCCGTGTTCGGTGCACGACCCGAAGGCCGCACTGGATTACGCCCGTCGTCTTGCCGCACTGAAGAACGAACTGGACGATCATCTGCTGATCGTCATGCGCGTGTACTTCGAGAAGCCGCGCACCACCGTCGGTTGGAAGGGCCTGATCAACGACCCGGACATCGACGGCAGCTGCAACATTCGCAAGGGGCTGCTGCTTGCACGCCGCACGTTGCTGGACGTGCTGGGCGAGGGTCTCGCCTGTGCCACCGAGTTCCTGGAGCCGACCAGCCCGCAGTACATCTCCGACGCGGTCAGCTGGGGTGCCATCGGCGCACGCAACACCGAAAGCCAGGTGCACAGGCAGCTCGCATCCGGCCTGTCCATGCCGATCGGCTTCAAGAACGCCACCGACGGTTCCGTCAAGGCCCCGACCGACTCCTGCTTCGCCTCCGCCCAACAGCACACGTTCTTCGGCATCGACCATCTTGGCCGCGCGGCCGTGGTCAAGACGCTCGGCAACCCCGACTGCCATGTGGTGCTGCGCGGGTCGAGCAGCGGGCCGAACTACGATGCGGCGTCGATCGCGCAGACCATGAGCACCATCCGCGCCGAAATGCCCGCCGATTCCGCAGCGGCGCACGGTGTGATCGTGGACTGCTCGCACGGCAACTCCGGCAAGGACGAGCACAGGCAGGCCGAGGTCGTGCGCAACATCGCCTCGCGCATCGCTGCGGGGGAACAGGGCATCACCGGCATCATGATGGAAAGCTTCATCGAAGGCGGCAACCAGCCGGCCGCCCCGCTCGACCAGTTGGTGTATGGCAAGTCGATCACCGACCGTTGCCTGAGCTGGAAAGACACCGAACAGCTGCTGCGCGAACTCGCACAGGCAGTAGCCACACGCCGTTGGAACTGACGGCGGCGCACAAACACGATACGAAAGGAACACCCATGACCCGAACCATCGCCATCATCGGCGCACTGAACGAGGAAGTCGCGCACATCGCCGAAACACTTGGCAACCCCACGCACACCAAGGAGGCAAGCCTTGACGTGACCTACGGCACGCTCACCACCAACGCCGGCGAGGAACTCGGCGTCGCGGCCACCGTGGGCGGCATGGGACTCGTCGCGGCGGCGGCCACCGCCCAGCATCTCATCGACGTCTACCACCCCGAAGCCATCATCTTCTCCGGCATCGCGGGCAACCTCAACAAGAAGCTGCACATCAACGATGTGGTGCTCGGCGGAACCCTGCGCTACCTCGACACCGACATGCGCCTCGTGGGCCAGTGGAAGCCCGGCACCGAAGAGAAGCCCATCGAGGAATTCCACAGCGACGCCCACCTACTGGACATCGCGGGCGAGGCGCTGAGCGACGCCGGCATCACGCACATCACCGGCATCATCGCCTCCGGCAACTACTTCGTGGACGATCCGGCCAAGGTCGAAGAGGTCATCAGTGCCACCGGTGCCGATGCGGTGGAGATGGAAGGCACCGCGGTGGCTCAGGTCGCCGCACGCAACGACGTCCCCTCGCTGGTGATCCGCGCGCTGTCCGACAACGCCGACACCGACTACGAGGAGTTCAAGGGCTTCGACATCAGCGAATACGCGAACACCGCCGCCGGGATCGCCGTGGACATCCTCAAGCGTCTGTAGGTGAACAATAGCTGAACTTCAGGCGTATTACGCATGATCGCCGCCATCGCTTCGCTACTGTGGTAAAGCGAAGATGCCCTTTGGGCAAACCCCGATAGTCGAAAAGGCAACAAGCAGCGAATGCAATGGTGGCAGATTCTCCTGATGATCGCGGCGGTGGCGGCAGCCGCCCTCGCCGCGTATTGGGCAGGCAAGGAACGCGGCGAGCGCATCGCCGGCGAAGAACATGACGGCGGCAGGAAGACCGTAGGCGGCGAATCGCTGCTCGGCTCCGGCGAGTCGAAGCGGAGCGTCGAAGAGGCGTTCATGCGCGCGTTGCCCCAGGCCGTGGCGCTGACGGACGGCAACGGTGCCATCCGGTATGCGCGTGACGACATCGAACAGTACGGCTGCGTGGCGTCCGGTCATATCCGCAACGACGATATGCTCGACATGCTCGCCCAGGTGGAGCATGACGGGGTGAGCCGTGAACGCGAGCTTGAGGTGACTCGCCCGGCTGCCGATCTTGAACGTGGATCTTCGGGCAGGGGAGTGCGGGCCGGCCAGGCCGCGCCCTCGCGCGAACGGTATCTGAGCGTGCGGGTGAGCGGCATAGGCGATGGCCTGTTCGCGCTGTTCATCACGGATGTGAGCGAACGCAGGCATTTCGAGGAGATGCGCCGCGAGTTCATGACGAATGTGGCGCATGAGCTGAAAACGCCTGCGGGCGCGATCTCGCTGCTGGCCGAGACCATTTCCGACGCGTCCGACGATCCTGACGCGGTGCGGTATTTCTCCGGTCGTGTGAGCAAGGAATCCGCGCGACTGACCGAATTGGTGCAGAAACTCATCGACCTGCAGAAGATGCAGGATGCCGGGCATGGCCTTCAGCCGAAACGGCTGTCCGCATTGGCCGTGGCCCGCGCCGCGATCGACGCGAATCGCGTGCAGGCCGACCGGCGTCACATCGACCTGGTGCTGGCGTACGGCGGCACGCAGCTGGGGCTGGAACCGGCTGGCGACGACCCCGACGTGTGGATCGAATGCGACGAGAACGCGATCGTCACCGCGGTGAAGAACCTGGTGGAGAACGCCATCCACTATTCGCCCGAACACACCACGGTTCGTGTGGTGGTGAGCGAGGATGCGGGCAACGTGCACATCCGCGTGATCGACCAGGGCATCGGCATTCCGGAAGCATCCATCGGCCATATCTTCGAACGCTTCTACCGCGTCGACCCGGCACGCTCCCGCCAGACGGGCGGCACCGGCCTGGGCCTTGCCATCACCAAGCACTGCGTGGAGGACTGCGGCGGCACGATTTCCGTATGGTCGCACGAATCCGAGGGGTCCACGTTCACCATCGAACTGCCGTGCGCCGGCGATGCTGGCAGTGTAGCTAACGCCAGCAGCGCCAACGATGCGGACAGCACCAACGATGCGGACAACACCGGCGATGCCGCAACCGGCCAGACGGCATAGCGGAACAGATGACCGGCAGAGAAGCTTGAATACAGAGAAATGAGGAAACAGCATGACACGCATACTGATCGTGGAAGATGAGGAGTCCTACCGGGAACCGCTGGTGTACCAGCTCACCCGCGAAGGCTACGAGGTCTCCGCCGCGGCCACCGGCGAGGAAGGGCTCGAACTGTTCACCCACGGCGGCATCGACCTGGTGCTGCTCGACCTGATGCTCCCCGGCATCGACGGAACCGCGCTGTGCCGCCGCATCCGCGAGCAGAGCCGCGTGCCGATCATCATGCTGACCGCGAAAAGCACGGAGATTGACAAGGTGGTCGGTCTGGAGATCGGCGCCGACGACTATGTGACCAAGCCGTACTCCTTCCGCGAACTGCTGGCACGCATCCGCGCCGTCATGCGCCGCAACCAGAACGCCCAACAGCAGGGCGTGGCGGGCGACGACGACGTGCCGCTGGTCTGTGGCGACATCGTGATGCACGTGGGTCAGCATCAGGTCACCGTGCGCGGCGAATCGGTATTCTTCCCGCTGAAGGAATTCGAACTGCTCGAATACCTGATGCAGAACAAGGGACGCGTGCTCACCCGCCACCAGCTCATCGACCGCATCTGGGGCGCGGATTACGTGGGAGACACCAAGACGCTCGACGTGCACGTCAAGCGCGTGCGCGCCAAGATCGAGGAAGTGCCGAGCCACCCGAAATACCTGAGCACCGTGCGCGGACTGGGCTACAAGATCGACGAACCCTCCGACTGACGGTCGCTTGCGGCCCGACTGCCGACTGATAGGCCTGTCGGTTGCTCGATAGCCCAGTCGCAAATGACGGGAACTGTTCATCTTCCGTTCACCTATTTTGGTTCGGGGCACCCGCCGGATTCCCTAGGCTTGTAAGTGTCCTAAGCGACGGGCGGCCACGGCCCCCGTCCAGACAGATGACATGAGGAATAAGAAGATAATGAACAAGAATCTCATCGTTCGTTCACTGGCCGCCGTCTCCGGCCTGGCCATGCTGGCCTCCCTCGCCGCCTGCGGCGACAACACCGCGGCCACCACTGATTCGACTTCCACCAAGAACTCCAGCACGCAGATCTCCGGCGACTACGCCGGCGCAGGCGCCTCCTCCCAGCAGGCCGCCGTCGAAGCCTGGATCGCCGGATTCAAGAACACCAACCCGGACGCCAAGATCGCCTACAATCCCTCCGGCTCCGGCGCCGGCGTGACCACCTTCCTGCAGGGTGCCACCGCATGGGCAGGCTCCGACAAGGCGCTCGCCGACGACGAGGTCGAGCAGTCCAAGAACGTGTGCGCCAAGGGCACCGCCTTCGACGTGCCGGTGTACGTCTCCCCGATCGCGGTCGTGTTCAACCTCAAGGGCGTGTCCGACCAGGGCAAGCACGTCAACATGGATGCCTCCACCATCGCCAAGATCTTCGACGGCAAGATCACCAAGTGGAACGACGACGCCATCAAGTCCCAGAACCCGAAGCTCGACCTGCCCGACACCGACATCACCGTCGTGCACCGTTCCGATAAGTCCGGCACCACCCAGAACTTCGTGAGCTACTTCAAGGATGTGGCCCCGAACGACTGGACCTACGACCTGTCCGAGAACTGGCCGAACGAGGTCGGCCAGGGCGCCAAGGGCACCTCCGGCGTGATCAACACCGTCAAGCAGGCCGACGGCACCATCGGCTACGCCGACTTTTCCCAGATCGGCGAGCTGGGCACCGTGGCCGTCAAGGTCGGCTCCAAGTACACCGAGATCTCCGCCGACGCCGGTTCCAAGGTCATCGAGGATTCCAAGATCGCCGACGTCAAGGGCGACCACCGCGTCGTGGTGAACATCAACCACAAGACCGAGGCCGACGGCGCCTACCCGATCGTGCTGGTCTCCTACGACATCGTCTGCCCGGCATACAAGGACACCAAGACCGCCGAGTTCGCCAAGTCCTGGCTGAGCTACGTCACCAGCGACGAAGGCCAGAAGACCGCCCAGCAGGCCGCCGGCACCGCGCCGCTGCCGAGCACGCTGACCGCCAAGATCGCCGAATCCATCAAGGCGATCTCCACCAAGTGACAAGTCGCTGACTTGCCGTTCCGAGCGAAGTCGGAGCCCCCGATTCCCATGTAGGATGAGAGGAATCCGACTTCGCTCAAACTGCTGAGTACACCAAATACGTTCCGAAATACGTTCCAAGGAGAACTTGTGAGTTCGCAAGACAACACGGCCGAACGCCATGGCAGCGGCAAAACCGCCGACAAGGTATTCAAAGGCGTCGCCTATGGCTGTGGCATCCTCATTCTGGTGGTGCTTGCCGCCGTCGCCCTGTTCCTGCTGTTCCGCGCATGGCCGCTGATCGGCGGCGACCAGAAGGCCAACAGCGCCACGATTTCCAGCTTCACCGGCGGCAAGGCCACCAACTTCTGGCAGTACGTCGGGCCGCTGCTGTTCGGCACCGTGCTGGTTTCGGCCCTCGCACTGCTGATTTCCTTCTTCGTCTCGGTGGGCATCGCGCTGTTCATCTCGCACTACGCGCCGAAGAAGCTCGCCACCGTGCTGAGCTACGTGGTCGATCTGCTGGCCGCCATCCCGTCCGTCATCTACGGCCTGTGGGGTGGCCTGGTGCTCGTCCCGGCCATCTACCCGTTCTGGAACTGGCTGTCGAAGACGTTCGGCTGGATCCCGATCTTCGCCGGCCCGGCCGCCAACCCCTCCCGTACCGTCGCCACCGTGTCCGTGGTGCTCGCGGTCATGATCCTGCCGATCATCACCTCCATGTCGCGCGACATCTTCCTGCAGACCCCGCGCCTGCAGGAAGAGGCGGCTCTGGCGCTCGGCGCGACCAGATGGGAGATGGTCAAGCTCGCCGTGCTGCCGTTCGGCAAGTCCGGCGTCGTGTCCGCCTCCATGCTCGGCCTGGGTCGCGCACTCGGCGAGACCATGGCCGTGCTGATGATCCTGTCCCCGGGTCTCAACTATTCGTTCAAACTGCTGCAGGCCTCCCAGAACCAGACCATCGCGGCCAACATCGCGGCGCAGTACCCGGAAGCGAATTCGCTGGGCGTCTCCGCGCTGATCGGCACCGGCCTGGTCCTGTTCCTCATTACCTTCGTGGTGAACTTCACCGCACGTAAGATCACCGAGAAAGCGAGCGCATGATGTCCGCAACCGAAGAATCCCCCATGAACGGCGCGCCCGTCATCGACTTCGACAAGTTCAAACCCACCCGTTCCTTCATCGCGGCCCGCAAGCGCAAGGACGCGGCCATGCGCATGCTGATCTCGCTGGCGTTCATCGTCGCGCTCGTGCCGTTGATCTCCGTGCTGTGGACCACCATCGCCAACGGCGTCAAGAGGCTCAACCTCAACTTCCTGAGCTATAACATGACAGGCGTGGTCGGCGGCAACCCGACGCCCTCCGGCGGCTACGGCGGCGTGCAGCACGCCATCATCGGCACGCTGGAGATCACGCTCGGTGCCATGGTCATCTCCATCCCGATCGGCCTGATGTGCGCCGTGTACCTGGTCGAGTACTCCAACCGCGGCAAGCTGTCGCGCGCCATCACCCTGCTGGTGGACGTGATGAGCGGCATCCCGTCCATCGTGGCCGGCCTGTTCGCCTTCTCGATGTTCACCATCCTGCTCGGCCCCGGCACCATCAACGGCTTCGAAGGCTCCGTGGCGCTGTCGCTGCTCATGTTGCCCACCGTGGTCAAGTCCAGTGAGGAAATGCTCAAGATCGTGCCGAACGATCTGCGCGAGGCCTCGTATGCGCTGGGTGTGACCAAGCAGCGCACCATCACCAAGATCGTGCTGCGCACCGCACTGCCGGGCATCGTGTCCGGCTGCATTCTGGCCATCGCGCGAGTGATCGGCGAGACCGCGCCGCTGCTCATGACCGCCGGCTACATCGCCTCCACCAACGTGAACCTGTTCTCCGGCCAGATGACCACCCTGCCGGTGTACGTCTACCAGGAATACTCCAAGCTGAACGCCAACTGCCCGGTCGGCGCGGACGCCTCCTGCGTGACCACCATCCCGATGGAACGCGCCTGGGCCGCGGCTCTCGTGCTCATCGTGCTCGTGCTCATCCTCAACCTCATCGGACGTCTGGTGGCGAAGCTGTTCGCCGTCAAGACCGAACGCTGATCCGTGCAGTCGTAACCAACCAATTCATAAGGAAAATCACATGGGACAACGTATTGATGTCAACCATCTGAACATCTACTACGGCAACTTCCTGGCCGTGGAGGATGTGAACCTCAACATCGAGGCGAACAAGGTCACCGCATTCATCGGACCTTCCGGCTGCGGCAAGTCCACGGTGCTGCGCACGCTCGACCGCATGCACGAGATCATCCCCGGCGCGCACTGCGAGGGCGAGGTGCTGCTGGAAGGCAAGAACCTGTATGCCAAGGACGTAGACCCGGTGGCCGTGCGCCGCGACGTGGGCATGGTGTTCCAGCGTCCGAACCCGTTCCCGACCATGTCTATCCGCGAGAACGTGCTCGCCGGCGTGAAGCTCAACAACCGCAAGATCGCGAAGTCCGATGCGGACGATCTGGTCGAGTGGGCGCTGCGTGGCGCGAACCTGTGGAACGAGGTCAAGGATCGTCTGGATAATCCGGGCGTCGGCCTGTCCGGCGGCCAGCAGCAGAGGCTGTGCATCGCGCGCGCCGTGGCCGTGCATCCGCAGGTGCTGCTCATGGACGAGCCGTGCTCCGCGCTCGACCCGATCTCGACGCTGGCCGTGGAGGATCTGATCAACGAGCTGAAGAACGACTACACCATCGTGATCGTGACGCATAACATGCAGCAGGCCGCGCGTATCGCCGACTACACGGGCTTCTTCAACCTGAAGGCCGTGGGGCAGCCGGGCCACCTGGAGTACTTCACCGACACCACCACCATGTTCAATAATCCTCAGAACGAAGAGGCCGAGCGCTACGTGTCCGGCCGCTTCGGCTGATCGATGAGGTCGATCCGCCAAAACGCAGCGGCAATTCGGTGGACTGTCGCAAGTCGGCTTCAGCCGATTGGAAACCAGTGCTTCGCGTAGTGGCTCCGTAATTACACGCTTTGGCTGATCTGCGGAATCGGTTCGCTCCCGCAATCCGAGGAATCCGCTCGCTGGGCCATGCTCGGCGGGCGGATTCTCCCATTGGCTGGATATTTTGGACGTCTGAGAGACTTCCTAGCGTCCGTTTTCCTCCAGTGCCTGGGTGTTTTTGGCGTGTGACTGGCTTGCCAGAGGTCGTTTTCTCCCACTGTCTGGATGTTTTGGTCGTCTGATTGGCTTCCTAGCGTCCGTTTTTCCCATTGGCTGGATGTTTTGGGCGTCTGGGATCCCTTTCGGCGTCTGTTTTTATCCAGCCGGTGGAATATTTGGTCGTGTGAGCGACCTATCAGGGGTTATTCTTCCCATTGGCTGGATGTTTTTGATCTCTGAATGTCCGGAAGACGCCCTTTTCCCGCTGACTGGATGTTTTTGGCGTGTGAATTCCCTCTCAGCGTCCGTTTTCTTCCAGCGACTGGATATTCTTGAGTCTAAGTGGCTTGTCAGGGGTTGTTCTTCCCATTGTCTGGATGTTTTTGGCGTGTGGAGTCCCGCTTAGCGTCCGTTTTCATCCAGTTGGTGGGTGATTCAGTCGTGCAGGTGCCCCGTCAGGGGTTATTTTTCCCATTGGCTGGAGGTTTTTGGTGTCTGGGATCCCCCTCAGCGTCTGTTTTTATCCAGTCGGTGGGTGTTTTTGGCGTGTTAGTGGTCTGTCAGGGGTTGTTTTTCCCAGTGTCTGGATGATTTGGTCGTGTGAGCGACTGGGCAAGGGCATTTTTATCCAGTCAGTGGGTGTTTTTGGGCGTGTCAGTGGGGGATTTGGGCGTGTGAGTGGTGTGGCAGAGGGTACTTTTTTTATGCGGAACCGTCTCGTATGCTGATGCCGCCGTTGCTGATGCCACTGTCGCTGCCGCTGCCGACGCCGAGGACACCCCGAAGCATATGTATGCCAGGTTGGGATTCCGGGTCGTGGATGAGACGTATGAGTATGTCTGCGCCGATCTGGCTGGTCTTACGTTGGATTAGAGCGACGTTCCGCCAAGTCCTCTGCAGCCCCTCAACAGCCTTCCACGACGTTTCCGCAAAGCCTTCAACAGGCCTTCCACAAAGTCTTCCGCAGGTCTTCTGCAATACTCTCGCAGCCCATGCAATTCCGATGACCCATGGCGGTGCTAGGGTAAGCGCGTTCGGAACTTACGTTCCACGGCGAGTCGCGATTCTCGCCGGAGCGCGTGCGGAACGTGCGCGTTCCTATCAACCCAAGACAACAAGACAGAGAAGAGATAATGGAAAAGTTTTTCCATCTGAAGGAGAACGGCACCACCGCGTCCACTGAAGTCATGGCCGGCCTGACCACGTTCTTCGCCATGTCCTATATCATCATAGTCAACCCGCAGATCCTGTCGCAGACGGGTATGCCGTGGGGCGGCGTGTTCCTGGCCACCATCATCGCGGCCATCATCGGCACCCTCGTGATGGGCCTGTTCGCCAACGTACCGTACGCCCAGGCCGCCGGCATGGGCCTCAACGCGTTCTTCACCTACACCGTCTGCTTCGGTCTCGGATTCTCCTGGCAGCAGACCCTGTGCATGGTGTTCCTGTGCGGTCTGATCAACATCATCATCACCGTCACCAAGATCCGCAAGATGATCATCAAGGCCATTCCTGAGCTGCTGCAGAACGCCATCGGCGGCGGCATCGGTCTGTTCGTGGCCTATGTCGGCTTCTTGAACGTCGGCTTCTTCACCTTCACCACCAAGGACGCCAAGGCTGCCGGCAAGGGGCTTGCCACGGCCGCGACCCCGGGCCTGGCCGTCATGAACAATCCGACTATCTGGCTGTTCATCATCGGCCTGATCCTCGCCATCGTCTTCACCGTGCTCAAGGTGCGTGGCGGCATGCTGCTGTCCATCATCATCACCGCCATCATCGGCATTCCGATGGGCCAGACCACCATGGCCAACTCCGTGTCCATCGCCGACACCTTCGCCCAGCTGCCGCAGACCTTCGGTGTGATCTTCACCAAGGACGGCTTCCCGGCGCTGTTCTCCGATGTGTCCAAGCTGCCGATCATCCTGCTGACCATCTTCGCGTTCTCGATGTCCGACACCTTCGACACCATCGGCACTTTCATCGGTACCGGCCGCCGCACCGGCATCTTCTCCGAGGAGGATGAGAAGGCTCTGGAGAATGGCTCCGGCTTCTCCTCCAAGATGGATAAGGCCCTGTTCGCCGATTCCATCGCCACCTCCATCGGCGCTATCTGCGGTACTTCGAACACCACCACGTATGTGGAGTCCTCCGCGGGCATCGCCGCTGGCGGCCGCACCGGCCTGACCTCCGTGGTCGTGGCGATCTGCTTCGCGCTGTCCGCGTTCCTGTCCCCGATCATCTCCGCCGTGCCGTCCGCCGCGACCGCCGGCGTGCTGGTCGTGGTCGGCTGCATGATGGCCTCCTCGCTCAAGGAAATCGAGTGGGGCGACATCTCCGAGGCTATCCCGGCGTTCTTCGCCTCCGTGTTCATGGCGTTCAGCTACTCCATCTCCTACGGCATCGCCGGCGGTTTCATCACCTACTGCATCATCAAGACTTGCAAGAAGCAGGCCAAGGATGTCCATCCGGTGATCTGGGTCGTGGCGATCCTGTTCATTCTGGACTTCGTGGTGACTGCGATTCTGTAGTCCTGCGGGTCGTAGGGGCTTCTGATATGGCGAAGCGCTCGATTCCTCCAGTGGGGGAGTCGGGCGCTTCGCCATAGTTGGGTGTGACGGTTGGACGGTGCGACGGGTGCTGACTGGATTTTCAGCTGGTATGCCCGATGGCGCTGACGATGGCGCTCATCCAGTCCAGCAGGCTGTCGTATGAGCTGGGCATCTGTTCGCTGATTTCGAGGATCGGCACGTTGGCTTTCTTTGCGGCGGCGGTGATTTGCTGGGTTGTTTCGTTGGCTTCTTGCGGGTTGAAAATAAGCATGGAGATGCGTTTGTTCTTCAGTGCGTTGGTGAACTGCGTGATGTCGCCGGGTGTGGGCTCGCTTTCGTTCGCTGCGGCCTGCGCATACCCGGTGGGTGTGCGGTCGACCATGCCCAGGTCGTCGGCGAGATAGTGCGCCACGGATTCGGTTGCGCCGTAGGTCATGCCGTTGGTCGCTTCCTTGTTTTTGTCGATGCGTTCTTCGAGCTCATGCTCTTTGGCCTGCCATGCCTTATTGAGTTTGGCGAATTCGCTGGCTTTGGCCGGCATTGCCTCGCGATAGGCGGCGGTGATCGCGTCGGCGGTTTTGGTGCGGACGTTGGCAGAGAACCATACGTGCGGGTTGTCGCCGTCCTTCTTGCCGCCCGCTTCGGCGGCATTCACCACGGTCGCCTTGCCGTTTGCCGCGCCTTTTACGGCCCATGAGTCGTAGTCGGCACCGTTGACGATGGCGACTGTGGCCTTGTGCAGTCGGTTCACGTCTGCGGTGGTCGGCTCGTAGTCGTGCGCCTCCACGTTGGTGGAATGGATGATGCTGCTTACCTCCACCAGGTCGCCGCCAAGCTCTTTGGCGAGCGTGCCCCACTGGTTGATGGATGCCACCACGGTGATGGTGTTCTGCGTCTTGCCGTTTGCGTTGCCGTCTGTGCTGTTCGCGCTTCCGCATGCGGTGCCTGTCAGCAGCAATGCCGCGCAGGCTGCGGCTGCGGCGAGGGTTTTCTGTAGATGGTTCAATGGCTCTCCTTAGTTCTGGTGGGCGCTTCATCGTGTGATTGCATGCGAGGCGCATAGGTGCTGTGTGCTGTAACAGGGTCACCATATCATAAATGAGAACCGTTATCAATAAATGGGTGTTGAGAGTGTGCGCCATGCTTGCCGGTTGGGTCTGCGTCCTAGAGTGAGTGCCGTCAACATACGGCAACGCGATACAGCGGGGAGAGAAAGGAATACATATGGCCAAGCCGTTGGTCGAGGTCAACATCACTTCGTGGAGAAAGAACCGCGTCCCCGCGGGCAGCGAGCACGGGCGTGTGCTGGTGATGCCGGGCACGGGCTACAACTGCGACCGCCCGCTGCTGTACTGGGCGGCCCAGGCGCTGGCGGAAAGCGGATGGCGCGTGGACCGTATGAACGTGCGCAACGCCTCCGACGACCTGTCGGTGGTCACCCCGGTGATCAACGGCGCGATCGACGGTTGGGTGGAGCGCGTACGCAAGGAGGACAAGTCCGGCAGGCTGATGCTGATCGGCAAGTCCCTGACCACGCTGACCTATCCGCATGTGGCGCGTGCGCATCAGCTGCCGTTCGTGCTGCTCACCCCGGTGATCAACCCCGCGGACTTCGACCCGACCGATCAGATCATCCCCGTACAGGACGAGAGCGGGGAAGTGGCGTACCCCGGCCCGGCGCCGCTGGTCTGCGCCGGTACGGCCGATCCCTTCTACGATCGTGCCAAGGCGTACAAGCTCACGTCTCACGTGCATGAATATCCGGATGCCAATCATTCCATCGAGGTGCCCGGCCATTGGCGCCGCTCCCTCGACTACCTCAAGGAAGTCACCGCATCCGTCGAGCAGTACGCCGCCACGCTGTGATGAGTTGTGACGGGCTGTGACGATGCCGCACGTTGACTGCGTTGTCGCGGCGTATCGCGATTACCTTGCGACACGCCGCGGCGGTCGAAGTCGTGGGCGGTGCGTACTGTTGCAATCCGTAAACCACAGACCGTTGGTTGAGGTGCGCGCGAGTGCACTTCCGAAGTTTGGTTCGCCAAGCCAGCGCAGGTTGAGAGATGTAAGCCCATTTGCGGGTTGCCGGAAACGGTTTTATGTTGCTCTGCCTGTGCGCAGGGCTTTTTTTATTGCCCGGTAAGGCGTACGAACCTCAAGTCAACGGCCGACTTAGGAAGGAACGCCATGAAGAGGCCCGAAAAGGAAGCGGTGGTCGCTCAGCTGACGGACGAGTTCCGTTCTGCTGATGCTATCTACCTGACCGAGTACCGCGGGCTTACCGTTCCGCAGATCTCCGATCTGCGCGAAAAGCTAGGCCGCGATACTTCCTACACTGTGGCAAAGAACACGCTGGCACGCATCGCCGCCAAGGAAGCGGGCATCGAGGGTCTCGACGAGATTCTCGCCGGCCCGACCGCCATCACCTTCGTGCATGGTGACTTCATTGAGGCTGCCAAGGTCATCCGTGACTTCGCCAAGGACAACAAGGCCCTCGTCATCAAGGGCGGTTTCGCAGACGGAACCGTGTACGATGCCGAAGGTGCCAAGCAGCTGGCAGATCTCAAGTCTCGCCCGCAGCTGCTCGCGGAATTCGCCGGCGACATCAAGGCTACGATGTCCAAGGCCGCGTACCTGTTCAACGCTCTGCCGACCAAGGCCGTGCGTACGATCGATGCGCTGCGCGAGAAGCAGGAAAAGGCTGCCTGATTCACCTGCGGCTTGCCGCATGAATCGATAATTGCAAAGAAAACAAATTTTTAGGTGACGGTCACCTCTTCAATTCAGCCCGTCACCAAGATTGAAAGGAAGCCATTATGGCTAAGTACACCAACGATGAGCTGCTCGAAGCTTTCGGTGAGATGACCCTGGTTGAGCTCTCCGAGTTCGTCAAGGCCTTCGAAGAGAAGTTCGACGTCGAGGCTGCTGCCCCGGTCGCCGCTGTTGCCGCTGCTGCTCCGGGCGCTGCTCCGGCTGCTGAGGAGAAGGACGAGTTCGACGTCATCCTCTCCGCCGTTGGCGACAAGAAGATCCAGGTCATCAAGGCCGTCCGCGCCATCACCTCCCTGGGTCTGGCCGAGGCCAAGGCTCTGGTCGACGGCGCTCCGAAGCCGGTTCTGGAAGGCGCCAAGAAGGAAGACGCCGAGAAGGCCAAGTCTCAGCTGGAAGAAGCTGGCGCTACCGTCGAGCTCAAGTGATTCTCGCGGCTTAAAGCCGCTTGTCACAGCTTTCCGCGAAACCCCGTACCTGGTTCCAGGTGGCGGGGTTTCGCCGTTAATGGGAGAAAGTTGTTAATTCCTGAGCGGGAATCCCCCAAAAGGGATTGCTGCATGACACAATAGGAATAGTGTCTAATCGTGAAAAAGGAGGCTATGCGGTGAGTGCTGAAATGGCGTGCCACTGGCAGGTAACGGTCAACGGTGACCAACAGATCACTGTTCATCCTGGTGAGAACGTTGAGATTGGACGTAAGCCCCTGCGACCGCTGCCCGATGACGGTACGAGGCGTATGGAGGTGGAGGATTCCACCAAATCCATGTCGAAGCGCCACGCGCAGTTCTCCGTACGCGGTGACGGCCAGGCCATCCTGCACGATCTCAATTCGACCAACGGCACCTACATCATCCGCGACAACGGCGAACTGATGCGCCTGCCGGAAGACGACGACTATATACTTCCCTACTCGCCGATGCGCGTGCAGTTCGGCGATGTGCCGGCCGATTTCGAACGCGTGGATGCTTCGGAGCCTGATCAGAGCGCGCCCGTGGCGAACCTGTTCGACTACTCGACGCCCATGGTCACGCATCAGGAACCCGATGCGGCGGATATGTCCGTCGATCAGATTCTTGACCTGCGTGCCGGCGAGCCGACGACCATGTTCCAGTCCCAGCGTCCGAAGACACGGAACAAGCCGGTGCTGAATGGCGGTGCGAATGAAGCCGCGGCCCAGCCCGTGCAGCTTGTTCAGCCGGTTCAGCAGCCCACTCAGCCTGCACAGCCCGCACAACCCATCCAGCCAGCGCAGTTCGCGGATCAGCCTGCCCAGCAGGAACATGTCGAGCAGCCGGTGGTGCAGCCGATGCTCGATCGGCAGCCTTGGCAGAACGAACAGGGCGAATCCTCCGAGCAATCCGCGGAAGTGATGCCGACGCCGCAGCCATCCATGCAGCCGGTTCAGCGTCTGGCGCAATCCGCCGAGGAATCCTCCGAGCAGGCTCGACTGATGTTCCCCAGCGATGACGATGAGCAGGGCCAGCCGCGCAATCTGTTCGCCGGTGTGGGCGAGAATGCAGCGGATGTGCGCGAGCCCCGCGAATCCGGTATGTCGGAGCAAGAACAGAGCATCGAACCGGATATCGTGGAACCTGCGAACGGCCAGCAGCCGCAGCAGGCCACCGTGCAGGCCGAGCCGCTGTTCGCGCAGCCGGAAGCGAACAATGCCCCGACCGTCAACCCGACCGTCAACCCGACCGTCAATCCGGCTGCCGATCAGGCATTCATGCGGCCGCAAGCGGAGCCGGAACCGGAGACCGCGGTGTTCCGTGAAGCCCGTTCCGTGGTGTTCACCCCGCTTGCCCAGAGCGATGGCACCCCGCAGAACAATGGCTACCAGCCTTCCATGAATTATGCCGAGCCCGCCGGGGGATTCACGCCGGCCTTCGAACCGGGGTCCGTGTTCGACAAGGTGTCCCGCGGCGAGTTCAACAAGCCGCCGGAGCCCATCATCGAAGTCGACGGACTTACCTCCGAGGACGCACGGCGCACGCCGGATATGACCAAGCAGTTCGAAATGGCGCGTCACACCGAGCTGCTGCCGTTCCTCGCCATGAACCCGTCCCTGTACGACGACCTGTACGCATGGCTTGCGGCACAGGGCAACAGGGATATCGACGAGGCCTTGGCCAACAATCCCGGCTATCAGGATTATCGTAAAGCAGTAGGAAAGTGATCGGATACATGAGTACGCAATCCATGCTTGACCAATTCCAGAAATGGCATGACGACTACCGTTCCTCGCTGGCACCGTCCCCGTTGGAGGACATCAACCAGCTCAGCGCGCAGCTCGACATGACGCACGCGCACCCCTCCGGCGTGGCGCAGCTGTTCGCGGCCGGCCATGTGACCTTGGAATCGATGTTCCGCGATAACGGCATGCTGCGTGCGGCGGAACGCCGGCTGGGGCGCGTGCTGGAAAGCCAGGCCTCCAAGAAGCGCGTCAGCGGTGTGGCCGAACTGTCCCTGATCGTCGGTGTGGCGACGTGGAAAGGCAACGCGCTGCCGGTGCTGCTGTACCCGGTCGACGTGACGCGCAGCGAACAGTTGGGACACTCCTCGCTGAGGTTCACCGGCAAGGTGACGATCAATTCGGCGCTGGTTTCAAGGCTGCATGCCGCCGGCGTGTTCATCGACGAGGACAGGCTGCTCGACAGCTCCAACTACCGTTCCGGCTCCCCGGAGACGTCGGCCATCTTCACCGCCATCTCCAACGAGGCCAAGACGCGCATCGACGACTTCTCCATCGAACGCCGCATCATTCTCGGCTGCTTCATGGAGCCCGCCGCGCTGATTCTTGCGGAGACGCAGCGCATCATCGACAGGCTCGGCAATGGCCCGAGCGGCAACGTGCTGCTCGACGCCCTTGCCGGCGACGAATCCTCCCGGGCCACCCTGGGCAAGGCGTCCATCCCCGAATACAGCCCGTTCGATGCCGACCCGCATTCCGAATACGAGGTGGGCGATGTCGACAACACCGTGCGATACGCCGCACAGCTCGCCGCCGCCGGCCATAGCATCGTCGTCGACTCCGCTTCGGGCAACGACACCGCCGAACGTGCGGCCGCCATCGCCTCCCGTTGCGTGATGAGCGGGCGTTCCGTGCTGTACGTGCCCGGCGTGGCGGAACAGAAGCGTCATTTCCTCCAGTCCATGCATGCCAACGAAATGACCGGCATGGTGCTGGACATCGCCGACGAGGATTCCAACACCAGCATCGACCGTCAGCTCATCGCCGCAGTCGGCTTCCAAGCCGGCGTTGCCAGCCAGCATTTCGACCAGCTGTCCGACGAGCTGGTCGGCGTGCGCTCCCGTTTGACGCGGTACTTGGGCGATCTGCACGGCGTCAACGAGAAGTGGGGCGTTTCCGCCTACCAGACCATTCAGAACCTGGCGTCGATCTCCACATACCCCACCCATCCGAGCACGCATGTGCGCCTTTCCGAGGCGTCCGCGCGTCAGATCGGCGGGCATCTGGACGATTGGGCGGTCAAGCTCAAGCGTGCCGGCGAGCTCGGCGAATACACGCTCGGGCCTGACGACACCGCCTGGTACAAGGCGTCGATCACCACCGAGGAGGACGCGGTGAACGCGTACCAGCGTGTGGTCGATCTGATGCAGAAGGTGTTCCCCGCAGTGCGCGAGCATGTCAGCATCACCGCGCAGACCTGCGGGTTCCCCGTGCCGACCACCGCCCGCGAATGGGCGCGCCAGATCACTGTGCTCAAGAATCTCAGGCGTGTGCTCGACGTGTTCCAGCCCGAGATCTTCGAACGCGACATCGACGCGATGATCGAGGCGACCAAGTCCAAGGAGCAGCGCAAGAGCGAAGGCACCACCATGGGCTTCTGGGAGCGCCGCCGCCACGTGCGCGAGGCGAAGTCCCTGCTGCGCGTGGGTGCGCAGGTCGAGAACCTGCACGACGCCCTCATCGTGGTGAAGAAGCAGGGCGAGCAGTGGCACGCCCTCGTCCCGCACGGCGGATGGCCCGTGCTGCCGCAGCGTCTCGATCAGATGATCTCCATCCAGGAGACCATGTCCGAGGACATCACCGCCCTTGACGCCGTATTGAGCACCACCCCGCGTGGCGGCGAGCTTGAGGCGCAGGACTTCAACGATGTCGAATCCCGATTGAGGGGGTTGTACGACGATCATCTGGCGCTCGACACCCTGCCGGAGCGCTGCCGTTTGGAGAACGAGTTCCAGGCTGCTGGCCTGAACGATCTGGTGACCGATCTGACCAATCGTCAGGTGGGCAACGATGCGGTCGGTGCCGAACTGCAGCTCGCCTGGTGGACCACCGTCTTCGAGGACATCGTGCATTCCTCGCCGATCATCTCCAACCAGGACGGTTCCGCGCTGGTCTCCGTCACCGAACGGTTCGAACAGGTCGATGTGGAGCATGTGCGCTCCATCGGGCCGATGGTCGCCCAGGAATCCATGCGGCGTCTGTGCGACCTGCTGTTCTCACGTACGCAGGAGGCCAATATGCTGCACACGCAGCTGACCAGCCAGACCAAGGTGACGCTGGACAGCCTGCGCCGCGAGCATACGGAGATTCTCGCCGCGTCGAAGCCGATTCTTATGGCCACGCCCGACACGCTCGCGTCTTTGACCGAGCCCGCCGTGCTTGCGGATGTCGCCATCGTCGACGCCTGCGCGCATATCCCGGCCATTCAGCTGCTCAGCATCGTCTCGCGCGTCAAGCAGATCGTGATCATCGCGCATCGCAACACGGTCACCTGCGAAAGCTTGAAGCAGCTGATCGACGTGCTGCCGCAGATCGAGGTCAAGTCCCGTCCGGTGCATCGTTCGCTTGCCCTGGCCGCCTTCCTCGAATCCGAGGGGTACGGCGAGGTGCATTACGACGCCTGCACCGAAGCCGTGCGTGGGCATGTGGCGTACCACGGTCTCGACGCCATCGGCACGCCGGTGTTCAACACCGGTCTGGTGGAGTCCAGCCAGCAGGAGATCAACGAGGTCGTGCGGATTATCACCGAGCGCGCGGCCAGTTTCGCCGTGGTGCCGACCACATACATGCTGACCGTGGTGACGCTGACCGATTCGTTCCGCGTGCGTCTGGGCGCGGAGCTCAAGGCCCTTGCCTCCAAGGACAAGGCCATGGGATCGTTCCTGCGCCATGTCCGACTGATCGGCATCCACGAGGTCGCCGGTGCGCAGGCCACGGATGTGATTCTGTCGCTGTGCTATGCGAAGACCGCGCACGGCCGTCTGCTGCAGCAGTTCGGCGCACTGGAGGAGCCCGGTGGTCGCGGCATGCTGCTCGACGCGCTTGCCCTGGCCGATCGCCACGTCGATATCGTCAGCGCGTTCAGCTCCGCCGACATGGACGACGAGCGCATCCACCAGCCGGGTGTGAAGCTGCTCAAGACGATGCTTGCTTGGGCCGAACAGCTCGACGGCGAGGATATCCGCCCGACCGAGTCCGAGTATGGTCGCAACGTGCTGCTCAACGATCTGGCCGATCGCATCCGCAACCGTGGGCTGAATGTCGCTGTGAACTACGGCTTCAACCGCGGCATCACCATCCCGATGGTGGTGGGGCTGAAGGACAAGCCGTTCGCTTTGGCGGTGCTCACCGATGACGCGAACTTCATGTCGATCCAGTCCACGCGCGAACGTCATCGCATGCTGTCCGCCGATCTGATGACGTTGGGCTGGTCCGTCGCCTCCGTGTGGAGTGTCGGCGCGTTCGTCAATCCCGAGAAGGAAGTCGATCGTCTGGTGTCGCAGCTAGCCGACCTGTATAGGGGTATGGAATGAGTGGCGAGAACGGCGTGAACAGCGCAAACGACGTGCAGGCCTACAGCGCGACCCGTCGCACACCGCGCAAGCACAAGCGCGTGGTGCGTCAGGGCACCGAGCTGTTCGATGCCGATGGCGTCAAGCTCGAACCGTCCGACATGATGACCGAGCGGCAGCGCGAGGCGGATGACGACAAGCGCATCCTCACCGAGCTTCCGCCGCATTGGGCGCAGTTCAGCGAACGTGGTCACTGAAAGCGGCTGCTGAGTAGGGAGGGTGAACCTCCCGAGAGCAATCGATGTCATATGTTGAGGCCCCGCACAGAACTTCTGTGCGAGGCCTCAACATATTGTTATGCGGCTAGGGCGTTGTGGCCAGGCGTTTCAGTGCTTCCGCTGCGACGCCGGTCTGTTCACCACTGCCAGCAGAGCGATGGCCGCCACGGCGAGCCCGATCGCCAGCAGGATCGGTACCGCGGCACCGGTTCGTGTCAGCGTCGAAGCCTTGGCGTTGGTACCGGTCGCGGTAGTCGCCGTGTTGGCGTTGTGCGTACCGTTCCCGCCCTTGCCAGGTGTCGACGGCTTGGACGGGTCGCTGGGCGTGACGGGGGAGGGGGACGGAGCGGTGTCGAGGACGCGTGTGGCGCTGTAGTCCAGCGTCGAGGGCTGGTCGTCTGTTATGTGGGAGGTGATTGCCACATACACCCAACGTCCGTTCATCCATCCGGTGGACTGTTGTTGCACAGAGCTGCCAGTGGATTGCGTCACCGATGTGAAATCGGGACTGATCAGCGTGGTGGTGATACGCGAGAAAGTTGAACCGTCGGCGCTGATTTGACGGTCGACGAACGCTATGTAGCCGTTCGGTGCCACATCAAGACCGAATTGCTTGGTGTGGTCCGTGTCATATATGTGCGGGGCATCGATCTGCTTGCGGGCGTTCTGAGTGCCTTTGGCATCGAAGCGGATGAGGAAGTAGCGTGGTTCGCCGTTTTCTGGTTCCATTGACAGCACATAGCTTGCGGATTGCGTTGCGGTGATGGCCATGATATTGACCGTATCCGGCACGAAGAACGAGCGTGTGGGTGCTACCAGAGTGTAGGTCCATGCTGGCGTGGTTCCTTGCGCCGCATCGGCCAGCGCCAGCAGCTTCGCTTCGAGCGCGTCACCTGCAACCAGCAGCAGCGATCTGCCGGCTTTGCCGGTCACCGGGTCCGTGGCGTAGTCCTTTCCGGTTCCGGTAAGCGGCATGATGGCCGGCGTGCCGTCCTGGGTCTCGAACAATTCGGCCGTGCCTTTCGAATCGGAGACGCGCACCGTGCCGTCCTGTCGCGGTGTGAGCAGCCTGACTGTGGAGCCGGTGTAGTCGTAGCTTGTCACATAGAGCACGCTGTTGCCGACGCGCAGCACCGTGTTCCCCGACTGTGAGCCGGTGTACTGCGCCGTCGGCTTGCCGGTGGCCGTATCGATCCAGTAGGTTGTGGCCTTCTCATTGTCTGATGTGCCGAACGTCACTTCAAGGGTGCCGTCACGAAGACTGGCATGGCGGATGACGTCGTATGAATTCAGCGCGTTCCCTAGATCGATGGTCTGGATGTTCGGCTCATTGGTGTAGTCGTTGCCGAATGTGGCGAATCCCAGCGTTGTGCCATCGGCGAACACCATATGCTGCTTGCCCTGGTCGTCGGTGAATATGCTCTGGTTGGCTTTGACGAGCCAGGATTGATCGCCTCGCCATTGATAGGTGCCTCGACTCAGAGGCTCTTCAGGCCCGGGTTTCACCGGTACGCTGATGGCCTGTGACGGTACCGGCTGTCCATCCCTGATTCCCGTGTAGAACGTTCCTTCGGGGAATTCGAAGGAACAGGTGGAGTGCGGCGTGATCGTTCCATTGGCAAGCGAGTAATCGAGGGTGATGGTATCGCCGCCCACGCTGATCATGGCGGAGTACCTGACCCCATCCACCGTTATGTATGCACGGCTAGCGGGATTGACCGGTGTAACCTTCGTGCTGGTTTTGAGCTGGTAGGTGTCGTTGTTGAGCACGCCTCGGGACATGACGGTATCCGTGATGGCGAAGTCGTCCGGATTGACCCGGCCGGCGTCGTTATAGGAGATGCCGACCGTGGCACCGAGCGCGTTCACCGCGGTCACGGCGATGTCGATGCCGGTGAATCCTACGCTTGCCGCTTCGCGGAAGTTCGTCGATGGCGTGGTGGATCCGTTGATGTGGTCGCCCTGCATCAGGTTGGGATTGCCGTTGTGCCCCGGCGCCTGCTTCATATTCACCAGCTCGATGAGTGCGTTGTGCGGCTCGTCGGAGCCACGATTGAAATGAGTGAAAGCATTCGACTCATTGAGCTCCGCCTGAATGCGGTACAGACGAAGGGCCGGTTGCTGCAGCTCGGATTGGTTGCCTACCGGATCGTCGTATTGCAGCATGTAGTAGGACGAGAACTTGCCGTTTGTCCCCAACAGCGCCGAGTCGGCGGAGATCACCACGATGCCGCCCTGTTGCCGCATGTCGTCGTAATCCAGTGAGGTGACGGCCTGGCTAAGCGACGGCTTATGCTCCTGTGTACCACCGCGCTGCACCGTAACGCCTTGCTTGCCCACCACGATGCGGGTCACGTGGTCGTCGTCCAGCCACCCCAGCAGCCATTTCGAGAAGCCGCATTGGTCGGTGACATTGTTGTTCATCATGTCGCTGGTGCCCATACTGCCGTAGGGGTGGGAGGCTTTGGGGTCGCTGTAGTAATCCACGAGGCCGAGCGCATGCCCTGTCTCATGGATGATCGTCTGTGCTCCGTCAACGGTATTCGACGGTGTATGCAGAAACGTCACGTTGCACACTTCCTTGCCGTCGTATACTCGGCCTTGGTCGGAATTGAACTCATGGCTCCACCATTGGCTGTTCCAGCCGGTGCCCGGCCCCGCGAAATGCAGGTACACCGCATCGATGCGTCCGTCGTTGTTCCCGTCGAACTGGCTGAAGTCGACGGTGGCGTCAAGCGCCTTCATCGCTTCGTCCAACAACTCCTGCTCGGTGGCGTATTCGCTGCGGTTGCGGGTGGCATGGTAGTCGAACGCCTGGCCGGTGAAACTGAGCTTGCCGTACGAGGACCGCTGATAGTAGGAATTCAGGCTCTCGTAGGGGTGGAACTTCTGATTCGAGCCGTCGATCAGTGATTGCAGCGCTTCAAGCGTATCGTCCTTCGCGAAGCTCATATCCGGAAAGTCGACGCGGAGCGCGATCACCTTGGCCTGACCGGTGCGTCCCAGACCGAAGCGTTGATTGAGTCCAATAGGTTCCGGGGCTTTTTCGTTGGGATCGTCCGGGCTGAGCGAGGTGTTGATCGGCGCGTCGGTGTGCTGGGACGCATCCGCTTGGCCGGTCTGCTGCGTAGCGGTTTGCGAGGTCTGCTGCGTTGTGCCCTGGACTTGCGTCGTATTCTGCGTTTGCGCCGCCGCACCTTGTAGTTCCTCATTGGCTTGCGCAGTTGCACTCGCCGCCACGCATCCGCTTATTGCGAGCACGAATGCCGTGGCCATGCCTATCATCCGCTTCAGCTTGGCATATCGTCTGTTCGGTCTGTTCGACCCGGTTGGTTCTGCCTCCATTGCAGCCTCTTTCTTCTCCCATATGTATGCGCCATGGAATCGTCTCATGATTGCACGGCTTAAGCCTTTAAGGGCATGTGCCCATGCTATCCCATGCCGTTACGGGTGAATCGCCGGCTCACTAACGGTGTACCGCGACGATCGGCCCTGATTCGCCGGCCTTCATCACACGAATGGCCGATTCCGGGTTCAAGGCTACGGTCAGCTGATCACGTTCATCCCCGCTGCCGCCTTGCTTTGCTTTCGTGGCCATGATGGTGGCGTGGTCGGCCAGCGTGCAGGCCGCTGCCTGATTGCCATCTCCGTTCTCTCGGTCCTGTGTTTCCTGCGCATCCGGTTTGCAGCCCACAGCCGAGACCAGCGATACCGCATCTCCCGGTATCAGCCCGTTGATGCTGTTCGCCACGGCGATGTCGAGCACGGTGTCGCCTGCCTTGACCGTGGGGGCGCTGCCGATGCTGCCGGCATACAACGGCTGACCGGCCTCGATGGGGTGCTGCGCAACGGAACCCACCGCCTTGCCTATGGTATGGAGCGCATTGCCGGTGATGGATGAGGCGGGAACCTTCGTCATAACGACATCGTCATGCCGAATGGTCGCCCCGCGCGCAATGGATGAGGTCGCGGTCACAATGGTGTCCGTGCCGGTGATGGCATCCAAAGTATAGAGAAAACCGAACAGCGCCAGACATAGCGACAGCGCGGTGCCGCCGCGGGCAAGCCGTTCGCGGCGGCGTCTGGCCGCAAGCGTCGGAGCGGTAAGAGAAGACCATGGCGGTGCATTGGTATGGTTCATACCGCCATGGTCGTGGAGGCGGGATATGTGCGCAAGCCATAACCGGTCCTGTGGATAACACCCCGCCGAATGTTCACAGGTCGCGCACGTTTGCGTGTGCAGGTTGCCATGTACCCGTTCCCGCCGTCACAGGCAATGCAACCGAAGCCAACCGAAGTCAGCTCTTATCGGTGCGGTAGAAGCCGGAACCCTTGAACTCGATCGGGACCGCGGAATACACCTTACGCACCTGCTCCTCGTTGCATTCGGGGCAGATGGTGATCGGATCGTCGCTGAAGGACTGGTACTTGGTGAAGTCGTAGCCGCAGTTCTTGCAGCAGTAATGATAGGTAGGCATGCGTTCCTCCTGGATAGACGTCTTACTCGGGTCGCAACCGTTCATATCCTAGTCGGCACGCTGACACGGTTACGCTTGTGGATAAGCGATGGCCGAGTACCCACAAGGCGTGTACGTGGCGGTGACGGGAACATCGTGCGGCTCGTGGGGGAGAGCGCTGTGGCCTACTTCCCACGGCCAGCACACGGTCACTACCGGAGTCCCCGGAACGCAATGCGCAAGCGCCCGGTCGTACCAGCCGCCGCCTCGTCCCAGTCGCACCCCGTGGGCATCGACCAGCAGCGCGGGAAGCAGCACGAGGTCGGCGTGGGCCAGCGCGCTCGCCGGCAGCGTATCGCCGGTCGGTTCCTGCGGCCGGTGCGTGCCGTGATCCTCGACCGCGGTGCCGGAATATTCGCCCCAACCGACGTCGAGCCCCCTGCCGAGCCGGGGCAGCAGCAGGCGGTACCCCCGTTCGGCCAGTGCGCGCAGCATCGGCCGTGTCTCGATTTCCGATCCCATGGAAAGATAGGCCGCCACAGTGTGGTGCAGTGCGGGCAGCGGCAGTGCGTCGATGCCGCACGCCAGCGCCTCACCGGCTTGCCACCGGTCGGATACGCTGGTGGTTTTGCGCCGTCTGATGGCGTTTCGGCGCAGGATCTGCTTTGCCTCGTTCGGTTCCATGCCTGCCAGCATAGCGTTGCCGGTTCGTCTGACGGTCGCAGTGCGCCATGCCCGTCCGATTCGATGGCACAATGGGAAGCGTGTTGTTGTTTCAGGCTTTGCGTGACGCCTTGGGAGTGGCGTCGCCGAATGCCATCCATACGCCTTTGGCGTTGCATGCCCCGGTGGGTGGCGTGCCGATTTCCCTGCGCACCATGGATATGGACGACGCCGACGAGTGGAACGCCGTTCGCTGGCAGAATTCCGAATGGCTCAAGCCTTGGGCCGCCGGCGATCCCATGCATGGGCCGGGCATGACCTTCGCCCAGTGGGTGCGTCAGCAGCGGCGCAACGAGGCGCAGGGCACCGGCGTGGTGTTCATGATCGAGTACCGCAAGCGTATGATCGGGCAGATCTCCATCGGCGCGATCACCTATGGCGCGATGCGCAGCGGTGTGGTCGGCTATTGGGTGGCGCGCGAATACGCCGGTCATGGCATTGCCCCCATGGCGCTCGCCATGCTGGCGGATTGGGCCATCGGCAGTCCGGACGGCCCGCAGTTGCATCGTCTGGAGATCGCGATTCTTCCCGAGAACGAGCGTTCCCTGGGTGTGGTGCGCAAGCTTGGTGCCCGCGACGAGGGTGAGAAGGCCAATTACATGTATGTCGATGGCCGTTGGCGCACGCATCGCGTCTTCAGTCTGCTTGCCGAAGATGTGGAGGATGGGTTCGAATCTCGTCTCATATCCCGACACGCCCACGAGGAAACTCGAATATTGTGACGCCGTTCACCTATTCTTGAAAGTTATGGGATACGATTCGCTGAGCACGGTCATCGTGGCGGTAATCGTAATTCTTGGAATCGCGGTCTGGCTGCCCTTACGAACGTCCAACAGCATGAAGCAAGTGCTGGAACATCGTGCGGACAAGTTTTCGGCTTCGTTGCATCTTGTGGATGAGCACAGCGGAACACGGTTCAGCGATGGCCAGACACATATGGAAGGGGTTGGGATGCAGCCGAACACGAAGCAGCCGGGTATGCCTACGGCAGAACGCGTTGCTCAGGTACGCAGCCTTCGTCGGGCGGCGATCAAGCGCCGCCGCATCATCGTCGCCACGTTGGCGCTGATTACGGTGGTGGTGTTGGTCTGCGCGTTCTCGCTGCGGTTCAGCCCGTTGTATGCGCTGATTCCCGCCGCGTTGCTGGTTGTGGTGCTGGCGTGCGGTGTGCACGCGGCCAAGCAGGCCCGTGAATGGGAGCATGAATTGTCGTTGGCCCGCAAGCGTGTGGCGGGCAATAAGGCCGTGGCGCAGGCCCAAAAAAAAGCGCGTGAGGAGCAGGCGGCGCAGCATGCCCGTCAGCAGGCGCAAGAACAAGCGCAAGCCGTAGCCGCCGCCGCAGCGGCTGCCGCGGAGCCGCCCACCGACGAGATGACGCAGCGTGAGATCCGCCAGGTACTGCGTAAGGCGCAGATCGAACAGCGCAAGGCATTGGATGAGCATGCCGCTCAGCAGGCCAAGGAACAGGCTCGTGAACAGGGTAAGGAACCGGCCAAGGCCGAAGTGGCCGTGGTGGAGCGTCCGTTGCCCGAGCCGCGTTCGGAATCAGAGACGGTGCGTGAGGCCGGTGCGCAGGATCTGATTTCCTTCTCGCTGGGCAGACCGCGTGTGGATGCCGCTGCCGCCGAGTCGGCGCAGGACGATCCGCGCAGCCTTGAAATCAAGTCCACCCGTCAGGTGTCCAAGGCGGAGCCGGTCGATACGGCCGAGCGCGAGGCATTGGCGGCACAGGCGAAGATGGAGACCGAGCCTGCCAGGCAGCAAGGAGAAGCCGCCGATGCGCAAGCCGTGAAGAACGGCGAGACCAGCGACGTCGATTCCTTCCATAAGGCCGAGGAGGAGGCTCAGGTGGCGGTTCCCGCTGCGACATCCGATTCCCTGGGAAGCAATCTTGAGGAGATTCTTGCGCGTCGCGTCGCGCAGTGATCGGGCGATTTCTCTCACAGCGTTAGCACTCGAGTTGGCAGAGTGCTAAAAATCGCGCTACGATATGGCTTAGTGCTTGAAACCACTCAGGTGATCGTCAGCCTCTTGGGTCCGTTTCCTGGCGCAGATACACTGAACAACTATCGAATACGAGGTGACCCACAGTGTCGATTAAGCTCACACCGTTGGAAGACAAGATTATCGTCAAGCAGGCTGAGGCCGAGACCCAGACCGCTTCCGGTCTGTTCATTCCTGATAACGCCAAGGAGAAGCCGCAGCAGGGCGAGGTCCTGGCTGTTGGCCCGGGCCGTCGCAACGATGCCGGCGAGCGTATCCCGGTCGACGTCAAGGTCGGCGACAAGGTGCTGTACTCCAAGTACGGCGGCACCGAGGTGCACTACCAGGGCGAGGACTACCTGATCGTCGCCGCCCGCGATATCCTGGCCATTCTCGGCTGAGATTCCTATCGTTTCGGAAAACCCCGCGTTTTTTCGCGGGGTTTTTCTGTTGTCTGAGCCGGTCAACCCCGTCTGAAGACCCCGTCAGGCCGCATATTTCCTTGCGACACGCCGAAAAGGGGTGTCGAGTTGCGAAAGTCTTCCAGACATGGCATATTATTCGAGTTGCCTGTTGAGGTTCAGCCAAGACAGGGAGCAGAGACCTGGCGGATTTCCCAAGCGGTCAAAGGGAGCTGACTGTAAATCAGCCGCTTCGTGCTTCAGTGGTTCGAATCCACTATCCGCCACGCCCCGATAGCTCAGTGGTAGAGCACTTCCTTGGTAAGGAAGAGGTCGTGAGTCCAATTCTCACTCGGGGCTCTCTGGCGGGGTAGCTCAGCTGGCTAGAGCGTACGACTCATAATCGTAAGGTCAAGAGTTCGAGCCTCTTCCTCGCTACAAATTGCGCCCGTTAACCGACGGGCGCTACTAATGACTACAGAGGTGAATGAACATGGCTAAGAGCGCCGACATCCGTCCCGGCATCACGCTGGCATGCACCGAGTGCAAGGAGCGCAACTACATTACGACCAAGAATCGTCGTAACACTCCTGATCGCCTTGAACTGAAGAAGTTCTGCGCTCGCTGCGGCAAGCAGACCGTGCACCGCGAGACCCGCTGAGCACCCAATGCTTTGAAGACCCGACCCAATCGGTCGGGTCTTTTTGTATGCTGTCAAGCATGACTTCATTTGCAGACATCACCACCATCGCCGTCGGCGGCGAGATCGATCGTTTTGTAGAACCCACCACCCGCGTCGGCGTCATCGAGGCCGTGGAGGAGGCCGACGCCAAGGGGCTGCCGCTGTTCGTGATCGGCGGGGGATCCAATGTGCTCGTCTCCGACGAACCGTTTCACGGCGTGGTGGTGCGTGACGCGCGCCGCGCCATCACCGTTCCGGACGAGGCCGCCCCCGTCGAAGGCGGCGACCGCACCGTACACGTGAACGCCGAAGCCGGGTGCAATTGGGACGACTTCGTCGACTTCTGCGTCGGACTCGGCCTTGAAGGCGTCGAGGGGCTGTCCGGCATTCCCGGCACCGTGGGCGCGTCCGTGGTGCAGAACATCGGCGCATACGGCCAGGAAGTCGGCACCAGCGTCGAATCGGTCGAGGTATGGGATAGGAAGGATAAGCAGACCAGAAACCTTACGGCAGCCGAAATGCGGTTCGGCTACCGCATGAGCGCGCTGAAGGCGAGCATGTACCAGGCTCCGGCGGTGCCGGCGGGCGAATTCTTCCCCACGCCGCGCTACGTGGTGCTGTCCGTCACCTTCGCGTTGACGCACAGCGATACCGGCACCGTCGGGTACGGCCAGCTCGCCAAGGCGCTGGGCGTCGAGGTCGGCGATCGCATGGCCACCAGGGATATCCGCAACGCCGTGCTGAAGGTGCGCGCCTCCAAGGGCATGCTGGAGGACGCGACGAGGTACGCCGCGCCGGCCATGCAAGGCACGAAGAAGGCCGAGCTTGTCGATGTCGCGCTGCAGGCGCAGCAGGGGCAGGCCGATCCCAACCGCCACAGCTGCGGCAGCTTCTTCATGAACCCGATCCTCACCGCACAGCAGGCGGCACTGCTGCCGCCGGACGCACCGCGGTTCGACGCGACGCTGCCAAACGGCAAGCCCGGCATCAAGACCTCCGCCGCCTGGCTCATCGACCACGCAGGCTTCCACAAGGGATTCAAGACCACGCAGAACGCGGAGGCCGGCCTGTCCACGCTGCACACGCTGGCACTGACCAATCGGGGGCAGGCCGGCGCCCACGACATCGAGACGCTGGCGAAAACCGTGCAGGACGGCGTGGAGCGTGCCTTCGGCGTTCGACTGGTGCCCGAACCCGTGGTGGTGGGCTTCTCGCTGCGGTAAACCGCATGGTGACCGCCTCGTAACGTCCGGTTTTATGGTGGTGATACAGTCGCTATCCGTTTGGAGCGGGGGAAGTACGCCGCGCATATGATCGGAAGAGAGGACACCGGTGAACATATTTCGAAAGAAATCCGTCGAGCAGACGCTCGCGGAGACAGCGGAGACGGGGCATAGCCTCAAGCGCGACCTGACCTGGTGGGATCTGGCCATCATGGGCGTGGCCGTGGCGGTGGGCGCCGGCATCTTCTCCATCGGCGCCCAGGCTGCTGCGTTCCACGCCGGCCCTGCGGTCATCCTCAGTTTCCTCATCGCCGGCATCGTATGCGGTGCGGCCGTCATGTGCTATGCGGAGTTCGCCTCGATGATCCCGGTGGCCGGTTCCGCCTACACCTTCACCTATACGACCGTCGGCGAGATCGTCGCCTGGATCATCGGCTGGGACCTCATCCTGGAGATGCTGATGGCCGGATCGGTCGTCTCGAAGTACTGGGGCGTCTACCTCAACGATTTCTTCCGACTCGTGGGCTGGAACATCAACACCAACGTCGCCATCGGCTCGTTCCACTTCGATTTCGCACCGATCATCATCGTCGCGTTCTTCACCGTACTGCTGGTATTCGGTACCAAGATCGGCGCCCGCGTCGACGGCGCGCTGACCATCCTCAAGATCGCAATCGTGCTGTTCGTGGTCATCGTCGGATTCTTCTATATCAAGGCCAGCAACTTCACCCCGTTCATCCCGCCGAGCGAACCGGCGGCGTCCGACTCCACCTCCGGCGTGAGCGCCGCGATGAACCAACCGCTCTGGCAGTGGGTCACCGGCATGACGCCGACCATCTACGGCGTGACCGGCATCCTGTCCGGCGCGGCGCTGGTGTTCTTCGCCTTCCTCGGCTTCGACGTTGTGGCTACCACCTCCGAAGAGGCCATCAACCCGCGCAAGAACGTGCCGCTGGGCATCGGCGTGGGCATGGGCATCATCATCGTGCTGTACACCCTCGTCGCCATCGTGACCACCGGCATGGTCTCCTATAAGGATCTTGCCAAGCAGGACAGCCCGTCGCTGGCCACCGCGTTCGAAATGGTCGGCGCCAACTGGGCCGCCAAGATCATCAGCTTCGGCATCGTGATCGGCCTGGCCACCGTGGTCATGGTGCTGCTGTTGGGCGTCACGCGCGTGGTGTTCGCCATGAGCCGAGACGGCCTGCTGCCGCGTGCGATGAGCCACACCGGCAAGAACGGCACCCCGGCCCGCCTGCAGATCGGCGTGGGCGTGGTCATGGCGCTCATCGCCGCCTGCTCCAACGTCGACGTGCTCGCCGATATGGTCAATATCGGCACGCTGTCGGCCTTCACGCTGGTCGCCATCTCCGTGCCGATCATGCGCAAGAAGCGCCCCGACCTCAAGCGCACGTTCAAGATGCCCGGCAACCCGTGGATCCCGATCCTCATCGCGCTGGCGAACCTGTGGCTCATGCTCAACCTGAGCGTGCTCACCTGGCTTCGATTCGTGGTGTGGCTCATCGTGGGCTTCTGCATCTACTTCGGCTACGGCTACCGGCATGCGCGCCTGGGCAACGGCGAACTCGCGGGCGCGGCGAAGAGCGGCGAGAGCGACGCGGCGGGGCTTGCCCAAGCCGAAGAGTAACCTAGTGAGAAGCGATTTTCCAAGGAGGTAACCATGCCATACGTTATCGCCCAGCCTTGCGTGGACGTCAAGGACAAGGCATGCGTGGACGAGTGCCCGGTCGACTGCATCTACGAGGGTTCCCGTTCGCTGTACATCAACCCGAACGAATGCGTCGACTGCGGCGCATGCGAGCCCGTGTGCCCCACCGAGGCCATCTTCTACGAGGATGACCTGCCTGACGAGTGGGCCTGGTACAAGGACGCGGCCGTAAGCTTCTTCGCCGAGGTCGGCGACCGTGGCGGTGCCGGCGGCGAAGCCATCGGCAAGGATCCCGAACAGGTCGCGGCCCTGCCGCCGCAGAACCAGTAACGGCACGCATATGACGCCTTTCCTTCGGGAAAGGCGTTCTGCTAGATACGGAAAGGAACGCCCATGGGCTTTCATGAATTCTCATCACCCTACGATTGGTCCCGCATCGCGGACTACAAAACCGTGGCCAAAGCCGTTCCCGGAGGCATGATCGACCTTTCCGTGGGTTCCCCGGTCGACCCTGTTCCGGCCAGCGTGCGACAGGCGCTCGCCGATGCATCGGACGCCTCCAATGCGCACGGCTATCCCGCCACCATAGGCAGCGCCGACCTGCGCGACGCCATCCATACGTGGTTCCGCACCATGCGCGGCGTGGATCTGGGGGCCGTGAACGCCGGCGTGGTGCCCACCGTCGGTTCCAAAGAGTCCGTGGCGCTGATGGCCAGCCTGCTGCATCTCGGCCCCGGCGACGTGGTCGTGCAGCCCAAGGTCAGCTATCCGACCTATGAGATCGGCACGCAGCTGGCGGGTGCCACCGTGCTGAAGGTCGATGATGTGGCGGATGTCGACTCCTGGGTGAACGTGCCGGGCGTGAAGGCCGTGTGGGTCAATTCCCCGAACAATCCTTCCGGCAAGGTGCTGGGGGCCGACTGGCTTGCGGAGATCGTGGCCGCGGCACGGCGCATCGGGGCGATGGTGCTTTCCGACGAATGCTATGCGCTGATGGACTGGCGTTCGGCGCGTGCCGAGGCGAGTGCGGAACAGCCGGATAATGCCGGATGCGCATCTGCACAGTCGTTGTCTGCCACGCCCTGCGCGCTGAGCCCTGCCGTGTGCGAAGGAACCGCCGACAACGTGCTCGTGCTGTACTCGCTGAGCAAGCAGAGCAACATGGCCGGCTACCGCACCGCGTTCATCGCCGGTGACTACCGCGTGGTACGCGCCATGAGCGACTACCGCAAACAGATCGGCCAGATCATCCCAGGTCCGGTGCAGGCGGCCATGGCGGCCGGATTGCGCGACGTGCAGGCCGTGCGCGCGCAGTGGGAACGCTACTTCACGCGCCTTTCGCGCTTGGTGCGTGCCCTGCGCGCATACGGCTATCAGGCGGATATGCCCGATGGCGCGCTGTACGTGTGGGTCAAGGCCCTGAATGGCGATTGCTGGGCCGACATGGCCGAGCTCGCCAAGCTGGGCATCGTGCCGAGCCCCGGCGAATTCTATGGCGCGAAGGACTATCTGCGCTTCTCCGCCACCGCCAGTGACAAGTCGATCGACACGGCGTGCGGGCGGCTTGCCTCGGCACCGCATGGGGCCGCCGGCAACGACTGATCCCATCGCGCGACCCGTCGGCGAATCGCCGAAGTCCGGTCGTAGTGTAAACTGAATTACGCCTCTACGCGGCGTTACGTCACCGAACTCCCCCAGGGCAGGAATGCAGCAAGGGTAAGTGGCCTCTGTCGGGTGCGTAGAGGTTTTTCTATATCCAAAGGCCTGTGCCGGGTGGGAACGAAGCCGTTCCCGTGCCACGGCGGCTGCTGTTCCTCTGATGCACTACTCTTAAAACCATGACCGACGAACACACTCCAATGCAGCCCATGCAGCCCATGATCCGAGACCCCAAGGCGCCTGTGAATCTGCTTGACGATTTCGAGGAGACCGGGATCGTCACGCCGAACAACCGGTTGTCGTTGGCCGACTTCGAGGATGAAGGCGGACTGGATGCCGAACCGGAGGAGCTGGATGCGATAGGCTATGTCGATCCGCTGAACGTTCGCCCACGTACCTCAAGCAGGGTGCTGTGCGCGGTGTTCGGAGTGCTGTTGCTGGCTCTGTCCGGCCTGGCGTGGTGGCTGGGCGTGTGCACGGAGAGCGGCCAGTCCTACGACGACATGGTGGAAAGCACGTTCGCGTCGATCGTTCCCGGTTGGGTGGCGGCTGTGCTGGGTGCCGGCACGCACCCCATGGTGCTGATCGTCTCGTTGGTCATCGTGACCGCCGCGGTGGCGGTTGCCGTGGCGCGCAGGCGATGGTGGTTGCTTGGTCAGATGGCGGTGTTCGCGGCGCTGTGCTTCTGCGCCTCGTTGCTCAAATACGTGCTTCCGCGCCCGTTCATCATCAAGACCGTAATCGACAACGCGCATAATTCCGCGCCGTCCGGTCATACCATCCTGGCCATGATGGCCGCGGCGATGCTGGTTGCCGCGGTGCCTCGCGCCTGGCGTTGGGTCGCGTCGCTCGTCGCCATGGCGTGGGGGCTGTTCGTCGGCCTGTCGGTGGTATGCGGCAAGTGGCATCGTCCGAGCGACGTGGTGATGTCCATGCTGATCGTGGGCGGACTCGCGCTGCTGATGCTTGCCTGCACACGCACCTCCGGCATGGATGCGCTGGGTACGCGCCGTTCCTCCGTCGGCGTGCAGATCATCTCCGCCGTGGCCATCACCGCCGGCCTGTTCGCCGCAGTGTTTGCCGGGTACGTGATCTGGCAGGTGATTCCCGGCCTGAGCATCAGCGCGGCATGGGCCAAAACCGACGCGGTGCATTCCTCCGTGCTGCTTATCGCAGGCATCGACGCCATGGTGTTCGGCCTGATTCTGGCGACGCGTCAGCTGACCGCCTCGCCGCTGAGCAAGATCGGCCTGGTGGGCGAGCCTCCGGCCCCGCCCCGCAGCCGTGGCTGACACGCTTGATAATCGGCACCGGGCGTGCGATATGAAACGGCTGACCACATGTCGTGAGTATTATGGCTCACGAAAGCACAGCAATAAGGAGAGGGAATGGCAGACGGCAGCAAGCTTGTGATCGTAGAGTCTCCTACCAAGGCGCGCAAGATCAGCGGATACCTGGGGGACGGCTATACCGTCATGGCGTCGGTGGGGCATATCCGTGACCTCGCGCAGCCCAGTCAGATACCTGCGGCCGACAAGGAACGGTATGGCAAGTTCGGCGTGGACGTCAACAACGGGTTCAAGCCGTACTACATCGTCGGAGCCGACAAGCGTAAGACCGTGGCCGATCTGAAGTCCGCCCTGAAGAAGGCCGACGAGCTCTACCTCGCAACCGATGAGGATCGCGAGGGCGAGGCCATCGCATGGCATCTGGTGGAGACGCTTAAGCCGAAGGTGCCCGTCAAGCGCATGGTGTTCCACGAGATCACCAAGAACGCCATCAAGCAGTCCCTGGAACAGACCCGCAATGTCGACGCCGACATGGTGGATGCGCAGGAGACCCGCCGCATCCTCGACCGACTGTACGGCTACGAGCTGTCGCCGGTGCTGTGGCGCAAGGTGGGGCCGGGCCTGTCCGCCGGGCGCGTGCAGTCCGTGGCCACCAGGCTGATCGTCGAACGCGAGCGCGAACGCATGGCCTTCACCCGTGCCTCGTATTGGGATATCGTGGCGGGTCTTACCGCTCCGAACGCCCAGGGCGAGAACGTGGATTTCGAAGCCCGCATGGTGTCGCTGGGCGGCAAGCGACTGGCCGCTTCCAAGGATTTCGGTGCCGATGGCAAGCTCACGCCGGCCGGATTCGCGGATAATGTCTGCCAGCTGACCGAGGCGGAGGCCACGGCTGTCGCGCAGGCGTTGCGCCAGGCGCGGTTCACGGTGGTGTCGATGAAATCGAAGCCGTACCGCCGCCAGCCGCTGCCGCCGTTCACCACCTCCACGCTGCAGCAGACGGCAGGCAACCGGCTCGGCATGAGCTCGCGTGCCACCATGCGTGCGGCGCAGGGCCTGTATGAGAACGGTTACATCACCTATATGCGTACCGATTCCGTCACCCTGTCGAGCGAGGCCATCGCGGCCGCGCGCAACGCCGTCGAATATCACTTCGGCAAGGCGTTCCTGTCCGACAAGCCCAAGCAGTACGCCACCAAGACCGCCGGTGCCCAGGAGGCCCACGAGTGCATCCGTCCGGCGGGCTCCCAATTCCATGATCCGAGCGAGCTGGCCACCAAGCTGCCGAGCGACCAGCTGAAGCTGTATACGCTGATCTGGCAGCGCACGCTTGCCTCCCAGATGGCCGATGCCACCGGTTCGACGGCCACGGTGAGGATCTCCGCCCCCGCGGAAGGCCACGGCGAGGCCATGTTCCAGGCTTCCGGCACCGTAATCGACTTCCCGGGCTATATGAAGGCCACCGGCGAACAGCATCACGCCGCCAAGCGTGACGACAAGCGCGAGAGCGGCGACACGTCGTTGCCGCCGATGAGCGCCGGTCAGCAGCTGGACGCCAGGGATGTGCAGGCCGACGGGCACGAGACCCAGCCGCCGGCACGATACACGGAGGCGTCGCTGGTCAAGACGCTTGAAGCCAAGGAGATCGGCCGCCCGTCCACGTACGCCTCGATCATCTCCACCATCATCGACCGCGGATACGTGTATGAGCGCGGACGTGCGCTGATTCCCAGCTGGCTTGCATTCGCCGTCATCAAACTGCTGGAGACGAAATTCCCCAAGCTGGTCGACTACCAGTTCACCGCCGACATGGAGAACGGGCTCGACCAGATCGCGCACGGCAAGCAGACCGGCCGCGACTGGCTCACCCGCTTCTACTTCGGCGACGGCGACGCGTCGGCGACCAATGCGGACGAGGCGCATGAGGGACTGCAGCGCCAGGTGGCGCAGCTGGGCGAGATCGATGCGCGCGCCATCAACACCATCGAGATCGGCGACGGCATGCATGTGCGCGTCGGCCGGTACGGCCCGTACCTGGAGGATATGGCCCATACGGACGAGAACGGCAATCCGAAGCGCGCCCCGCTGCCCGACACCATCGCGCCCGACGAACTGACCGTGGAGGTCGCCCGCGACCTGATCGAGAACCATTCGGGCGGTCCGCGCGAGCTGGGCAAGGATCCGAAGACCGGCGGCACCGTGGAGGTGCGCAACGGCAGGTTCGGCCCGTATGTGGCGCTGGTGCCCGTCGAGAGCGAAGACGCACCCGCTGCCGCGCCGGCGGCCAAGGGGTCGAAGAAGTCCGCTGCGCCACGCCCGAAGATGGCCAGCCTGTTCAAGACGATGAGCCCGGAATCCATCACGCTGGACGACGCGTTGCGTCTGCTGAGCCTGCCGCGCGAGGTCGGCTCCTACGAGGAGACGAACCCCGAGACCGGCGAGATCTCCGTGTCCAAGGTTGCGGCGAACAACGGTCGTTACGGCCCGTACCTGACCAAGACGAAGGCGGACGGTTCCACGGAGACCCGTTCGCTCAGCTCCGAGGACGAGATCTTCACCGTCGACATCGAGGCGGCCAAGGCCCTGTTCGCGCAGCCGAAGTACCGTGGCCGTGGTCGCGGGGCTGCCAAGCCGCCGATCCGCGAACTGGGAACGGATCCGGAAAGCAAGAAACCCGTGGTGATCCGCGAGGGGCGCTTCGGCATGTACCTGACGGACGGCGAGACGAACCGCACGTTGCCGCGCCAGTACGATCCCGCGACGATCAGCCCCGAGGATGCCTACCGCATCCTGGCGGAGAAGCGTGCGATGGGACCGTCGAAGAAGCGTGGTCGTCGTGGTGCCGCCAAGAAGACGTCCAAGAAGACCGCCGCGAAGAAGTCGACTGCGAAGAAGACCGTGAGCGCGGTCGAGGCGAAGCGTGCCGAACGCCGAGCGAAGGTGAAGCAGCTGGCCGACCAGGGGTGGGCGAATACGCGCATCGCCGAGGAGCTGGGGTCGACGCCGTCCACGGTGAAATCCGATATCGCATGGCTGACCGAGAACGAAGGGTACGAGCGCCCGAGCGTCGTGCCCAAGGGCTCGAAGAAGTGACGGAGCAGCGGCAGCGTTGCGAACGTCGCAGGGTACAGTGATGAATATGCACCAAGGCATATTCATCTCCTTTGAAGGACGGACAGTCCGGTGGACTGTGCGTAGCAGTGAGCAGCGGCAGCGTTGCGAACGTCGCAGGGTACAGTGATGAATATGCACCAAGGCATATTCATCTCCTTTGAAGGCGTCGACGGCGCCGGCAAGACCACGCAGGTCAACAGGCTGCGCGATGAGCTCGAAGCGATGGGCCGTGAGGTCGTCGTCACGCGCGAGCCGGGCGGCACGCCGCTTGGCGGGGCCATCCGCAAGCTGCTGCTGCACGGTGTTCCCGGCGGATCGGCCGATATCGCGCCGCGTGCCGAGGCGCTGCTGTTCGCGGCCGACCGCGCCCAGCATGTGGCGGAGGTTATCCGTCCTGCGTTGGAGCGTGGCGCTGTGGTGATCACCGACCGGTACCTTGATTCGTCATTGGCCTATCAGGCCGGGGGCCGTGAGCTCACCGCCGACGAGGTTCGCTCGCTCAGCATGTGGGCGACGAACGGGCTTCTGCCCGCGCGAACGTATCTGCTTGACATGGACCCCGCACTTTCGCATACGCGTCTTGACCACGATGAGGATCGTATGGAATCGGCCGGCGACGCGTTCCAGCGTCGTACACGTCAGGCGTTCCTCGATCTGGCCGCCGGCGAACCCGACCGGTTCCGCGTGATCGACGCTTCGGGTACGGTGGAGAACATGTGGCGTGCCATTCGCGCCGACATTGCGGACTTGCTGTAGACGCCGCGGCCCAAGAAATTCGCATATTCATATAAGAACGCAATACGACGCAAGGGGGAGTGCATTCATGAGCGTGTGGGATGGCATCATCGGGCAACGGCCCGTGTGCGACATGTTGTCCGCGATCGCGACGGGCGACCCGTCCAAGCTCGCACAGTCATGGCTGATCTGCGGCCCTCCCGGATCGGGGCGCTCGAATCTGGCGCGCGCGTTCGCGGCGGCCTTGGAAAGCCCAGATCACGGGCTCAATGACGAACCCACCCGCGTCACCAATCAGGTGCTTGCCGGAACGCACCCGGATGTGAGTATTCTCGCCACCGACAAGGTGACCATCGGCATCGACGAGGTGCGCGAGCTCATCACCGTGTCCGAGCAGATGCCCAGCACCGCGCCGTGGCGCATCATCATCATCGAGGACGTGGACCGTATGCTGGAGCGCACGACGAACGTGCTGCTCAAGGAGATCGAGGAACCGGCCGAGCATTGCATCTGGCTGCTGTGCGCCCCGAGCGCGCAGGACGTGCTGCCCACCATCCGCTCCCGTACGCGCATCGTGAATCTCGCCGTCCCGCAGCCGGCCGCCGTGGCCCAGTGGCTTGAGCAAAGCAACGGCATCGATGCGGATATCGCCGAACAGTCGGCCCGTCTTGCCGAAGGACATATCGGCGTCGCAAAACTGTATGCCACCGACGAGCGGGTGCGTTCAGAACGCGACGAGCTGGTGGCAGGCGTACTGAATCTGCGCCGCGCTTCGGATGCCGTGTTGCTGGCCGACAGGCTGAATGCCGATGCCAAATCGCAGGCGGAGCATGACGTGGAGCGTGCGGCCGAGAGGGAACAGGCCGATTTCCGTCGGATCAACGGGCTGGGGGAGTCGGATCGCATCCCGCCCAAGCTGCGTGGCGCGTACAACGCCATCGCCAAGAAGGAGGAGATCAAGCGCAAGGCCACGCGCCGAAGCCGTGACGTGCTTGATCGTGCGCTGAACACCATCGCCAGCGTGTACCGCGATGTCGCGGTTCTGCAGAACAATGCCGAGGAGTCGGTCGGGCTCATCAACCGTGAGCATCGCGCGGCCATTACGGAACTTGCCGCCGGCATGCCGCGTGCCGCGGCCGTGGCACGGCTCGACCATGTGGCCGTGGCGCGTAAGCGGCTCAACGGCAACGGTAATCCGCTGTTGGTGTTCGAGGCCCTGTTCTGCGCGTTGCTTCCCTGACTCCCGAAACGTGGGTGCGCCTCGGCGGGGGAGCATGGATTAGGCTCTGTTGCCTGTGAATCCCGTGGATTCGCGGATCACCAGCTGCGGCAGCAGCGAGATATGCGCGGGCGTACCGCCGGCATTGGAGATCAGCCGCAACGATTCCGAGACGATCTGCTCGAACGGCGGGTGCACGGAGGTCAGCGTCGGCATGGTCGTCGCCGCCAGCGGGGAATCGTCGAAGCCGACGATCCGCACATCGTCCGGCACATGCAGTCCCAGCGTGTGCAGCGCCACCATCGCGCCGAATGCCACCGCGTCGTCCGCGCATACCAGCGCGTCCGGCCTGTTGTCCTTGGCGAACAGACGCATCGAGCAATCGTATCCGCGCTGTACCGTGCGTTCGCCGAACTGGTTCCAGTCGGTGTGCGTGGCAAGGCGGTACGAGCGTACCTGGGTGTGGAACATGGTGAACAGCTCCGCCGATTCGAAGGAGATCTCCTTGCTGGCCATGTAGGCCACGGCGTGTGCGCCGCGTTCGGTCAGATGCCGCATGATGAGCTCCATCGCGGCGTTTTCGTCGATGGAGACCATGGAGGTCTTGAATGATTGCTGGTGGCCGCCGATCTGCACGATCGGCATGATGTCGGCGTAATGGTCCAGCGTGTCCGTCAGGTCGGCATCCGTGGCGGGTACCACGAGCAGGCCGTCCACGTGCCGTGAGGCGAGGGACTCGATGCGGCTTATCTGCGTGGCCTGATCGCCGCCGATACCGATCATGAGCTGTTGTTCGTCGGCGTCGATGGCGTATTCGATCTCGTCGAGCAGCTGGGCGCTGAACGAGTCGGTGGCGCTGGGAATGACCAGGCCGATGGAGTTGGTCACGTCGCTGCGCAGCGCGCTTGCCGCATAGTTGACGGAGTAGTTGAGCTGTTCCGCCGCCTCACGCACCCGTCTGGCGATGTCGTCGTCCTTGTTCCGTTTGCCGGACAGCACGCGGGACACGGTGGCGATGGACACGTTGGCCAATGCCGCGACGTTCGTGATGGAGCTGTTGGACTTGCCTGCCATGGTCTCCTTTTCATATGGTTCGTGCGTGTGACGCGGTTGCGATGGACGGATTGGGTGCATGGACCGGAAAAGCGTGAAACATTCCGTGGAACATCAGGGCGATGTATGTGCGCCGAAAGCCTTTCCGAGAATAGAACGGCCGCCCGTCAAAAATGGCGGGCGGCCGAAACGCACAAGGGGTGAGGGGTGACTCACTCGGCGTTCACGAGGATGTTGACCAGGTTGTCGGCAACGGTCTCGTCGTCGGCGCCCTGCACGTCGATCACCACGGCGTCGCCCTGCTTGATGCCCAGGCCCATGACGGACAGGATGGAGCCGGCGGGAACGGCGTTGCCGCCTTCCTTGGCGATGGTCACGTTGCAGCCGGAGGCGGTGACGGCCTGGGCGAACTGGGCGGCCGGACGGGCGTGGATGCCGACGGGATCGTTGATGGTGATGGTGCGGGTTGCCATAATGACACTCCTTTGAGTCGATGTGTTCTGTTGTTCCTAACAATCATGCGGCAACATGCGCGCCGCTGAGGAACAGTGTAGCACTTTTTCGCAAAACGCGGAAAACGTTTACCGTTTTTGTGTCGCGGATTACCGGGTGTATACTGGCCACTGGCTGAAAATGATTTACCGGCAAAGACGGTGGGGGTCATTGCAGTAACATAACGCGCCGAGTACGCGCGCATATCCAATTGTGCTGACCGCGCAGCAGGTGGTCGGAAGTAATTAGGAAAGGGAGTCACTCATGATTATCAAGGGTGTTGGCATTGGACGTGGCGTCGCAGTGGGCAAGGTCATCCGCATGGCCCCGCCGCTGGAGGAGCCGGCCGACGTCCGCCGTGACGCATCGATCAGCGCGGTGGAGGAGAACGAGCGCGTGACCAAGGCCATGGCCAAGGTGAACGCCGAACTGAACCGCAAGGCCGAGCAGGCCGCCAACGGCGACGAGGGCGCCAAGCAGGCCGCCCCGATCCTGCAGGCCATCGCCATGTTCGCCTCCGATCCCTCCCTCGCCGAAAACATCAAGAACCTCGTCAACGGCGGCAAGACCGGCGAACGCGCCGTGCTCGAAGGCTTCGCCCAGGTCGAGGAGATGTTCAAGATGATCGGCGGCTACCAGGCCGAACGCGCCGCCGACCTGCACGATGTCGGTCAGCGCGTGATCGCCGAACTGCGCGGCGTCGCGGCTCCGGGCGTTCCGGAATCCGACGAGCCGTTCGTGCTGGTCGCCGAGGACCTGTCTCCCGCCGACACCTCCACGCTTGACCTCGCCAAGACGCTCGCCATCGTTACCTCCCAGGGCGGCCCGACCTCCCACACCGCCATCCTGGCCCGCGCCCGCGGCATCGTGTCCGTGGTGTCCGCCGCCGAAGCCGAGGATCTGAAGGACGGCGAGCAGGTGATCGTGAACGCCGCCAAGGGCGAGGTCATCACCGAGCCGACCGACGAGGAGATCCAGCAGGCCGAAGCCGCCAAGGAACACGCCGCAAGAGCCAAGGAGCTGCGCGGCCAGGCCGGCGGCACCAAGGACGGCCACCACGTGCCGCTGCTCGCCAACCTGGGCAAGCCCGCGGATGCCAAGACCGCTCTGGAGTACGGCGCCGAAGGCGTCGGCCTGTTCCGCTCCGAATTCCTGTTCATCGGCAACTCCGAGCCGCCGAGCGTCGAAGAACAGACGAAGGCATACACCGAGCTGCTGAGCCAGTTCCCGGGCAAGAAGGTCGTCATCCGCATGCTCGACGCCGGCGCCGATAAGCCGCTGCCGTTCCTCACCCCGGAAGACGAGCCGAACCCGGCTCTGGGCCTGCGTGGCCTGCGCACCCTGCGCGAGCACAAGGAGGTCCTGGAAGGCCAGCTCAAGGCGCTCGCCGCCGCCGACGCCCAGACCGACGCCGACCTGTGGGTTATGGCCCCGATGGTCGCCGACGAGTACGAGGCCGACTACTTCGTCAAGCTGGGCAAGAGCTTTGGTCTGAAGAAGGTCGGTGCAATGGCCGAGGTGCCGTCCATCGCCCTGATGGCCGACAAGGTCGCCGATGTCGCTGACTTCGTGTCCATCGGCACCAACGATCTGACCCAGTACACCATGGCCGCCGACCGTACGCTCGGTTCCGTGGCCGGCTACCAGACCGCATGGCACCCGGCGGTGCTGCGCGCGATCAAGCTGATCTGCGACGCGGGCAACGCCAAGGGCATGCCGGTCGGCGTGTGCGGCGAGGCCGCCGCCGACCCGGATCTGGCCGTCGTGCTGACCGGTCTGGGCGTGAACTCCCTGTCGATGACCCCGGTCGCCCTGGACGACGTACGCGCCCAGCTGGCCGAAGTCACCTTCGAAGAGGCCCAGGCCAAGGCCAAGGCCGCGCTGAACGGCGACTTCTACAAGCCCGCCCAGTGATCGCCGGGTAGACTCCGATTATCGTAAGACCCCATCGGCCCCCACTCCTCTGGGCCGGTGGGGTCTTCGTTATGCTGCGTTCCCTGCCGGAGCCGACGTATCCGCCGGGTGGGCCGAACACGGAGACGAAGCAGGGGACGCGATACACTGAAGCATATGAAGATCTCCGCTGATTTCACAGTCGTGCCCGACGACTTCGCCAAGGCCGCGGCACCGGAATATCGGGTGGACGGCGTGCCCGCCATCTCCTTCCCCTTCTACATCGATGAGGTCGCCCCCGATGCACGTTACCTGCATTGGGCATTCACCGACCCCGATTCCATCCCCGTGTGCGGATTCGAATGGATTCACTGGATCGTGGCGAATCTGCCGATCGACGCGTTGATGTTCGATTTCAACGATTCCCACGCGCTGGCTATTCCGCCCGACTTCTCACGTCAGATGCCGGGCATGATCCCCGAGGCGGTGCAGGGGCGCAACTCCTCGGCGTCGCATTTCGTGGGGCGCAGCAGCGATGCCTCGCTGATCATGCGGTACAACGGCCCGCAGCCGCCGGACAAGGATCACGACTACTGCCTGCACGTGTGGGCCACCAAACAGCCGCTGCCCGGCTTGAACCAGGGATTCTGGCTGAATGAGATGTTCCACCGCCTGCGCGAGGCCGAGGAAACCCCCGACCAAGGCGTCATGTACGTAACGGGACGCGCCTGAATCTGAATAAGGAAAGCCCTGTGGGCTTTCCGCAGGCGCGTCCGAGCGCGGCAGCGCGAGGCAGCGTTGGGTCCGGCCGTCAGACCGGTCCGTAATTGCTGGATTGCGTCTGAATCACATACTTCGCTCCCCATGGGAGCGGCATAATCCAAGAAAGAAAGGAAATCATGGCCTGTACCACGATTCTGGTGGGCAAGGATGCGAGCTACGACGGCTCCACCATCATCGCCCGCAATGAGGATTCCGCGAACGGCGAGTTCTGCCCCAAGCAGTTCATCGTCGTCAAGCCGGAGGATCAGCCGCGCACCTACCGTGCGGTCATCTCCCACGTCCAGATCGATCTGCCGGACAATCCCATGCAGTACACCAGCGTGCCCAATGCCGACCTGAAGGAAGGCGTGTGGGGCGAAGCCGGTGTGAACGAGGCGAATGTGGCCATGAGCGCCACGGAAACGCTGACCACCAATGAGCGCGTGCTTGGCGCTGACCCCTTCGTGGAGCTGGTTCCCGCCAAGGGCAAGGAAGGCGAGGATGGCTACGAGCCCGAGGTCGCCGGTGGCATCGGCGAGGAGGATTTCCTCACCATCGTCCTGCCGTACGTCAAGACCGCACGCGAGGGCGTGGAACGCCTGGGCGCGCTGCTTGAGGAGTACGGCACCTATGAGATGAACGGCGTGGCATTCTCCGATGTGAACGAGATCTGGTGGATGGAAACCGTGGGCGGACACCATTGGATCGCCAAGCGCGTGCCGGATTCGGCATACGTGACCATGCCGAACCAGCTGGGCATCGACGAATTCGACTTGGACGACGCCTTGGGCGAACAGGCCGAGCACATGTGCTCTGCCGACCTGGGCGAGTTCATCAGCCGCAACCATCTCGACCTGTCCGTGGAGGCGGTCTCGCCGTTCAACCCGCGCGACGCCTTCGGCTCCCACTCCGACTCCGACCACGTGTACAACACGCCGCGCGCGTGGTGGATGCAGCGCTTCCTGAACCCCTACGACGAGGTGTGGGACGGCCAGGACGCCGACCATCGCCCGGAGAACAACGACATCCCGTGGGCACGCCAGCCGGAACGCAGGGTGACCATCGAAGACATCAAGTACGTGCTGTCCGGCCACTACCAGGGCACCCCGTACGATCCGTACGGCAAGCTCGGTGACGAACACACCCGTCACATGTACCGTCCGATCGGCATCAACCGTCAGAGCCAGCTCGCCGTGCTGCAGCTGCGCCCGTACCGCCCGCAGGCGTACCGCGCGATCCAGTGGATGGCCTACGGTTCCAACCCGTTCAACACGCTGGTGCCGTTCTATGCCAACGTCAATGTCACGCCCGCCTACCTGGCCGATACCACCACGCGCGTGACCAGCGAGAACTTCTACTGGGAGAACCGCATCATCGCAGCCCTGTGCGACGGTGCCTTCGCCGACACCGCCAACGCGGTCGAGCGCTACCAGGAGAAGACCGGTGCGATGGGCCATCGCATGGTCGCCGCCACCGACGAGCAGGCGTCCCGTTTGGGCTTCGATGGCGCGCAGTTCGACGCGGACAACGCCGACGGCGACGTCGAGCCGATGGATCCGGATGCCATTGTCTCCGCCGTGCGCAACGGTGAGGTGCGGGAGGTACTCGCCGCGGCCAACCAGACCATGGCCGACCAGCTGAAGGAGGAGACCGACAAGCTTCTGGATTCCGTGCTGTACACGCGCAGCATGGCCATGAAGAACGGTTTCCACATGTCCGACTTCTGATCGCCGGAGCGAGTGCTGTAAGAGGAATACACAGAAAGGTACACAACGTATGACTTCCATCGAGGACTTCACCAGCCAGTACGGCCTGGTGCAGAAGATTGACGCCTTCGGCTATCTCGATTACCTGAAGAACAACCCGGACGCGCCGCGCAAGCATGGCAAGGTCGTGTTGGTCACCGCCGATACGCCGTTGAAGGCGAGCCGTGGCGAGGGCAAGACCACCACCACCATCGCGCTGATCGATGCGCTCAACGAGCGTGGCATCGACGCGGCCGCCGTACTGCGCCAGCCGAGCATGGGCATCACCGCGGCCGGTTCCAAGGGCGGTGCCTCCGGCGGCGGCAAGGCCTCCCTGACCCATCCGGAGCTGATCGACTGGGGTCTGTGCGGCGAGATGGGCGCCATCGAGGCGGCTCAGAACCTGCTCGTCTCCTTCGCGGAGAAGGCCGTGGACGAAGGCAAGCTCGACACCATTCTGGTGCCGCGCGTCTCCGAAGTGCCGTCCCGTTCGCTGCGTCAGATCGCCGTCGACCGCGGCAAGGGCGATGTGCCCGAGCGCGTGGTGCTCACCCCGACCTGCGAGCTCATGCAGATTGTGGTGCTGTCGCGTTCCATGGATGAGATCGCCGACCGCGTGTCCAAGATGATCGCCGGTACCAAGGATGGCAAGGGCGTGACCTTCGGCGAGTTCGTCGACCTGTGGCGCATCACCGGCATTCTGGGCGATGCCGTCAAGCCCGCCAAGACCGAGACCGTGAACGGTTCCCCGGTGTACGTGCACGGCGGTCCGTTCGCCAACGTGTCCATCGGCATCCCGACGCTGGTCTCCGTGGAGATGGCGTGCGCGCTGCATGATGTGGTGATCGTCGAGGCCGGTTACGGCACCGATGCCGGTGCGCAGAAGTGGCTCGACATCGCCTGCCGCGAATTCGACGCGCAGTGGCCGTCCGCCGCCATCGTCGTGACCCGTGCCTCCACCTGGCGCGACGATCCCGAGCTGGCATGGCGTTATCCGTTCCACGTGCAGCGCCTCGAAGGCCTTGATATCCCCACGTTCCCGCTGATCAACCTGTGGGAAGGCGAGGACGATCAGGTGCCGGCGCTGAAGCAGACCGCCAAGGAACTGGAGTTCCGCGAGCCGATCGTGGGCAACCTGTTCCGCGACGGCGGCGAGGCCTTGGCCCCGCAGCTGGATGCGTTCGTCGACGCGCTGCAGAACAGCGCCGCTCCGGCCCGTCCGCACAGCCACAGGGGCATGTCGGTGATCGAGAACGCCAAGTGGGTCGCCGAGCACGCCTACGGTGTGCCGGCCGATCGCGTGCAGCTCAAGGATGGTTTCGTCGCTTCCCGCGACGAGGCGATCAAGCTGTGTGAGAGCGTCGGCATCGATATCACCAAGCTGGCGCTGGTCGCCGTGAAGTCCCCGGCCACCATGACTGATAACGACCGCGCTCCCGAAGAGGAACGTACCGTCACCCTGAAGAAGGTGGAGGTGCATGCTGGTGCCGGTCTGGTGCATGTGAACCTCACCACGTCGCTGACCACGCCGATGCCGAAGATCGTCTGATCTCCAGCTCGCGTGAGCCGTTCTGGCCGCTGGTCCCATTCGGGCCGGCGGCTTTTTCTTTGCACGCATTGGCTGTTTATTTGACGAGTAACCCGGAAAATTGGGGTCGGGTTGTGTAGAACGGCCATTTTCCAACGATTTTTTATTTGACGGTTATTTGACGGTTATTTGACGAACTGCGGCTTGTCTCAGCTACACTGGAGTAGGCTGAATCGGATTACGAGTGGTAAAGGGGCCGATATGCCAGAGGATCTTCTTAAGCTGGTCGAGCAGCTTGTCGCTCGTTCGACGGAATCGCAGACTGTTGAATTCAAGCAGTCGAATGACGATGCCTTCATGATCGGCAAAGACATCTCCGCTCTCGCCAATGCCGCGGCTGTGGAAGGGCAGGACTATGCCTACATGCTGTGGGGTGTGGATGATTCCACGCATGCAATAGTCGGCACGTCGTTCAATCCGCTTGCGGCTAAGCATAAGGGTCAGGAATTGGAGCTTTGGCTTCGACTCAAGCTCTCCAAGAATGCGGAATTCAAGTTCATTCCGGTGGAAGTGCGGAACCATAGCATGGTGATTCTGCGTATCTGGCCGGCTGCCGGATATCCGGTTTCCTTTGATGGAACCGAATATGTCCGTTCCGGAACCTCCACGCAGCCGTTAGCCAAAAACTCGCAACGCGAACGGCGTTTATGGGAGGTGACCAAGTCCGAATCCTTCGAGGAGCAGATTGCGGACCAGTGGCTTACCGCCGAGGAATCCTTGTCGTTGTTGGATTGGAACGTCTACTTTTCGCAGACCAATACGCCGTTGCCGTCCAGCCAGGATGCGATTCTGCATTACCTTGAAGCGGATGGCCTGATCAAGACGTTGGATAGTGGCCAATATGCAATCACCAATCTTGGGGCGTTGCTGTTCGCGACTGATATGCAGCGGTTCCCTACCGTTGCGCGTAAGGCCCTGCGCGTCATCAAGTATGAGGGAGTGCGGAAATCCTCGCCTTCCCGTACTCAGACCTACAGGCACGGTTATGCCGATATGAATGCGATGGTTGCTTTTCTGCAGCCCTGGCTACCTGAAGCCGAGACGATTGGTCGGGCCCTGCGCGTCACGCATACGGCTTACCCGCCGATCGCCATTCGAGAATTGCTTGCGAACATGCTGATTCATCAGGATCTCACATCCCGTGGTTCCGGGCCGCTTGTGGAGGTTTTCGACAACCGCGTGGAGTTCTCCAATCCGGGGAATTCGTTGATTCGTGTCGAGCGCCTGGTCAACGACCCACCTGAAACGCGTAATCCGAAGCTGGCGGAGCTGTCGCGCCGCTTGCATATGTGCGAGGAAGCGGGGTCCGGTTGGGATAAGATCATCGATTCCTGTGAGGCCGCGCATTTGCCTTCGCCGGTCGTACAGCAATCCGATGGTATCGACAACGCAAGTATGATGGTGCGGCTTTCCCAGTATCGGCCGTATGCGGAGCTCAGCATGGCGGAGCGCAGGGATTCCTGCTACTGGCATGCGTGCATCCAGTTTGCGGACGGAACATGTCTGACCAATTCGTCGTTGCGTAATCGATTTGGTTTGGACGAGTCGTATTCTTCGCAGGTCTCTCGTCTGATTCGTGATTGCGTGAATGAAGGTCGGATCAAGCCGGTTGATACCGCGGCTTCCAAAAAGAAGATGGAATATATTCCGGCTTGGGTGTGATGACTGTGTTTTATTTGACGAGTAACCCGGAAAATTGGGGTCGGGTTGTGTAAAACGGCCATTTTCCAACGATTTTTTATTTGACGGTTATTTGACGGTTATTTGACGGGCTGTGCCGTGGTTGGGTGGACTGGCGCTCGAATCTGCCGGGTGGCATATTGTGCGCTGCATGGAATCGGGGACTGGAAGGCTGAAGCGAACCGTTGCCGAATGACAGCACGCTGCCGTCAATTGCCCGGAATCCGTATTGGTATTTGTTAAGTAGCGTTTAAGTAGTGAAAATACGGAAGTGTTAACGCTCCCGTCCTGGCTGCCGGCATGACCACGCATGTCATTGGTCATCATCACCGGATTCGATGCCGGGAATGCGGGGGTGGCGAAAATCCTTGTAAATACTTGACATTGTGTCGAAAATACATGGCAGGCTGCCGTGCCGGGGAGCGCAAGGACTTGGCTGCGTCAACGCATTCGTCGGGGCTGCCGAGAGGTTCGCCGCCATGCGCTGACATGCGAATAAAGTTGATATTCCAAGCTTTTCATGCCGTTGTAGTCGATATGTTTTGATGCTGCGGAAGAGTGAATCGCTACTGAATAACCTCAGTTGTGCATGGATGTGGCAACGTGCGCGACACGCCGATGCATCGGCTGGTGCGCTGTGTCGAATGATGCTTGTGCGTCGTTGGCGGCGAGTCGCGTCGACCCCTTTGCTTCGAAATATGTATTTTCAGAAAGAAAATCTCGGACACTTGAATTTGCTGAGGTTTTCGCGATGTGGCGTAACTGAAGCGCATAAGTTAACGATTGGTAATTAAAACCTGGTCGATGTTCTGATAACGATATCTAATCGTTGTAAAAAAACCTATTGAGAGTTGTGTAGATTTGCTTAAGTGGTTTAAGTTCATATCATATGTGGGTGAAGCGGTTAAGTAATATTCGTCACATCGAATTATGGGATTCCCCAAGTCGGGTCCTGTTCGATGTCGGTTTACGCTCGTGCGGCAGTGAGGAAGGAGAACATCGTGAGCCGTTGGAATCCGCGCCATGGAAACGGTGACAGCATGCGCCATGCTGCGGCAAACCATACCCAGGCGGGTGCGCTGCGGCTGTTCGGTGTCAACGTAACCGCGATGCATGCCGCCCTGATTGCCGTCGCGCTGGTGCTCGCCGTGCTCGTCGGCGCACCGGTCGTCGCCAATGCAGCCGATGCCAACGCCATCACCGGCAGCAATGCCACCGTGGATGTGAACATCACCGGCACCGTGCGCGATGAGAACGGCGCGAAAAAGGAACAGACCTGGGAAAACCCGACATCCATCCCCGATCTGGTGCCGAACAGCAATCTCAAGGTCTCGCTCAATATCGACTTCAACAAGGGGCAGGTGGATAAGGACCATCTGAACTGGACGTACGCCCTGCCCTTCGCGTGCGCCGCAGTGCCGAAGATGGACAGCAAACAGGTCTGGGACAACGGCGTGTACAAGGGCACGATGGGTGTGACCTGCGGATCTGACGGCAAGGCCGTGCTGAGCATCGTGTTCAACAAGACGTGGGTGGAGCAGAACACCCGTGAATTCCATGTGGGATATGTGCTTGACGTCAAGTACGGCGGCTCGACCATGCCGGACGGCAAGCAGGACACTTGGGAATTCCCCGGCGTCTCGTCGAGCATCAAGGTGTCGTGGAGCGAACCCGATATCGCCGGCGGCAAGAACTGCTGGTACACCTCTGATGCCGGCTTGGGGGACGGCGGCATGAAATGCCAGGTCACCCTCACCGCGGAAGACGATGCGGACAACTTCCAGTTCGAGGATTCCTGGGGCGAAGGGCTGAACGTCGAAAAGAACTTCACCATCAACCCATCGGTGGACGGCATGACCTTCACCTACGACGATGCGAACCGCAAGGTCACCGCCAACGCGAGCAAACTTCCCAAAGGCACGTACACCATCGACTACACCGCCAAGGTGAATAGCGAGGCCCAGTACAACTCCGGCTCCGGCAAATACGACAACGCCAGAAACACGGCCACATGGAAATGGGGCAGCAACGGCGAACACACCAGCAGCTATTATCCGTACAAGATTCCGACCGGTGGCGGCAGCGGTAGCAACGACCCGTACGTGTGGGTGAACAAGTCCGCAAGTAGCAGCGACAACAAGACGATCGACTGGACCGTGCATCTGAACTACAACGGCGATGCCAACCAGCGTGCGTATATGGGCGGCTACACGTTCAAGGACGAGTTGCAAGCGGGATCGGACGGCAAACCGGCGCAGAATTACGTAGGCACGACGGTACACGTATGCAACGTCTCGACGGGCGTATGTGCGGATGAGCCCTTCGCACTGGGCGAGGACGGCCAATCCTTCACCTACACGTTCCTGCAGAACGCCGGCAACAGCGAATACACGCTGACTTATACGACCACGCCGGAGAACGGCAGAACCCACCTGCAGAACAAGGCAAGCGTCACCCGTCCCAGCGACAACTCCGAACGCGGCAGCGGCAGCGCCTCATACGACATTCCCGTGGCGGACCAGAACCTGCTGTCGAAGAAGAATGCCGGCAAGGCGAAGGAAGTCAAAGGGCATCCCGGTGTCTATACGGTGCCGTGGCAGATTGACTTTGACCCGAAAGACAACAAGAACATCACCAACCTCAACTTCTATGAGGATTGGACCACCAGCGACAACGACGGCAACACCCTGCACATGTGGTACAGCAAGGACACGCTGGACGTGCGTGTCAAGGAATACACGGGCGGCGAAGGCTGCACCGAAGATGAGGAGCGCTGCTGGACCGACATCACCGGCCAGTACCAGGTGTTCTCCCGCGACGGCCGCGAACTGCCCTCCGGCTACACCTATCCGGAGGATTTCTTCGCCAGCGGCGATACGTGGGGCGATTCGTGGGCGCTGCACAAGGGCTCGCCGTCCTTCAAACTGTGGCGCAAAGGGCAGGATTCGCAATCGTTCACATACGACAAGAAGCTGCGCATCACCTACAACACGTTGTTCGACGGCAATCCGGACCGTTACCGCAACGACGCCAAGTTCTCCTACAAAATCGGCGATACCGAAAAAGGCGAGATCGTTTCCGACAAATACACTTACACCGACGGCAACCATGTAGGCAAGACGGCCATGGCCGATTACGAGGGCGGTTCCGACTGGTCCAATCAGGCGATATGGGAGTCCACTGACACCATCATCAAGAGCCTGACCGGCAACGGCTGGACGCAGGACGATGCCGAAGCGTACGTCAAGAAGAATTGCCCGCGCGGACGGTGGCGCATGCACTGGCGCGTATGGGGCAACGGCGTGAAATCCTGGTGGATGGGCGAGGACCTGAGCGGCATCGAGGACCTGAGCGGCGTGCAGACCATCACCATGAAGGACTACCTGCCCACAGGATGGCAGATGGCCACGGATCAGCCGGTATACGGCAGATTCGTAGGAGAACCGAACAGCAGCTCGGGAGGCAGGGACTACTGGGAGACGTTCCGTCTGGCCCAGAACAAGCAGGACTGCACGGCATGGTCGAAAGGCGATACAACCGCCGTGTGCGGCACCTGGTCCATGACCGAGGGCGAGCGCAACACCGTGACCTTCACCGTGCCGAACGACAATACGCTCACCTTGTGGACCACCGAGGACGGCGACAAGCTGAACAAGCCGAGCAACACCGTCGTCAAGGACGGCGAGGTGTCCAAGATCGCCAAGCAGTACAAATCCATTGTGGTATTCGGATTCGACACGTATCTGACGCCCGAGGCGGCCGCGAAGACCGGCTATCAGCTGGGGGATGCGGACAAGGTCTACACCAACCGCGCCGACATACTGCTGGATGGCAACAAGATCGTGGACACGCCGGCTTCCGGCACGGTGAAGGTCACGTCGAGCAAGTCGTCGCTGCTCAACAAGTATGCGGTGAATGGCTGGCTGGATAGCAACAACAATCTGCAATACAAGATCGACGTCAACGCGGGCAACGAGCATTACAACTTCGCAGGCAACGCCGACAGCTTCCAGCTGGTGGACAAGCTGTCGACTCCGCAGGTGGAGTTCCTGCGGCTTGACGAGGCTCGTATCGATGACGGAAGCGACGCTTCTTCTGACGTGACCGATCAGATCCGCACGGCGGTAACCACCGATCCGGAGACGAAATGCCAGACGGTGACGTTCACTGTGCCGAAGGTCGTGACGCGCAAGAACGGGGAGCAACTGACCAACCCGCGCATCGTGCTGCGCTATACCGTGCATGCCAATGGTCTGCCCGGATTCGGCATGATCATCAGTAACACGGTACATGTGGTTGGCAGCGAAAGCGTCGATTCCGAAAGCAACGCCCACACATGGGTGCAGCAATCGGGGTCGGAGATAAGCGCCGAGGGCGCGTTGGTCATTCAGAAAGTGGATGACGACATCAACAACACCACGCTGTACGACACGTGCATGAAAGGACAAAATCCCAACGATTCGGCGGCGGTCGCCGCATGCAAGGTCAACCCTGCAGGCCAGCCGCTCGAAGGTGCACGATTCGAGATCAAAACAGTCGATATCGGCAAGCAGCCCGTAGATGGGAAGGTCTTCTATACCGACGATTCTGCGAAATTCGTGACGACCGGCACCGACGGCAAGGCCTATCTGGACGCGCAGTCGCAGTCCGATGCCAATGACAATGCGTCGCACCTGTACGACCTGAAAGTGAATACGCTGTATGCGGCCATCGAGGTCACATCCCCGAACGGCTACCAGGTGGACGCCACGCCGCACTTCTTCTACCTTGCCAGCAAAAAGAATCAGGATGAGCTTAACAAGATGAAGCAGTTCGTCAACAGCAACTCCATCACCGTCAACTCCAGCACGACTGTCGTGGTGCGCAACTCCACCTACACGGTGCAATGGTCCAAGGCCGACCTGGACAAGATCGGCACCAAGGATGGCACGACCAGCGTGGCCGTCGGCGGGTACCTCGCCGATTCGGCATGGACGATCTCGTGGACCGACGAAAACGGCAAACACAAGCGCGCGCTCGCCGACAACGGCAGCGGCCGCAACCTGTACCTCGCCGGCGAAGGCGAAAGCGTGCGGGACGAGGACGCCGCGGACGGACGGATGAAGATCTCCGGCCTGAAGCACGGTGTCACATACACGCTTGCCGAAGCGACCGCGCCGGACGGCTATAAGGCCAACGACGCCACGTACACGTTCACCATCGGCGATGACGGCGTCGTATGGAAGGCGAAGCCCACGAACGGTAGCGAAGCCTCCACTGAGACTGACAGGCGGAAGGCTGGCCTCTACACGACCTCTGACAGCGAAACCGTGATCGCCAACACGAAGATTCTTCGCCAGATGCCTGTAAGCGGCTCAAGCGGGGGAGCGCTGCGCGCGATTCTGCTCGGCCTCGGCATTGGCGTGGTCGGCATCATGCTGCTGCGCTCCGACGGCAAAGAGCGACGCGCCAAAGCGGTGCACGCCCGGCGGTAGGCACGGCAGGCGTTCCGCCGATAACAGATTTCCCCCAAACATATCCAACAACCAACCAGGAAAGAAGAGATCACCATGAACTCGATTACCAAACGTCTTCTGGCAGGCGTGGCCGCGGCCGCGACACTGCTGTCCGGCATGGCTCTCACGGGTTCCGCTATGGCTGCGGATACCGCGATCAACACTGCCGATGTCACGGCCGATCAGACCTTGACCGTCAAGGCGGCCGATGGCGTGCTTGCCGGCAAGAACCTGTATGCCGTTAAGCTGGCCTCGTATTCCGCGGCGCAGACCGACGGCGAATACATCACCGGCTATGATCTGGCGGATGGCGGCTATGCTACGGCAGTTGATACCGCGCTGAATGAAGCGGGTATCAGCCACGCTACTGAGTATTCTGCTTCCAACCCGATGGTGTGGGTCGTGCAGCATCTGCTCGACTCCAGCACTTCGCCGTATTCCGGCCAGCTGCGTGACTTCCTGACCAAGCTGGCGAACCAGCAGACGATCAAGGGCGCTTTTGTGGATGCCAACAAGATGATCGTGGCCGAAGACGGCAACACCGCCACCAAGAGCGTGCCCGCCGGCATCTACGCGGTATTCGATGTTGCCGCGGATACGGGCGATACCGTCGTATCCATCCCGATGCTGAACGGTACGACCATCAATGGCAAGACCATTGCTGGCAAGACTCTTGGCGAGGTCGACTACAAGGCCACCAACCCGACCGTGGATAAGAAGATCGTGGAAGGCTCCGAGCGCGTCGACAGCAATGTGGCGGCCATTGGCGACACCATCACCTACGAACTGACCACCACGATTCCGAACTACACCGGCTACGACCAGGGCTACTACCTGGCGCTCAACGATACCCTGTCCAAGGGCTTGACCTTCGGCCAGATCACCTCCGTCAAGGTCGAAGGCGTTGACACCGAGTACAAGGACAACGCAACGTTCTATGCCAAGACGGACTTGTCTGACGTGTCTTCCGCAGACATCTACAACGGCGGCAAGTCCTTCTCCATCTTGTTCGCGCCGACCGCCGGCACCGACGGCAAGCAGACCTCCGACATCACCAAGCAGGCCGACCTGTTCCCGGTCGGCAAGCGGATCACCGTGCAGTACACCGCCACGCTGAACGCCAACGCCGTCATCGGCCAGGATAACAATCAGGCCGGCAATCCGAACAAGGTGAACCTGACCTACTCCCGCAACCCGAATGGCACCGAGCAGGGCACCACCGAGGACCACGCCGTCAAGACCTACACCGGCGCATTCACACTGCACAAGGTCGGCCCCGACAATCAGGCCCTGGCCGGCGCCCACTTCTCCGTCACCAAGGGCGGCGAAACCGTGAAGTTCATCAAGAACGCCGACGACACCGTGTACACGGTCGATCCGAACGGCTCCGTGACCGAGGTTGTCACACCCGTCAGCGGCACCGTGGAGATCAAGGGTCTGAACGGCGAATACGCCGTCAAGGAAACCTCCTCCCCGCTGGGCGCCACCGCACTGCCTGCATTCACCGTCACCGTGACGGTGAGCAAGAATGACGGCTCCTACACCGTCACCAACACCCGGGATGCCAATCAGCTGGTCTCCGCAGCTGCCGGCGACACCATCACCGTCAAGAACGTGCGCAACCTGCTTGAGATGCCGAAGACGGGCGCCACCTGGCTTGCCATCTACGCGGTCATGGCCGTGCTGTGCGGTGCCGGCGCGTTCCTGCTCCTGCGTTCCAAGAAGAACGCCTGAGCCGAGCAACAGGCAAAGGTAACCTCCAGGCATGAGGAACACGCAGCGCAAGACCAGGCAAGGCAGACTTTCGGGCCGTGCCATCGCCGGTCTTGCGCTGCTCGCGTTATGCGCGCTGTTCTGCACACTGCCGTTCATCCTCATGATCAGCAACGGCAACGCCGCCAATTCCGTCACACAGTCGCACGACGACAAGACCTCCGTGCTCGCGAAGCAGCAGCGTGCGGAGGAACTGCGGCAGGCGCACGAATACAACGCCAGACTGTTCCGCAGCGGCCAGGCGACCATGGGCGAGGTGTCCGACCCATTCTCGAAGCACAGCGACCAGTCGGCGTCCGACGCGGACAAGGACTACCAAAGCCAGCTGGACACCCCGGCCGACGGCATCATGGCCACCATCACGTATCCGCGCCTCGGCATCAACCTGCCCATTCGCCACGGCACCAGCCAGACCACGCTGGCCGACGGCGCAGGGCACATGTACGGCACGTCCCTGCCCGTGGGTGGTAAGAACACGCATGCCGTCATCTCGGCACACACCGGTCTGGCGGATCGGCTGATGTTCGACAAGCTCAGCCTGCGCCAAGGCAAGGTGGGGGACTTCTTCTACATCAAGGTGGTGGGCAAGACCCTCGCCTACAAGGTCACCGACATCAAAGTGGTGGAGCCCGACTGGTTCGACGACCTGAAGATCGTGCCGGACAAGGACGAGGTGACATTGCTCACCTGCACGCCGTACGGCGTGAACACGCAGCGCCTGCTGGTCACCGGCGTACGCACCACCATGCCACACCCCGCGCCCGCACCGAAGGATGCTCCGAAGGACCACACTTCTGACTACATGATGCTGTTCGTGGCGATCGTATGGGTCGCGGTGAGCGTCGGCATGATTCGCTACATCCGCAAGCGGAGAAACGGCAACGCGGGGAAGCCGAGATTGCGCCATGGGCGTTGATTGACGTTTTCCAAAACAGCCAAGTGGCTTGTTTATGGCACTGAAACGGCGATGGGTCAAGTATGGGCCTTGGAATTCCAAGGCCCATACTTGACCCATCTGGTTTTGGATGCCATAAATAGGCGAACTGCTCTACGTGAGGTTCGTCAGTCTGCCATCAATAGCCGAGGTAGTGCAACTCGGTGGCATCCCGAAGGAACGGTGGAACTTCGTCAGAAGTTTCCTGCCCCGAACCGTGAAGCGGGGAGCCCTGTGGGCTCCCCGTAGGTGAGGTGAGGGGTTTGCAACCACAGGCAAACCCCGAAGGAACGGTGGAACTTCGTCAGAAGTTTCCGCCGTTCCAACCCCAGTCGGTAGTAGCGGTGTAGCGGATGTACGTGCGGTCGTTCGGAATGCCGAGCTCCTTGTTCAGCGCGGCCATGATCTGCTCGGTCAGCTTCTCCCAGGCGGAACCCGGCACGGAACGGCCGAACACGTTCACCTCCACGTACGCGGCCGGCTTGGAATCGTCACCGCCGAAGTAGATCGGCATATTGTCCTCGAACGGGCACATCAGCCATCCTTCGGACTTGCCGGGAACGGCGGTGATGGCCTTGCCGTAGGCGGTCTTCAGCGCCTCGCGCTGCTCAGGGGTGGTGGAAACGGACACATGCGTGTGGATGACTGGCATTGCTGCTCCTTGCAATCGTTGGAAAATATTGTCCTTCGTCACCCAAGTCTAGGTGGTCTGCGTACGAGTGTTTAATATTCTGTGTGAAAAAACTGATTGAACAGCTGATGAAATTCGGCATTGTGGGTGTAATCGCCTTCATCATCGACTGGGGTATCCTGAATCTTCTGGTCGGCCTGTTTCACATGCATAATGTGCTCGCCGCCACCATCTCCTTTATCATCTCCCTTATCTTCAACTATGTGGCCAGCATGAAGGTCGTGTTCAAGCATCGCGACGACATGGCGCGTTGGATGGAGATTGTCATCTTCGTGGTCGGCGCGGTGATCGGCTTGTTCATGAACGACGCCATCATCTGGATCTCCACGTACGGCATGAACCATGACGCCTACGTGTCGCAGAGCACCGAATACCTGATCCGTACCAATGTGGGCAAGCTCATCGCCACCGCCGTGGTGATGGTGTGGAACTTCCTGACCCGCAAGTGGCTGCTGGACGATACGCACACCAATGCGATGAACCGCTTGAAGAAGCAGGAGAACCGCCTGACCCCCGAAGAGCTGGAGGCCAAGTGGGAGAACAGCTTCTCGCACAAGCTCGGCGTGTGGTCGCTGGAGCATACCCCTAAGGGCTGGCCTAAGTAGTCTGGCTAATCCGACTCCGCGGCTGATTCTCAAGCCGTACGGCACCATATAGATGGTCTGAAATACGAATGGCGGTTGCGCTCACCCGAGCGCAACCGCCATTGTCGTCTATCCGGTTGTTCCGCCGAACCCACGCGTTCACGCGCTAATCTGCGTGAGCATCGGCTGCTCTGTCGAATCCTTGATCTGCTTGAAACCGATGAACGCGATGAGCAGCGAGGCCAACGCCAGCACGGTGACCACCAGGAAGCCGCCATGCGAGCCCATACGGTCGATGAACTGGCCGGCGATGGCCGAACCGACCGAACCGCCGATCGAGTTCATCGCGCCCATCCATGCCATGCCCTCGGTGAAGCGCGTGGGCGGCACCAGGTGCAGCATCAGCTGGTTGCCGTTCACCCATGTCGGGGCCTGGCAGACGCCGATCAGCAGGTAGATGATCATGATCACCCACAGGTGCTTGGCGAACATGAAGGAGCCGATGCCCAGATCCACCACGGCCAGGCAGAAGTAGAAGCGTTTCCACAGCGGGATCGTCCAGTTCTTCGCGCCGTAGAACAGTGCGCCCAGCAGCGAGCTGAACGAGAAGCAAGCGAACACGAAGCCGGTGTACTGCTTCATATTCGCCTCGGTGGCGAACGAGACGATCGAAATGCCGGCAGCGCTCTGGAACGCGCCCAGGCCGAACCATGTGACGCACACGGCGATCAGGCCGGGGCCCCAGATCGATTCCTTCTTGCCGGCACGCACGTCGGCTTCGGCCTTGGCCATCGCGGCCCTGACCTCATCCTCGCTCTTGCCTTCGGAACGTGCCTTGTCACGCGCGTACTCCACGGCCGTTTCGGCCTGCAACGCCTTGGCATGGGCGGCTTCGCGCTCGCGGTACTGCTTGCGGGTCATGCCGGCCTCACGTGCCAGCTGCGTCTGCGATTTCGGTTCGGTCGTGAGCTCGGTCAGGAACATCAGCGCGCCGATGACCACGCACATGCCGGTGAACGAGAACGCCAGCAGGCCGGAAATCACGGCCAACGTGGAGGCGAGCGGATTGCCGATCACCCACATGCATTCGTCGAATACGCCGCACAGCGACAATGCGCGGTTGGTGCGTTCGGTGTCGCCCTTGAGCTGGTTCGTCCAACGCTGGCGGCTCATCGCGCCCCACGGCGGAATGGCCGCCATGAACGGCGTGATGCAGAACAGCACCCATTCTGGCGCATGCGACTGGATGCTGGTGATCAGCGCGGTCGCGGCCACGATCCACACGATGATGGTGGGAATCGACACCTGGCGCTGGCCGAACTTGTCGACCAGCTTGCCCAGCACCGGACTTGCGATGGCCAAGGCGATGGCCTGCACGGCGGACAGCGCGCCGGCCAGCGAATAGTTGCCGTAGTAATGCTGCACGGCGATGGTGATGGTCATGCCCACCATGGGGAAGGGCATGCATGCGATGACGGAGCCGATGGAGAATCGTGCGGTGTGCGGGATGCGCAGCAGCTCAGCATAGCCGCCGAACACTTTCTGGCCGACTTCCTTCAGACCGGTTAGTACTTGATTGGACACAGCAGCACCCACGCTCCTTTCCGCTCCCGATTGGATGTCCCTCGCAGCACAGTTCGTTGTGTGCGAAGCCCTCATCGAATGATGTGTTGATTGTCCATGGTCGCGCAAAGTTTGCGTCTGCATATTTGCGTCACGGCAACTCTAATCGTTTGACACGACGCAAAACGGCCGTGACACGCGGTGCGTGCGGGTACATTGGAAAGAAGATTTTCCCGCTTCCCCGGACATGAACCGGCTATGGAAAGGAACGCTGTGAGCACGACCACCATCCACTTCGTCCGTCATGGCAAGGTGTACAACCCCGACCATCTGCTGTACGAACGGCTGCCCGACTTCCATCTGTCCGACCGGGGCCGTCGCATGGCGGAAGCGACCGGCGCATACATCGCCGCGGACCCGGCCATGAACCGGTCCGTCGCGATCTTCTCCTCGCCGCTCGACCGCACCCGCGAAACCGCCGGAGCCATTCTGGAAGCGCTCAACCCCGTGCGCGAAGCCCGCGGCGAACAGCCGCTGGAACTCGCCACCGACGAGCGCATCATCGAGGCGCGCAACGAATTCCGCGGCAAACGCATCGGCCACGGCGAAGGGGCCCTGTGGCGCAACGGCAACTGGAAGCTCATCACGAACCTCTACAAGCCGAGCTGGGGCGAGACCTACCGGCAGATTGCCGCGCGCGTAGGCGACTTCGCGGACGAGAAGGTGCGGGAATTCCCCGGCGAGCACATCATCGTGGTCAGCCACGAGTCACCGATCTTCAGCTACCGGCACATGCTGGAAACCGGTCACCCGGAGCATTGGATGTTCCTGCGCCACACCGCGCTCGCATCCATCACCTCCATCACCTACAGCAACGAGACCGGGCGCATGGTGTCGATCGCATACGTCGACCCGGCCGCCGAAGTGGAGTGACGGCATCACGCTATGCCGTGCGATAAACGGTGGCCGTGGAGTAGCGTAGTCGGAAGATAGGCACCATTGGTGGGGGGCATTATGACCATTGCATTGGACGAGACGGATATCAGGCGCATCGCGGATATGCCGCAGATGCGCGAGGCGGCGCAGGCGGCCGGCGAGCTGACCTCGCTATGGCCGCTGAACAGCGCGTTGCAGATGGACAACGACGCGAAATACACGGAGGATCTGCAGGTCCGCTTCACACTCGCCTTTGCACGGGTGATGACCGGCCTGGACGTGACAGCGGCCGATGCGGAGTTCGTGTACGAGGGCGCGGACGCCATTCCGGGGCGGCCTCAGGCGGTCGTTGATGCCCTGCTCGCGGCCGACGAGGCATACGAGATCATGGAGGATTACGGGCGCGACGGCGAAACCGACCTGGTGGCCGAAGCGGCGCAGGCGCTGGGATCCGCGTGGGACAACGACACGATACAGGCCGTGGACGCGGTGATTTCGGACACCGCCCCCCATGCCGCGCAGGTCGAGGCCAGACCCATGGCCGAGCGCGTGGCCATCGCGCTCGCCACATGCGACGCCTTGCTGGGCATCGTCTCCCAAGGTGCCGCCAGCGCGCAGGAGGCCGCCGTGCGCTCGCTACCGGTGCTGCTGTATGCCAACGAGTGGCGTGAGGAATGCGCCGTTCCCAGGATCTTCCTGGCCGACGAGCAGATCCGTGCTTTGGCCGAGACCCGTTGGGATGCGGACGATACCCTGGCCGCCACGGTCGGATTCGTGGCCCCGCTGGCCGCAGCGGAGTGGCGCAGGCACCGCGAGGACGTGCTGTGGAACCCCGATGAGGCCAAGAAACGCGCCAAGGAAGAGGACGAGGAACGCAACAAGCGCGAGTTGGCGGCCAAGTTCGCTGATAAGTGACATTACTGACATTACTGCCGCTGATTGCCGGATGATTGCCGCAACAACGCCGATATGAGCCGGATATGCATGATGGCCCCGTTCAACACGAACGGGGCCATCATGCATATCCGCAGCCAATAGCCGATCGCCATACCACTCAGCGACGGCGCGGCGCATGCGGTGCTAATCGTCTGCTACTGGAGCGTGCCGTCATTATTGCCGGTGTTGTTGGGCTCGGCGGTTTCTCCGGTCTGCTGCGGCGCATCGAAGGGGACCTGTTCCGCAGTGGCGGAGTCGGTGCCGGCGTTCAGCGGAGCCTGTTCGGGGGCTGCCGGCTGTTCGGCCTGCACGGGCGAAACGGGCGGAACCGGCTGGGTGGGCTGCATGTTCTGAGCCGGCTGAACCGGCTGGCCTGCACCGTATGCGGTTTCCGGACTCATTGCCATGGGCGGCATCTCCGGAATGGGCGGCACCTGATATGCAGGCGCTTCGGGGGCTGCGTACATGGGCTGTGCGGCAGGAGCGGTCATGGGTGCCTGCTGATATGCGGCGGCGTTCATGGCACCGGTCGTCATCGTCGGAGCCAGAGGAGTTGCCGGCATGTTCGCAGCGGGATAGGGTGCCTGATTGCCGGGCTGGCCGTATGCCGGTGCGCCGTAGGGCTGAGTGCCATAGGCCTGAGCGTCGTAGGTCGGTGTCCCGTATGCGGGGGTGCCGTATGCGGGCGCACCGTACAGCGGCGGCACCGCCTGTGCCTGGGCGGTCTGGTCATCGAAACGTGCGCCCTCCGGGTTGGACTTCATCGCCATGAACACGATGTAGGCAATGCTCAGCGCGATGGAGATGACGATGATGATCGCCAGCACTATGCCGAATCCCACGATCTCGTCGGAGGCGAAGCAGCGGGTCAGCATTTCGGGGGTCATGCCGTTCGTTGCGCCGAAGGCGGTGTTGTACGAACCGACAAGGCAGTTGCTGCCGTTCTTCAGCAGCGCGACGATGGACATGACCAGTGTCGTGATGAACACGACGATCGTCACTCCCGAGATGGCGTAGTAGCCGAAAAGCCACCAGCCGGACTTATTCGCATCGTGCAGTCGGCGCGTGGCCAGGGCCATCATGGGGATGAAGATTGCCAATGCCCACAGCGTGGGCAGGAAGCTGAGCTGGTCCACGGCATTCGCGATGGCGGCGAGCGCGAACGAGATGATGACGTTGGCCAGCATGAACCACCAGAACTCGCTACGCGAGGCACGCCCCTTGAAGGTGGCGTATTTCCTCCAGAATCGGGTGAAGGCCTCCACGAACGGGCAACCATAGTACGGCTGGTTCAGCGGTACCGACACTGCCGGGGCCGTGGGCTGCGGGACGTTCTGCATATAGGGGTTGGGAGCGCCCTGCGGGTATTGCTGCGGCGCAGGCTGTTGCGGCTGCGGCGAGCCGTTGGGAATGGACATGCTGATCTCCTTCGGTTGACTGCCCTTCGCTGGGCAACTGCTTGCCATTGTAATGGGAACGGGGTCGGTCCAGGGGAGAAGCCGTGGGGGATGGACGGCGAATGTTCTGTGTGATTGCTGGGCGTTCGCTGATGGCGATGCATGATGCCCGTACCGGCGTTCCCCGACTGGGGCACGGTGTCTCGTCCCTCTTGCGCGGCACAATGGAGCCTATGACTGAAGCTGAACATACCAAACCAGAACTTCCTGAAAACGTTCGCGTGCGCTTCTGCCCGTCCCCGACCGGCATCCCGCACGTCGGCATGGTCCGTACCGCCCTGTTCAACTGGGCCGAAGCACGCCACACCAAGGGCACCTTCGTGTTCCGTATCGAAGACACCGATGCCCAGCGTGACTCCGAGGAAAGCTACAACCAGATCATCGAGGCCCTGAATTGGCTCGGCATCGACTGGGATGAGGGCATCAACGTCGGTGGCCCCGACGGCCCGTACCGCCAGTCCGAGCGCGGTGACATCTATAAGGATGTTGCGGCCAAGCTGCTCGAAGCCGGCTATGCGTACGAATCCTTCTCCACCCCCGAGGAGATCGAGGCCCGCAATGTGGCTGCTGGTCGTCCGAAGGCATTCGGTTACGACGGCTACGACCGCAACCTGACTGAGGAGCAGAAGGCCGCCTTCCGCGCCGAGGGCCGCAAGCCCGCCCTGCGTATCCGCATGCCCGACGAGGACATCGCCTTCGACGACCTCATCCGTGGCCGCATCGAGTTCAAGGCCGGTTCCGTGCCGGACTACGTGATCGTGCGTCCGAACGGTGACCCGCTGTATACGCTCACCAACCCGGTCGATGACGCCATGATGCGCATCAACGTGGTGCTGCGTGGTGAGGATCTGCTGAGCTCCACCCCGCGCCAGATCGTGCTGTACCGTTACCTGATCGAGCTGGGCGTGGCCAAGGAGATGCCGCTGTTCGGCCATATGCCGTACGTGATGGGCCAGGGCAACAAGAAGCTTTCCAAGCGCGACCCCGAGTCCAACCTGTTCCTGCATCGCGACCACGGCTTCATCCGCGAGGGCCTGCTGAACTACCTGGCGCTGCTGGGCTGGTCCATCGCCCCCGACCGCGACGTGTTCTCCATGGACGAGATGATTGAGAAGTTCGATGTGCGTGATGTCAAGGCCAATCCGGCTCGTTTCGACATCGACAAGGCCGTCTCCATCAACGCCGAGCACATCCGCATGCTCGAACCGCAGGACTTCCTGAACCGTTCCGTGCCGTATCTGCATCGTGACGGCGTGGTGTCCGCCGACTCCTGGGACGCCTTGACCGATCGCGAACGCGAGATCCTCACTGCCGCCGCACCGCTCGTGCAGCCGCGTGTGCGCCTGCTGGGCGAGGTCGCCGGCATGGTCGGCTCCCTGCTGTCCACCGAGGGCTACATCGAGCCCGCCGCCGATGCCAAGAAGCAGCTCAAGGAATCCGCCCCCGAGGTGCTGGACAAGGCCATCGCCGCCCTCGAAGGCGTGGACGAGGCTGACTGGAAGACCGATAACCTGCACGAGACCCTGAACAAGGCGCTGGTCGAGGAAGGCGGCTACAAGCCGCGTCTGGCCTTCGGTCCGGTGCGTGTGGCCATGAGCGGCCGCCGCGTGAGCCCGCCGCTGTTCGAATCCATGGAGATCGTCGGCAAGGACGTCTCTATGGCTCGTCTGCGTGGTCTGCGCGAGCATCTGTGATCGGCTGCGACGCATCGCGGCGATAGATGGCCGGCGAATCCTTGGCGATTCGCCGGCCATCGCCGTTGTTGGGGCCGGAGTCAGCGGATTTTTCGGATTATTTCCGGCTGGCGAGTGGCGACCCCGCCTGCCGTGGCGTACGAAAATCGTTGGAATTCCAAGCGACACGCCGAGATTTGCATACGGGCATGAACCCGCGTATATTAATCACTCGTTGCGGTTCACACAGCACAGCTGAGAACCACAGCGAACAGTTAGCCCCCATCGTCTAGCGGTCTAGGACTACGCCCTCTCACGGCGCCAACACCGGTTCAAATCCGGTTGGGGGTACGACGGACAGCTCAACAGCTGTCACGCCTGCCAAATTGGGATGTGGTGTAATTGGCAACACAGCTGATTCTGGTTCAGCCATTCTTGGTTCGAGTCCAGGCATCCCAGCCAATAGCCCTCGCGGAAGCGAGGGTTTTTTGTTATCTGCGGAGATTTGCGGTACGCGCTCACGGGGCCGTGGGATTCGCTCAGTGATGGGATACAGTGGAAACCATGACGGAAACACAGCATGTGCTCGAAGGTTTGTCCAGTAAGCCGAGAATCAAGCCCGCCGATGAGGGCGACAAGCGACCGGTGTCGGTGTCGGCGCGTCTGGGGTGGTTGCAGTTCCATAATTCCGGCAAGTTCAGGGTGCTGCAGGTTTCCGATATCCAGGCCGGGGCGAAGGTTTCCCGCGACACGATCGCGCTGATCGGTGCATCGCTGGATACGGTCCGGCCCGATCTGGTGATCTTTACGGGCAATCAGATCGCCGGCTATGATCCGGCGTTCTCGGACACGTTCACCAAGCGCTCGTGGAGCGTGCAGGAGCAGGACGAGGAGGCGTTGGCGCGTACCCGGCAGAAGGTGCATGACGCCATCGCGCAGTTCCTGGCGCCGCTGATCGAACGCGAGGTGCCGTTCGCCGTCACGTTCGGTAATCATGATTTCCAATGCGGCCTGACCAACGCGCAGCTCAACGAGCTGTACCGTTCGTTCCCCGGGTGCCTGAATCCGCCTTCGCCCGGTACCGGGGAGGCATCCGACGCTTCCGCCACGCAGGATCAGCCTGCGGCTGTCTTGCCAAAGCAGACCGTCATCCCGTTCGCTCCGGGCACCTTCGCGCTGCCTGTGCTGGGGATGGAAGGTTCCTCCCAGGTGCTCACGCTGGCATTGTTGGATTCGGGAAGCTACGCGCACGGCGGCGGCTTCGCTTCGCCCGACCATAAGGCGTTGGAATTCCTGCAGACCGTGCCGCATCGTACCGGGAGCAAGGCGATGTTGTTCCAGCACATGCCGGTCCCGCAGTATTACGACCTGCTCAAGCCGGTCAAGTCCACTGCGGCGTACGCCATGCAGGGGTACCGCACGCACGCCGATCAGTACTATGTGCTCGACGAGGCCAAGACCCAGCTCGGCGGATATATGGGCGAGGGGATCAGCTGCCCGGATGCCTCGGAGGAATTCGACATGCTGCACGGCGGTCTCGTCGGCATCTCGGCCGGGCACGACCATCGCAACGGGTTCGTCGGCAATCTTGACGACACTCTGCTGATCGCCACGCCGACCTGCGGCTTCGACACGTATGGGCCGGCACCGGACCATAGGGCCACCCGCCTGATCGAATTCGACATCCGTCATCCCTACGAGCCGCGTACGCAGCTGCTGACCTTCGGCGAGCTGGTCGGCAAGCCGAGCTCCAAGAAGGCATACACGTATGCGATCAACGCCAAGCCCCCGCAGGACGGGGAGGGGGATGATCTGCTGCGTAAGCCGTCGCTGTGGTCCAGACTGCTGGGACTGTTCGGCAAGCGGGAGCGGCACGACTGAGCGCTTTCGTGGATGGCAGTGCCAAGGCGCGGGATGAATCCGAAACGACGAAAGAAACGAGGAGGGGCGTGCAACCCATGTGGGTTGCACGCCCCTCCTCGTCAATGATGCTTGATGCGCAGTGCGTCAGCGGCCTGCGGAGGCCTTGATCAGCGCGTCGGTGAGGTAACGGCCTGCCGCCATCACCAGCGGCGCGTAGCGACGGCCTGGGGTGGTGCCCATGCGGCCGATCGGGCCGGAGATGGAGATGGCCGCGATCACCTGGCCGGAGGCATTGCGGATCGGCGCGGAGATCGAGGCGACGCCTTCCTCGCGTTCGTTGACGGATTCGGACCAGCCGCGCTTGCGCACCTGTGCGAGCTTGGCGGCGTTGAACTTGGCGTGGCGCAGCCCCTGATGCAGACGATCGGCGTCCTCCCAGGCGAGCAGGATCTGCGCGGCGGAACCGGCCTCCATCGACAGCATGGCGCCCACCGGGATGGAGTCGCGCAGGCCGGAGGCGCGTTCGACGGCGGCGATGCATACGCGCTGGTCGCCCTGGCGGCGATAGATTTGTGCAGATTCTCCGGTGCGGTCCAACAACGTTTGCAGGATCGGGCCGGCCGCAGTGAGCAGGCGATCCTCGCCGGCCGCCGCGGCAAGCTCCGCGAAGCGGGAGCCGAGCACGAAACGGCCGTGCTGGTCGCGCAGTACGAAGCGATGGCGTTCAAGCGCGATGGCCAGACGGTGTGCGGTCGGGCGGGCGAGCCCAGTGGCGCTTACCAGCTGCCCCAGCGTGGACGGGCCCGATTCAAGGGCGTCGAGGATCTTGACGGTTTTGTCAAGCACTCCGACGCCGGAATGGATTTCATTGTCTTTCGGCGCGGTTGCCGCTGCCTGATTCGCGGGGGCGAATTCGCCGCTTTGCGGTGTGATATCGTTCTCAGCAAGAGTCATAATACTGTGATTATGACATCTCACATAGTGAAATAGCAAATCGGGAAATATCTCATTGTGCGGTATTCGGGGGCACATCTCAATATCCGACCGCAAAAGGTGCAATATGTGACACGCACCATAGGCTAGTACCACGAACAAGAAGTAAACGCAAGAGTTAGCGTGAAAATTCAGGAGGATTTCCATGGGAACGACACTGGCCGAAAAGGTCTGGGCCGATCATTTGGTACGTAAGGGCGAGGATGGAGCACCCGACCTGCTGTACATCGACCTGATGCTTATGCACGAAGTCACCAGCCCGCAGGCCTTCGAGGGTCTGCGACTGGCAGGGCGCAAGCCGCGTCACGTTGACCAGCTCATTGCCACCGAGGATCACAACACCCCGACCGTCGACATCGATAAGCCAAACCCCGACGAGACCAGCTCGCTGCAGCTGACCACGCTCGAAAAGAACTGCAAGGAATTCGGCGTGCGTCTGCACCCGCTGGGCGACGCGGACCAGGGCGTCGTGCACGCCTTCGCCCCGGTGCTGGGCCTCACCCAGCCGGGCATGACCATCGTGTGCGGCGATTCGCACACCTCCACCCACGGCGCGTTCGGCGCGCTGGCCTTCGGCATCGGCACCTCCGAGGTCGAGCATGTGATGGCCACGCAGACCCTGAGCCTCAAGCCGTTCAAGACCATGGCCATCAATATCGAAGGCGAGCTGCCGAAGGGCGTGACCGCCAAGGACATCATCCTGGCCATCATTGCCAAGATCGGCACCGGCGGCGGCCAGGGCTATGTGATCGAATACCGTGGAGAAGCGCTGAAGAAGCTCTCCATGGACGCCCGCATGACCATCTGCAACATGTCGATCGAGGCCGGTGCCCGCGCCGGCATGATCGCCCCGGACGAGGTGACCTTCGAATACCTGAAGGGTCGTCCGCATGCGCCGCAGGGCGAGATGTGGGACAAGGCAGTCGCCTACTGGAAGACCCTGAAGACCGATGATGACGCCGTGTTCGACAAGGAAGTCACCATCAACGCCGAGGATCTTGAACCGTACGTGACCTGGGGCACCAACCCCGGCCAGGGCGCACCCATCTCCGCCACCGTGCCCGACCCCGAAACCATCGCCGACGAGACCGAGCGCAACGCCGCCAAGCGTGCCATCGACTACATGGGTCTCAAGCCCGGCATGCCGATCAAGGACATCGCCGTCGACACCGTGTTCATCGGCTCGTGCACCAACGGCCGTCTTGAGGATCTGCGCGTGGCCGCGTCCATCATGAAGGGCCACCATAAGGCCGAGAACATCCACCGCGTGCTCGTGGTGCCGGCATCCTCCCGCGTGCGCCTGCAGGCGGAGAAGGAAGGCCTCGATAAGATCTTCAAGGACTTCGGCGCCGAATGGCGTAACGCCGGCTGCTCCATGTGCCTGGGCATGAACCCGGACAAGATGGTCGCCCGCGAACGTTCCATCTCCACCTCGAACCGCAACTTCGAAGGCCGTCAGGGCAAGGGGTCCCGCACGCACCTGGCATCCCCGGCAGTCGCCGCCGCCACCGCCATCCGCGGCACGATCTCGTCCCCGGCCGATCTGTAAACCTGTTCCGCCTCACGCGGAGATAGACACAAGGACTTTTCGAAATGGAAAAACTCACTACCCTTACCGGCGTCGGCGTGCCGCTGCGCCGTTCGAACGTCGATACCGACCAGATCATCCCGGCCGTGTTCCTCAAGCGCGTCACGAAGACCGGCTTTGACGACGCGCTGTTCTACGCATGGCGTCGCGACCCGGAGTTCGTGCTGAACAAGCCCGAATACGCCAAGGGCCAGATTCTGGTGGCCGGCCCCGAATTCGGCATCGGTTCCTCCCGCGAGCATGCCGTGTGGGCGCTGCATGATTACGGATTCCGCGTGGTCATCGCGCCGAGCTTCGCCGACATCTTCTACGGCAACACCGCCAAGAACGGCGTGCTGGCTGCGATCATGCCGCAGGAATCCGTCGAGCTGCTGTGGAAGCTGCTCGAAGAGGAGCCGGGCATCGAGATGACCGTGAGTCTGGAGGACCGCACGGTGACCTGCGGCGACGTGACCCTGCCGTTCGAGGTGGGCGATTACGTGCGCTGGCGTCTGATGAACGGCTACGACGACATCGACCTGACGCTGCAGCATGAGGATGACATCGCCGCATACGAGAAGATGCGTGCCGAGAAGTTCCCGTTCAAGCCGAAGACCCTGCCGATCAAGCAGGAGCCGGAACAGCCGATCGAATCCGCCCGTGAAGGGGAGTATCCCGATTGGCAGGGGCCGTTGGCCGATCGCGGCATCATCTAGCCGCGATGGCGGTCGGCAGTGCAGTGCACTGCCGACAGGCCCCTGCCCGAGCGAACCGATAGGCGAGCGAGAGTAGCAATGAGCCCGGCCGAAGGCCGGTTCGTAATTGCCGGCAGGGGCCGTTGGCCATTTGCATAAAGCCGAGGGGCATACCCCCGCCCATCCGGCTCATACCGGAGCGACAACCGACCGAAAGGCCGGTTTTCGCATATCTGCAGTCGGAACGTCGCTGCCGCGCCAACGCTATTGCGTTCGTCAGGGGCTACAGGTAAACTGCCTGATTGGCGTAAAGCGCCCGCGGATAGAGAGCGCTTCGTGCATTGGGCCCGGAGCACCGCGCAACACATTGACCACAAGGAGGACGCCGTGGCACTGACGGCTGAAGAGAAGACCCAGATCATCAACGAATTCGCGACCCACGAGGGTGACACCGGCTCCCCGGAGGTCCAGGTTGCCCTGCTCTCCAAGCGCATCGCCGATCTGACCGAGCACCTGAAGGAGCACAAGCACGATCACCACTCCCGTCGTGGCATGCAGATGATGATCGGCTCCCGTCGTAGCCTGCTCGATTACCTCAAGCGCACCGATATCAACCGCTACCGTGCGCTGATCGAGAAGCTTGGTCTGCGTCGATAATTCAAGACTTCCGCCCGAGCGCCTTATGGCGTTCGGGCGTTTTACATACGCTGCCAACGGCAACAACATAAACGAGGGCATTACAGAGGATCAGGCCAGAGGTTCAGGCCAAGACAGCGAGCCCGACTGAAGAGGTTGACACGAGGAACGCAGCCAAGGGGCTGTGAACATTGCGAATGTAAGAGCTTGCCCAGCTGAAGAGGGCTGTTTGAAGGAATAATTAGGAAAACACGAAGGAGTAGCCCCATGGAGGGTCCCGAAATCAAGGCCGCAGAGGCCGTTATCGATAACGGTTCATTCGGTAAGCGCACGCTGCGCTTCGAAACCGGTCGTCTTGCCCAGCAGGCTGACGGCGCAGTCGCCGCCTACCTGGACGACGACACCATGATCCTGTCCACCACCACCGCCGGTTCCAGCCCGAAGGAGAACTACGACTTCTTCCCGCTGACCGTCGACGTCGAAGAGAAGATGTATGCGGCCGGCAAGATCCCCGGCTCCTTCTTCCGTCGCGAAGGCCGTCCGAGCTCCGAGGCCATCCTCGCCTGCCGTATCATCGACCGCCCGCTGCGCCCGCTGTTCCCGCACACCCTGCGCAACGAGGTCCAGGTCGTCGAGACCATCCTCGCCGTCAACCCGCAGGATGCCTACGATGTGGTCGCGCTGAACGCGGCATCCGCATCCACCATGATCTCCGGCCTGCCGTTCGAAGGCCCGGTCTCCGGCGTGCGCCTGGCCCTCATCGACGGCCAGTGGGTCGCGTTCCCGACTTGGGATCAGCGTGAACGCGCCGTGTTCGAGATCGTGGTCGCCGGCCGCGTCATCGAGAACGGCGACGTCGCCATCGCCATGATCGAGGCCGGTGCAGGCAAGAACGCCTGGCACCTCATCTACGACGAAGGCCAGACCAAGCCGGACGAGGAAGTCGTCGCCGGTGGTCTGGAAGCCGCCAAGCCGTTCATCAAGGTCATCTGCGAGGCCCAGAACGAGCTCAAGGAGAAGGCCGCCAAGAAGACCAAGGAATTCCAGCTCTTCCCGGAGTACACCGACGAGCTGTACGCCCGCATCGACGAGATCGCCCACAAGGATCTCGATGAGGCCCTGACCATCGCGGAGAAGCTGCCGCGCCAGGATCGCATCAAGGAGATCAAGGAAGGCGTGAAAGCCACCCTCGCCAACGAGTTCGAGGATATGGACGACGCCGAGAAGGACAAGGAAATCGGCAACGCCTTCAAGGAGCTGCAGCGCCAGATCGTGCGCCGCCGCATCCTGACCGAGGACTACCGCATCGACGGTCGTGGCCTGCGCGATATCCGCACCCTGTCCGCCGAAGTGGACATCGTGCCGCGCGTGCACGGTTCCGCCCTGTTCCAGCGTGGCGAGACCCAGATCCTGGGCGTCACCACCCTGAACATGCTCAAGATGGAGCAGCAGCTGGATTCCCTGTCCGGCCCGCAGTCCAAGCGTTACATGCACAACTACGAGATGCCGCCGTACTCCACCGGTGAGACCGGCCGCGTCGGCTCCCCGAAGCGCCGCGAGATCGGCCATGGCGCCCTTGCCGAGAAGGCCCTGGTGCCGGTGCTGCCGAGCCGTGAGGAGTTCCCGTACGCCATCCGTCAGGTCTCCGAGGCCATCGGCTCCAACGGTTCCACCTCCATGGGTTCCGTGTGCGCATCCACCCTGTCGCTGCTCGCCGCAGGCGTGCCGCTGAAGGCTCCGGTCGCCGGCATCGCCATGGGCTTGGTGTCCGGCGATGTGGACGGCAAGCACATCTACAAGACCCTGACCGATATCCTGGGTGCCGAAGATGCCTTCGGCGATATGGACTTCAAGGTCGCAGGCACCTCCGAGTTCATCACTGCCCTGCAGCTCGACACCAAGCTGGACGGCATTCCCGCCGACATCCTGGCCGCCGCCCTGCAGCAGGCCAAGGAAGCCCGTACCACCATCCTTGAGGTCATCAACGAGTGCATCGACGGCCCGGCCGAGATGAGCGAGTTCGCTCCGCGCATCATCACCACCACCGTCCCGGTGGACAAGATCGGCGAGGTCATCGGCCCGAAGGGCAAGATGATCAACCAGATCCAGGAAGACACCGGCGCGGAGATCGCCATCGAGGACGACGGTACCGTGTACATCTCCTCCGAGGGTGGCGAGGCTGCCGAGAAGGCCAAGAAGATCATCGACCAGATCGCCAACCCGCACGTTCCGGAAGCCGGCGAGACCTACAACGGCAAGGTCGTCAAGACCACGTCGTTCGGTGCCTTCGTGAACCTGACCCCGGGCACCGACGGTCTGCTGCACATCTCCCAGATCCGCAACCTCGCCAACGGCGAGCGTATCGATCAGGTCGAGGACGTGCTGCAGGAAGGCGATACCGTCGAGGTCGTCGTGCAGGGTGTCGACGATCGCGGCAAGATCAGCCTTGCCATTCCGGGATTCGAGGATCAGGAATCCAACTCCGGCCGTGGCGGCCGTGAGGATCGTGGCGAGCGTGGCGGCCGTGGCGGCCGTCGTTCCCGCGACGATCGCCGTGACGACCGTCGCGATGACCGCCATGACGACCGTCGTGACGATCGCCGTTCCCGCGATGACCGCGACTATGACGACCGCCCGCGCCGTGGCCGTCACGACGATCGCGACAACGATCGCGATTATGAGGATCGTCCGCGTCGTCGTCGTTCCTACGATGACCGTGATGACCGCGATCGCGATTATGAGGATCGTCCGCGTCGTCGTCGTTCCTATGATGACCGCGACCGTGATCGCGATTACGACCGCGATGAGCGCCGTGGCCGCGGCAGCCGCCGTGGTTCCGACCGCAACCCGCGTTACGCGACCGACGACAACTACGATGATTACCGCTCCGAGCGCGAAGAGCGCACCGAGCGTCCGCGCCGCCGTGTGCGCCGCGACTTTGATCCGTTCGAAGACTGAGCCGTTAAGAAAACAGCAGAGCTGTTTTTAGGCTCAGTGCGAGCCGACAGGCGAGCCAGCAGGTTGCGGCCTGCAAGGCCGTCCGTAATTGCGGAACCTGATGTCTTCTCACGGATCCTTCGCAGCAAGCTGCTCACTTCGCCTACGGAAAGCCCACTGGGCTTTCCGCTTGACGGCTCAGCGTTCGAGGACTGAGCCGTTAAGAAATAGGTAATCCGAATGTTGGGGCCACTCCGTTATGGAGTGGCCCCAATGCGTTATTAGGGGGAGACCACGGTGCCGTGGTGTACGAATACGTTGTGCATCGATTCGATGATTCGCTGCTCGTTGTGCATCGATTGACATGGCGCGCATGACGTTCCAAGGGATGTCTAAACGCAGGGATTCTCGTCTTTTTCGCAAGGCATGACCAAGACATATGCGATAATGAAATCGTTGTCTACATTCAGCAAGGAGGAACTTGCCAATGGCCATCCTTATTATCGTCATCGTTGTCATTGTGCTGGTCGTACTGTGGGCGATCAGCGTGTACAACGGTCTTGTCGCATTGCGCAACCGCGTGAAGAACGCATGGGCGCAGATCGACGTGCAGCTCAAGCAGCGCGCCGATCTCATCCCGAATCTCGTGGAGACCGTCAAGGGCTACGCCGGTCATGAATCCGAGGTGCTTACCCAGGTGACCCAGGCACGTGCCAACGCCGTGCAGGTCGCCGCCAACCCGAACGCCGCGCCGGTCCAGCGTTTCCAGGCCGAAAACGCGCTGTCCCGCGCCATCTTCAATCTGCAGGCCACCGCCGAAGCGTACCCGCAGCTGCAGGCCAACCAGAACTTCATGGATCTTCAGGGCCAGCTCAAGGCGCTTGAGGAGAAGCTCGCCTACGCCCGCCAGTTCTACAACGACGTGGTGCAGAAGTACAACACCAAGATCGAGACCATACCCACCAACATCGTCGCCTCGCTGTTCCACTTCGAGCGTGCCGACCATTATCAGATCGCGGAATCCGATCGCGCGGTGCCGCAGGTCAGGTTCTGATTCATAAGCACCGAACGGCAAAGACATACGCATCGAGGGAAGAGGCATGTGCCTGCGCCGTTCGGCAACCGCTCCGGAATAATGGGGTTTCGGAGCGGCCGATGCGCCGCAATCGGGGCGGATCCGTGCCCGCGGCGTGAGGAATTGCTCGTGCAAGGGAAGAGAATGTCATGAGGAAGAGATTCGTCAGGGCGGTGGCCTTCGCCATCGTCTCCGCGCTGGCCGTGGTGCTGGTCGCCGCGATCGACGGCTTCGGCGGCGAACGGTCGGAGGCAAGCTATCGCAGCCTCGATTACGAGGCGACGATCCAGAACAACGGCGATCTGAAGGTCGTGCAACGCTTGGATTACAAGCTGGACAGGCGTGAGGACGACGACGGGGATGTCCAGTATTGGCGCCAGCTGTACTGGCAGTACAAGCTCGACAGCCAGGCGCTGACCAACATCACCGATATCAGCGTCAGGAACGTCACCACCGGCGAAACCTACCATCAGATCGAACCGCAGAACCCGAACAGCGTCGACTCCGGCACTTGGGATACGAAATATGCGAACCATTGGTATATCGCCGATGTAACGGGCGGAAGCAACAACCCAAGGCTCTTCGACCCGCAGACGGACGGCCTTGACGGGATTTCCGCGAGCCATGTCACCCGGGACGTGGAGATCGGCTGGAACATCCCCTACACCATCAAGGCCGACAGCCTCAAATTCGAGGTGCAGATGACGTTCCATGGCGCCGCCACACAGTACCAGGACGTCACCAGCTTCCAATGGGAGCCCATCGGCGACACCAACTCCATTCCCGCGCAGAAAGTGACGGGTACGGTCCGCTTCCCAAGCGGCATCGACGCCAAGAACTCGTGGGCGTGGCTGCACACCAAGAACACTTCGGAAACCTCCCGTGGCGATCAGGGGGAGCTGAACTTCGCCGTCTACGACCTCAAATCCGAACAGTACCTCGATCTGGTGGTCGCCTACGACAGCAAGGTGTCGTCCAATGTGGCGAGGACGGAGCTCGGCAACCACCTCGACGCCCTGCAGGCCGATGAGGCCGCGCAGGAGAAGGCATGGTACGACAGCCAGCGCCAGAAGGCGATCACCAGGGTGGTGGCATGGATCCTTTCGCTGATAATCGGCGTGGGTGCAGCCATATGGGCGGTGATCGCCGTGATGCGATCCAACAAGGCCGCCAGCTATCGTGGCGGCTTGGAATACTGGCGCGACAGGCCTTCGGTGTCGCCGGCATCCGCCGCCCGCATGATCGACATCATCGACGAAAGCAAGGGCACGGTATCGTCACGATCCATGACGGCGACCGTGTTGGCCTTGGCGGCCAAGCATGCCATCGCCATCTATCCCGGTCCTGCCTCGAACTACAAGGGCATCGACATGAGTCAGGCCAATGCGGTCCAGCTCTCGCATATGATCGCCTCGGACGGTGCCAAGGCCAGCGTCTCGTCCAAGACCAGCACCATCGTGATTCTGCCCGTGGCCCTGCATGACCGTGATTCGCTGCCGCTGAGCGCGTCCGAACGGACCTGCCTGCAGCTGCTGATCGGCATTTCCGCTCGCGTGGGGTACCCGGTATTCGATCTCAAGCAGATGCAAAGTGCTTGCAAGGACTGGGAATCCGGCTATGAACAGCTGGAGAGGTTCGAACGATCCTGCGATACGGAATTCGCTCTGCTAGGTGCCACGTCCCAATCGGCATGGCAGTACATGCTGCCGGGCACCATCGCCGCGTGCGTCGGCTGTGTCATTGCCATGACCGGCTTCTTCATCGGCAATTATGCTCTCGGATTCCTGATTGGTCTGCCGATATTCGCGATCGGCATGTTCTGCGATTTTGCGGGCGCGCGCACGACGATCACGCCGCAGGGCCAGGAATACGCCGGTCAATGCATAGGCTTGAAGAACTACATGCAGGACTTCTCCGATTTCTCCGATCGCGGCGCGGCCGACCTGAAGATGTGGGACTGGTACCTGGTGTATGCGGCGGCGTTCGGCATTTCCGACCGCGTGATGCGCGAACTCGCCAAGGCCTATCCGCAGGTGCGCGACCAGGCGTGGCTGGACGCCAACGGTTCGAATTCGCTGTGGTACTGGAACTACAGCCATGTGCATTGGCATAACGGGGCTTCCTCCGGCCCGTCGTTCGGCGGTGGGTTCGGCGGCCTGTCGTCCGGTGCGTTCGATATCGGCACGCAGCTCGATGCCGGATTCGCGTCGGTGCGTAATACTCTGAGCGCCGCGGCTCCGTCGAGCAGCAGCGGCGGCGGGTTCCACAGTTCCGGCGGATCGTTCTCCGGCGGTGGGTTCGGCGGTTCGAGCGGTGGATTCGGCGGCGGCTCGTCAGGCGCTCGCTGATTCGGCTCCAATATAACGGGTGGTTTGTGCGGCGGTTGGTGCCACGCAAACCACCCGTTCTGCCTTGGGCGGGAAGTATTCTGGGGTTCAGCGGCCCAACGGCCAACCATCGATACAAGGAGAAGAATCATGACGCTGTTCCGTGATCTCGGACCATTCCACACCACCGCCATCGGCCACGGCGAAATGCCGTTGACCATCGAGAACAACCGCGGGCATGATGTCGGCATTGAAACGCTGCACGCTTCACTGGACGCCGGCTGCCGCCATATCGACACCGCTTGGGCCTACTACACTCCCGGCGAGGAGGAGCAGACCGGCGAGAAGCTGGTGCGCGAGGCTCTGGAAACTTGGAAGGGCCCGCGTGACGAGGTCACCGTGGCCACCAAGGTGGGTCTGCGCCGCGCATGGGATGGCGACAAGCCGATCTGGCCGCGCGACGGCAAGCCGGAGCATCTCATCGAATACGGCAAGCAGTCCGCGCAGGCGCTCGGTGTCGATTCGATCGATCTGCTTTACCTGCACCGCCATGACCCGGAAGTGCCGTACAACGAGTCGTGCGAAGGCATCAAGGCGCTGCTCGACCAAGGCGTGGCGCAGTGGGCGGGCGTGTCCAACGTGAGCATCGAACAGCTCAAGATCGCGCAGGAGATCCTCGGTGACAAGCTCGTGGCCGTGCAGAACCAGTATTCCCCGATCCACCTGGAGACCCAGGATACGTTGGAATACTGCGCCAAGGAAGGTCTCGCCTTCGTGTGCTGGAGCCCGCTGGGCGGTTACCGCCACCCGTACGACGAGCACCTGTTCGACCCGTTCCGCGAGGTGGCCGCCAAGCATGGCGTTAGCTACCAGCGCGTGGTGCTGGCCTGGGAGCTGGCCAAGGGCGACCACATGTTCGTGATTCCCGGCGCGCACCACCCCGAAACTATCCTCGACTCGCTCAAGGCGGACGAGCTTGAGCTCAGCCCCGAGGAGCTTGCATTCCTCGGCTGATCGGTCGAGGACGAAACCTCGGCTCAGACGATCGCGCATGCGAAATCGACGAGCAGCTTGATGCCATAGGCCATCACCACAAGGCCGCAGATGCGGTTCAACGCGGTGATGGCCTTTGCGTTGAATCTGTGGCTGATGGCGGAGATCAGCAGTGTCAGACCGGTGAACCATAGGGCCGATGCCGTGCCCACTCCGGTGATGAATGGCGTGGATTGGGAGGCGGTGAGCGTCACGCTGAAGGCGCCGAGCATAAGCGTGCCGTCGATAATGGCCTGCGGATTGCACCAGGTCACCACGCCTGCGGTGAGAATGGTGTGCAATAGTTCGCCGCCGCGCGTTTGCCGGGTGGAAGGTACCGCGGTGCCTTGCGATTGGAATGGTCGCTTCGTCACGGCCTGCGGTTGCTGGCCGCTGTCGTGATCGTTCGCCGTTGTGTCATGCGAGAACAGCAGTCCTGCGCCGATGCAGATGACCACCGCGCCTCCCAGGGCAAGCACAACCAGGCGCATCCATTCGTAGTCCTGCATCAGCTTGCCGATGCCGAAGAAGCATGCCAGCGATAGCGAGATGTCGAAGCACAGCACGATGAATGCGGTCAGCATCGCGCGTCGACGTGGCTTGGTCAATGCCGTGTCGATGACGAACAGATTCTGCATGCCGATCGGCGCGACGTACGCCAACCCCAACGTGAGTCCCTGTGCAAACGCTCCCATACTGGTGCTCGATTCCTTTTATCGAATTTGGTTGGCTAGAGCAAACCAGCCAAACATGGTTGTCTGTTGAACGGTGAATGGCTGATAAAACAAATGATTTTGCGGAAAATCGACCACTCAATGCTTTATCCTATAAATATCGCTTTGGTAAGCAACCAGCCAAAATGCATAGTGGCCAGCCAAACGCAATCATCGAATACACACGAATCCGCAACCGCAGGGGAAAACATGGCACGCATCGCACCGCTGAACATCGACTGGAAACCGAATAAGGGGTCCAAGGCGACGATCACGGAACAGATCGTCGACTATATGTGCGAACAGGTTGCGAGCGGCAACTGGCCGATCGGCTCGCGCTTGCCGTCGCAGCGGGCGTTGGCGGAATGGTTCGGAGTGAATCGGTCCACCATCATCGCGGCCATCGCCGAACTGTCCGATTACGGCATTGTGGAGGGACGGCGCGGTGCCGGCACCAGAATCGTGAGCAACACCTGGTCGCTGATGCTGCCCGGTGACCCCGATTGGGCCGATTATGTCGATTCCGGATTCTTCAAGGCCAACAATGCCACCATTCAGGCCATCAACCGCTATGAATTCGAACCGGGCATTACGCGCATCGGCACCGGGGAACTCGATCCAAGACTGTTCCCCAAAGCCATGTGGAAACAGGTGCTTGGCAGCTGCGCCGTCGAAATCGGTTCGCTCGGCTACCCGCCGCCGGCCGGCATGCCGCAGTTGCGTGAGGCGATCGCCCGGCACATGTGCGCCGCCGGCATTGACTGCACTCCGGAACAGATACTGGTCACTTCCGGGGCGTTGCAGGCGCTTCAGCTCATTTCGGTGAGTCTGCTGCCGGCCGATACCACGGTGTATGCGGAGGCTCCGAGCTACATCAAATCATTGCAGGTCTTCCAATCGGCCGGCATGCATGTGAATGGCGTGCCGATGGACGGCGAAGGCATCGACGTGCGGCGGCTGCGGGGCATGCTGGCACAACGACAGAGCGGAATGCATGGCGAGGAGCTGTCGGCCGCCCGCCAGGGCGTGAAACGTGCGATCCTCTATACGATTCCGACCAACCATAATCCGACGGGCATCACCATGAGCACCGCTCGCCGTCGCGAACTCATCGAGCTGAGTGTGGCCAATCGACTGCCGATCATCGAGGACTGCGCCTATCGCGATCTCTATTTCGAGGGCGAACGGCCGCTTGCGCTCAAGGCGCTCGATGAGACGGGCATGGTGATTACGCTCGGCAGCGCTTCCAAGGCCCTTGCTCCCGGGTTGCGCATCGGCTGGATAGTGGCCGCGGAACCGATCGTGCAGCGGTTGGCGGATGTGAAGATGCAGATGGACTATGGGGCGAGTGTATTAAGCCAGTGGGTGTTCGCGCGTTTTCTGGACAACGGCATGTACGACAGGTATGTGGTCGATCTGAACGCCGAACTGCGCCGGAGAAGAGATCTGGCTGTTCGTGTGTTGCAGCGGGAACTGGGGGACTGCGCCCATTGGAACGTGCCGCGGGGAGGATTCTACATCTGGCTGACGTTCGATCGCCCGGTGCGCATGGGGCGTCTGTTCCAGCTGGCGGTAGAACGAGGGGTGCTGCTCAATCCTGGGGACATCTATGATTTCGCCGCCGACAACTCGCTGCGTTTGAGCTATTCCTACGTCACTCCCGAGGAATTCGCAGACGCCGTGCATGTGCTCTCTTCCATCGTGCATGAGTTCGGATGAGTGGCTGTCCCGTGAATCTACGAGAATGTCAGATGGTCTTTTACGAGTAAGAGGGATATCCGTGCAAACAAGAAACAAGCCTGAAGTACTGGCCCCGGCGGGCAATCTGAGAGGTCTCAAGACCGCGGTCGACTACGGTGCGGATGCCGTGTACTGCGGCGGCAAGGCCTTCGGCATGCGCAGCGCGCCGAAGAACCTGAGCCTGGAGGATTTCGAGGAGGGCGCGCGCTATGCGCATGAGCGCGGTGCACGCGTGTACGTGACATGCAACGTGCTGCCGCGCAACAGCGAGGTCGAGGCGATTCGCGAATATCTCGGCCAGCTGAAGGACACCGGCGTGGACGCGCTGATCGTCAGCGATTTCGGCGTGATGATGACCGCGCGTGAGGTCGCACCCGAACTCGAACTGCATGTGAGCACGCAGGCGGGCATCACCAACTACGGTGCCGCCCGTGCCTTCTACGAGCTGGGTGCCAAGCGCGTGGTGCTCGCCCGCGAAATGGATCTGCAGGCCGTGCGCGACATCCGCGCCCGCATCCCGGAAGACATGGACATCGAATGCTTCGTGCACGGTGCCATGTGCATGGCGTTCTCCGGCCGTTGCCTGTTCTCCAACTACCTGACGGGCCGTGACGGCAATCATGGCGAATGCGCGCAGCCGTGCCGTTGGAAGTACTCGATCGTGGAGGAAAAGCGCCCCGGCCAGTATTTCCCCATCGAACAGACCGAGAACGGCGCCTACCTGTTCAACTCGCAGGACATGAACATGCTGGAGCATATCGACGATCTGATCGATTCGGGTGCGACCAGCCTGAAGATCGAGGGGCGCTCCAAAAGCGCGTACTACATCGCCGCGATGACCAACGCCTACAAGACCGCGGTGAACCAGTACATGGTCGAACGCGGCTTCGAGGACGTCGATGGCAACGAGCTCAAGCCCTTCCGCGACAGGGTGATCCGCCCCGGCGACCCGGACTTCGACGCCATGGCACCGGACGCCATCGAACGCAATGCGGACAAGGCCTTCGCCGGCGTGCCCGACGCCGAGGACGGCCAGGCCGCGCCGCAGGTCAACGTGGTGCGCACCGGGAACATCGGCAACGCCGACGACGCCGGACTGAGCTACCATGCGCGCAGCACGCGCCGCAAGTCGAACACCGCCGTGGAGATTCTGCCGGAAGGATGGCATCATGCCGCGGTGCGTCCGGCCGAACACGTCGAGCTGCCGGACTGGCTGAAGGAAGAGCCCTACAAGGTGGCCCACCGCGACTATTCCACCGGCTTCTACTACTCGGAGCAGAAGGTCACGCAGCGCACCGACCGCGCAGGCTACTTCCGTTCCTGGCTGGTGGTCGGCGAGGCGCTGTCGTGGTCGCCGGACGAGGGCGGCAGACTCACCATCATGAGCCGCAACAAGATCGAACCCGGTCAGGAAGTCGAATTCCTGATTGCCGGCAAGCCGCCGCTGGCATACACCGTCCCCGATTCCGGCCTGCATGATGCGGACGGCAATCCGGTGGCCGCCATCAACAACCCCGCGCACGTGTTCTCGATCCCATGCCCGTACGAAGTGCCGGCCAACACCGCCATCCGTTCGCGCACCAAGCACGCCACGCTGAAAGCCGAATGATCCGGCTGTCCCACCAACCGTCACACCAATCGTCACACCAACCAAGGAACACACCATGACCGAATACGACGACGCGATCCTCGATTCATCCTCCATCAGCTCCACGGACAAGGCCGGACGCCCGATTCCGGTCACCATCCCCATTATCCTCGCACAGGGCATCACCGTCACCTACACCACGAGGCTCGGCGGCCTGAGCGCGGGGGAGTGGGGCAACTGCAACCTCGGCGGCAAGGGCGGCGATAGCGCCGAAGCCGTGCTGTCGAACCGCATCGCGTTGTCGGAAGCCGTGGGAGCCCCGCTGAGCATCATCTCGCAGGTGCACTCGGGCAAGGCCGTGGATATGGACGAGGTGTTCGGCAGGAACGCCCTGTTCGGCTACGACTTCTCCGGCACCCAGGACGACGAAGGCCATGCCCAGGCGGGCGTGACCGTGATCGAGGCCGACGCGCAGGTGACCTCGCGCAAGGGCGTGGCATTGGGCGTGTTCGCAGCCGACTGCCTTCCGGTGTTGCTCGCCGACCCGCAGGCCGGCGTGATCGGCGTCGCGCATTGCGGGCGCAAGGGATTGCAGCAGGGCGTGATCGGTTCGGCTGTGGACCTGATGAAGACGAAGGGTGCCGTGCCGGAACGCATCGTGGCCACGCTCGGACCGCGCATCTGCGGCGACTGCTATGAGACCGGCGACGAGATCGCCGACGCATTCGACGCGCAGTTCCCCGGCAGCTTCTCCCTGACCCGATTCGGCGGCACCGGCATCAACATCGTGGCCGCGGCACTGAGCGAACTGTCCAAGGCGGGTGTGGTGACCGACAACATCATCGAATCGCGCCCGCGCGTCAACGCTGCCACGCAGTATCTGAGCGAGGACGCCGAACTGGCGGAGCTGTGCGCCACGGACGGCGAAGGACCGGCAAGCCTTGACGAACGTATCAACGCGATCCATCGCAGCATGTGCACGGTGGAGAACCCGCTGTGGTACTCGCATCGTCGCGCCGCGCTCGCCGGCAAGACCCACGAGGGCCGCATGCTCGCGCTGATCCAGCGCCAGTAGGCGTTGGAACGGCGTTGCCGGGCGCATTCCGGCGACGGACGAAGATTCCGTGCAGAACAGCTGATCGCGGCCATGGGCACGGCATGGCACGGCATACGGTGGAGGACTATGCAAGAAGAAGAGAAGAAAAGGCAGACCGCGCCTGTGGTGGCGGTGGTGCTTGCCGCCGGTTTCGGCACCCGTTTCGACCCTGACAACCCCAAGCAGCTGGTGTGCATCGCGGACAAGCCCATCGTGTGCTGGAGCATCGAGGCCTTCGAGCACAACAGCCGTGTCAGCGACATCGTGGTGGTGGTGAACCCCAAGGTGCGCGGCGCGGTCGAGGAACTGATCGACGAGGCCCGCTACGAGAAGGTGCGCATGGTGATCGACGGCGGCGCCGAGCGCGCGGACAGCACCATGGCCGCGCTGAGCATACTCAAGCAGGCCGGCATTCCCGAGAACGCGAAGATCCTCATCCACGACGCGGTGCGTCCGTTCGTCTCGCAGGAGTCGATCGACGATTCGATCGACACGTTGGACGAGTTCAACGCGGCGACCGTCGCGTTCGCCTCGACCGACACCATTCTGCTGACGCATGACGCCGGCGACCGCAAGGTGATCGGATCGGTGCCCGACCGTGCCGACACCTTCCGTGCGCAGACCCCGCAGTCCTTCCGCTTCGGAACCATCAACCACGCCTACGAGCTGGCCGCCGGCGACCCTGATTTCCACCCGACCGACGACACCCGTGTGGTGGTGGACTACCTGCCCGACGAGTCGGTCGCCATCGTGTCCGGCAGCGAGACGAATCTGAAGGTCACCACCATGGCCGACCTGCCGACCGCGGAACGCATCGCCGCAAGCGTCACGCATCAGCTCACCAAAGAGGAGGCGCGCGCCCGGATGCACGCCATCCTGCGCGAGGCCGTGGGCCGCTGAGGAACGGTAGACTGGGCGTATGCAGCAGTTCAGCGTGGTGATTTCCGGTTTCGACCATTACGACGGCATCGAGGTCAATCCCTCCTACGAGGTGCCGAAGCTTCTCGCGCAGCGGGGCGTCGGCGGACTCGACGGTGTGGAGCTGACCATCAGCACGGTAAGCCTTCCGGTGAGCTTCTCCAAGGCATGGCCGCTGCTGAACCAGACCATCGAAACGGCGAAGCCGGACATCGTCATCGCCACCGGACTCAAGCGCGCGGCCCGTGGCATACTGCTGGAACGGTGCGCCACGAACATCATGGATTCCAGCAAGCCGGACATCGACAACACCACGCCGCGTCTCGCGCCCATCGACCCGAACGGCCCCGCGGCCTATTGGACCCGCCTGCCGCTGCGCGCGATCCTGGGCGATTTCACCCATGATTCCATCCCCGCCACATTGAGCTCCGACGCGGGCACGTTCGTATGCAACTCCCTGTTCTACAACCTGCTGAACTGGGCCTCCTCGCAGGAGAAGGTGCTGGCCGGGTTCGTGAGTCTGCCGATGGTGAACGAGGATCCGCACCCGCAGCGCGGCCTTCCGTTGGAACAGCTGGTGCAGGCCTGCGCCGACGTGGTGCGCAAAAGCGTGGAATACTACATGCGCCCTTCCAGCGAGGGCATTCTCATCGCCTGAAATCCCGCCTGCGTATCGCTTCGCCTGCCGGGCGGTCGAGGCTGTGTGAAAAGTTCCAAGACGCTCGCCGATTCACGGCCGCATATGCAGTAGTGTTTTACGTGGATAAGTCGAGTAGGATTATGTGCCACGACGGAATTTCGGCGAAAGGAACAGAGAATGGAACAGTTCCCGGTTGTATTGAGGGGATACGACAAGGACAGGGTGGACGCGGCCTTCGCGCAGGCGCAGAAGACGTTGGCCGACATGCGCGAGCAGATCGCCTCCAATGACGACATGATCCTTCAGCTGCAGGCGCAACTTGAGCAGGAGAAGTCCCGTCAGGACAAGTCCGGCAGCAGCTTCTCCTCGCTGGGTGCGAACGCGCAGCAGATGCTGTCGTCCGCGGAGCAGACGAGCGCCGAACTGCTCGAACGTGCCAAGAGCGACGCGGCTTCCACCCGTTCCGCCGCGCAGGTGCAGGCACAGACCCTGATCAACAACGCCAAGCTCGACGCCAAGCGCATCGTCGACGATGCCAAGGCCAAGGCGGACAGCATCCTGACCCGCGCCAACAACGACGCCGAAAGCACCACCCGTTCCGCCAAGGAGGACGCGGAGCATCTGCGTTCCGAAACCACGAAGAACGTCACCGAGCAGCGCCAGACCGTCGAGATCGAACTGCGCAACGCCCGTGAGGAACAGACCAAGAAGCTGGCATCCGAGCGCTCCACCCAGGAACGCGAGATCGCGGAGATGAAGGCCGACGCCGTTCAGCAGATCGCCGCCCAGCGCAAGAACACCAACGAGGAACTGACCCGTCTGAAGAACGAGGCCAACGATCAGATCGAGGCCGCCCTCGCCGAGGCGAACAAGAAGCTCGCCGACGTGCGCGAGCAGGTGGCCAAGATGACCACCGACGCGCAGCGCAAGGCCGCCGAGATCACCGACGCGGCGAACACGAAGGCCCAGGAGATCACCGACGAGGCCGAAGTGCACCGCACCAAGACCATGAGCCAGGTCAGCGCCGAAGTCGAACAGATCCGCAGCGATATCGCCGCCCAGCAGGAGGAAGCCACCAAGAAGGTGAGCGAACTGCTGGAAAGCCTGGAACAGCGTCGTACCGCGGCCAAGAAGGAAGCCGACGAGCTGATCAGCCAGGCCAAGACCGCACGCCAGGAAGCCGACGAGTACGCCACCCGCAAGCGTACCGACACCGACGCCAAGGTCGATGTGATGCTGAAGAACGCGCAGGACGAGGTCGAGCGCCAGATCGACGAACGCCGCAAGGCCGCCCAGGAGGAGATCAGCGACCTCAAGGAGCGCATCAGCAACCTGCAGCAGCGCGAGGCCCAGATCACGCAGCGTGTGGGCGAGCTTCGTTCCATGTTCTCCAACGCATTCGCTGGGTTCCTCGCCGACGACCCGAATGGTCCCGCAGCACAGGCGCCTGCCGCCCCCGCCGCTGCGGAGCAGTCGGAAGAGCCGGCACAGGCCGAGGGCGAAGTGCCCGCCGATACTGCCAATGCCGGTGGCGAAGCCGCCGAAGCGGGCGATCAGCCGGAAGCGAACGGCGAGAGTCAGGAGTGACATTCGTTGATGAATAGGGTGCCGGCCGAATCCTGTGGGGGTTCGGCCGGCACCCTATTCATGTCTATGAGCCCGTGGCTTGCCGCATTCGTGCCGTTTGCTGTCGTGACGGCGTGATCGGGAACGATGATGGTAGGCTGGGCAGCACAGCACCATGTGCGATTCTGCGGCATCCGGCCTGGGAGATCCCGACGGCCGGGTGCCGCGATGTTTTGAGTAAAGGAGCATTCATATGGCACAGATCACACCGTTGAGCGCCGAGGCCCTTGAGGGACTGCGTGATGGATTCGAGTCGAGCGCCGTCAATCGTATGGCGATGAACGCCGTCACCGCGGCCGGGGTGGATAAGGTGGCCCGCAACTACGACCGCGCCCGCCTGATGCAGCGCAGGTTCTCCACCGTCATCGACAATGGCGACGCCACCCATCAGGACCGTTCCGGCCGCTGCTGGTTGTTCAGCTCGCTGAACGTCGCGCGTTTCGTGGCCAAGAAGAACCTGGGACTCAAGGAATTCGAGTTCTCCCAGAACTACGCCATGTACTACGACAAGCTGGAACGCATCAACTACTTCCTGAAGGACGTGGCCGCGCTGATCGCCGCCGGCGAGCCCGCCGATTCCCGCCTGATGCAGCACCTGCTGCAGGATGTGATGGGTGACGGCGGCCAGTGGACCATGGCCATGAACGTCTACAAGAAGTACGGTGCCGTGCCCAAGGACCTGTTCCCGGAGACCGAGTCCTCCAAGAACACCGGCGAGATGAACACGCAGCTGCGTCATATGCTGCACACCGCCGTGGCACGCATGTACGCCAAGGACGCCGATGTGGAGCGGATCATCGCCGACGCCACTGCGGCGGGCCATCGCATCCTCACCATCCACCTGGGCGAGCCGCCGGTCTCCTTCGATTGGGAGTGGACCGACAAGGACGGCGTGTTCCACCGCGACGGCGAGATCACCCCGCAGGAGTTCTGGAAGAAGTACGTGGGTTCCGCCGATCTGGAAAGCTATGTGTGCCTGGTGGACGATCCGCGTTCCGAACATCCGAAGGGCAAGAAGATCGCCATCGAGCATCTGGGCAATGTGGCCGGCGGCGACGCCACCGAGTACCTGAACGTGCCGAACCAGTTCATGAAGGACTGTGTGAAGAAGATCCTGGTCGAGGAGGGCATTCCGGTGTGGTTCGGCGCCGACTGCCATCCGTTCATGGATCGTGAGAACGGTGCGTGGGCCACGGATCTGTTCGAGTACGGCAAGCTGTACGACTTCGACTTCGACCTGGATAAGGAGGAGCGCGTGCGCTTCGCCGATTCCGCCATGAACCATGCCATGGCCTTCGCCGGTGTGGACGTGGCCGAGGACGGTTCCACCCGCCGCTGGCGTGTGGAGAACTCCTGGGGCACCAAGATCGCGGACAAGGGTTACTTCACGATGAGCGACGACTGGTTCACCGAATACGTGTATGAGGTGGCCGTGCCGAAGGCGCTTCTGCCGGCCGAATACCAGGCCGCCCTGGACGAGCCCGCCATCTCCCTGCCCGCATGGGATCCGATGGGCGCGCTCGCGTAGGCGACGCCCCAGTGGGGCGTCGCGCGAGCGCGCCGGAGCGAGGCGGTAGCCGAGCTCCGGTGGGCATGGGGCAAATACCTGTGATGTCGTCTTTTTAAAGGGACGATCAGACACGCGCGCTCGCGTACGCCTGGCAGTAGCCGAGCTCCGGTGGGTATAAGCCAAGCACCTGCTACACCGCATTGACTCGACGCATGCGTTCGCACTTCAAGCGTCCCATCAACCGGGCCGTCTGCCCTTCCGCAGGCGGGCCGTTCCTGTTGCTCCATCCGCCTGAATCCGCCCTATCCGTTCCGGTAGACGGTCGACCGTTGTATATTGCGTGGCCGATGAACTATTGTGGTGAATTCGGTGCGCATGTGTCGCACCGTTCAACCTGTATTGTCGGTATTGCAGTCACTGTAAGGCATTGAGAGGAAGGAGAGTCGGCATGGCAGCGTTACGCGGTCCGGATAGTTCCGAAGATGAGCGTCGTTTGGGGGAGCAGGCCGTCTTTCCCGAGACGGTGGATGTCAATATCCGCCAGCTTGACCCGATTCCCGCGCCTCGTGCGTTCCTGCGTGAGCTTCCGCTCACCGAGGAGATGTGCGAGTTGGTGCGGCGGTCGCGTCAGGAGATTCGTGATGTGCTGCGTGGCAGGGACGATCGTCTGCTGGTCATTGTGGGCCCGTGTTCGATTCATGATCCCAAGGCCGCGCATGAGTATGCCGAGAGGCTTGCCGCGGTGCAGCGTGAGCTGAACGATCGTCTGCTGATCGTGATGCGCGTGTATTTCGAGAAGCCTCGTACCACTATCGGCTGGAAGGGCCTGATCAACGATCCTGATCTTGATGGCCAGTTCAATATCCGCAAGGGCATGTGGGAGGCGCGTAAGGTGCTGACCGACGTGCTGTCGCTCGGTCTGCCGATCGCTACCGAGTGGCTTGATCCGATCACCCCGCAGTATATCTGCGATGCCATCAGCTGGGGTGCCATCGGCGCGCGCAATACGGAGAGCCAGGTGCATCGTGAGCTGGCCAGCGGCCTGTCGATGCCGGTCGGTTTCAAGAACTCGACCGACGGTTCCATCAAGGCCGCCGCGGATTCTTGTTATGCGGCGGCATTCGAGCATCATTTCCTGTCCATCAATCTGGATGGCCGTGTGATTTCCGCGGAGACGAAAGGCAATCCGGATTGCCATCTGGTGTTGCGTGGTTCGTCGAGCGGTCCGAACTATGACGCCGAGTCGGTCAGGAAGGCGCTGGATGCGCTGCGCAGGTCGAAGGCTTCCGGTCCGAGCGAGCATGGATTGGTCATTGATGCCGCGCATGGCAATTGCGGCAAGGACGAGGTGCGTGAGGCTGAGGTGGTCGAGGAGATCGCGGCCCGCTTGGCCGAGGGCGAGCAGGGCATTCTCGGCGTGATGATGGAGAGCTTCCTGGTGGCGGGCCATCAGAAGCCCGCTCCGCTCGATCAGCTGGTGTATGGCCAGTCGGTCACCGATTCGTGCATTCCGTGGGATCGTACCGAGCAGTTGCTGCACACACTGGCCGACGCCGTTACGGCCCGCCGCGCGTAGTCGCGTATAAGGCCGTTGAGACGTTTTCAGCTGAACGCCCCACACACATAAGGCCGGGCCACGCGAATCACATGGTTCACGTGGCCCGGCCTTATGCGTATTTCTGCGCGTATTTCTGTGCTGCGGTCACATATCCTGCAGGTCGTCCTTGTCCTCAAGCTCGGACTGCATGCTGAACCACATGCGTTCGGCGGGGTTGATATCGCGCACTTCGAGCAGTTTCTGGTACATGGGGTACAGCACGTGCAGCCACGGGTACATGATGTATAGCGTGTGCTCCGACTTGTGGGTGCGCCAGTGCTCCGGGTGTGCCTCGAAGGTGTTACGGAACCGCTTCATGTAGGCGTGGAACGAGCTCGGCGACGTGTACATGCGCCGTGCGGAAATGCCGCACACCATGCGCTTGGAATACACGGTCTTCAATCCGCGGCCCAGCAGGTGCAGCGATACGTCCACGTCCTCGTGCATCACGTCGGATTTGTCGCGGCACACCTCGTTCCTGATCTGCTTCCATGCGGTGGCGCGCAACGCCATGTTCGATCCGAACAGCAGCACCTGCCCGTTGTCGGCGCGGTATGAGTGGCGTCGCACGTGGTCGTCGCCGCGCAGCGCGATCTTGCGTGCGGGCATATCGTAATAGCTCACCGGTCCGGTCGCCCCCATGGCCTCGTCGTCTTCGGTGAAGATGCCGGATACGACCTCCACCCAATCGGGTTTGAGCATGCAATCCGCGTCGATGCGTCCGAGCACGTCGCCGGTGGCGGCATCGAGCCCATAGTTCCTGGTGGGGATCAGCCCCTGTTCCTCGTCCTGGTGCAGCAGTCGGATCGGTGCCTCCGGGTGCTGCGTCATGAATTCCTCCACGACGGTGCAGGTGCTGTCGGTACTGCGGTTGTCCACCACCAGAATCTCATGCGGGCAGACGGTTTGGCGGATGGTGTTGGTCAGGCAATCAGCGATGCGTTCCTCTTCATTCCACGCAGGGATGATAATCGAGACATTCAGCATGCCTTCCAGAATAAGAAGCCGGGCGTACACTACGGGCTGAACCGGGGGCGGTACAGCCCTCGTCGCTAGAATGGGGTGCCATGGAAGAACGCATGGACGAACGCGCGGGTGCGCGTGGAGGAAGCGGGGAAGACGCCAGAAACGGGCTTCGCTGGGATTTGGGGGCTTTGTTCCCGGCCAAGGGGGATGATCGCAGGCCGCCGGAATGGTTCGGCAGAGCTTTGCTGTACATTGCCATAGCGGTGGTCATATTCGCTTACTGCTGGCGTTCGTGGGGGTTGGTCGCCTATCTGATCTACGACATCATCATCGCGCTGTTTCTGGCGCTCGCCATCGAGCCGATGGTCAAGGGGCTGGTGAGCCATGGCTGGAAGCGCGGGATGGCGGCGGTGCTGTCGTTCACCGTGGTGATTGTCGCCGTATGCGTGCTGTTGCTGCTGTTCGGCAACATGTTCATCCAGCAGGTGATCGCGTTGTTCACCGGATTGCCCGACATGTATGAGCAGGTGCGGCAGCTGATCATCCAGCAGTTCTCGTTCACGCTGCCGGAGATCGACAATCTTGGCCCCGAGATCATGAAGAACATCCAGTCCTCGTGGATTTCCGATTTCGCCGGTCAGGCGCTGCACACCGTTTCCGGCGTATCCGCCGCGTTCATCGACGTCACCACGGTGATCATGGTCACGTTCTATATCTCCGCGGCAGGCCCGAAGCTGCGCCGTTCCGTATGCCAGTGGTTCGCCCCGTCCGCACAGCGTCGCATCCTTACCGTCTGGACGGTCGCGCAGGATCAGATTTCGTCCTTCCTGTTCTCCCGTACCATTCTTGCCGTGCTCAACGCCTTCTTCACGGCCGTGTTCCTGGTGATCATGAAGGTGCCGTACTGGCTGCCTTTGGCGCTGTTCAGCGGCATCGTCTCGCAGTTCATCCCGATGGTCGGCACGTTCGTGGGCGGTGCGGCGCCGGTGCTGTTCGCATGGGCGAACAATGGTCTGGTGGCAGGCATCGCGGTCATCGTGTTCATCACCGTGTACCAGCAGATCGAGAACTTCATCTTCCTGCCGAAGATCTCGCAGCGCACCATGGACATCAACGAGGCCGTGGCGTTCATCTCCGTGCTGTTCTTCGGCTCGCTGTTCGGCGCGATCGGCGCGTTCCTTGCGCTGCCTATCGCCGCGTCCATCCAGGTGATCGTGCATGCCGGCACCCGCCGCTACGAGCTGGTGGATTCGCCGTTGATGAGCGACCCCGCGCCCAAGAAGAAGTCCAAGGTGGTCGAGGCCGGCGAGGCGTTCAACGAGCATGTGATCCAGCCCATCAACCATGCCATTCCGCGTGCCGTCTCCAGCACCGCGAACCGTGTGCACGTGGACGATGAGCTGCGCCAGATGCAGGAGATCTTCTACTCCATGTCCGACGAGGAGCTGCGTGAGGGGCTTGAGGACGATTCCGCCACCGTGGCGATTCCCAAGGGGGTGCTCAAGGAAGCGGCCAGTCATGACGGCCGTTCCGGCAAGCCCGCTCTTAAGGGGACCGAGGTGGACGCGTCCGTCAACGAATCGGATTCCGATTCCGCGACTCGAAGCGAGGACGGTGAATCGCCTTCGAACGATGTCTCATCCAATCCGCGAAAGGGGTGGCGCTGATGGTTCTGCTCACCGTACTTGATGTGCTGCTGTTCGTCGTGGGCGCGGTCGGCATGATCTACCAGGGCGTGTGCATCGTGGCGTCCCTGTTCGCCAAGCCCGTCACCTTCCCCGAAGCCGCGATGGACAAGCGGTATGCCGTGCTCATCTCGGCCCGCAACGAGGAGAACGTGATCGGCAACCTCATCACCTGCCTGCATGAGCAGACCTATCCGACCGAGCTCATCGACATCTGGGTGGTGGCCGACAACTGCACCGACGACACAGCCAGGGTCGTGCGCGACATGGGATGCCATGTGGTCGAACGCCACAATATGAAATTGGTCGGCAAGGGCTATGCGCTGACCTATCTGCTCGACCATATGATCGACGCGGGCCTGTCCGACACCTATGACGCCTATTTCGTGTTCGACGCCGACAACAAGCTGGACCGCCACTACTTCGAGGAAATGAACAAGGCGTTCCAGTCCGGCTTCAAGATCCTGACCAGTTACCGCAACTCGGTGAACCTGGCCGACAATTGGGTCTCGTCCGGCTCCGCACTATGGTTCATCCGCGAATCGAGGTTCCTGAACAACTCCCGCATGCTGTTCGGTTCCAGCTGCCACGTGGGCGGCACCGGCTTCATGTTCTCCAAGGAGATCATGAAGCGCAACAAGGGCTGGAAGTTCCATCTGCTCACCGAGGATCTCGAATTCACCATGGACTCGGTGCTGCACGGCGACCGCGTCGGCTATTGCGGTAGCGCCATCCTCTACGACGAACAGCCCATCACCTTCGCGCAGAGCTGGCGTCAGCGCCTGCGCTGGAGCAAGGGCTTCCTGCAGGTCTTCCGCTATTACGGCCCGCAGCTGATCCGCCGCGCCATCAAGGAACGCGACTTTTCCGCGGTCGACTTCACGTTGCTGCTGTGCCCGTTCACCATGCTCGGCGTGATCCGCGTGGCGTTGGGAATCATCTTCGCCGCCTGCGGCTTCGTCACCTGGCAAAGCCAGCTGGGCGCGGTCAGCGGCTGGGGCAGCGGCATCGTGCTCGCCGTGCTGGGCATGATGGCGCTCGCGGGCCTCACGATCATCGCCGAACGCAAGCAGATCGGCGCGACGAACAAGGAGCTGTTCGCCTACGTGCTGAGCTTCCCGATCTACATGCTCAGCTATGTGCCGATCTCTTTCCAGGCCATCTTCTCCAAGGTGCAGTGGAAGCCCATCGAGCATAAGGGTTGAAGCCGGGCGAGCGATGCGAGGCGGGGCGGAAGGCCCGGAACGGCCCCGAATGCCGCCCCGCTCCGCCACGCGTAGCGTCCCGTGTTATTCGTTGCGGCACCTACCATGGGGAGTATGAGCAATACCACAGCAGTTCCCCATGTTTCCGCGGTTCCGGGCACCGCGCCGGACCCGCATATGGCCGTCTCCATGCGCGGTCTGGTCAAGCGGTTCGATACCAAGATCGCAGTGAACAATCTGAGTCTCGATATCCCCATTTCCTCTTTCTATGGCGTGGTCGGTCCGAACGGTGCCGGCAAGACCACGACGCTGCGCATGCTGACCGGTTTGCTGCAGCCGGATGCGGGAAGCGCCATGATTCTCGGCCATGATGTGTGGAGCGACGTGAATGCCGCCAAGCGCATGATCGGCGTGATGCCGGATTCCAGCCAGATCTTCGACCGGCTGACCGGCTTCCAGCTGCTGGTGTACTCGGGCATGCTGCGCGGCATGAAGCGCAGGGAATCCGCCGCACGTGCGCGCGATCTGCTCAAGGCGTTCGATCTGCAGGGTTCCTCGGACGTGATGGTCGCCGACTATTCCGCCGGTATGACGAAGAAAATCTGCCTGGCCACCGCCATGATCCACAGTCCGCGCGTCCTGGTGCTCGACGAGCCGTTCGAGGCGGTCGACCCGGTCTCCAGCGCCAACCTGAAGGACATTCTGCTGGAATACGCCGCCACCGGCGGTACGGTCATCATCTCCTCGCATGTCATGGCCCTGGTGGAGCGTATGTGCACGCATGTGGCCGTGGTGAGCAACGGCGCCGTCTGCGCCTGTGGAACCGTGGAGGAGGTGGCCGCGGGTCAGGATCTGGAGGATCGGTTCCTGCAACTGGTCGGCGGACGCCATTCGGCCGCCCACCTTTCGTGGCTCGACGGCGGTGCCCGATGAGCGATATCGTGTCGATCGTACGTCTGCGCTGGGCGATGCAGATCTCGGCCCTACGTAAAAACCCCAGGGCGCTGGTGTCGCTTGTTCTTGGTCTGCTGCTCGGTGTGGCCGTCATCGCCATCGCCGGGGTGCTGGGCTGGTATGCCGTCGGCGTCGCCGATTCCGAGGCGTTCCGTTCGGCGATGATAATGGCCGGCGCGTTCCTGATCTTGTTTGCGCTGCTGGTGCAGATCATGAGCCTTGGTCAGGGGACCACGCTGAGCCCGTCGAAATTCGCCCTGTACGGCATCTCGGACGGCAAGCTGACCGTCGGCCTGCTGGCGGCCAGGCTGAGCGGCGCACCCAGCATCGCCATCTTCGTCGCCTTGTCGCTGATGGCGTTGTCCTACCGTTCCGCCGGGCCCGCGGCGGCGGTTGTCGGCGTGGTCTGTGCGGCCCTGACGGTCATCACCATGTTCGCGATGACCAGCACCCTCACGGCGCTGCTGTCTTCGGTGAGCGTTTCGAAAAAGGGCAAGAACATCCTGTATGTGGTGATCTCCGTCATAGTGATAGCGTTCAGCCAGCTGGGCAGCTTCCTTGGCGACCAATTCACCTCCGTGATGCTGCAAAGCAAGGCGGCGCTCATGGTGTTCGCCATCCTGGCGTGGACGCCGTTCGCGGCGACGTTCCAGATTCCGTTCGATGTAATCGACGGCGCCTGGTTCGCCGTTGCGGGCAGGGGTGCCGTCCTGCTGGCGACATGGGTCGTCTGCTATCTGATCTGCACGTGGCATCTGCGTACGGAACGCCTGGCCTCCGGCACGAGCGGAGCGAAGACCAAGTCCGGCAAGCGCCGGATCGACATGTTCCGCCTCATGCCGGACGGTGTGTCCGGTGCCGTCAGCGCTCGCCTGGCCTTGTATCTGGGCAAGGATGCCCGCCAGGTCTTTCCGATGACGGTCCCCGTGCTGCTGGTGGTGCTTGCCGCATTCCGCGCTCCCGGTCTGGTATGGCAGGCGTTGGCCATCGGGCCGATGTTTGCGCTGGTCTATGAGGGCAACGGGCTCGCCAGCGACGGGCGCGGGCTCTATATGGCCGCGATGAGTGGCATTTCGGGGTGGAAGGAACGCATCGGACGCGCCCGCGTGTACGGCGTGATGATCACCGTATACATGCTGGTGCTTGCGCTGGTGTCGTTCGCGATCACGGGGTATTGGAAGACGTCGGAGCTCGTCATGCACGGTCTGGCGTTCACCGTGGCGAGCGTCGCGGTGGGGCTGTGCTGCGTGGGCGTCGCCGAGACCGTCTCCTGCATCATGATGTATCCGATGCCTCCGATCGACCGTCCGTTCTCGACCCCGCAGGGTCGCGGTGCCCTGCAGATCGTGTCTCCCGCCATCCAGATCGTCGTCTCCGCGGTGTGCGCGCTGCCGACATTGCTCCTGGTGCTCCTGCTGCCGAATATCGGCACCCCCATGGCGCTGGGCGTCATAACGCTCGTCTCGCTTATCGACGGTCTGGTCGTGCTGGTCGTCGGTTCATGGCTAGGCGGTAAGCTGTTGGATGCTCGGATGCCGAAGATCCTCGCGACGCTCGACGACTTCGCCTCCCTGCAGCAGTAGACGAAGATTTCCTAAACCCAGAGGTGAGATGCGTGCGTAGAGCTGCTGTCCGTCCGAATCATCGGATCGCCGTGGTCGCGGTGAGCGTGGTGGTCACGCTGGCCGTCTGCATCGGCTATACCATCGCGGACATCTACGACGTGGCGCCCGGCCTGCTGACCGCCAAGTCGGCGCCCACACGCACCTACACCTCCGTCCCCGAACCGGTCGCCGCCGGTGCCGTGGCGGGCAAGGTCGACCGTTCCGTGCCCATCGACGCGAAGAAGGCCAAAGCGCTGGTGGACGAGCTGATCAAGTCGCAGGGCGTGGGGGACGGCACCTCCGTGGCGATCGCCTCGGCGGACGGCACGGTGGTGGCCGAACGCAATCTCGATACGGAACGCGAACCGGCCTCCACAGTCAAGACGCTCACCGCCTTCGCCGCCGCCAACACCTTGGAGATGAGCGGCACACTGGACACTGAGGTCTACCTGACCCATGCGGATTCCACGCCGACCATCGTGTTGCAGGGGCATGGCGATATGCTGCTCGGGGCCGGGCAGAACGATCCGTCCCATATCAACGGCCGTGCCGGGCTGGCCACGCTCGCCCAGCGCACGGCCCAGGCGCTTGCCCAGCGCGGCATCGGCCAGGTGGCGCTCGCCGTGGACGATACGCTGTTCGGCGACGACAACATCTCCTCGGCGCTGGAGCAGAACAACGACGGCGACGCGATGTACACGCCGCTGTCGAGCATGGCCGTCGACGGCGGTCGCATGAGGTACGGCATGGCCGCCGACCCCGACGCGTTCACCGACTATCCGACGCTGTCGCGCACCACGGCGAGCGATGCCGCGGAAACCTTCAGGGAACTGCTCTCCGCGCAGGGCATCACCGTCACCGACTCGTCCGATACCAGCGGCATCGACGCCTCGGCACGTATCGCCACGGTCAGCTCGGCGCCGTTGAACGAGATCATGGCGTTCATGCTGCGCCATTCCGACAACACGCTCGCCGAACTGTTCGCCCGTCTCACCGCATTGAAGCTCGGCACGGGCAACTCCATGAGCGCCGACATCCAGGCGGTCACGCAGGTGCTGCGCAAACAGGGCATTCCGACGCAGGGGCTTCGCCTGACCAGTTGTTCGGGGCTTGCGGCCGGCACTCGCCTGCGCATCCCCACACTGCTCGCCGTGCAGCGGTCCCTTGTCGCCCTGGATACGCCAGGTGCCGCCGAACTCGAAGGGCTTTCCGTGCCGGGGCTGACCGGCACCGCGAAGAACAGGGCCGCCAGCGACGGGGTCAAGGGGCTCGCCCGTGTCAAGACGGGAAGCCTCGGCGGTGTGAGGGCCATGGCTGGCAATGTGTCGCGCGAACACGGGGGAGTGCTGCTGTTCGCCGTAATCGTCAACGACTCGTCCGACGAGCTGGCGGCCAACGACGCCATCGACGAGTTCATGGCGGGGCTGGCCAAGCTATAAAACAAGCCGTCGGATTCCCAGCTTTCCTTCAGGTAACGGCTAGAAACACGTCATTCGCCTGTGACAATATAGTGCCCATGCGAATCGCTGATGTACAAGAAGATATCGACTACGAACTGATCAGTTCCGAGGAAATCCACGCCATCATCGCCAAGGCCGCGGCTCAGGCGAGCAAGGATTATGCGGGCAAGGACCCGCTGCTCATCGCGGTGCTGAAGGGCGCGATCAACACCCTGGCGGCGTTTTCCCAGGCAATGTCCATTCCCTGCCAGCTCGACTTCATGAGCCTGTCGAGCTACGGTTCGGGAACCACGTCATCCGGCACCATCACCGTCCGTCAGGACCTGTCGACCGATGTTCGCGGTCGGCACATTCTCATCGTTGAGGATATCGTGGATTCGGGGCGTACGCTGGCATGGCTTGTCGAGGAGCTCAAGAGGCGCGGAGCCGCGTCCGTCGAGGTCTTCGCACTGCTCGAGAAGCCGTCCCGCCGCGAGGTCGAGGTCGACGTGAAGTACCCGGGCAAGGAGATTCCCGACGAATTCGTCGTCGGATTCGGTCTTGACTATGACGAGCGATACCGCAACCTCGACTCCATCGCGGTGCTGAAGCCCGAAGTGTATCAAGGAGAACAAGCATGAGCGTTCCTCAGGGACCGGGGCAGCCGAACAACAACGGCAACCCCTTCAACAACCCGTTCCGCCAGAACGGGAACAAGAACGGCGGGGGCAACAAGCAGAACCAGAACAATGGGGGCAATAAGCCGTTCTGGCAGTCCCCGTGGCTGTGGGGTGCGGTGATCGTCGTTCTCGTCATCACGATGTTCCAGATGTTCGCCGGCATGGGCACCCAGACCATCGACACCAAGGACGGCCTGGACCTGCTGAAGGACGGTCAGGTGAATTACGCCAAGATCGTGGACAACAAGCAGAAGGTCACGCTGCAGCTGAACAGCGACTTCACCAAGCGCGACGCCAACACCGGCAAGATGCACAACTACGGCAAGAGCGTGCAGTTCTATTACACGTTCGCGCAGGGGCAGGATGTCGTCAAGGCCGTGGAGAAGGCGGATCCGTCCAAGGGCTGGAGCGCCGACATCGAGTCCAGCAGCATGATGACCTACCTGATCCAGTCGATCCTGCCGTTCATCATCTTCTTCGCCTTCGCATGGTTCCTGATGAGCCGCATGGGTGCCGGCAACATGCTCGGCATGGGCGGCAAGAAGAACAATGGCAAGCTGCTCGAAGGCCAGACCCCGACCACCAAGTTCTCCGACGTGGCCGGCGAGGACGAGGCCCTGGCCGAGGTGGAGGAGATCAAGGACTTCCTGAAGGATCCCTCCAAGTACAAGGCGCTGGGTGCGCGCATTCCGCGAGGCGTGCTGCTGTATGGCCCTCCGGGCACCGGTAAGACGCTGCTGGCGCGAGCGATCGCAGGCGAGGCCGGTGTGCCGTTCTATTCGATGGCGGGCTCCGACTTCGTGGAGATGTTCGTCGGCCTTGGTGCCTCCCGTGTGCGTGACCTGTTCGACGAGGCGAAGAAGAACGCCCCGGCCATCATCTTCATCGACGAGATCGACGCCGTCGGCCGCAAGCGTGGCTCCGGTATGGGCGGCGGCCACGACGAGCGCGAGCAGACGCTGAACCAGCTGCTGGTCGAGATGGACGGCTTCGACAACGACACCAACCTCATCATCATCGCCGCCACCAACCGCCCCGACGTGCTCGACCCGGCACTGCTGCGCCCCGGCCGTTTCGACCGCCAGGTGGGCGTCGCGGCCCCCGATCTGGAAGGCCGCGAGGCGATCCTGAAGGTGCACGCCAAGGGCAAGCCGTTTGTGCCCGACGTGGATCTGCACATGGTCGCCGTGCGTACGCCCGGTTTCACCGGCGCCGATCTGGCCAACGTACTCAACGAGGCCGCGCTGCTGTGCGCACGCGCCGGTGCCCAGCTCATCGACAACAGGGCCATCGACGAGGCCATCGACCGCGTTCAGGCCGGCCCGAAGAAGCAGTCGAAGGGCATGGCGCTGGAGGAGCTGCGCAACACCGCATACCATGAGGGCGGCCATGCCCTGGTCGCGGCGGCGCTCAACGACACCGACCCGGTGACCAAGGTGACGATCCTGCCGCGTGGCCGTGCACTCGGCTACACCGCTGTCATGCCGACCTCCGACCGGTACTCCCAGTCGCGCAACCAGCTGCTCGACCAGATGGCCTACGCCATGGGCGGCCGCACCGCCGAGGAGATCGTGTTCCACGACCCGACCACCGGTGCCTCCAACGACATCGAAAAGGCCACGAACATCGCCCGCACCATGGTCGGCGAATACGGCTTCTCCGATCGTCTGGGCGCCATCAAATGGACCGAGGACGACGATCAGAGTGATATGGGCGGGCTCGCGCCGCACAAGTACTCCGAGCGCACTGCGGAGACCATCGACGAGGAAGTGCTCAAGCTGGTGGAGACCGCGCACACCGAGGCGTGGACGATCATCAACGAGAACCGCGACATCCTCGACGAGCTCGTTCGCCAGCTGCTGGTGAAGGAGACACTGAACGAGAAGGAGCTGGCCGAGATCTTCGCCCCCATCAAGAAGGCGCCGAAGCGCGAGGTGTGGCTGTCCAACGAGCATCGCCCCGATTCGGACAAGCCTCCGGTGGAGATCCCCGAATCGCTCAAGAAGTCCGTTGGCATGAAGGCCGAGGAGCACTGACGGTATGGCGGAACAGGCGCAAGGCACGGGCATTGCCCGCGGAACATACGATGAGGAGGGCGTGCGCCGGGCCGTACGCCTGTTCCTGCAATCCATCGGCGAGGACCCGGAACGCGAGGGACTGCTCGAAACCCCGGATCGCATCGCGCGTGCATGCAAGGAGATATTCTCCGGGCTTGACGCCTCGCCGGCCGATGTGCTGGAGAAGCATTTCGACGTGGACACCGACGAGCTGGTGCTGGTCAAGGACATCGAACTGTATTCGGTGTGCGAGCATCACCTGCTGCCCTTCCACGGCGTGGCGCATGTGGGGTACATCCCCGCAAAGAACGGCGTGATGGGACTGAGCAAACTGGCCCGGCTGGTCGAGGTGTACGCCAGACGTCCGCAGGTGCAGGAACGGTTGACCCAGCAGATCGCCGACGCCCTGGTGGATTACGCGGGGGCGCGTGGCGTGATCGTGGTCACCGAATGCGAGCATCTGTGCATGTCGATGCGCGGCATCAAGAAATCCGAGGCGCGAACGGTGACGTCCGCGGTAAGAGGTCTGCTGCGCAACCCCGCCACGCGAGCCGAGGCGATGAGTCTCATCCTCAACCACTAACGTCCAAGGCCCCGTTGCCGGCGCAGCAGAGACTGCCGGCACGGGGCCGCCTTATTAGAGGACTGGAAGCGTGATAGCCGATATCCGTTCAAAGGATTCAGAAAGGAAGCAATGACCGATCTGCAATCGATCCGCAATGCCGGGCGCACGCTGGTCATGGGCGTGCTGAACATCACCGAGGACTCGTTCTCCGACGGCGGCCTGTGGCTGGAACCGGGCAAGGCGGCGGAACACGGCCGCGCCATGCTGGCCGCCGGCGCGGACATCATCGATATCGGCGCGGAATCCACCAGGCCCGGCGCCAAGCGCGTGTCCGAAGAGGACGAGCTGACTCGCGTCCGCGGCGCGGTCGGGGCGTTGATCGAGCAGGGGGCGGTGCTGTCCATCGACACCACGCGGTCGAGCGTGGCCGCCGGCGCGCTGGAACTCGGCGCGCAGATCATCAACGACGTATCCGGCGGCACGCTGGACAAGGACCTGCCGCGGGTCGTCGCCGACCACGATTGCCTGTACATCGTGCAGCATTGGCGCGGCTGGCTGGCCGGTTCGCACGGTTCCACGCCGGACGCCGACACCTCGCATTACGAGCATGGCGTGCTCGCCGACGTGAAGGACGAGCTTATGCGGCAGGTGGACGCGGTGATCGCGGCGGGCGTCGACCCGGAACGCATCATCATCGACCCGGGACTGGGCTTCTCCAAGCCTGGTGTGGAGCACAACCTGCCGCTGCTGGCGGGACTGGAGACCTTCACCGGCACCGGCTATCCCGTGCTCATCGGGCAGTCGCGCAAACGCTTCGTCTCGTCCATGCTGGCCGATGCCGGCTTCGAACACGTCGATATGGACGATCGGGACAACGCCACCGCCGCGATCTCCGCGCTGTGCGCCGAACACGGAGCGTGGGCCGTGCGCGTGCACGATGTGGCACGATCACGGGCCGCCGTCGCCGTAGGAAACGCCTGGCGCGCCTACTCGAATCGGTGAACACGATTCACCGCGAACACGGTTTCATATGGATTCGGCGCAGCCGGTACGGCATGCGCCTAGCGAATGGGGAAGGACATCTATGGATCGCATCGTTCTTACCGGTGTACGCGCCAACGGAACGCACGGCGTGCTTGACTTCGAGCATGAGCGTGCGCAGCCGTTCGTCGTGGACGCCACGCTGTATCTCGACCTTGAGGCGGCCGGGGCAAGCGACGACCTGAACGACACCGTCGACTACGGTCGTGCAGCCAAGGAGATCGTCGCCGTCATCGAAGGCGAGCACGCCGACCTGATCGAGCATCTCGCGCAGCGCATCGCGGACAGGCTGCTGGGCATACCGCCCATCCGCCAGGTGGACGTGACCGTGCACAAGCCGCACGCGCCCATCACCGTGCCATTCGATGACGTGGCAGTCAGCATCAGCCGGTCATGCAAGGCGCAGCACGAGGCGGACGACGCCTCGAATGCGGAAGGTGACGTTCGACGTGGTGGAACCCATCATGCCGTCATCGCACTCGGCGGCAACCAGGGCGATGTGGCGGGCACGCTGCGCGACGCCGTCCGCCGCATCGACGCGCTTTCCGGCACGCAGGTCACCGGGGTGTCGCCGCTGTACCGTACCGCCGCGTGGGGCATGGCTGACGGCACGCCTGACTTCCTGAACGCCGTGGTGGAGGTGACGACCGCTCTGGGAGCGCATGATCTTCTCGAAGGTCTGCAGCGCATCGAACACGATCATGGCCGCACACGCGAAACGCATTGGTCCGACCGCACACTCGACTTGGACATCATCGACTACGACGGCGTCGAATCGGACGATACGGCGCTTACCCTGCCCCATCCGCGCGCATGGCAGCGGGCCTTCGTGCTGGTGCCATGGGCCGCGCTCGACCCGGATGCCGATCTGCCGGGCGTGCATGGCGGCCCGGTGATCGAACTCGCCGAAGGGCTGATGGACGAATCCGACGAACCGCCTGTCGAACTGATGGCCTCCGACTGGCTGACCGGCACGAACGGCTCGCATGGCTCGCACGGCAGGCACGGAACCGATGACGGCAAGCCCGAACGCCGGCAGTCCGGTCAAGCGGAACGCCGCCCACGGCATGCCGCGGATCACAGGCGGCCCAGCGCACCAGCAATGCAAGATGAGTCCCGCCGCAGCGCCTCCCATAGCGCATCCCGTGCCGGCATGGACGGCGCGGACGGCATGGACGGTATGCAGACCAGACCCGCCGTCATCTCGCTCGAATCCTCCAGCACCAATGCGGAGAACCTGTTCCGCGAGGCCATCGTCGCCATCGACGGCATTCCCGGCAACCAGGTCGAAGGCATTTCGCCGCTCTACCATGTCAGCAATCTCGACGGTCCGGACTCCATGAGCGCCGTCATCCAGATTCTCACCAAGCTTGGGCCGAGCGAACTCATTGAGGCGCTGGGCACCATCGACGCCATGCACGACAAGGCGGTGGACCTCGATCTGGTCGACATGCACGGCGTCACCTCCGATGAGCCGGATTGCCGGGTGCCCTGGCCTTCGGCCGGCAAACGTGCCGCCGTACTTGCCCCATGGATGGACATGGATCCCAACGCCACGCTGGGCGGTGACCCGGTATCGTTCCTGCTGGCCATGGCACAGGATGCCGGGCGCGTGGGCATGCTCAGCGACGCCTGGATCCTTGGAGCCGGAGCGCAGTGACGGGCGGCGAAGCGACAACGGGAAGGAGACCCGAGAATGAACGCGCGTAGGACGCCATGGTGGCATGCGGCCATCGCGATGGTGCTTGGACTGGGTGCCGGTGCGGGCGTTGCCATCCTGGGCGAAAGCTCTGGCACAACGCTTATCGGCACGCCATGGTTCGTGCCCGTGGCGCTGGGCGTGATCGGCGTGATCGCGCTGGTGCTGGCCGTCAACGTGCACCAATACGCCGCCACGGACCCGAAGAAACGCCCCAAGACCTTCGTGAACCCGTCGGTGGCCTTCAACACGCTCGTATTGTGCAAGGCGATGATCCTGGCCGGTGCGGCGCTCGCCGGTTGGTACGGCGGGCAGATCATCCCCACCATCACCCATATCGAGGGTTCGTTCTATGAGCAGGCGGTGCTGCAGTGCGCGGTGACCGCCGCCGTGTGCCTGGCGGATATGGTGATCGGCTTCGTGGGGGAGTGGCTGTGTAAGCTGCCGCCCACCGAGGGGCCGGAAAATCCCAAGATGAAGGAGCAGCAGCGCCAGAGCGGTCTTGCCGGGGCCGCCGCGAAGACCACGCGCTGACCGTGCCGCCGGCTGTACCACTGTTCGTTGTGCCACGGCAATACGGGGCATGCGGGAACGCGTGGCATACCCCGTGGAACATGCTATGGAAAAACGCCGAGGGGCATCTGTCATCAGCATTGACGGATGCCCCTCGGCGTTCCTGAAATAGGAATCGGAAGCCTGCCGATCAGTGCTGCGGCACGCGCAGCATGGCCTCCTGGCAGATCACGGCGACCAGCTCGCCATCCTGCGAATACACCTTCGCCTCGCACAGACCGCGCCCATGCGCCGCGGTGGGCGTATCCTGCACGTACAGGTGCCACTGGTTGATATCCACGTCACGGTACCACCACATCGAATGGTCGATCGACGCATACGAAATGCCCGGCGTGGCGATGCTCAGGCCGGCACGGCGCAGCACCGGTTCCATCATCACCTGATCGCAGCCCAAGGCCAGCAGCGCACGGTGCATGGTCTGCGGCACGTCCACCTCACCATCGCTGCGCATCCATACCATCTGCTTGCCGGAATCGGCTTCGGCGGAAGCCTTGTCGGGCTTGAGCATCACGGTCGGCGTGACATGGCGGATATCGAACGGCGACTGCTGCGCATAGAACCGCGCGAACGGCGACTTGTCGGAATACGGTGCCATCAGCTGCTTGGCGCTGGTCAGACCTTCCGGATCGGGCACGTCCTCCGGCATCGGATCGGCGAATTCCACGCCGGTCTGCCCGGCCTCCTGGAAGCTGGCGATCGCGGTCAGAATGGACCCGTCGGCCTGCGTCACATTCACTCGACGGGCGGAGAAGGAACGGCCGTCGCGCAGCTTCTCCACATCGAACAGCAGATCCTGGCGAATATCGCCGGGCGCGACGAAATAGCCGTGAATGGAATGAGGCAGGCGGGAAGGCGTCACGGTCTTGGCCGCGGCCATCAGCGACTGTGCGATGACCTGGCCGCCATACACGCGACCGGTGGGGAAATACATGCTTTCGCCGTTGATATACGTGTGATCGCGATATTCGGACGGGGTGCCGAGAGCCAGAACCTTCACGATGTGTTCCAATGGGGTGAGGGTCTCTTGGGTCATGGTATCTCTCGATTCGACGTTGGTTCGATTTGGACTTTCGATGCTGCCACTCTATACCGCACGTGTTACACCCCGCCGGACGCCTATGTTGTGACGGTGTTACAGGCGCAGCGCGGGGAGGTGTTGCCGTGCACCGCCTGTTTGCCCATACGGAAAGCCGTTTGAACCGGGTACAGGTGCGCCTAGCGAGACGGTCCGTCAGACATGCGTTCCCGTCTTATACGCCGAATGGCGGCCTCCCGAAAGGAAGAGCCGCCATTCGATTTCGCTGAAAGCCGAGCGGACCACCGCACCGGAACCATCGGCTGTGAATCAGCCGCGCACCAGCTTCTTGTGCAGACGGTGCGGACGGGCCGCGTCCTCGCCCAGACGCGCGACCTTGTTCTCCTGATAGGCCTGGAAGTTACCCTCGAACCAGTACCACTTGGCCGGGTTCTCGTCATCGCCCTCCCATGCGAGGATATGCGTGGCCACGCGGTCGAGGAACCAACGGTCGTGGGAGATGACCACGGCGCAGCCCGGGAACTGCAGCAGTGCGTTCTCCAGCGACTCCAGGGTCTCCACGTCAAGATCGTTCGTAGGCTCGTCGAGCAGCAGCAGGTTGCCGCCCTGCTTCAGGGTCAGGGCCAGGTTCAGACGGTTGCGCTCGCCGCCGGAGAGCACGCCCACGAGCTTCTGCTGGTCGGCACCCTTGAAGCCGAAGGACGCCACGTAGGCGCGGGTCGGTACCTCGACGCCGGCCACCTCGATGAAGTCGAGTCCATCGGACACGGCCTCCCACAGGTTCTTGTTCGGGTCAAGACCGGCGCGGTTCTGATCCACATAGCTGATCTTGACGGTGTCGCCGATCTTGAGCGAGCCGGAAGTCAGCGGCTCAAGGCCGACGATCGTCTTGAACAGCGTGGACTTGCCCACGCCGTTCGGACCGATCACGCCGACGATGCCGTTGCGCGGCAGGGTGAAGCTCAGATCGTCGATAAGCACGCGATCGCCGAACGCCTTGTGAATGTGCTCGGCTTCCAACACGGTGGAGCCCAGACGCGGGCCGGCCGGAATCTGGATCTCGGAGAAGTCGAGCTTCTTGTTGTTGCGTGCCTCCTGCTCCATCTGGTCGTAACGTTCCAGACGAGCCTTGTTCTTGGCCTGACGGGCCTTCGGCGAGGAACGCACCCAGTCGAGCTCGTTCTTGAGGCGCTTGGCGAGCTTGGCGTCCTTGGCGCCCTGGATCTCCATACGCTTGGCCTTGGTTTCCAGATAGGTGGAGTAGTTGCCCTTGTACGGGTACAGGTGGCCGCGGTCCACCTCGCAGATCCACTCGGCCACGTTGTCCATGAAGTAACGGTCGTGGGTGACGGCGATGACGGCGCCCTTGTACTGGTGCAGGAACTGCTCCAGCCACAGGATCGACTCGGCATCGAGATGATTGGTGGGCTCGTCGAGCAGCAGCAGGTCCGGAGCCTCAAGCAGCAGCTTGCACAGCGCCACACGACGGCGCTCGCCACCGGAGCACACGTTGACCGGGGTGTCCGGATCCGGGCACTGCAGGGCGTCCATGGCCTGTTCGAGCTGGGAATCGAGATCCCAGCCGTTCGCCGCGTCGATCTCGGTCTGCAGCTTGCCCATCTCTTCCATCAGGGCGTCGAAGTCGGCGTCCGGATCGGCCATTTCCTCGCCGATCTGATTGAATCGCGTGACCTTGTCCGCAATCGGGCCGAAGGCCATCTTGATGTTCTCGCCTACGGTCTTGGTGTCATCCAGCGGCGGTTCCTGCTGCAGAATGCCCACGGTGTAGCCCGGGGTGAGGGATGCCTCGCCGTTGGAGACGGTGTCGAGCCCGGCCATGATCTTCAGCAGCGTGGACTTACCCATGCCGTTGGGGCCGACGACGCCGATCTTCGCGCCGGGCAGGAAGCTCAGTGTCACGTCATCGAGGATCACGCGGTCGCCGTAGGCCTTGCGAGCCTTGATCATCTGATAAATGAATTCAGCCAATGTTGTGTTCCATCCTTAAGAAACGTTGGAATTCCAGCGTTTTGCGTAATCAGGTCGACGGATGCCCCGCTTTCGGATCGTCGTGTGAGGCGCTTCGGGTGCGATTGTGGCGGTGCACGAATCGCCAATCGACGCGCATCGACGAGAAGCTGGGATATTCCGGACCAGGACTTGCGCAAAGTACCGTCCGTAATTATCCCATACCCCGTCTACACGCCACGGCACGAGTCCCCGCCGCATTGCGCGCCCGTCAGGCGGAGACGAGCGGTTGGATGTCGCCTAGTTGGCTGGAATCGAAGCTCAGCAGGTCGTAGTCACGCTGAAGATTGACCCAGAACTCGGGGGTGGTGCCAAAGGCCTTGGCCAGTCGGTATGCCATGGGAATGGTGATGGCGCGTTTGCCGTTGATGATTTCGCTGATGGCGGTCTGCGACACGTTGATGGCCTTGGCAAGCCGGTAGCCGGTGATGCCGAGCGGCTGCATGAACTCCTCGCTCAGGATCTCGCCGGGCGTGCTGAGGAATTCATCGGTGGTAGTCGTCGAAGTAGACATCGTAGGCCTCCTTGGCTTCGTCGTCCCATTGGAAGATGAGACGCCATTGTTTGTTGACGCGGATGCTCCAGTGACCCAACAGATCGCCCTTCAATGGTTCGAGCATATTGCCGGGCGGAACCTTGAGATCCCTAAGCGCGTGGGCGGCCTTAAGCATCTGGAGCTTGCGCTTGAGGGGCTTTTCCATGCCAGCCGGATATCCTCTCGGATATGCACCGCCGTAAAGATAATCGTTGAGCTCCCGGTTCCGTGTTCTCATGCAACGATACTATCGCAAGACGTTAGTATCGTCAAACGTTACTATCGGATGCATGGCGTGGTCGCATGACTAAGTCAATCAACGACGGTAACGGAGCACAGGCAAAAGCGGAATCGAATCCTCAAAGCGTCTAAAGCGTCAGCCTTGTGCGTCACCCGATAAGCATCAACACGCAGAGACCGAGGAAAAATCCCTGTATCAGCGTTGCCAACAGAACAATTGCCGTGACGCAGCCGGCAAGGATACGGGCTGCCATCATGTCCTGTTTCAATGATGGGGCCGCATGCTCGTATTCCGGATCCGTTCCCGTATACATGCGAAGCGCTGCGACGACTATCCAACAGAAGACGCCTATGGCCAACACAAGAAATACTCGAATAGTGAGCGGGTCAGACTGCCCATGCGTGTCGCGCGTCAAATCCAATAGCGATGGATGCTCGTCCAGTATGGGCGGGATAAGACATAATATCCGCTCCATCAGAAGGTAGAAATCATTGAAGTGCAACAACGTCAGATCGATTGGCAGTTGCAGCAACAGACCGAGCCACCACAGCACACGGCGCCAAACGCGTAACGCAGGTTTCATCTTGATGGTCTCCCCTCTGTATCGCGTGGGCAGAAAGCCCCTGCCGGCGAGTATACGTTCCGGTTCAGAACCTGCGCAAAGTAGACATGTTCCGTGTCTACCCCGTCTACACGCCACGGCGTGAATCCCCTGCACAATAGCGGTTGCTCGGTTGCTTCCGCCGAGACCTCAGATGATCACGCCGTCGCAGTGGTCGATCTCATGCTGGATGATCTGCGTGGTAAAACCGGTGAACGCGGCATGATGCTCGCGCCAGCGGCGATCGAGATACGTGACCTCGATGCGCTGATAACGCAGCGTGCGGCGCTCGCCATTCAGCGAGAGACACCCTTCGGCGGTGTCGTAAGCGCCATCCTGCGCGGTGATGCGCGGATTGAACATGACGGTGATGCGGCCGCCCAGATCCTCGTCCACGAACGCGATGATGCGCTTGGACACGCCGATCATATTGGCCGCCATACCCACGCAGCCCTCGCGGTGCGCGTCGAGCGTATCCTTCAGATCCTGCGCCACGGCAAGATCGGCCTCGGTGTTCCGCGCATCCTCGGACGGCTGGCTGAGAAACGGGATCGATGTCATGATCGGACGCTGCATGGGGCTCCTTATATGTGTGGTTATTGTTGCGGCCGGTATGGTATGGCCGGTCGGTTCGATTGTATGCGTTGTGCACGCCGGGTGCGTGCCGGAAGGCTCAGGCTCAAGCCTGGTTTGTGGAATCCGCTAGCATCGCCGGAATCGTGATGCGGAACGAGTCGATGGAATTGTCGATCCGCGCGGCCGGTCGATGCTCGTTGCGCAGTATCGCCTCGATACGCCGATAGCCGGTGCCATTGTCCTGAAGCACCATGCCGTCACCCGGGTAGGGGACGGCATTCAGCAACGAGAACAGGAACGGGTTGCGTGTGGAACCGGAAATCGGCTGCCTTAGCGTGTGCTTGGTCACTGCGCCGAACAAGCCGCCCGGATTGGTGATTTCGATGCGGTCGGTGAACATGTCGACATGCACCGGTGTGCCCACGGCGTCGGGGGAGTAGTCGCGGTGGATGAGCGCATTGGAAATGGCCTCGCGTAGTACCGTTTCCGGGTATTGCGGGCGTCCGGCCGCACCGCTTGTACCAGGCGTGCCGGCGGAACGGCTCCAATCAAGCAGCGTTTCGACCGCATCGCTGACCATGGTGGGAATAGGGCCTACGAACACAGCAGTGCGTACCAGTTCGCGGCCGGTGGAGAACACCTCGTCGCGTGAGATGCCGGGGAACATGGCCGCGGATATGGTTAGGCGCGGGTAGAACTTCTGCGGATAGCGTCCCAAGGCCAGCAGGCCGGCCAAAGTGGGCCGAAGCATGGCCTCGCCGCTCTCGCCACCTTCACGGTCTTCGTTGGCGAAGGAACGTCCGACCGCACGCAGATCCAGCAGCATCTCCTCGTCGCTCGTATCCGCGAACACGTGGCCGTGCCTTGCGCGTTCGTCGGCGAGCAGCGCCCGTACCAGCGCCGGGGAGAGATCGTCGAGCGTGGCGTCATCGACCACCGCGATGTCATGCTCCGGCTGGCGCTGCTCCTCCAGCAGACGATCCACCTCATAAGTGGTCATGCGCCGATCGCCGTCGCCGGTACGGATGTACGAGCCGTTGTAGGGGCCGGCGGCGGTGAAATAGCAAGGCTTCTCGCGTGGCAGCATCTCGTCGACCACGGCGAAGACCAGATTGGCACCCTCGAACGGGCAGGTCACGATCACCGGGCGCACCACGGGGGTGAGCTTCTCGCAGGCCTGGCTGAGCGACTCCTGCATGGATCGCGCGTTGAACCCCTCCACTGGGGTGAAGCCGTTCTTCTCGCTCAGTCCGAGGATGATATAGCCGCCGTTGCCGTTGGAGAACGCCGAAAGGGTGTCGGTGATGGTGGTGCTGATCTTGTGGGCGCACTCCTTGACCTCGCACTGCTGCGTGTCATTGCCGATGGCGCGCATGAGCCGGATCAGCTCGGTCATCTTGGCCGTGTAGTCGTCATTGTCCATAATCCGCCGCCTTGCCTAGATATGTTCCCAGCATACCCGCGCGAATCATACTGTCGGGTGGTGTGGATTACGGCATGTGCACCGACCTGTGGGTGCAGCGTTGGCGATACGCCCCTGTATTTCGCTTACGTGTGGCAGATATGACGTCATGACGCGATGTATTTCGCTTACGTGTGGCACTTGCTTGGAGAGTTCTCGTTCTTCGTCGTTGGAACTGCGTCATTCTCATGGGTGAACGGCACAGCTAGGTGCCACACGTAAGCGAAATAGAACCCGTCCAAACCGCAAATCTGCCACACGTAAGCGAGATAGTCGTTATGAGCAGGTTGATTCCGCTATTTGCTACTTCCGGTACGTCCACCGACCTGCGAGCATGGTGGCCTGCACATGCCGCGGCATCGCGCGCATCTCCTCGGGCGAATCCACCGCCGAGGGGTCGCGGTCCAACAGCACCAAATCAGCGGCGTCGCCCGCCTTGAGGCATTTACGCCCCACCGCCGTGGACGAGGCCAGCGCCGTGCCGAAGTCGAGGCACTGCTCCGGCTGGAACGGCTCGCGCGCAGAACTCTCGGTGCCGAACACCGCCGCGGAAATGGCCAGCCACGGGTCAAGCGGTGCCACAGGCGCGTCGGAACCCATGAGCAGACGGGTCCCGGCATCGCGCAACGACCTGAACGCATAGGGGATGCCGGCCGGACGGCCCCAGAAACGGGCGATGACATCTCGATCATCCATGGCATGCTGCGGCTGGATGCTCGCGGCAAGCCCAAGCTGGGCCAGACGCGGGATATCGGTGGGTTTGAGCATCTGGGCATGTTCGATGGAGCCATGCGCCTTGGTGCGCTCGGCGCAGTCAAGCACAATGGTGTTCGCCTCGTCGCCGATGGCATGGCAGGCGATATCAAATCCGTGTTTCGTCGCCACGAACATATAGGACTCGATCTGCTCTGGCGTGTAGCTCATCGTGCCGAAGGTCTCGGGTTCGATGCCGGAGTATGGCGTCGAGCAGTATGCGGAACGGGTGTTGAGCGATCCGTCGGAAATGAGCTTCATCGCGCCCACATGCCCAAGACCATTGCTGCCGGGCAATTCGTCGCCGGTATGCCAGCCGTCGTCGATGGCTTGGTTCAGACGTTCCGGATATACGCCCGACTGGACCCGCAAACCATTGATGCCCTTGGCGAATCGGCCAATCCAGGTATCGATGTTTTCGGCCATTTCGTAGTCGCGGATGCCGACGATGCCCTTGCTTGCGGCATCATGTTCGGCCTCGCGCAGCAGACGGTCCAGCTCTTCGTCCGCGCCCGGAGCGTTGTCAAGACGGCAGTATGCGTCGAACCATTCCAGCTCGCCCACCAATCCGGATTCCCCGACCTGCACGCCGAGCATGCGCGCCGCCACCGAATTCACCCAGCCGCAATGCATGTCCGCGCTGGACAGCGCCACGGGCTGGTCGCCCGAAGCCTCGTCGATGGCCGCGAGCGTGGGCTGCTCGTCATCGGCCCACAGCGAGTGACGGAACCGCATGCCGACCACAAAGCGGTTTGGGTCGAGCCGCCCTTCGGAGCGCAGCTGGGAAAGATGATCGCGCAGCATATCCATCGCCTCGTGCGCGCTGCTGGCCCCGATAAGATCCAGTCGTCCCAACGTATACGACCATTGCGTGAAATGCGTATGGCAGTCCCATAGGCCGGGGATGACCCACATGCCTTCGGCATCAACCGTGGCAAGAGTGCGGTTCCGTTCCGCCTCACCGGGCGCGATGGCGGCGATCCGTCCCTCGTTGATCACCATGTCCATGGGTTCGCTGGAGCCCGGTGTCCTGACATTCCGGATGCAAAGCGATTCATTCACGACTGTGTGTCCTTCTCTCGATGCCTTTCCGACATGCCATGATATGCCGCAGATGCACATGGAGCGTCTGTTTTTCTACAGTGCGGAATCCATGATCGATTGGGTGGCAGCTGCTTAATTCGCGCGATCGCCGCCCGAGGATGTCGACGGTTATCCACATATCCACATTTTCGCAGGGCGCTGTGGACGGGTGTCTTGATATTTCCTATTCTCGGGCTCATGGGTAATGGGGCACGATATTCGCAGGAACTGCATGACCTCAGAGGGTCGGCGCTGGTTTCATGCAAGGCGGCAATGCGGCGGACCGCGCGTAATTTGGTATTCACGCTGTCCACGGCATTGGCACTGATGGGGATCGAACAGCCGCGGGAGCCGGGAGACGGCAGATGCTCGGATTGCCTGTATGTAGTGGTCGGCGGCAACTCGGGAAGAACGCATCTCAAAGGTGTTTGCTTTGTTATCTGGGGTGTGGAATTGGATACGGTGTTCGTCGATCACGGAAGAATCGAGTGCGCGGCCCCGGTATATGTGTGGGCCATGTATTCGGCCAGGTTGTCTCTTGAGGAACTGATTGCGCTTGGGGATTCGATGATGCGAAGGGACGGGCGTGTGAGAAGAGCCTGCCTTGAGGATTTCCGCGCGATGTTGAATCGTCTGAGGGAATGTGCCGAACAAAGCGGTCGTAAACGCGCCGTTCGAGGCATTCGCAACATGGAGCTGGCTCTGCGCGCTATGCGAGAGGGAACGGACTCCTCGCAGGAAACTAGGACGAGACTTGCGCTTATGAAGTATGGTCTGCCATGCCCGGAAGTCAATTATCTTATCCGCGATGAGAAGACGGGAAGAGTGTTTCTGCTGGACATGGCGTATCCGGAGTGGAAAGTCGTTGTCGAATATGATGGCGGGCACCATGCCGGTCAATGGCTGGCCGACAGCGAGCGGCGAAAGAGAATCGAGGATATGGGATGGCTGTACGTTCAGGCCACGAAGCTTGACCTTGGCGATGAGGAACGGGAGCGTGAATTGGCCGAACGAGTCGCTTCGAGGATTCGGGAGTGTAATCCACGGCTGGCGAAGCTTTGCGATCGGATGACGATGGAGCAGGTGCTTGACCGGAGACGGCGGTGAAGAAGCCGGGCTATTGCTAGGAAGCGAGAGGTAGCGATGCGCCAATCGGTCTATTTCGCTTACGTGTGGCAGATACGGGAGTGTGACGCGATATATCTCGCCTACGTGTGGCAGAGGATAGCGGAGACTCGTGAATCAAATGGCATGATTTCAACGGGAAAGGACGGTAAACCGCGATGTACGTGCCACACGTAAGCGAAATAGAACCGGTCGAAAGCGTATATCTGCCACATGTAAGCGAAATGGGGGTTCGTAGAGCGGAATCGGCATAGACAGGTGAGGCCCCGGAAAGAAAAGATCCTGTGTCTCACCTGTCTAAAGAAAGGATGCCGTATTACTCCTGCACGGCGGCCAGCGCCTGGTCAATGTCGGCGATGATGTCGGCCGCGTTCTCGATGCCGCAGCTCAGTCGCACCAAATCAATACCCACGCCGGCTTCCTCAAGCTGTTCCTCGGTGAGCTGACGGTGCGTGGTGCCTGCTGGATACAGCGTACAGCTGCGAGCGTCGGCCACATGCGTGGCGATGGACACCATCTTCAGATGGTCGAGGAACGCGGAGACCTTCGCGCGGCCGCCCGGCACGCCGAAGGAGATTACGCCGCAGGTGCCGTTCGGCATGTACTTGTTCGCCAGCACATGGTACTTGTCGCCCTCAAGCCCCGGGTAGCTCACCCAACTCACGCGCGGGTCGGCATCGAGCCACTTCGCTACTGCCAAGGCATTGGCGCAATGGCGTTCCATGCGCACTCCCAGCGATTCCAGATGCATGCCCATGATCCACGAATTGATCGGAGCCGGCGTGGAACCGAAGTCGCGCATGAGCTGCGCGGTGGCCTTGGTGATGTATGCGGCCTTGCCGAATTCCTTCGCGTAGGTCACGCCATGGTACGAGTCGTCCGGAGTGGTGAGTCCGGGGAACTTCTCGGCATGCGCCATCCAATCGAAGTTGCCGGAATCCACGATCGCTCCGCCCACGCAGGAGCCATGCCCATCCATATATTTGGTGGTGGCGTGCGTGACGATGTCCACGCCGTACTGGAACGGGCGGCAGTTGATCGGGGTGGGGAAGGTGTTGTCCACGATCAGGGGCACGCCATGGCGGTGCGCGGCGCTCACGAATTTCTCGAAGTCGAGCACGATGAGTGCCGGGTTGGAGATGGATTCGCCGAACACGGCCTTGGTGTTCGGACGGAATGCGGCTTCCAGTTCCTCTTCGCTGCAGTCCGGGCTCACGAAGGTGCACTCGATGCCCATTTTGCGCATGGTGACGTTGATGAGGTTGAACGTGCCGCCGTAGATGGCGGACGATGCGACGATATGGTCGCCGTTGTTGCAGATGTTGAACAGTGCGAAGAAGTTCGCGGCCTGGCCGGACGAGGTGAGCATGGCAGCCGCGCCGCCCTCAAGCTCGCAGATCTTGGCGGCGACGGTGTCATTGGTCGGGTTCTGCAGGCGCGTGTAGAAGTAGCCGGACTCGGACAGGTCGAACAGGCGGCTCATCTGTTCGCTCGACTGGTATTTGAAGGTGGTGGCCTGAATGATCGGGGGAGTGCGTGATTCGCCGTTTCCGGGCTGATAGCCTCCCTGTACACAGATGGTGTCGACGTTTTCTGTCATTGATTCCTTCTTTCGTTTTTTTCGCGCGTCTTTGCGTTGCGCCTCGTTGCAGACAAACATGCACACTCTACCACCGCTGTGCGGGTTCCAATGGAATGGACGGATAAATGGATAATGATATGGCAAGACGAACAATGGGCTAAGAACGTGATTCGCCTGTCCGCGCATTTGTAGGGAATGCGCGGACAGGCGAATTCATGTGAAAGGCAGCGACTCAGGCGGTTGCTGCCAGGTACCCTTCCTCGACGGCTCGATCGATATCGGCGGTCTTGCCGTTGCAATCGCCGATTCGACGCACCGTGATGTTGGCCGATTCAAGGGCGGAGACATCGAATTCTGCCGGCATGGTGCCGATGGCCATCACCACGCTGTCGCATGGCAGGGTGATCTGCGTCGATTCCGAGGAGTCATCATCCGTATTCTTGCGGCTGGCTATGATTTGCCCTGGCTCGATTCTTTCGACTTTGGTGTCGGTATACAGCGCCACCTTGTGATCGGCGAAATCCTGCATCATAACCGGTTTGATGGTGCTGGACTCCTCGGCGGCGATCTGCCCTGTCATCTCCACGATGCTCACCTCGCAGTCCGGGTGGTTCTGTGCAATGAACTCCGCGGTTTCCGCGCCTACCAGTCCTCCGCCGATGACGATGGTGCGACCAGTGGGAGCTGCGTTCCCTGCGAGCAGATTCCATGCACTGATGACGTGCGGCAGATCGGCCCCCTCGATGTGCGGTTCCGCGTTGCGTCCGCCAACCGCCACAATCACCTCATCCGGTGATTGTCCCACCAGCATTTTGGCATCGGCGGCGGTGTTGAGCTTCACTTCGACGCCGGCAGCTTCCAGCGACCTTGAATACCATGCGACAACGCGTGACATTTCCTTCTTGCGCGGTGGAGTGCACGCGATTCCGAGTTGTCCTCCAAGATGGTCGCTTTGCTCGAACAGAGTCACGTGATTGCCGCGTAGTGCCGCTACGCGGGCTGCTTCCATGCCGGCCGGGCCGCCGCCGACGACAATGATGTTGCGCTGCTGTTTCACTGGTTGGATGGTGCGCTGATATTCGTACCCGCCTTCCGCGTTGAGAACGCAGGAGATGAATCGGCGGCTGGCTATGGCGTCGGTGCAGCCGCGGTTGCACATCATGCAGGGGCGAATGAGCTCGGTCTGATTTTCGGCTACTTTATTGGCATAGTCGGGATCGCAAAGCATGGGGCGGCCGAGTCCGATATAGTCGCAGGCGCCGCTTTCGATGAGCTCTGCGCCCTGCTCGGGCGTGAGAATCCGTCCCACGGTGGAGACCGGAACACTCACGGCTTCCTTGATTCGGCGTGCGTAGGGCTCCATGAAACAGGCGGGACGTGTGCCCATGGCCGGGATGGTGTCGTTGAGATTGCCGGTGTGATTGGCTTGGGCTACGTGGAAGGTGTCGACGCCGTCTTCTTCGAGCAATTTGGCGAGTTTGACAGCTTCGTCGATAAACAGGCCTCCACGACCTATTTGCGGATTTTCGGTGACGATGGGCAGCTTGTAATCGATGCAGATATCCGGCGATCCTTCGCGAATCGCATGGACCACGGCTCTTGCGAAGCGAGTGCGGTTTTCGAATGAGCCGCCGTATTCATCTGTTCGCTGGTTGATCAGGGTCGAGCAGAGGGATCCGATAAGTCGGTCGCCGTGCACTTCGATGGCGTCGACTCCGGCTTTGGTGGCACGTGCGGCCAGAGCCTTGATGCTGTCGAGGATTTCCCCGAGCCGTTGTGCGCTCACTTCGTTGATGTAGTGGCTCATATCATGATGCAACTTGGCCCGTGCGCCGGCCATGTCTCCCTGTCTGAACAGCTCGGCTACGGCCACGGTGTCGTATTCGGGATGAAATACCTGGATGCCGAGTTTGCAGTCGAATTCGTGCAGGGCGTCCGCAAGTGCGGCGAAAGATGGGATTTGTTCGTCGGTCACGAGTTTTGGTGTGGGGGAGATGGTGTATACGGGTGCTACGTCTCCCAGCACGATGTATGAGGCTCCGCCCTGCGCCACGCGTCTATAGAAGTTGATGCTTTGCTGGGTGATGGAGCCGTCCCTTGCCTCATAGCCAGTGGTCATCGGAGGGAACATGATGCGGTTCTTCAGCTGCATGTGGTTGATTTCCAATGGGTTCATGAGAGTGGTCAGCGACATTCTCTCCTCCTTGAGTGGTATGTGCCTGTGGCTTTTTTTGTGCATGACGGTGGTGTTTTTTCTAGGGCGGAGGCCCTGATCATGCGATACCTGCACATTATCACCGTAGATAAGAAGGGGATGGTTGAGCATGTTGAAGCATCGCATCAAGGTGTGAGAGGCCTGTCAGGGTAAGTGCGGAAACGGTGATATCCCAAGCGAAACACCGTAAAAGTAAAACGAATTGACAAAGATAGGTAATTCATTTTATTATGTATCGCAAGACGGGTTCAGGCCCGCCAGAACAAAACGCTTGTAAGGCAAAGCCAAATAGCAAAGGAGCAACCCATGGGTCTGTGGGATATTGACAAGATTCCGTACGTCGGCCGCGAAAAGGGACCGCAGGAGGGTCTGGCCTTCCATTACTACGATGCCGACCGCGTCGTCGCCGGCAAGAAGATGAAGGATTGGCTGCGTTTCGGTGTCGCTTGGTGGCACACCTTCGATCAGCAGCTCGTTGATCCGTTCGGCACCGGCACCGCCCAGCGTCCGTGGTACGGCAAGTACTCCGATCCGGAGGACGAGGCCCTGGCCAAGGTTGATTACGCCTTCGAGTTCTTCCAGAAGCTCGGCGTCGAGTACTTCTGCTTCCATGATCGCGATATCGCTCCGGAAGGCGATACCCTGCGCGAGACCGACAAGAACCTGGACAAGGTCGTCGACAAGATCGAAGAGAACATGAAGTCCACCGGCATCAAGCTGCTGTGGAACACCTCTTCCCTGTTCACCAACCCGCGCTTCGTGTCCGGCGCTTCCACCTCCCCGTTCGCGGACATCTACGCCTACGCAGGCGGCCAGCTGAAGCACTCCCTGGAGATCGCAAAGCGCCTGGGCGCTGAGAACTACGTGTTCTGGGGCGGCCGTGAAGGCTACGAGAACCTGTGGAACACCCAGATGAAGCGCGAGCAGGAGCACATGGCCAAGTTCTTCCACATGTGCCATGACTACGCGAAGGAAATCGGCCTGGATGCCCAGTTCCTGATCGAGCCGAAGGCCAAGGAACCGACGATGTTCCAGTACGACTTCGACGCCGCCACCGCCATCAACTTCCTGCGCACCTACGACCTGATGGACGTCTTCAAGCTGAACCTGGAAGGCAACCACGCCAACCTGGCCGGCCACACCTACCAGCACGAGATCCGCACCGCCCGCGAGGCCGGTGTGCTCGGCTCCCTCGACGCCAACCAGGGCGACAAGCTCATCGGCTGGGATATGGATGAGTTCCCGACCGACCTGTACGAGACCTCCACCGTCATGTGGGAAGTCCTCGCCGAAGGCCAGATCGGCCCTCACGGTGGTCTGAACTTCGATGCCAAGCCGCGTCGTACCTCCTTCACCGCCGAGGATCTGTTCCGTTCCCACATCGCCGGCATGGATTCCTTCGCAGCCGGCCTCCTGGTCGCCGCCAAGATGCACGAGGACAAGGTCATCGAGAACCTGCAGGCCGAGCGCTACAGCTCCTTCGATTCCGGCATCGGCGCAACCGTCGAGAACGGCACCGCCTCCCTGGCTTCCCTGGAGGAGTACGCTCTGGACATCCCGCAGTCCAAGCTCATCGCCGCCACCAAGTCCGATCACCTCGAGTCCGTCAAGGCCACGATCAACAACTACATGATCGACGCTCTGGCCGAGGCATGAGCCGAAACCCCTGTGGGGTTTCGGGTAGCCTCGGGCGATGTCCGAGACGATAGTCGAGGACGAGCAAAAAATGGGTGCGTGTAGCGCTCCGAAATTGCCGGACCGGGCGTGAGCCGAAACCCCGGGTTACGGGGCTTGGCACGGCCTCAGGCGAAAGCCGGGTAACGTCCAAGCCCCACGGGGCTTACATAATCGAGATAACTGAGATAACTGAAAAACGAAAAGCCGACCGGTGCTTACGGAAAATGTGCGATTGATACGGCAAGCGCCGGCGGTTTGAAGGTCATTGACGCTGCGCCTGCACGCGTAGAGAGGTCAGCTGCATGCGGGCGTGCGTCGATGCCGATACGAAAACGATGGCCGCTGGACTTTCTGCACGGCTCAGCGGCCATCGCGTAGTACATGGAAACACTGTGGTTGCCATGACGAGTTTCATTGTAGCAGTGGGTGCCGCAACGACTTCTCGCGATGACGCGATGATCACCTCTCGTATGCCTGTCTCGACGTATGCCATGATGCGCTTTCGTGCGCGTTTGGCGGCGGTTTCGAAGATGACTGGCTGTTCGCTCCCGCAGTGTTCCGCATGGCCGTGTGCCATGCGCGGTCCCGAGGATCGCATGCCTCAAAGAAGGGAGAAACCAATGAAACATATGCCTAAGGGTGTCGTGTATTTCTTCGGCGCGTTGGGTGGCCTGCTGTTCGGTTACAACACGGGCGTGATTTCCGGAGCCATTCTGTTCATTCAAAAGCAGATGCATCTTGGCGAATGGCAGCAGGGATGGGTCGTCAGCGCGGTGCTGCTTGGCGCAGTGCTCGGCGCGGCGTTCATCAGCCCGCTGTCCGATTCCCTGGGCCGCCGCAAGCTGCTGCTGATCTCGGCCGTCATCTTCGTTGTCGGCGCGTTGGGTTCCGGCTTCGCGCTGGGCTACTGGGCGCTGATCATCTTCCGTATTATCCTTGGTCTGGCCGTCGGCGCGGCGTCCGCACTGATCCCGACCTATCTTGCCGAGCTGTCCCAGGCGCATAAGCGTGGCACCGTTTCCGGTCTGTTCCAGCTCATGGTGATGACGGGCATCTTCCTCGCCTATGTCACCAACTACACTTTCTCCGGCATGTACACCGGCTGGCGCTGGATGCTTGGCTGCGCCGCCATCCCGGCCGTCATTCTGTTCCTTGGCGGTCTATTCCTCCCCGAATCCCCGCGTTTCCTGGCTCGCCGCGGCGAGATCGACAAGGCGCACGAGGTGCTGCTGTCCATCTATGACGAGGACGACAAGCGTGCCAGCCACGAGCTTGAGGAGATCGAGAAGCAGGCCAAGATCGAAAGCAAGGGTCTTGCCGAACTGTTCGGTCCGACCGTCCGCCCGGCACTGGTCATCGGCATCGGCCTAGCCATCTTCCAGCAGATCATGGGCTGCAACACCGTGCTGTACTATGCCCCGACCATCTTCACCGAAGTCGGCTTCGGCGTCTCCGCCGCACTGCTTGCGCATATCGGCATCGGCATCTTCAACGTCATCGTCACCGCCGTGGCCATCGCCATCATGGATAAGGTCGATCGCCGCAAGATGCTGATCGTCGGCGCCATCGGCATGGGCGTCTCGCTGTTCGTGATGAGCATCTGCATGAAGTTCTCCGGCAACAACATGACCGCCGCCATCATCTGCGTAATCGCACTGACCGTCTACATCGCGTTCTTCTCCGGCACGTGGGGTCCGGTCATGTGGATCATGATCGGCGAGGTGTTCCCGCTGAACATCCGTGGCCTGGGCAACTCCTTCTCCAGTGTGATCAACTGGGCCGCCAACGCCCTGGTCTCCCTGACCTTCCCCTACTTGCTGAACCTGTTCGGCACCGGCAGCCTGTTCATCGGCTACGGCGTGCTGTGCTTCCTGTCCATCTGGTTCGTGCACTCCTACGTGTTCGAGACCCGTGGCCGCTCCCTTGAGGAGATCGAGTCCGAGCTTCGCAAGCGCATGCACAACACGAAGAAGGTGAACGCCTGATAACGCACCGGGTGCCTGCCTTAGGCACGGCACCCGCCTTGAATTCTTCCCCCTGAACTCCTTCCAAACAGCCGGCCGTGGATTCGTCCGCGGCCGGCTTTCCTTATCTGTGCAGCCAGCGGATGTGCCTGGGCGCGCTGATGAGTCGGTTGCTGATTACTGTTGCCGGTTACTGGTTGCCGTGATCCGGGGGAGCGCGAGGATCTGCACATATACGAAACGGGCCGTGCGGCGATCGAATCGCTGCACGGCCCGTTTCTCTGGAAGGAAGGAGAAAAGGAGAAATGAATCAGCCGCGGGCCTTGGCGTAGGCCTCGTAGACGGCTTCGGTCGGCTCGCCGGTCTCCACGCCGTCGATGGTGAGCTTCCATGCCGGAGGCTCGGCTTCGCCGGACAGGACCCAGGCGGCCTGACGCGCGGCGCCGATGGCCACGTATTCGTCGGTTGCCGGGCGGGTCACGTCCATGCCGAGGATGCTCGGGGCCAGTGTGCGGATGGCTTCGGACTTCGCGCCGCCGCCGATGAGCAGGATGCGGTTGATCGTGGCACCCAGGGAGCGGATGAGCTCCAGGCAGTCGCGCTGGGAGCACAGCAGGCCTTCGACGAAGGCGCGCGCCAGATTCTCTTTGGTGGTGTTGGCCAGCGTCAGGCCGGAAAGCGTGGCGGTGGCGTCCGGGCGGTTCGGGGTGCGTTCGCCGTCGAAGTACGGCACCAGGGTGATGCCTTCGGCACCCGGCTTGGAGGCGAAGGCCAGCTTGGCCAGTTCGTCGTAGTCCACGCCGAGGGCCGCGCGGCCGGCGTCGAGGATGCGCGATCCGTTGATGGTGCAGGCGAGCGGCAGGTAGTGGCCGGTGCAGTCGGCGAAGCCGGATACCGCGCCGGTCAGGTCGTAGGTCGGGTTCTCGGAGATGGCCGCGGCCACGCCGGAGGTGCCCAGGGAAATGGATACGTCGCCGACGCCCATGCCCAGGCCCAGCGAGGCCATGGCGTTATCGCCGCCGCCGGGGGCGAGCGTGCAGCCGCCTTCGACGTTCTTGCCTGCGATTGCCGGATCGGCCTTGACCGGCGCGGCGTCACGCGGGCCCAGCACGGTGGGCAGCACGATCGCGTCGGCGTGCGCCTTGGCGGCATCGGCGCCTTCGGCGGCTTCGAGCACCATGGCGATCAGGTCGCGGCGGTATTCGTTCGATGCGGCATCGTAGTAAGATGGTGCCGGAGGCGTCGGAACGGTCGGTGAACAGGGCGTCGAGATGCGCGTCCTCGCCCTCGGCGACCGGTCCGTACCCGGCGATGCGCCAGCTCAGCCAGTCGTGAGGCAGGCAGATCGCTGCGATCTTCTTGGCATTCTCGGGTTCGTTTTCGGCGACCCATGCCACCTTGGTCAGGGTGTAGGAGGCGACGGGGGAGGAGCCCACGGCCTTCACCCAGCGCTGCTTGCCGCGGGCGATCGGGTCTTCCGGCTCATCGCCCTGCGCAGGTGCCTCGCCCATCTTCTCGATCAGTGCGGCCGCCTGCGGGGCGGAGCTCACGTCGTTCCACAGCATGGCGTCGCGGATCACGTTGCCCTGCTTGTCGAGGATCACCATGCCGTGCTGCTGGCCGCCGACGGCCAGTGCGGCCACGTCGTCCAGTCCGCCGGCCTGCTGTGCGGCCTCCTGGAACGCCTCCCACCAGTACTTCGGGTCGATGGACGTGCCGTTCGGGTGCTTGGCCTGGCCGAAGCGGACGAGTTCGCCGGTCTCGGCGTCCGTCACGCGTACCTTGCAGGACTGGGTCGAGGTGTCGACGCCAGCCACCAGAGTCTGTGCCATGTGTGTGCTGCCTCCTTGCATGCCGTCCGCCAATGGCGCACGGTTAATAGTTAGATGAATAAACTATACTATAGTAGTGTAGCATCAGGAATGGCTTCGGAACATCGGTTCGTGGATATTCCTCGGCATACAAACGGACAGGGCAGGAACGGGACGACTATGGCTTCTCTTCGCAGGATCAACCAGGACGATTTGCGCAATCACAATCTTTCCGTGGTGATCGACACGTTGTTGCGCGCCTCATCGCCGATGAGCCGTGCCGCTCTGGCCAAGGAGACCGGTCTGACCAAGGCGACGATGTCGTTGCTGGTGTCGCTGCTGATCGACGCGGGCGTCGTCAAGGAAGGCGAGCCGCAGACCTCGTCCAATTACGGTCGTCCCTCCACGCCGCTGACGATTGGCGGCGGCAAGGTGTGCGGCATCGGCATGCAGGTCAACACCGACGGCTACGGCTGCATCGCATTGGACATCAACCGTGACACCCTGGGGTATGAGTGGGTCGATGCCGATATGAGCGGTGCGGCTCCGGAAGTCGTATTCGACAAGCTCAGCACCATGGCAGAATCCATGGAGCGCCGGCTCAAGCGCAAGGGGTGCCTCATCGCCGGTGCCGCCTGCGCGCTGCCGGGCCTGATCACATCAAGAAAACAGCTGCTCATGGCGCGCAACCTGGGGTGGGAGAACATCGACCTGACGCGTTTCCCGGTCATGCAGCACTATGACGTAAGCCCGGGCAACGAGGCGAAGATGGCCGCCATCGCGCAGATTCCCGGCTATGCATGCGCCCGCGCCGACTTCCTGGACGCCGTGGACTGCATGGATTCCTTCATCTATCTGTCCTGCGATATCGGCATCGGCGGCGCGATCGTGCGTGACGGCGAGGTCGTGGCCGGCTCTCATGGGTTTGCCGGCGAGATCGGCCACCTGTCGGTTGCGTTGGACGGGCCGCTGTGCAGGTGCGGCCGCAAGGGGTGCCTTGAGGCGTACGCCGGCCGCCGTTCGTTGGTGGAGGCCTCCGGTGTGGCCAGCGGCGAGGAGGCGTCCACGGCCCAGGCGCTGGACAGGATGCTGGATGCCTGGCATGCCGGCGACGCACAGACCGTGGAAGCGGTCGATCGCGCCGTCGACGCGCTGACTTCGGCCATCGGTTCGGCGGTGAATCTGGTTGATGTCGACACCGTGCTGCTGGGCGGCTGGTGGATCAATTTCGGCCAGCCGTTCTACGAGATGCTTGAGTCCCGTCTCAAGGAGCAGGTGCTGGGCGCTTCCGATATGCAGGTGAGCGTATCCATGCCGCCGGTCGCCGATCATCCGGCGCTGTACGGTGCGGCGGAAGTGGGTCTGCGTCGGTTCATCGACAATCCGTTGGGATTCATCGCCGACAAGGCGTGATGTTCTACCGCGTTTCCGCGCCGCGGCGTCAGTCGTGGGCGTTGACGAAGGTTGGTTCCTCCACTGGGCCGATTTGGCCGTAGCGCTTGAAGGCCCATAGCAGCAGCAGCGACTTCGCGTAGGCCACCCATGAGATGCCGAAGATCAGCGCGAGCACGCGGATGAACGGCACATAGAACGCGATGCCCAGCGCGATGACGTCGATGCACAGCAGCGCGAGCGTGGCGGGCCATGCGCGCCACGGGAAGAGGGCGGCGAGTCTCCATTCGGTGCCGAGGGTGTTGGTGAAGCGCGCCTGCAGGGGGAAGAGGTATTCGGCGATGAACACGACCACCACGGCGGCGATGATGAAGATCACCAGCGGTACGTACGAGACGTTGGAGTCGTACACGGCCCAGAACACGATGCCGAAGATGATGACGGCCGCAAGCGCGACGAGGATGATCCAGGAGACGACGGCCTGTTTGAATTCGCGCTTGAAGCGCTTGAGGTATTCCTTGACGAGCGGGATGTCGTCGTGCTCGTCGTAGGCGAACATCGTCGAATAGAGTGCGGTGCGGGCGGGGCCGATGGTGATGACGGGGACCATGGTGATCAGGTAGACCAGGTTCAGCCCGGTGAAGCGCAGCAGGGTGTCCATGAAGCGCCAGAACGGTGCGTTGATGTTGAAGTGCATAAATCCTCCCTGATTTACCTTCCGAATACAGCTGATATTATCGTGCCGCAGACACGCGACACGCCCTATTTATCATTTTATAAATAAGGATTTTTCCCCACTTAGTTCGTTGGAATAACAATAGTTTGGGGTGATATGCCAACGTTTGTCGGGGGTCGGTTCGCCAAGGTGGTTTGACGAAGGCCAATGTTGTTTATAAACTGATAAATAACAGATTTGGAGCTGAGAGAGAAACATCCGATGCGTTTTCCCCGGTTTCAACCAGCAGTTATCTGCATGTTTCAAAGGAGACAAGATGCAGTCCGTAACAACTACGCCGGCTGGCGGTTCGGTTGCCAACGAGGCTGAGGCAGCGGTTGTGGGTTCGCCTGCACCGAGAAGCCGTAAGGATCGTCGCGCAGCCAACAAGGCCAAGAAGATGGCCGGCAATATCGACTACAACAAGAGGCACGGCAAGAGGCTATTCCTGCTGGTCGCCCCCTTGCTGATCATGGTGGTGCTGTTCAGCTATCTGCCGCTGCTCGGCTGGGTGTACGCGTTCTTCGATTATCAGCCGCCGCTGCCGCTGAGCGAATGCGATTTCGTGGGCTTCCACTGGTTCACCTTCCTGGTGTCCAGCCCGGCGCAGCTCAAGACCATCGGCCAGGTGCTCATCAACACCTTCGCCATGTCCGGATTGAACATCCTGACCTCGTTCATCCCGGTGATCTTCGCCATCGCCCTCAACGAGATCCGCTGCAAGTGGTTCAAGAACCTCATCCAGACGCTCACCACGCTGCCGAACTTCATCTCCTGGGTGTTGGTCTACTCCATCGCCTTCGCGATGTTCTCCTCCTCCGGCATGGTCAACGAGCTGCTGCAGAACCTGCACATCATCAGCGCGCCTATCAAGTTCCTTGATTCCGGCGACCACACGTGGCTCAAGATGCTGCTGTGGAACATGTGGAAGGGCATCGGCTGGGGCTCGATCATGTACCTGGCAGGCATCGCCGGCATCGATCAGGAGCTCTACGAGGCCGCCCAGGTGGACGGCGCCAACCGCTTCCAGCAGATCATCCACGTCACGGTCCCGCAGCTGCTGCCGACCTACTTCGTGCTGCTGATGCTCTCGATCTCCAACTTCCTCAACAACGGCATGGATCAGTACTACGTCTTCCAGAACTCCTTCAACAAGGATTGGATCCAGGTGCTCGATCTGTACGTGTACAACGTCGGCCTTGGCCAGTCCAGCCTGTCGCTCGGTACCGCAATCTCGATTCTGAAGTCCCTGGTCTCCGTGGCCCTGCTCTTCACCGTCAATTGGCTCTCCAAGCGCACCCGCGGTGTGGGCATCGTCTGATCGGCATAAGTCCAAGGAACGTTAAGGATAAATCATGGCAAAGGTAAAGAAGGGCATTTCCCCCGCGATGCGTCGCACCCCGGGCGAGAAAGCATACAACGTCTTCAACATCATCTTCCTGTCCCTGTTCGCGCTGATCTGCGCGTACCCGTTCTATTACCTCATCATCAACTCGTTCTCCGATAACAACGCATCGGCGGCGGGCGACGTGATGTGGTGGTTCAAGGGCTTCCACCTGGAGAACTACAAGAACGTACTCTCGCTTGACGGTCTGGCAACCGCGGCCTGGATCTCCGTGGCACGTACCATCATCGGCACCGTGCTCACCGTGCTGGCCAGCGCCTACCTCGGCTTCATGTTCACGCAGAAGAGCATGTGGCACCGTACCTTCTGGTACCGCTTCGTGATCATCACCATGTACTTCAACGCAGGTCTGATCCCGATGTTCATCACGATGAAGAACCTGCACCTGACCAATAACTTCTGGGTGTATATCCTGCCTGCGGTCGTGCAGCCGTTCAACATCATCCTGGTGAAGACCTTCATCGAGTCCATTCCGCCTTCGCTGCAGGAGGCCGCCGAGATGGATGGCGCCGGCACGCTGACCGTGTTCACGCGCATCATCCTGCCGATGTGCACCCCGATCCTGGCTACCGTGGGCATCTTCTCGGCCGTGAACCAGTGGAACTCCTTCCAGGACACCCTGATCTACATGACCGACTCGAAGCTCTACTCGCTGCAGTACCTGCTGTACACCTACATCAACCAGGCGTCCGCATTGGCCAACGCGGCCAAGGCGAGCTCGGCGAATGTGGCGGCCCTGGCCAGCGCGGCCACCCCGACCTCGATCCGTATGACGGTCTCCGTCATCGTGGTGCTGCCGATCATGTTCACCTACCCGTTCTTCCAGCGCTTCTTCGTCAAGGGCATGATGCTGGGAGCGGTAAAGGGCTGAGCCGTAATGAACAGTCCTGTGGACTGTTCATAGGCTCAGCCTGAGCAGGGGCGACAGCCCCTGCGAAGGCAGCATTGAGCCTCGCGCAAAGCGCGAGTCCTCAATTGCAGTGGGCAGGCTCGTGCAGGCAGGGTGGTCTCACCGCCCTCCCTGCAGGAGCAGGACACAAGTCCATACCCGCAAGTGGGCAGGCCACCCAGCTCCGGGTAGCCTTTACCCATCCCCTCGGGGCAGGCCAGACCACCGGCCTTGCATCTGCCCCAACCGGGAATCGACAACCGGCCCCATACAACCAACAAGGGTTGGCCTCCCAGCAAAGGAGGCCAACCCGGAACACAGATTCTTCCCCCATAACTGAATATAAACAAAGGAATACAAGGAGGTTTCCACACATGGAACTGAAGAAGATCACCACCCGCGTGCTCGCGGCAGGTGTGGCGGCGGCCACGCTGTTCTCCGTCGCGGCCTGCGGTAGCAGCAGCAACAGTGCTGATACCAAGGACGACGGCTCGGAAATGACCGTTGATGTCTTCGATTCGCTGGCCAACAGCCAGGGCGTGCAGAAGGGTTGGTACGCCAAGCTCATCAAGGATAAGTTCAACATCAAGCTGAACATCATCGCGCCGAACGTCTCCGGTGGCGACACCGTGTTCGATACCCGTTCCGCCGCAGGCAACCTGGGCGACCTCGTCATCACCAGCACCGGCAATGGCCGTCTAAACAAGCTGGTCAAGGCCAAGCTCATCGAGGATATGACCCCGTACTACTCCAGCATGAAGAATGTGAAGAAGTACGATAACGCGGTCAAGTCCATCACCAAGGAAGCCGGCAAGGACGGCGTGTGGGGCATCCCGCAGGCCGCGTCCTCCCAGTCCCCGACCGACCCGAGCGAAGGCATCGAGCCCGGTTCCGCGCCGTACATCCGTTGGGAATACTACAAGGAGGTCGGCTACCCGGAGATCAAGGATCTCGACAGCTTCCTTGACGTGCTCAAGCAGATGCAGGACAAGGCCCGTCAGGAGACCGGCCAGAACGACATCTACGCGTTCTCCCTGTTCAAGGATTGGGATAGCGATGTGATGCAGAACGCCGCTGCCATCTGCAGCTGGTACGGCTACAAGCAGCAGGGCTCCCTGTTCATCGGCCCTGACGGCAAGGACATCCAGTCCGCCACCAAGGAAGGCGGCATCTATCAGAAGGCTCTGGCCTTCCTGAACAAGGCCGAGTCCATGGGCCTGGTCGATCCGGATTCCACCACCCAGGATTGGGATACCATGCAGACCAAGGTCTCCAACGGCAAGACGCTGGTCTCCCTGTGGAGCTGGCTGGGCAAGCCGCGTATGAACTCCAACGAGAACAAGGCCAAGGGCGTCGGCTTCATGCTGGCTCCGCTGGAGGATATGGACGTCTACTCCGACGGCTTCACCCCGGACGGCGACGGCTCCTACATGATCGCCATCGGTTCCAAGGCCAAGAACAAGGCTCGTCTGGCCAAGTTCATCGATTGGCTGTACTCTCCTGAAGGCATCTACGCCTCCGCTTCCAACGCCGGCGGCGCCGCCTGCCCGAAGGATCTCGGCTGCTTCACCACCGATTCCGACGGCAAGAACCCGAAGCTCACCGAGTTCGGCAACACCGCTATGAACGGCGACCACGCCAACCTGAAGGTTCCCGCGAAGCTCGGCGGCGGCACCTATGATGACGGCCTGTCCAAGCTGAACTTCAAGGCCGTCCAGCAGAACGATATCGATCCGAACACCGGCGAGGCCTACAACGCTCAGATGTGGAAGTCCGAACAGGACGATTCCGCCCTGTTCAAGGATTGGTCCGCTCACATGGGCAACGCCAAGAACGACATCGACTACCTGCAGACCAACAACAAGCTGGCTGTCGCGGCCGGTGCCTCCTACACCGCTCCGGAAGAGGATTCCACCATCTCCGCAACCCGTAGCTCCATCAAGAGCGCCACCGTCCAGGCCTCTTGGCAGTCGGTCACCGCCAAGAACGACGCCGCCTTCACCAAGACCCTGAAGGATCTGCGCACCAAGGTCGACGAGCTCGGCTACAAGAGCGTGCTGAAGGTCGATCAGGACAACGCCAAGGCCCTGGTCAAGGCCCGCGAGGCGGTTATCAAGGAAGCCAAGTGATTCGTCACTAGTCTTCTGTAAGACCGGGGCGCCAAACGTTGAACCGGGTTCGGCGCCCCACTCCTTATACGGTTCTTTTTCGGCGAGCGTTTCTTTCTCTTTTTCCTTTACGCTCGCCGAAATTCATATTCGTTTCTTTTCGATCCCCATGCGATTCGGTGAGGTATGTTCAATGATGAATCTCGAAACCGTCGAGTCGGTCATCGACTCCGGTCCGTACACCGATGACTGGTCCTCGTTGTGCCATGCGCCCGTTCCCGGTTGGTTCGCGGACGCCAAGTTCGGCATCTTCACCCATTGGGGGCTGTATACGGTTCCCGAATACCGCAACGAGTGGTATTCGCGCAACATGTATATCAAGGGGTATCCGGAATTCGACCATCATGTCGCCACCTACGGGGCGCAGACGGATTTCGGCTACAAGGATTTCATCCCGCTGTTCGCCGCCGAACGCTTCGACGCCGACGAATGGCTCGATCTGTTTCGCGCCTCCGGCGCACGGTACTACATGCCCGTGTCGGAGCATCATGACGGATTCCAGATGTACCGCAGCGAGCTGTCCCGTTGGAACGCCTACGACATGGGCCCGCATCGCGACATTCTGGGAGAGTTGTGCGATTCCACGCAACGGCATGGCATGCATTTCGCCACGTCGAACCATCGCGCCGAGCATTGGTGGTTCATGGGTCATGGCCGCGAGTTCGACTCCGATGTGCGCGAGCCGATGCATCGGGGCGATTTCTACTGGCCTGCCATGCCCGAGCCGAACGAGTTCGATGTGCACAGCACGCCGGCCCCGACCGACGAGTTCCTGGAGGATTGGCTGCTGCGCGTGTGCGAGATCATCGACGCGTACCGGCCTGAACTGCTGTACTTCGATTGGTGGGTGCAGCATGAGGCGTTCAAGCCGTATATGAGGAAGCTTGCCGCGTTCTACTACAATCGCGGCGCACAGTGGGACAGGCCCGTCTCCATCTGCTACAAGTACGACGGCATGGCATGGGGCAGCGGCATCGTCGACGTGGAACGCGGCGGTTTCGCCGATGCGACTCCGTTCGTGTGGCAGACCGATACTGCCATCGCACGCAACTCGTGGTGCTATACGGATTCGCTGGAATACAAGACGGCCGGCGAGCTGATCGTGTCGCTGATCGACGCGGTGTCGAAGAACGGCAATCTGTTGCTGAACGTCGGGCCGCGTGCCGACGGTTCGATCTCAAGCCGTGATCGTGAGCTGCTGGAGACCATCGGGCGCTGGCTGCAGTCCAATGGCGAGGGCATCTACGGGACCCGTCCGTGGCGCATCACGCAGGAAGGCCCGACCAAGCAGAGCGATGGCATGTTCGCGGATCAGAAGCCGACCGAGTGGACGGCCGGCGATTGGCGATTCACCGCCAAGGACGGCGACATCTACGCATTCTGTCTCAACCCTGCGGCGGTGGAAGGGGTGGCCGGCGAACTTCGCTTGACATCCTTCGCCGCATACCACGACGGCATCAAACCGCCGTTCAACGGCATCGTGGAACGGGTGGAGCAGCTGGGCGGCGGCGTGGTCGCGCATAGACGCGACGAGAACGGGATGAGCGTCACACCGCTGCCGCGAGAATCGGCCATGGAGGAGCTGCCGATCGGCTTCAGAATCACCGTCCGATAGACGCGCGGCTCAGACGAGACGGCACGGACACGACCTCGCAGACGAGACTTCAATCATTAAGGAGAACGAACACATGACTGTAATCACCGAAGCCAACAAGGCCAAGGCCAAAGACCTGACCGCCAAGCTCACTCTGGACGAGAAGATCGCCATCGTGCACGCCGCCGGCCTGTTCCGCAGCGGTGGCGCCGAACGTCTGGGCATTCCGTCGCTCAAGATGGACGACGGCCCGATGGGTGTGCGCGCGGAACTGCACAACGACAACTGGATGCCGCTGTACAACACCCGCGATTACGTGACCTACCTGCCGTCCGGTTCGGCGGTCGCATCCACCTGGAACCGCGAACTGGCCAAAAAGACCGGCGAAGTGCTGGGCGAAGAGGCGCGAGGTCGCGGCAAGGATGTGATTCTCGGCCCGTCCATCAACATCAAGCGCAGCCCGCTGTGCGGCCGCAACTTCGAGTACATGAGCGAGGACCCGGTGCTCACCGCGGCCCAGGGCGTGGCCTACATCAAGGGCGTGCAGGAAAGCGACGTGGCCGCCTGCGCCAAGCATTACGCGGTCAACAGCCAGGAGACCGACCGTCTTGACGTGGACGAGACCGTCAGCGAGCGTGCGCTGCGCGAACTGTACCTGCCGGCGTTCGAGGCCGCGGTGCGCGACGGCGGTGTGCTGTCCGTGATGGGCGCATACAACCTGGTCAACGGCGAGCAGTGCTGCGAATCCAGGAAGCTGCTCGACGATATCCTGCGTGACGAATACGGCTTCGACGGCTTCGTCGTCTCCGACTGGAGCGCGGTCAAGCGCACCAAGGAAAGCGCCGAGGTCGGCCTTGATGTCGAGATGTCGGTCACGCCGAACTTCGATGAATACTATTTCGCGCAGCCGCTTAAGAAGGCCGTGGAGGCCGGCGAGGTCAAGGAATCCGACGTGGACAAGAAGGTCGTGCGCGTGCTGTCCGTGATGGATGCGCTGCACATGCTCGGCGATGCGAGGAAGACCCGCAAGACCGGCAGCTATGCGACGCTCGACCACGCGGCCAAGGCGCTGGACGTCGCCCGCGAATCCATCGTGCTGCTCAAGAACGACGGCGGCCTGCTGCCACTCGACGAGCATGCGATGACGCGTCTGCTGGTCATCGGCGCCAACGCCGACCGCATCCATTCCAACGGCGGCGGCTCGGCGGTCATCAAGGCGCTGCACGAGGTGTCGCCGCTGCTGGGTCTCAACGGTGCGCTCGGCGGCAACGTCGAGATCGAATACGTGCTCGGCTACGACGCCAAGCAGGTTAATCAGGACGAAAGCTGGCAGGAGGAGAGCTTGGAGAACTCCAAGGGATCCGACACTCAGGACGAGGAACATGCCAAGGCGCTGCGCGACGAGGCCGTGGCCAAGGCGCGCGAATACGCGGCGGCCGGCGACCCGGTGCTCTTCATCGGCGGCCTCGACCACGAGCATGACCTTGAGGGGCGCGACCGCACCGATATGCGTCTGCCCTATGGTCAGGACAAGCTCATCGAGGCTCTGCTTGACGCCGCCCCGAATACGATTCTCGCCTTCGTGGCCGGCTCCCCGGTCGAAATGCCTTGGGTGGACAAGGCCAAGGCCATCGTATGGAACTGGTATGCGGGCTGCGAGTCCGGCATCGCGCTGGCCGAAGTGCTGCTCGGTCGGGTGAACCCGAGCGGCCACCTGCCCGAGACCTTCCCCGTGGCGCTGGCGGACGAGCCCGCGCATAGGATTGGCACGTTCGGCCTTAAGGGGCACGTCGACTACAAGGAGGACATCTACGTCGGCTACCGCTACTTCGACACGAAGCAGGTTCCGGTGCTCTTCCCGTTCGGCCATGGCCTGAGCTACACCAGCTTCGAGTATTCCGACATGACCGTGCGCCGCGTGGACGACGAGATCCGCGTGTCGTTCGCCGTGAGGAATGCGGGGGAGCGTGCGGGCAAGACCGTCGCGCAGGTCTATCTGGGTCTTGAAGGCACCGGCGAGGATCGCCCCGCCAAGGAGCTCAAGGGTTTTGCGAAGGTGGCGTTGGAAGCGGGTGAAAGTCGCCAGGTCGAGGTTGCCATGCCTGCGGCCAAGGCGTTGCGCTACTGGTCCAATGCGTCCGGCGCATATGCGCTCGCCCCGCAGGCCAAGGTATACGTTGGAGAATCCGTGGAAGATATTCGTCTTTCCGGACGTGTCGCGTGATTGTTATCTATAGACTTATAAATAAGTTAATTCACCAAACATACGCCCTGTCGCACCCGGCGGGGCGCCACCCCATGCAAAGGAGCAACGAATGAAGTTTCTGAACGGTGGCTGGCTCGTCAAGGACGGCTTCGACGTCAAGTACGCGGCCAACGTGTATACCGCCAACATCGAGCCGAAGAAGCTCACCCTGTTCTGCCCGTTCGGTTCCCCGATCTACAACGCCGGCATGACGCTCGACGGCGGCATCCTGACCATCGAGGTCACCTCGCCGCGCCCCGACATCATCACCACCAGGCTCATCAACTTCAAGAAGGACCGCAGCCACTGCCCGAAGTTCGGCCTGAACGAGACCGACCCGGACGTCGAGATCACCGAGGACGACGACAAGTGGAGCTTCACCTCCGGCCGCCTGACCCTCCAGATCGCCAAGGGCGAGACCATCGACTTCAAGTACCTGTACGACGGCAAGGTCATCGCGCACTCCGGCTGGCGCGCCAAGAGCCTGGTCACCGATCCGGAAGGCAAGCTGCACGTCTCCGAGCAGCTCGACCTCGGCGTGGGCGAGAAGATCTACGGCCTGGGCGAGCGCTTCACCAACTTCATCAAGAACGGCCAGACCGTCGACATCTGGAACGAGGACGGCGGCACCGGCACCGAGCAGGCATACAAGAACATCCCGTTCTATCTGTCCAACAGGAAGTACGGCCTGTTCGTCGACAACCCGGGCAAGGTCAGCTTCGAGGTCGGTTCCGAAAAGGTCTCCCGCGTCCAGTTCTCCGTGCCGGGCGAGGAAATGAGCTACTCCGTCATCGGCGGCACAAGCCTCAAGGACATCCTCAACACCTACACCGACCTGACCGGCAAGCCGCCGCTGGTTCCGGAATGGAGCTACGGCCTGTGGCTGTCCACCTCCTTCACCACCGACTACGACGAGAAGACCGTGCTCGACTTCGTCGACGGCATGGCCAAGCGCAATATCCCGCTGTCCGTGTTCCACTTCGACTGCCGTTGGATGAAGGAACTCGAATGGTGCAACTTCGAGTGGGACAAGTCCAAGTTCCCCGATCCGGAAGGCCTGCTCAAGAAGCTGCACGACCGCGGTCTGAAGATCTGCGTGTGGATCAACTCCTACATCGGCCAGAAGTCCCCGCTGTTCGAGGAAGGCGCCAAGAACGGCTACTTCATCAAGAACGAGGACGGTTCCGTCTGGCAGTGGGACAAGTGGCAGGCCGGCATGGCCATCGTCGACTTCACCAACCCGGAGGCCACCAAGTGGTACCAGGGCTACCTGAAGAAGCTCGTGGCCATGGGCGTCGACTGCTTCAAGACCGACTTCGGCGAGCGTATCCCGACCGAAGGCGTGAAGTACTATGACGGTTCCGACCCGGAGCTGATGCACAACTACTACACCTACCTGTACAACAAGGCCGTCTACGACGTGCTCGTGGAGACCAAGGGCGCCGACCAGGCCATCCTGTTCGCCCGCTCCGCCACCGTCGGCGGCCAGCAGTTCCCGGTCCACTGGGGCGGCGATTGCTCCTCCAACTACCCGTCCATGGCGGAAGCCCTGCGCGCCGGCCTGTCCTTCGGCATGTCCGGCTTCGGCTACTGGAGCCACGACATCGCCGGCTTCGAGGATCAGGCCACCCCGGATCTGTACAAGCGCTGGACCCAGTTCGGCCTGCTCAGCTCCCACTCCCGCTACCACGGCTCCACCGCCTACAAGGTGCCGTGGCTGTATGGCGACGAGGCCGTCGACGTGACCCGCGAGTTCGTGGACCTCAAGCTGCAGCTCAAGCCGTACCTGCTCAAGATGGCCCAGGAGACCCACGAGACCGGCGTTCCGATGATGCGTGCCATGGTGCTCGAATTCCCGGACGACCCGACCTGCGAGGACATCGACACCCAGTACATGCTGGGCGACGACCTGCTGGTCGCCCCGATCTTCCGCGAGGACGGCGTGGCCCGCTTCTACGTGCCGGACGACGGCAGCGGCCAGCCGTGGACCAACATCATCACCAAGACCGCCTACGAGCCGGGCAAGTGGTACACCGAACAGTACGACTACCACACCCTGCCGGTGCTGGCGCGTCCGGGCACCGATCCGCTGCACGCGTGAGCCGTGTCGGATCGCATAGTCCGTTGACGGACTGAAAAAATCGCCTGAACGGCTCCCGTTGATCAATTGGTTGCGGGAGCCGTTTTTTGGCGGACGCTTTGGGAAAGGAGAAACGGCAAGGGTATGGTCACCGCACTCGAATTCGTCAGCCGATTGGGCCTTGGATGGAATCTGGGCAATACTTTCGATCCGATTCCCCTGAACGACGAACGGAACAGAAAAATCACCACCGGGGGAGTGTGGACTCCCGACGACCAGCAGCGACTATGGTTCAACAAGCCCTTCACCCGTCAATGCGCGTGCTACGTCAAACAGGCGGGCTTCGACACCATCCGCATCCCCGTGACATGGAAGGACTGGCAGGACCCGATCACCGGCGACGTGGACGACGTGTGGATGGACGCCGTGCAGCAAGCGGTCGATTGGAGTTACGAGGCCGGTCTGAACGTGATCATCAACGTGCACCACGACGGCGGCAACGGGCCGTTCGGCTGGATCAGAACCGCCGAGAAACACTATCTTGGCGTCAGTTCGCGCTTCTCCGAACTCTGGCGGCAGATCGCCGCGCGATTCGCCGACTACGACCATCATCTGATCTTCGAAGGCGGCAACGAGATCTGCTTCCCGAGCGCATCCCATCAGGACACCGCCTACGAACTGCTCAACCAGCTCAACCAGACCTTCGTGGACGTGGTGCGCGCCAGCGGTTCCAAAAACGTGGACCGTTTCCTGCTCATCCCCGGCTACAACACCGACACAGCGCTCACCTGCGATGCGCGCTTCCGTCTGCCGAAGGACTCCGCGCACGACAGGCTCATGGTCTCCATCCACTACTATTCGCCAGCCGAATTCGTGCTCGCCGAACACGACAGCACCTGGTGCACGCCGGTCGATCATTGGGGCAGCGACGCCGAAATCGCCGCCGTCGAAGCGGACTTCGCCAAGCAGAAGACACGATTCATCGACAACGGCGTGCCGGTCATCATCGGCGAATACGGCCTGCTGACCGAACCGATCGACCATAAGGACCACGACAGCAACCTCGCCTGGCTGCGCACCGTCATCCGCTGCGCGCTCGGCAACGGCTCCTGCCCGATCCTGTGGGACACCTCCACCAAGGAGATGCGGTTCCTCGACCGCGAAACCGGTCGCTTCTTCGACCCGCAGGTCGAAGAGCTCTTCGCGCAGGCACGCGCATATTTGAAATCCTGACAACAACAAGGCAAAAGGAGAGACAACATGAAGCCGACATTCAGCAGCTTCCTGTTCGGCGGCGATTGGAATCCGGAACAGTGGCCCGAAGACACCTGGGAACATGACATCGAAATGCTTGAGGACGCGCATATCAACGAGGCCACCATCAACGTGTTCTCGTGGGCGCTGCTTCAGCCCGCGGAGGACCGCTACGATTTCAGCATGCTCGACAGGATTGTCGCACTGCTGGTCAAGCACCATTTCAATATCGTGATGGCCACCGGCACCGCGGCACTGCCCGGCTGGATGGTACGCGAGCACCCCGAAGTGATCCGTACCGAGCAGAACGGCACCCGCCACGTCTTCGGCGGCCGCCATAATTTCTGCCCCACCTCCCCGTACTTCCGCAAGGTCTCCCGCGTGCTCGCGGCCCATGTGGCAGAACGCTACGCCGGCACCCCGGGTCTGGTCACCTGGCACGTGTGCAACGAGTACGGCGGCGGTGGCGGTCTGTGCTACTGCGAGCAGTGCGCCGAATCCTTCCGCGAGTGGCTCAAGGCCAAGTACGGTACCGTGGAGAACCTGAACAAGGCATGGTGCGCGAACTTCTGGAGCCACACGATCTACGACTGGGCCGACGTGGTGCCGCCCGTCAGCTACGGCGACGGCATCAGCGACGCCAAATGCGTGGTCTCCGGCCTGCAGATGGATTACCGCCGTTTCCAAAGCCAGGCCCAGCTCGAATGCTACAAGAACGAGCGCGACGCAATCCGCGAATACGACGCCGCCACTCCGATCACCACGAACCTCATGGGCACGTTCAAGGACCTCGACTACTTCGAGTGGGCCAAGGAGATGGACGTGGTCAGCTGGGACAACTACCCGGGCATGGACACTCCGCCGAGCTACACCGCCATGTGCCATGATCTGATGCGCGGCATCGGCGGCAACAAGCCGTTCATGTTGATGGAGCAGACCCCGAACCAGCAGAACTGGTTCCCGTTCTGCAAGGTCAAGCGCCCAGGCGAGGTGCGCAAGCTCAGCTGGCAGGCCGTGGCCCATGGCGCCGACACCGTGCAGTTCTTCCAGATGAAGCAGTCCATCGGCGGCTGCGAACGCTTCCATGGCGCGGTCATCGCACACGACGGCACCGAGGAATCCCGCGTGTTCAAGGAGACTGCGGCGCTGGGCGAGGAACTGAGCCGCATCGGCAAGCGGATCATGGGCTCGCGCATCGAATCGCGCGTGGCCATCATGTTCGACTGGCAGAGCTACTGGTCGCTTGAGGGCTGCGTGGGCCCGACCGCCGGCTTCAACTATCCGAACGAGGTGCATCGCTTCTATCGCGCCCTGTGGCGTCGCAACGTGCCGGTCGATTTCATCGAGAGCACGGCATCGCTTGACGAACTCAAGAACTACGATCTGGTCATCGCGCCAGCGCTTATCACCGTGCTTCCGGGCGTGGCGGAAACGCTGGAATCCTATGTGGCCGATGGCGGCAGCTTCATCACCGGTTACATGGCCGGCATCCACGACGAGCATGATCTCGTGGTGCCCGGAGGCTACCCGGGCAAGCTGCGTAAGCTCATGGGCGTGTGGGTAGAGGAGATCGACGCGCTCGCACCGGACGAGACCATCGAAGTGCACGGCGATGTGGTCGATGCCAAGGGCGAGATCGTGGCGAGCATCATCCACCGTGAGGGTGCCGAACGGCTTGCCTCGTATGGCGGCAACGAATTCTATGCCGGCCATTCCGCGCTCACCGTCAACACGTACGGCAAGGGCAAGGCCTATTTCGTCGGCACCCCGCTGGACGAGACCGGCATGAGCGCCTTCATGGCGCCGATCATCCAGCAGCTCGGGCTGAAGTCGTTCGACACCCCGGAGGACGTGAGCCTGTCCATCCGCCATGCCGATGACGGCACACGGTACGCGTTCCTGATCAACCAGTCGGCCAATGGCAAGCAGCTGTACCTCAGCGAGCTTGACGGCGGCAAGGAGCTGCTTGGCGACTCCGTTGTCGACGGCGTGATCTCGCTCAAGCCGTACGGTGTGGATGTGATCGCGTTGCAGTGATCGAAGGCCTGTATCGGTTGGCAACGGCCGATACAGGCCGATACGGACCGAACGGTGCCTTTGGATAGCGCCTTTGGATAGCACCGAATGTTTCAGCATATGAAGGAAGGCCGATGCCCTGATGGACATCGGCCTTCTCTCATATCACCTTAGAGGAATCAGCCTTGTGATTCCGGTTCCACGTAGGCGGTCGCGGAATCACAGGACAGGCGTCACGCCTGCTTCTTCCTCAGCATGATGGCAGCGCCAAGCAGCAGTGCCGCGGCACCCGCGATCACGATGGCGGCGATCGGCGCACCGGTGTTGGCGGTCTCCGCATCGCTCTTCGCGCCGTTGCCGTCGTTCTTGCCGTCGGTCTTGGTGTTGTTCTTGCTGTCGGCGGGCTTGGTCGGCTGGCTCGGGGTCACGGGTTCGGCGGAATCCTTCTCGAACACGGCCTGGACGGAAACGCTGCCGTCGGGCATGGTGAAGGCGTTGTCCTCAACGGTGACGCCGCCCTTGAGCACCTTCCATTCCTTGAAGTGGTAGCCCTTGTCCGCGGTCGCGGTCAGCGTGACCTTGTCGCCCTTGGCTGCGCGCTCGGCGCTCGCGGAGGCGGAGCCGCCCTCGGTGACGGAGACGTTCACGGCGTACTGCGTATCGCGCACGCGCCACAGCTGGGTGCCGTAGAACGGGTTCGCGGTGCCGACCACCATGTAGTCGTCGGTGTCGCAGAAGATACGCAGGCCGTGGTTGAACGGGTCGCCGAAGCCTTCATCGGTGACGGTGCCGACGGTCACGCCCTCGTTCGCGGCGGAACGGTCGGTGATCTCGAACAGGTTGAAGCCGCGCTTGGACTTGGTCAGGTACGGCAGGGACTTGGCGTAGGCCTTGAGGTTGGCCTTGCTGGTCAGCTTGACGAGCATCTCGTACAGACCCTTGAACTTGTCGGGGATGATGTCGGAGATGCCGGAGAATGCGTCCACGACCTCGCCGTAGGCGTTGGCGAAGTCGGCGGAGCCCTTGTCGCCCAGCTGGGAGCCGAGGGTGTCGAGCTCGTTGTTGATGTCGAAGAGCTGCGAGGCCTCATCGGCGGAATTGGAGGCGGCCAGGCTGCCGGGAACGATGCTGCCGTCCTTGATGCCGTCGACCAGTTCCTGGGTCTGCTCCTTGGTCAGGTCGATCGCCTTGGCGGAGGAGACGGACTTGGAGTCGGCGGTCTGCGGCTGGGCTGCGGAGGCGTCCTTGCCGGCCTGGGTGCGGGCCCAATCGACCAGCGCTTCCGGATCGTCGGTGGACGGCATGGCCTGGGTGGACACCTTGGCATTCTGATCGGCGCTTTGCGTGCTGACGGCGGAGGCCGGATCGGTCGGGCCCATGCCCCACAGCAGGCGCAGGAACACGCGCAGGTAGTGGACGGTGTTGTTCCAGTCCTTCTCGCTCATGTTGAGGATGTCGCCGTTGGTGAACTGGGCGATCGGCTCCAGCAGGGTGGTGGTGTTCATGGTGGACAGGTACATCTTGCCCTCGTGAACGGTGGTCTGCCAGGTGTACTGGTTCATGTGGTTGTCGTAACCGCTGCCCAGGCCGGTGGAGCCGCCCTTCGGGAAGGTGTCGTTGGCGTCGCCCACGAGCATCTCGACGTTCTCGTTCTTGTCCATACGGTACAGGTTGACGGACTGTTCGAGGTTGGTGGCCTGGGTCACGAAGTTGCTCTTGGTGACGAAGCCCTGCAGAGCGCTGGACACGTCGTTGTAGTCGCCGATGTACAGGTGGTCGCCGTAGACCTGCAGGGTGCAGGCGCCGGCGCTCACGCGGCTCTTATCAAGACCGTAGTAGTACTTGGCGCCCTTGGAGGTGTCGCCCGCAAGCGGACGCCAGGTCCAGTCGGCCTTGTTGGTGGAATCGCCCTTGTTCTCGCCCACGTAGATGGCGAAGGAGCGCATGGTGCCGGTCTTCTCGTTCAGGGTGCTGGTGTCGCCGGTGCAGACCACGACGTACAGCTTGCCGTTGAATTCCTGCACCTGGTAGATGCCGCCGCCGCCATTGACGTCCTGGCGGTGGATGGCGGGCAGGTTGTCGAAGCTCGCCATGTCGGCGATCACCTTGTAGGAGTTCGGATCGGACGGGGTCTTGGAGGCCACGAGCAGCGCCTGGCCCTTGCCGTCGGCGGTCGGCTTGAGGTCGCCGGCGATCAGGGTGTTGCCGAAGGAGCCGATGGCGCGGGTGGAGGTGAACACGTTGCCCTTGACCAGGGAGCGGAAGCCGTCGACGTCGACGCTGTCGTACACCTTGGTGAGCTTGTCGTTATTGGCCGGGTCGATCTCGTAGATGCACGGGAAGCCGTTCTGCACGGCCATGGCGGTCTGGATCTCCTGCTGGCTCAGGTCCTTGTTGTTGGTATCCATGACCATGCCCTCGAAGTACAGCTTGCCGTTCATCTTGAAGGCGCTGCGGAAGGTCGGGATCACGCCCTTGCCACCGGCGATGCCGGCGCTCTTGGACATGAGGATCTTGGTCTCGCCGGTCTTCACGTTGAACTTGAACAGCATGCCGCCGGCGCTGTTGCCGTCCGGCTCGCCGAGGTACATGTTGCCCGCGTACATGGTCTGGATGAGCGCGGTGGCCTGCTTGGCGGTCAGGCCCATGCCCGTCATGTCACGGCTCAGGATGGCCTGCACGCCGAGGCCGCCGTACATGGTGCCGATGTAGACCCAGTCGCCGGAGGATGCGGCGGCGTAGCTGTAGGACTGGCCGCGGTCGCCGTTGCCGGTGGCGCTCAGGCCCGCGGTGTAGGGGGCGATGGTGCCGTTGCCGGCGTAATCGACCACGCCGTCGGCCTGGCTCAGTCCCTGATCGGCATGGCTGATCTTCTCGAAGGTCATGCCGTTGCTGTTCTGGGAATTGTAGGTGTACTGGGGAGTCAGGCTGGCGGATTCGTCAGCCATGGCGGTGGCCGGGATGCCGGCGAGGGCCGTTGCACAAGCGACAATTGCGCCAAGGCATGCGATTGCCTTGTTTCTCATCTATTTCTCCTGTCTTGACGAGACGCGATGCGTCATCGGTGGAGGCAACGAGGGGGCTCCTGCCATGCCGGGCGGGGAGTCATGAAATCGTAAAAAAGACGGTGCCTCCGGCATTCAACGGTATCGACAATTGTTGACAAGGCGTCATGGTCGATGTCTCGTGGAAGCAGACGGATATGGTACGGAATCGATGGTGATTGCGTTGTCTCCGGCGTGCATGCACGTCTGTTCAAGGCGCGGAAGGGGGGATTGACGGGGGTGTATCGAGGGGTGAGCGGAAGCGCTTGAGTAGAATCGCAAACGCTATAATATTCAAAGGCCGGAATTCTATTAAAGACAGGTTAGATAACGATATGACTGCGAAGAAGCGCATCCTTGCGTTCGAGATCGGAACGTTCTTCACCCGGTATGTGGTGTTCGAGGACGGGCGAATGGGTATCCCCGGCACTATCGCCACGCCGGTCGACAGCATCGAATCCTTCTATCAGGCGCTCGCGCACATCGCCAACGGGCAGCGTTTCCCCATTGACGGCATCGCCATGAGCGTGCCTGGCTTCATCGACGTGGATAAGCAGGTGGCGGTCACCGCCGGCGCATTGGGCATGCTGTACAAGCATGAGATCGGCAAGGAACTGCAGGAATATCTCGACAACCCGGTGCCCACCTGGATGGAGAACGACGCCAACTGCGCGGCCATGGCGGAAAAGCTCAGCGGCAATGCCGTCAAGCTTGACGATTTCGCGCTGATCACCATCGACAGCGGCGTGGGCGGCGCGCTGTTCCTGGACGGCAAGATCCGCCGCGGCAAGGATTGGCGTGCCGGCGAGCTCGGCATGATGATCCCGAACTACGAGACCGGCGGGTTCAGCACCATGCAGGATTACCTGTCGACCATCGTGCTTGCGGAGGACTATTCCAAGGAATTCGACGTGCCGACCGGCTCCATCGTGCCGGCCACGTTGTTCCACCGTCTCGACGAGCCGCGCGTGCGCAAGATCGTGGATCGCTGGATCGACTATCTCGCCATCGGCATCTTCAACATCGTCGCCGTGACCGACCCGGAATGCGTGCTGCTGGGCGGAGGCATCTGCCGCGAGCAGCAGCTGTTGCCGCTGGTGAACGCCGCGCTCGACAAGATCGCGCAGTGGAGCGATTTCCGCACGGTCATCAAGCGTTGCCGTCACACGAACAACGCCGGTCTGATCGGTGCCTACTACGCCTTCGAAACCGAAGTCGAGGGCCTGGAAAAGGTTCCGATCCACTGATTCACGGGACCACGCGGCTCGGGGGAGGCGAATGCCTTTCGAGGCTTGAATGACGCTACTGGCGTGCCGACAGGGTGAGCGGCAGCAGGCAGCGGTCCGGTGCCGGGTCGTATTCGCTCGGGTCGGTGAAGCCAGCCCACTCGCTTGGCGGGAAGATGATGTCGGAGATCGATATCCATTCCTCAAGCAGATTCAGCGAATCGTCGCCCAGCCAACGGTACTGCAAGCCGTCCATGGCGCTCATCGCCAGCGTATACAGGTCATAGAACCGGTCCTCGTCCACATCGGGCGGCAGGATCCAGTTCATCGAACCGATCATCTCCCAATTGCGCATATGACGGCCGATGAAGAAACTGTGCGCCGGATGCGTCGGGCTGAGCGCCTCGCCGTTGAGCACGGAATACAGCTGCACCAGCTCCGGTCGCTGCAGATTGTACAGCGCTATGTTCAGGCAGTAGCGGGGGTAGAAGTACACGCGGTGGCCGTCATTGTCGGTGACGCCTGCGGTCACCGCGTTGTATTCGTCGGCATCGGGGGTGTCGTAGCATTCCGACAGCACCATGTTGAGCAGGTCGTCCTTCGACGAGATGTAGTGGTAGAGCGCGGCCTCGGTGATGCCGATCTCATCGGCGATGTCCTGCAGGCTCATGCCCCAGAATCCCTTGGTGGCAAGGATCTTGACCGCCGCCTGGAGGATCTGCAGGTGGCGCTCCTCCTGGCTCATGCGCTTCTTCTTCTCGAAGGTCTTGCCGGCCAGGGCGTTGCGCGCCTGGACGGCATATGGGGTCGAGCTGTTGACGCGTGAAGCCGCAGGCCAGTTGTCCTGTTCCTGCAGAAACCGGTTCCATGCCGCGACGCTCATTCGATCTCCTTCGAAAACGGTGGTGCTTGGGGTGTTGTCCTTACTGTACTCCGGCGCATGATTATCGGAATATGCGGCCGCGCGATGCCGCCGCGATCACTTCGCGAACGTCCTGTGCATCCAGGCGATCGCAAGTTTCGGCCATACCTGCACGCACGGTTCGATGCCGTTCACGCCCTGCCAGGCCGTTTCGGCGTTGCCCAGCGCCAGGCCGTGGCCGCCTTCGGGGAACAGATGCGCCTCGATGCTCACGCCGGCCTTCTTGCAGGCGTCGATGAGCATCAGCGTGTTCTCGCACGGCACGCAGCCGTCGGGGAGCGTGTGCCAGACAAAGACCGGCGGGGTCTTGGCGTCGATGTGCTTCTCGATGGAGACGGCGTCAAGCGCCTCCTTGTCGTCCTTCTTCTCGCCGAGCAGCGCGTCGAAGCTGCCGCGGTGCGCAAGAGGACCGGAGGTGATCACCGGGTAGGAGAGCATCAGGGCGTTCGGACGCACGCCATCCGGGTCGTAGCCGTGTGCCGCGATCACGTCGTCGCTGGCGCTGGTCGCCAGGTTGGCGGCGAGATGGCCGCCTGCGGAGAAGCCGATCACGGCGATCGCGTCGGCGTCCACATGCCATTCGGCGGCATGGTCGCGGATGCGCTTCATCGCCTCGGCCGCTTCCAGCAGCGCGACGGGGAACACGGAGGGCTTGACGGAATAGCGCAGCACGAAGGCGTTGAAGCCCGCTGCAAGGAACTGCATGGCGATCGGCTCGGCCTCGCGGTCGGAGGTCATCTCATAGCCGCCGCCGGGAATCACCAGCACGGACGGACGTACACGGTCGGGAACGATCTCCTCGCTGTTGTCGAGACAATATCCGACGAACTTGGCACGGCTGCCGTCGATGCCGGCGATCTCATCTTCGAAGTACTGCATTGATTCATCCTTTCATCGGTGCGGACGCACCGCATTGAAGACTTCCATGCTATGCGCATGGGTACGGAATGTTGCGGAAACGCCGTGGCGGGCGGGCACCGTTTCGGGTACCCGCCCGCCACGGCGTTCATATCGCGACCCGTCAGAACGTGACTTCCACGCTGACATTGCCGCCGTTGGCTGCGGGAGCCGGCACGACGTTGCCGTCCAGCTGCTTGCCGTCGATGCTCACCGTGCGCTCGCCGGTGCGCGTCATGTGGATGCGGTAGGTGGTTCCGCGGAACACGCGGGTCACCACCAGGTCGGTGAAGCGTTCCGGCAGGTGCGGTTCGATGGCCAGGCCGTCGAGCGTCGGTCGGACGCCCAGCAGGTACTGCGACACGTCCACGAAGGTCCATGCGGCGGTGCCGGTCAGCCAGGAGTTCTTGCCCTCGCCGGGGGTGGCGGCTTCGGGGCCGGCCACCATCTGGCAATACACGTACGGTTCCACCTTGCGCACGTCGGACTTGTCCTCCACATAGGCCGGGCAGTTGCGCTGGTAGACGGCGAAGGCCTCGTCGTCGTTGCCGGCCAGGGCGTTCGCAATGGAGATCCACGGGTTGTTGTGGCAGAAGATGCCGCCGTTCTCCTTGTAGCCGCGCGGGTAGGAGGAGATCTCGCCGAGCTCGATGCGGTAGGTGGAGTAGGCGGGGGCGAGGATGGCGGTGCCCCAATCGCAGGTCAGGCGTTCCTTGACGGACTTCAGGGCCTGCTGCGCCTTGCCGTCGTCCAGACCGATGCCGGCCATCACGCACATGCCCTGCGGTTCGATGTAGATCTGGCCTTCGGTGTCCTCATGCGTGCCGACCTTGCGCGAGTAGGCGTCGTAGGCGCGCACGAACCATTCGCCGTCCCAGCCGGCGGTCTTCACGGCCTGATTCACCGCTTCGATTTCGGTGCGCATGCTGGCCGCTTCCTTGGCCGCGTCGGCGCCGGTCATGCCGGCCGCCTGGCCGTAGTGTTCGAGGATGTCCACGTACTGGCCGCCGTAGAGCACGAACATGCCGCCGATGAACACGGATTCGGCCACGCCGGTGTCGTTGTTCTCCACGGTCTGGAAGCTTTCGCCCGGGGTGTCGGAGAAGCAGTTGAGGTTCAGGCAGTCGTTCCAGTCGGCGCGGCCGATCAGCGGGATGCCGTGCGGGCCCTTGTGCGTGACGGTGAAGTTCACGGAGCGGCGCAGGTGCTCGAGCAGCGGCACTTCGGAGCCTTCGACGTTGTTGAACGGCACGGGCTCGGTCAGGATGCTCGCGTCACCGGTTTCGGCGAGGTAGGCGTAGGTGCCGGCGACCAGCCACAGCGGATCGTCGTTGAAGCCGCCGCCGATGTCGGCGTTGCCCTTCTTGGTGAGCGGCTGGTACTGGTGCCATGCGGAACCGTCCTCCATCTGGGTGGAGGCGATGTCGATGATGCGCTGGCGTGCGCGGCCCGGGATCAGGTGCACGAAGCCGAGCAGGTCCTGGTTGGAATCGCGGAAGCCCATGCCGCGACCCATGCCGGATTCGAAGTAGGAGGCGGAACGGGACATGTTGAACGTGACCATGCACTGGTACTGGTGCCAGATGTTGACCATGCGGTCGAGCTTCTCGTCGCCGGATTCGACGCTGTAGGTGCTCAGCAGTTCGGTCCAGTAGGCGTTCAGTTCCTTCAGAGCGGCCTCGACCTGCTCGACGGTGGCGAAGCGACGGAACAGCTCGTGCGCCGGCTTCTTGTTGATGATGCCGACCTTGGAGGGGTTGTTCGGGTCCTCCCACTTCTGGTCCTTGGCGACCTCGATGTAGCCGAGCACGAAGACCAGCGACTTGGTCTCGCCGGGCTGGAGGGTCAGGCGCACGCGGTTGGCCGCGATCGGGAACCAGCCGTGGGCCACGGAGTCGTGGGCCTTGCCTTCCGCGATGACCTGCGGGGTGTCCCAGCCGTTGAACTGGCCGAGGAATTCGTCGCGGCTGGTGTCGAAGCCGACGACGGGGGAGTTCACGGCGTAGAAGGCGTAGTGGTTGCGGCGCTCCTTGAACTCGGTCTTGTGGTACAGCAGCGTGGCGTCGTCCTCGCGCTCGACCTCCACCTCGCCGGTGGACAGGTTGCGCTGGAAGTTGGAGGAATCGTCCACGGCGTTCCACAGGCACCATTCCACGGAACCGGTCACGTCGATGACCGCCGGCTTGTCGGTCGTGTTGGTCACGTCAAGGCGGTTGATCTCGGCGTGGGTGTGCAGCGGCACGAACGCGGTGAGCTTGGATTCGATGCCGTTCTTGGCGGCTTCGAACACGGTGTAGCCGATGCCCTGACGGCACTTGTAGGAGTCGAGCGGGGTCTTGCACGGCAGGAAGGTGGGGAACCAGGTCTCGACCGGCTTGGCATCGGCCGCGTCGGAGTCCATCAGGCTCAGGTAGTAGCAGCGCGAGCCGTTATCGGCGGGAACGTTGTTGTAGCGGTAACGGGTGATGCGGCGCAGCTTGGCGTCCTTGTAGAAGGAGTAGCCGCCGCCGGTGTTGGAGATCAGGGAGAAGAAGTCCTCGTTGCCGAGGTAGTTGATCCACGGCAGCGGGGTGGCCGGGGTCTCGATTACGTATTCCTTAGCGGCGTCGTCGAAATGACCGTAGCGCATGGGGGGTCCTTTCATCAGTGAAATGGCTTGAACGGAACGTGTTGTGCGATACATCGTTCATTGATGTAACAATAGATTAGCATGTTATTTATAAACTTATAAATAGCGATTTGCAAGCGTGTTGTATGTGTGCGCCCAGCGCCCGTCCGTCAATATTCCGTGGTCGGCGTATACTTCCCCAAGTTGCCCTCGTAGCTCAGTCGGTTAGAGCAGCACCCTTATAAGGTGTTTGTCCTGGGTTCAAGTCCCAGCGAGGGCACGCGCAAGACCCGCCGAAACGGCGGGTCTTTTCGTATTCGCAACGGTTCGTTCGTCTGCCGTTCGCTGCGTTCCGTATCGTTGTGCGCCGTTCAATCCGATTCCGGCTGCGCCAGCGTATGCCCGAAGCGCGAGAAGCGGCATGCATACCACAGTTCAGCGGTCGTGCCCGGATCGGACAGGTCGGCCTTCAGCGCCTTGGCGATGACGCCAAGATACTTGGTCAGCGTATGCCGGTGCATGCCGGTCATGCGTGCGGCCTCCTCGGTCCGGCCACGGCTGCGCAGCCAGGCCCACAGCACATCCACGGCGCGGATCGCCGTATCGGAGTCCGGGTGTGCGCCATGTGGTCCGGTGGACAGGTCGAACGTGAGATCGGCTATGGGCGCAAGCCGCAGATCGGCGAAGGCCCTCATCAGCGACGGCTCCACCACGCTTTCCAGGTGCGCGGCGTTTTGCCCGCTGCCATAGCGGATCAACGGCACCCCGGCGGTCAGCGCCTCCGCGCCCGCCTGATAGGCCTCATGCCTCGCCCTGGGCATGTCGTGCCAGGTCACCCCCGACGACTGGCCCACGGTCAACCGCCCGTCATGCGTCAGCTGCTCCGTCCACGTCCGTGCGTTCCGTTGCGAGACGATGGCCCACATATCGCCGTCGACCATGCCGAACACCGCCAGATTCGTGTTCTTGGCCAGCGTGCGGCGGAACGGTTCGAACAGCCGCCCGGCATCCTCAAGCGCATCCTGCTGGCCGATGATGCGCAAAGCCGCCAACGGTTGCACCGGCAGCCCGTTCCATACGTCGTCGGCGAACTGGCGTACCGTGTCGGCCTCGCCTTCCAGACACATCCGGGTCATGGTGGAGCGCAGATTGGTCAGGGCACGGTTGGAGTCGGCGGTTCCGTTGACGGCCAGAGACAGCAGGCTGGCCGCTTCCGCGGCAAGCGGATGGTCGATGCTGCCCTTTTCACCCTTGCGGCCCGAAACGAGATAGCCAAGCGTCTGCCCGGTGGGGGAGGCGATATGGAAAATGGCGATGTCATAGCCCTTCGCCACCGTGAATTTCGCCTCGCCGAGCACACTGAAGGCCAAAGCATCGCCCAACGAATCCATGTCGACGGGCAGCGAGTGGTGCGATGAGGCGACGATGGCGCCGACGGGGTTCAGCAGCGCCGCCCAGCCGCCGATAAGCTCCGCCAGACGGGAGACGATCGTGCTCACCGGGTCCAAGGTGTGCACGCTGCGCAGCAGACGCTGCTGATTGCGGTACATGCGTGCGAAATTCTGGCTGGTGTCGTTGGAGATGCCGCGTGCCACCGCCTTGGATATGGCGATGAACGGCGTGGCGAGCGGCACGCAGAACAGCGGGACACCCGAGGCCTCGCACTGGTAGACCAGCCATTGCGGGATGGAGGCATGCTGCACGCCGATGCCGAAACCGACGCCCCTTACCCCGGCCTCGGCCAGACGCGAGGCGAACAGCCGGTGCGGTTCGTCCGGCTTGTCCGCTGGCATCAGCAGGCCGGTGGTGAGCAGGATCTCGCCGCCCTCCAGGTACGGGGTGGGGTCGGGGGATTCCGAGAAATGCATCCACGAGATCGGCACGTCCAATGCGCCGGCCTCCCCTTCGGCAACCAGGGAAAGATCAAGGGAACGCTGGCCCAGCAGCGTGTTCAACGTCATCGCCATACCGCCCAATGTAGCGTCGCTCAATCCGCTATGGACAAGCCGGCCGCATATCGAGCATATTTTCAACGAATCGTCCATATCAATCACCGTCGCGACTTTCTATGGTGAAAACCAACAACGGAGGAACCACAGGAAAGGGGCACACGATGACCGCTCGTGGAACGCTCACCATCGCACTGGCCCAGATGAGCCAGATGCCCATCGGCAAGCCGTTCGGTGCGTTCGAGAACAGCGTCCGCTACGTGGCGTCCCAGCTCGGCGACGACGGTCGCAGCCCCGAACTCGTGGTCTTTCCCGAAATGCACCTGTACGGCACGGAACACTTCGACGAGGAGCGCTCGTACCGCATGCAGTGCGCGGCCGCGACCGATCTGCACGACGAATTCACGGCCAGACTCGGCAAACTCGCCCGGGAACTCGGCATCTGGCTCATCCCCGGCACCGTCGCGGAAAAGAACCCCGAAGGCGGCATCTTCAACACCGCCCCCGTATTCTCCCCGGAAGGCGAACTCGTCGTCTCGTACCGCAAGATCTGCCCGTGGCGTCCATACGAACGCTACACACCAGGCAGCGGCTTCACCGTATTCGACATTCCCGGCAAGGGCCGCGTCGGCATCATGATCTGCTACGACGCCTGGTTCCCCGAGATCAGCCGCCAGATCGCCTGGATGGGCGCCGACATCATCATCAACCCCGTGCGCACCACCACCTCTGACCGTGCACAGGAGCTGATCCTCGCCCGTGCGAACGCCATCGTCAACCAGACCTTCATCGCAAGCCTCAACGCCCCCGCCCCGCAAGGCGTCGGCCGCTCACTTCTCGTAGACCCCGAAGGCGGCATCATCGACGCCACCGAAGACGAGGGCGAACACCTCATCATCCGCACCATCGACCTTGACGAGGTGAGGCGGGTGCACGAGCAAGGCACCGCAGGCAGCAACCGCATGTGGGAGCAATTCCGTCCCGGCGAGCCGCCCATCGAACTTCCCCTGTACGAAGGCTCCATCAGCCCGAACCGGTGGCACATCCGCCGGTAACCGCTTCAAGTCGCACAGGAACCGCACAGCATCATCCGCACCACACGAAAGGAACCGACATGACAGCACAGATCGTCGACAGCTCGGCCATCGCACGCCCCATCGCAGGCAGCGTCGAATCCGAAGGAACCTTGAAGCGCACCTTGGGATTGCGTTCCGTGGTGTTGTTCGGCCTGGCCTACATGACCCCGATCATCGCGCTCGGTACCTTCGGCGTCATCGCCTCCACCTCGCACGGCGCGGCGGCGATGTCCTACCTGGTGGCCACCGTCGCCATGCTGTTCACCGCGGCAAGCTACGGTCGCATGGCGGTGCTCCATCCGCAAGCGGGCAGCGCCTACACCTACGTGGGCAAGACCATCAGCTGCAAACTCGGATTCCTCGTCGGCTGGGCGATGCTGCTCGACTACATGTTCCTGCCCATGGTGGTGTGGCTGATCGGCGCGTCCTACCTCAACGCGCAGTTCCCCGCAGTGCCGATCTGGGCGTGGGTGCTCGGCTTCATCGTGCTCACCACGGCCATCAACATCGTCGGGCTCAACGTGGCGGACAAGATCAATTACGCGCTCATGCTGTTCCAGGCCATGGTCATCGTCGTCTTCCTGATGCTTTCCGTACGATCCGTTCTGGGCGGTGCCGGAACCGGCACGCTGTTCAGCACGCTGCCGTTCACCGGCAACGGCGCATCGGTGTCCGTGGTCGTGGCCGGAGCGGCCATCGCCGCATACTCGTTCCTCGGCTTCGATGCCGTCACCACCATGAGCGAGGAGACCCGCGACGCCAGCCACACCATTCCCAAGGCCATCATGCTGGTCGCTCTCATCGGCGGCATGATCTTCGTGGTCATCGCCTACGTCACCCAGCTGGTGCATCCGGGCGGCATGTTCGACGACGAATCGTCCGCCGCCTACGAGATCGCCACCCAGGTGGGCGGCAACCTGTTCACCTCCGTGTTCATCGCCGGCCTGTGCTTCGGTCAGTTCACCTCCGGCATCGCCTCCCAGGCATCCGCCTCACGCCTGCTGTACGTGATGGGCCGCGACGGTGCCCTGCCCAAGCGCATCTTCGGCAGACTCAGCAAGCGGTTCGGCACCCCGGTGCTCGGCATCCTGCTGGTCGCCTGCGTAGGCCTGATCGCCATGTTCCTCGACGTGGCGACCTCCACATCCTTCGTGAACTTCGGCGCGTTCATCGCCTTCACCCTCGTCAACGTGTGCGTCATCGTCGCCTATGCCAAGGCAGGGGCGCAGGAGCGCAGGGAGCGGTTCCGTGGCGGCGTATGGCTCAACGTACTGGCCCCGGCGGTCGGCTCCGTCTGCTGCGCCTACCTGCTGCTGCACCTCGACATCCACGCCATCACGCTCGGCCTGTCCTGGCTCGCCGTCGGCATCGTCGTGCTGGGCTTCCTCACCAAGGGATTCCGCCACGATCCACCCGAATACGGCGAACGCGACGAATAGTCCGCAGCCGCGAACCCGCAGCCCAACCATCACAACCACCGGCCCGTTCATCGGGCCGCAACACCACAGACTTTTCGAAATCACCAACAACGAAAGGAACCAACCATGTCAGTCCCACAGGTCGCCCGCAAGATCGTCACCGCAATCCCCGGCCCGAAGTCCCAGGCCTTGGAAGAGGAACACAAGAAGTACGTGAGCGCCGGCGTCGGCCAGGGCATGCCGATCTTCGCGCAAAGCGCCTCCGGCTCCACCATCACCGACGTCGACGGCAACCGCTTCATCGACCTCGCCTCGGGCATCGCCGTCACCGGCGTCGGCAACTGCGCCCCCGAAGTCGTCAAGGCCGTGCAGGACGAAGTCACCAAGCTCACGCACACGAACTTCGCCACCACCCCGTACGAGAACTACATCGACGTGTGCAAGAAGCTCGCCGAACACACTCCTGGCGACTTCCCCAAGAAGAGCGTGCTGGTCAACTCCGGCGCCGAAGCCGTCGAGAACGCCATCAAGATCGCCCGCCGCTACACCGGCCGTTCCGCCATCGTGGTCATGGAGAACGCCTTCCACGGCCGTACCAACCTGACCATGGCCATGACCACCAAGTCCATGCCGTACAAGCAGGGATTCGGCGCGTTCGCCCCCGACATCTACCGTGTGCCGTTCTCCTACCCGCTGCGCGACGCCTTCGGCGCGGACGGTGCCGCGGCGGCCAAGGCGGCCACCGACAAGATCGAACTGCTGGTCGGCTCCGCCAACGTGGCGGCCATCATCGCCGAGCCAATCCAGGGCGAAGGCGGATTCATCGTCCCGGCCGAAGGCTTCCTGTCCGGCCTGGCCGACTGGGCCCACGAACACGACGTGCTGTACATCTCCGACGAGATCCAGGCCGGCTTCTGCCGTTCCGGCAAGTGGTTCGCCTGCGAATACGACGGCGTCACCCCCGACCTCATCACCACAGCCAAGGCGCTCGGCGGCGGCATGCCGATCGCCGCGGTCACCGGTCGCGCCGAAATCATGGATTCCGTGCAGCCCGGCGGCATCGGCGGTACCTACGGCGGCAATCCGGTCTCCTGCGCCTCGGCGCTCGCGGCCGTCGGCATCATGGAGAAGCTCGATCTGCCGGCAAAGGCAGCGCATATCGGCGAGGTCGTGGACAGCCTGCTTGGACCGCTCGTCGGCGAGGTGCCGACGGTCGCCGAAGTACGTGGCCACGGCGCGATGATCGGCATCGAATTCGTCAAGGCCGGTACGATGGAGCCGAACAAGGAGCTTGTCGGCCGCATCACCAAGCGCACGATTCAGGAAGGCCTGATCATGCTGACCTGCGGCATCAACGGCAACGTGATCCGCCTGCTGCCGCCGCTGGTCATCACCGATGACGAACTGACCGAGGCCATCGAGGTGCTCAAGGAGATCATCATCGAGGAAAGCGCCAAGTGAAGCGTGGGCGCAAGCCCCGAACAGGCATAAACCGGTCGCGAACGATGCCATGCCGCGACCGGTGGTTGTCGGAAAGGAAAGACCAATGAAGCTACTTACCGTTGGACCGGATAACATCTACACGTTCAAGACCGTCGAGGAATTCGCCGAGAGCTTCCATCTGGGGCCGCGCGATCTGCTGGTGAGCATCGAGGTGATCTACCAGCAGTTCCTGGAACCGTACGCGAACGGTGCGAACGTGATCCTGGTCGACAAGTACGGTGCGCAGGAGCCGACCGATGTCATGATCGACGAGTTCATCAAGGACGCCGGCAAGTTCGACTACGACCGTATCGTCGCCGTCGGCGGCGGTGCCGTCATGGATATGTCGAAGGTCGTGGCCGTGGCGGGCGGCGCCTCCATCGACGATGTGATCGACCACCTGCCCGATTTCAAGCGCAAGGTGCGTCTGGTGCTCGCACCCACCACCTGCGGCACCGGTTCCGAGGTCACCGAGATCGCGGCCATCAACCGCACCCGCCTTGGCTGCAAGGCCGGCATCGCCAGCCCGGAGATGTTCGCGGACGACGCCGTGCTCATCCCCGAACTGCTGTACGGCCTGCCCGATCACGTATTCGCCACCAGCTCGCTGGACGCCTTGGTGCATTCCGTGGAATCGACGCTTTCCCCCAACGCCACTCCATATACCAGGATGTTCGGCTATGAGGCCATGAAGATGATCGTCGGCGGCTACAAGGCCGTGGCCGAGGCGGGGCCTGCGGGCTCGCCCGAACGCCGTGCCAAGCGCAACGAACTCATGGGCGATTTCCTCATCGCCTCCAACTATGCGGGCATCAGCTTCGATACCGGCGGTTGCGCCGCGGTGCACGCCCTGAGCTACCAGCTGGGCGGCAAATACCATGTGCCGCATGGCGAATCCAACTACGCCATGTTCACCGGCGTGCTGCGCAACTACATGGAGATCAAGTCCGACGGCGAGATCGCCAAGGTCAACCGGTATCTTGCGGATATCCTCGGTTGCGACGTGTCCGTCGTGTACGACGAGCTGGAGCGGCTCATCAACCAGCTGCTGCCGAAGAAGGCCCTGCACGAGTATGGCGTGACCAAGGAGGATCTGCCCGAGTTCGCCGACCGCGTGATGAAGACCCAGGAACGCCTGATGAAGAACTGCTTCGTGCCGCTCGATTACGATCGCGTGCTCAAGATCTTCACCGAGCTCTACTAGTCGTCGGTCGGTTTCCGATCGACTTTGTTGGTGAGGAACATCCTCCGTTCGGCCGCATGCGTGGCGGGGCGGGGGATTTCTCATATCCGCCCGGCCGCACGTGTCCCGATGCGCGTCCGGTGTCCCCGCCTCCGCCTACACTTTCCAAGGTTCCGGTTCACGCCCGCCAACGGGGCGCGGCGACCCGGGTCACCTGAATTCCTTAGGAGACACTATGAAGCAGGGTATCCATCCCGATTACCATGCCGTCGAAGTCCTGTGCTCGTGCGGCAACACCTTCGTCACCCGTTCCACCGCCAAGGGCGACCACATGACGGTCGACGTGTGCGCGAAGTGCCACCCCTTCTACACCGGCAAGCAGAAGATTCTCGATACCGGTGGCCGCGTTGCTCGCTTCGAGAAGCGCTACGGCAAGAAGAGCAAGTAGCTTATCGGACGCCAGCCCGTCCCGGTCCTGCGGCGCGCAAGCGCGGCAAAGGCCGAGGGGCTGGCGTTTTTGTATGTTCAGGGTCCCGTTGCGGTCGCAACACGAATCGAATCAACGCAATCATCAAGGAAGCACATGGCAGACGAACAATTCCCCGCGGCACAGGCCGCGTTGAAGGAATACCAATCGCTTGAAGAACAGATGGCCAGCCCCGAAGTGGTGACGAACCCGAGCGCGCTGCGCAAGCTCGGCCGCCGCCATGCCGAACTGGGCGGTATCGTCAACGCCTATCAGGCGTACCTTGCCGTGAAGAACGATCTTGAAGCGGCCCGGGAAATGGCGGGGGAGGACCCCGATTTCGCAGCCGAGGCCAAGAGGCTCGAAGGCGAGCTGCCGTCGGCGGAGGACAAGCTGCGCACCGCGCTCATCCCGCGCGACCCGGACGACGCACGCGACACGATCATGGAAATCAAGGCGGGAACCGGCGGCGAGGAGGCCGCGCTGTTCGCCGGAGACCTGCTGCGCATGTACACCAGATACGCCGAAAAGCGCGGCTGGACCGTCACCGTGCAGTCCGAGAACACCACCGAGCTCGGCGGCGTCAAGGACGTGCAGATCGCCATCCGCGCCAAGGGGACCCCGGCCCCGGAAGACGGCGTGTGGGCGTCGCTGAAATATGAGGGTGGCGTGCACCGCGTGCAGCGCGTGCCCGTCACCGAATCCCAGGGCCGCATCCAGACCTCCGCCGCCGGCGTCATCGTGTTCCCGGAGGCCGACGACGACAACGACGAGATCGAGATCGACCCGAAGGATCTGAAGATCGATATCTTCATGAGTTCCGGCCCCGGCGGTCAGTCCGTGAACACCACGTATTCCGCCGTGCGCATGACGCATATCCCCACCGGCATCGTGGTGAGCATGCAGGACGAGAAGAGCCAGATCCAGAACCGTGCCGCCGCACTGCGCGTACTCAAGTCCCGTCTGCTGGCCATGAAGCACGAGCAGGAGGCCGCCGAAGCGGCGGACATGCGCCATTCGCAGGTGCGTTCCCTGGATCGATCCGAGCGTATCCGCACCTATAACTTCCCGGAGAACCGCATCGTCGACCATCGCACGAACTACAAGGCGTACAACCTCGACGCGGTGCTCGACGGCGATCTGCAGGCCGTGATCGACTCCGACATCCAGGCGGATGAGGCCGAGCGGTTGGCGCATCAGCAGTGATATCAGGCCGCCTTCGCCCCAGGAACGGGCGAAGGCGGCGTTTTCGTACGCGCAAGCAGGAAATGCGAATACGAAACGCAACGTACGGCACACACATACAGCACACAAGGGAAAGGAACGGAGACACGATGACGGACGAGACCATCGGCAAGGCGGTCGCCGCCCTGCGCGAAGCGGGCGTGGACACCCCGGAACATGATGTGAAGCTTCTGCTCGCCGAAGCCGCGGGATGCGGGCTCGGCGATGTGGACAAGGCCATGCTCATGGGCGAGCGGATCGACTACGATGCCGCGCGCTTCGACGCGATGGTCGCCCGGCGCGCCAAGCGCGAGCCGCTGCAATACATCGTGGGCCACACGCCGTTCCGCTATCTCGACCTCGAAGTCGGCTCAGGCGTGTTCATTCCGCGGCAGGAGACCGAGCTCGTGGTGCAGGAGGGCATCGACTGGATCACACGGAACGGTCTGTACAATCCGCGCGTGGTCGACCTGTGCGCGGGCTCCGGCGCCATAGGCCTGTCCATCGTCACCGAGGTGCCGGGCAGCCATGTGTGGGGTGTAGAGATCAACCAGCAGGCCGCGGCGTGGACGCGCAGGAACATCGCCGGCACCATGCGCCGATGGCCGGCGCTCGCCTCCAACTACGAATTGGAGATCGGCGACGCCACCAATGCCACCACTCTGGCCAAACTCGACGGCACCATCGACATGGTCATCACGAATCCGCCGTATGTGCCGCAGAGCGACATTCCCGAACAGCCCGAAGTGCGCGACCACGATCCCGACCTCGCCCTGTATGGCGGCAGCGCGGACGGCACGCTGATCCCCGAACGCATCATCAGGAGAGCCGCCGGACTGCTCAGGGCGCAGGGGCTGTTCGTCATGGAGCACGACATCTCGCAGGGCGACAGGCTTGCCGCCTTCGCCCAGGCCAACGGTTTCGAGCAGGTGCATGTGCGTAACGACTATACGAACAGACCCCGTTACCTGGTGGCGGTGAAGTCCGCCATATAGGAAATGCGCCGTGGCATGCCAGAGGCATGCATATGATAAGTGGCTGCATTAGGGTCGAACAGACCGGATAGAGAGGAAAAATACGGCAATGAGACATAAATTTGCCGGAAGGGCCGCGGCGCTGTGCGTGGCGGCGGCCATGACGTTGTCGCTGACGGCATGTTCCGGCGGCAACATGTACGCAACCAGCGAAGACAGCATGAAGCTGTCCGATAACAGTGTCATCACATTGGGGTCGGTCACCACCAACTCCGGTGCCGCCGCGGCATACGGCGAGGCGGAGGTCAACGGCTTCAAGCTGGCCGTCAGCGAGATCAATGCGTCGGGCGGCATTCTCGGCAAGCAGATCAAGCTCAAGTCCATGGACGATAAGGGAGACGTGATCGAGGCGTCGAACGCCTTCAACCGTCTTGCCGGCGAGAAGGACGTCATCGGCATTCTCGGTCCCACCATCTCGTCCACCACCGGCGCGGTGGCCCCGCTGGCCGATCAGAACCAGCTGCCGTCCATCGCCCCTGCGGCGACTTCCGATTCCATCGAGACCGGCGGCTACCTGTTCCGCACGTGCTTCAAGGATTCCTATCAGGGCGAGATCGCGGCCAAGTTCGCTGCCGAGGATCTGAAGGTCAAGAAGGTGGCCGTGCTGTACGGCACCGGCGACCCGTATTCCTCCGGCGTGGGCAAGGCGTTCGTGAACGCCGCCAAGAAGGCCGGCTTGGAAGTGGTGGCGGAGGAGAACTCCTCCAGCGCCGACGACACCGAATACTCGTCCCAGCTGCAGAAGGTGCAGGCCGCGGGCGCCGAGTTCCTGTACGCGCCGTACTACTATTCCGCAGCCGGTCCGTACATCATCCCGCAGGCCCGTGCGGTCGGCTACAACGGCTACATCATGGGCCCCGACGGCTACGACGGATTGCAGATCACCGGCAACAAGGCACGGTACAACAAGGTGCTGTACACCACGCATTATTCCCCGGACGACACCTCCAACAAGAAGGTGCAGAAGTTCATCACATCGTACAAGAAGGCGAACAACGGCGCGTCCCCGAACACATTCACCGCGTTGGGCTACGATTCCGTCTACATGTTCAAGCAGGCCATCGAGAAGGCCGGCCCCAACGCCAGCCGCGCGGACATCCGCAAGGCCATCTACGGCATGAGCTTCTCCGGTGTCACCGGCAAGTTCACGCTTGATTCGCACGGTTCGCCGAAGAAGTCCGTCATCGTGCTTGAGATGAAGAACGGCAAGCCGACCTATCGCAGCACCATCGAACCGGCCAAGTAACGGCCCGGCGCTGCGGCGCGTCCGACCGGCGTCCGACCGGCACCCGTTGGGCATCCAATCGTTTCGGTCAACAAGAAGCAATCAACAGAAGAAAACCTCTAGAAGAAAGAGAAGAAAGGGGGAGTGATGGGCAATCAGATCATTATGTTTATCAGTCAGATCTTCAACGGTCTGAAAATCGGTAGCGTGTATTCCCTTGTGGCTCTGGGCTACACCATGGTGTACGGCATCATTCGTCTGATCAACTTCGCGCACGGCGACTTCATCATGGTCGGCGCGTATGTACTCATGCTTACCATTCCGGCAATCATCGCCTGCGGCCTGCCCGCATGGCTTTCCGTCGTCCCGGCGATCCTCGTGTGCGTCGCCGTCGGTGTGATCGTGGAGAAGGCGGCCTACAAGCCCGTGCGTGAGAAGGGCAACAACATGACCGCCCTGATCACCGCCATCGCCATGAGCCTGCTGCTCGAAAACGGCTCCCAGGCCGTGTTCGGAGCGGATTACCAGACCATTCCGACGATCATCCAGATCCCGTCCATCGCCATCGGCGATCTCAAGATCGACGGCGCGACGATCGTCACGGTGCTGCTCGGCATCATCATCATGATCGCGCTGCAGCTGTTCGTCTCCCACACCAAGCAGGGCAAGGCCATGCGTGCGGTCTCCGAAGACAAGGAAGCCGCCATCCTCATGGGCATCAACGTGAATTCCACGATCACCCTGACCTTCGCCATCGGCTCCGGTCTTGCGGCCGTCGCCTCGCTCATGTACTGCATCTCCTACCCGCAGGTCTCCCCGATGATGGGCGCCATGCTGGGTCTGAAGGCCTTCGTGGCCGCGGTGCTCGGCGGCATCGGCTCCATTCCGGGCGCCATGGTCGGCGGTCTGGTGATCGGTGTGGTCGAGAGCCTGACCAAGGCCTATATCGGCACCATCACCGGAGGTGTGATCACCTCCGCATTCGCGGACGCCATCGTGTTCGGCATCCTCATCATCGTGCTGCTGGTCAAGCCGTCCGGTCTGATGGGCGAGCCGGAAAGCGAGAAGGTGTGATCCTATGAAGAAATCGATGCTTTCCATCAAACAGTCCTATATCGTCTGCGCCATCGGCGTCGTCGTGCTGTTCGGCGTGCTGATGGGCGTGTGCGAGACCGGCGCGGTGTCGCTGTACGTCAAGGGCATCATCATGACCTGCTGCATCGCGGTGATCATGACCACCTCGCTGAACCTCACCATCGGCGTGCTCGGCCAGCTGACGCTCGGCTGCTGCGGCTTCGAGGCCATCGGCGCATACTCCGCGGCGCTGTTCAGCAAGCTGCTCGTCGCCAACGGCGTTGTGATGAACGACACCGTGCGCTTCCTGCTCGTCACCGTCGCCGGCGGCCTGGTCGCCTGCATCTTCGGCGTGCTGATCGGCATTCCGGCCCTGCGTCTGCACGGCGACTACCTCGCCATCATCACGCTCGGCTTCGGCGAGATCATCCGAGTCATCATCCAGAACCTCAAGGTCGCTGGCGGCGAAGGCCTCGACAAGGGCCAGCAGGGCCAGGCGCTGATCGGCATCGACCGTCTCGCCAACCTGTACGTGGTGTTCTGGATCACCGTCGTCACCGTCGTGCTGCTGTTCATGTTCGCCCGTTCCCGCTACGGCCGCGCGGTCAAGGCCATCCGCGACGACGAGATCGCGGCCAGCGCCTCGGGCATCAACATCACCTACATGAAGGTGCTTGTCTTCGCCATCTCCGCGTTCTTCGCGGGTATCGCCGGCGGCATCTTCGCCCAGTACATCGGTGCGCTCACCCCGAGCATGGCAGGCTGGCTGCAGTCCATCAACTACGTGATCATGGTCGTGTTCGGCGGCATGGGCTCCCTGACCGGTTCCATCGTCTCCGCCATCGGCCTGACGATCCTGCCGGAACTGCTGCGCGCGTTCTCCGACTACCGCATGCTGGTGTATTCGGTGGTGCTTGTGCTCATCATGATCTTCCGCCCGCAGGGCATCTTCGGCAACTGGGAGTTCTCGCTGCCGAAGGCGATCAACCGCATCTTCTATCCGAAGGGAAAGAAGGGCAAGAACGGCGACGCCGGCAAGGCCGAGGCCACAGGCGTCGAGGAGACCAAGGAGGCCAAGCATGAGTGAACCGATCTTGAGGGCGGAGCATCTCGGCATCACCTTCGGCGGCCTCAAGGCCGTATCCGATTTCAACATGACCATCGGCAAGGGCGAGCTGGTCGGCCTGATCGGCCCCAACGGCGCAGGCAAGACCACGGTGTTCAACCTGCTCACCGGCGTATACCAGCCGACCGAAGGCGAGTTCTTCCTGGACGGCAAGCGCATGAACGGCAAGAAGACCTATCAGGTCGTGCGCGCCGGCATCGCCCGCACCTTCCAGAACATCCGCCTGTTCAAGCAGATGACCGTCGAGGAGAACGTGCTGGTCGCGTTCAACGAGTCGTTCACCTACAAGATGGGCGGCGCTATCTTCCGCACGCCGCGCTTCTGGAAGCAGGAGAGCGACATGCATGCCAAGGCCATCGACCTGCTGCGCATCTTCAACCTCGAAGGCCTGGCCAACACCGAGGCCGCGAACCTGCCGTACGGCGCCCAGCGCAAGCTGGAGATCGCACGCGCCCTGGCAACCGGCATGAAGCTGCTGCTGCTCGACGAGCCGGCCGCCGGCATGAACCCGACCGAGACCGAGGATCTGCTCAACTGCATCAACACGATCCGCGATCGCTTCGGCATCGCCATCCTGCTGATCGAGCACGATATGAGCCTGGTCATGAACGTCTGCCAGCGCATCCAGGTGCTCGACTACGGACGCACCATCGCCTCCGGTCTGCCGGAGGAAATCGCCAACAACCCGCAGGTGATCTCCGCATACCTCGGTTCCGACGACGATACCGATTCCGAGGAGGAGAACTGATGCTCGACATTAAGAATCTCAGCGTTTCCTATGGCGCGATCGATGCGGTCAAGAACATCAGCCTGCATGTGGACGACGGCGAGATCGTCTCCCTGATCGGCGCGAACGGTGCCGGCAAGACCACCACGCTGCACACCATCACCGGCCTGGTGCCGGCGAAGTCCGGTTCGGTCATGTTCAACGGTCACGATCTGCTCAAGGAGCGCAACCACAACATCGTGACGTTCGGCATGGCCCATATTCCCGAAGGCCGCCATGTGTTCACGCGCATGAGCGTGCAGGAGAACCTTGAGATGGGCGCGTTCAGCCTCAAGGACGACTCGACGATGTCCGACGATCTCGACATGGTGTTCGGCCTGTTCCCGCGCCTGAAGGAGCGTCGCCGCCAGCTGGCCGGCACGCTGTCCGGCGGCGAACAGCAGATGGTCGCCATGGGCCGCGCCCTGATGAGCCATCCGAACACCATTCTCATGGACGAGCCTTCGATGGGTCTGTCCCCGAAGCTGGTGAAGGAGATCTTCGCCATCATCAAGAAGCTGCATGCCGAGGGCATCACCGTGCTGCTGGTCGAGCAGAACGCGAAGATGGCGCTGTCCATCGCGGATCGTGCCTATGTGCTGGAGACCGGTTCCATCACCATGGAAGGCGATGCCAAGGAGCTGCTGCACGACGAGAAGGTGCGCAAGGCGTATCTGGGCGCGTAGCGCTGTTCCCGTCACCTCATGGAAAACGCCTCCGATCCGGCCGTTGCCTGGCTGGATCGGAGGCGTTTCCCGTTATGACAACGGTCTTCTGCCGCCTTGCCTACTGTGCGTAATCCTGCAGCGCCGCGGCGTCGGCGTCGGTGATTTGGCGGATCACATGCGCGGGGTTGCCCACCGCCACGGAGTTGGCCGGGATGTCCTTGGTCACCACGGCTCCGGCACCGATCACACAGCCGTCGCCGATGGTCACGCCGCCAAGCACCGTCACATTGCCGCCGAACCAGCAGTTCGATCCAATGGTGATCGGGCGGCCGTATTCGTAGTCGTAGTAGGAGCCGTCCTCGGATTTCCGCACGTTGCGGTCCTGCCAGCGGATCGGGTGCATGGGCGGCAGCAGCGAGACGTTCGGACCGAACAGCACATCGTCGCCGATGGTCACGGGCACGCAGTCCAGGCAGGTGAAGTTGAAATTCATGAACACGCGGTCGCCGATCGTGGTGTGGCATCCGTAATCGAAGAACACCGGTCCCATCACGTCGAGATGTTCGCCGTGGTTCGGCACGAGCTCGTCGAGAACGGCCTGTCGTTCGGCGCTCGCACCACGTGGCAGCGCGTTGTATTTCGTGCACAGGTCGGCGGAACGTTCGAGCAGGGCATTGAGCTCCGGGTCTCCCGAACGGTACAGTTTGCCGTCGAGCATTTCCTCTCGTTCGCTGCGGCGTGGCATACGTGGCTCGATGGGCGGCAATGTCGGCATGGTCGGCTCCTTCGTCGGTGGTGGAGCCGATTGGCTCCCGGTGATTGTTTGCGCTCACATTATAGGTCTACGGCCGTCCCGCGCACTGCCGCGTCCGATGCGTTCAGGCCGCCTTGGTCATGCCGACGGGCTCTTCGCTCCTGTGGTACGGTTTGCGTCTATCGGTGCTTAGTGGTGCAATGGAAAGGTTGTACCAGCGATTGAGGGAGGTTCTATGAGCGAGGTCCACGCCATTACCGACGAGTCCCTGGCCCAGGCCGCAGCGATTGTCCGCGGTGGCGGTTTGATTGTCATTCCTACGGATACGGTGTACGGCATCGCCTGCGATCCACGCAACGCCGAAGCCATCCAGCGCATATACCAGGCGAAGCATCGCCCGCAGTTCAAAGCGCTGCAGGTGCTGCTCGCATCCGTCGACGACATCGATTCCCTCGGCCTCGATCTGCCGGCACCCCTGAATCGTCTGGCCGCCGCGTTCATGCCCGGCGCATTCTCGCCGATCGCGGTTGCACGTCCTGACTGCACGCTGGCGACGGTGCGCAAGACGCCGTCCGGAAGCATGACGCAGGGCATCCGTATTCCCAATTCGGCGGTCAGCCTGCGTATCCTGCGTGCTACCGGACCGTTGGCCGCATCGAGCGCGAATCGTTCCGGCGGTGAAAGCGCACAGACCGTCGAGGAGGCGGTGCAGGCCTTGGGCGACAGCGTCGACCTGTATCTTGACGGCGGTTCCACTCCCGGTCATGTCGCCAGCACCGTGGTCGAGGCCGACCCGCATGCCCGCGACGGCATTGGTATTCTGCGCGAAGGCGTCATCGGTCAGAATCTCATTCATCAGGCATTGCACATCAACGGCGGGGGATTGGGCGCATGAGAATATACCTGTTCATCGCGGCGGTAGCGGGTGGAGCCACGTATCTGCTCACGCCCCTGATCCGTCATCTGGCCATCAGAATCGGTGCCGTGGGCGAGGTGCGTTCCCGCGACGTGCATACCATCCCCACGCCGCGTATGGGCGGCTTGGCCATGATGCTCGGATTCATCATCGCCATGCTGTTCGCGAGCAGGATTCCCTTCATTCAGGGGCTGTTTCGCGAGAACCATCAGGCATGGGTGGTGATGATCGGCGCGGTGCTGATCTGTTTGCTGGGCATGGCGGACGATCTGTGGGATCTCGATTGGATGCTGAAAATGGCCGGTCAGCTGCTGATTTCGGTATTCGTGGCATGGGGTGGTCTGCAGATCATCTCCCTGCCGTTGGGTTCTCTGGTAACCGCATCCCCCAGCCTGTCCATGGCCATCACCGCGTTCCTGATCGTCGCTTCGATCAATGCGGTCAATTTCGTGGATGGCCTTGACGGCCTGTCCTCGGGCATCGTCGCGATCGGCGGCATCGCGTTCGCCGTCTATTCGTATGTGCTGGCACGCACGTCGCCCTCGTACGCCTCGATGGCCACGCTGATCGATGTCGCGTTGGTCGGCATCTGCGTGGGGTTCATCATGCACAACTGGCATCCGGCGAAGCTGTTCATGGGCGATTCGGGGTCCATGCTGCTGGGCTATCTCATCACCTGCGCCTCCATCGTGCTTACCGGCCGCATCGATCCGGCATCGGTGCATGCCAGCGTCTATCTGCCGGTGTTCATGCCGATTCTGCTTCCGGTGCTGGTGCTGTTCCTTCCCGTGCTCGATATGTGTCTTGCCATCGTGCGGCGTCTGAGCAAGGGCCAGTCGCCGATGCATCCCGACCGCATGCATCTGCATCACCGCATGCTGCGCATCGGTCATTCCGTTCAGGGCGCGGTTCTGATCCTGTGGGCTTGGGCGGCGCTGATCTCCTTCGGATCGCTCATGATCCTGTTCATTCCCGCATGGTTGGTGCTCATTGGCATGCTCGTCGCCGCTGCGGTGCTCACGGTCATCACCATGTACCCGTATCTCAAGCATCGTCTTGTCGAATTGCGTGAGGAAGATGCTGCCGATGCCAATCGGCAGTAGTCGTGTCCACGTTGCGTCCGGCATATGCCGATTAAGTCATGTGTCGTTCATATAGTGGGTACATGGCTACAAATTCTGATATCTTCGCAGAGCCTCAATCTGCATATGCACCGCTTCCGCCCATCTTCGCCAGCCTCGGCCTCGCCTATGACGATGTGCTGTTGCTGCCCAACGCGACAGATGTCATCCCTTCCGAAGTGGACACCACCACGCATCTGACTCGTAAGATCACGATGAAGGCCCCGGTGCTTTCCGCTGCAATGGATACCGTCACCGAAGCCGAAATGGCCATCGCCATGGCCCGTAACGGCGGCATCGGTGTGCTGCACCGCAATCTTTCCATCGATGATCAGGCCGCCCAGGTCGACGTGGTCAAGCGTTCCGAATCCGGTATGATCACCAACCCGCTGACCGTTAGCCCCGAGGTCACGCTGGCCGATCTTGACAAGCTGTGCGGTAAGTTCCGCATCTCCGGCCTTCCTGTAGTCGATAAGGACAACAAGCTCGTCGGCATCATCACCAACCGTGATATGCGTTTCATTCCCTCCGAGGATTACGACACCCTGAAGGTCAAGGACGTGATGACCCGTGAGAACCTCATCACCGGTCCGACCAACATCTCCAAGGAAGACGCCCATCGTCTGCTTGCCCAGCACAAGGTCGAGAAGCTGCCGCTGGTCGACGATGAGGGCCACCTGACCGGCCTGATCACCGTCAAGGACTTCGTCAAGACCGAGCAGTACCCGGACGCCACCAAGGATGAGCAGGGTCGTCTGCGCGTCGCCGCCGGCGTCGGCTTCCTCGGCGATGCCTACAACCGTGCTTCCGCACTGATGGAAGCCGGTGTCGATGCGCTGGTCGTCGACACCGCCAACGGCGAGGCACGTCTTGCGCTCGATATGATCTCCCGCTTGAAGCATGATTCCGCATTCGACAATGTGCAGATCATCGGCGGCAACGTCGGCACCCGTTCCGGCGCCCAGGCCATGATCGATGCCGGCGCGGACGCCGTCAAGGTCGGTATCGGCCCCGGCTCCATCTGCACCACCCGCGTCGTCGCCGGTGTCGGCGTCCCGCAGCTCACCGCCGTCTACGAGGCGGCTCAGGCCTGCCGCGCCGCGGGCGTTCCGTGTATCGCCGATGGCGGTATCCACTATTCCGGCGATATCGCCAAGGCCCTGGTCGCCGGCGCATCCTCCGTCATGCTGGGCGGCACCCTCGCAGGCTGCGAGGAGGCTCCGGGCGAGAAGGTGCTGCTGCACGGCAAGCAGTACAAGCTGTACCGTGGCATGGGCTCCCTGGGTGCTATGGCTCCGCGTGGCAAGAAGTCCTATTCCAAGGATCGTTACTTCCAGGCCGACGTCACTTCCAACGACAAGGTCGTTCCGGAAGGCGTCGAAGGCGAAGTGCCGTACCGCGGACCGCTGAACGCCGTGCTGTATCAGATGATCGGCGGCCTGCACCAGTCCATGTTCTACATCGGTGCCCATAACATCGCCGAGATGCCGGAACGCGGCAAGTTCATCCGTATCACCGATGCCGGTCTGCGCGAATCCCATCCGCACGACATCATGATGACCACGGAAGCTCCGAACTATTCCGGTTTCCACAACTGATAGCAACCGTGACGATTCGCGACGTGATTCGCGAATGCCATAGGTAGGCAAGGGCCGCTCCTCATTTTGGGGAGCGGCCCTGCTTCGTTGTTGCCCCATAGGCATCGTTGCCGAGGGCATCGCAATCGGGCCCGTTGCCCTTTTGGAATGTGTCTATGTGCCGAAAGACCTCTAGGGGAGGGGAGTTTCATAGTCATGTAGCGCATACGGAACGATTGCATGAAGGCAAACGCATCATGACACGCCGGTGTGTGTGGGGAGGATGCCGTTGTTCCTGGTTTCTTTTTCGTCTGTTTTCGGTTTGTTTTGTGTCCGTCGGGGTGTCCTTCCGGGTGTTTCGTCTTGTTTTCGACACGCCAGTGGATGCGTGTGTTTGCAATGGTTCCGGGGGTGTCTCTGGTGTGCGGGGTTGCGTTGGGGGCGTGGTTGGTGTAAGTTTTTCTCTTGCTGCTCGGCACGGGGGTTCGCCCCTTGGGTCTGGTTCCTCCGGGTCCGGTGCGGTGGTGGTTTGAGAACTCAAGAGCGTGTCTGTACTACTTTATGCAAGTCAATGATTGCCAGTCCGCCGTCCGCTCCCGTCGGGAGTGGCCGAGGGGCCTTGAAGGTCGGCGGGGTTTTCGTGCGATGCGCCTTTCCTTATAAGGCGATCGTCAATTTTCTTTTTTTTGGAGTCACATGTTGATTCCTTTCATGAGGTTTTTTGTGGAGGGTTCGATTCTGGCTCAGGATGAACGCTGGCGGCGTGCTTAACACATGCAAGTCGAACGGGATCGGCTGGAGCTTGCTCCGGCCGTGAGAGTGGCGAACGGGTGAGTAATGCGTGACCGACCTGCCCCGTACACCGGAATAGCTCCTGGAAACGGGTGGTAATGCCGGATGCTCCAGTCCATCGCATGGTGGTCTGGGAAAGATTTTATCGGTATGGGATGGGGTCGCGTCCTATCAGGTAGTCGGCGGGGTAACGGCCCACCGAGCCTACGACGGGTAGCCGGCCTGAGAGGGCGACCGGCCACATTGGGACTGAGATA